>NZ_JAODNV010000009.1 GCF_025398195.1 Chelativorans petroleitrophicus | reverse complement strand
GTCATCGCATCACAGCGCCGTCGTTCCGCTGAACATCATCTTTCAAGCCGACCTGGACCGGTAATTAGAGGTCTCCATTTGCTACACGGGTCAGTCTCCCTGTCTGAACGGACAGGGCTCGTTGGCACTCCGGAATTTTTTGCGTTGCACAATCAGTGTGCATGCGCAAAATGAAGGCATGTCGCCGAGCTCGCTCTCCGTCCTTGTGATCGACGAGAATACCGTCCGCGCAGCCATCATCGAGGCTGGGCTGCGCGAGGCCGGCTACGAGCGCGTCACTTTGGTGCATGACGTAAGCGCCGTTGCGCGGCGGATAGAGGAGGTGGCGCCGGACGTCATCGTCATCGATCTCGGCAATCCCAACCGCGACATGCTGGAAAGCATGTTCAATCTCTCGCGCGCCGTCAAACGGCCGATCGCAATGTTCGTGGACCGCTCCGACCGGGCCTCGATCGAGGCCGCAATCGAGGCGGGCGTTTCCGCCTATGTGGTGGACGGGCTGAGGCAGGAGCGGGTCAAGCCCATCCTCGACATGGCCATCAGCCGCTTCAATGCCTATTCGCGCATGGCTCGGGAACTGGAGGAAGCGCGTAACGCGCTCGAGGAGCGCAAGCTCATCGAACGCGCCAAGGGAATACTCATGCGTTCGAAGGGGATCACGGAGGAGGAGGCATACGCCCTCCTGCGGCGGACCGCCATGAACCAGAACCGCAAGATCATCGAGATTGCCCGCAGCCTGGCGCTGGCTGCCGGCCTGCTCGATCCGTGACGCCGGAGGAAAAGGGATGTGCGATCAGATCACCGCTGGATTCCTCCCGCTCCTTGACAGCGCGATCCTCATTACGGCGAAGGAGAGGGGCTTTGCCGAGGAGGAGGGGATCGATCTCCTTCTGGTGAAGGAGACGTCTTGGGCCAACGTCAGGGACCGCATCGCGGTTGGTCATTTCGATGTGGCGCACATGCTGGCTCCGATGCCGATCGCGGCCAATCTCGGCCTCTCGCCCATTCCCATGCAACTGGCCGCGCCTATGGCGCTCGGCTTCGGCGGAAACGCGATCAGCGTCAGCAATGCCCTGTGGGCCGCGATGGCCGAGTTCGGCGCTGGCGGGCTGGACAATCCTGCGGCGGCGGGGAGGGCGCTTCGTCTAGCGATCGGGAAGCGCCGTGCCGCGGGCGGTTCAAACCTCCGTTTCGCGGTGGTTCATCCCCATTCCGGGCACAATTTCGAGCTGCGCTATTGGCTGGCTGCAAGCGGCATCGATCCCGAGCGGGACGTCGATATCGCTATCCTGCCGCCGCCGCTGATGCCGGATGCGATTGCGGCTGGCAGGATCGACGGCTTCTGCGTCGGCGAGCCGTGGAGCAGCGTGGCCGTTGCCGCAGGCAAGGCGCACATCGTCGCGGTGAAGGCCGCAATCTGGCGGCAAAGTCCGGAAAAGGTGCTGGGGGTGGGCGCGGAGTGGGCGGAGGGGCATGCGGACCTGCTGCAGCGTCTTCTGCGCGCGCTCTATCGTTCGGCGGTATGGTGCGGGCTTGCCAAAAACAGGGCGGCGCTTGCGGACATGCTCGCCAGTGATGCCTATCTCGCCCAGCCTGCCCGCTTGATCTTTGGCGCGCTCGCGGGCGCGCTCGAAACGGGCCATGGGGTCGAGACGGTTTCAGACTTCTTCGTGCCTGCCGACGGAGCGGCCACCTTCCCGCGGCAGGCCCATGCGCTCTGGCTCTACGCTCAGATGGTGCGCTGGGGGCAGCTCGACCACAGTGTCGCAAACGCGGAGAAGGCGCGGCTGTCGTTCCGGCCCGATCTTTATCGCTCCGCGATCGGGCCGCTTGGCATCTCCATTCCAGATGAAGACGGCTCGACGCAGGCCGGACCGTTATTCGACGGCGCCGAATTCGATCCTGCGGATCTTGAGGGCTATATCGCACGCCAGCGGGGTGCGCATAATCGCAGTGAATGATATGATTAAAATTTAAGCATCGTATAGTGATGCCTAAATTCTGGTCAAATCGCTGCTGCATCTGTTAGCGAGGCAGGCCCTTCCGAATATCGGCCAGTTCTGGCCCATCTCTTTATCATATTGATTTAGCGATGTTATCTCGCGCGCCGCCCATCTGGCACGCGGCGTGCATAGTCTTTTGCGGATCCAGAGGGGATACCAAGGCGTCCAACGAAGGGCGCCGTATAAAGGCAAAGCTGCCGATCAGCCTCGCCGCCGTGACCGCGGGCGACGAAGGCTGGCCGGCAGCTTTTCTTTTGGACACCTCCTCGGACACTCGGATGGAAATTGGAGCGGACTGTCATGATCTCACTACAGCCAGCCGGAAAAGCCGATGCCGGACCAGCCCATGCGCTGAGCAGGTCGACCATCGCCTTTACCGTCTGCTTCGCCGTGTGGACGATCTTCTCCATCATCGGAGTGCGCTTAAAGGACGAGCTCTCCCTAAGGGAAACCGAGTTCGGCCTCCTGGTGGGCATGTCGGCCTGGATACACCTAGCCATCCGCCGCATGGAGCGGCGCGAGGCAAAGCTGCAGCCCGCTTGAAAGTCACGAAAGCGGAGGGATTTTCGCAGATGAGAAAGAAACTCGTGGTGGTCGGCGCCGGCATGGCTTCGGGCCGCATGCTGGAGCACCTCTTCGAGGATGGCACGGACGCCTTCGACGTCACGCTCTTCGGCGCCGAGCCGCGCGGCAACTACAACCGCATCATGCTCTCGCCGGTGCTGGCGGGCGAGAAGTGCTACGAGGACATCATCACCCACGATGCCGAATGGTACGCCGCGCATGACGTCGCCTGCCGTTTCGGCGAAACGGTGACGAGGATCGACCGCAAGGCGAAGGTGGTCTTCTCCCGCGCCGGCGAAACGCCCTACGACAAGCTCGTCCTTGCCACGGGCTCCGCGCCCTTCATCATCCCCGTCGCCGGCAGGGACCTACCGGGCGTTCGCGCCTTCCGCGACCTCGATGATGTGGAGGCCATGATTGCCGCCGCCGAAAAGCCGGGCGCGCGTGCCGTCGTCATCGGCGGCGGGCTTCTGGGACTCGAGGCTGCCGCCGCCCTGCGCTCGCGCGGCATGGAGGTGGTGGTACTCCATCTCATGGGCCATCTGATGGAGCGCCAGCTCGACCCCGCCGCAGGCTATCTTCTCCAGAAGGAGCTGGAGGGCAGGGGCATCAAGGTCCACTGCAAGGCGCAGACCAAGGCCATCCTCGGCGACGGCCGCGCCGAAGCCGTGCTTCTGGAGGACGGCACCGTGTATCCCGCCGACCTCGTGGTGATGGCCGTCGGCATCCGGCCGGAAACGCGCATCGCGGTCGACGCCGGGCTCTATGTGGAGCGCGGCATCGTGGTCGATGACCAGATGGTGACCTCCGATCCCGACATCCTCGCCATAGGCGAATGCGTGGAGCATGAGCGCATCTGCTACGGACTGGTGGCGCCGCTCTACGACATGGCCAAGGTGGCGGCTGCCACGCTCAGGGAGAAGGCGGCCACGTTCCGCCCCGTCGAAACTGCCACGCAGCTCAAGGTAACGGGCGTAAACCTTTATTCGGCCGGCGACTTCGCTGATGGCGACGACCGCGAGGAGATCGTGCTGCGGGACGCCGCGGCCGGCATCTACAAGCGCCTGGTGCTGAAGGACAACCGTATCCTCGGCGCCGTGCTTTACGGCGATACGGCCGATGGCGCATGGTTCTTCGACCTTCTGAAGAAGGGCGCCGACATTTCCGATCAGCGCGACACCCTGATCTTCGGTCAGGCCTATCAGGGAGGTGGCCGGCTGGACTCTACGGCGGCCGTTGCAGCCTTGCCGGATGAGGCGGAGATCTGCGGCTGCAACGGCGTATGCAAGGGAAAGATCACCGGCGCGATTACCGAAAAGGGGCTGACGACGCTTGAAGCCGTACGCGCCCACACCAAGGCTTCCGCTTCCTGCGGAACCTGCACCGGTCTTGTCGAGCAGCTGATGAAGCTCACACTGGGCGATGCCTACAATCCGGCGGCCATCACCCCCGTCTGCGGCTGCACCGATCTCGGCCATGACGAGGTGCGCCGGCTGATCAGGGCGAAGCGGCTTAAGACCATTCCGGCCGTCATGCAGGAGCTCGAATGGAAGACCTCCTGCGGCTGCGCCAAGTGCCGGCCCGCGCTCAACTACTACCTTGTCTGCGAGTGGCCGGACGAATATGCCGACGACTACCAGTCGCGCTTCGTCAACGAGCGCGTGCACGCCAACATCCAGAAGGACGGCACCTATTCCGTTGTCCCGCGTATGTGGGGCGGCGTGACGAGCGCGAAGGAGCTGCGGGCCATCGCGGATGTGGTGGAAAAGTTCGACATCCCGATGGTGAAGGTCACCGGCGGCCAGCGCATCGACATGCTGGGCGTGAAGAAGGAGGACCTGCCGGCGGTCTGGGCCGAGCTGGGCAAGGCGGGCTTCGTGTCCGGTCATGCCTACGCGAAGGGGCTCAGGACGGTGAAGACCTGCGTCGGCTCCGAATGGTGCCGCTTCGGCACGCAGGATTCGACCGGGCTCGGCATCCGCATCGAAAAGTTCATGTGGGGATCGTGGACGCCGGCCAAGGTGAAGATGGCGGTCTCCGGCTGTCCGCGTAACTGCGCGGAGGCCACCTGCAAGGACGTCGGCGTCATCTGTGTGGACTCGGGCTACGAAATCCACTTCGCAGGCGCTGCCGGCCTCGACATCAAGGGCACGGAAAAGCTGGGCCTGGTCAGGACCGAGGACGAGGCGCTGGAGGTAATCGTTGCGCTCGTTCAGATGTACCGCGAGCAGGCGCGCTATCTGGAGCGCATCTACAAATGGGCCAAGCGCATCGGCTACGACGAAATCCGCCGCCAGGTGCTGGAGGATAAGGCCCGGCGGAAGGAATATTACGACCGCTTTGTCTTCTCCCAGAAATTCGCCCAGGTGGACCCTTGGTCCGAGCGCGCCACCGGCAAGGACAGGCACGAGTTCGAGCCGATGGCCGAGCTCTCGCTGGAGGCTGCGGAATGAGCGACCATCATTGGCAGGCGGTCGGCCGCCTCGACGACATCCCGCTGCGCGGGGCGCGTTGCGTGAAGATGGGGGAGATAACCATCGCCGTCTTCCGCACGGCAGACAACCGCGTCTTTGCGCTGGAGGACAGATGCCCCCATCGCAACGGACCCCTGAGCCAGGGCATCGTGCACGATGCCTGCGTAACCTGCCCCTTGCACAACTGGGTGATCTCGCTGGAGACCGGCCTCGCCCAGGGGGCGGACGAAGGCGCCGTGCGCACCTTCCCGCTGAAACGCGACGGCGAACGGATCCTCATCGACCTAACGAGGGCAATGGTCATGGCGGTGGAGGAATAGCCGCAGACCGCCGCACCGCACCCACCACCAGAGCCACCCCCAGGCACGGAGACAGAAGCAGATGGCTTATGTAGCACCCAAGGAATTCGTCACCAAAATGATCGATGCCGGCGAGGCGAAGGTCTTCATGTCCACCAAGGACACGCTGGTAAGAGCCTTCATGGCAGGCGCGATCCTGGCGCTTGCCGCCGCCTTCGCGGTCACCATCAATGTGGAGACAGGACAGCCGCTCGCCGGCGCAATCCTCTTCCCGGTGGGCTTCTGCCTTCTCTACCTGCTTGGCTTCGATCTTCTGACAGGCGTATTCACCCTGGTTCCGCTGGCGCTGATCGACAAGCGTCCGGGCGTCACGCTGCGCGGCGTGCTGCGGAATTGGGCACTCGTCTTCATCGGCAATTTCGCGGGCGCCTTCATGGTGGCCGTGATGATGGCCATCATCTTCACCTTCGGCTTCAGCGAGGCGCCGAACGTCGTCGGCCAGAAGATCGGGACGATCGGCGAGGGGAGGACGGTCGGTTATGCCGCCCACGGTGCTGCCGGCATGCTCACCCTCTTCATCCGCGGCGTGCTCTGCAACTGGATGGTCTCCACCGGCGTCGTCGCCGCCATGATGTCCACCTCCGTCTCCGGCAAGGTGATCGGCATGTGGATGCCGATCATGCTCTTCTTCTACATGGGTTTCGAGCACTCGATCGTAAACATGTTCCTGTTCCCCTCGGGCCTGATGCTCGGCGGCAATTTCTCCATCATGGACTATCTCTTCTGGAACGAGATCCCGACGGTGGTGGGCAATCTCGTCGGCGGGATCACCTTCGTCGGCCTGACGCTTTATTCGACCCATTACCGCACTGGGGCGAAGCGTTCCGCCGCCGCGGCACGGACAATGCCGGCCGCCGCGCCCGTGCCGGCCGAGTAAATCGGTTCCGGCGATGGAGCGCATGATCGGCCCCGCGATCAAGACCACCTGTCCCTACTGCGGGGTCGGCTGCGGTGTGATCGCCAGGCCGAAACCGGATGGCGGCGTGGAAATTTCGGGCGATCCGGATCACCGGCGAATTTCGGCCGTCTCTGCTCCAAGGGATCGGCTCTTACCGAGACGATCGGGTCCGGGGACCGGCTGCTTCACCCGGGAATCGGAGGGCGGCGTGCCGGCTGGGATGAGGCGCTCGATCTCGTGGCGGAAAAATTTAAGGCCGCTATTGCCGAGCATGGGCCGGATTCCGTCGCCTTCTATCTTTCCGGCCAGCTACTGACGGAGGATTATTGCGTCTCCAACACGCTGATGAAGGGCTTCATCGGCTCGGCCAATATCGACACCAATTCCAGGCTCTGCAGGCCTTCGCCGTTGCCGGCCACCTGCTTCGGTGTCGGCACCTTGCAGATCGCGGCAGCCGTACGCCCCGGCAACACAAGCGTTAGAGCCGTGGGCCGCTCGCTTCGCGCCGGCACCAATTGCAGCTCCTGCCGCGCGGAGATCAGGGCAATCATCGAGAGTGAGAGCCTTCCTGAAGTACAAGCCTCTTGCGGATAGGGATTGCCACGCGCAACGGCGATTTGAAGCCGTCAACGCCCATGCTTTCGGCCCGCGGTTGAGGGTGGGCGGCCGATCAGCGCCTGTCAGCGTGCCCGCATGCGCAAAACCGTCCACGATGCCGCCGGAAGCGTTGCAACCACCTCGCTTCCACGAATCTCCACGCCCTGAAGCGCTTCGGGGCGAACCCGGTCCGGATCATCCTGCGTGTTGGCCGCCCTAAGGTCGCCGTTGTGCAGCGTCTGGGCGCGCTCCAGCGCTAGTTCGCTGAAGCCGCGGGCCGACACGTTGATCCGCATGGGCTCGTCGAGGTGGCGGTTCAGCGCAAAGAGGGTCAAAGTGTCGTCGCCGTGGATGGCAGCGAGCTTGAGGTAGGGCACTTCCGGCAGGGGGAAGTACAGGTCCTCCTTGCCGCGCGGATCGTAGTAGGTTGCCGAGTAGGTTGGGCAGTCGATCTGGGTCCGCAGCACCTTGCCGTGACCGAGATTGGCGAAGTCCGCAAAGGGCCAGAAGATCGTCTGGCGCCAGGCGGCTCCCCCCGTCTGTGTCATGATGGGGGCGATGGCGTTCACGAGCTGCGCGAGACAGGCGGCGCGGACACGATCGGCGTGGTTGAGCAGCGCGATGCAGGCGCCGCCGAAGGCAAGGGCATCCTCCATCGTGTAGACCTCCTCGAGGATCGGCGGCGCGACCGGCCAGCCCTCCCTCACGCGCGTGTCGCCCCGGCGGGTGCGGTACCAGACGTTCCATTCGTCGAAGGACAGCATGATGCGCTTGGAGGAGCGGCGCTCGGCAGCGACGGCATCGGCAATCGCCACCACCTCCTCGATGAAGCTGTCCATAAGGTCGGGGCTCGCAAGGAACGCGGCCGTATCCTCCGCGTAGTTGTTGAGGTAGGTATGGAGCGAGATGTACTCGACATGATCGAACGTATGCTCGAGCACGATCCGCTCCCATTCGCCGAAGGTGGGCATGGTGCGGGCGGACGAGCCGCAGACCGCAAGCTCGATCGAGGGATCCACCATCTTCATCATCTTTGCCGCCTCGGTCGCAACACGGCCGTATTCGACCGGCGTCTTGCGCTCCATCTGCCACGGGCCATCCATCTCGTTGCCGAGGCACCAGAACTTCACATCGTGCGGCTCAGGCCAGCCGTGCTCGCGGCGCAGGTCCGAAAGCGTCGTGCCGCCGGGATGGTTGCAGTACTCGACGAGACGGCGTGCAGCGTCGGGACCGCGCGTGCCGAGGTTCACCGCCAGCATGGGCTCGACATTCGCAAGGCGGCACCAGTCCATGAACTCGTTTGTGCCGAAGGTGTTCGGCTCGATCGACTGCCAGGCAAGGTCGAGGCGGCGCGGGCGCTTCTCCACGGGACCTACGCCATCCTCCCAGTCATAGCCCGAGACGAAATTGCCGCCGGGGTAGCGCACGATGGTGGGGCCGAGTTCGCGTACCAGCTTCAGCACGTCGCCACGGAAACCTCGCTCATCGGCGCTGGGGTGGTCCGGCTCGTAAATTCCGCCATAGACGCAACGGCCAAGATGTTCGACGAAGGCGCCGAACAGCCGTCGGTCGGTGGTGCCGATGGCGAAGTCGCGATCGAGAAGAACCTTGCTGCTGGGCATCGGATACTCCCTTGAGCCTATGATGACCGGGGTTGCGCAAGCGTGCGGGTGGCAGCTCCGCCTTCAGCCGAGGCCTCGGGCGGGCCTTCGCCGGTGTGGCGGGCAAGGCCGAGGATTCCCTCACCGATAGTCTCCGGCGAGAGAACCGACTCCTTGAGCAGGATCGAATAGGGATGCTGGGGGTTGTCCAGAACCTGCCGGGCGGGGCCGCTTTCAACCACCACGCCCTTCTGCATGATGATGATGCGGTCGCTGATGTAATAGGCCGTCGCGAGGTCGTGGGTGATGTAGATGATCGAAACGCGCAGGTCGTCCCGAAGCGTCCTGAACAGGTTGACGATCGACATGCGTAGCGACGCGTCGACCATCGACACGGGCTCGTCGGCGACGAGCAGAGACGGGCCGGGAATCAGCGCGCGAGCGATGGCGGTGCGCTGGAGTTGACCGCCGGAGAGTTCGTGGGGAAAGCGGCCCTTCACTTCGGCGAGCGACAGCCCGACCTTTTGCAGCGCGGCGTCGGCGTGGGCTTCAACCTCGGCCGTCTTCGAGGCGCCGGCGAAGCGCCGCGCCGTCATGAACAGGTAATGGTCGACCTTCTTCAGCGGATTGAAGACTTCGAACGGATTCTGGAAGATCGGCTGGACGTGGCGCATGAAATCCATGCGAGCGCGCGAGCCACGGATCGCATTAAGGTCGGTGCCGCGGAAACGGATGGTGCCGGAAGTTGGCGCGATCAGGTTCAGGATCATCCGCGCAAGCGTCGTCTTGCCGGAGCCGGACTCGCCGACGATGGTGAAGATCTCCGGCCGTGCGGCCTCGAGCGTGAAGCTGACATTGTCGACGGCCTTGAATGTGCCTCGCCCGAACAGGCCGCCGAAAGCATAGCTTTTCGTGACGCTATCCACGATGAGAAGATCGCTCATGACCGCGCCTCCGCCACCTTCGGTGGTACCGTCTCCCGGATCTCGGAGACCGGGCGGACCTCGGAGCTCGCAGCAAAGCAGGCGACGCGATGACCCGGCCTGAGCGCGGTCAGGGCGGGGTTTTCCCGCCGGCAGATGTCCATGGCGAGCGGACAGCGCGGATGGAAGCGGCACCCCGCCGGCGGATCGGAAAGGTTCGGCGGGGCGCCCGGCAGCGCCTTCTTCGGGCTCAGGTCGCCAATCCGTGGCAGGCTCTGGATAAGATGTGCCGTATAGGGGTGCAGGGGATTGGCGAATATCTCGCGGGTCGGAGCTTCCTCCACCAGCCGGCCCGCATACATGATGCCGAGGCGATCGGCCATGTTGGCGTGCACCGTCATGTCGTGGGTGACGAACAGGATCGATGATCCCATCTCCTGCTGCACCTCCCGGATCATCGCTAGCACGTCCTTCTGAACCACCACATCGAGGGCGGTCGTCGGCTCGTCGGCGATGATGAACTCAGGTCGGCAGATCGTGGCGAGGGCAATGGTCACGCGCTGGCGCATGCCGCCCGAAAGCTCGTGCGGATAGGCCTTGAGGACCGAAGGCGACAGGCGCAGCCGCTCGAGATGGCGCGCCACGATGTCGAAGAATTCTCGCTCGGGCTTGTTGATGTGGCGGAAGGCGAAATCGATGAACGATTTGCGGATCCGGCGCACAGGGTTGAGCACATTCATCGATCCCTGCATGATGTAGGAGAGATGTTTCCACCGCACGCGGGACAGCTCCTCCTCGCTCATCCTGAAGATGTCCCGATCGAGGAAGCTGTACTTGACCGATCCGCCGATGACGTTGAGCGGCGGGCGGTTAGCGGCCGCGATCGTCTTGATCAGGGATGTCTTGCCGCAGCTCGATTCCCCCGCGACGCCGTAGATCTCGTTCCGGTTGACCTGGAGTGTGATGTCATCGACGGCACGGACCTCCCGGTCGATGCCGAAATACTGCATCTGGTAGTAAGCACGCAGATTGCGCACCGAGAGGATGGGCTCCGCGGGCACCGGCCCGTTGCCGGCCTTGCCGTTCGCCTTCACCATCACGCGCCTCCCATGCCCATGCGGGCGAGCCGGCTGCGAGGATCGATGTACTCGTTCATCGAAACGGCGAGCAGGAACAGGGCGATGAAGGTGAGCGTGATGAACGCGGTCGGGAACACGAACCACCACCACACGCCCGCCACCATGGCGCTGTGCTGGTTGGCCCAAAAGATCATGGTTCCGACGGTGGGGCGGTTGATATCGGTGAAGCCGAGCACGGAAAGCGTCACCTCGAGCCCGATCGACCAGTTGATGTTGTTGAGCGTGGTCGAGAACACGATCGGCAGGACGTAGGGCAGGTGCTCGCGGACGACGATTTCGTGCATCTTCATGCCGGAGAACACGCTGGTCTGGGTAAACTCGCGCGTCTTCAGGCTCATCATGATCGACCGGATCAGCCGGGCGTCATAGGCCCAGCCGAGGCAGGCGATCACGAGAGTGAGCAGGACCCAGTTCATGTAGTCCCGCATCACGAAGTAGAAGAGGATCAGGAGAGGGAAGAGGGGGATGACGATGAACGTGTCGTTGATCGACATCAACACCCGGTCGGTAAGGCCGCCCTGATAGCCCGCCACCAGTCCGATCAGGAGCGAGAGCAGCCGGCTCAGAAAGGCAACCGCGAAACCGAACAGCAGCGTGTTCCTCATCGCGAAAGTGAGCTGCCAGAAGACGTCCTGGCCCCGTGAGTTCGTGCCGAACGGGTGGGCCCAGGAGGGCGGCATGTCCGGCGGCACGACATAGATGTTCGCGGGCGGGTAGGGGGAGAAGGCCGACAGCGCCGCCATGCCCAGGATCACCGCCATCAGCATCGAACCGATCGCAAATTCTCGGTTGTAGCGGAAGAGGTCGCGGAGGGTCTTGAGCATCGTCGGGCCTCAGGCAAGCTTCACACGCGGATCGAACACCGGATAGAGGATGTCGATCAGGAAGACGGCGGCGGATACGGCGACGATGGAAATCGTCGTCACGCCGAGCACGAGTCCATAGTCGCCGGCATAGACCGCGGAGATCAACAGCCGCCCCAGGCCGGGGTAGCTGAAGACAAATTCGACGATGATTGCGCCGTTGAAGATCGCGCCAAGGGACATGGCGAGGCCGGTCACCTGCGGCACCAGAGCGTTGCGAATGACGTAGAAGGGCAGGATCCGGCTGCGCTTTACCCCTCCAAGCTCGGCATAGGTAACGTAGTCCTCGGTGATGACGTTGGAGACGAGCGCCCGCATCCCCATGAACCAGCCACCCAGACCGACAAGGATGATCGAGGCCGCTGGCAAGATCGAATGGCGCAGCACGCTGATCAGGTATTCGGCGTTCCACCCGCGCGGAAGGTTGGCTGCCGCCCCACCGCTCGTCGGCAGGATCGGCCACATCAGGCCGAAGATGATCAGGAGCACGAAGGCGATGATGTAATAGGGCACCGGGTGGAAACCCATTATGATCACGCCCGCCAGCTTGAGCATCCGGTTTTCGCGGAAGTAGCCGGCGAGGCCGCCCAGAAGGTTGCCGAACACCCAGGAAATTACCGTGCAGGTGGCCAGAAGACCGATGGTCCAGGGCAATGCCCGGCCGATGAGCACGGAAACCGGGGTGGGGAATGACGACAGCGAGGGACCGAAATCCGCTGAGAGAATGCGACCCCAGTACGTGAAATACTGCTCTATCAGCGGTCCGCCCGTGCCGTAGAGTTCCTGCAGCGCCGTACGCATCAGGGACACGGCCTCAGGATCGCTCTGACCCATCGCAGTCATGCCGGCGATCATCTGCTCCACGGGGTCGATCGGTGACAGGTGCGTGATGAAGAACGTCAGCGAGATGCCGATGAACACCACGAGCAGGAATTGCGCGAAGCGCGTCAGGACATAGATGCCGTAGCTGCGCATCAAACCCTTCCGATTGAAGATCGGGGAGCGGGGGAAGGCCTCCGCTCCCCACCCGGTCGCACTCGGGTTACTGTTGGGTCGGCCGCAGCCTGACCATCATGTAGCGCGAGTTCGCCCAGTTCGGCACAGGATTGGTGTAGGGGTCATCCGCCGTCGGGTAGCCGGTCCAGTACGTCGTATCCATCACGGTGAAGACGTTGTAGGCCATGAGCGGAATGGTCGGCATCTCCTCGACCATGAGCTTGACGAACTCATGCCCAAGCTCAATCCCCTTCGGGTCGTCGAATTCCACCTCGCGGATTTGCTCGATGATCTTGTCGAGCTCCGGCGACGACCAGCGCTGCCAGTTGCGCGGCGACTGGACCTCGCCTGCCGGGGCGACGAAGTCGGAATGCCAGCTGTCGAGGAAGAACGAGAGGTCGGGGTGACCGCCCCAGGTCTCCACGCTCCAGCTGATCGCAACTTCAAAGTCACCACCGTTGCGCCGCGTGAAGAAAGCCGCCTGGGCGTTCTCCACCGTGACGTCGACGCCGAAATCGCGCCATTGCTGGGCGATCATAGTGCCCGCTCGGGTCATCACCGGCCGGCCGTCGCCTTCAACCATCAGCCGGATGGTGAAGCGCTCGCCGTTCGGCATGTACCAGTCATTACCGCGCCGGGTGAAGCCTGCCTTCTCCATGAGCTGCGCCGCCGCTTCTAGGTCCTGCTTCCACCAGCCGGCGCCGAAGGCGCGCATGATTTTGTCCGGGTCGCTCGGGATGGCATCGCCCATTGATGGCCGCAGCATGTCGGCGATCTGCTCCCCGATGGTCGGGTCATAGGGCCGAATGACCTGCTGTCCCGTGTCGATCTCGAACTCGCTCAACCATTCCGACAGGGGGATGTGATAATAGTCCGGATGCGTTCCCGTGGGCGGAACCTGGATTGCCGAAATCGTTGCCGCCCCGCGATAGGACGCCATCGCCACCGCCTTGATGTCGATCGCCAAGGCCAGGGCCCAGCGTACGTCGCGGTTCTGGAACTTCTCATGCTGATGGTTAAACAGCACGGCGGGAAGTGTGGGATCGGGATGGGCATAGGGGAAGCCGTCGAACCAGGCGATCGAGCTTGGCGCTTCGCGGGCGAGGGTGAACATGCCCTCCGGCGAGACGTCGTGGATGATGTCGAGCTCGTGGTTCATCTGGGCGATCACACGCCGGTCGGGCGGCCCCGGATCGACGTAGGTCACGTATTGCGGACCCGGTTCACCGAAACGAGCCAGCGTAGTCCGCTCCCAGTCGTCCCGTTTCTCCCAGGTGAACCACTGTCCGTTCGGGTCGTAGCTGTGCAGCGTGTACGCGCCCAGCGAGACGGGCGGGTTGAAGTTGAACGTCAGCGGATCCTTGCCCTCGAAGACGTGCTTCGGCATGATCCATGCCGCATTCCAGCGGACCGTGAACAGCGAGTGGAAGCGCGAGTTCGGGCGCTTCAGGTTGAAGACGACCGTATAAGGGTCCGGCGCCTCGACACTCTCAACGTTGACCTGGAAGGCGGCGCTGCGGACGAGCCCGTCGGTCTTCATGTGCGTCTCGGCCGTGAAGACAACGTCGTCGGCGGTGAATTCCACGCCGTCGCTCCAGTAGATGCCCTCGCGCAGGCGCACCGTCATTTGGGTGAAGTCGTCGTTGTAGATAGGCGGCTCCGCAGCGAGGGAGTTGTCCCATACACCGTCCAGTCCGTAGTCTGGATCGATGTACCAGAACGTATCCATCGCGAGCTGGTGGAGCCCGGTGGGTTGGTTCAGGTTGCCAGCCGGGGTCCAGATATTGAACCAATCCGGATTAGCTATCGTACCGTTAGGGTTTTCGACAATGAGGTTCTGGTTGCGCGGAACCTCCTGCGCAGATGCTGCGGCGCTAAACAACGCCGCGCTCGCCAGTACGGCAAGCGTTAGCCTCCCTAGCATGTTGACTCCTCCCTTGCATGGCAACGCGTATCAAGGCGTACCAATAGGAACAGGATACGCCTGAAAGGCTAAGAAGTCAACGAACTGACTGATATGTATCGGATTCTGTGATATAAAATTGTCTATTGGGTTGCAATGGCCTCGCCGGCGGGCCTTGGCGGTGATTGCGAAAACGCCAACTTCCTTTCCTCATAGGTTCGACTAAGGGCAGAGCGCCGCGTGTGCCGCATCTCAAACTTGCCCATGTGTCGTATTACTAAATAGCCGCCACACAGGTAGATCGCATAACAAACATTATGGAACCAACCCACGTCCGCGTTATGAGAGCCGGGATCCAGAGAAGCAAAAGCACAGGAGATGCCGTGAAAAAGCTCGTACTTCTGCATGGTGCGCCGGGCGATGGTTCGCTGTGGCAGCCGATTGTCGACAAGCTTTCCGCCGATGTGCATGTCATCTGCCCGACCTTGCGCTGGTTTGGCTCCGGAAGCTGGCCGGATGACGGCAGCGGCTTCGGCACGGCGGCACATACGGAGCAGCTCATCAAGCTGCTGCAGGCCGAGGCTGGCCGGCCATGCGCGGTTGCGGCGTGGTCATACTCGACACATGTGCTCCTCAATGTGCTCATCCGGCGGTCGGACCTGATATCAAAGGCTTTCCTGTATGAGCCGGGCCTGAACACCTATCTGCGCGACGAAGCCGCCATCGAAGCGTTCAACGCCGATTCCCAGGCGGCCTTCGCCCCGGTGGCCGAGGCGTTGCGGATGCACGGCGCTGAAAGTGCGGTGGAAGCGCTGTTCGACGCGTCCGGCGGCGCGGGCTGTTTCCGACGAATGCCCGAGGAGCGCCGCCGCATCTACCTTGCCAGCGCGCGCATGATGCCCTTGCTGATGGGAGGCGGCCAGCCGCCGGCCAACATCACCGCCGAAGATCTTTCGCGCATCGTAACGCCAGTCACGGTCGCGTTCGGACGCAAGACGCGCCCGCTCTTCGAGATCGCCTCGAGGGCGGTGGCAGACGCCATCCCGGGCGCGGAGTTGCGCATCGTCGATGCGGCGGACCATATGCTGCCGGAAAAGGAGCCGCAGACCTTTGCCGCGCTGCTCGATGAATGGCTGAAGACCCGCGGATGACCTCCCTCCTGCTGGTCAGCCCGTCAGCGCCGTAACCAGCTGCGGGAACATGATCAGAAGCGCAAGGATCACGATGTCCGCAGCGATGAAGAGCGCGACACCCCGGAAAATGTCGTTCAGGCTCGCATATTGATGCGCGACATTGCGGATGACGAAGACGTTCATGCCAAGCGGCGGCGTGATCATGCCGACCTCGAGGAGCTTCACCAGAAGCACGCCGAACCAGACAAGGTTCACCGATGCCGCGTTGAGCAGCGGCAGGAGCACCGGCAGGGTAATCAGCATCGCGCCGAACGGCTCCATGAACATGCCGAGGATCAGGTAAAGCACCACGATCATGATCATCAGCTCGGCATAGCTTAAGTCCCAGGCGGTGAGCGTCGAGCTTATGAAGCCGGCTGTTCCGCTAAGGCCCAGGAAGCGCGTGAACATCACTGCGCCGACGCCGATGATGAAGAGCGAGACGGTGGTGCCCACCGTTTCCAGAAGTGCTTTGCGGAAGCGCGCCCATGGCAGCCGGCCCATTGCCACTGCGATGACAATCGCGCTCGCAGCTCCGATTGCGCCCGCCTCCGTCGCTGTGAACACGCCGCCGAAAAGGCCGCCGAAGACGACGACGATCATCAGGAGAATCGGCCAGATTTCTAGGAAGGGATTGCTCTCCGCATGCAGGGAACTGCCCTCCTTGGCCAAGGGCACGATGTCCGGCCGCAATTTGGCCACTGCCACGATCAGGAGACAGTAGGCCACCGCGGTCATGATGCCCACGGAAATGCCGCCCAGGAAGACTTTCGTCACCGACGTCTCGGCGAAGACGCCATAGATGATCATCAGGATCGAAGGCGGGATGAGCGCGCCGATGGTTCCGCCCGCGGCAAGCGCGCCCGTGGCGAAACTCGCCCGGTAGCCTGCCCTGATCATCTCCGGTATGGCGATCCGCCCCATGGCGGCCGCGCAGGCAAGGCTTGAGCCGCAGACGGCGGCAAAACCGGTGCAGCCGAGCACCGCCGCCATGCCAAGCCCGCCGGGCAGATGGCGCAAGAGACGGTCCGCAGCCTCAAAAAGGCGGGTCGTCAGCCCGGCGTGATAAGCGACGAAACCCATGAGCAGGAACATGGGAACCGCCGACAGGGTCCAGCTGGCGACGAAATCATAGGGCGTCGTCGCCAGAATGCCAACGGCGGGGGTGAAGCCCAGCATCAGCCATATGCCGCCGAAGGAAACGAGGATAAGCGCCACCGCCACCGGCACGCGAAGCGCCAGAAGCACAAGGAGCGCGCAGATTCCGAGGAGCCCGGTCGTAATGCTCACTGGACGGGCCCCCCATTGTCCGTTTCGAAGAAGGCTTCGCTCTCCGGTTCCCGCTCACGTCCGGCAAGGCAGAGGTAAAGTTTGACGGCTGAGATGAGGCTAGCGAGCGCGAAAGCGAGCGGCAGGAGGAAATAGCCGGGCCAGATGGGCACGGCGACGCTGAGCGACATGACAAAGCTTCCCGCCTCGTATTCGCGCAGCGCCGCGGACCAGGTCGTATAGGCAAGAAAGATGAAGGCGGCGAGCGAAAGCAGATGAACAAAGGCCATGTTGATCCGGTCGAGCGGACCCCGGAAAAGGCCGGAAAGGATGTCCACGGTGATCATCTCGTTGCGTCGTTCCGTCCAGGCGAGCGGCAGGAACGAGATGAGCACCATGTAGTATCGCGAGACGATTTCCACCGTCGCCGGCACGGGCCGCTGAAAGAGCTGCCGGCTGATCACGTCGACGGTGACATGCAGAAGCATGGCGATCACCCCCAAAGCTCCGACGAGAGCCAGAACATTTGTCAGGTGGCGCAGGAGTGTGAGAGCGGCAGACCGCATTGCGGCTTCCTTTCGCTTGGCGAAAGAGGCCGCGCGAAGGGTGAATCGCGCGGCCCCGGCGGGTCACATGCCGTAAGATTCGTAGTCGACCTTGTCCCAGACTTCCTTCTGGGTCGCCGCTGCTATGGCCTCGGGCTCATGGCCGACCTCGTCGATAATCTTCGTCCACTTTTCGACGAGTTCGCGGAACCGGGCAATCTTGGCCTCCGCGTCCGTGATGCCGTACTGGCTTTCAGCGATGCCTACGACGGCTTTCAGATCGTCCTCCACAAAGGATTCTGTCACATCGAAAAGCGCCTGATCGGGCTTTATCACCTCAAGCCCGGCCTTCTCGGCCTCTTCGCGGGCGACGTTCGACCGCTCGTAGCCCCAAGTCTGGGTGAAGGCGATGTTGGCCTTGTTGGCCGCGCGCACGAAGCCCCGGCGCTGCTCCGGGCTCATCGCCTTCCATGCGTCGGTGTTGACCGCGAAATTGACCGTCGCATGATAGGTGCCGAGCGGCAGATCGATGATGTACTTGGCAAGATCGATCAGCCGGTAGGAGGTCAGATCCGCCGCCGATCCCATCGTGCCGTCGATCACCCCCTGCGACATGCTTTCGAATGTGTCGTTCACGGGAACGTTAACCGGCGAGGCACCGATATATTCCGCCCAGCGGGCGAAGGGCGAACCACCGCTCCTCAGCCGCATTCCCTTGATGTCGTCCGGCGTGCGCACCGGCTTCGTGGTCAGAAGAACGTAAACGTCCGAAGAACCGGCGCCCGCGAAGACTGCTCCGAGCTTTTTGAATTCCTCCTGGCAGTCTTCGCAGGTGACGACATACTCGGTCATCGCCGCGCCCATCACCTGCGGGTCACGGCCAAGGAAGGCGAGATCGCCCATCAGCGCGGAATTGGGCAGATCGCCGGGGAAGTAGAGCGGCAGCAGGTTGCCAACCTGAACGACGCCCGACTGCAGCGCCCCCTTCATGTTGCCGACATTCGCTACCTCGGGGCCGAGAATGTTCCCCGTGAGGGTGCCATCCGTCTCCTTGGGCAGTTCCTCAGCTAGCGTAACATAAAGAGGCGTGTGGGCCGGATGGCTCGGCGGCGCGCCAGGAGCGAGCCTCAATTCCTCCGCCTGCAGCACACCGGCCGACAAGAGCAGACCCGTGGCAAGACCAACTGCATATGCAATCCGTTTCATGACTTCTCCTCCACTTCAGCGCGCCCTCTGGCGCGCGTTTGACACTGCCGGTCGCCCCTCGATCCCGGTCAGATTTTCAGCAAGCGCCGTGCATTCTCCTTCAGAATGAGTGGCTTGACCTCCTCCTTCATGTCGAGCTTCTCGAAATCGGCGAGCCAGCGATCGGGCGTGATTGCCGGCCAGTCAGACCCGAACAGGACACGGTCCTTCAGAAGCGAGTTGGCGTATCTCACCAAGATCGGCGGGAAGTATTTCGGCGACCAGCCGGACAAGTCGATCCAGACATTAGGCTTATGCGTCGCAACCGCGAGCGCCTCCACCTGCCAGGGAAAGGAGGGATGCGCCATCACAATCTGCATGTCCGGAAAATCGGCGGCAACGTCGTCCAGATAGATCGGGTTGGAATATTTGAGCCGCATACTGTTGCCGCCGCGCATGCCGGCGCCGACGGCGGTCTGTCCCGTATGGAAAAGCGCGGGCACGCCGCATTCCTGTATCGCCTCGTAGAGCACATAGGCGCTGCGGTCGTTTGGGTAGAAGCCCTGCATGGTGGGGTGGAACTTGAAGCCGCGGACGCCGAAATGCTCGACCAGCCGCCGCGCCTCGCGCGCGCCCACCTTGCCCTTCGCGGGATCGATGCTCGCAAAGGGGATGAGCACGTCGCTGTGCTCCGCGGCGAGCTCCGCCATCTCCTCGTTGTTGTAGCGGCGGAAGCCCGTCTCCCGCTCCGCATCGACCGGAAAGATCACCGCGCCGATCTTGCGTTCGCGATAGTAGGCCGCCGTTTCGGGTACGGTGGGCGGGTGAGGAAAGGGCGACTTGAAATAGGCCGCCATGCCGGCCTGGAAATCGTCATAGCCGTCGTCGGCATGCGTTCCGCAGGGTTCTTCGGCATGGGTGTGAATATCGATGGCGATCAGCGCGTCCGGATCGAGCATCACGGCCTCCGGTCCTTGAGGGCGGGCCAGCCCGCGACCTTTCGGAGCAGGTTCAGAAGCTGCCTGCGTTCCATATCCGTAAGCATCGGGAGAGAGCGCCTGTCGGCCTCGAACACCGCGGGCGCCATGGCATCGAGCAGCTTGCGGCCGTCCGCGGTAAGGCGCAGTTCCACCGAGCGGCGGTCATGCGGCGGTACGTGGCGCTCCACCAGATTCCGATCTTCGAGCGAGCGCACCAGCTTGGTCATGTTCGACCATTTTATTTTCAAGACATCAGCCATCACGCCCTGGCGGACACCAGGATTTTCCGAGATCGCCAGCAGCAGGGTGAATTCGCCGATTTTGAGATCGCTGTTCCCAAGCTTCTCGAACATAAGCTCGAAGGCGGTGAGCTGGGCGATGCGCAGAAGAAAGCCTACCGATTCTTCAAAAGCGCCGAACGACAGGCCGGCCGTGGCGTCCTTGCCTTGAGACGTATCGACCGGCTCGGCCCGCACCAGGCTCATGCCCCGCCTCCCCTTTCCGCCGGGATGGCAAGACGCGGCGCCTTTTTGTCGAGAAAGGCGCGCAACCGTTCCTGTGCGTCAGGCGTGACCTGCGTGAGCGTTGCGATCATGGATTCGAAAAACAGGCCCTCGTCATAGCCGCTGTCATGAATGCGTGGCAGCGCGTTGATCACTGCGTAATTCGAAAGGGGCGCGTTGCAGGCGGCGATACGCGCAAGCTCCATCGCCTTGGCGCGGGCTCCGCCGGACTCCGTTACATAGTTAACGACGCCGTAGCGCTCCGCCTCCTCCGCCGAAAGCACCCTGCCCGTCAGCATCATATCAACCATGCGGGCAACGCCCATCAGGCGCGCGACATTCACGGAACCGCCTCCGCCGACGAAAATGCCGCGCTGCGCTTCCGGCAGGGCGAAATGCGTGTTCGCATCGGCGACGCGAACATGCGCGGCGGCGGCCAGTTCGAGGCCGCCACCGACGACTGCGCCATGGAGGGCCGCGAAGTAGGGTATCGCCCCACGCTGGATGCGGCTGAAGACGGCATGCCAGCTCCGCGAGCCGGCAATCCCCTCCATAACGGATTTTTCCACCTGTTCCTTAAGATCGAGCCCGGCACAGAAGTGATCGCCCTTGGCGGCAAGCACCGCCGCCTTTGCTTCCTTTGCGGCACGGTCAACGGCCGCGCCGAGATCGTTGAGCATCGCATCGCTCATGGCGTTCCGCTTCTCCGGCCTGGAGAGCGTCAACACCGCGATCCCGTCTTCAAGCTCGTAGCTGACCAGCGCCATGCCGTTGTCGACTCCTTGCAGTGTCGGTGAAATTGACACTGTTCACTTTTCAATTATTACTAAATGGACGAACTTGATCGGAGCGTCAAGTAAGGTCTGCCGCGGAGGAAAACGGGCAGACCGTGGGAGGCTGGAATGAACGAACGAGCGCTGCAGTCGCGGCCCTGGCTTGCGGCCCCCTTCCGTCCGGTGCAGTGCTGGACGGTCGATATCGTGACCAGGCGCAAGGCAGACGGAACGCTCTATATCGAACAGAAGAAGCCGCTGCCGCCCTACCCCGAGCGGATATCCGACGCGCTGCTCCACTGGGCGGAGAAAGTGCCGGACAGAACGCTGTTTGCAGCGCGCGATCCGGATGGCAGTTGGCGGCGCTTCACCTACAGCCAGACGGTGGATCAGGTCCGCAGGCTCGGGCAATATCTGCTGGATTGTGGCCTTTCGCCCTCGGCGCCCCTCGCAATCCTGTCGGGCAACGACCTCGAACACGCAATGCTTGCCCTCGCCGCGATCTATGTCGGCATCCCCTATGCCGCGATCTCGCCGGCCTATTCACTTATCTCGAAGGATTTCATGCGGCTGCGCGAAACCTTCGATACGATCCGCCCCGCGCTCGTCTTTGCGGCCGATGCGGAGCGGTTCGCGCCTGCCATCGACGTGGTGGCGCCGGGTGTAAGGCGGCTTTTCGCGCGCGGAGCAGCAAGGCCGGAGGAAGACTTCGCCACCGCGCTTCAGACAAAACCGCGCGGCGCGGTGGAAGAGGCGCGCCTATCGGTGACTGGCGATACCATCGCCAAATTCCTCTTTACCTCGGGCTCCACTGGAACGCCCAAGGCGGTGATCAACACCAACCGGATGATCTGCGCCAACCAGACGATGGTGCGCGAGGTCTATACCTACTTCAAGGAAGAACCGCCGGTTCTGCTCGACTGGGCGCCGTGGCACCACACGGCGGGCGGCAACAAGCTCTTCTTTATGCCGATCTTCAACGGCGGAACGTTCTACATCGATGAGGGGCGGCCGACGGAGACCGACATCGGCAGGACCGTGCGCAATCTGAAAGAGATTTCGCCCACCTGGTATTTCAATGTTCCGAAGGGTTATGAGGCGCTCGTGCCTCACCTGGAGGCGGATTTTGCGTTGCGCGAGAACTTCTTCAGGGACCTGAAGATGCTCTGGTATGCGGGCGCGGGCATGGCGCAGCATACCTGGGACGCGCTGGAGCGCCTGGCCGTCGAAACCACCGGCCAGCGCATTCTTCTGTGCACAGGGCTCGGCTCGACCGAGACGGCGCCCGCCTCGCTGATGTGCACCTGGCCTCAGGAGCAGGCGGGCAATATCGGCCTGCCCTGCCCCGGGATTTCCCTCAAGCTCGTGCCGTTCGACGGCAAGCTGGAAGCTCGCCTCAAAGGCCCCAACATCACGCCCGGCTACTGGAACGCGCCGGAGGCGACTGCAGAAGCCTTCGATGAGGAAGGCTATTACCGGATCGGTGACGCGCTGCGCTTCGCGGACCCCGATGACGTTGCGAAGGGCCTGTTCTTCGATGGGCGAACGGCGGAGAACTTCAAGCTAAACACCGGCACCTGGGTAAGCACCGGCGCGCTGCGGACGGACTTCATCAATCATTTCGGCGAGGTTGTGCGTGACGTCGCTATCGCCGGCCCGGACCGCCCCTATCTGACGGCTCTGGTTTTCCCGGAAATGCCGATGCTTTCGAAGCTGGCTGGAGGGCAGGCACAGGCAAGCGCGGAAACGCTTTTTGCCGATCCCGGTGTGCGGCGCTTCCTGCAGGAAAAGCTGCGGAGCCTTGCCGCGCGCAGCACCGGCTCTTCAAACCTGATCCGCCGGATGATTCTTGTCGACCCTCCGCCCTCTCTGGAAAAGGGAGAGCTGACCGACAAGGGTTCGATCAACCAGCGCGCTGTCCTGCAGAATCGGGCCGAAGTCGTAGAGGAGCTTTATGCGGGTTCGCCGCGGGTAATCGAGATGTAGCTGGAAGCTGAGGAATTTGAATGAGACCCGAAGGTGCTGTTGCCGTCGTCACGGGCGGAGGCTCCGGGCTTGGTGCGGCGGCGGCGAAAGCCCTTGCCGAACGCGGGGCGCGTGTCGCCGTGCTCGATCTGAATGGGGAGCGCGCGGAGGAAACGGCCCGCCGGACGGGCGGCATCGCCATTGCCTGCGATGTCTCCAGCGCGGAAGACGGGGAAGCGGCATTCGCGCGGATTGAGGGTGCCCTGGGCGTGCCCCGCATTCTAGTCAACTGCGCAGGCATAGCCGTCGCCGCGCGCACGGTGAGCAGGAACGGCCCACATCCTCTAGACCTCTTTCGCAAGGCCATCGAGGTGAATCTCACCGGTACTTTCAACATGATACGGCTGTTTGCCGCCCGCGCGCAGGAGGCAGAGTCAATGGAGGGCGGAGAACGCGGCGTGATCGTCAACACCGCGTCGGTGGCGGCATTCGACGGACAAATCGGCCAGGCGGCCTATTCGGCAAGCAAGGGCGGCATCGCCGCAATGACGCTGCCGATCGCGCGCGATCTCGCGCGCTCCGGTATCCGCGTGGTCACCATAGCGCCAGGCATATTCCGCACGCCGATGCTCGACGAGCTGCCGGAAGAGGCTCAGCGCTCGCTTGGCGAACAGGTGCCCTTCCCTTCGCGGCTGGGAGAGCCTCAGGAATACGCGGCTCTCGCCTGTCACATCGTGGAAAACCAGATGCTCAACGGCGAGACGATCCGCCTCGACGGCGCCATCCGTATGGCGCCCAAGTGAGATTGGATCTGCATCGCCGCGGCATTGAACTCCATTTCCCGCTTCAAGTTAGCTCATCATCGAAGCAGGCGCGGAGAATTCGCAGCCCCTCTTCGATGTCCGTTTCGGCAATGGCGTACCGGCCGCTCAAGCTGCCCGGCGGTCTCATGCTGAAGCTCATCCTGCTCTTCATGCGTCTGCGCGCGGCGATGTCTTCCTCAGGGAGACGACCTCGCTGCTCGGGAATGGTTGCCAACTGCAAGGAAGAAGGGACGACATGATGCTGAAGAACCTGACTGGCAGAGGCAGGCGATGGTGTGCCGTGGCTGCACTTGCCCTTGGTGTTGCCTTACCCGCGGATATCGCGCTTCCTGCCGATCCGAACGTCTTCGCTCTGAGTATCCGGATGGTGTGACGCTTGGAGCAGAGTACGCGGAGGACAGTCACGCACGGAGGTCGCCCGGTGTGAGGGCTGGCGAAAGCGATCGTTCCGCCACGGCCCGCCTATTCCAAGTGAAAGGATGAGCGGGCCGTCACCTCTTTACGGGTTCATGTCTGTCAGGCCGAGCGATCAGTGGCCGCTGTCGTGTTCATTCGGCGGCGCGTTGAAGGCTTCGAGGTTCTCGGACCCCTCGACGATCAGGTAGCCGGCGAGGCCGCGTTCGGCGCGCGACAGGGCGTGGTCGACAAGAACGTAGCGGCCCGGCACCTCGCATTTGAACTCCACAATGGTGGCCGCGCCGGGCGGAACCATGACGCTTTGGACGTCGGTGACGGGCGGGCTGGTGACCGAGCCTAGCTGATAGACTTTGTCGAAGATTTCGCCGATCACGTGGAAACCGGATGCGTAGTTCGGCCCGCCCACGCCGAAATAGATTCGGACCGTCTCGCCCACCTGCGCCTTCAGCGGATAGTGGTCCGTCAGCGCGCCGACATGTCCGTTCAGGACGAAACATTCCGGCCGCTCGTTGATCAGCTTGTCATAGCTCTCCGTGAGCAGGCCGCTGCTGCCGAAGGGCTCTTCGGTGTAGATCTCGCCCTGCATGACGTAGAATTCGCGATCGACCGGCGGCAGACCTTCCTCGGGCTCCACGAGGATGAGGCCATACATGCCGTTGGCGATGTGGAGCGCCACTGGCGGCACCGCACAGTGATAGACGTAGAGGCCCGGGTTCAGCGCCTTGAAGGTGAAGGTGCGCTCCTCGCCCGGTGCGGCCGTGGTCGCCGCAGCGCCGCCCCCTGGGCCCGTGCAGGCATGGAAATCCACATTGTGCATCATCCAGCTGTCCTCGGAGTTCTTCAGGTGAACCTCCACCTGATCCCCCACCCGCACGCGGATGAACGGCCCGGGCACGGTGCCGTTGAACGTCCAGAACCGGAACATGGCCCTTTCGTCGAGATGCGCCTCGATCTCCTTCGTCTCGAGGTCGATGCGGACCGTCGCCGTCTCGCGCCGTGTGATCGGAGGCGGTATGTTCGTGGGGTTCTCCGCGATGTCCGCCATATCCGGATGGATCGGATTAACCGAATAGATCCGGTTGCTGAGGCTTCCCGGATAGGTTCGGTGCTGCGCTGCCTGCATTTCTGCAGCCTGCGCCGTCTGCACAGCGCCCGCGTGGTCGGCATGCGCGCCGCCTGCCTGCGCCAGGGCGGCGTCGGCTGCGACAAGTCCCCCAACCGCGCCGACGGAGCCGACGAGCACGCTACGCCGGCTGATGACACGTTCTTCACCGGCTGTCTGTCCGGTCGCCATTCTATGCTTTTCCGACATGCTGCTTCCTCTGTGTTGTGCCGGAGCCTTCTGCACGCCAGTGGGAATGCCCGGCCGTTTCGATTGCTCATTTGCCGGCGCGGCTCAGCCACCGTCTCGTCACGCCCTCTCCTGCGCCGACCGGTCCGACGGCTTTATTCCACGTGTATGGGAAACCTGGAGGTCAGAAGCTGGTCGCCATGGGCGGCCTGCGCGAAGAGGTAGTAGGTTCCCGGCTCTGGAAAGGTGACGGCCGCCTCGATTTCGGGGCCGAAGGTGTCCGGGCCGGCATGAGCATCCGCATGCATCGCACCGGCCGACCCGTGGCCGCCGTGATCCATGCGCCCGTCAGCCGGCAGCGTCCCATGCGTGTGCAGGAATGCGGTCAGGTCGTCTTTCACTACGGCCAGGTGCAAGGGAGCCTCGAGATAGTGCCTGAGATCCGTCAGGGGCTCCCCATCCTTGGTGAAGCGATAGGTGAAGGTTGCCTCCTCACCTGCGCGGATCGTGTCCGGCTGCTGCAGCGAGACCGCAAAGGCCTGGCCTTCACCAATGGCCTGCAGCAGGGCGGGTTCCGTATAGCTGTCGTCTTCCGCCAGCTTTGCGGTCATGAGGCCCGGCAGAGCCTTTGCTTCAGGCCCGGCATCGACAGGCGCACCCTCCACTTCGACGACGAACTGCTTGTCCTGCGAACCCTGGGCCTCTGTCATGAAATCGACGCCCACGAGATAGCGGCCGGAACGAGGGAAGGTGAAGAACACCCGCGCCAGTCCCCCCTCCACCGTTTCGCCGAAATCCTGCGGATGGACGTGGCCGAGTACGTTCATATCCTCGCTCACGATGACCACGTGTAGCTTGCGCCCGTGATGGGTGACAAGCTCCTCGACGGGATGGCCGGAGGCATCCTTCAGGGTGAAGACAAGCTCGGTGCGCGTGTCCGCCTGCAATGTCTCCGGCTGGGTCCGGAACTCGACCTGAACCGGCCTCTTTGCCGCCTCCGCGTCGTGGTGGTGAGCGCCATCCGCCGCAGCCGGTGAGGCATGGTGCGAATGGTCGGATTTGGAGGCCTCCGCGAGCCGGACAGCCGTATCTCCCTCTGAAAATGCCGGTCCTGTCCCCATTGAAAGGTATGCGCCGATGGCGGCGGCTGTCGCAATCCTTTTGACCATGAAAGCTCCTACTCCCTTATTCCTGTTGGCCAAACAGAGCGGGCAACGGACGCGGCCCACTTCACACATCCCGTATTCGGCAACGCGACCGGCCCGTGCCCGTCCCCCTCGGAAACTCACACCAGGAATGCGGCGAAAGCGGCAACAATCCCTTCATCCGGCAGCCTCATTCCGTTCCTTATCCGGCCCGGGCCGCGCCTGAACGCATCCATGCATTCCAGCCGGGACGAGCCGTCAGTCACCTGTTTCACTGCATAATGCGGTGTCCGGCCCGCATCTTTGTCTTAGCGCAAACGGCGCTCAATAAGCCGGGATGATCAAACAGCCGCAGGCCTCACCGGCATCCCGGCCGTTGAAGGATGATTCGTCCGGGCTCCGCCGCGATCGATTGCGGCTTGGCGTACCCCGGTGCTATGTCGTATAGGTGGCGCCGAGCCGCAGCCTCCCAGCGGTAACAACGCCGTTTCTTTCTATCATCAGCAAAGGGCTGATATGACCGCCGCCACCCTCTCTGCCGGCCGTGGCAGAACCCATTTGGCCGTATTGATCATCCTAGGCGTGACACATCTTCTCAACGATCTGATGCAGTCGCTGATCCCTGCGGCTTACCCGATCCTGCAGGCAGCCTACGCACTCGATCTGGTGCAAATCGGCATGATCACCATGACGTTCCAGATCGCGGGATCGCTGCTGCAGCCCGTCGTCGGAATGGTAACGGACCGGCACCCGGCACCCTATTCGCCGGTCGTGGGGATGATGTTCACCCTCTCCGGCCTCGTAAGCCTGTCCCTGGCGCACAGCTATGGGGCGATCCTCGTTTCGGTCGCCCTGATCGGCATCGGCTCGTCGATCTTCCACCCGGAGGCCACACGCATGGCCCGCTACGCCGCCGGAGGGCGCTACGGGCTGGCACAGGGAATCTTTCAAGTGGGCGGGCAAGCGGGCGGCGCGCTCGGCCCGGTCTTTGCGGCGCTGATCATCGTCGCGCGCGGGCAGCCGAGCCTCGCGTGGTTTGCGCTGGCCGCTCTGGCGGCAATGCTGCTCCTTGGATGGGTCGGAAGCAAACAGCGCCAGATCAGCGCCGAATTTGCAAAGATGCGATCGGCCGGAAAGAAGGACGGGCAGGCCCATGTCCGCCACGCGCCGCTCACCATCGGCATCGGCCTCGTGGTGCTGACACTGCTGATGTTTACCAAGAACGCCTACAGCGAAAGCTTCCGGACGTTCTACACCTTCTACCTGATGGAGCGGTTCGGGCTTTCCATCCCCTCCGCCCAGATGATGCTCTTCGTCTTCCTGCTGGCCGCCGCGGTGGGCGCTCTGGTCGGCGGCATGATCGGCGACCGGATCGGCCGCTATCGCATCATCTGGATCTCGGTTTTGGGGCCATTGCCGCTGACATTGATCTTGCCTTATGCAGACCTGTTCTGGACGGGCGTGCTGACGATCCTGATCAACCTGATCATGGCGAGCGCCTTCGCCTCGATCCTGATCTACGCAATTGAACTGCTGCCTAACCGGATCGGGTTGATCGGCGGGTTGTTCTATGGGCTGAATTTCGGCCTTGCCGGCGTCGCGGCCGCCATCCTGGGGAGTCTCGCCGACACCTATGGCGTGGAAGCGGTTTACCGGTTCTGTTCGTTCCTGCCGCTTGCGGGTCTGCTCGCCTGGTTTCTGCCCAAGATAGAAGAAGCCCGGTAAGACTTTCCCGGTGCTGATGGGGCCGCGGAAACCGGGCGGCCCTTTCAGGTATCATGAGGCAGAAGCCGATAGCGCGCGGGAAGCCGCCGTACGAAAGCTGTTTGAGCGATACGACCTAGGCCCGGCCGCAAGAACATCCGCTCGGGCATAGCGGGCGGCCTCGTGCTGTGTGGTTATTGCTGACGGCGGTATTCCCATCGCACGGCCGGGGCGCCGGGCAGTGCCTCGATGAGCGACAGGCTGTTTCCGCTGCACTCATATTCGCGGCTGCGCAGGAGCGACAGCGTCCCCGTGACTTCATGATCCTGATCGAGCCGCTCTTCCCTCCCTTTGGGGTCGATGACGGTCAGGTCGACGGAGACGGATTTCTGCTCCTCGCACAATTGGAGCACGTTTCCGTCGGCCGACCATGAGCCCTCCGTTTCAAGCCTGAGATTGGAGAAGCCCTGCCACAGCTTGCCCTCCGGGGTGCGCTCGCTCATCGAGCCGCTTTCGCCTCCTTCCGAAGGGCTCTGGCGGTAGCGCCCATTGGGCTCCAGAACGAAGTGGCGGTGCAGGTCGGGATAATCGATATGCTCGAAGATACCGGTCTGGCGGAGCTGTTCCTCGATCATCGCGCCGTAGCCGCCGGACACCAGCTCCCACGTGCCGATGAGGCACTGGTCGAGACTGCCGGTAGCGGCTGCTGTCGCGGGGCATCCCTGGCAGGCATCCTTGAACGCCTCGATCCTCAGAGAAAAGCCTTCCGGGCCGGTGCCGAAACCGGCCATCTGGAACACCCGCGGCGTGCCACCGTCAGAGACGATCCGCTCCGGTAGTTCCTCCTGCCAGCTGCCACTCCCTTCGCGATAGGCGCGGGTGCCTGCTACGCTTTGCTCACCGACGGACCAGACACCGCACCCGAATTCAAGCTGCGCGCGCGCCAGAATGAAGCGGCGGGCGGAAATCTCATGAGAGTGGCTGCCCTCGCCCCAGACATATATGTCGCCGGGAAAGGGCGAGGATGCGATCGCACGCCCGCCGGGCTGGCGGATGCGGCGGCTTAAATAGGCTTCCGCGAAATCCTGCCATTCCTCGGCAGGCAGAAATGCAGCGAGGGCGTCCTGTTGGGCCGGCTCGCCGGGCTGCTGCACGGCACGCATCAGCCGCCCGATCGCCCCGGAGCCTTGCCTCTCACCCAGCCAGAAAAAGAAGACGACGCTTTCGTATTCCATGGCGGTCAGCGCGGTGTCATGCGAGACCGAGTCGAACTCGCTCACGAAGCCGTCGCTGGTACCGGTGCCGGGGAAGACGAGATTGGCGAACCATTCCGCCGTTCCTTCCACCCACCATGAGCTTGAGGCGCGGTCATAGGTGTCGGGAAACTCACTCGCCTGCACGCAGTGGAAGAACTCGTGCGCTGCGGTGATGGCAAGACCCCGCCTGCCGGTCGAGGCGGGGTAAAGGGCCATCCGGCAGCCGTCATCGGCGCCCACGATCTGACCGTCCACCTCATCCAACTCCTCATCGTCAGCGGCTGGTTCCGGCAGGAGATGGGAGATCCAGATGGTGATGTCGGCGGGCGCGAACGCACCCACCGAGGAAAGCCTTGCGGCCGATTGCTCGATGCCGCGCCGGATCTCTCGCACCAACACGGGAATGTCGGTGGTGGGCAGCTCGCTCGTACGGACAATGCGTACCTGCCGGCCGCCCTTCGGCGTTTCGATCTGGAAGCGGTCAACCTCCGTGCAATCGACCGCAAGCCCCTCCATGCGCTCTTCGACGCTGGCGAGATAGCCGGGCGCTGAACAGTCGCCAAAGGCGGCTGCGGGCCCGGAGACCAGTAAGGGGAGGAAAAGGCCCGCCGCAAGGGCAAGGCCGCGGATCAGGGTCGCAGCGCGCATCGGGTCACTCCCCCGCGCGGACGAAGCGGGTGACCATCGGCTCCGGCATGCCCTGGATCGTCAGCGAGGTCTCCAGCCGGTCGCCATCGCAGCTATAGTCGAAACTCTGCGCGCCTCCGCCGGAGGGCACGGAAAGCGCAACGTTGCGGCCATTGATCTGCATGGCCAGGCTGAAAGACGTGCTTTCGGTGCATTGGTAGAGCTTTCCGTCTTTCACCGCCCAACGACCTGAGGATGTGCTTTCCTGCTCACCAACGGCCTCGCCATCCGTTCCGGTTGCCAGCGCGCCGGTAAAGGTTCCGTCCGCACGGTAGTGAATCCGCCCGCCTGCTGGCCCGTCCATGCCCGGCATCTTCACGCCGGCCGGCGTGTATTTGCGCATCCATTCGGCGGGACCGCCGCTTTCCATTTGCCAGATCCCGACGACACAGGCGTCGATGCCTGTGATGTCCGCGCAGCCTTCCTCGGTCCACGCGGTGCCAGCCTGCAGGGCCAGAGCGGTGGCGAGCGCACCTGCCTGCCGGATCATCTTCATTGCTCTTGGCGGAAAGTACATAGCATTCCCCCTTCTGCCAGATGATGATTACGCGGAGAGCGGACTATTGGTTTTCCTGCGGAAGCGCGGAAGTCTCCTCGCTGCGCTCTGCCCTCGGAAAACGCATGTGCACGGCCGTTCCTCTCCCCTCCTCGCTCTCGATCTCCATGCTGCCGCCCATATCCTTCACAAAGGTATGAACCTGCGACAACCCAAGCCCTGTCCCCCGCTTGCCTTTCGTCGTGAAGAATGGCTCCAGCGCGCGTCGCCGCACCTCCGGGCTCATGCCCATGCCGTTGTCGCGAACCGTCACTCGGACGAAGCTTGCGTCTGGGGAGCCGCCCGGATCGTTCGAGGATGAGATCACGATCAAGCCTGTTGTGCCGCGATCCCTGGGCATCGCGTCTGAAGCGTTCATGACAAGGTTCAGAATGGCCGCGCCGAGGCGTGAAGGATCCACCCGGCAATGATGCAGGTCGGGTGCCAGATCGATCTCGACCCTAGCCTTGGGCGTCGCCACGCTGTTCAAGAGCGTCACCATGGAGCTCAAGGCGGTGTTGATGTCCACCTCCACCATCTTCACGTCCTGCCGCGTGATATTGAGGAGCTGCGCGATCAGATTCCGGCCCTGTTCGAGAGAGATCAGCCCCTGTTCGACGATCTTGGCGGCGTGCTCATCGTCCTGCAGACGCTTGCCTAAAAGCCGCAGTGCGCCGCCCATGGCGGTCAGGAGATTGTTGAAATCATGCGCCACGCCGCTTGTCGTGCGCCCGATCGCTTCGAGCTTCGCCGTCTGCGCCAAGGCGGCCTGCGCTTCTGCATCGCGGCGAGCGTAGTGCACGGCCAGGCACCACAAGAAAGCGGAAATCCCAATGGCGCTCGCCGTTGCCAGGCCCGCGACAAGCGCACTCTGCCGCCACGGCGCAAGCACGCCATCGCGGGATAAGCCCACCAGAACCACAAGTGGGTGCTCCGGCAGAACGCGATAGGCGAACAGTCTGCGTACACCGTCGATCGCGCTTTCCGCTTCAAAGACCCCGACGGGACCGGCTTCCAGCATCCTTTCAAGGATGCTCCTGCCCTCGCCCTGGACAAGCCGCTCGCCGATCCGGTCTTCCGATGCGGGCTGGCGCGCGACGAGGATGGTCTCTTTTGTCGCCAGCGTGATGACATCATTCGTTCCGAGGCCCAGCTCGGCATAGAAGTTTTCGAAGTAGGAAATGTCGACGGCCGCCGCGACCACGCCGGCGAATTTGCCGTCCGGCCCCTCCAGCCGGCGGGAAAGAGCGACGAACCACTCGCCGGTCGAGCGGCTGACAAGCGGATCATCGATGAACAGCCCCTGTGCCAATCCGTCCCTGTGAACCATGAAGTAGCGCCGGTCGGCCAGATTCCGCCGCGGCGTACCCCGGTCGCTGTCCTGGGTGATAAACCCGTCGGCACCGATCACAAACAGCGCGCGGACTGCAGGCAGATTTTCCACGCGGCGGCGAAGGGAATCCTCGAAGTCGGGATCATGAACGCCGATCGCGGGTCTCCCCCGCAACCCCTCGGCGATGCCGAGCAGCGCCTGATCCGCCCCGTGAAAGAGGTTCGCCATCTGCTCTTCCAGCACGCGGGCGAGCGCCGATGCCTGGTTGAAGGCTCCAGCCAACCGGCGCTGGCGATCCGTCCATTCGGTGAACGTGACCAGCGTGGCGATTACAATACAGATCGCGGCTAGGGAAAGAAGAAGCACCCGGCGAGGAGGAACAGAGACCGGGATTTGTGCCCGGCCGGCCGAGACGGTCCCGTTGACCCTGCGAAGAGCTATGCGCGGCTTTTCTGCCCAGCTCATAGCCTCTCCTCCGCGCCTGCCACCCAGAGCTCTCCTTTTCTCATTATGCACGAAGCATGGGCCCTGTAAAACAGGCCATCGCAGCGGGCGAGGCTGGGACAGCCGCGGAAAAGCGGCGGCTCCTCCATATCCGACCTTCTAAAGCAGGGTCAGCCTCGGTTGTATTTTCGGCCTCAAGCGAATAATCGCTCGTTACAGGGCTGGCGAGGGGGTGTTTATCGCCCTGGGTTATCAGGGCAATTGCGCCAGAGAGGGTGTCACGCCTATGAGCCTCGTCACTGATTTTTTCGGTCTCATTGAAGATCTCACCTGGGGATGGGCGCTGATCCCCATTCTCGTGGTATTCGGCCTGTTCATCACCGTGATGAGCGGTTTCGTCCAGATCGAATATTTCACCCGGATGTTCCGGGTTCTCTCCTCCAGGAATCAGTCCGGAGATCCCAATGCGATCAGTGCGCGCGAGGCGCTGCTGGTCTCCGTCGGCGGGCGCGTCGGCGGCGGCAATATCGCGGGCGTGGCCGTCGCGATAACGCTTGGCGGGCCCGGCGCCGTATTCTGGATGTGGGCGATCGCCCTTGTGGGCATGGCCACCAGCCTGGTGGAGTCCTCGCTCGCGCAACTCTACAAGCGCTCGAATGGCGATGGCACCTATCACGGTGGGCCCGCGCTCTACATCATCCACGGGCTCGGCGCGAAATACAGATGGCTGGCCATCGTTTACGCCATCTGCCTGATGCTGGCCTTCGCCCTCGGCTTCAATGCCTTCCAGGGCAACACATTTGCCGGCGCTGCCAATGACAGCCTCGGTATCGACCGTTTGTGGAGCGGCATTGCGCTTGCGATCATCACCGGCTTCATCGTTTACGGCGGCATCCGCCGCATCGCCAAAGCGGCTGACGTGATCGTCCCGGTCATGGCCTTCATCTATATTGGCCTGGCGCTGCTCGTCATCCTCATGAACATCACTGCACTGCCCGGCGTGATCTGGTCCATCATCGCCAACGCTTTCGGGCTGGAAGAAGCGGTGAGCGGCGGCGTGGGTGCCGCCCTCGCGCAGGGGCTCAGGCGTGGCCTGTTTTCCAACGAAGCAGGGCTTGGCTCCGCGCCGAACGTTGCTGCCACGGCAGACGTGCGCCATCCGATCAGCCAGGGCATCACGCAGTCCTTCTCGGTGTTTATAGACACGATCGTCATCTGCTCCTGCACGGCGTTCATCATCCTTCTCAGCCCCGTTTACCAGCCGGGTGCGGAAGGAATTGACGGCGTGGTGCTGACCCAGCAGTCGCTGGTGAGCCAGGTCGGAACCTGGTCGCAGTATTTCCTGACCTTCGCGATCCTGCTCTTCGCCTTCAGTTCTATCATCTACAACTACTATCTCGGTGAGACGGCGCTAAAGGTCATGACCTCGCACGGGGCGGCGCTGCATGTGCTGCGGTTCGCGATCGTGGCCGTCGTCTTCCTCGGCGCGACGGCGCCCGGGGCAACGGCCGTCTTCTTTTTCTCTGATCCGCTGATGGGCCTGCTGGCATTGGTCAACCTGGTAGCGATCATGATGCTGTTTCCGACCTGCCTTCGCATTCTCGACGATTTCCGCTCGCAGCTGAAATCAGGCATCGCAAGGCCCGTGTTTCAGCCTGCGGCATTCCCCGACCTCGATCTTGATCACTCCGCCTGGCCGCACGCGAAAACTGCTCCTCAGGCCGGCTGAGAGGCACTTCCCGTTGGCCTGATGCGGGCTTCCGGGATGTTATCGCGGAGGGGTCGCGCCGGCTGAAATTGCGAGACCAGCATCGCTGAAGGCGACCGCCTGGCCTTTAGCCAGGCATGCACCTATCCGGACGGCGCCCGCGTCTACTGCCTCGCAGTCCTCGACCTGAAGGACGGCAAGATCACCAACCAGACCGTCGTGCAAGCTGGGATGAATAGGGGTTAAAGGTTCCCCTGCCCCTGTTCAGCTCCTCGGCGGTTTGCGTACCCGGTCCGTTTGCTGGTCCTTTCAGGCAGATACCGGAATGGGCTGCAGAGCGCCCATTCCGGCTCGGAGTATGCCTCTTCCGCCTCCGGACAGGGGGCTTATTGGGGTAACTAGCTGCACGCTCGCTCACCCGCATTGGCCTTATCCCGCGGTGGGTTCGGTTCATTCGCCCCGAAAGCGCGCCACGACCTCGGGCGGAAGCGGGGTGGATCTGAGTCGCCCCGTTTCGGGATCCCTGCCGGCCCAAACCCGCGTTTCAAAGCCTTCCACGCAGAGTTTCCCGCCCTTCGAAAGCTCATGCCTGATGTCGAAGCTTGAGTTGCGGACGTCTGCAACCGTGCTGGTGATCGAAACCTCGTCGCCGAAGCTGCAAGGGGCGAGGAAATTCGCCCGCGTTTCCACCAAGGGACAGCCGACGATCCCGAACTTCTGCACCATGATCTGCTTTGGCCAGCCGGCAGCCTCGTAGAGCATCGTGGTGCAGTGATCGAAGAAGGATAAGTAATTCGGATTGAAGACGATTCCCGCCGGGTCGCAATCGCCCCATTCGATCCGCCTTACGACCGTGTTGGAAAGCATATACCTGCTCGCTGCTGTCTAGTACGACTTGGTTTCCGACTGCTTCTGGCGTTCCCGCACGGGTCGTTCGAACTGAAGCACCGATGATGCTTCGCCCTAGATCTCCTCCCGGGAGCCGCGCCTCACGCCGATTTCGCTGCGGTAGGACTGTGCCGCCTGGCTGATCGGACAGGGTGCCACGATGGCGCGAATTTTCACCTGCTCGTGCGGTTCGATATTGCCTGCGCTGCGTGATCCGCCGCCGTCCTCACCCCAATGCAGTATGACCTCTGTGCCGTACTCGGCGAAGTCCTGGTCGATGCTGCATAGCGACATGACCGCGCGTTCATTGACCGTGTAGGTCGGATAGGTAGCAAGCCCGATCGTCCTGCCGGTCTTGTCCGTCACCCGATCGTAGTGCATCCGCGCGCAGGCGGCCAGCGGCATGGTGATCGGCAGCGGATTGCCGCTTCCTGCCTCGAACTGGCTCTCCATGACCTTCAGCACGTCCTCCGCGTTCCAGACAAGCGTCACCTTCTTCCGGTGCGGCTTTTCTTTCATGCGCTCCAGCGCCGCGCGGCCGATATAGTCGTGATCGAATTTCACGAGATGGCCGTAATTGAGGTCGTAGGGGGTGAGGTAATAGTCCTCGATGTTGGGCGAATAGAAACTGCCGCCGAGCGACATGCGCATCGCCGCGTTCCGCGCGGTAAGCCAGTCGCGGTAGGCCTTCAGTTCAGGACTCGTATAAACGGCGGACACAGGCACAGCCCACCAGCCCGATTCGATCACGGTGGTGAAATAAGCGATGGAGCCGATCTGCCGCAGACCGAACTCCTGGCCGGCCGACACGAGAGCGTTCTTGACGGTCTTGCGATCCTCCCATGGGCCGGAAAGCTCAAGCCCGGGCACGCCGCCCATTGTGTGACGCATGCCCCGCACCCTGCAGCCGGCAATGTTGATGATGTCGGATCTGAAGAATTTGATCTCCGGCAGCGGCCCGCCGTGGAGTTTCTCCAGAAGCTGCCAGGCATTCGGTCCTTCCACCTGATATCGGTAGAAATTGCGCCTCTTTGCTTTGTTGAGCGCCCACATCGGATCGAGCTCCGCTGCGACGTCATAGCCGAGCGTCTCGGCGTTGAAGCGCACCCAGTCCGTGGTAGCGGGATTTCCGACGACGATGAAATGCTCCTCCTCCAGGCGGTAGAGGATGGCATCGCCGATCACGTAGCCTTCCGGCGAGCAGGCAAGGAGCTGCTTCGCAGCACCGACTTCGAAGTTCCTGAAGGAATTGACAGCGAGATATTGGCAGAGGTCTAGCGCCCCGGGGCCCCGGAGATGCAGGCTGTCCATATGGAAGCTCTGGTCATGCAGCGCGATGGTTTCCCGCCAGGCCCGCTGCTCGTCCCGCCACGTCGTGAATTCGGGCCGCACCGCATCGCCCGGCATCATCTGGGTAAAGATCGTCAGTGCGTTCTTGGGCGGGTTCCTGAAAAGATGGTCCACGATGCTGGGGACCTGCCCAATCAGGTCACTCAGAGATTGAGGCTCTTGGGGGGTGCTGGCCATCGGACTGCCTTTCGGGTCACACGCTAAATCCGGTCACATATTCTATAGGTCTATAGAAGAGTTGACAATGGGCATGATGCTGCGGGACCACGCGCCGGAGTACGAAGAAGGGTTCGACCTATCCTCGGCCCCCATCGCGGGCCCTGCAAATCCAGGTGCGTGCTTTCCATCGCCGCCCTCGCTGCGTACAACAACGCTGATGCCAGACGGCCGCTGAGCGGGATTCGGCATGAGGCGATGGATGTACGATGACACGACAGGTCCAATCGGACGATAGAGCCGCCGCACGACCACTTCGGAAGCGGCGGGAGGAAATTGTCGATGCGGCGGCGCGCGTCTTTGCCGAGCGCGGCTATCATGGCGCATCGACCCAGGACATTGCCGATCTGCTCGGCATGCGCCAGGCGAGCCTCTATTACTATTTCGAATCCAAGGAGGCGGCGCTGGAGGAGGTTTGCGCCCGGGGCACGGCGGGCTTCGTGGAAACCGCCGAGGCGATCCTCAAGAACGGCAGCTCAGCGGAAGAAAGGCTGCGCGCCCTGCTTGCCGCCCACATAAAGCCGCTTGGCGATCGCGCCGACTACATGCTGACCTTCCTGAACGAGCGCAAATGGCTGCCGCGTGAGAGCCGCCGCCGTGTCGGCCGCCTATCGCGGCGGCTTGAAGCCATCTTCGAACGGGTGATCCGCGAGGGCATGCGGAACGGTGAATTCCGCGCCGATCTCAATCCGCGACTCACGACGCTCGCCCTTCTCGGGATGATGAACTCGGTGGCGATCTGGCATCATCGGGAGAACGTCACGCTGGATCGGATCGCCGATACCCTCGCCGACCTCGTCCTCAGGGGCGCCGCAAGCGACGCATAGGCCTTCGCACCAGAATTTTTATAGAGCTATAGAATTTTCAATTTCCATCCGCTATAGTGCGGCCTCGGGTTCGTTGAAGCAGCACCCGCGGATGCAGGCTATGACGCACGCGCATTTGGCCGAGTACGAGAGGCTGCGCCGCACCACGGCGCCGGCACTGCTTTGCGAGCGGGCCAGAGCGGAGCCGGACGGGATCGCTTTCCGCTCAAAACATCGCGGCCTTTATCGAGAAAGAAGCTGGAAGGCTTATGCCGAAGCCGTAGCACGTTGTGCCGCTGCCTTCCAGAAATTGGGGCTCGCGCCGGGAGACAGGGTCGCCATCATGGGCGATCCTTGCGAGGAGTGGGTGATCGCCGATCTCGCTGCCCAGGCGATCGGCTGTGTGACCTACGGTATCTATCCGACAGCTTCGGCGGAGGAGCTCGAATACCAGATGCGCGACGGCGGCGCAGTGCTTTTCGTCGCCGAAGATCAGGAATATGTCGACAAGATCCTCAGTGTAGCCGAGCGGCTGATGGCGCTCCGCTACATTGTGGTCATCGACGACACGGCGCTGTTTGCCTATGACGACCCGCGCCTCCTGACCTATGCGCGGATTGTCGAAACGGAAACGGCAGACCTCGGCTGGCTTGAGAAGCAGGTCGCGAAGCTCGATCCCGCCGCACCCGCCTTCATCGTCTACACTTCGGGCACGACAGGCGCGCCCAAAGGGGCAGTCATCGCCCATGGCAAGCATCTTGCCGCGACCTACAACATCATCACCCATTATCCGATGCTGACCAAGGAGCAGCGCACGGTCGTCTTCCTGCCGCTGTGCCATGTGCTCGGCCGGGACATTGCGATAACGATGCCGCTCTTCTCCCGGCTCGTTCCCCATTATGGCGAGGATATCGAGGATCTCTCGACAACCTTCTTCGAGGTGGCGCCGACGGTGCTGTTCACCGTGCCGCGTTATCTGCAGAAATTCGCCTCGCAGATCCTGATCGGCATCTCCAACTCCACGGGCGTGAAGCGGGGAGCCTACGAATTCGCCATGAAGGTGGCTCGCCGCGCGGCACAGGCGCGCTGGGAGGGCAAGCGCTCGGCAATCGACAATGCGGCCTTCGCGGCTGCCTGGGCTGCGGTCTTCCGCCCCATTCTCAACAAGCTCGGTTTCGACAAGCTGGAGCTTGTCATTTCCGGCGGGGCGCCGCTGCCGAGCGAGACCGCCGCGCTGTGGCAGATCTACGGCATCAACGTGCTCGAAATGTACGGACAGACGGAGACGGCAGGCGGCATCGTAGCCGGACAGCAGGGACCCTATGCGAGGCCGGGTACGGTGGGCACCGTTCCTGTGGGATGGGAGGTGCGGCTTGCCGAGGACGGCGAAATTCACGTGCGCAGCCCCGATCTTTTCGAGGGCTACTGGAACAATGAGGAGGCGACCAGAGCCGCCTTCACCGAGGATGGATGGCTGCGCACCGGTGACATCGGCACGTGGGAAGACGGCAATCTGCGCCTGATTGACCGGGCGCGCGACTTCATCGTCACCTCGGGAGGCAAAACCATATCGCCGGCCTACATCGAGAACGTGATGCGGGCGAGCCCATATCTGAGTGAGGTCGTGGTTTTTGGCCACGGCCGCAAATATCTGACCGCGCTGGTCGAGATCGATTTCGACATGGTGGCCGACTGGGCGCGCGCCAACGACATCCCCTACTCCGGCTTCACCAACCTTGCGGAAAATCCGCGCACGCGCGAGCTCATCCGGGCGGAGATCGCTCGCGGCAACGAGAAGCTTGCGCGGGTGGAGCAGATCAAGGACTTCCGGATCCTGCCGAAAATGCTGGACCCGGAGGAGGACGGCGAGCCCGTCACGCCGACGCGCAAGGTGAAGCGCGCCCTCATGTACGAGAGATTCAAGGCGCTCGTGGACGAGATGTACGACGACCGGGAGGAACGGCTGGTTGCCGCCGCCGTGGGCGCCGGCTGATTTGCTTGATGTGAATGCGCGGATGTGGAACCGCGGCGACAGGGAGGAACAGCAATGAAGACGATGAACTGGAGCATCCTCGTGGGACTGGCAACGGTACTTGCCGCTCCCCCTGCCCTTGCGCAGGACGCTTTGAAGATCGGCCTTACAGGTGCGCTGACCGGGCCGGTGGCCGGCACCTACGCGCCTGCGGTCGAGGGATTGCGGCTCTATATTGACCGGCTCAACAAAGCGGGCGGCGTCAACGGCAGACAGATCGAGCTTCTGCTCCAGGACGACGCGTCGGAGCCTTCGCGGGCGGCCGCCAATGCCAAGCGTTTCCTGACGCAGGACGGCGTGGTCATGCTCCTGAATGCGAGCCTCTCCTCCACCTATGCGCCGACCATTGCCGAGGCGAAGAGGGCGGGCGTGCCGCTTCTTTTCACGGCTGCGGCGTGTCCGCCGGAGGTTTTCCCGCCGGCCGATCCGAATCTCTTCTGCACCACAGCTTTCGGCACCGAATATGATAGCCGTGCGGCTCTGAACTTTATCAAGGAGACGGCCGGCACGGAGGTGAAGATCGGCTTCCAGGCTATGGCGATCCCGGTCTCGCGCGGTGAGATCGATTATGCCGAGAACCTGGCCAAAGGGATGGGCATGACGTCGGTGGCCAAGGAGATCACGCCGCCGCCTGCCCCGGACTATTCGCCCTTCGCCAGCAACATCAGCAGCGCAGGCGCCGAATGGGTCTGGTCCTGGGCACCCTGGGGCTCGCAGATTAAGACATTCGAGGCGCTGCGCCGTCTCGGTTGGGAGGGCAACTACTTGGCCTGGGCGCATCTGGAGGCCGAGAGCGAGCTGGAGCGGGTGAAGGATCCTGGCTTCTACGTGCTGGGCGCAAACGCGCTCTTTGCCGAGGATCTTCCGGTGATGCAGGAGATCACCGATGCCGCTCAGGCCGCAGGCGCCGAGTATCCGGCGAATCAGATGACCGAAGGCTGGATCGCGGGCATGGTGATCGAGGCGGCGCTTGCCTCGGCTGAGGATCCCGGCTCCGCCGACTCGGTTCGCGAAGCTATGTCGGGCTTGAGCGTCGATACCAAGGGTCTGCGCGGGGGCTCGCTCGAATGGACCGAGGAGAACCACTTCCGCACGCAGCAGCACTACAAGGTCTATCGTTGGAATCCGGAGAGTGAAGGCATCGAGACGGTGTCCGGCTGGACGACCTTCGACGTCGAATAGTTCCGGTTCCACTAAGGCTGAAACCAAGCGATTGGACGGGCACCCTTGCAGCTTGCGGTCAACATTCTCGTGCTGGCGGCGATCTATGCGCTGATCGCCTGCGGCTATGTGCTGATCTATCGGGTAAGCCGGGTGCTCAACCTCGCCCACGGCGAGCTGATGATGCTCGGCGCCTACATGCTGGTGGCGACGGCCTCGGCGTTCTCCATGAGCCCGGTTATGGCGGTCGTCATTGCGGCCCTCATGAGCCTCGCCGTGGGCGGTATGGTCTATCTGTTCCTCATGCGGCGTATGACGGGCGAGATGGTGCTGGCGGCGGTTCTGACAACCGTGGCGCTCGGCATACTGATCCGCGGTGCGGTCATCCTGATCTGGTCGGCCCAGCAGTATCATCCGCGGGCGATGCTTGGATGGGGCAATCCCGTCATCACCCTCCCGGGTGACGCGCGCATCTCCCTCTACGCCGCTCTCCTGATCATGGCGACAGTGGTGGTCTATGGCGGGCTGTTTCTGTTTCTGCGCTTCGGCCGCTGGGGCATGCGCATGCGCGCGGCCGGGCAGGACCCGCTTTTGGCCGCACAGCGCGGCATCAACCTGCACGCCGTCTTCGCGCTGGCCTGGGGGCTTTCCACCTTCACCGGTGCGCTCGCGGGCATCTTGATCGCGCTCGATTCGGGGCTCGACAGCACCATGGTGATGATCGGCCTGAAGGCATTCCCCGCAGCGCTGGTGGGTGGGCTCGATAGCCTGGCCGGCGCGCTTCTGGGCGCGCTCATCATCGCGGCGGCGGAAGTCGGCGTGATACGCTTCATCGATCCGCTTCTGGCGGACGTGGTGCCCTTCATCGTCCTGATCGCGATGCTCGTGATCCGGCCCTGGGGTCTTTTCGGGACGCGCGAGGAGCTCGACCGTGTCTAAGCCTCTCCCCTCTGCGAGCGGTCATTTCCGCCGCTCCTATGCCGATGAGTTCCGCCTGATCGAAACGCGACTTGCCAAAACCTCGGCGGCCGCCTTCGCGCTCGTTCTGCTTGTCTTTCCTTTCGCCGTCTCGCCCTTCTATGTCGATCTGGCCACGCAAGTGTTCCTGGCCGCGATCGGTGCGCTCGCCCTAATGCTGCTTACCGGCATCGCCGGCCAGATAAGCCTCGGTCATGCCGGCCTTCTTGCCGCGGGCGCCTTCACCACAGGCATTCTCTACAAGGAGTTCGGCGCACCCTTCTGGGTCACGCTGCCGAGCGCTGCCCTAGCGGGCGCCCTGCTCGGCGTCGTGTTCGGTCTGCCGTCGCTCCGCCTGCGCGGACTCTATCTCGCCGTTTCCACCCTGGCGCTGCACTTCCTCGTCGTTTATCTTGGCGGCGAATACGAAACGCGGCGCGGCTTCTCGACCGGCATCCTCGTCGATCCGCCGGTGGTTTTCGGCTATGAAATCTATGCACCCCGCGTCTGGTATTTCGTGCTGCTGGCCGCTGCCGCGCTGACGCTCCTCATCTGCATCAACCTCATGCGCTCGCGTTCCGGCCGTGCCTGGCGCGCGATCCATTCCAACGAGACCGTGGCCGAAGCACTCGGCATCGGCATCGCCCGCTACAAGCTGCTCGCCTTCGTCATCACGTCGGCCATAACGGCGATGGCGGGGGCGCTCTTCGCCTATTACCGCGGCTTCGTATCGATCGAGGCTTTCTCCCTCTATCTCACGATCCAGTACGTTGCCATGATCATCATCGGCGGGATGGGCAGCTTGCTCGGGGCGCTGCTCGGCGCTCTGTTTGTCACGCTCTTTCCCTATGTGATCGAAGGTGCCATGGCCGCCCTCCCGGGAGCGGACCGCCTCGCGGGTTCCGTCTTTGCCGTCAACTATGCCGCTTTCGGCATCGTCATGATCCTCTTTCTCGTTTTCGAACCGCAGGGGCTGGTCGGCATCTGGCGCCGCGTGCGCAATTACTTCCTCCTCTGGCCCTTCCGTCAGACAGCGCTTGGAGAGCGGCCATGACCGTGCCGCTGCTTGCCGTCGACAAGCTGGAGGTCGTCTATCAGCGGGCGATCACGGCCATACAGGGCGTGAGCCTGAAGGTGAGCGAGGGCCAGATCGTCGCCATCCTCGGCACCAACGGGGCGGGCAAGACCACGACGCTGCGCGCCATATCCGGTTTTCTCGGGCTCGACGACGCGCGCGTGACCGAGGGAACCATTCTCTTCCGCGGCGCGCATCTGGAAAACCGGCCGCCGCACGAGATCACGTGGCGCGGGCTGGCGATCGTTCCGGAACGCGACAAGGTATTCCCAAACCTGTCCGTGGCGGAGAATCTCGCTGTCGTACCGCGGCGCCGCGGTACGGCCGATGGACGCTCCATGGAGGAGGTCGTCTATCACTTCTTCCCGCGGCTTGCGGAGCTGAAGCGCCGCGAGGCGGGCCTGCTTTCGGGCGGGGAGCGGCAGATGCTGGCGATCGCCTCGGGTCTCATGTGCGCGCCGGACCTGCTTCTGATCGATGAGCTTTCGCTTGGTCTGGCGCCCGTAGCTGTCGGCAAGCTGACGGAAAGTCTGGTGCAGATTCGCGACGAGCTCGGCATCAGCATTCTTTTGGTGGAGCAGAGCGCGAGCGTGGCGCTCAGGATCGCCGACTACGGTTACGTGCTGGAGAACGGCCGCGTGGTGCTGGACGGCGATGCCCAGCGCCTGCTTGGCCATGCGGACATACAGGAGTTCTATCTGGGCCATGCGGGGGGCAGCCGGCGAAGCTATCGCGATGTCAAGCAGTACAGGCGCAGCCGGAGGTGGTATGGCTGAGCTGGAAGTTTCCGGTCTTGTCCTGCGCTTTGGCGGGCTGACGGTTTTGGAGAACGTCTCGCTGAGTGTGGAGCCGGGTGAGCTGTTCGCCCTGATTGGCCCAAACGGCGCTGGCAAGACAAGCGTGTTCAACTGCATCAGCGGCATCTACCGCCCCAGCCAGGGGAGGGTCCGCTTCCGCGGCCGCGACATCACCGGACTTCCCCCGCATGCGATCGCTCGAGCCGGGCTGGCAAGAACCTTCCAGCATGGCGAACTCTTCCGGGACATGAGCGTGGTCGACAATCTTCTGACCGGCCGGCATGCGCGCTTTACCACCGGGCCGCTCGCGGAAGCTCTTTTCCTGCCGTCAGTACGGCGGCAGGAGCTCGAGCATAGGGAAGCGGTGGAACGGATCATCGAATTCGTCGAGCTGGAGCGCTACCGCCACGCCCCAGTGGGCGGGCTCCCCTTCGGCATTCAGAAGCTTGCGGGGTTTGCCCGGGCGCTCGCGATGGAGCCCAAATTCCTGCTGCTTGATGAGCCCTCCGCCGGGCTTAACCGCGACGAGCGAGAGGATCTGGCGCGCTTCCTCCTGCGCATCAAGCACGAACTCGGCCTGGCGATGATCTGGATCGAGCATGACATGCAGATGGTCGCCGACCTTGCCGACCGGCTTCAGGTGCTCGATTACGGACGTACGATCGCTTTAGGTACGCCCGGCGAGGTGCTGAACGACCCCGCCGTCATCAATGCCTATCTCGGCGTGGCGGAATAAGCGAAGCACGGTTGCGGCCGGCGGGGCGTCATCTTGATTCCGCAGGAGGAGCCTAAAAACGCCGTTCCCATGATGGGATGATGGCTCCTCTGGTCTGTGCAAGCGGTGCCGATGAAAAAATGATACACCCCACGAATGAAGAACACCGATTACCAATCAGCGGCGTCTCCACGAGGCGCAGCAGTCGCTATCAAGGTCGACATTGTTGTCATCGGCGCCGGACAAGCAGGGTTGTCATCAGCCTATCATCTGCGCCGCCTGGGTCTCGAACCGGACAAAAACTTCGTCACCTTCGACCGGTCGCCGCGCCCGGGTGGCGCATGGCAATTCCGCTGGCCTTCTCTGACACTGGCGGCTGCCAATCATATCCATGACCTGCCTGGCCTCAAGCTTGCCGATGTGATCGATGTCGATGCCAGCGGCGAGGTGCAGGCATCCACTGTTGTGCCGCGCTATTATGAAACCTACGAAAAAACCTTCGGTCTGCGCATCCATCGACCTGTCGAGGTAAGAGTTGTCTGCGACAGGGGCGAAAGACTCCGTGTGGAGACCGATGCGGGCCTCTTTTCCGCGCGTGGCATCATAAACGCAACCGGAACATGGGAGACGCCCCATATCCCCGATTATCCGGGTAGAGAACGTTTCAAAGGTCGGCAGATCCACACCAAGGACTACCGTACTCCTGAGGAGTTTGCCGGGAAGCATGTGATTATTGTGGGCGCCGGCATCTCCGCCATCCAGCTGCTTGACGAGATATCCCGGGTCGCCCGTACCACCTGGGTGACACGCCGTGAGCCGGAATTCCGGCAAGGACCTTTCACGCAAGAAGCGGGCCGGGCGGCTGTGGCGATTGTCGAGGAGAGGGTGAGGCAAGGGTTGCCCCCGACGTCCGTCGTCTCTGTCACGGGCATTCCTGTGACGCCCAGAATCGAGGAGATGCGCAAGCGCGGCGTGCTCGTACGGCATCCTATGTTTTCCGAGATTACCGAGACCGGCGTGCGCTGGGCCGACGGGAGGGAGATAGAGGCCGACGTGATCCTCTGGTGTACAGGCTTTCGAAGTTCGCTCGACCATCTGGCGCCGCTACAGCTTCGGGGAGACAACGGCGGAATTATTATGACAGGACGTTTGGCGACACAGGTTGCCAAGGACCCGCGCATCCACCTTGTCGGGTATGGCCCGTCGGCATCGACGATCGGCGCAAATCGGGCAGGAGGAGCGGCGGCCCGGGAACTTGCTGCGTTTTTGGGGCTGCTGGAATAGAAGGCGGCCAAGGGCGTCTTGGAACATGAGCGAGGTGAAAATGGTTCCCCTCGATTGTGGGTGCTGCAGCGCCTTCGGGGTTGCTGCCAACATTCCTGATGGCCTGAGACTGCGGGCTGGCTGGTGATCAATTCGCCTGAGGGAGGACCAAATGTCGGATTTCACGGTGGGTTACCTTGTAGGCAGCCTTGCAAAAGGATCGCTCAATCGAAAGCTTGCCAAGGCGCTTGTCAGATTGGCTCCCTCGGAACTCGCGATGCGAGAGATCCCCTTCGGCGAACTCCCCCTCTACAGCTACGATTATGATTCGGACTATCCGGAGGTGGCGAGGAAACTGAAAGACGCAATCGCCGCGGTGGATGCGGTTCTGTTCGTCACGCCGGAATACAATCGCTCGATCCCTGGCGGCTTGAAGAATGCCATTGACTGGGCAAGCCGACCCTACGGCCAGAACTCCTTTACCAGAAAGCCTTCGGCCATCATAGGGACTTCGCCTGGCTCGATCGGAACGGCTGTAGGGCAGCAGCATCTCAAGAGCATTCTGAGTTTCTGCAACTCGCCCATGATGAATGCCGTGGAAGCCTACATCCAGTTCACGCCGGGTCTGGTCTCAGACGATGGAGAAGTCAGTGTCGCATCCACCGAGGACTTCCTGCGCAGCTACATGGCGGAATTCAAGGATTTCATAGAGCGTGTTCTATCCGTCTATCCACGCCAAGCCTGAGCTTTGCTCCTAAAGGGAATAATCCGACTGGAGATCCCCGAGTTTATCCGGAGCGTCCTCCACAGTTTGATCGGCGCCGCATCATCGCTCGCTGGGATCGCTTAAACTGCCGCTCCATCGTGCATTGACCGATGTTCGATAAGCGTCGACCATTGCCGGAGGGAGGAGGAGACACATGGCGCTCAAACGGATGGACAACGTCGGAATCGTGGTCGACGATCTCGAAGAGGTGGTCGCGTTCTTTCGCGAGCTCGGCCTCGAGCTCGAAGGAAGAGGGATGATCGAGGGAGAGTGGGCCGGACGCGTCACCGGGCTCGGCGACCAGTGCGTCGAGATTGCCATGATGCGTACGCCCGACGGCCACAGCCGGCTGGAGCTTTCCCGCTTCATCAGGCCGCCCGTCGTGGCGGATCATAGCAACGCACCCGTCAACGCCTTGGGCTATCTGCGCGTCATGTTTGCCGTGGACGATCTCGACGAGACGCTCGATCGGCTCGGAAAACGCGGCGCGCAGCTTGTCGGCGAAGTCGTTCGATATGAGGATGCATATCGGCTCTGCTACATCCGTGGCCCCGGTGGGCTTCTCATTGGGCTGGCCCAGGAACTCGGCTGAGCGCAGCATCTACTTATTGGCGTTGCGCAATTCGGACGGAAAAGACATCCACTGAAGGCGCTCCGGAATAGAGATTTCCGCAGAGGTGTTCAGGACGTTGCCTGCTGGGCCGGAGGCGGCAGATCAGCCACGCCACCGTCCGTGGAAATATCTCTCTATGCCGGCGATGAGGTCGGAGAGCGGACGCACGATCTTCTGAAACACCTCATGTTCAGGAACGACCGACCGGTAGAAGCTGCATCCGATGATTGCGGTCAGCTGACCCGACATGCGCACGGGCATGGCCACCATGTTTACGCACGGCGGGTCTCCAACGGATGACCGTCGGAGTATCCCCTGTTGGAAAAAACGGTCAGCATCCGCCGGAACATCTGTTCCTTGGCCTGGGCAAGGGTATTCCGCGCTCATTGTGAAGGCGCGCCAGAATTCCGGTGAGTTCCTGCAAATCGCAGAAGGCGCAGTATGATCCCCTACTCTTGAGCACTTGATGGTGGGCAGGACAGAACCGCATCGGGATCGAGTCTGTCGACTAGCGCCGCCACGGCAAGGCGCAGATATACGGGTGCTCCGGACCGCTCCAGCCATCGAATAGTTGGAAGCGAAAGGCCCAGCGTCCGTGCTAGCTGCTTTTCGGACAGGCGCAATGAAGCCAAGGCATTCGCGAGGAATGCCGTCTAGGGATATCTCCTGGCGCAAGTCATGCCTTCAACTCTTGCAAGGCGGTGGGTTCACCACCTGATGTTCACTCCAAGGTTACCTTCAAAGACGCGCCTTCTCTCGCCGTCGAGGTCGGTCGTGTAGTCCGCAGTCGCGAAGAGGCTGACCGTTTCCGTGAGCTTTGCGACGACACCGCCGCCGATCTCGAGGGAGGTGCCTCCCCGTTCTGTGACGATGGGCGTCGGGTCGAAATCGATTGTGTCCTCGGCGTCGAAGTCATGCCAGAGATTGGCCTTGAGATAAGGCTGCAATGTCATTCCCCGTTGCGTGTAATCGCCTTGCGGGCGTAGACCGATCCGTCTGTCCGGACAACTTCCGGCTCCAAGAGCTTCGAATTTCGTATCCGCCCATCCTTGATTCGGAGGGTGATGTGAGGAAACGCCGAGGCTGTTACAAGCAGTGTACAGCCTCGGCATCGGACTGTCAGGAACCAGACCCGGCTACTCTTTCACCTTGATGAAGCCTGGCCCGAACAGCATGGCGTTGGAGTTGATCGTCGTCCACTCCAGCCTGTTCGAGACCGCCCAATTCACCACACTGCGCCAGAGCATTAGTGCGGGCTGCTCTTTCTCCCAAATCTCGACCATCTGGCGGAAGAGCGCTTTTTTCTTCTCGAGATCGGGCTCAGCGAGATATTGCTTGCCAATCTCCACAAATTCAGCGGGCGGTGTCCAGCTTCGGTCGGCCTCGCGCGTGGCGCGAGCAGAGTCCGGCCCCCAGAAACCCCAGATCGCTCGTGTTGGAGTCCCGTCGAAGGTCGTGGACATGGACATATTTAGAAGTCCAAACGGATGCTTGAGGGCGAGCGGGAAGCTGTCAACGATATTGAGCCGGATGTTGATTCCGAGATTGCGCCACTGCTCGGCCATATACTCCACGGCGAGGTCGAAATTGGGGTAGGCGCCCCGCACAACATTGATTGTCACTTCCTCGCCCTTGTAGCTGGACTTGGCGAGATACTCCTTTGCTGCCTCCGGGTCGTAATCGATCAAAGGCTTTATGCTGGTGTCGTAGAAAGCCGGAGAGTCGGGAAAGTTGAATGGCGCCGGCGCGAACGTGGCATCACCCCAGAGGCTTCTGACCAGCGATTCCCGATCGATCGCCGCCGTCATGGCGTAGCGAAGGTTCACATCGGCGACTGGATTATGCCCAAACTCGGGCAGCTGGAGGGTGTTGTATGCCAGCATCACGTAGCTGTCGCCAGGACGGCTGACATAGGTCAAATTGTCGTAGGATTGCACAGTGTCGATCTCGTCCACCGGCACGTTGACCATAATGTCGAACTCGCCGGAAACCATTCCCGCCAGGCGCGCAGAAAACTCTGGAACTATACGAAACTCCACACTCTTGAGCGGGGGCTGGCCACCCCAGTAGTCGTCAAAGGCTTCAAGCTTGACGTGGCTTGCGGGATCGAACTCCACTACCTTGTAAGGGCCGGTGCCGATCGGCATCTGACCGAATTTCTCGACACCCACCTCCAGATAGTGTGCTTTCGGAACAACCATCCCCAGCGGCGTCACGAAGCGATATGGCAAGTTGGGGTCAGGGATCGTGGTCTCAACCTCGACCGTTTTTTCATCGATGGCCTCCACACGCGCAAAAGATTCCGTATATCTTGTCCCCGCGGGCACCAAGGCGTTCTCGCCCCAGATTCGCTCGGCGGAGAGCGTGAAGGCCACATCCTCGGCCGTCATCGTTTGACCATTGTGGAACTTGACGCCGTCGCGGATAGTGAAGCGCCAGGTGAGATCGTTCACCCGCTCCCACTTCGTCACGAGAGCCTCGCGCAGCTCGCCACCCTCGGGATCCTCGGCATAGTTCCGGTCGATTATGGGATCATAGACATTGCTGATGATTCGCTGCGAATCAGTCGAGTTCCCGTCGATCGGCTCCAGACTGCGATAAAGTCCAGGAACCGCAACAACAATGCCCGGCCTGTTGTTCTGGGCCAGCGCCGGCATGGCAAACAGGCCGGCCACGATCATGGTGATGACCGCCCTCCAAATCATCATTCTCTGCTCCTATTCAACGGATTGGGAATGTCGGCGATCTGATGGAGATCCCCGCTCGGGCCGAGATAATATAGACCAGGACAGGCATACGGAAGTCTTCACCAAAGAGTGTCGCCGACCGTCGTGGAGATCAACGAAGCCCTATTGTCTCCTCAAGGTCGGGTCGAGTCGGTCCCTCAATGCGTCACCGAGAAGGCTAACCGAAAGCGTCGTCACGAAAATGAGCGTGCCCGGCAGGACCGAGAGCCACCATGCGCGGCTCAGGCTATCCCGCCCTTCTCCGAGCAGTTGTCCGAGGCTGGTCAGTGGCGGCTGTATCCCCAAGCCCAGAAAGCTCAGTCCCGTTTCAAGCAAGATCGTCTGGGGAAAGTTCAGGGTCAGTTGCACAACCACCACGTTAAGAACCGTCGGCAGGATATGTCGGACATCGATCATCACCGGGCTTACGCCGATCGTCCGCGCTGCCTCCACAAAGGGTAAGGTGTGAGCCGAAAGGGCGTTGCCGCGCACTAACCGTGCGTAGGTTTCCCATCCGTAGATGCTGAGGATCGAAACAAACAGCACAAGAGAATTGCCCAATATGGCGAGCGCCGCAAGCGCGACAATCATGAAAGGAATGGCGGCTTGCAGATCGATGGCTGCACCGATCAGTCCGCCCACGAAATTCTGCATGCGAGCCGCGATCAGCCCAAGGACGGTACCGACCAGAGCACCGATGATCGTTCCGACGAATGCCAGCCCGATGCTGATACGGGTGCCGAAGACCAGCCGAGCCAATAGATCGCGACCGAGTCCGTCGGTCCCAAGGGGGTATTTCCAATCCCCTCCCAGGAATACCGGCGGCCTGTTTCTGTCCAGGAGATTGGATGCGTCGTAGCTGTGTTCGGTAAGCATGTTTCCGAACAAGGCAAACAGGATGACCAGGCTGAGCAGGATGCCTGGCACGATCAGGGGAAGACGGGCTCTCACGGCTAGTTTCCGCCTTTTTGCCGCTGCGATCCAATCCTTGGATCAAGCCAGCCATAAAGAAGATCCACGATCATGTTCGAGAAAGCCATAGCTGCGGCGGCCAGGATAACGATAAGCTGGACAACGGCGAGGTCGCGCTGTGCGACGGAAACGACAAGCAGACGCCCTAGGCCGGGCCAGGCGAATACCGTTTCGGTGACCACGGCACCCGTAATCATGCTGCCGACACTGAAGCCGACAAGGGTGACCAGCGGGACGAGTATGGCGCGCAGGACATGGTGCGTCAGGCGCCTCATTGTTGGAATCCCGTTCGCACGGGCGGTGCGTATGAAGGGTGAGGAGAGAACTTCCAGCATGGAAGAGCGCGCGAGCCGCGCATAGGCGCCTGCAGAAGCCAGTCCAAGCGTAAGGGCAGGCATGATCAGGCTCACCGGATGGTCGAAGCCGCCGCTGGGCAGAAGCTTCAAATTGAGCGTGAATATCAGGATGAGCAGTATGCCCAGGAAGAAATTGGGCATTGCGAACGCCAATACCGAGAAGCTCATCACCAACCGGTCGATCACGGTATCTCGTCGCGCCGCGGCCACCATTCCAACCGGAATACCGACGAAAACCGCGATCAGAGTAGCGCTTCCGGTTAGGATCAGGGTCGGTACGACGCGCGGTGCCACGATGTCCCATGCCGGTCCCCCGGTTCTGAAGGAAAGGCCGAAGTCGCCGCCCACCAGTCCCCAGAGATATGCGAGGTATTGAACGACGAGGGGTTGGTCCAGTCCAAGACGCTCGCGATATCTGTCAATCACGAATTGCGGGGCATCCGATGGAACCATTGCGGCCACCGGATCTCCGGCAAGCCGCAACATGACGAAAACTAGTGTGGCAGCAGCCCAGACCGTGAGGAGCAGACGCAGGATTTTCGTCACGACGAAGGTTGCGGACATGAGCCTGAAAAACTGTCAGAGGGGACCAATAGCAAGACGCCGCTATCTTTCTGATTTCTGACCAAGATGCAAACGCCGATCACCTTCAAAGTTTGCGGAGCATGCAGCGCGTGCTATGGACCTCGGCAAATCCTCCTTACCAGGCGAAAGGCTTTCCGGGTTCGTGGCGAATGAAGGAACCGCTGCTGTGCGTCGACAACCTCACTACGCGATTTACCACGTCTTCGGGTACAGTCCTTGCTGTTGACCGTGTGAGCTTCTCCATCAGCAGGGGAGAGGTTCTTGGCATTGTTGGCGAATCGGGATCCGGAAAGAGCCAGATATTCATGTCCATCGCGGGGCTATTACCCCCGAACGGACAGGTCTCCGGAGAAGCCCGCTTCCTTGGCCGCAACCTCATCGGAGCAGACGAGAGCGAGCTCAACAGGATTCGCGGGCGGGCGCTGGCCTTTGTATTCCAGGATCCGATGACCGCGCTCCATCCCTTTCGCACGATCGCGTCGCAACTGACCGAGATGCTGCGCCTGCACCGCGGTCTGGATCATGGTGCCGCGCGCGCTGAAGCCCTTCGCTTACTTGACCGCGTTCATATTCCGGATGCCAAGCGCAGGCTGGACATGTATCCGCATGAACTGTCCGGAGGAATGCGCCAACGGGTGATGATCGCCATGTCGATTTCGTGCAATCCGCGGCTCTTGATCGCGGACGAGCCGACGACTGCACTCGATGTGACTGTTCAGCTCCAGGTTCTTGATCTGCTTGATGAGCTGCGGCGCGACGAAGGAATTGCCATCGCACTGATTACCCATGATATGGGCGTCGTTTCGCGATTGTCGGACCGGGTGATCGTGATCTACGCGGGAAACATTGTCGAAGAAGGGACCACCGAGGAGGTCCTCTTGTCGCCCACTCATCCCTATACGCAGGGCTTGCTGGCCAGCATGCCGGATCTCTATCGTCCACTCTCAGCCCTCTCGCCGATTCCCGGCTATCCCCCTGACGGCCGACAGGCTCGCAAGGGATGCATGTTCGCGCCACGCTGCTCTCGTGCCCAGAATGTCTGCCGAGATGTGTTCCCGGAGTTAACGGCCCGGACCGGCCGTCAACGGCAGGCCTGTCATTTTCCGATTTCCGGCAGCCAGGGGTTGGCCTCATGATTAACATGTCGCCCAGCGAAGGGAGCGAGGAAGGCCTACGGGTTCGCAACCTGTCGGTGACCTATCGTATTTCACGGGGACCTTTCCGGCGGCCCGACGAGCTCAGAGCACTAAGGGATGTGGATCTCGATATCGCCCCGGGTCGCAGCTTGGGCGTGGTGGGCGAGTCAGGCTCTGGAAAATCGTCGATGGCGAGAGCGTTCCTGCGGCTTCAGTCTCTGAGCGGGGGGAAGATTGTCTGGCGGGGCCACGACATAACCCAAATGACCGAAGAGGCGTTCCGGCATATGCGCCCGGACATACAGATGGTGTTTCAGGACCCGCTCGCTTCTCTCAACCCGAGAATGCAGGTTGCCGATCTGATCGCCGAGCCACTGCTTACGCATCGACGTGACCTAGGCAAGGTGGAGCGGCGAAAGATCGTCATCGAGACAATGGGCCGTGTGGGGCTCAGGCCAGAGTTTGCTGAGCGTTACCCGCATCAGCTTTCCGGCGGTCAGGCACAGCGGGTTGGAATAGCCCGTGCAATTGTTCTCAGCCCAAAGCTGCTCATCTGTGACGAGGCCGTGTCAGCGCTTGATGTTTCCGTACAGGCGCAAGTCCTGACGCTGCTCAAGCAGTTGCAGGAAGAGATGGGCTTGTCGCTGCTTTTCATCAGCCATGATCTTGCGGTCGTTCGCTATGTTTCCGACGACATCATTGTTCTCTATTTAGGACGTCTGGTTGAATACGCACCGCGCGACATTCTGTTCGAGAATCCTCGGCACCCCTACACGCGTGCCCTCATCTCGTCGGTGCTTTCCAGCAACCCGCGCATCGAACGCGAACATCGCAGTCCTCCGATTGGCGGTGACATCCCGTCTCCGATCAATCCGCCTTCGGGCTGCCCGTTCCATACGCGATGCCCGATCGCGGAGGCGATCTGCCGCGAGAAAATGCCGGAGCTCAGGCATTGGCCTGACGGAGCGAGGGTTGCCTGCCATGTTGCAAACCGCGGACTGGTGCCGCCCAGCGAGACAACACTGAAAGGAATGCAATGACGATCACGGACAGGGAATGGGTCGCGCGGCACCTGACGCTGCAACACTCGGAAATGCCTTCTTCCGCCAAACGGGTCATTGGGCAACTCGTTTCCGATACGATCGCGATCGCCAGCTACGCGAGGAGCCGGCAGGTAGGAGGAACGCGTTTTGACCTGGCGGGCATTTCCACCAATGCTACCGGTTGTGCCGTCTGGGGGTCCCCTGCACGTGCAGCCGGTCCCGACGCAGCATTTCTCAACGGCAATGCGGCAGAGGCGCTCGATTACCAGGAAGTTCTGATCAACGGCCGGAACAATGGCCATGCAGCGGTGATCATCGTGCCGGCTGTGATGGCGCTTGCGGAGATGCGGCGCGCATCCAGCAACGCAGTGCTCCAAGCGCTCTGGGTCGCTTTCGCCGCCAATATCGGCTTGGCGGAGACGCTTGGAAGGGGTCATCGTGCAAACGGCCTAGGATTCCGGACTACCTCTCTGACGGCTCCGGTGGCCGCGGCGCTGGGATGCGCCACCCTCATCGGCGCAGATGAAGATGCAGCCTTGGCCGCGCTCGGCATTGCCGCCTCCAGCCTGCCCGCTGGGCTTCTCTCGGCCATGTCACCAAAAATGGGAAGCTACAGCCCGGACAAGGACCTGTCAGTGGGATTTTCGGCGCGTCACGCCATTCACTGCGCCCTGTTAGCTCAGGCTGGCGCATACGGACCTGAACAACCGCTTACCGGCGATCGCGGCTGGCTGGCGAGCTTCGGCGCAGGTACGGCCGACCCCGCCTACCTCGATATCCATCCAATCGACCGTGGCTTGGAGGCCTATTCCATCAAGCTCTATCCGGCCAATTTCGGATGTCAGTCAGCGATCCGCGCTGCCATTGAACTAAGTCGAACTTTGCGCCCGGAGGAGGTATCGCGCCTGCATGTCCAGATCAAAACATCGAGCGCGGCCTCTCTTTCGACCCGTGCGATCAGCAATCATCTCGCTGCCCGCTTCAGCCTTCCCTTTGCTGTTGCCAGCGCCTTTGTGCGCGGAAGGTCCGTGCTCGAAGACTTCGAGGATGAGGCGATTCATGATGAACGCGTGCTGGCCTTCATGGACAAAGTCGAGCTTGATGGCAGCGACGAGCTCGAACAGATTCACCTGTCTCGTGGTGTATTTCCGGCAATCGTAACGGCATATAGCAATGAAAGGAAATTGGCCCGGCTCTCCTTTGACGGCCCCTTCGATGGGCTGAACGGTTCCGAGGTCGAGGCTGCATTTTTCTCAAAGCTGAAATCACTCGCACCCTCGCCGCAATACGACGCGTTGAAAAATTTCTCCCTGGCGCCCGAGATGCAGCCACATCTAGACGCCCTTTTTGCTTTGTAGCTGATCCTAACGCTGAGGGGCGAAGCTCTCAGCCGAGCTTCACTGAATCTTCCCCATAGATGCCTTAGGCTGTGTGGACGGATTGCCGCATGAAGAGAGGCGAGGATTCCTCTGAGGGGATTTGTCTGATTCATGGGGAGCCGACTGATTTTGAGGCCGGCGATATCCACGGAGATGACAGAGAAGGATTGGCATTGGCGCTGGAGGTGGTCCGGGCCTCACTGCCACGACGTGGTGACAAGGGTCGCGACGATCGGCTGTTTCTGGAAGCGATGCGGGCTGGACGCGCTATCTGCGCGAATGGACGTTCTGGAACACGGTGCGCACGGTCGCATCCATTGCAGCCTCGGCCTGCTTCATCTGGGCGATCGCGGTGCGTTAGCAGCAACGGAAGACAGCGTGCCAGACTCCGCCTCTCCGTGGTACGGTGCAACGTTCACCGAAGGAACTGCTCCATTAGACGGTGCAGATTCTCTTCTCTGGTCGATTGAGGCGCTGCTTCCGCGCCTTCAGGGCTCTGGGCAGCACCAGCCGCTGTACCGGGCGCTTCCGCTGGCGCAGGTGCGGGCGTCTTGAGCAAGCCGTCGATGATCGATCTGACCGCATTTCCGTCATCCTGAGGCCGGGGGGATGCCGATGGGTCCGCCTTCCCAGGCCCTGAAAGAACATCGGTGATGATGTTGGTGATGCCGGATGGAGCGCCGCCCTCACCCGTCTTGCCCTTGATCAGGTCGCCGATGAGGTCGGCCGCGCCGCCAGCGCCTTCCGATCCGCCCTGATCGGGGAGGAGATGGTCGAGCCCGAGCTTCCCCGTCGGCAGACCGAAGCGCTCGAACATCTCCAGGGCTCCCTTCGGGTCCTTCATCAATGTGGAGAGGTCCGGATAGATGCGCGGAGCCGAGAGTGCGCCCTCGACAATGACCGGGACTCCGATGCCCTCCGCGTTGATGTCGCCGCCCTGGCCCGTCAGGGAGGCCACGACCCGCGGGTTGAGGCGCATGTCGATGGTTTCCTCCGCAAGGTCGATCTTGCCTGCGCCCTCCATCCGCACGAGCGGACCCAAGAGGCTGATATCGGAGGTCTGCGCCACGCCGTTTTCGATAGCGAAAGTGGCGCTGAGTTCGGTGAAGGCCGTCTTGCGGTTTTCGTCCTGCTGGAAGCCTTTCGAGAGAAGCCCGACGAGGTTGTTGTAGACGTCGGCGATATCGATGCCGCGGATGGCGCCGTCGTTGATCCTCAGGGCCGCGCTTCCGTTGAGAGACCGCGCGAGCGCCCGGGTCGTGTTTCCGCTGCCTACGACCGTCACATTGGTGGCGATGATTCCCTCGACCCGATCGAAATCCGCCGCGTCGCGGAGCAAGGCGGCCGCTGCGGCGCCAGAAATCGCGGCGCTGAGGCTGATGGAAGGCATGTCGCCCGACCCGTCCGCCATCACCTCCGCGGCGACCGTGCCGCCGTAGAACGGGCTTGCCGGGGCGTTGAGATGGGCTTTGCCTTCGGCAATCGTCAGCGTCGTTGCCATGGGGCCGGCAAAGACCTTCCCGTATCCGATCTGATCCGCCGCGATCTCGATCCTGGCATCGAAATCCCTGAGGAAGGAAAGATCGACCGGAGTGTCGGTATCAGTGGACGGTCCGGATTGCCGGCCGGCACCCGCGTCGCCTCCCCCCGTCAGCGCCGCGAAATCAAGCTTCGCGAATTGAAGCGAGGTCCGGATCGTGAGCGGGATGCTGAGCTCCACCGTCCCCTGGCCCTTGCCCGCCACGCCGTTCAGCGACAGAGAGGCATTGCTGAAGGAAAAGCGCGCGGGGCTCGCGTCAACATCGCCGCTGAAGGAGAAGGCCTGCAGGCCGTCAGAGCCGGACTGCGCTAGCCACTGCATGAGCCTGTCGGCCGATGGGGTATCGACCGAGATCTTGCCCCTGAAGGCGCCGCTGCCGGCGGCCACGCCGTTTGCGCTCGCCCGGAGAAGCTCCGACGAGACGGCGAGACTCATCTGGCCCGCGGCCTCGGCAAGCGAGGGGCTTGAGAGGAAGTCGCTTGGCGAAAATTCCGCTTCGAAGGCTACCGCCTGCCCCCGCCAGACCAGGTTTCCGGAAACGCCGACGGGCTCCTCGATGTCGCGGATCTCCACCGTCCCATCGAGCCCGGTGACGCTGTCGGCGGCGGCGAGCTTGCCGTCAGTCAGCTCTTCGAGGCGAAGGGTGCCGCCCTGAATGCCCACCGTCCCCCGCAGATTCACCGTCTGGCGTATGGCAGCTTCGCTGAGCCCGCTGAAGGCAAATCCCGTATTCACGGTGAGCGCGCCGGAAAGCGGCACTGTCTGCCCGGCGAGATTCGCCAGGGAAGCGATGTCGAGCCCGGAGCTGACGACCGTGCCCCGGACGACCGGCGGCACCTCGCCCGCGTTTGTCGAGACCGTGGCGGAGAGGCTTCCCGCATCGAAAGCCAGATTTTCGAGCCGCGCCTCGAGAAGGCCGTCGCGGAGCGTTGCCGTGAAAATGAGGTCGGACGCCCTCATGTCGCCATTGGCGAGTTCATCGATCACGATACTGACATCCGCGTCGAAACCCGTGAGTATCAGGAGGTCCGGCTCCTTCACGCCGCCCGGTTCCTGGCCTTCGTCGGCGTTTGCCTCTTCGCCGGTGAACGCGCTCATATCGATGCGCCCCGCCGTCAGGTCCGCATAGAAGTGATGCCGCTCTCCGGGGCGAAACTGAGCATCGAGTGTAAAGCTCTGCCCGCCGATATCGAAGCGGCCATCCTGAATCCGATAGCCGCCATCTGCGTTCAGCTCAATGTTCCCCGCCGCGGTGATCTCGCCCAGCCCCGGCATGGGCGCCGGCTCCAGCCGCGCTTTGATCGAAAGCGCTGCCGGTTGGTATTGGAGCACGGGCCTGAGCGCCGATAGCGTGCCGCTCAGCTCGACGCGCTGGGCGTCTTTGGTCGCGGCGAGCGTGAAGGTGGCTTCGCCGTCGAGGTCCGGTACTCTGAGGTCCGCATCGATCGCCGAGAAGGCGGTCGCATTGCCGGCCGTATCGTAGGAAGTGAACCGGCCGTTCTCGACGGTGATGCGGTTCACGGCCAGCCGCTCGAGCGTGTCGACTAGAGACGCGAACGGGTCCGTTTGGGCAGCTTCCGGAGAGGCGGCATGCAGCTCGATGCTTGGTTCTTTCAGGGTGAGGGCCTGGATCTCAAGCCTGTCGGACCACAGCGAGGACAGCGTTATGGCCGACGAAAAGCGGGGGACGGCTATCGAAAGATCCCCGGCACCGGTCGACAGCGAAATATTTTCGGCGACGATCGCCACCCTGGGGAGGAGCGACAGCCGCACGGGCCCGTCCAGCCGGATGCTCATGCCGCTTGCGGCGGACAACTGGCGGCTTAATTCAGAGCGGGCCCAATCCGTCGAAACGAGAGCGGGGAGAAGGAAAAGCAGTACGGCCAGAGCGGCTGCTGCGGCGAGGAAGGTAGCGGCAATCTTTCTCACGTCGGCCACCCCGTTACCGAATCACGAGAAGGCTACCATACAATGAGACGGATAGCCGCTCATCCGCTCCGGCGCGGTTGCGGCGATGCCGCTGGACAGAATTGCCGGTTGGAAAGGCTCATCCGATAGTGAAGTAATAGAAGGCGAGGAACAGGCCGACAAAGATCACGAACAGCCGCATGACGGATTGCGGCAGCCGCTTTGCCGTCCAGACGCCCATATATCCGCCCAGGGCAACGCCCGGCACCATCACCAGCACATGAATCCAGCTCACCACGCCGCCCATGGTGAAGATCACGATGGCGACGGCGGCGATCACGATGGAAAGCAGGTTTTTGAGCGCGTTCAGCCGGTGGTAGCTGCCCTTTTCGGCAATGCCCAAGGTCGCCAGCATCATGATGCCGAGCCCGGCGCCGAAGAAGCCGCCATAGATCGACGTAAGAAACTGGATGAAGGGGCCCGCCATCCGGCCCAGCGGCGTGACCGTATCGGTCTCGCGGGGCTTGGGCTTGAGCCATGGACCGGCCGCAAAAAGTGCCGTCGCGGCAATCAGAAGCCAGGGCACCAGAGCGCGGAAGGATGGATTGTCCAGCGAAAGCAGGATCAGGGATCCCCCCAGCGCTCCCAGAACCGAGACGGCCATCAGAAGAAGTGCCTTCCTCCACATCGTCTTGATGTCGCTCCAATATGCGAGCGTCGAGGTCACATAGCCCGGAAACTGTGTCAGCGAGGAGGTCGCATTGGCTGAAATGGGCGGCACGCCTCCAAGCGTCATCGCGCCGAAGGTGATGAAGGTCCCGCCCCCCGCCACGGCGTTCACGACGCCTGACAGGAAACCGGCGGCAAAAAGCAGAAGGACTGTGAGAATTGACATGAAATTGTCTCGCTGAAGGATGGCGGAGCTGTAGCCAGCCGCCCTTTGAAGTACCGAAGGGATAGCGTCAAGCGGCGTTACCGGCCTCAACGGCCGATTGCATAGGCCTGCATCAGCCGCGGCGTTGCGGCTGCGCGCAAAATTCCGTCCTCGCCGCGGGCTGCGGCGACCATTCGGCCGATGGTCCATTCGGGCGCGATCTCCAGCTTATGTCCGCGCGCCTTGAGCGCCTCGATGGTTTCGGCTCCCAAATTCTCCTCGACGGCAAGGTGCCCCGGCTTCCGGTCACGCGGGTGAAAGGAATTGGGGAAATGGGAGGTGTGCGACATCGGCATGTCGATCGATTCCTGCAGATTGAGACCGTGGTGGACGTGGCGCAGGAAGAAGAGGAGCTGCCACTGCTCCTGCTGGTCGCCGCCCGGCGTGCCGAAAACCATGTATGGCTTGCCGTCCTTGTAGGCGAGGCTCGGAGTGAGCGTGGTGCGCGGCCGCTTTCCCGGCTCGAGGCTGCCGGGCAGGCCCGGCTCCAGCCAGAACATCTGCGCTCGGCTGTTGAGCATGAAGCCGAGCGAGGGGATGTAGGGCGAGGACTGGAACCAACCGCCCGAAGGCATGGCAGCGACCATGTTGCCTTCGGCGTCGATCACATCGAGATGCACGGTATCGCCCCGGCGGGCGGAACGCATGTCGGCCAGAGTCGGCTCGGCGGATGCGGCGTCCTGGCTGGAAATGCACGAAAGCCGCTCCAGCACTTCCCGCATACGCTCCATCTGAGCCTCATATCCTGGAATGGAGCCCGGCCGCAGGTCGAGCGAGGCATCGTGGCCGATGAGCTTGCGCCTCTCGTCATTGTAGGCGTCGGACAGGAGCTTCTTGATCGGAACGTCGATGAAGCGGGGGTCGCCGTAATAGAATTCGCGATCGGCAAAGGCGAGCTTCATCGCCTCGGTAAGCGTGTGGACGAATTCAGCCCCCCGCGCGTCCATTGCCGAAAGATCGAAGCCCTTGAGCAGCGCCAGCGTTTGCAGGAACACCGGGCCCTGGCCCCACGGGCCGATCTTGTGGATCGTGTAGCCGTGGTAGTCATATGTGAGCGGCTCCTCGTAGGTGGCCTGCCAGCCGGCCATGTCGTCGGCCGTAATTACGCCGCAGTGGCGCTCGCCGCTTTCATCCATCACCTCGTTGCTGCGGGCGAAGCGCTCGATCTCCTCGGCGACGAAGCCGCGGTAGAAGGCATCCCTCGCCCTCTCGATCTGCTTCTCGCGGCTGCCGCCGCCGCTTTCGGCCTCGCGGATGATACGCCGCCATGTGCCCGCCAGCGCCTCATTGCGGAAAAGCTGGCGTGCCTGCGGCACCCGTCCGCCCGGTGTATAGAAAGCGGCGGAGGTGGGCCACTCGCGCTCGAAGAACTCCTTCAGGCCGGCGATTGTGTTTGCCACGCGCGGCAAAAGCGGATGGCCTTTTTCGGCATAGTAGATCGCTGGGGCGAGCACATCGGAGAGGGGCAAGGTGCCGAAATCGCGGAGCAGCTGCATCCAGGCGTCGAAAGCGCCCGGAACGACGGTAGCGAGCAGGCCATTGCCCGGGATGAGCTTCAGCCCTTCGCGTGTGTAGTATTCGATCGTTGCCGCCTTGGGCGCCGTTCCCTGCCCGCAGAGAACCTGCGTTTTGCCGGTACGTGCGGAGTGGAAGATGATCGGCACCTCGCCGCCGGGGCCGACAAGGTGCGGCTCCACCACCTGCAGCACGAAGCCAGCGGCAACTGCGGCGTCGAAGGCGTTGCCGCCGCGTTCCAGTATTGCCATCCCGGAGGCGGAGGCGAGCCAATGGGTGGTGGTGACGACGCCGAATGTGCCGAGGATCTCCGGCCGTGTGGTGAACATGGACTATTTGCTCCGTCTATTCGTTATCAGTTGTCGCGAGGGTCGAGCGCATCACGCAGGCCGTCGCCGGAGAGCACGAAAGGCCAGGGCTGGTGGTAGATGTAGATGATGGGCAGCTCGTCCTGCAGGATTTTCTGCGCCTCCTCGTAAAGCGCTGTCCTCGCCTGGGTGTCAGGCGTGGCGCCCTTGATGGTGGCAAGCCGCCCCTGCCTGCGCCCGAGCGAAGGCACGGAGCCGACGGATTCACTCATGCGACTGCAGCTCTTCTGGTCGCCCTGGCCCGATCCCTTCGACCGCGTCCTCCGCATCGTCGCTGCCCAGCAGAATGGACAGAAGGTCGGCGTTGAGCGTGCTCAGATGCCGCCGCATCGCCCGCTCCGCGGCGGCACCGTCCCGGTTCGCGATGGCCTGTACGATCTCCTCATGATCCCGGTAAGCGCGGTCGCGCTGCTCAGGCGTACGCGCCTTTGATCTGAGCCGTCGCCAGTTTGGCTCCTGGCGAGCCTGCTGCACCACGTCGAACAGCGCGAGCATCAGCCCGTTGCCCGCACATTCGGCGATGCGCCGGTGAAAGGCGCTGTCCCAAAGCTCCCAGCCGTCGTCGTCGGAAGCTGCCTGTATCTTCTTCGCAAGCCTGTCGAGCGCTGCGATATCCTCGCTGGAACTGCGGAATGCGGCCATGCGTGCCATCGCCGGTTCCATTTGGAGGCGTGCCTCCATAACCTCCGACGGGCTGATGCGCTCGACGAGCTTGCCGAAAGCATGCGGCTGAATAGCGGGACGACGCCCTATAAAGGTCCCCTTCCCTTGCTGCCGCCAGATAAGGCCTTCGGCCTCGAGTACTTCCAACGCCCTGCGGACGGCGCGGCGGCCAAGCCCCATGGAAAGCGCCAGCTCGCGCTCAGGGGGAAGCTGCCATTCCGCGTCGTCGCGGTGCTGCTGCACGAGCACGCGCAGCGTTCCCAACGCGATGGACGAATTGGATTTCGAGCTCAAACTGCCGGCCCTGTTCCGCCCCTGAAGGGGAACCATTTTTCTATTGGTTTCGTATTTGGTCAGCCTTGAGTTTTCTTGTCAAGCGCCGATCCTGTGCGGAAGGCGGACGGATCGCTGCGGACTATCGTCTCGACGCTTGTCATTCCTGAGTCGCCCGGTCTCGTTGAAAGCTTCTGACCAACCGGGCCCGGGACTTTGTGTGATAGGCACCCGCGCCAAGCCATTGGCGATGTCCGAAGGTGGAATTTAAAACGTTTGCAAAAGTCGATTAAACGCTCTACAGTTCCCCTCAGGAAAGTTGGGAGGAACGTTTGGCGCCACGCGGAGTGACTCTCAAGGAACTGGCCAAAGCGCTCGACATTTCGGTAACGACGGTGTCGCGTGCGCTGGCAGGCCACGAGGCCATCGCTCTCAAGACGCGTCAGCGAGTGCTTGAGGCGGCCCGGGCACGCGGCTATGTGCCCAATGTAGCCGCCCGTCAGCTTGTGTCGGGCCGCAGCGGTTTCGTGGGCTTCGTTCTGCCGATCCGCGGCCCCAATTTCGTGGACTCCTATCTTGGCGACTTCATCACCGGGCTGGGCGAAGGTCTTGTGGAGCACGGCTACGATCTCCTGATCGCCACGGCGCAGCCCGGTCAGTCCGAGCTCGACGTGCTCAAGCACGCGGTGGAGTCCGGCCGGGTGGACGGCGTCGTGGTGCCGCGCGTGGCGGAAAACGACGAACGCCTCCGCTACCTCATGGAGCGCAATATTCCCTTCATCGGCCATGGACGGCTGCTCAACGGTAACTCGGCGCACAACTGGCTGGATTCGGATGGAGGCGCCGCCTTCGCCGAAGCCTTCGACATGCTCTACGAGCTCGGCCACCGCCGTTTCGGGCTCATAAGCATCACGGACCCCATGACCTTCCGCCACCTGCGCGAGCGCGGCCTGCGGGAGGCCATCGAAAAACGCGGCGATCCGTCCGTTAGGCTGGAGGTTGCCGCCGCGCCCCGCTTCGACCGGGGTGCGATCGTGGCCGCCATCAATGGCCTTCTCCAGCGTCCGGAGCGCCCGACCGCCATTCTCGGCCTCTTCGACGAGTTGGCGCTGACGGTGATGGAGGAAGCGGCGCGCGCGGGCATTTCGATCCCGCGCGATCTTTCGGTGGTCGGCTTCGACAACATCACGGCCTCGGCCTACGCCCCGCCGGGGCTCACGACATTCGACACGCATACGCGCAGTTCGGCACGCGAGATCGCTCGCATGCTGGTCTCGGTCATCGAGAAAAGAGCCGATGAACCGCTCACCCGTCTCGTACGGCCGACACTGGTCGCACGGGCCAGCCATGGTCCGGCGCCGTTATCGAAACTTTGATCCGGGAACACCTAGCAAGGGAGGAAAGAAAATGCCCAGACACATATCCATATTGGCAGGCGCGGCCGTCGCCCTGTCGCTCACAGCACCGGCCGCCGGGGCGCAGGTGCTGTTCTGGTCGAACCAGGCGGCGCCCATCGAGGAAACCCAGCGCATGCGCGAGCAGGTGCTGTCCGGGTTCGACGGAGAGGTCGATTTCCAGCCGCAGGAGCCGGGCCCCTTCATCACGCGCCTCGAGGCTGAGTTCCAGGCCGATAAGGGCACGATCGGCCTCGTCGGCGCGCTGCACGGCGAACTTGCCACCTACACGGACCAGTGGGTGGATCTGTCGGATGTGGATCTCGGTGGAGTCGAGGTCATTCCGGCCTTTCTGGAGCTTGGAAAGCTCGGCACGGAAGAGCAGAAATACCTGCCCTGGATGCAGGCCAACTATGTAATGGCGGCCAACAAGCAGGCGCTCGAATACCTGCCCGAGGGAGCTGACCTCGACGCGCTCACCTACGACCAGCTCGTGGCCTGGGCTAAGGCGCTGGCGGAGCAGACCGGTTCGCCGAAATTCGGCTTCCCGGCAGGGCCGCAGGGGCTGAAGCACCGTTTCTTCCAGGGCTTCCTCCTGCCCTCCTACTCCAACTCGATGGTGACGAAGTTCGCCTCCGCCGAGGCCGAGCAGGGCTGGAACATGTTCAAGGAGCTGTGGCAGTACACCAACCCGGCTTCGACCACCTATTCCTTCATGCAGGAACCGCTCCTGAGCGGCGATGTGTGGGTGGCCTTCGATCACATCGCCAGGCTCGCGGAAGCTTTCAATCAGCGCCCGGATGACTTCGTGGCTTTTCCCGCGCCGGCGGGGCCGGAGGGTCGCGGCTTTATGCCTGTGCTGGCGGGCCTCGCCGTACCGAAGACGGCGCCGGACGTGGATGAAGCCAAGCGCGTCGTTCAGTACATGATGCAGCCGGAGACGCAGGTTGCGACGCTGCTTGCCACCAACTTCTTCCCGACCGTCGAGACCACATTGCCGGAAGACCTGCCGGCCTCGGCCCAGGCGCTCGGCCCCGCAATCCAAAAAATGACGGCCGCCGACGACGCGCTGCCGGCGCTTCTTCCCGTCGGTCTCGGCGATCTCGGTGGGCAGTTCAACCAGGTCTACACCGACACATTCGAGCGCATCGTGCTGGCTGGCCAGCCGGTCCGCGACGTGCTCGACCAGCAGGCTCAGACGCTGCGCGGCATCCTGGAGCAGGCGAACGCTCCCTGCTGGCTGCCGGACGAGCCGTCGGACGGCCCCTGCCCAGTCGAATAGGCCATCAACCATTGCCGCCGGCCTTCACTATCTGGCCGGCGGCATGGCCGGGCGCCATTCCGGGAAAGGCGGATACCAGAATGTTCCGTCCGGAATGCTCAAAAAACAATAGCTTGGGTCCTTTCCGTGTTTCTGTGGAGCACTGAAGGGATCTGGGAGCGATCGAAGACCATGCCAAACAAAGCCCTGCCCTATCTCCTGCTCCTGCCGGCTACGCTGTTTCTGCTGGTCTTCTTCGTTTATCCGTTCGTGGAGATTGCGCTGCTCGCATTCACGGGGCCGGAAGGCTTTACACTGCAGCACATTCAGACGATGGCGACCCATTGGAAATTCCGCCCGGCACTCGGCTGGACGCTTCTTCTCGCCGCCGTTGTGGTGCCCATCCAGCTTGCGCTGGCGCTCTCGATGGCCTCGATCGTCAGCACGCTCGAAAGAGGGCGCGGCACGATCCTCTACATCTTCTCGATCCCGCTCGGCCTCTCGGATCTAGCGGCGGGCATCATCTGGCTCGCGATCTTCGAGCAGTCGGGCTTTCTCAATTCGCTGCTGGTCGGTCTCGGGATCATCGATCAGCCGATCCTTTTCCTCGGTTATCAAAGCATCTGGGTCATCTTTCTCGCCGTGGTGATGGCCGAGGTCTGGCGCGCCACCGCGATCATGATGGTGATCCTCGTTGCGGGCATGGGCCTCATTCCGAAGGAATACTATGAGGCTGCGGAGGTCTTCGGCGCGGGGCCGTGGAAGCGTTTCCTCAAGATCACGCTCCCGCTCCTGCGTCCCAGCCTGCAGACGGCGCTCATCCTGCGCACGCTGCTCGCCTTCGAGGTCTTCGCCGTCGTGATTGCTCTGGGCGGCACCACACTGCCGGTGCTCATGGGTGAGACGTTCCAGTGGCAGTTCGCGCTGCAGAACCGCAGCGTCGCCTCGGCCTACGCGCTGGTGATCCTCATCATCTCCGTTGCGGCGACGCTTGTTTATCTGCGGGCGCTGCGCGTTCCGAAAGGAGCTACGCTATGACGGCCGTCGCCGGGACAGATACTGCCCGCAGGGTCGAGGTCCGTTCGGCAGGACGCTTCTTGTTCGGTGCCGCCGTCGTCGTTCTCTGCGTATGGGTGCTCGTTCCGATCTACCTTCTCTTCGTCAACACGCTGTCCTCGCCGCAGGAGGTGAGCGGCTTTCCGAAGACGGGCATCCCCTCCTTCGACTTCGGTTCGATCAGTTTCTTCCTCAACTTTGCCGGTGTCCTCGATGCGCTCCTCAATTCGATCATCGTCGCCGTGCTCACGATGATCCTGTCCATCGGTATTGGCGCGCCGGCGGGCTACGCGCTATCGCGCTTCGATTTTCCGGGCAAGGAGGCGTTCCGCCTGCTGGTGGTGATGACCCGTGCCTTTCCCCTGCCGCTCTTGGCCCTGCCGCTCGCCGTGCTTTTCATCCGCACGGGGCTTGACGACACGCAGATCGGCCTTGCGATCGTCCATACGGTTCTTGCGCTACCCTTCGCGGTTCTCATCACCTTTTCGCTCTTTTCCGGCATTCCGGTGGAACTGGAGGAAGCCGCTTGGACGCTCGGTTGCAACCGCTGGCAGGCCTTCCGCAAGGTGGTGCTGCCGCTGGTGCTGCCCGGCATCGTGGCCTCGGCCGTCTTCGCCTTCATCATTTCCTGGAACGAGGTCTTTGCCGCGGCGGTGCTGACGATCCACAACCGGACGCTCACTGCCTTCCTCGTACAGAACCTCAATGTCTCTCCGCTGCACCTGAAATTCGCGGGCGGTGCGGCGCTGGTGATCCCCGCCCTGATCTTCATCTTCGCCGTGCGAAGGTACCTCTTCGCCATGTGGGGCATCGCGAACCGCTAGGAGACTTCAATGGCCGAAATCGTCATCAAGAACGTCGCCAAGAGCTTCGGGAGTTTCCAGGCGCTCCACTCGATCGACCTCACGATCAGGGATCAGGAGTTCATGGTGCTGCTGGGCGCCTCCGGCTGCGGCAAGACCACGCTTCTGCGCATCATTGCGGGGCTCGAGCAGGCAAGCCAGGGGGAGGTGTGGATCGGCGGGCGCCGCGTCGACACCCTTCCGCCGCGCGGGCGTGGCATCGCCATGGTGTTCCAGAATTATGCGGTCTTTCCGCACCTGACCGTGTTCGAGAACATCGCCTTCGGGCTGCGCATGAAGAAGCTGCCGCAGGCGGAAATCGACCGGCGCGTCAACCGCACCGCCGAGTTGATGCAGATCGGGCAGCTCTTGAAGCGCTATTCCGGCCAGCTTTCCGGCGGCCAGCGCCAGCGCGTGGCCGTGGCCCGGGCGCTAGCCATGGAGCCGGACGTGATCCTGATGGACGAGCCGCTGTCCAATCTCGACGCGCTGCTCAGGCTCGAAATGCGCGCCGAGCTCAAGGGCGTGCTGGCCGAGAGCAAGACCACGACCATCTATGTCACCCACGATCAGGTGGAGGCGATGAGCCTCGCCGACCGCATCTCGGTCATGAACGCCGGCCGCATCGTGCAGGCCGCAACCCCGATCGAGGTATATCGCAACCCGGCCACACGCTTCGTCGGCAGCTTTATCGGCAATCCACCCATGAACTTCCTGCCGGCGGCGAAGAATGGAAGCGGCAAGTGGCGGGTCGCAGGCGTGAGCTTCGACGGCCCCGATGCATCGCGGGATATCCTCGAATTCGCCATCCGGCCTGAGGATCTGGATATCGGCCCCGGCGGGCTTGCCGCCACGGTCCGTCTGGTCGAGCCCCTTGGCGCCCATATCCTGCTGAGCTGCAAGGTTGGCGGCGCACCCTTCCGCGCTGTGGTGGACTCGGAGCTTAACGTCTCGCCGGGCGACACGCTGAGCCTCGTGCCGAAACCCGGCCGTGCGCGGTGGTTCGACCCTGAGACGGGCGCGGCGATCTGAACGACACCCTTCACCGGCCCCGCAGGGCCGCGACAACGGATAACAAGAGAATTCTCATATGAGCACCATCGATCCATCGAAGATCTTCGACCACGCCGTGGAGGTTCTGAAGGAGAACGACCAGGGCGGCTATACTGTACCCACCAAGGGGCTCTATCCCTTCCAGTGGAACTGGGATTCCTGCTTTACCGCCATTGGCCAGAGCCATTACGACGAAGAACGCGCCTGGACCGAAATCGAGACGCTTTTTGCGCATCAGTGGCCGGACGGTATGGTGCCGCACATCGTCTTCCACGTTTATTCGGACGGCTATTTCCCCGGCCCCGATGTCTGGGGGACAAACCGGCCGGTGGCCACGTCCGGCATCACCCAGCCTGCAGTGGCGGGCTTCGCCGTGAAGCGCCTCTATGAGCGCGCGGCCGACAGGGGAATGGCGGCGCGGCGCGCGAAGGCCCTTCTACCGAAGATCGAGGCCTGGCACCGCTGGTTCTACGCAAACCGCGATCCCAAAGGGGAAGGTCTTGTCGCGATCCTTCATCCCTGGGAGGCGGGCCGCGACAACTCCATCGACTGGGACGAGGCCTTCGAGCGCGTGCCGACCGAAGGCATCATGCCCTTCACCCGGCGGGACCTTCAGCATGCCGACCCGGCGCATCGCCCAACCAAGGAGCAATATGAGCGCTATCTCTGGCTAGTGCAGCATTTCCGGAGCCTCGGCTGGGACAATGCGAAGCTTCACGACGCCTCGCCCTTCCAGATCGTCGATCCGGGCTTCAATGCCATCCTGATCCGCTCCTCTGCCGATCTGGCGGACCTTGCCGATACCCTGGGCGAAGCGGAGATCGCCGTGGCCAACCGCGAGCGCGTTTCCGCCGGGCTTGCCGCCCTGGAAAGCCTTTGGAGCGTACGGCATGGGCAGTATCTCTGCCGGGACCGGACCACAGGCAAGCTTGTCGAAAGCGCCTCGATCGGCGGCATCCTGCCGGTCTTTGCCCAAATTCCCGACGATCGTGCGCGCGAGATCGCGCGTACGATCGAAAGGCAGGCTGCGGCAGCGAAATTCATCGTGCCCTCGCACGATCCCGCCGATCTGCGCTTCGAATCTAAGCGCTATTGGCGCGGGCCGGTCTGGCTCGTCATCAACTACATGATCGTCGACGGCCTGCAGGCGCGGGGCGAAACCGCCATCGCGGAGCGCATCACGCGCTCGAGCCTCGATCTCATCACGCAATCGGGCTTTGCCGAATATTACGATCCGATGACCGGCGAGCCTTGTGGCGGCCGCCGCTTCACCTGGACGGCAGCTATGGTGCTCGAGTTCCTGCGGATGACGGCGAGTTAAACCGGCCAGTCGGCATCAACGGAAAACTGCGGCCTCAGACCGGCTCAACGAGCTTGATCTGGTAGGTGCGCATCTTCCCGTCGCTGTTGATCGAGACATATTCGCCCGGCACGAAACGCTCGTCGCTTAGGCGGAAGCCGATCTCGTCGTCGTCCTCGCCCTCGCCATAGTCGAAATACCATTGACCGCCAGGCTTGCGACGTAACCTTCCGATCTGATCCTTCTCGCCAGGCCGGAAGCGGCGCACGCGGCAATCCGCCTGGTGCTTCGCCCACTCCATGGAATCGAGGCTGCCGTCCGGGCCGAGCGGAACAACGAGATCGTATCCGTAGGCGCTGTTGCCCTGGGGGTGCTCCCTCTCGCGCGCGAGCTCCATCCGGACATGACGGAAGTTCTTTCCGGGCTTTCTTTTGGCCGTTTCCATGGCGTCTCTCCTTGAGCGGTGATTGCTGCCACCTTCGCACCTTGCCGAGCTTCATTCCTTGACCAGCGTCAATCAATTTTGATGAAGGCGGTTGATCCAGCGCAATTCGCCTCCCCTTCGCCGGGCGTAAAAAGCATCAGGGCGGACGGTTCCTGTCCTAGGAGAACCTGACAATGATCAAGACGGTGCTCAGCGTGATCGGCGTCGATCATTCCGACGGCGATTTGATCCTGGCGATCGAACTGGCCCGCGAAGCGGAGGCGCATCTGGCAGTGCTCGTCCTTGCCATTTCCGCACCGCCTCCGGCGTCCGAATACGCGGCCGTCGTCAATGCGGCCTGGCTCGAGGAGCGCCAGGAAGACATCGAACGGCTGCGTGAGCGCGTGGAGGAGGTGAAAGCCCTGCTGGCCGTCACGCAGCTCTCCGCCGATGTCGGCGGGGAGTATCTCGACAGGGCGTGGATCGACGAGGCGGTGGGCCATCGCGCCCGATGTGCCGACCTAACGGTGATCGGCCCCGTGCTCGCTGCGGATGACAATCTGAGAACGCCAGTCCTTAAAGGCGCTCTCTATCAGGCGCAGATTCCGGTGCTGTTTGTCCCGGACGGCAAGCGTCCCACCGTCAGGCCGAAGCGGGTGCTTGTCGGCTGGGACGGCGGACTGGAAGCGAGCCGCGCCGTGCATGAGGCTCTTCCGTTGCTGGCGGGAGCCGAGGAGGTCCATATAGCGATGGTCGATCCGCGCGGCAGGGAAGACGGGCTGCAGATCGAGCCCGGAGCGGACATTGCCGCCTATCTCGCGCGCCACGGCGTAAAGGCGGTTGTCGATAGGCTTCCGAGCGGCGGCCAGCCGGTTGCCGACGCGCTGCGCACGCACGCGGTCGACACGGCGGCCGACATGATCGTCATCGGCGCCTACGGGCACTCGCGGCTGCGCGACCTCATCTTCGGGGGCGTGACGCGGTCCATGATCGGCAATGCAGATCTGCCCGTCTTCATGGCGCGTTAGCCGCAGCCTGCTCCAGGAGCACGAACGTGACCAGGCGCGTCAGGCGCGGGACCAACGAACCAGGACAGAAATTATGACAGTCCAGCCGAAATGCATTCTCGTGGGAATGGCGGCATGCGAGGAATTCGCACCCTCCCCTGCCCTCACCTACGCTATCGAACTCGCCAAGGAATATGGAGCCTGCCTCACGGTATGCGTGCTTCCGCCTGCCTTTTACATGCCGATCACCCGCACGGGGGGTGTCGCTGCGGGCTTCCTGAGGGAGGAGATACAGCGCCTCGAGGACATCAGTAGGCAGACGGCTCAGGATGCCGGCGCATTCGTGAGAAAGGCGGGCGTGGCCTGCATGGCCGAGCACACCATGTCTCCGCTGGAGACCCGCACGGGCCGGTTCGTGCGTCTGGCGCGCGTGAACGACCTCGCCGTTCTCGATGCCTCAGAGGGCCAGGATTTCGCGCAGAAGAACGCGATCGAGGATGCGCTCTTCGAAGGCGGCAGGCCTCTGCTGGTCGTGCCGAAGACCGGTGGAAACGCGCCGCCGGATCGCATCGCCGTGGCATGGGACGGCAGCAGCCGCGCCGCGCGCGCCGTCTCAAGCGCGCTCCCTTTCCTGAAGAAGGCGGCGAAGGTGTTCATTCTCACCGTGACGGGGGAAAAGGATCTGTCGCGGATGGCCCCTGGCGCCGATCTCGCCACCTATCTCATCCAGCATGGCATCCACGAGCCGCGCAGCGAGACGCTGGCCGCGATCCGCGGCGATGCCGCGGCCAGAATGCGAATGTTCGTGGCGGACGAGCAGATTGACATGCTGGTCATGGGTGCCTTCGTTCATTCGCGCTTCCGCCAGGATTTACTCGGCGGCGTCACCCGCTCGCTGCTGGATGACGTCCCGACAGTTCTTTTCATGGCGCATTAGGAGCCAGCCGGATTGCGGATATTTCCGCTGTTCGTTCGAAAGGCCTGCTCAGCTTGCTCTCACCCGGGTGCCCGCCCGGCCTTCGAGGATGGCGCGCGCATCCTGCAGGCGGCCGATCCCGGCCATCTTTCCACGCGTTGCGGCAAAGGCGCAGGCGGCCTCCACCTTCGGGCCCATGGAGTCTGCGGCGAAGGTCATGGCGGAAAGTTCGACGGGCGTGGTCTCGCGGATCGGACGCTCAGCCGGCGTGCCCCAATCCGAAAAGACCGCCTCCACATTCGTGAGCATCAGGAACGCATCGGCTTCCACCTCCGAGGCAAGGAGTCCGGCGGCGTGATCCTTGTCGATGACGGCTTCGACGCCTTCCAGCTCGCCGTCGCAGTTGCGGACGACGGGAATGCCCCCGCCCCCGGCACAAATCACGGTAACGCCCGCCTCGACCAGTAGCCGGATCACCCCGATCTCAATGATCCGGCGCGGCGTGGGCGAAGGAACGACGCGGCGCCAGTTGCCCGCACTCTCCTCGCACATGGGCCATTTCTTCTCGTCGCGCAGCCGGTGCGCTTCCACCTCGTCGTAGAGCGGGCCGATCGTCTTGCGCGGCCTTTTGAAGGCGGGATCGTCCGGATCGACCTCGATCTGGGTGAGAAGCGTGGCGCAGCGGGCGCCCGGCGGCATCGCGTTTACCATTTCCTGCTCGAGCAGATAGCCGATCATGCCGACGCTCTCGGCACTGATGATATCAAGCGGATAGGGTTCGACGCCCTTGTAGGCGGCGGCCTGCAGCGCAAGCAGCCCCACTTGCGGGCCGTTGCCGTGCGCGACCACGATCTCATGGTCACGGGCAAGATCGGCCAGCGCCTCCGCGGCCACACGCACATTGGCGCGCTGCACCTCCGCCGTCATCGGCTGACCCCGTTTGAGCAGCGCGCTTCCGCCAATTGCCACGACGACGCGCATTTTCAGCCTCCTACGGTAGCAACGAGCACTGCCTTGATGGTGTGCATGCGGGCTTCCGGTTGCGGCCATGACGCCGGCCGTGACGCGATAAGGCGTATAAGCTTAATCCTCGCTGCCTACACGTCGTCCGGTTCGCCAATACCTGTTTTTTTGATTACCAGATTCTGCTTTTGCCTGTTTGATCTGCGTCAACGATTTTGCTTCCGCGTATAGGCGAAGATTTGGATAAGACGCGGATAAAACTTCCTGCCTTACTTATGCCGGCCCATGATTATTCCTGATCAAATGCTCCTTCCTTGATCCGCGTCAATGCACGGTGCGGCTGTCGGTGTACATCTTGCGCTGACAGCAAAGGGGATTTCGATGCAAAGAGCAGGCGAACAGGTGATCGGCATAGCGCCCAAAGGCTTGAAGCAGCGCATTTCAGCGTCCTTGCCGCGCTATACGAGCTACCCGACAGCTCCGCATTTTCATTCGGGCGTGGGCGCTGCGGAATTCCGCGCCTGGCTGGGACAGGTGCAGTCAGGGGAAGAGATCTCGCTTTACGTGCACATTCCCTTCTGCGATCGGCTCTGCTGGTTCTGCGCCTGCCACACGAAGATGACCCGGCGCTATGAGCCTGTGGCCGCTTTCCTAGAAGCGCTCAGGCAGGAGATTGCCACGGTCGGAAGGCTGGTCGGGGGCGCGCGTGTTCGCGCGCTGCATTTTGGCGGCGGCTCGCCCACGATCCTGAAGCCGGAAGATGTCCTTGCGCTCAATGCCGCCCTGCGCGGCGCCTTCGACTTTGTGGAAGAGGCCGACATCAGTGTCGAGCTCGATCCCAGCGATATGGATGAAGGCCGGCTCGATGCTTTCGCCGCGATCGGCATGACACGGGCGAGCCTCGGCGTGCAGGACTTCGACCCCAAGGTGCAGAAGGCGATCAACCGCGAGCAAAGCTTCGCGCTGACGCAGACGGTGGTGGAAGGCGTGCGCGCCCGCGGTGTTCGCTCGCTCAATCTCGATCTGCTTTACGGCCTGCCTCATCAGACAATGGAAAGCCTCGAGTCAACCATTGACCAGGCGCTTCTTCTCTCGCCGGACCGCATCGCGCTGTTCGGCTATGCGCATGTGCCTTGGTTCAAGAAGCACCAGACGATGATCGATGAAGCAGCGCTTCCTGGCCCCGAGGCGCGCCTGGCGCAGCAGCAGCTTGCGGGGGGGTTGATCGAAAAGGCGGGCTATCAGCCGATCGGCTTCGATCATTTCGCTAAGCCCGACGATACGCTTGCGGCTGCGGCAAGGGCCGGCCGTCTGCGCCGCAATTTCCAGGGCTACACGGATGACGGATGCGAGACGCTGATCGGCCTCGGGCCGTCCTCGGTTTCGCGTTTCAGGCAGGGTTACGCGCAGAATACGCCGGCCATCAACATCTACAGCAGCCAGGTGGAGAATGGCGGGCTTGCAACCGCGCGTGGCATCGCGCTCTCCGAGGAGGACCGCGCCCGCGCCTGGGTGATCGAACGCCTCATGTGCGATCTCGCCTTCTCGCGCGCGGAGGCGGAAAGCCGCTTCGGCGGGATCGGGCTCCGGCTCGTCGCAGAAGCTGAAGCTCTGGCGGCGGAGGAACCCGACCTGATCACCCAAAGCGGCGATCTTTACCATATACCGGCGGAGGCCCGGGTGCTGGTGCGTGCCGTCGCTGCCCGCTTCGATGCGTATCTTGCCAAGGGCAATGCGCGTCATTCGGTTGCCGTCTAGGTGATGGCAGAGCCTCCGGAACCAACGAGTCCGTCTTGACCTGGCCGCCGATCAACGCCCCCTATGAAAGCTGCCCCTTCGCGAGCAGATGCGCGGCGCAGCGGTGCCTGTTGTGCAAGGGAAGCAACGCACATTTCTGGATAAAGCTGGACCTGTGCACAGCACTTGAAGCGATTGCTGACAGTCTGCCCAGCCTTGTCGACAGGGCTCAGTGCCTGTGGATGGCGGAGACGCTGCTTCCCGCCCTGCAGATGGCCCATGCCTTTGAGGAAGACGTTGTCTATCCAGCGTTCTGCAAGGAAGCCGCTTTTCGCGTGGAAGGGCAAAGGACGCTCGCACGTCTGCGCGTGGAGCATGTCGAAGACGAGGCGCTGGCCGAAGAGATATCCGAGAGACTTTTCTTTATAGGCCATGGGGCTGGGGTCGAAAATCCCGAAGCGTTGGGTTTCATGCTGCGCACCTTTTTCAGGTCGGTGCGGCGTCACGTGGCATTCGAGCGCGAGCACGTTCTCCCGCTCGCCGGAGGATGGCCAATGCCTAATCTCCAGCCCGGGCAGCCAGGCGGGCCAGGTTCGGAACAATGATGTGATGCTTGTTGACGATCTGAATGATGTTCGCGCTTCTGAGCTGCGTGAGCTGGCGGCTGACGGTTTCGATCGTCAGGCCCAGATAATCGGCGATGTCCATGCGCGTGAGCGGCAGGTCGAAGGCGGTCGACTTGCGCTCCTGGCTCGCCGGGTCCAGGTGCCGGGCGATCATTATCAGAAAGCTCGCGACCTTTTCCGCCGCTGTCTTCCGCCCCAGCGTCACCATCAGTTCGCGCGCTTCGTCCAGCTCTCGCAGGGATTGCTCATAGAGCCGATGCTCCAGGCTGGGCGATTCCGCTATCATCCTTTCCACCGCAGCCTGCGGAAGCGAGCAGAGCACGACCTCCGTCACCGCCTCGGCCGTGATGGCGTTTCCGGACTTGAAGGGGCGGCCCAGAAAATCCGGTGGGAACTGAAGGCCGACGATCTGCTGGCGGCCGTCCGACAGCGTTCTGCTGAGCTTGACGACGCCCGAAAGGATGTTCGAGAAGCCGCCCGTCCTGTCGGTCGCGGAATAGAGTTCCTTTCCGCTGCTTGCGTTCTTCCGGACGGAATATTTCGACAGTTTCGCAAGCTGGTGCGGCTCCAGCGCGCCGCACATCCCTCTCCTCCGTGCGTCACAGAAGATGCATGCAGCGGGAACTCCGCACTTGTATAGCTCTTGTTGCTGCACAGCGGCTGCTCGTCTGTTTCTACGGGGTTCTTACCACAATTTTGCGAACCGGTCGTGCGACCAAATGGCCGTGCGACCCTGCACAGCGCCCCCCGACAGCGGCAAAATGACCCTTTCGTTGCAATTTGCCAATATTCACGCGACCATTGAGCCTCCGGTTTGCAGCGGATTGTCCGTGGCATGGCCTTCAGGACAAGGGACAAGGTCATCGAGGTTTTGAAAGCGGTTGCGCCACTGGTCGGTGTGGTGTGCCTGCTGCAGGTCACGCTCGTCCACGCTCCGCTCGGGCTGTTCCTCCAGTTCCTCGCAGGCGCCGCCCTGGCAGGCGCGGGCATGCTGCTTCTGCTTCTCGGAGTCGATCTCGGGATTCTGCCGATGGGCCGGTTCATCGGCGCTGAACTACCGAAGAAGAGCTCTATCAGCCTGATCGTGGCTGTCGCTTTCTCGTTGGGCTTTGCTACGACGGTGGCAGAGCCCGATGTGCTGGTTCTTGCCGGACAGGTGGACGAGGCCTCGCAAGGCGACATTCCCGGGATGGCGGTGCTTTACGTCATCGCCACCGGGGTGGCCGTTCTCACCGTGATTGCGAGTTTGCGCATTCTCTTCGGCTGGCCGGTAAAGGGTTTGGTGCTTGTCGCCTATGGCTTGATGCTTGGCCTTGCGCTTGCAGCACCTGAAGAATTCGTCGCGCTCGCCTTCGATGCCGGCAGCGTTACCACCGGGGTTTTGACCGCGCCGGTACTGATCTCGATCGCCATGGGTTTAAGTTCGGTTCTGGCCGGCCGCACCGCCGTCGGGGACGGTTTCGGCATATCCGGCCTCGCATCCGTCGGCGCGATCCTGTCTGTTCTGTTGATGGGGATCCTGTGGAGCTGAACGGCACATTCCTGGATCAGATTGCGGAAACGGCGCTCAGTATCGCCGTGGCAATCCTGCCGCTCGCCGCGCTGTTCGTCGCGTTCCAGGTGTTCATGCTGCGGCTGCCGCGGCGCGAGGTGAAGGATATCCTTCTTGGAACGGCGCTGGCCGCCGCGGGGCTTTTCCTATTCCTGCTCGGCGTGAGCATCGGCTTTCTGCCCTTCGGGCGCGCGATCGGCGAAGCCGTAGGCGCCATGCAGAATATGTGGATGCTGATCGGCATCGGCCTGTTCCTGGGATTTACGACCACCTGGGGCGAGCCTGCCGTCCGCATCCTGGCCGACCAGGTGGATGAGGTGTCTCACGGAGGAATACCGGGCATCATGGTGCTCTACGCCGTCTGTTTAGGCGTCGCCGTCTGGGTCACGCTTGGGCTTCTGCGGATTAAGTTCGGCATTCCGATTCTTCACCTGCTTCTGCCCGGCTACATCATTGCTGTTCTCATCATCGCGATGAGTGACAGGGATTTCGTGGCGATCGCCATCGATGCCAGCGGTGTGGCGACGGGACCGCTCGCCAACACCTTTCTTCTTGCGCTCGCTCTGGGGGCCTCCGCCGCGATGGACGATCAGAGCCCGGTGACGCACGGCCTCGGTCTGGTGGCGCTCATTGCGGTGGCCCCTATCATATCAGTCACCATTCTCGGCCTGCTCATCAGGCGGAAAGTCGCAAAGGAGTGACGAGATGCTGGAGCCGTATCTGATCGTAAGCATAGTCCGCAGGGGTTGGGGCGACACGATCCTCGAAGCGACGATGAATGCGGGTGCCCATGGCGGCACGGTTCTTTTCGGCCGCGGCATCGGGCGCAACGAGCAGCAACGGGTTTTCGGCATTCAGATCGAGCCAGAAAAGGAGATCGTCCTGACCGTCGTTCCCGCTGATCTGAAGGATACGGTTTTGCAGGCCGTCGAGGAGGCGGCCGAACTGAACGCCCCTGGAAAAGGGCTTGCCTTCATGCTTCCGCTCGAAAAGGTGATCGGCGTGGTGCACCTGGTGGAGGAATCGCCCGAATGAGGCAGGGGTGTCTGCCATAATGCGCCTGCTCAGCCCGTTCGGTGGCGCATCAGCAGAGCATCGCATGGTACGGCCAGAACAATCGATTTCGCGACGCTGCCAAGGAAAAACTCTCCGATCCCACTTCGACCGCGGGTGCCGAGGACCACGAGATCGGTGCCGTTCTCCAGCGCGTAGTCGTGCATCACGATATCCGGCGCACCGAAGGCAATGAACCGGTCCACATCATGCCCCGAATCGCGGAGGAAGTCCGCGCATTCCTTTCTCGCGGCCTCTTGCCGCTCCTGCCGGTAGCCGTCAGGGTCGGATGACAGCAGAGACATCGGCGCATCATAGGCATGGAGCAGGGTCAGCCTGCGATCCGGAAAATATTCAACGGCGGTATCGAGCGCTTGCCGGGAGTATGCAGAAAAGTCGGTAGCGACCACGATCTGCTTATACGGGTTCACCCCGCGGCTCTTGACCACAAGCACCGGAACGCGCGTGCCGCGCAGAATTCCGTCCACCGTCACGCCCAGACTGAAGCGGCCGAACAGCTCCTCCTTCGCTACCCCGGTCACGATTAAGTCGCATCCTTCCCGCTCGGCCGCATTCAGAATCGCCTTGGCGGGGTCGCCCTGCTCGATCAGGATGGTAGCCTTCTGTGCCACTGCACCGACCTGACGCAAAAGCTGCCGCCGTGCGACATCCACGAGGCTCGGCGGGCGCCTCCATGAGGGTATAGCGTCTTCTCCGTCAGGAATGTCCTCAAGAACGTGCGCCACAAACAGCTCGGCGGAAAATTCGCCGGCAAGAAGCGCCGCGCGGTCGAGCGCCCTGTCCGAGCGCGGATCCAGATCCGTGGCAAGGAGAATTCTCTTCGGTGATTTTGGACGATCCAAGCTCATCTTTGTCTCCTTACCTTGAATATAGGTTTAAGCAGCGACGGCGCGATCCAAACGGCTGCGGGCCATGGCAAGCTTGCTTAACTCGCGCACCCACAGCACCGAACTTGCCACTGCCGCGCACACCAGCCAGTCGGCTGCGCTAAGACTGACCGTGGAGAACGCCTGCTGCAGGAAAGGCGCGTACACGACCGCAGCATGCAGCATGAGAGACAGGACCAGGGCGGCCCAGAGCCAGCGGTTGGAAAAGATCCCGGAGAACGCGCTCCGCTCGTCCGAACGCGCATTGAACACGTTGAAAAGCTGGAAAAGGGTAAGCGTCGTAAAGGCCATGGTCTGGGCGTAGGCGACGCTTCCATTGCCCTCGATCAGGCCGCCGGGGAGCGAACCGTCGATCACGGCCAGCGTACCCGCTGCCATGACCGTGCCCACAAGAAGAATGCCCGCCCACATCCGCCGGGGAATGACGCCTTCTCCACGCGGCCGCGGCGGCCGTCTCATGATGCTGGTGCTTGCGGGGTCCGCGCCGAGCGCAAGGGCGGGAGCTCCGTCGGTAACGAGATTGATCCACAGGATCTGCGTGGCGAGCAGCGGAAGGACAAGCCCGCCGTCGCCCTCCACCAGACCAATTACATCGGCAAGAACCACGCCGAAAAACATCGTCATCACCTCCCCGATGTTCGAGGAAAGTAGGTAACGCAGAAACTTCCTGATGTTCGAGAAGATCGCGCGCCCCTCCTCCACGGCGGCGACGATGGTGGCAAAATTGTCGTCGGCGAGCACGATATCGGCGGCTTCCTTCGACACGTCCGTTCCGGTGATCCCCATGGCGATACCGATGTCGGCCGCCTTGAGCGCCGGCGCATCGTTGATACCGTCACCGGTCATGGCGACGGTCGCGCCCTGTCGCTGCAGCGCATCGACGATGCGCAGCTTGTGGGCGGGATCGACACGAGCATAAACCGAAACGTCCCTCACCGTGCGGTCGAATTGGTCGTCCGGCATCGTTTCGAGTTCCGCACCGGTCACCGCGCGCAGATCGTCCGTGATGCCGAGCTCGGCGGCGATGACGGCGGCGGTCCTCGGATGATCGCCCGTGATCATGATGGGGCGGATGCCTGCCGCTTTGGCCTCCGCCACCGCCTGCCGCGCTTCCTCGCGTGGCGGGTCCATCATTCCGATCAGGCCGAGAAAGACGAGGTCGTTCTCGACATCCACGGATGAAGGGACATCATTCGCTTCCTGCACGGGGATAGAGCGGAAGGCGACTCCCAGCGTGCGCAGCGCCTCGCTCGCCAATGCCTCGTTGGCCGCCATGATCTCGGCCCGGCGCTCGTCCGTAAGTGGTCTTGCTTCCTCGCCCACCAGCTCGTGCGAACAGCGCGCGAGCAGAACGTCCGGCGCACCTTTGGTAAACGCGCGCAGCACGCTTTCACGCGCGGCATCGGCGTGGATGGTGCTCATCAGTTTGCGTTCCGACGAGAACGGAATTTCGGCGACCCGCTTGAAGCGATGGTTGAGCGCCTCGCAATCGAGGCCCGCCTTCCAGGCTGCGGCGATCAATGCGGCCTCGGTGGGATCACCCTGCACCGACCAATCGCCGTCATTTTGCTGCAGCACAGCGTTGTTGGCGCGCTCGGCTGCGATCAGCGCGCGCTTCAGCTCCGCGTGGATGCACGCTGAATCCGCGCTTTCCGCCCGCACCGTTTCCGGATGGTCCCTGCCGGTGAGCCGCACTTGGCCGCTCGCAGTCACGATCCGGCGCACCGTCATCTCGTTTCTGGTGAGTGTACCGGTCTTGTCCGAGGCGATGACGTCGGCTGAGCCGAGCGTTTCGACCGCTGCGAGGTAACGCACGATGGCCTTGCGTTTCGCCATGCGCTGGACGCCGATGGAAAGCACGGTTGTCATGATCGCGGGCAGGCCTTCGGGCACTGCCGCGACCGCAAGCGCAACGCCCAGGATGAGCACGTCGAACAAGGCCGAAAAGCCCTGGACATCGTCCACCAGCAGTATCGTGGCGATCATGATCGCCGCGATAGCCACCACGATCTTGCCGAGTGAGCGGCCAACACGGTCGAGCTCGTCCTGCAGCGGGGTGCGTTCTTCCGGGGCCTGCTCCAGCATTCCGGCGATGCGGCCCATTTCGGTGCGCATGCCGGTGGCGGTGACTACCGCCCTGCCTCGCCCGTAGGCTACGGCAGTGCCGCTGAAGACCATGTTGTGCCGGTCGCCCAACACTGCGCCGGCAGCGACGGGCAAGGTGTGCTTGGAAACTGGCACGCTCTCGCCGGTCAGTGCTGCCTCGGTCGTCCGCAGCGCGGTGGTTTCGATCAACCGCGCATCCGCCGGCACCGCGTCCCCTTCCTCGAGGAGAATGATATCTCCCGGCACCAGCCGGGCAGACGGAATGCGCCGCCTTTCCCCGTTACGGATCACCGTGGCCCGCGGCGCAGACATGGTCCGCAGTGCCTGAACGGCCTTCTCCGCGCGCGCCTGCTGGACGTAGCCCATGATCCCGTTGAGCAGCACGATGACGAAGATGGCGATCGCCTCATAGGGCAATGCGGAACCGCCCTCGAAGAACCAGAGTACGACTGATATCACGCCGGCCGCGATGAGCAGGAGAACCAGCACGTCCGTGAACTGGGAGAGAAACTTTTGCCAGGCCGGAACTGCCCGCCCGGCCTGGATCTGGTTTAGCCCGAAACGGTCAAGGCGCGCCGTGGCTTCGGCCTCGGTCAGGCCCTGCCCGGCGTCCGTGCCGAGCGCTGCCAGCACGTCCTCTATGGTCCTCTGATGCGGCTCGCCGTCGCCCGGCATAAGGGCCATACCTCGCGCGCTGGCTTCCAGTTGTGCTGCGGTCGACGCTTTCACGATTCCATAGGCTCCCGCGGTGATGCACCGTTCGGCGGTTCCCTCCCATGTCGCTTCAGCCATGCGGCACGCTTTGTGATGGGACAACGCTCTTGCCGGTATCGGGTTCACCGGGTGGAGCTCTGGCTGTTCCGAACATCACCCAGATAGCCGGCACGGCATCCGGTGCAACGCGGCTCACATCAGGTCGCGCATCAGTTCGGGAACGATCTGTAGGTCCTTCAAGGCTTCCCGCAACGCGGCCCGGCGGTCGCGCGAAAGGGCGGCGACCTCGACGGCGTTGGATGGCGGCACGCCCTGCTGGCGGTCGCGACCCTGCTGTGCAAGCATCAGCGAAAGCGCGAACTCATGCGCGGCGAGCACACGGCGGATCGCCGTTTGGCTGCCGATCTGCTTCTCAAGGAGACCTTCAAGGCGCGCCCTTGTGGAGTGCGCGCGGATGCCGTGGCGGATCGAAAGCGCCCGCGCGGCAGAAACGAGCGGGAAGAGAGCATAGCGCTTGAGGTCGATCCGGCCGTTCTCCGTGCGCAGCCGGCCGAACAGCGTGAAGGGCGCCGGTCCAGCGCCAAGCCGCTCGCCAAGCACCAGCGGAAACGCCGCATCCCGATGCCCCAATGCGTAGGCTTCTTCGAAAAGGATCTCGCCGAGCCTCCTTTCGCCATACACCGGAATAAGGTCAAAGAAGATATCGACGTTGAGCAGGTCTTGCGGGCGGGAGCGGCGCATCCATCCGCTGATGCGCTCCCTCCACACATCCAGCGAGCCGCGCCATTCTCCATTCTTGGCCATCACCCCGCCCCTGCAATAGGGAATCCCGGCCGTATCGAGAATGGCGGCGATCCGCCCGCCGAGAGCGCCGAACCACCGGTCCTCCGGCCCGCCCCGCTCGCCGCGCTCGAAGACGATCGCATTGTCCTGATCGGCGGCAAGCAGGCTCTCGCCGCGCCCGGCCGAGCCGAGAACCAGCACGGCATAGGGAGCGGGCGGATCGCCCAGCCCGGCAGCCCGCATCTCCTCCTCAGCAAGCATCGCCGCCCGGCGCGTCATGGCGCGCAGCTCCTCGCTGATAATTTCGGCAACGGTCCGTGCCTCGACCTTCTCCGCCACCAAAGTCGCCGCAACGGAAGGAAGGGAGGCCCAGGCGGCGGCCATCTCAGCATCGGATGTGGCGGCGTTGATCGTGTCGTCGAGCTGGATGGCCGCGCTTGCGCGCAGACGCAGGAGGTCGCGCGCGGAGATGACGCCTATCAGCGCATCCTTCTCGTCATGCACGCCGAGATGGCGGATACCGAGCCTGTCCATGCGGCCGATCGCGCGATAGGCGAAGGCCTGGGCGCGTATGGTGATCAGCGGCCTGTTGGCGAATTCGCCCGCCTGGCGCTCCATGACATTCCCGCCATTGGCTGAGAGCAGGCGCAGCACGTCGCGTTCCGAAAGGATGCCGTAATCGCCCACCGGGCGTCCCGCCTCCCCCGTTTCGGAAATGAGAACGGAACCCACCCGTCTTTCCGCCATCAGTTCAATCGCCGCGCGAAGAGGCGTGTCATGGCGGATCACGATCGGCGGCGCGGTCATGAGATCGCCGACCCGGTGCCGGTAAGCGAAGGGATCTATGGCGGCGAAGGAAGGTGGCGCTGGCCTCAGGACGGGCGCGGCCCAGCCCGCCCTTGCCTGAGCCTCCTCTTCCGATGCAAGCTCGAGACAGGCGCGTTCCGCCTCGGCGAAGGTGCGGATACCCATGGCCTGCAGCCTCGGCAGGAGCCCGGTGAACACTCTCGCTGCCGCGATGGCGTCGCCGAGCGCCTGATGGCGGCCTGTAATCTCAAAGCCGAGCCGGGCGGCGAGCGCCTCGAGCGAGTGATCGCCGAGGTCGCGATTGACGACGCGGCTCAGCGTGCGCACGCAGAGGGTCCGCGGCCGCTCCCACCGGATTCCGGCGCGTGCCGCCTCCCTCTCCAGGATCGCGAGATCGAAGCCCAGGGCATAGCCGATCAGTGGCCGCCCGCAGCGGAACGTCTCGAAGCTGGACCAGACGGAGGCAAAATCCGGCGCCTCGTGCACCTGCTCATCTGTGATGCCATGAATGCGGGTCGATTCAGGCGGAACGGGCAGCCCCGGGCGCACGAGGCTTTCGAAGGCCTCATCCGGACGTACCGTGCCGCGCGCGACCGCTACGCCGCCGATCTGCACAAGGCGCGCGGTGTGCGTGTCGAGGCCGGTGGTCTCCGTATCGAAAGCCACAGCCTCGAGCGCGATCAGCGGAACCGCTCCGACGTCCGGCTGCACCAGTCCCTCCCCTCATCCGGTGAGCTTATACCGTGCAGCGGCACTTCGCGCCACGGAGCAAGCCAACAATGAACTTCAGGCTGCCGAGCTCAGGTCGCCCGCCCGCCGAGACGGCGCATCTGATCGAGCCATTTGCGGCGCTTTTCGTCGCCAACGGCCTCGATCATGCCGAAAAGGGTCTCCCGCACCGGGCCGAGGCCCACGAATTTGAGGATGTTGCGCCGCATACCGCGCAGTCCGTGCCCCAGAAACCACCAACGATAGAAGAAAGCCGGCATGCCCATGGTGACGATGATGCGCGCCGAGCGGCCTTTAAGGAGTGTTTCCGGAAAGCCGCTCTTGCCATAGGCGAAGGCCACGCCCGGACGCATCACCTGTTCGAGGAAGCCTTTGAGCAGGGCAGGCATCGTCCCGAGCCACAGTGGAAAGACAAAGACCAGGTGTTCGGCCCGCAGGATCGCTTCCTTGGCGGGCTCGAGCTCCCGCGGCATCGAGCCATGCAGGAAATCCTCCTGCTTGCGCAGAAGCGGGAAATCGAGTGCGGCGAGATCGATCATGGTCACCTCATGGCCTGCCGCCTTGGCGCCCTGCGCATAGGCCTCGGCCAGAGCGCGGCAGTAGCGGCTAGGGTCCGGATCGGGATGGCCTTGAATGATTACGATGCGGCGGGTCATGGCGCCCCAAGCCCTTAAGGCTTTATCGGGGCAAGATAGCCCCGCCACGGCCGCCGCGCCTTGATCTGTATCAAAGACCGGTGCGCGCCCTGCAAACCGGACGCTCATGCAACGACGATACGAAGCTCAGCCGTTTGTTGCGCCCTCCGCGGAATTGCACCGGCCTTGCGCCGGAGCCGGCCGGGATCTCTAAGAGGCCTCATTCCGCGGCAAAGCTGAGCTGAACCTTGACCGCCCGGCGGCGGTCGCCTGCATGCTCGAAGGCTGTGAGAGCTTCTTCAAGCGGGTAGCTTGCCGAGATGAGAGGCCGGACGTCGATCGCGCGGCTGTTGATAAGCCGCACGGCCTCGGCAAACTCCGCATCGAAGCGGTGCGAGCCGATGAGATTGATTTCCTTGCCCACGAGGACGTTCACTGGAAGCGGAAGATCGCCCGTCACGCCGAGCTGCACGATCGTGCCTTGGGGGCGCACGGCCTCGATCGCGGTTTTCAGCGCTGGGGCAGCGGCGGAGCATTCGAAGGCAAGATCGAAGGCGCCCTTTTCCGCAGTGTAGGGGCCGAGCATTTCGGCGTCCATGCGGACATTCACTGTGTGTGTGGCGCCCATCTGCCGGGCGACGCTAAGAGGCACGTCCTGCAAATCCGTCACGACGATCTCGCTGGCCCCTGCATGGGCGCAGGCTGCCGTCACCAGTGCGCCGATCGGGCCTGCGCCCGTGACGAGCACGCGCTTGCCGGCAATGTCGCCCGCGCGATTTCTTGCATGCAGGCAGACGGCAAGCGGCTCCGCCACCGCCGCTTCGGCGAGCGTGATTTCTGGCTCGATCTTCTCGCACTGGAAGGCCTGGGCCACAAGCAGATCGCGGAAGCCTCCCTGCTCATGCGGAAAACGCAGGGCAGAGCCGAAGAACCGCATGTTGAGACAGTGCTGGCGCAACCCCTCCCGGCAGAAGCGGCATTCGTTGCAGGGCCGGCTGGGATTGACGGCAACGCGGTCGCCCGGTGAAAGGCCTTTGACTCCCTCGCCCACGGTCTTCACCGTGCCTGCAATCTCATGGCCGAGGATGATCGGCTCCCTGACCTTGATCGGGCCAAAGCCCCCATCCTGATAGTAGTGAAGATCAGAGCCGCAAATGCCCCCGGCCCCGATCACCACCAGAACCTCTTCGGCACCAGGCTCCCCCGTCTCCATCTCCTCAATGCGCAGGTCGCGCTGGCCATAAAGCCTGCAGACGCGGGTTTTCATGAGGCTCTCCCTAAGTCCCCATTAGCGTGGTCGGCAGCCACGTCGCAAAGGGCGGATAGTAGGATACGAGCAAGAGAACGATGATGTTGGAAATCAGGAATGGAATGACAGCCTTGATCACCGGCATCAGCGGGATGCGCGCGATGTTGCACGCCACGAACAGGCAGACGCCTATTGGTGGGGTCGTGAGGCCGATCATCAGGTTCAGCACCGCGAAGGTGGCGAAATGCAGTGGGTCTATGCCCACACTGGTCGCCAGCGTCAGCAGCGGCACGAACAGGATGATGAGCGCGGCAATCGTTTCCATGAACATGCCTATCACGAGCAACAGGCAGTTGATGAGCAGAATGACAAGATACTTGTTGTCCGTGACCGAGAGCACGGCGTTCACCAGCATCTGCGGGATGCGTTCGGAAGCAAGGATCGAGCCGAACACGTTCGCGAAGCCGACCAGCGCCAGAATGCCAGCGGAGGAAACCGCACTGTCCACAATGATCTTCGGCACGCGGCTGATCGGCAGCTCGCGATAGATGAACGCGCCAACGATGAAGGCGTAGATGCACGCCACAATGGCCGTCTCCGTCGGCGTGGCGATGCCGGACATGAGGCCGACGATGATGAGCGCGATCATTGCCAGCGCCCAGAAGGCGGAGAAGAAGGAAGCAAAGAGCTCGCCGAAACCTTTCCAAGGCTGGCGGGGATAGTTGCGGCGCACGGCAATCACATAGCAGGTAATGCCCATGCCGATGCCCATCAGCAAACCCGGAACCGCGCCGGCCAGGAATAGCTGGCCCACCGACATGCCGGAAAGAGCGCCGACGATGATCATGGGTACGCTCGGAGGGATCATCGGCCCGACGGTGGAGGAAGCCGCGGTGATTGCGGCCGAAAAATCGGCCGGGTAGCCTGACTTCTTCATGCCTGGGATCATCACGCCACCCGTGGCGGCAACGTCGGCCACGGCCGTTCCTGAAATGCCGCCGAACATCATGGAGTCGGCCACGTTGGCCATGGCGAGACCGCCGCGCATCCAGCCCACCAGCGCATTAGCGAAGCGGATGATACGCTCGGTGACGCCGCCATAGTTCATTAGATTGCCGGCGAGGATGAAGCCCGGAATGCACAGGAGCACGAAAACGTCCATGCCCGCGTACATGCGCTGCGGGATGATGACCACCGGAAGGCCCGCCGCGAGGATGTAGGCGAGCGATGAAAGGCCGAGGCAGACCGCTACCGGCACGCCCAGCGCCAGCGTGCCGGCAAATGTGACGAGAAGCAGAAGCAATTCCATCTAACTAGTTTCCTCGGTCGGCTGAGCGCGTCCATCGTCCGTGCCGGCGAGCATTCCGATCACCCGGGACAGAGCAAACAGGAAAAGGAGGACTGAAAGAACGAGAATGCTGGCATGGATGTAGTCCATCGGCCAGCGAAGGCTTGGGGAGCGCTGCATGGCGCCGATCGCCGTGAACTTCCACGCCGGAACGATCATCACCGCGCCCATAACGGCCGTGAGGGCCGCCGAGAAAAACCGCATCCACCAGGCGACGCGTTCTGGAACCGCCTCTTGGAGAAGATCGACATTCACCAGCTCGCCCGTGAGCAGCGACAGCCCCACGCCGAAGGCGGTCATGTAGAGAAGCAGGTAGCGGGAAGCTTCTTCGGTCCAGACGGGCGAATAGAGACCGAGGCTGCGTGTCACGATCTGAAGCGTCACGACGGCGATGAGGACGGAGAAGGCGATGCCCACTCCGATCCGGCTTGCCTCGGACAGCAGCCTGGTCAACAGAACCAACGCGCGCATAGCTTCGTGCCTTTCCCGCTGCAAAGGCGGAGCAGCCTCGGGCCGCGCCGCGGAAGATCACGAGTTCATCCTCAGCGATTGAACAGATCCTCGACGATAGGGCGAAGCTCTTCGTCAACGCTGTTGATCACAGGCTCACGCGCGGCGTCGGCGAAAGCCTGCTGATCGACTTCCACGAAGGTCATGCCCTTGGCCTCGAGATCGGCGCGGATGGCGTCCTCGTCCTGCAGGAACAGCTCGCGCTCATAGGCCTGCGCGCGGCGGGCAGCCTCCATCACGTGGCCCTGGTCTTCCTCCGAAAGCTTGTCCCAGACCTGCTCGGAAATGGTGAGATAGATCCAGGAGCGTACATGCTCGGTCAGGTTCACGTGGCTCTGCACCTCGTTGAAGGAGGCCGACTGAATGAGCGCCAGCGGGTTTTCCTGCCCGTCGATCGTGCCGTTCTGCAGCGCGGTGAAGACCTCGGAGAAGGCCATGGGGGTCGGCTGCGCGCCGAGCGCCGTCCACACATCGACGAAGAGCGGCACGTTCGGCACACGCAGGCGCATGCGGTTTAGCTCCGCGGGCGTGGTGATCGGCCGGTTCGCGGTCAGGTTGCGGGGCCCACGCGCGAAATAGGCGATCGGACGCACCTGCGCGCGCTCGATGATCTGCTCCTCGATCTGCTTGCCAAGCTCGCCGCTGGCGATGGCGTCCATGTCCTCGAGCGACTTATAGGCATAGGGAATGGCCAGAAGAGCCGCCATGGGCGCCCAGTTTTGCAGGCTCTCACCGGTGATGGTCATCTCCACCGTGCCGAGCTGCATGCCGTTGATGAGGTCCATTTCACGGCCGAGCGAGTCGTTGGGATAGACCTCGACCTTGATCCGTCCATCCGTGAGCGCAGCAAGCTCCTCGCCGAATTTCAACGAAGCCTTATGCCAGGAGTTCTGCTCGTTGGCGAGATGGCCAAGCTTCAGCGTCAGCTCCTGGGCCATAGCCGAGCCGGCCAGCAATGCGCCGACAATGCCCGCGATCAGGGTTTTGGTAAGTCTGCTGAAGGGTCTCATTCCGTTTCCTCCATGTTGCGGGTTAGTCATCCGTGTTATCAAAAAAGTCCGGCCGCGCCGCGGCGATGGCCGGAAGGTCGGTCAGGATCTTGCGCAGGTGCCCGCGCATGGCGCTGGCCGCAGCCTCCGGATCGCGCCGGGCGATGGCCCGGACGATATCCGTGTGCTGGGCAACCAGATCACGTTTCGGAAAGTGGAGCGTGCTCAGATAACGCACGCGGTCCATCTGCCCCTTCACCTGCTCGATGACTTTCCAGGCATAGGCCTTGCCTGCGGCCTCGGCAAGAGTCCTGTGGAAGCGTTCGTCGAGCGGGATGAAGCGGCTGGACTCTGTATCCGTCAGCCTTTCCTGTTCACGAAGCTGCGCCTCGAGCTCCCTGACCAGCGCATCGTGGGCCTGTTCGGCGACAAGCCGGACGATATCCGCCTCGATCGCCTCGCGCACAAAGCGCACGTCCATGACTGCGGCCGGCGAAATCTTGCGCACAAAGGTGCCCCGCTGCGGTCGCACTTCCAGGAGGCCCTCTTCGGCAAGCTTGATGAAGGCCTCGCGCACAGGCTGCCGGCTCAGTTCATACGTCGCAGCGATCTCCGCTTCGGAAAGGCGGCTTCCAGGCGCCAAATCGACGCTGATGATGCGCTGGCGCAGAATGCGATAGAGCTGCGGCCCCAGGGGCGCGCTTTGGTCTAAGGTCCACACTGTGCGCGGCGCATCATTCATGCTGAACTCGCGTTCTTTCGCGCGCCGTTTATGACCATACTTCCATACTAGTCAACGGCTGAAAATGTCGCTGCCTACATCCCCCTACATCCCCCCTACTTTACCCATGACCGAAATCTGGGCGATGGGAATCCCCGACAACAGCCAAAACAAGGATCTTGCATGGGATTTCATCCGCTACATGTCTTCGCCCGATACCGCGCGCCGGGCGGCGCTCAATGGTAATGGGCCGATCCGCCCCAGCGCCTACGACGATCCCGGCGTGCAGGTGCGCCTGCCTTATTGGGAAGCGGAAGCCTCGGCCATTTCGATGGAGACAGGCTATCCCTATAATGTCGACTTCAACGGCGCGTCGCCCTTAGCGCGGCCTCGGCCCCGAGGATGGTTTCGTCTACAGCGTCTGTCTCCGCCGGCCTGAGAGCCGGGGCCGGGTGCGTCTGGGAGGGCTTTCGGTAAACGACGCTCCGATAATCGAGGCCAATTATTTTGGCGAGGCGAATGATCTGGAGCGCACCGTCGCCGGGTTGCGGATTCTCGAAAAGCTGGCGCGTCAGCCTTCGCTCGCCCGCATCATAGAGCGAAAAGTCCTGCCGGTGCGGATGGACAGCGACGATGATCTTCGCGCGCACATCAGGGAGACGGCGACCACGGTTTTCCACCCTTGCGGGACGTGTCCGATGGGAACCGGGCGCCAAGCGGTCGTCACGCCCGATCTGCGCTTGCGCGGTTTCGATGGCCTTCGCATTGCCGACGCTTCGGTGATGCCCTCGATCCCCTCGACCAATATCCATGCGGCGACGATCATGATCGCCGAGCGCGCGGCTCACATGGTGCAGAACGCCTTCCCCGGTTCGCAGGCCACTTGAGGGGGCTCTATCCTGTTTGCCATCATAATGCCCCCAATTGCTCGGCAATCTCCGTGCAGGCCTGTTTCTGGCGGGCGAGAATTGCGTCGAAGTTGGGAGCGGCGCTCTTGCGGGTAACCGCCACCACCGTGATACAGGCGACAGCGTAGCCTTCTGGCGACAGGATCGGGCAGGACAGATCGGTCAGCCCCGAAATGTCGCGGCTTTCGGCGATGATCGCGCCGGCCTCCCGAACGCTTTGAAGCTCCGCCAGAAGGCTGGAACGGTCCGGCGGACTGCGCATCGAAACGAGGCTTTCGGCGATCATGCGATCGCGCATGTGGTCGGGCTGGAACGCCATCAGGACAAGGCCTGAATGGGCGTCCGCCAGAGGCCGCCGATAGCCAAGCTTGAGCGAGAAATTCATGTCGGTTCCGCCGGAACTTGCCGCGATGATAACCGTCTCTCCGCGATGTGCCACGACGAGATGCGTGGCCTGGTGAATTTCGTCGGCGAGCCTCTCCACCACGGGCGCGGCGACACTCACCAGATCCCGCGAGCGCGCCGTCTGCATGCCGAGCCCGAACAGCTTGTTGGAGAGCATAAGGCCCTCGCCCCGGTGATCGCGCAGCACATAGCCGCGCGCGAGCAGAACGTGCACCACGCGAAAGATCTCGCTCTTCGAACGCCCGAGCTTCTCCGCGATCTGGCGCGTGCTCAGGGGTCCGTTCTTGGCGAGAAGCTCGAGAATATCGAGACCCTTTTCGAGAGCCGGAGCGGAATAGAGTTTTTCCGACATCAGGAATGACCGTTTCAGATTTGGTCCTTGACTCCACATATAAAGCGTACATACCGTATTGTCACCAGAGTCGGAGAGGCTGCTATAGTCCAGGTAACCGGGTGATGCGGCTCAAATTCATATGAATGCGGAGAGGGAGGCTCTGCGCATATGGAGTATAATTTTATATTTAGATCGGTCCTGCGATTTCAAGACGAGATCCTGAGCGGCCTCCTCCTTACCTTGCAGCTCTCGGTTTCAGCCATGCTGATCGGGCTCCTTATCGGTATTGCAGGGGCGGTGCTGAGCGGGGGGGGGGGCCCCCGGGGGGGGGCCCCCCCCGGGGGGGGCCCCACCCCGTGCGGGCCTATGTGGAGCTGATCCGCAACACGCCTCTCCTGGTACAGCTGTTCATCGTTTTCTTCGGCCTTCCGACCTTGGGGATCCGGCTTAACGCGAACGAGGCCGCGCTGGTCGCGCTGTCCATCAATCTCGGTGCCTACAGCACCGAGATCATCCGCGCGGGGATCGAATCCCTGCCCAGAAGTCAGATCGAAGCCGGGCGCGCGCTGGGCCTGACAGCGCTGCAGACATTCCGCTACATCGTGCTCTATCAGGCGGTGAAGGCCATCTATCCGGCACTCGCGAGCCAGTTCGTGCTGCTGATGCTGGCCACCAGCATCGTGTCCGCCATTGGCGCGACGGAGCTCTTTCACCAGGCTGCCTTCATTGAATCGCGAACCTACCGCTCCTTCGAGGTCTACACGCTCATCACGCTTTCCTATCTTCTGTTGACCGTCGGTTTCCGCGGCCTCTTCTCGCTCGTCTACTGGGCCGTCTTCGTTAGGAGGCCCAGCCGATGATCCGCGAGTTCGCACTGGCCGACTTCGGTTACCTTCTGCTCGCCACGCGCTGGACGATCCTCCTCGCGCTGACGGCCATGCTCGGTGGCGGGTTTCTCGGACTGGTGGTTGCCATCTGCCGGGTGCTGCCTATCCGGCCTCTGAACTGGCTGACTGTGGGTTATATCAACCTTATCCAGGGCACGCCGCTTCTGGGGCAGCTGTTCGTCTTCTTTTTCGGGTTGCCGCTGTTCGGCCTGTCGGTGGATGCGTGGACCGCGGCGGCGCTTGCGATGTCGATCTACGCCAGCGCGTTTTTCGGGGAGATCTGGCGTGGCTCGCTGCAATCGGTACCCCTGCGTCAGTGGGAGGCGGGCGCATCGCTTGGGCTCACTTACAGGCAGCGTTTGGCCTACGTCATTATTCCCCAGGCCGTCCGCATCTCCATCCCACCCACGGTCGGCTTCATCGTGCAGCTGGTTAAGAACACGTCGCTTGCTGCCCTCATCGGATTCATCGAACTGACGCGCGCCAGCCAGATCATGGCCGCTGCCACCTTCGCGCCGCTGCAGGTCTATCTCGCGGCGGCCGGCATCTACTTCGTGATCTGCTTTGGGCTCAGCCACGTCAGCCAGTTGCTGGAAAGGAGGCTCCATGTCGCTCGTTAGCCTGGAAAACGTGGTGAAGCGCTTCGGATCGCTGGAGGTACTGAAGGGCGTTTCGCTGGAGGTCGACAAGGGCGAGATCGTTGCCGTGATCGGCCGCTCCGGCTCCGGCAAATCCACGATGCTGCGCTGCATCAACGCGCTCGAGCCGGTGCAGGCGGGAAGGATCATGGTGGACGGTATCGAGGTGACGGCCCCCGGAGCCGACCACAACAAGCTGCGCGCCCGAGTGGGTATGGTTTTCCAGAGCTACAATCTTTTCCCGCACCTGAACGTCGAGCGCAACGTCAAGCTGGCCCTGAAGCTGGTGCGACGCATGAGCGATGCCGAGGCGAGCGAGGTCGCGCGGCGCATGGTGGCGAAGGTGGGACTGGAGGACAAGCTCCTTGCCTATCCGGACGAATTGTCTGGCGGCCAGCAGCAGCGGGTTGCCATAGCGCGGTCGCTCGCCATGCAGCCGACCATCATGCTCTTCGACGAGATCACGTCCGCTCTCGATCCCGAGCTCGTGGGCGAAGTCCTGAAGGTGCTGGAGGAACTTGCGGAAGAGGGCATGACGATGATGCTGGTCACGCATGAGATGCACTTTGCGCGAACTGTCGCCGACCGCGTGGTCTTCATGCATGAGGGACGGATTCACGAGGAAGGCCCGGCCGAACAGATTCTGCGCGAGCCGGGAACGGCGGAGTTGAGGAATTTTCTTTCGGCCGTGCTCCACTGATCGGGTGCGCGGCCCGGCGGTGGGGCCTGCATCTGAAGCAGGGTGAACGGTCAAGAGTACAGCTTCTAGACAACCAGGGAGGAAACCATGCTGAGGAAAATTGCAATCACGGCTGCGGCCTTGCTGACAATGGGGCTGGGCCTTACGGGCCCCGCAGCCGCCGATCTTCAGGACATATTGTCGGCCGGCAAAGTGCGGATAGGCGTGCCCATCGACGTGCCGCCCTTCGGGTTCGTCGATGAAAACAACCAGCCTACCGGCCTCGACGTGGATGTGGCCAATCTTGTCGGCGAGGCGCTGGGCGTCGAAGTTGAACTGCAGCAGATCACCGGCGCCAACCGCATCCCCTATCTGGTTACCGATCGGCTCGACATGGTGATTTCGGCAATGGGCGCTACGCCGGAGCGGGCGCAGCAGATCGCTTTCTCGTCGCCCTATTCGGCGCTTTCCATAGGCGTTTTCGGGCCGGACGAGATCGCCGTGTCGAGTCCTGCGGATCTGGGGTCCGAGACGATTGCCGTCGCGCGCGGAACCACGCAGGATCTGGAACTCACCGCGGCGGCGCCCGATGCCAACATCCAGCGCTTCGATGACGATGCCACCGCGGCGGCGGCCTTCCTTTCCGGTCAGGTCCAGTTGCTTGCGACCGCCAATGTCGTGGCCAAGGATCTGATGGACAAGAATCCGGGCGTGGTGCTCAAGCCGAAGTTCATCCTGCGCTACTCGCCGACGCACATCGGCATCCAGCAGGGCAACCCGGAACTTCTGCGTTGGCTCGACACCTTCGTCTTCTATCACCTGACCACCGGCAAGCTCTCCGAGATCACCGAAAAGTGGTTGGGGCAGCCCTTACCGGAGAACTTCCCTTCGCTCTGAAGAGCTCCAAGGCGGACGGGCGCTGACCGCCCGTCCATCCCCTTCGTATCCAGTCCAAAGGCACCTCATGGCCCGCAGTTCGACAGCATTCACCGACCTGGATTTCGACAGGCCCGGCAAGCAGACAGGTTACATCAATATCCCGCACTCGCCGCACGAGGACGCCTGGGGTGCTACGCGCATACCGCTCTGCGTCATCAAGAATGGAGAGGGCCCGACCGCAATTCTCATGGGCGGCAATCATGGCGACGAGTATGAAGGGCCGATCACCCTGGGCGAGATTATCCGTGATCTCGACCCCGCCTCCATTTCCGGCCGCCTGATCATCCTGCCGGCGCTGAATCTGCCGGCTGTCATGGCAGGGCGCCGCACTTCGCCGGTAGACGGGCTCAACCTCAACCGCACCTTCCCAGGCAATCCCGCCGGCTCCATCACCGAGCAGATCACGGCCTATCTCAGCGATTACATCTATCCTCTGGGCGATGCGCTGCTGGACCTCCATTCCGGCGGCTCTTCGCTCAACATCCTGCCCAGTGCCATTGTCGAGCCGGCACCCACTCCGGAGCACCAGCGGCGCAACATCGAAGCGGTCCTCGCCTTCGACGCGCCGCTGACCGTTGTGATCGACAATCTCGGCGAGCCCCGTACGTCCACCGCTGCTTCGGTCCGCGCAGGCCTGACGACGGTCGGCACCGAAATGGCCGGCGCCGGGACAGTTTCCAGGGAAGCGCTCGATATTTGCCGGAGGGGCGTGCGCAACGTGCTTTCCCATTTGGGCATTCTTCCAGCCTCATCGGCGAGCGAACGCCGCCACGGCGACCGGCCAATCCTTAAGATCCCGGGGCCGAACGGCTATGTCTTCGCCACCGCCGATGGCGTGTTCGAGGCGGAGCATGAACTCGGCACCACGGTAAAGGCGGGTGATGTCGCCGGCCGCATTCACTTTTTGCATCAGCCCTGGCGGCAGCCGGAAACGCTGTATTACAACGCCGATGGGATGGTGTACGGCCGCAGACAGCCGGGGCGCGTGACCCTCGGCAACTGCTGCGTGGTGGTCGCCGCGCCGTATGAGGGTGAATTTTGATGATAGGGCTGGATGACGTTCGCGCCGCAGCAGAGCGTATTGCCGGCCAGGTTCGCAGGACCCCGGTGATCGCAGCCGACAATCTGAAGGAATCCTTGGTCTCGGTCCCGGACGTCAACGTGGTCCTGAAGCTGGAGCTGCTTCAGGTCACCGGCTCATTCAAGGCGCGCGGAGCGACCAACCGGCTCCTGTCCATGGATCCGGCGATGCTGGAAAAGGGCATCGTCACCGCGTCCGGAGGCAATCATGGCCTTGCCACCGCGCGCGCCGGCTATATCTCCGGCGTTCAAACGACCATCTACCTGCCGGAAAATGCAACGCCGGCAAAGATTGAGAAGCTGAAGCAATGGAACGCCGACATCCATATTGTCGGCTCGGTGTGGGACGCCGCCAACGCGGCGGCGCTGGAGCACGTAAAGCGGACTGGTGCCGCCTATTTCCATCCCTTTGCAGATCGTGAGGTGGTGGCGGGCCAGGGAACGGTTGCCCTCGAAATTCTCGATCAGATTCCGGAAGCCGATGTGTTTCTGGTGGCCATGGGCGGCGGCGGCCTGATCAGTGGCGTCGCCACCGCTGTGAAAGCACTGCGGCCGAAGGCGCGCGTGATCGGCGTGGAGGCCGCCGGCTCGCCGGTTCTGCTGCGCGCTCTTGAAGCGGGAAAGAACATCGCTCTCGATGCCGTCACGACTTCGGTTGCGACCATGGCCTGCGCCAAGACGGATGACCGAATCTTCGAGATCGTGCGCGACAAGGTGGACGAGATCGTTCTCGTTGAAGACGATGAGATGCTGAGAGCTGCGCGGTGGCTCTGGTTCGAGATGGGGCTTGCAGCCGATTTGAGCGGCGCGGCCGCGATCGCCGCCTTGCGCGAGGGCCGGGTTGCATTCAACAGCGGCGAAACGGTCTGTGCAATCGTCTGTGGTGCCGGACCCGAGGCCATGGCGGGATGACCGCTCTTGTCTGCAGATAGGTTGCCGGTGTTTTATGCTTTATAGGTCGGACGCAATTGTGATCGTCGGGGGCAGCTACTCCACTTTCCGCCCGGCCTCGCTTGTGCGGATGTCGCGCGCGGCCTTCTGGAGCGAGAGGAAGGCCCGGTAGCGGCTCTCGTGCACGGCGTTGATGACGCCTGCGGCGGGCGTGTAGGTGGCGGAGACACCCGACATCGCCTGCATCGCGGTCACGATATCCGGATAGAGCCCCGCCGCAACGGCACCCAGGATGGCCGAGCCGAGCAGTACGGGCTCGTCGACCCGGCTGGCGAGCATGGGCCGTCTGGTAGCGTCGGCGAGGATCTGGCGCCCCAGCGGGTCCTGCCCCGCACCGCCGCTGATCATGATGCGCTCCACCCGGACGCCGGCAGCGTCCTGCGTCTCGAGGATCTGGCGCAGGCCGTAGCCGAGGCCGCAGACACCCGCGATGTAGAGTGCCACGAGACTGGCCACGTCCCGCTCCATGCTGAGGCCGGCGATGACGGCCCGCGCATGCGGATCGGCAAAGGGGGCCCGGTTGCCGAGAAATTCAGGCACCACATCAAGCCCGCGGGCAAGCAGCACCGTTTCCGAGAGGTTTTTCGAGCCCTGGCGTGCCTTTTCGGAAAGCCAGGCGGGAAGGGAGAGGGCCACCTCCTTCGCCATGCGGGCTGCCTCTTGCGCGGCAGGGTAAAACGACAGTAGCTGCTCGATGGCCGCGCCGACGGCCGACTGACCCCCTTCGTTGAGCCACATGCCGGGCCAGCACTCTGTGGTGGGTCGCGTTGATGCGTTCCGCCTGCGCGATGGCCCGGTGGTCCATGGAGCTGGGACCGAACGCGCGGCCTGTTTCCCGTCATCACCTGCATCCAGCGCGAGCCCGAGCTGGAGCTGGAGGCCGCGCGACTGCTGGTGTCCTACCAGGTGGATCTTCTCATCTCCACGGGCGCGACGGACCCGGACCGGATCAGCGACTTCTGTGCGGCGGCGGGTGTGAGAACGATCAATCTCGATCTGCCGGGCAGCCGCTCGCCCTCCGTCGTCTCGGACAATTACAGCGGCGCGCGGGACCTCACGCGCGTCATCCTCTCCCGCATCCAGACGGAGTTCGGAGTACTCGAGCCGCTCTATTTCATCGGCGGCCGGCTGAGCGATAACAATACGGCGGAGCGGCTGCGCGGCTTCCGCGAGGCGCATGCCGAGCTGGGGCTGGAGGTGCCGGAGGAGCAGCTCGTCATAAGGGGCTACGCGCCGGAAAAGGCCGAAGCGGCGCTCGAGGCGCTGGACTTGCCGCGGCGCTTCGGAATTTTCGTCAATTCCACCATCACGCTGGAAGGCGTGGTCCGGTGGATGCAGCGCAACAAACGCGGCGGAAAATCCGGCCTGCGCTTCGGCTGCTTCGACTTTGATCCCTTCGCCGCCCGGCTGCCGGAGAATGTCGGCATGGCTGAGCAGGATGTGCCTCACATGCTGGAGGCGGTGTTCGAGATGATCGACAGTCCGCCGTCATCCAACATCCTCCATAAGGTACCGTGCATCCTGAGGCTGCCTGAAGAATGGAACGAGGCCGGCAGGACGCTGCCGGAGCTTACCCCGGCCGGCTGACCGGTTGAGCCTCATCGGCGGGCCCGTGGAAAGACCCTGCCACGGATCGTTCTTCAGGCGGCTTGGGCCGCGGCGTCCTTCAGCCCCAGAATGCGTATCGCGTTCTCGTGGAAGAGTTTTTCCCTGTCCTCGGAAGAGAGGCCGATTTCGTCCAGCAACCTCAGAGCGGTTGCCGGGTCCCAGCAGGGATAGTCAGTGCCGTACATCACGTTGTCGATACCGTAATACTCGATCGCAAACTTCATGCCGGCGGAGTGGGGCGACACCGTATCGGTGTACATGCGCTTCAAATAGGTGCTGACCGGCCGCGGGAGCCCGGCGGTCTTCGTGTTCTTGTCCATCCGGCCCGACTGGTAGGGCAGCGCGCCGCCCGTATGCGAGAGCACAAGCTTCAGGCCGGGGTAACGTTCCATGATGCCGGAAAGCACCAGCCGCGAGGCCGCCACGCTCACCTCGACGACGCGGCCGAGACTCAGGTGCAGTGCCCCGTTGTAGCCTTCCAGGAGATCGGCAAAGACGGCGTCGGTCGGGTGCAGGAATATGGGCAGGCCCAGTTCCTCGACACGTTTGTAGAAGGGTTCAAGCCGCTCGTCATCGATCCGTCCTTCGCGGCCGACACTGCCTGGCAGATTGACGCCCATGAGGCCCAGCTTGCTGACGGCGTGGTCCAGTACGTCGAGCGCCGCGCCGGTGTCGCTGAGCGGGACCGCCGCGCTCGCCCATACCCGGCCGGGATAGCGTCGCTGCGCGCCCGCCATCTCCTCGTTCCACATCATGGCGAGGTCCCTGCCCTCCTCCACCGGCAGTTCGGAGAAGGCGATCGACAATGGCCCGATGGAGAGCACCACGGAGATGTCGTGGCCGAGGGCATCCATGGCTTCGAGCTGGCGGTCGAGGTCGAACCATTCGGCCCAACTCGCCACGGTGCCGCTGCGCCCGCCGGCGCCCTTGTAGGTGTAGCCACCGCGCTCATTGGGATCGGCGCGCGGGAAGCCGTGGCGCTTGTGCAGATGCTCCAGCACCGAGCGCGGCCACCAGTGGAAATGCGAGTCGATGATTTTCATACGCCTTGCCCTCTGAGCTGCATTAATTGTCGTGGACGACACGCCAGGCTTCGGTGCGCTTCTCGATATAGGAAAGCGCCTGGGTCAGAATGACGCCGAGAAGGATGACGGTGACGATCGGCACCATCATGCGGCTGGTCTGCAGCATCTGCGCATAATAGGCGATCGAGTAGCCAAGGCCGGCATTGGCGCCGAAGAGTTCCGCCACGACCACGCCCGTGAGGGCCCGCCCTACTCCCAGCCTCAGGCCCGCCACGATGACCGGCACGGCGCCGGGCAGCGCGATGCGGAAGAAGATGTCGTGGGGGCGTGCGCCGAAGGACGTGGCGACCCTTTTCAGGTCGCGGTCCACATTCTTGATGCCCGACAGCGTGTTGGCATAGATCGGTGTCAGCGCAAACAGGAAGGCGATGGCTACAATGGTCGGCGTTCCATAGCCGAGCCAGGCCACGAAAAGCGGATAGAAGGCCACAGTGGGCGCCGAATACTTGAACCAGATGAAGGGCTCCAGTGCCGCTTCGGCATCGCGGAACCAGCCGGCGAGCACGCCGAGCCCTATGCCGACCACGACCGCCAGCCCCAGCGCCAGCGCGAAGGAGTAGAGCGTCGCGGCAGTGTTGACGAGCAGCGAGCCGTCCTGAAGCTGGACGAGCAGCTCCTGCCAGACGGCGCTGGGCGTCGAAATGAAGAAGGGATTGACGATCCCGAAATCGACGACGAGCTGCCACAGGACGCCGATGATGATGAATGACATCGTGCCCAGGATCAGCGCCTGCCGGCGCATGAAGACATCCGTGATCATTCAGGTCTCCACGTGCTCACGCGGTTTTCCAGGGCGCGGACGGAGACGGTCAGCAGGTAGCCGAACACGCTGACCACGAGCGCATAGACCAGAAGCCGGTCGATGCGCATGGCCGAGCCGTAGGTGTTGAGCTGGTATCCGATGCCCGCCTGCGAGACGAAAAGCTCACCGACCACGACGCCCATCACGCCGCGCCCGACGGCAAGGCGGATGCCGGTGAGGATCGACGGCAGCGAACCTGGCAGGAGAATGCGCACGAAGACGTCGAGCTTGCTGGCGCCGAAGGAGCGGGCGGCACGGATCAGCTGCGGATCCGCCTCGCTCATGCCGGCGATGGTGTTCACCACGATGGGAAAGAGCGCGTTCAGAAATACGATCGCCACCTTGGAGGCCATTCCGATGCCGAGCGAAACGACCAGAATCGGCAGCAGCACGAGCGTCGGCGCGACATAAAGTGCCATCAGAGGTGGATCGATCAGGTGGCGCGCCGTACGCGACGTGCCGAGCAGCACGCCCAGCGGAATGCTAACCACGAGGGCCAGCGCGAAGCCCAGCGAGAACTCCGCAAGACTTATCCGTGCATGATAGAAGAAGTCGTCGTTGAGGATGACGTCTATTGCGGCAACGAGGACCTGGGTCGGTTGGCTGGTGAACCTGCCATTGACCCAGCCCATTTCTGGTGCGAGCTGCCACAGGATGAAGAACACCGCGACGGAAAGCATGCTGATCACCGTCGATCGGTCCGGACGCCAGTTCCGGGCGGCGCGGCTTTTTCCTGTGTCGCGGGCGGAGGTCGCAACCATCGCCATTACGCAGCCTCTTCCATGAAGTGCATACCCGCCATGTCGGCCGCGAGATGTGCCCGCAGCCGGCGCCGGTATTCGGTGAACTGGGGCGTGTCCAGGATTTCCTGCGTCCGCGGCCTCGGAAGGTCGATGGCGATTACTTCCTTGATGTGGCCGGGGTTGCGGCCCATCACGACGACCTTGTCGGAAAGGAAGATCGCCTCGTCGATATCATGAGTGACGAAGAGAGCGGTCTTCTTGTCGCCTTCCCAGATCCGCAGGAGCTCGCCGCCCATGATCTCGCGGGTCTGCGCATCGAGCGCACCGAACGGCTCGTCCATCAGAAGCACTTGCGGATCGACGGCCAGGGCGCGTGCGATGTTGACGCGCTGGCGCATGCCGCCCGAGAGCTGATGGGGGTGATAATCGGCGAAACGGGCGAGCCCCACGAGCTTTATCATCGACATTGCCCGCTCGGTGAGGTCGCCGCCTGTCCAGCGCTGCATCTCCAGACCGAAGCGCACATTCCCGAGCACTGTCCGCCACGGCAGGAGGGAGGCGTCCTGAAACACCACCGCGCGGTCAGGTCCGGGCCCCGACACCGGCCGGCCGCCGATCGTGATCGTGCCGCGTGCTATCTTGACGAGACCGGCGACCGACAGGAGGAGCGTGCTCTTGCCGCAGCCGCTCGAGCCGACGATGGAGACGAATTCGCCTGCTGCGATGGAGAGGCTGATATCGTCAACCGCCGCGAACACTTCGTCGCTGTTCGGTTTCCTGTAGTCGATTCCCAGATTGCGGATCTCGATCTCGGCCATTGGTGCCTACTCCACTTTCGGTGCAGCTTTTCGGTCTGCCCGCCGGCTGCCCATTGTACCCGGATGCTGCCCGCCGGGCTGCGCCGGGACGGGGAACCGTCCCGGCACGTCCTCGTCATTCCGGCTTCCACTCGTCGAAGCTGTCAACATAGGTGGGGTCCCAGTAGCGCTCCAGCGGCCATGCCTCCGTATAGGTGCCGCTCTGGATTCCCATGTCCCAGAAGGCCTTCATGCCGGCCTCGCTCGGTAGGCGCCCATCCTCGTAGATGCCATCGATGAAGTCGTCATAGCCGCGGCTAGCGTATTCTTCCTCGAAGCCCACGCGGTCGATCAGTACCTCGACGGCGCGCTCCTTGTTGGACTTGGCGAAACGCACGCCCTTTACGAAGGCGCGCAGGAGCGCCTTGACCGTGTTCGGGCTCGACTGCAGGAAGTCCTCCTTGGCGTAGAAGACATGGAAGGGATAGTCTTCCGCAATGTCCTTCTGGCTCATGATGAGATTGTACCCGCGGTCGGCCGCCATGAATTTCTCCGGGGTTGCGAAGATGTTGACGTCGAGCTGGCCGGCGTCCATGGCCGCCAGCCGCGGCGCGGAACCGCCACCCTGGATAATCTGCACGTCCTTGTCCGGATCGATGTCGTGGATGGTGAGGGCGTAGCGGGTGAGATAGTCGGTGGAGGAGCCGAAGCGGGTGACGCCGAAGCGGGCGCCCTTTGCATCGGCCAGCGACTTGATCTCCGGCACCGCGTACCAGTCGAAGACGGTCATATTGAAGCCGGCGTAAAAGACCTTGATGCCTTGCCCCGTATCGACACCCACGAGAGCCTCCGACAAGGCGCCGACGCCGACATCGACTGCCCCCGCGACCATGCCGCGAACGAGGTCCGTACCGCCGTTGAAGGCGACGATCTCGACCTTCAGGCCCTCTTCCTCGAAGTAGCCCTCTTCGTCGGCAAGATAGAGCGGGATGAAGGTCGATGTGGTGACCGGCAGGCCGATGGTGATGTCGGTCTTCTCGGGCGCGTTCTGCGCATGGGCGAGGCCCATCGCCAAACCGAGCGCGGCAATTGCCGCTCCCAGCGTTTTCATGAAGTTCATCATATACAGTCCTCCCTGTTCCATGGCCTTTCGGCCGCTCCTGTTAACGACAAATGGACTCCTTCAGCGAACGCACAGGCTCTTCGTTCGCGCTCACCCGTCTGAGCGTTCGTCGCATCATTTCAACGGCAGGTTTCGCCGTGCCGGCATTGAGACCGGCGATAGCCTCGATCGCCCGCGCCGTGTCCTCGCCACGGCAGGCGCTGGCGATCTTGCGCGCGGCGATTTCACATGCCGCACTCTCCCCGCCGGGATCGCCGGGGACGGAGAGGCAGACGCTCTCGTGCCATTCTGATCCCATGCGCACGGCAAGCTTGGCGGCCCACCGTCCGGGAGCCTCGGCGGCGAGCGTTTCGTCTGGGGTAACCGACACCTTTGCCGCCAGGGCAAGCGCCTGCGCGCTGAAGGGCTCGGCCCGGGCGACATCCGCAAGGCGATCCGGCTCAAAGGCCGCGATTCCGAGCTGCAGACCGAGATGGGCAATCGTGGAAAGGCGGTCCTTCGGATTGAGCGGCCGGCTCACCACCCCGACGGCTTCCGGCGGCAGGGAAACGCGGATTTCTTCTATCGAGGAGGGTTCGGCGCCTTTGCTCAGAAACCGGTGGAACGCCTCTATGGCGTTGATGCCCTGTCGGGCGGAAACATAAGGCTTCAGTCCCACCGAGGCTATCGCGTCCGGGGGCAACGGTTTCAGCTCTGTCGCGGCGGCGCTCTGGGCCTTCAGCCATTGCGGTGAGAGGAGGTTCAGATCGCCCTTGACGCCAGCCTGCGCGGCCAAGGCTGCACGCATGCCTTTCAGCGCTGCTTCCCCGACGACGAACCACCGGGCGGAGGGCATGCCGACAGGGCGGCCATGGCGGCCAGAGCTTCCGGCGAGCGCCATGACGAGCGCGTGCGCGCGCTTTTCCGCCGACAGCCCAAGCGCCGTTGAGGCGGTGACAGCTGCGATCGCAGGTGCAGCGAAAAGGCCGGGCCAAGTTTCGGGCAGCGCCGAGACGCCGCCAACAGCTTCGCCCAGAGCGACGCCGACGCCATAACCGGCGCAAACGGATGCGGCGAATTCCACGTCATCCCTAGCAAGCACCAGCGCCACCGGCACAGCCACGGAACCGGGCGTCACGCAGGACGGCACGTGAATGTCATCCCACTCAGTGAGGCGGATGATTGCTGCCGCAGCCGCGGCAGAGGCAAATGGCTCGCAAAGACCGCTTCCGGCATAAAAGACGGCCAGCGCGCGGCCCTCCAGCGTACCGGCTCCGGCGGCGAGGCAGGCCAGCGTGTCGGCCGCATGCAGCCCCGCGAGAGACCACAGCTTCCGCCCGTCGATCAAATCCAGCGGCTTTAAGAATTCGCGTGCGTTCAAGCGGCCTCCTCCGTGGCATTGGGCAAGAGGTCCAGTCCCACCGGTCCTCCCAGAAGAACCGTCGTTCCGCCGAGCATGAAAGCGGCGCTCAACACACCGTAGGGGACCCGGCAGCCCGTATCGCGGTCCTCGCTGGCAACCTCCGTCAGCGGCAATGTTCCGCTCGGTGCTTCGAGGAACCAGCGTGCGAGATCAGCCCCGGCGGCCAATCCCTTGAGCTGCGGGCCGAGCGGAGAGACGGGATCGAGTTTGGGGGCAAGGGCAGCGAAGGCTCGTTCTAAACTCTGCACCTGTTCCTGCAGGGCGGCATCGCGCGAGAACGTCCTCGTGCGGCGGACCCATACGCCGTTATAGGCGAGCGACAGGCGCACGGCGAAGCTCCTGCCCAGTTCCGCGCCGCCGAACCGACCGGGCCGAGTATCGCGGTCGAGGTGTGGAGCAATCGCGATGTAGCATTCCTCCGCGCCCGCTTCGCGTGCCACCCGTTCCAGCGCGGCGACCGCCTGTCCGGCGTGGCGGGAGGCTGGATCGACTGTGCCCAATGCCTCAAGTACCAGCGCATCAGCACGGCGCACGAGCCCCAGTTCTGCGCTGTCGGGCTTAGCCCGCACGCTTGCGAAAACTTCCGTGCCGTCAAGCAGCTCGACATCGGCGGCCGATGCGATCTCTTCCGCAAGCCCGGCGGGGAGGCGGTCTAATTCGAGCACGCCGACGCACTTGCACCCGGCAGAGGCGAGCCGCTCGCCGATCAGCCGCCCCGGCTTCGGCGAATGAGCGATCTCCGCGGTCGGATTGACCGACCTGATCCAGTTGCCGACGCGTTTGGAAAGCGCCGTCGAGAAAAGGGGTGACTGCCCCGGAAGGATGAGCAGGAGCGCGTCCGACCAATAGGGTGTGAAACCCGTGAGATAAGTGACGCCTGCCGAGCGGACATGGTTCGTATAGACGAGGAAGGCATCCAGTCCTGCCGCCTTCATCGCGCCTTCCAGCCGCTGCTGACGGGCCTTCACATCGGCTGCGGAGAGTTCTTGCTCGCGCCAGAGCATCAGGCCGCGTCTCATCTGCCTTCACCTCCCACCGAAGTGCCGAAAAGATGGCGCGGGGTGCGCGTGAGGCATTCCGAACCGTCCTCGCGGACGATCAGCGTGTCTCCGAGCACGATGTAGCCGACCTCGGGATGGTACGTGTTGGGGTGCACGATGATCGACATGTCCTCTTCGAGGGTCGTCGTGACATCCTCGAGGATGTGCGGCTTGGTGTCGGGGAAGAGGCCCACGCCGTGCCCCCTCACCCGCGTGTATTCGCTCGTCACGTAATTGCCGAGCCCGTACTGCCGGAAGACGTCGTTTTCGGCCTTTGCCACGTCGGCCGCGGTCACGCCCGCCCTGACGGCGGCTATCCCCGCTTCCAGGGCCTCCCGGAAGACGGCAAAGGCCCGCTGCTGCGCGTCGGATGGCTCGCCCACCACCAGTGTCCGGCAGATCTGGGCATAATAGCCGCCGACGCAGGGGGTCAGCTCCGTCGTCACCATGTCGCCAGTCTTGAGCAGCTTGCCCGAAGGTGGCGCCATGCCGCGCACCTCCGGCCCACCAACGCCGATGATCATGAAGTTGTCGTCCACGCCCTTCTGGCGGAAAAACGCCTCGATCTCGGCGATCAGCGCATAGTCGGGCCGCCCGGCTCGTGCGGCGGCGCAGAAGACTGCATAGCCCTCGTCCGCTACTGCGGCGGCCTTGCGGACACACTCGAGCTCCTCCTTCGCCTTCACCATCAGAAGTCGGTCGATGAGCGCCGTCGCGTCCTCGAAGCGCTTGCCGCTGCGAACGAGGCCGTAGGGGAGGTGGCGGGCGGGGCCCGCCGCGACCCGGCTGTTGCCGAGTCGCTCAATGATACCCGCCACCTCGCCCACCAGATCGCGCGCTAGCCGAATTTCGCCGTCAGGCCATTCGGCAAATGCGCGCTCAGCCTCCAGAGGATGGTCGAGATAAAGCGTGGTCTCGCCGTCCCGGCGCACCACCGCGATCCCCTCGCCTTCGAGGATGCCGAAGTCCGCCGCATAGCGCAGGTAGTCGTTCTGCCAGGCATTGCCGTAGAGGACGAGGGCGTCAACGCCCGCATCCGCCATCGCCTCGGCCAGTCTCTTCCTGCGTGTTTCGACGGTGTTCATCGGCGCGGTCACGAATTTGCTGCGATCTTCTCTGGGGCTTCGGCGTAGCCGTATTCGCTGCGGGCCGCCTCGGGGGTAACGATGCCCATGGCGATGTCTTGCTCCACGAGTTCCCTCGCCCGCTTCTTCGGGTCGCCATAGCCGCCGCCGCCGGCGGTCAGATAGGTCACGCGGTCGCCCGGGCGGAACTGCACGTCGGTGGCTTTGTGCACCGTCTCGCGTGTGCCGTCCGCCCGCTCGATGATGGCGACGCTCACCGCGCCGGGCTTGCCGCCATGGAGGCCCCAAGGGGGCGTCACAGTCCGGTCGAAATTTATGTTGCCGCGGCAATCGCGCAGGACGCGATAGGTAAGCGCGATGCCTAGCCCGCCGCGATGCTCGCCGGGGCCGCCGGAATCCGGCCGCAGTGCATGTTGCTCGATGATGAAGGGATATTTGATCTCCTGCAGCTCGACTGGCGTGTTGCGCACATCGCCCTGACAGACCGAGACGGCGGCGGATTCGCCGTCCTCATGCGGGCGGCCGCCCCAGCCGCCGCCGAAAATGTTCATGAGCAGGAAGCGCGAGCCGTCGTCATAGAAGCCGAAGAAGGAGCAGCCGCCCATGTCGCCCTTGTGCGCGGCAGGGATGAGCTCCGGCACCGCCGGCGCCAGCGCCTTCAGGATCGTGTCGATGACCGTCGGCAGCGCGATGCTCCACTGGCCGAGCGCCGCAGGAGGCTTCGCGCTCAGGATCGTGCCGTCGGGCAGATTGACGTTCAGGGCGCGGAAGCAGCCCTCGTTGACGTCGAGCTCCGGCGAGGTCAGCGCCTTGAAGGCCACCCGCGCGGCCGCGATGCCGCCGGAGCGGCCGGAATTCAGGGGGCTATTCACCTGCGGATGCATCTCGGAGAAATCAACCGTCATGGTCGAGCCGGAGACCTCCACGCTCACCTTGATGCGCAGCGGCGTGTCGAGATTACGGCCGTCATTGTCGAGAAAGCTCTCCGCTGTATAGACGCCGTCCGGAATGCGCTCGATGACGCGCCGCACGGCCTGGTCCGTGTGGTCCCAGATTGTGGCCACACACTGCTCCACGGTTTCGCGGCCGTAGCGGGCGACGAGTTCGGCGTAGCGCTTGGCGCCGATCTGGCAGGAAGCGACCTGCGCACGCAGGTCTCCCAGGCTCGCCTCCGGATAGCGGATATTGTCGCGGATGATCTGGTAGAGCGTCTCGTTGAGTTTGCCCGCCTCGTATATCTTGAGCGAGCGCATCTGCAGCCCCTCGCTGAAGATGTCGGTCGTGGCGTTCGATCCGAAGCCCTGCCGTCCGCCGCCGATATCGACCCAGTGGGCACGGTTGGCGGCGAAGCCGATCAGCTCGCCCTCGTGGAAGCATGGCGCGTAGACGACGACATTGTTCAAGTGCTGGCCGCAGATATGGCCGTGATTCATCACCAGCACGTCGCCTTCGGAAAAACCGTCGAGGCCGTATTTCCTGATCCCGTCCTCCACCGCGACGCCGAGGTCGGCGAGGAAGATCGGCAGGCCACCGCGGTTCTGCGAGATCATACGGCCTTCGATATCGATGAGGCCGCAGCAATAGTCGCGCACCTCGTAGATCATCATGTTGTAGGCGGACTTGCAGAGAGCCTCAGCCATCTCGTCTGCGTAGGCGACGATGGCATTGCGGACGACTTCTACCGTGATCGGATCGGCTTGCTTGGCGGTCATCATTCTTCCTCAGGCATGCTTGGCGAGCGTGATCACGAGATGGCCCGCCTCGGTCACCTCTACCTCGTCGTCCGGGTGGATCAGGATCGTGGAGTTGGGCTCCTCGATGACTGCAGGTCCGCGCAGCCTCGTGCCGGCGGCGAGCGCGGGGCGCCAGTAGATGCTCGTCTTTAGTGGCTTCGAAGGGTCGTCGAAGACAACGTCCCGGGTGCCGACCTCGGCTTCGCCCTCCGCTACCCAGGGCCGCGAAAGCCACTCGTCGGCCGCATCGTCGCTGCGGGCTGCTGTGAGCACCAGGCGCAGGCTCACCACCTCCAGCGACTCGTCTGGCGCGGACTGGCTGTAGCGCTGGGCATGCTCGCGGTCGAAGCGCCGGCGAATCTCGGACGTGTCGCCGGAAAGCATCTCCACGCTTTCGACGGGAATGGAGATCGCATGCTCCTGGCCGACATAGCGCAGATCGGCAAAGAAGCGGAAGTCCGCCGCTTTGTCGTCGATGCCGTCACGCTCGAGCTGCTCGCGGCCGGCGGCGCTGAGCTCGGCGAAGACCTTCTCGATCTCCGAGGCCGGCAGGGCGCCGACGCGGCCGATCAGCGTCTGCACGAAGTCCTGCCGCCAGGAAGCCATCAGCATGCCGAGGGCGGAGAAGGTGCCCGGCAGCTTGGGGATGATCACGGTGGGAATGTGGATCTCACGGGCGATCGAGACGGCGTGCAGCGGTCCCGCGCCGCCGAAGGCAATCATCGCCGTGTCGCGCGGATCGACGCCCTTGTTGATGGAAACGGCTCGCACGGAAAGAGACATCGAGGCGTCGGCGATCCGGGCGACGCCGAGCGCGGCCTGCACCACGTCAAGCCGCAAGGGACCCGCCACCTTGAACTGCATGGCGCGCTCGGCTGCGGCCCTGTCGAGCGGCATGCCGCCGTTCAGGAAGCGCTGCGGATTGATGCGTCCGAGGATCAGGTCGGCATCGGTGACGACTGGGTTCTGGCCGCCCCTGCCGTAGCAGGCGGGCCCAGGATCCGCGCCTACGCTCTGTGGTCCGACATGCAGACCGCCCGCCTTGTCTACCCAGGCGATCGAGCCGCCGCCGGCGCCCACCTCCACGATGTTGACAACTGGCAACTGCATGGGCTGGCCGCTTGCGCGGTCGCCGATCACGTAACCGCTCTCGATCGCGGGCGCGCCGTCGGTAATCAGGCTTGACTTGGCGGTGGTGCCGCCCATGTCGAAGCCCACGCAGCGCTTCAGCCCAAGAAGCCTGGCAAGACGTCCCGCGCCGATCATGCCGGCGACCGGGCCCGATTCCATCATAGAGACAGGCTGCTCCTGCGCCACCTTGATGGACATGACGCCGCCGTTCGAGCGCATGATGTGAATCTTGCCGCCGAAGGCGCCGTCGCGCAGATGGTGCTCTAAGCGTTTCAGATAGCCTTCTACGCGCGGCCCGACGAAGGCGTTGAGCGCAGTGGTCGAGGTGCGCTCGTATTCGCGGTATTCGCGCAGAATCTCGTGCGACAGCGTGACGAAGAGGTCTGGACGCGCCTTGCGCAAGATTTCGCCCACACGGCGCTCATGCGCGGGGTTCGCATAGGAGTGGAGGAAGCAGACCGCGACGGCTTCCACCCCTTCCGCGTCGAGCTGCGGGAGGATGTCCTCCACGGCCTGCTCATCGAGCGGCTGGAGCACTTCGCCGGAAGCGAGGATGCGTTCCGGCACTTCGAACGTCAGGTTGCGCGGGACCAGTGGTTTGGGGCGCTTGAAGAAGAGATTGAAGGCTTCGATGCGGTTAGAGCGTCCGATGGCGTAGACATCGCGAAAGCCCCTGGTGGTCAGGAGCGCCGTGCGCGCGCCCTTGTGCTCCAGCACGGTGTTGATGGCGATGGTCGAGCCGTGAAGGATCTCGTCGAGCCGGTCCGTCCGGCAGCCCGCAAGCTCGAGGCTGGTGGCGATGCCCTTGGTCGGATCGGCCGGCACCGTGGACGTCTTGGAGGTGACGATTGCCCCGTCCACATAGCCCACGAGATCGGTAAACGTGCCGCCGATATCGATCCCAACTACGTTCATGCGCTCATCCTTCGTGCTTCGAGCCGCCTCCAAAGGATGACCGGGCAGCGGGAGCGCCCGCTGCATATCCTCCCCTCGAACCGGCGCCGCCTTTAAGCTGCGCCGGGAAGCGGCCAGTCGCTGTCGACCTGCGTTTCGCGGGAAAGAGTCAGACAAGCCGCCGCCACTAGCAACGGGTTGGCCGACTATACTTTTAATAGACGGAAGGCTATATGTTACTCCTATGCTGAACGTCACGCTCCGTCGGATGGAAGTTTTTGTCGCCATCGTCGACGAGGGAAGTTTTGCAGCGGCCGCTGACCGGTTCGGCATCGCACAGCCTTCCGTCAGCGCGCATATCCGGGCGCTGGAGCGGGATGTCGGAGGCGAAGTTTTCGCGCGGCGGCGGGGCCGCAGGCCGGTACTGACCGAACTTGGTCGCAGCGTCCTTTCACATGCGCGCGAACTTCTCGCCGAGGCTGCCGATATGCGGGCCGACGTGGTCAAGCTGCGCAACGCCACGGGACAGAGGGTCGTGCTCGCCTGCCAGCGTTCGCTGTCTAATTTCGTTCTGAAGCAGCAGATCACCGGGTTTGCCTTGTCGCATCCGGAGATTCAGCTCGTCGTCCGGATCGGCAAGCAGGAAGATGTTGTTGAAGAGGTTCGCGATGGCATCGCGGATATCGGCTGCTTTCTGAGCAACGAAGAGACGCGGGGCCTGCGCTCGGAAGTGATCGGCGTGGAGCGCCTCGTTCTGATCGCCTCGCCTTCCCATCCGCTTGCCGGAAAGAAGCGCATCAAGGCGAAGGAAATCCAGCGCTGGGATTTCGTAGGCCCTCCCCCCTCTTCCCTTTTCGGCCGGGCGGTCTCGAAGCTTCTGGCGTCCGCCGGCATTGCCGATGTGAAAATCGCCGCGCAGGCTACGGAGTATCAGTTCCTGCGGGAATTCGTTGCCGCGGGTGTCGGCATCTCCTGCTCGCTCGCGCGCAGCGTAGAGGCCGATGTGGCGCGCGGGCTGCTTACGATCCTCGATTTCGACGGTCCCGAACTGTCTTTCCAGATCCGCCAGCTTGCCTCGCTGCATCGCACACCGACCGCCGGAGCCGTGAAGCTCATGGAGTATTTACGCGACTCGATCGGAACCACGGAATACTCGCAGTGAGCGTGCGCGGGCTCAGCGTCCAAGCGCTCGATCTTGCGCAGTTCCGGACGGAAATCGGGCAGCTATCCGGGCATCGCGCCTGGCGGCGCAATGTTGATTACCCCTGGGATCCCTGCTTGCCGGCTTGCGCGTCGCGCCAGGCGAGATATTCCTCCCGCACCTCCTCCGTGAGCGGATAGTACTTCCTCAAATCTCCGCCTTGCGAGAGGCGGAAGCGGGAGAACTCTTCCCACTCCGCATGCTCGCTTGCCTGTTCTATGAGTTTTTCGGCCATCGCGGCCGGCACCACGACCACGCCATCGTCGTCGGCCACGATGATGTCTCCCGGTATGACGAGCGCACCGCCGCAGGCCACAGGCACATTGACCGCAAAGGGAATGATGTTGGTCTGGGCGTGATAATTGGGAGTGACGCCTCTCACCCAGATACCGAGGTCCAGCCTCTTGGCCTTGGCGGAATCGCGGATGCACCCGTCGACCACCACGCCGGCTCCGCCCCGACCTGCGAAAAAGGTGAGCATCATTTCGCCGAAGACGCCGCTTGCCATGTCGCCACGCGCGTCCACCACCACCATGTCGCCAGCCTGCGCCGGATAGAGCACGTGGCGGTGAAGCTGCAGTTCGGGGTTGTCATATTCATTAGCGCCGTAAAGGTCCTCGCGCTTCGGCATGAATTGCAAAGTCAGCGCAGGCCCTGCGACGGCGCGGCCGGGGTTGAGCGGCTGCGGCCCACGGATCTGCGGGTCGCGGATGCCCATCAGGCTGAGCTCGCTGCTGATGGTGGCCGTTCCGATTGCCGCGAGGGCATCGGAAATTTCACGCGGCGGCCTTACGATATCCTTGATGTTTTCAATCGGTTGCACTTGGGTTGCCTCGAATTATGTGGCTGGTCCCGGGGTCAGACCCAGCCGTCCACGACATAGCTTTGACTAGAGATTGCTCCGGCGTGACCGATCCTTGCCCGGCAAAGGCGCGCGCCCTCGCCTCCCCGATCCGCTTGCGCCGCCGGTGACCAGAAGCACCTTGCCTTGAGGTCCGGATGGATCGCGTGAGCCATCGCTCCCCCGTCAGTCGTCCCAACGTGGTGATTTTTCGGGGTTGATGCGGCGGTCGCCGCGGTCGAGCGCGCGGATTGCGTTCATTTCCTCTTCGCTGAGCCGCACATCCTTCGCGCGCATGTTCGCGCGGAGATTGGCTTCGCTGGACGAAGCCGGGATGACGGCATGGCCTTCCGCCATGAGGAAGGCGAGTGCGACGGCGGCCGGCGTCACACCGTGACGCTCTGCAATCTCCGCCAGCACCGGATCTGACACGACTGCACCTTTGACGAGTGGCTGATAGGCCGTGAGCACAAGCCCGTGGTCGCGGGCATAGTCGCGAAGCTTCGGCGCCTGGAGATAGGGATGGATTTCCACCTGGTTCGTCGCAATCGCTCCCTCGCCAAGGAGCGCGCGCGTGCGTTCCAGATGTGCGATCGGGAAGTTCGACACGCCGATAAAGCGGGTAAAGCCGCGCTCCTGCGCCTCCTTCAGCGCCAGCATGTAGTCTTCGAAGGGCACGGCATCCTTCTCGGACGGCCAGTGGATCAGAAGGAGATCGACATGGTCGAAGCCGAGCGTCTCGAGGCTCTTCTCCACGCTTGGCATGAAGCGCGATTTGTCGAGGTTGGTATCGGCCACCTTGGTGGTGACGAAGACCTCCGCGCGCGGAAGGCCGGAGCGGCGGACCGCTTCTCCCACCGGCCCTTCCGTATCATAGCTCTGGGCCGTGTCGATATGGCGGTAGCCGATCTCCAGCGCCTTCAGGATCGCGGCGATGCCGGCGTCGCCGGTGCGTCCGAAGGTGCCGAGCCCAAGCTGCGGAATGGGAGACGAATAAACCATCAGCAATCTCAACCCTTTGTGGCGCCTGCCGTGAGGCCTCCCACGAACAGGCGTTGCATGGACAGGAACAGGAGTGCGATCGGCAGCGTCATGATGACGGATGCCGCCATTACCGCACCCCAGTCGGTGTTGAACTCGGTGGAAAATTCCGCGAGCCCTATGGGCAGCGTCTTCACGGAAGAATCGGTGGCAAAGCAGAGCGCGAAGATGAACTCGTTCCAGGTGGTAACGAACGCATAAACGATAACTGCGACGATGCCCGGGATCGACAGGGGCAGTGTGACGCGGAAAAGCACGCCAAGGCGCGAGGCGCCGTCGATGATCGCGGCCTCTTCCAGCTCCACCGGTATCGCCTTGAAATAGCTCGTGAGCATCCAGACCGAGAGCGGCAGCGTGATGATCATGTAGACCAGGATGAGGCCCCAATAGGTGTTGACGAGGCCGAGCACGCGCAGCGTGACGAAAAGGGGCACGATGATCGCCGCCGTGGGCAGAAGCTGGCCGATGAGCACGCAGGCCTGAAGCAGCGGCTTTCCCTTGAAGTCGAAGCGCGCGAAACCGTAGGACGCGAAGATCGCAAGAACCAGCGCAAGGCCGGTGGAGCCCACCGAGATCACCACGCTGTTCAGGAAGTAGCGCGGGATGTTCGATTCGAAGAGCACCTTGTAGTAGTTGCCGAGCGTCGGGCTTTCGGGCCACCAGATGGGCGGGATCGTGTAAAGCTCCCGCAGTGTCTTGATCGAGGAAAGCGCCATCCACCAGAAGGGGAACAGGCAGACCAGGACGACGAGGACGGAGCCGACGAAGATGAGCGGCTTGCCGAGCCCTGGCGCCTTGAGGCCGCCCTCCTCTTTCAACGCCGGAAAGCCTGCCACGGCGTTTTGCGTGCCGCTGTTCATCGTGCCTCTCTCGGCTGCGAGGCGAGCGCCTTGATGTAGACGAAGACGATGGCGATCGCCACGGCGAAGAACATTACCGAAAGTGCCGCCGCCTGATTGAACTGCACGTTTTCGAAAGCGATGCGGAAGATCTGGATCGGCGTAATCAGCGTGCGGTTCGCCGGCCCGCCGCGCGTGATGGCGTAGATGATGGTGATGGAGTTGAGCCCCCAGATCACCAGGAGCAGCGTGACGGCAACGATCACCGGCCGCACCTGCGGCAGCATGACGTAGCGCACCTCCTCCCAGAAATTGGCCCCATCGACCCGCGCGGCCTCGTAAAGGTCGTTCGGGATCGACTGCAGGCCCGCCAGCACCATGATCGCCACGAAGGGGAACAGCTTCCAGACATTGATGGCGATGAGCACCGGCATCACGGTATCGCGGTTGGTGAGCCAGCCGATCGGCTGGTCAATGATGCCCGGCCCCGTCAGCATGTAGTTGATGATGCCGAATTCGGTATGGAACATCCATGCCCAGGTGGTGGCCGCCACGATGCCCGGCACGACCCAGGGAATGAGCGTGATCGAGCGGACGATCGCGCGGCCGGCGAAGGTCTGGTTGAGGAGCACTGCCGTTGCAGTGCCAAGGATGACCTGGAAGACGATGGAGCCCACGACCCAGTAGACGGTGTTCCAGAAAGCTTGCGGCGTGGCGCGCGCCGAAAGCACCTTCGCGAAATTGCTCATGCCGACGAAGTTGCCCTGACCGTCAGTCACGCTGAGCAGTCCCGTATAGGCGACCGGATAGGCGATCAGCATCGCCAGGACGATCAGCGCCGGCAGAACGAAGAGGAGCCCGGTCGATGGGCGGTACATGGCAAGCCTCGTGGCAAACGCGGCTCCGGCTGTCGCACCGCCGGAGCCATGCTTGAATCACTCGTCGAGCAGCGCCTGAATCTCCTCGGCGGCCACGTCCATCGCCTCCTGAGGCTCCATGTCGCCGAGGAGAATGCTCTGGATGCCGTTGAAATAGGCCTGGCTGATCTGCACCCAGTTCTTCTCCGCCGGCACAGGTCGCCCATAGGGCAGCATCTCCTTGAACACCTGTAGGATCGGATCGTTGAAGCGCGGCAGCTCCATCGCCGACTTGCGGGCCGGGAACGTGTCCGTGAGCGTCCCCTGGCTCTCGGCCTCGGCGAGGAACTGGAGGAATATTTTTGCCTCGTCCGGATTCTGCGCATCCGATGGCACGACAAAGCTCCAGCCGCCCAGAATGGCGGCGGTGTCCTTGCCCTCCGGATGTGGGATGCGCATCACGCCGATATCGATGTCCGGGTTCTCCTCTCGGATGGAAGCGATGTCGAACTGGCCGGACTGGTACATCGAAACCGTCTCGGCGATGAATAACCTACGGTTGGCTGTGCCGTCATTCTCAAGTGTCGAGGCTGGCGAAAGGCCCTTCCTGAAGAAGTCGGTATAGAAGGTGACCGCCTCGACCGCCGCTGGCTCGTTCACCGTGGCCTTGGTCATGTCATCCGAGATCATGCTGCTACCATTCATCCAGATGAAGGGCAGCGAGCGGAATATGGTATTGCCCACCTCGCCGCCGCCGGTGATCGCAAATCCGGAGCGGCCTTCCTTCGTGAGCTTGGTGGCCACGTCAACGAGCTCCGCCCAGGTTTCCGGCGGGCTGTCCGGATCAAGCCCCACTTCCGTGAAATGGCCCCTGTTGTAGATCACGGCGTGGGTCTCGATGCGGTAGGGAATGCCCCAGAGTTTCCCGTCCCACGTCACGTAATCGAGGGCCGCGGGAATATAGTCCTCGCGATCCTGAAGCACGTCGTCGAGCGGGATCACGAGCCCGTTCTGGGCATAGCCGTTCACCCAGCCGTGCTGCACGTCGATGATGTCGGGCGCGGCCCCGGACTGCAGCGCTGTGAGCACACGCTGCGGCAGGCCGTCCGACGTGGTGATCTCCAGATTGACGGTGATGTCTGGGTTGGCGGCCTGGAACTTTTCGACGAGTTCCCTGGCGCGCGGCTCGTTGAAATTGGGCGTCCACCAGGTGACTTCGCCGGCAAGCGAAACGACCGAGGAGAACGCCAGCGCCGAAGCTGTGGTGGCAAGGATAAGTAAGGGCTTCGTCATGTTTCCTCCCTGCGACGAATGTGTCGCTTTCCCTTCCGGCGGCCTCCCGCCGGATAATTCACCGCGCGGCCGCGGCGATCCTGCTCCTATCTTCGGGTTGCGCGCCGGCGTTTGCCGGCACGGCGGATTTGATTGCGGAAACTAGCGCCTTCATATAGCCGACCGTGTAGGCATGGCTGGCATGCCAGGGCGCGGGGCAGTGAAGTTCCGGCACGTGGTCCGGCACGAGCACGCCGTCAAACCCCTCTTCATGAAGGATGCGGACGATGCGCGCCATGTCGACGTCGCCGTCGTCGACGAAGGTCTCCACATAGCTCGGCACCTTGCCGCGCACGTTGCGGAAATGGACATAGGCGATCGCGCCCATGCGGGCGAAGCGGCGCGTCGTCTCGTAAATGTCGCGTTCGCGCATTTCGGCGAGGGAGCCGACGCAGAATTCGAGTGCGTTGGCGCGGCTCGGCGCAAGCGCGAGCAGCCTGTCGTATTTCGCATGAGAATTGACGAGCCTTGCCGTTCCGCGCAGGCGCTCCACCGGCGGATCGTCCGGATGGGCAGCAAGCCTGACGCCTGCTTCTTCTGCTACGGGCACGAGCTCGCGCAGGAACCAGGCAAAACGCTCCCATAGCTCCGTTTCGCTTACCTGCAGCGGCTCGGCACCTGGCATTGGTGCGCGATAGCGCATGTTGCCCACCATTCCGTCCGGAAGCGGTCTCTCCCAGTCGATCTCGTCAAGGTTGAAAGTGGCCGTCACCGCGCCGCCGCGGGCAACGGGCTTCAGCCGCCAGCCCCACACGCCGGCGATGGAGAAATTGTAGCCGATGACAGGAATCCCGGCGCGCCCGGCATCCCGAACAAGCTGTTTCAGCGCCTCCATCTGCCGCCGCTTGGCCGGCCCGTCGAGCAGGATGTCGGACCAGAAATTAGGTGAGATGTTTTCCATCGCCGCAATTCGTAGGCCATGGCGGCGGAGCATGTCGACGATCTCGGACATGTAGTCGAAGGTCCAGAGCGGCACGTCGATGCAATCGCCGTTGATTGGGCCCACTTCGCCGGCGCGATAGGCAGCGTCATTCGCATTGCGCGCGTAGTCGGTCAGGTGGATGACGACATCCTCCACGCCGAGCTGGCTTGCAAAGCGCGCTCCATCCTCGCTCAGAAGCTTGCCGTATAGCGAGAGCCCAACCTTCACGCTGAGCGCTTCTCCCTGCTCTCAGTCAATTCATATTTGAATTGAACCTAGTCTATATGTAACTATGGCCGCAACATCACCCGCTTGTCAACAGGCTGGCGAACGCCTCAACGGTCGCCGCCGTTGGAGAAGATTGCCGCCCCGGTTGCTACCCCTTTGGTGTTAATGGTGCCGTCAAAAAGCGGCACGTCGTAGGGCTCGTAGGGGAAGCGGGCACACGCCTCTTCGATGAGTTCCACGCCCAAGCCCGGAGCTGTCGGCGCAAGAAGATGCCCGTCTTCAAACTGAAGCGTCTCGCGCACTAGCTCCTTGCGCCAGGGCACATCTATGGAAACCGTTTCGAAGACGCAGAAATTCGGAATCGCCACGGCCACATGCAGCGTCATGGCGTTCATCACCGGCCCCACCGGGTTATGCGGCGCGATGGGGATCAGATGCGTGTGCGCCAGATGGGCAATGCGCTTGGTTTCGCTGAGGCCGCCGGCGTGCGACACGTCCGGCTGCAGGATGTCGACCGCCTTCTTGTTGAGCGCTTCGAGGAAGCGCGCAGGCTCGTACCAGCGCTCGCCAGCGGCGATCGGCACCGGGCTCCTGGCGCGCACCTCGGCAAGAGCGTCGATGCTCTCGGGCGGCGTCGGCTCCTCAATCCAGGTGAGATCGAATCGGGCGAGCTCCCTGCACATGGCGATGGCAGTCGGCACGTTGAGCCGCCCGTGAACGTCGAGCATCAGGTCGATATCCGGTCCCACGGCATCGCGCACTGCTTCCACGATTGCGATCGTGCGGCGGCGCTGGACGCGGTCCATTTCGAGATCTGCCGCCTCGAACGGGTCCCACTTTAGCGCCTTGTAACCCATGGCGACGGCGCGCCGCGCGTTTTCGGCATATTGGTCCGGCGTCTCGGCTCCGAAGAACCAGTGGTTCGCGTAGCAGGCGACCTTTTCGCGGAACTTCCCGCCTAGAAGCTCGAACACGGGAACACCCAGCGCCTTGCCTTTGATGTCGAGCAGTGCGGCCTCGACCGCCCCCAGCGCCGTGCGGAACACGGCGCCCGTGCGCCAATAGCTGTCGCGGTGAAGCTGCTCAATGATCGCATCGACTGCAAAGGGGTCGCGGCCAATCAGTACGCGCTCCAATTCCTCTAGGGCCGCGACGACCGTCTTTGTCTTCCATTCGAGCGTGGCCTCGCCCACACCCTCGATGCCCTCGTCGGTGTAGAGCTTCACGAACACGAAATTCGTGCGCGAAGCATTGGCGACAAACACTTTCTGTGCGGTGATCTTCATGGCGGTTCCCTGGCGCGGGTCAGCCCAGCGCTTTCTCAAGCGCCTGCGATAACTCCGGGGCAGGCTCCTGCGGATTCGTTGAATGGTTGTGATCGGCAAGCGTCCTCTCCCTCAGCTCACCGCTGCCGAAATCGATCGCCATCAGATAGGCGATGCGCGCCATGGTCTACGCGCTCCTCAGCCGCTCGATGGCCTTTGCCTGCATGCTGTCTGGCGCCATCTGCATGAGCTCAATGCGATGGCCGTCGGGATCTTCGATCCAGGCTTGCCAATTGCCGTCCGCGCCCATGGTTTTCGGCCGGATCAGCGGTACGCCGGCTTCTTCAAGCTCACGCACTGTCTGGTCAATGTCGGGCACCGCGAGGCACATGTGGTTATAACCTACCGCCTCGCGCTCGGCAGCACGCTCGCCCTCGCCTTCCGGAAACACCTCGAGATACTGGTCGTCCGTGATGCGCAGATAGACCAGCCAGAGCTTTCCGTCCCGGTCGAGCCGCATCATTTCGGAGAAGCCGAGCTTTTTGGTGTAGAAGTCGAGCGTGCGCTCGATTTCCTTCACGCGGATGGCGACATGGGTGATCGAGGAGACCGTCAGCATGGGCCAAAAGCTCCAGCGCGGCCTGTGCCGCCGGCTGCGACCATGGTACGCATCAGGCCGCTGCGTAAACGGCGCCGCCCGCCGTCGGCTTCCAGGCAAAGCATCCACGACCTCCGCGCCAATCTATTCAAATATGAACTTTGACAGTTCAATTTCGTATGGTAATGGCGAACCAACGAAAGTCAACACGGGTATGACCGCATGGGCGAAACGACCAATGAGGCTCCCGCGAAGCACACAATTCCCGTCATCGACAGGATGATGGACGTGCTTGGCGAGCTGGAGCACAGCAACGGAACGGGCCTCACCATCCGCGAGCTCACGAGTCGCCTGCGCCTGCCCCGCACCACGGTTTATCGCATCCTGAACACGTTGCAGCGGCACGAGATCGTCCGGCGCGATGACGCGGGCACCTATACTCTCGGACGGCGGCTGCTGACGCTCGCCGCCCAGGTGGCCTCGCGGGCAAGCGAGATCGATGTGGGTGCCATCGCCCAGCCATTTCTGGACAAGCTTGCGACCGAGCTCGGCGAGAGCGTGAAACTCAGCGTCATCGACGAAGACGGCATACTGGTGCTGGCCACCTCCCAGGGCCGGCGGGAATATGCGCTAACCGTTGCCCCTGGCCAGCGCATGCCCATCCACGCCGGCGCGGCGAGCAAACTCCTTCTGGCGCATCTGCCGCCCGAGGCGATCGATTACTGGCTCTCGACGCCGCTCACCGTCTATACGAACAGGACCATCACGGACCCGAAGCGCCTGCGCAGCGAGCTTGCGCGCATCAGGCGCCAGGGCTGGGCTCAGGACAAGGGCGAGAACGCGCCGAGCATCCAGGCCTTCGCCGCTCCCGTTTACGACCGGAGGGGCAAGGTGGTGGCGGCACTCAGCATTCCTTTTCTGGCGGGCACGGAGCCAAGCCGGATGGAGGAACTGCGCATGGCAGCGATTGAGACAGCGCGCGCGATCAGCGAGGCGATGCCCGCCTCCAATCGGGAGCCGAGGGAGGCGTTGGGATGAAGATCATCGACTTGAAATGCGCCGTGATCGGCAAGAGCCCAGTGGTGCGGATCGTTACCGACGAGGGCATTTCCGGCTACGCCCAAGCCGAAACCTGGAAGCCTTATCTGAAATCCCACATCCTGAGTTTCCGCGAGGCGCTTATCGGCGAGGACCCGACGCTTGTCGAGCGAGTGATGCTGAAGATAAGACAGCGCGGCGGCTTCAAGCCGTGGGGTTCGGCGGTGAGCGTCATCGAAATGGCCCTTTGGGATATCGCCGGCAAGGCCGCGAATCTGCCGGTGCACAGGCTTCTGGGCGGCAAGGTGCGCGATAAGGTGCGCGTCTACAACGGCGCGATCCGCTTTCCGCTCAACGGACACCGGCCCGAGGACTATGCCGAAGACATGCGCCGCATGATGGCCCTTCCGGAGGGCTTCACCATCATCAAGCAGCCGATCGGCTTTCACTCGTCCATGAAGCGCGAGGTGCCGTACTTCTATTACGGTGAACCGGAAAGGAGCCCGTTTCATGGGGCGCTCGATCGCGGCCCGGTCACCGAGCGCGGACTGAAGCATCTCGTGGAGTGTGTCGCTGCCATGAAGAAGGTGGCGGGCGACAAGGTGGGGCTTGCGCTCGACTGCGGCCCGGGTTGGATGCTCGCCGATGCGATCAAGCTCGCCCGGCTGCTCGAGCCCTACAATCTGCTCTGGATCGAGGATCTCCTGTCAGGCGACTACACGCCTTGGGTCAATGCCGGGGTTTATCGCGAGCTCACACGCCTCTCGCCGACGCCGATCCACACCGGCGAGCAGATCTATCTGAGGCAGAATTTCAAGGAACTGATCGAGACGCACGCCGTCCATGTGATCGGTCCGGATCCTGCCGATGTGGGCGGGATCGCGGAGCTCAAATGGATTGCCGAATATGCGGATCTGCACGGCATCACCATTGCCCCGCACGGGACGGCCAACGGTCTGCTCGGGCTTGCCGCGCTCGTCCAGGTCTCGGCCACCTTACCCCACAATTTTATTGCCTTCGAATACACGACGGCTGATCCCGCCTGGTGGAGCGACATCGTGGACGGCCTGCCTGACCCGATCGTGAAGGACGGGTTCATCGATGTGCCCGACCGCCCGGGCATGGGCGTCGACCTCATCCCCGAGGAGGCGAAACGCTATCTTGCACCCGAGGACGCGGATTTCTTCGCCTGACGCTCAGGGATCGAGAGTCCGCGCTTTCGCGTGATTCCGTAAGGCGTGATCCTGCCGCCCCCTGCGCCTCATCTCTCCCTGAATGCTCTGTTGAGCTGGTTGATCAGAGGCTTCACGAGGTTGGAAGGCGCGATGCGCTCCTCCGTCATGACATAAGCCTCGACCGGTATTCCCGGAACGAGCGCGTCTTCTCCTATCCTGAGGAATTCTTCCGGCGGGATTGACACCTTACCCGTATAGTGGGCCTCGCCGGTGGCCGGATCGCGGACCAAAATTCTCCTGATCGTAGATGATCGTGTTGAACCCGGCGCCGACATTGATGGTCGCCATCACCACCGTTCATCGTACTGTCGGCCATACTGGCAGTTGAGCACGTCGTTGCCCAGAATGGTGAAGTTGGACATCAGTTCCGAGTTCTCGCTCGCCAGTATGTCGAAGCGGACGCCATTGATCCAATCTTCACCGGATCGCCGGCGCGGCGGTGCTCGCCCGGCAGGTGGTTTCTAGAGACAGCGCAATATCAGGCGCGTTTGACGGGCCCGTATTTGCGGTTGAGCTCCGCAAGCAGCGCCATTGTCGCGGCATCCGGCATGCCGACGGCCATGCGGGCGTGCCCCGCCGGAATGCCTTGCAGCCGCAGGCCGGTTTTCAGGCGTTCGATGTCGCCTAACAGGCCATCGACAGTCGCGTTGATGTGGGACTGCAGTTCGGAGCGATCCTCAATTCCAGCGGCGACCGCCTCCGCCATTGCGACGAAGGGCTCCGGATAGACCGAAGCAATGCCCGAGATGACACCGTCTGCGCCAAACTCGTGAAGGCGGCCGATCTCGCGGTCCGAGCCGGTGAGCACCTGAAAGCCATCAGGCAGCAGCCTGCGATACGCGCCTATGGTCTCGATACTTTCGCCGGAGATCTTGACGCCGATGATGTTGGGCAACCTGGCGATCCGTGCCATCAGCTCGGGTGAAACCGGAACGCCGGTGCGTTCCCTGAAGATATAGACGTAGACGCCCATGCCGTCAGTCATGTCGGAGATCCGGCTATAGAAGTGCAGCACGGCCTCATCCGTCGACGGCAGGTAGTAAGGTGTGATCGCCGCGACATATCGCGCGCCAAGCGCCCGTGCCTGCCGGATAAGCCGCCCGACCTGGTAGAGGCTCGCGGCACCCACATGAACGACGACCTGCTTGTGCCTCAGAATGTCGAGACTGAGGCGCACAAGCGTACCGCGCTCCTCTTCGCTTAAGGCCGGAAACTCGCCGGTGGTGCCGAGAATGAACGCGCCATCGACGCCGGAGGCCACGCATTTCTCCAGGATCGACCGGTTGCCCTCGATGGAGATTTCGCCGTCGTCCTGAAACGCGACCGGCAAAGCGGCCAAAATGATTGGTTTCTTGGCCATAATCCTGCTTTCGAAACTAGTTTGACTGGACCGTTGCCGCCTTTTGCCGGCGGCGCGCGAGAATTGGAGTGGCGATGGCCGTCACGACCGCGATGACCGCGAAGGCGAGCAGGACCGCCGAGATGGGCTTGTTGATGAGCCCGGCGGGACCGTCGATCAGCAGCGTCCGGCGCAGATTGGCCTCTGCAAGCGGACCGAGGATCAGCCCGAGGACGATCGGACCGGCCGGGATCGAGCACCGTTTCAGGATCACGCCGATCACGCCGAAGACAAGCATCACGGTGACGGTGAAAAGGTTGTTGGTGGTGGCGTAGGTGCCGATGATGCAGAAGACCAGAATGGTCGCCCAGATATAGTGCTTAGGCATGTCGAGCAGCTTCACCATCATCGGCATGCGCACGAGATTGATGCCCAGCGTGACCAGCGTTGCCAGCACCATGATTGTGGTGATCGTCACGACCAGCGCAGGGCGGTTCACGAAGAGGCTCGGTCCGGGCTGAATGCCCCAGATGATCATCGAGCCTATCATGACCGCCATGACCGAGTCGCCCGGAATGCCCAGAGCCATCGTCGTGGTCAGGGAACCCCCAAGGGTCGCACTTGACGCGGTGTCGGACGCAGCCACGCCTTCTATATTGCCCTTGCCGAAGGTTTCCCTGGTCTTTGATGCCGACTTGGCGCGGTCCCAACCGAGCAGGCCGGCGATATCGCCGCCCGCGCCAGGGATGACGCCGACGATAAGACCGACGATCCCGGAGATGACGGTCGGCTTGGCAATGCGCTTGTATTCGGACCTGGTCGGCCACCAGCGGCCGAGCGCGGAAATGGGCTGAACCTTGTGGTCGCGGTGGGTCAGGAGCTGGTCGAACAGCTCAGCAATGCCGAACAGACCGATGATGACCGCTATGAAATCGAGGCCGCTGTTGAGTTCGCGGATGCCGAAGGTGAAACGCGCATCGCCCGTGATCGGGTCGCGGCCAACGGTTGCGATGAAGAGGCCGATGACGCCGGCCAGCAGGCCCTTGGTGAGAGAGGACGACGAGATGGAAATCATGATCGTCATGGCGAGGATTACCACGGCGAACATCTCGCTGGGGCCGAATTTCAGCGCTAGCTGCGCCAGCGGCACGGAGGCGCTTGCGAAGAGCACCATCGAGGCGAGAATGCCCACCGCCGAGACAAGGGCGGAAACGATCAGGGCGAGGCCCGCCTCGCCGTTCTTCGCCATCGGATAGCCATCGAAGGTGGTGGCGATCGAGGCGGGTGTGCCGGGCGTATTGATCAGGATGGAGGGAATACGGTCACCGAAATTCGCCGCGACGTAGATGGTCAGGAGAACGGCCAGACCCTGCACCGGTTCGAGCGTCATGGTGAAGCCGGAAGCAAGCGCCACCGCCATGGTCGCCGTGATACCGGGGAACATGCCGACAAGCATGCCCACCACAAGGCCGGTGCCGAGGCACAGGAGGACGCTCGGCTCGAAGACGGCGCCAATGCCGGCGAGGAGCGCGGTCATAGCGGAACCCTCAGTAGCAGATGAAACAGGCCGTAGATGAAGATGGCGACAGCGACGGGAAAGATGACGAGGCCTTTCCAGCTGCGAAGACCGAAGACCCACAGCAGCGCGCCGGTGAAGATGATCGTCGGAACGACATAGCCAAAACGGGACCAGGCGAAGACATAGACCGCGCTGAGGGTCAGCGAAACGATCATGCGCGTCCAGCCCCGCCTTTCGATCGCGAGGAGATCTCCCCGGTGCGACGACGTGCTGAGGAAAGCCTGCAGGAGAAGCACCAGCGAAAGCGCGATGCCGCAGCATGAAAGCATTGTCGGCCACCATTTCGGGTCGATGCCGCCGCCGCCCATGCGCAGGACGATGTCGCGCGACAGCACCAAAGCAGCCACCGAAAGGACGAGCGCTACCACGGCAATGGCGATCTCGAGCGTGCGCGAGGGTTTTGCGGAGTAATCCGGCTCCGCAGCCGGTTCGCCCGGCGATACGTCAGTACCGCCGGACGTTGACGCGAGCTTCTGAGGCTCGATCATCTGCTACTGCGCCAGCATTTCGCCGTAACGGGCAGCCTCGGCGTCCACGAACGCCTTCCACTCGTCACCGGGCCTATAGACCGGCAGGATGCCGGCGGGCGTAATGGCATCGAGGAAGGTCTGTGAAGAGACGGCCTTCCTGATCGATTCTTCGAGGATCTCCTTCACATCGTCCGGAATGCCTGCCGGGCCATAGACACCGCCCCATGCACCGAAGGTAAGATCGTAGCCCTGCTCCTTGGCGGTCTTGACGCCTTCGAACATCGGATGCGGTTTGTCGGAGAAGATCGCGAGCACCTTGAGCGTGCCGTCGGCGAAGGCTGTCGCGGTCTCACCCGCACCGGCGGTCACCGCGTCGACATGGCCGCCGAGAGCGGCGGCAACAGCAGGCGCGCCGCCGTCAAACGGGACGCCGGTGAGTTTTGCACCGGTCATCTTGCTGAGGGTGAAGGTGGCTGCTGCAAAGGCGGAAGCAGCGCCCGAGTTCGAGACCGATAGTTCCTCCGTCTTCGCGGCTTCGAGGAATTCCTCGAGCGTGTTGTACGGGCTGTCGGCCCTGACGGCCAGCACCACCGGACTGTCCATCACCTGCGCGAGATAGGTGTAGTTCTCCCGGTTGAAGTCGTAGCCGATGTGCTCAGCAATCGCGAATTCGACCGGGCCGAAGCCGATCGTGTAGCCGTCGGCCGGCTGCTCGGCGACATGAGCGAAGGCAACGGTGCCGGTGGCGCCCGGACGGTTTTCGACGATGACGTTGACTCCGAGGTCCTTCTCGAGCTCGGCGGCAATAGCGCGCGAGGTGCGGTCTGATGCGCCGCCCGCCGCGGCCTGCACGACAAAGGTGATGTCCTTCGAGGGGAACTTATCCTGCGCGAAAGACGGCGTTGCCAGCGCGAGGCCGAACAGGGCAGCCGCCGCGGCGGACTGCATGAAGAACTTGCTGAGTTTCATATTCTCTCTCCCTAGTGAAATTGCAGTTGTTGTTACTTCCCGATGGCGCTCACTGTTGCGCCTCCTCGCTCCGCCTCCTTTCCAGGGCATGTTCCCACACCCGGACCATCCGCGCCCGAGAGCCATCGAGGTGGTCGGTGAGTTCAGCTTCGGCGGCGTGCGGATCGCCTGCCCTGATCAGGTCGAGAAGCTTGCGGTGCTTCGCAGCGCTGGCCTTGAGGTCCTGGTCCGGCGACAGGGTAAGACGCAGCAGGGTCATCATGATCGCCTTGTAGCGCTGCCATACGTCGGCAAGACGCTTGTGCCGCGAGACAAGGCATATCTCGTTATGGAAGGCGATATCCGCCTGCGCGAAGCTGGCAGAATCGCTGGTACACGCCGCCTGCTCCATCACCGATACATGATGGCCGAGACGCTCGTAATCATCGTGGCTGCGCCGCTGCGCAATCAAGCGCACCGCCAAGCCCTCGATGGCCCCGCGCAGCGAATAGATCTCGTTGATGTCGTCCTGGTCGAGTCCTGCGACAGTCACGCCGCCCGACCCGTTCTCGACAAGACCCTCAAGCTGGAGGATGCGGATGGCATCGCGGATCGGGCCGCGGCTGACGCCGTATTTTGCGGCGAGATCGACCTCGATCAGCCTCTCGCCACGCGCCAGCTTGCCGGCCGCGATGGCTTCGCGCAATGCAGCCGCAACCTGCGACCCTAAGGCCTCGCGATGGATGATGACCGGCGGATTCCGCAAGAACCGTCCTCCCCAAGCTTCCTTGATGACTGTTAACTGTTAACAGTAAACGAGTCAACCAGCGCGCCGGGTGGCAGTGCGGACGACGGCTCGATGGGCCAGAACGACTAGGTCATCGTGCTGGCATGACGCGTTTCCTCAAGTGGAGTCTCAGATGTCGACGAATTGCCGGGGCGAGGCATCCGCCTCCAGCTTCGCAAGCATGGCGGCGATCACGGCCTGTCCCAAGAGGAAGGTACAGCCGATCGCATTGGGTTCGATCACCCCGGCTAGAGGCAGAAGGATGCTGACGGCGGACCAGAGCAGGTTTCCGCCCACGATCAGACAAGCCGCCAATCGCCTGAGAGCGCGCTCAATCAAGCTGCGCCGCTTCGGCCCGCGGCGGAACGCTCGCCACTCGTAGCGAGATTCCTCCTCATTTCCAGCGGAGTCATACCATAGGCCGAGCGGAAATGAGCGTAAAACTGACTTAGCGAGGTGAAGCCGGACTGGAAGGCCACATTGGCGATGGACAGGTTACCCTCGAAGAGCAGCGCGCGGGCGCGGATCAGCCGCATGCGGATGACGAAGCGGCGCACCGGAATCCGCATGACGCGGGTGAACAGGTTGAGCGCGTAGTTGGGATGCAGCCCGACAACCCGGGCAATGTCCTTCGAGGAAATAGGCTCGGCCAGATTGTCATGGATGTAGCGCACCATCGCCACGACATAGCGTAGCGGCCCGGCGTTCGGCGTCTCCGGCTCTGCCGTCTCGATCCAGGGATGCAGAAGCTCCTCCCAGCCCACCAGAGTGGTGCGCCTCAGCATGTTGGCGATTTCCGATTTCAGAATGTCGGCGCGTTCGGCATCACCGCTGCGGTAATCCCTGTACCAGCGCTCCAGAAGCGCATCGTCGACGGCGTCAGCGGGCAGCACGATCACCCCGCCGCCTATCATCGTCTCCGTGAGCCGGCCGAGATTGGGCATGTATAGGAAGGTGTCGAGCGGTAGGTAAATGTTGCACTGGCGTGCCGCTTCGCCCGGGCCCCTGTCGATATGGACGGTGCGATGCGGGATACCGGCCCAGAACATCGCAAGGCGCCGCGGCAGTATCCGAACGGGCCGTCCGTCGAACAGATAGTCCATTCCGCCCTGGGTCAGCCAGTTGAACTCGATATGGCCGTGCCAGTGCTCCTCCTCCATGAGCTGTGGGTTGAACCAGCGGATGCCGAAGCGGCCGAAGGCCTTGGTGCTGGCGTAGAACCTGCGGTCGGGACGCGGCAAGGGCGCTCTGGCTCGACGCAGAAGAGGCTCGGCGATGTGGATCGTCTCGGTCATGCCGCTGTCTTAAGAATCCGGAACAACTGCTTAGAAAACCGGATTGCGTGTCTGCGCGCAAGAGGTACCGTCATGGGGCGGCAATCGTGCCGGGAAAGGAAATCCCGGCAGCCCTGCGTCGAACGATGAAAGGGAGGAACGATGTACGGGAAGCTGTTTGCCCTCGGGGCAGGTCTTCTTTTTGGCACATCTGTGCTCTGTCTTGAGGTTCGGGCGTCGGAGCCGACCACGCCACCCGACCCGCCGGAATTCCCGGCTCAGAGCGAGCCGGTCTTTGTCGGCGTTTCCGACATTCTGGAATATCGCGCCCTGCCCGAATATCACGAGCCGGAATGGGTAACGGAGAAATTTGTCAAGACGGGCAAGCTGCCTCCGGTCAAGGAGCGTCTGCCCAAGGAACCGCTGGTCTACAAGGCCGCCAACATGCCCGACGGAATCGGCGTATACGGCGACGTGATGCGCCACGTGATCGGCGGCCGGCCGGAAGGCTGGAACTACATCGCCGGCCAGTCCCAGGGCTGGGGCGGAATCGACATCGGCATGATGGAATGCCTCACGCGCACTGGACCGCTTTTCATGGTCAAGGCGGAGGAACTGCAGCCTTTGCCGAATCTCGCAAAGAGCTGGGAATGGTCCGATGACGGACACCAGCTCACCATGCACCTCATCGAGGGAGCGAAGTGGTCAGACGGCGATCCCTTCGACGCCGAGGACGTGATGTTCTACTGGGAGGATCACGTGCTCGACCCGAATCTGACGCCGCTAAACGGCGCAAGTCCAGCCAATTTCGGCGGCGAGAGCACGAAGCTGGAGAAGATCGACAACTACACCATCAGGTGGACCTTCGACACACCGTTCCCCACGGAATATCTCTACCAGATGGCCTACGGCAACTTCTGCCCTGGCCCGTCCCACATCCTTAAGCCGAAGCATCCGAAATATTCGGACAACACTTATGAGGAATACAAGAACGCTTTTCCGCCGGAATTCATGAACTGGCCGGTCATGGGCGCCTGGGTGCCGGTTGAATACCGGCCTGACGACATCATCGTCCTGCGACGGAACCCCTATTACTGGAAGGTCGACGAGGAAGGGAACCAGCTCCCCTATCTCGATGAGGTGCACTACAGGCTGTCTACATGGGCTGACCGCGACGTGCAGGCGGTGGCGGGTTCCGGCGACTTCTCCAACCTCGAGCAGCCGGAAAGCTATGTCGAGGCGCTGCGCCGCGGGTCGGATGAGAGCGCTCCGGCGCGCCTGCAGTTCGGGCCGCGCACCATCGGCTACACGTTGCAGATGAACTTGTCGGGCAACGGCTGGGGCGATCCGGACGAACGCGCCCAGGCGGTGCGCGAATTGAACCGTAATCTCGACTTCCGCAAGGCGGTCACCATGGCGATCGACCGGCAGCGGCTGGGTGAATCGCTCGTTCGCGGGCCTTTCACCGCCATCTATCCGGGCGGGCTCTATGCGGGCACCACCTATTACGACAAGGAGTCGACCGTCTATTACCCCTACGACATCGAAGCGGCCAACGCCCTTCTGGACGGGCTGGGGCTTAAGGATACGGACGGTAACGGCGTTCGCAACTTCCCTGAAGGCACCGCCGGCGGACGCGACATCGAGATCACGCTGCTCGCCAACACCGACTACAACACCGACCGCAACCTCGCCGAAGGCGTGGTCAACATGATGCAGGAGCTGGGCCTGCGCGTGATCCTCAACCTGCAGCAGGGCACGGCGCGGGACGACCTCTACCAGTCGGGCCGCTTCGATTGGCAGGTCTTCCGCCAGACTGCGGAAATGGTGACCGTGGTGCAGAACACCGCCATGCTGGCGCCTACGGGGCCACAGGTGCACCAGTTCCACCGCGCCGGCAGCGACGGCACGCTCGACCTCCTACCCTTCGAGCAGGAACTGGTGGACATCGTCAACGCCTTCGTGCGCACGCAGGATCTGAACGAGCGCGCAGAGCTCATGAAGCGCTACCAGAAGGTCTACACCGAGAATGTCTACTCGGTGGGGCTGACCCAGTATCCGGGCGCGCTGATCATCAACAAGCGCTTCGCCAATATTCCGGCCGGTGCGCCGATCTACATGTACAACTGGGCGGAGGACAACATCATCCGCGAGCGGGTGTACGTGCCCAAGGACAAGCAGCAGGATTATGAGCTGTATCCGCAATCCCTGCCGGGCGAGCCCGGCGGAGACGGCCCCATCACCTAGCGGCCATGGTGCCGGTCAGGGGACTTCCCCTGACCGTCCGAAATGAGCGGGCGTGCGTCATGTTGAGATTTCTTGCCGTGCGAATCCTGGGGGCGATCCCGATCCTGTTCGCCCTGAGCATCGTCACTTTCGCCATCATCGAAGCGAAGCCCGGCGACTATTCAGACTACATCCGCTCCATGCTGATCAACCAGGGCGGCGCCTCGATCGAGCAGGCCGAGGCGCAGGCCCGCGCCTATCGCGAGGCGCACGGGCTCGATGATCCTCTTGTCGTGCGTTACATACGCTGGGTCACCGGCATCGTCACGCGCTTCGATTTCGGGCACAGCTTCTACTACAACAGGCCCGTGGGCGACGTCGTCGCCAGCCGCCTGCCGGCGACTATTGCGCTGGCGCTCACATGCCATCTTTTGGCATCGCTGTTCGGCATATCGCTCGGCATCATTGCCGCCACCCGTCAATACAGTTGGGCGGATACCCTGCTCAGCTTCATCTCATTCCTCGGGCTGACGATCCCGCGGTTCCTGCTTGCGATCATCATCCTCTATATCCTCGTCTTCCGGCTCAACGTTTCCGAAGTGGGCATGTTCTTCTCGGCCCGTTATGGCGGAGCGCCCTGGAGCTGGGACAAGTTCGTCAATCTGGTGCAGCACGTCTGGCCGGTGATCTTCATCGCCACCTTCGGCGGGCTCGCCTACAACATGCGCGTCATGCGCGGAAATCTGCTCGACGTGCTCAATGCGCAGTATATCGAGACGGCGCGCGCCAAGGGCCTGTCGGAGAGCGCCGTGGTGTTGCGGCATGCCGTGCCTAACGCGCTTCATCCGCTGGTCGCCTATCAGGGTGTGGTGCTGCCCTACATGCTCACCGGCGAGATCGAGGTGGCGGTTGTCTTCGGGCTGGCGACCGTGGGACCCGCCATTGTTGGCTCCATGGCGGTCGGCGACGTATGGGTGACTGCCACCTTCATGCTGGTCCTTGCCGCGACCCTGATCGTGGGCAACATCATCGCCGACCTGCTTCTTGCCGCGCTTGATCCGCGCGTGCGCCTCGGCGGGGAGAAGTCCGCATGACAGACCTCGATCTTCGCCGTCTCGAGCCGCAGCCATCTCCTTCCGGCGAGCCTATCGTAGCGCCGTCGGCGACGGAGCCGGACGATATGGTCCTTGCGCGCCTCCCGGACAGGAACGAGAGCTACTACACGCTGGTATGGCGGCGTTTCAGGCGCTCCGTCAGCGGCATGACGGGGCTGGTGCTGGTGACGCTTCTCATCGTCATGGCCGTTTTCGCGGACTTCTTCGCTCCGATGCACCCGCGGGCGACGGATACGCCCTTCGCGCCACCCGATATGATCTCTTTCACCGCGCCCGACGGCAGCTTCAGCCTGATCCCTCACGTCTATCCGATCGGCGAGACGGGCGAGTTCGACCCCGTCACCTTTCAGCCGCTCACCGGCCCAATACTCGATGATCCGACGCCTGTGGGCTTCTTCGTCAAAGGCTACGAGTACCGTCTCTTCGGGATCATCCCTACGAACCGACACTTCTTCGGTTCCACCGACGGGCGGCCGATCCACCTGCTCGGCACGGACAAGTTCGGCCGCGACATCCTCTCGCGAGGCATCTACGGTTCGCGCATTTCGCTTCTCATCGCCTTCGCCGTGGTGACGATCACCACGACGGTCGGCACCCTGATAGGCATAACCTCGGGCTATCTGGGGGGCACGGTCGACAATGTGGTCCAGCGTTTCGTGGACTTCGTGCTCGCCTTCCCGCAGCTTCCGCTTTATCTCGCGCTCACCTCGCTGGTGCCGCTGACGGCGCCTTCGAACGTGTTCATCGCCTTCGTCATCGCTGTACTCGCGGCTCTCGGCTGGGCGCAGCTTTCGCGCGAGGTGCGCTCGAAGACCCTGGCGCTCGCCCGGATAGACTATGTGCGCGCGGCCATAGCCGTGGGGTCCAGCGACCTGCGCATCATCACCCGGCACATCCTGCCCAACGTGCTCTCGCACATCATCGTGGCGGTGACCCTCGCCATACCGACGGTAGTGCTGCTCGAAAGCTTTCTCGGCTTCCTCGGGTTCGCCGTGAAGCCGCCGCTGATCTCCTGGGGGCTGATGCTGCAGGACACCAACACCTTCTCGGTGATCGGCTCCTATCCTTGGATTCTTTCACCGGTGGTGTTCGTGCTGATCACCGTCTTCGCCTTCAACGCGCTGGGCGACGGCCTGCGCGATGCGGTCGATCCGTACTGAAAGGGCCGGGAATGCCTGAACGCAACCCCTTCGCCCCACCGGAACGGCACGATCTCGGCAAGCACGGTCGGGAGCTGATCCTTGACGCACGGAACATCGCTGTCGACTTCAAGGTCGAGGGCGGTGTGGTCAACGCCGTGCGCGACGTTTCCTTCCAGCTCCACAAGGGAGAAACCATCGCGCTCGTGGGCGAAAGCGGCTCGGGCAAGTCCGTGACAGCGCGCACGGTCATGCGGCTTCTGTCCCGGCGCGCTACCATCAAGCCCGGTACGAAGATCACGCTGTCGGGAATGGATATCACCTCCCTGAGCGAGAGGGAGATGCGCCGGCTGCGCGGCAAGAAGGTCTCCATGATTTTCCAGGAGCCGATGTCCTCGCTCAATCCGGTCTACACCATCGGGCGACAGATCTGCGAAATCCTGCATCTGCACAACCGCATCTCGCACCGCGAGGCCCTGGAAAGGGCCAGGCAACTGCTGGAGGAGGTGCAGATCTCCCAGCCCGCCGAGCGGCTCAGGCAGTATCCGCATCAGCTTTCCGGCGGCCAGCGCCAGCGAGTTATGATCGCGATGGCGCTGGCCAACCGGCCGGACATCCTGATTGCCGACGAGCCGACCACCGCGCTCGACGTGACGGTGCAGGCGCAAATCCTGCATCTCATCAAGGATCTCAAGGACAAGTACGGGATGGCGGTGATCCTGATCACCCACGATCTCACCATCGTCCGCCAGTTCTCTGAATACGTCTACGTGATGCAGGACGGCGTGGTGCGAGAGCACAACGAGACAGAGGCGATCTTCTCGAATCCCCAACATCCCTACACGCAGCGCCTGCTGGCCGCGGAGCCGAGAGGATCCGCCAGGCCCTTGTCCGAAAACAGCCCCATCGTGCTTCAGGGACGGAACGTGAATGTCACGTTCAAGCTCCGCCGTGGCGGCATGCTTCGGCCCGATTATTTCGATCTCGTGGCGGTCAACAATCTCAGTCTTGATTTGAGGCGCCACGAAACCCTGGGCCTTGTCGGCGAGAGTGGCTCAGGCAAGACCACTTTCGGGCAGGCGCTCATCCGGCTCATCGAGAATCAAGGCGGCGAAATCTATTTCGACGGCCAGCCCATCCATGCCTTAAACCGCAAAGGCATGCGCCCTCTGCGCTCGCGCATGCAGGTGGTTTTCCAGGACCCGTTTGCCTCCCTCAATCCGCGTATGTCCGTGCGCCAGATCATCGAGGAGGGTCTGATCGTCAATGGTATCGGCGCTAGCCGGCGCGAGCGGCTTGACCGTGTACGGCAGGCTCTCAGGGACGCGGGCTTGCCGGACAACATCCTCAACCGCTTTCCGCACGAATTCTCCGGCGGACAGCGCCAGCGGATTGCGATTGCCCGTGCGATCGCGCTGGAACCGGAATTCATCCTGCTCGATGAGCCGACCTCGGCGCTCGACCTCTCCATACAGGCGCAGATCATCAGGCTTCTGCGCAAGCTGCAGGACGAGAAGGGCCTTAGCTACCTCTTCATCTCGCACGACCTGAAGGTCGTGCGGGCGCTCTGTCACCGCGTCATGGTCATGCAGTTCGGCAGGATCGTCGAACAAGGGCCGGTGGACGAGGTGCTTTCCAACCCCCGCACAGACTATACCGCGCGGCTGGTTCGAGCCGCATTTGAAATAGCCGCCTAGGAGCAGGAAGCATGGCAAAACCCAAAATCGCCTTTGTCGGTGCAGGCTCGACCGTTTTCATGAAAAACATAATCGGCGACGTGCTGCAGCGCCCGGCGCTCCAGGGAGCAACCATCGCGCTGATGGACATCAACCCGCAACGGCTCGAGGAGAGCGCCATTGTCGTAAACAAACTGGTCTCGACCCTCGGCGTGCCGGCAAAGGTCGAAACCCATACGGATAGGCGCGCGGCGCTCGACGACGCGGATTTCGTCATCGTCGCTTTCCAGATCGGCGGCTACGAGCCGTCAACGGTGATCGATTTCGACGTGCCGAAGAAATACGGCCTGCGGCAGACCATTGCCGATACGCTGGGCGTGGGCGGCATCATGCGCGGCCTTAGAACGGTGCCGCATCTGTGGGCGCTGTGCGAGGACATGCTGGAGGTGTGCCCCGAGGCGATCCTGCTGCAATATGTCAACCCGATGGCCATCAACACCTGGGCCATCGCGGCGAAATACCCGCAAATCCGCCAGGTGGGCCTGTGCCACTCCGTGCAAGGAACAGCTTCGGAGCTGGCGCGCGATCTCGATATTCCGATAGAGGAAATCCGCTATCTCGCGGCCGGCATCAACCACATGGCCTTTTATCTGCGTTTCGAGCATCGCCAGCCGGACGGGACCTACAGGGATCTTTATCCCGACCTTCTGAAAGGCTACCGCGAGGGCCGGTTCCCAAAGCCCAACCGCTCGAACCCGCGCTGCCCTAACAAGGTGCGCTATGAGATGCTGACGCGGCTTGGCTATTTCGTCACCGAGAGCTCGGAACACTTTTCCGAATATGTGCCGTGGTTCATCAAGCGGGACCGGCCGGACCTGATCGAGAAGTTCGGCATTCCGCTCGATGAATATCCCAAGCGCTGCGTCGAGCAGATCGAGCGCTGGCGGAACCAGGCCGAACAGTACCGCAAGGCCGAGCGGATCGAGGTGAAGGCCAGCCACGAATATGCCTCCTCCATCCTGAACTCGGTCTGGACGGGCGAGCCTTCGGTCATCTACGGCAACGTTGCCAACAAGGGCTACATCACCTCGCTTCCGGAAGGCTGCGCGGTCGAGGTGCCCTGCCTGGTGAACGCGAACGGCATCCAGCCCACGGCCATCGGCAAGCTGCCGCCGCAGCTTTCGGCCCTGATGCGCACCAACATCAATGTGCAGGAGCTTACCGTCGCGGCGCTGATGACCGAGAACCCGGAGCACATCTATCACGCCGCGATGCTGGATCCGCACACCGGCGCGGAACTCGACCTCGACCAGATATGGAGCCTCGTCGACGACCTTCTGGCCGCGCACGGCGACATGCTGCCCGAATGGGCCCGCTGGCCCAGCAACCGGCAGGTGGCCTGAACAAGTTCGAACTTTCCTCCCGGTGCAACACTCCGCCCGGCCTCGCGCCGGGCTTTTTCTCCGGGGCGTTTCCCGGAGGCTCGAAACTGCTCGGAAAGAACGATGCGGGAACCGTCGGGTAATGGCGCGCTCTTGCTTTTTTGCCTGCGAGCCTTCCTTCAGCGCGGCAGGGCGGAGAGATCGCTATTTTCAAGCCGCACCAGAACGCTCGACCATGCGTTCGCCCCCGACGCAACCGCCTGGTTGACGATGATGCGCCCGAAGAGGTTCACGGCCTGAAGGGCGTCGCCGGGGGAGAAGCCGTGCTCCTCCTGAAGTGTTGCCATCAGGTCGAGTGCGGCCGCGCGGATATTGTCCTCAAGGCTCGTGCGCGAGCCGCAGCCGATAGAGCCGATCCCCTCACCGTCGAAGAGCCTCGGCATCTTAAGCTTCTGCGCTTTGACAAGGCGGATGCGAACAGTCACGTCCGCATCGGTTTCGAGCGCCGTGCCGGTCACCTCCCCCTCGCCCATGAGCGCGTGGACATCGCCCAGCGACAGAAGCGCGCCGGGCACATTGACGGGCAGGAGAACCGTGGCGCCCGGGCGAACATGGGGACAATCGAGATTGCCCCCGTGAGACGCGGAATAAAGAAGCGATGCTGCCGCCTCTTCACCCGGCGCCGTGCCGATGGTGCCGATCATCGGTTGCGCTTTGACCTCGACGTGCGAACCTGCGAGCGGCAGCTTGACGACGTTTTGTGAGACTTCCGCCACGACGGTCGCGGGCGCAACCGCATCGGCAAACGCGGCGCCGCCGAAGCGCTCGGCCCAGTCGCGCGCCACATGGGTAACGGCAAAGCCCAGTCGCGGCGCGAGGGCGATGTCGAGGATATCGACGGCAAGCGCGTCCCCCGGCTCGGCGCCGCGGACATAAATTGGGGCGTTCACCGGGTTGTAGCGACCGCCGATATGATTGAGCACGTCGCGGTCGTTGCGGAGCGGCGGGCTTTTGGCAGTGAGCCGATTGGAAAAGCAGTCCAGCGTTTCGATCACGACCACCGTGCCGGGATCGACCGTGAGCGCGGGCTCTGCCTGCGGATCGAACACGAACTGGTGCGCGGAGGCCGGCAGGCGCGATTCCGGAGTCTGGGCGTTCATGGCACCGGTCCATCGGCCAGAGTCTGGCCGCTTGCGGCGCGGATCAGCGCCTTTGTGTAGTCATGCGAGGGCGACCGGAAGACCTGCTTGGTCGGGCCCTCCTCCACGATCCGGCCGCGGTTCATCACATAGACACGGTCGGCGAGATGGTAGGCGGAAGGAAGGTCATGGGTCACCATCAGTGTGCTCATGCCGCGCTCGGCCCTGAGTCTTGCAAAGAGGTCAAGGATGCCGGCGCGGATTGAGGGGTCGAGCATGGAGACGGGCTCGTCGGCGATCAAAAGCTCCGGCGAGAGCACGAGAGCCGCGGCGATCGCCACGCGCTGGCGCTGGCCGCCGGAAAGCGTGTGCGGATGGCGGCGCAGGAAATGGCCTGGCGGCGTGAGCCCGACGAAGCCGAGCGCTTCCTCGATCATCTCCCTCCGCCGGGACGGGTTTTCGCCGAGCCGATGGATGAGAAGCCCCTCCATGACGATCTCCTCCACCGTCATACGGGGATTGAGCGCCTCGGTGGGGTCCTGGAAGATGAGCTGCATGCGCCGGCGCAGGTCCTTCCATTCGCGCGGACCCATGCCGGTCATGGGACGGCCGGAGAACACAATCTCGCCTGCCGTCACGGGCTGCAGGCCGAGCGCGGCGCGCACCGTGGTGGTCTTGCCCGAGCCGGAAGCGCCGATGAGGGCGACAATCTCGCCCTGCCGTACCTCGATCGAGACATCGTCAACTGCCGACACCTCATTGAGCGTGCGGCCGAAGAGGCTCTGCTCCACGAAGTTCACCCGCAGGTGGCGGAGTTCAAGGAGCGGCGGCGCGCTTGCCTGTGCACGCATCATGATCCGCCTCCCGGCGCTGCGACCTTGTCCCTGCCCGCCTCGCCGAAATCGGGAAGGGCTGCGATCAGCGTCCGCAGATGCTCATGGCCGGGCTTGGCCATCAGGCGCGCGAGCGGCCCGTATTCGACGATCTTTCCTCCGAGCATGACGGCAAGGTCTCCTTCCATGCGCCGCACGAGCGCGAGGTCATGGCTCACCAGCACGAGCGCGAGCCCGAGGCTCTTCTTCAGCGACAGGATCAGCTCGACGATCTCCGCCTGGACGATCGGATCGAGGGCGGTCGTGGGTTCGTCCGCCAACAGCAGTTTCGGCCGGCAGGCGAGCGCGAGCGCAATCACGGCCCGCTGCCGCATGCCACCAGAAAGCTGATGCGGATAGTAGTGCTCGGTTGCCGCCGGCAGGCGAACCATCTCGAGAAGCTCGCGCGCCCTGTCGCGCGCCTCCGCGGAGGGGAGCCCGTGGAAGACGAGCACCTGCCGGAGCTGATGGCCGATCGTGCGCACGGGATTGAGCGGGTTGGAGGAGGCCTGGAAGACCATGGACACGGTGCGCCAGCGCAGCGCGGCGAGCGCCTGTTCGGGACCTTCCAGCACATCGACGCCGTCAACGATCACGCGGCCGGAGACGGTGGCGTTCGGCGGGAGAAGGCCCATCAGCGCCATGAGCAGGGTGGACTTGCCGCTTCCCGATTCCCCGACGATGGCTAGCTGACCGCCGGGCTCCAGCGTAAGGCTTGCATCCTGCACGGCATGCACCTCCCGCCCGCCGGCTGCCATCCACACATTGAGCTTTTCCACCTCCACGAGCGGCATCAGGCGCCCTCCCTGGCGGATCGCAGCGAGAAGGACCTCACCCTGAGGTCCGTGGTGGAGAGCCGCGGGTTGAGCGCCTTTTCGAGGCTCTGTGCCAGCCAGTAGCAGGCGGTGATGACGATGCAGATGCAGAGGCCGGGGGGCACCACGAACCACCAAGCATCGTTGAGCATCGCATCGCGCTGGAAGGCGAAGCGGATCATCGTTCCCCAGGACAGCACGCCCGTGCCGGCAAGGCCGAAGAATTCGAGCGCTGCCTGCGTAAGGATGGCGAGCGCCACGGCGAGCGATCCCGTGGTACCGATGAGCGGGATCACCTGGGGCAGAATATGCCTGAGCAGGATATGCAGATGTCCGGCGCCGAGAGCTTGGGCCCGCTGCACGTAAAGGCGTTCGCGGCCGGACTTCACCTGCGCCCGCACCACGCGCGCCGTGGTGGACCACAGCAGGATGCCGATGACGATGATCAGATGGCCGAGGCCGGGCCCCCAGATGGCTGTGATGACCATGGCGAAGGGAAGCGCGGGCACGACGATGAAATAGTCCATGAGGCGCAGCAGCACGAGATCGAGCCAGCCACGCGAGTAGCCCGCGAGTACGCCCAAGGTGCCGCCGATGAGAACGGCAACCGCGGCTGCGGAAAGCCCTACCACCAGCGACGGCCAGGCGCCGATGACGAGCTGGATCAGAACGTCCCGGCCTGCATCGTCATGGCCGAGCCAATGGGAAGCGGAGGGCGGCGCGAAGATCTTCGTTACGTCGATTGCACCGGGATCGAGCGGAAGAAAGCGGCCCGCAAGCGCCACCAGAGCGAAGACCACGAGGATGACGATCGCGGCGATCGCCTTCGCATCGAGGCGCAGGCGCCGGGGTTCAGGCTCCGCAAGGCTGACGGCAATGCCCGAGGGTTCGATGATCCCGCTCATTCGACGATCCTCGGGTCGAGCTTCATGTTGACGATGTCGGCGGCGAGATTGATCAGGATCACCGTGACTGTGACAACGAGGAGCGCACCCTGAAGCAGCGGATAGTCGCGCTGCACGATGGCGTCATACATGGCGCGGCCGATGCCGGGCCATGAGAAGACCGTCTCCACGACAACCGAGCCGCCGATGACCGTGCCTGCCGAGAGCGCAACGAGAGTGACGATCGGGATCAGCGCATTGGGAAGCGCGTAGCCTGCAAGGATGCGGCGGACGGGAAACCCCACCGCCTTGGCGGCAAAGACATAGTCTTCGCCGAGTGTGGCGAGCACGGCCGAGCGCGTGACGAGCGTGTATTGGCCGAAGGTCGCGAGCGCCAGGGTGAGCGAAGGCAGGATCATGTGCTTGAGGCGGTCCCAAAAGACCGACCAGAAGTCCGTGGCGAAGGCGAATGGATCCGAGGCGCCGGAAACAGGCAGGATGCCGGCGAACACCAGAACCAGCAGGATGGCGATCCACTGCGTCGGCGCCGAATAGACGATGGTGGCGGTGTTGGTGATGACGTTGTCGATCGCGGTCCCGTGCTTCCAGGCAGCGAGGATGCCAGTCGCCACTCCGAAGATGACCGCGATGCCGATGCCGAGCAGCGTCATCGGCACGGTGTTGCCGAGCGCGCGCATCACCTCCTCCGTCACCGGGCGGAGCGAGGAATAGGAGACGCCGAGATTGCCCTGCGCAAGCTGCACCAGATAGTCGACATACTGGGCCCAGAGCGGTTTATCGAGCCCGAACTGCCGCATCAGTGCTTCCCTCAGCTCAACGGAGCCTCCGGGCACACGCGCCATGTTCGCGATGGCATCGCCCGGCAGAACCCGGAACAGGAAGAAATTGAGCGTCAAGGTGGCGAAAATGCCGAACAGGGCAATTCCGACCTTGTTGAGGAGATATCTGGATCTGCTTGTCATCATGAAAAATCCTCGGCGGCCGGGTTCGCCAACGGCTGTTTCTGCCGTTCGACCGCCGAGCAATATCCGCGGGTGGGAGGTTGTGTCAGCTTTCGGGCCGCATGCTGAGGAAAGTCTGGTTCGAGGTGTAGTCCAGGAAGCCGATCGGGTTCTCTATGAAGCCGGTCCAGCCGGGCGCCACCGCCTCCACATTGTTCTGCTGCACAGTGACGATGTAGGGCCGGTCGCGCTGCAGGATCTCCTGCATCTTCCAGACGATCTCCTTGCGCTTCTCCGTATCCACCTCCTTCGCCTGCTGCTCGTAGAGGGCATCATATTCCTCGTTGCAGTAGGCTGTTTCGCTCAGGCCGCCGATCTGGCTGCACAGCACCACGGAGAGGATGAAGTCCGGGTCCATCTGCGGAATCCAGCCCCATTGCGCGATGGTGGATTCGGCAAAGGTGTTGTTCGGGCCGGTGATCGCCTCGGAAATCGTGGCGTTGTCGCTCTGAACCGTGACGAGCTCCACGCCGATCTTCTTGAAATCCTCGGTGACGATCTCGAGCGCCCGCAACCCTTCGGCGCCCTCGACATTCGCGGGGATCAGCACCTTGTAGCTCATCTTGTGGCCGTTCGCGACGCGCCAACCGTCGGCACCCTTCGTGTATCCCGCCTCATCCAGCAGCTTGTTCGCGAGGTCGAGATCGAAAGGCTCCGACTGAATGTTCGGATTGGACCAGAAGCCGGTTACCTTCGGCACCATGGAGTCGCCGGGCGTGGCAAAGCCGAGATAGGCCACTTCCGCGATCTTCTTGCGGTCGATAGCGTGTGCAAAGGCTTCACGCAACTTGATGTCACGGATTTCCGGGAATGCCTTCTGGTTCTCCGATGAATTGAAGAGCCAGCTATGGAAGCGCAGGCCGGGATAGTTCGCAACGGTGATGCCAGCCTTCTTCACCGCCTCGACGGAGGTGACGGGAAGCGGCGTGACGACGTCGAGCTGGTTGTTCACCAATGCCTGCACCATGGCGGTTGAATCGGTGAAGAACTGGATGCCCACACCCTTCAGCGCCGGTGCCTCACCGAAATAGTCCTCATAGGGCTCGAGCAGGATGATCTGATCGGCGGTAAAGCGGGCAAGCTTGAAGGGGCCGCCCACCACCGGCGGGTCATTCGTGAAGGTCGTGATCGCTGCGCCGTCGCCTTCAGCAAGCGGTCCCCAGATGTGCTCGGGCACGATCAGAACCTGCGCGAGCCGCCCCACCGCATTTGCCGTCGGCTGCTTGAACGTCACGACGAGTGTGGAATCGTCGGGCGCCTCTGCCTTCTCCACTGTGCCGATGGAGCGGGCGCGGCGGGCGGTGGGCCCGTCGACATGCTTCAGGAGCATGTTGATGGTAAACGCGGCATCGCCAGCCGTAAGCGGCTCGCCGTCGCTCCACTGGCCATTCCTGATCTTGAAGGTCCAGACCAACCCCGTCTCATCGCTCGTCCAGGATTCGGCAAGATCGGGCACGACATCCGTACCAGAGGCCTGGCCCAGCGAAGGATACATCAGCCTCAGCGCCGCCAGGCAGGACGACTGCACCGTCGTATAGGGGTTGAGGGAGGAGCAACTGAAGCTCGTCCCGACCCGCAGGACACCGTTGGCGGCATCGGCCGCCGCGGGAGAGGCCTGGGCCGCCCAAAAGGCAAGGGCCACGGCCGGAAGAGCCCCACGTACAACGCGCGCTCTGAGAATGGATGGAGAAAGGAAGCCCATTTTATTCCCCTTGAGGCTGATGAAACCGTCAATTCAGTATTAAGTATATTATACACTGAGAGAACACAGGCAAGCGCAAATAGACGCCCGCTGCAGGCGGTTCATTCCTCAATGCTGGAAAATGCCAAGATTACCCGGCGGCGTGCACGTCCGCGTCGCGAAGCCTCGACTCAAGCCGCGCCCAGGCATTAAGCCAGTTCTGGCGTACCGCCTCCGAAGCCGCCCGGGCGTCACCGGAGGCAAAGGCGGCGATGATGGCCTGGTGGTCGCCGCGCGTCAGCGTCCGAATTTCCGCATCGTCGAAGGCCATCCGCTCGAAGCGGCCGATCTCCGCCTCGATCCCGTCGAGCATCCCGCGCAGGACCTCGCCGGCAAGCACGCGAAAAACCGCATGAAGCTCGAGATCGAGCTTGACCAGCCGCGTTGGATCGCTCTCCGCATTCATTGCCGTGAGGAGAGACCGCATTTTTTCAAGATCATCCTGCGTGATCTTCGGCATCGCCCATTCCGCAGCGAGGCCGTCGAGCGTGCCGCCGATGCGGTAGAGATCGGGAGCACGCGAAATATCCGGAATGCTGACGCGGGTCTTGCGCCCCTTGCCGACATCTATCAAGCCTTCCTGAGCAAGCCGGATGATGGCTTCGCGCACGGGCGTGCGGCTGATGCCGAGCAGATTGGCGATATCGGTGTCGCGGATGATTTCGCCTGGCTTCAATGGCCCGTTGAAGATCCAATCCCTGATCGCGCCATAGGCGAGATCTTGTGCATTGGCAAAACTGCTTGCGGCCTCGGGGCCTGGCAATGGCATTCTTCGTCTCCGTTAGCGCATCCGCAGCGCCTAAAGGCGGCAGCCGACTCGCTGCATACTATATATTTTCTAGCGGTGCGAAAATCGCGGCACTGTCAATTCAGTCGCGCATCATACGTTCAAGCCAAGTGGCGGCGGCAGCGGCAAGGGGGGCGAAGTCGTGACCCGCCCCTTCGACGGTCTCCTCGCTGACATTGCCGGCTACCGATTTCAGGCTTCGTGCAAGAGAAGCGATCCGCTCCCGTCGTGTTGCGCCTCCCAATTGGCTGTGGGGCGAGTAATAGGGATCATCTGGGCCTCGCTCCACCAGACCTTCGCTGAAATCCTTGCTGCCGACGATGAGGTGCACCGGAAGCGTGCCAAGGCCCGCGCGGTCAAGCCGCCGGCCGAGCGCCCTGTCCATGTCCTTTGTTCCCGCCCACCAGGGAAGCGTATCATCAACGAGGGTGACGTTGCCGGGTGCTGCAACCACAAGGCCCGCGAGCCGCGTGGCCTCGACAAGCGCGTAACGATGCGCGAATTGTGCGCCGCCGGAAAAACCAAAAAGAAAAAGCCGCCGGGAATCGAAGGGGGAAATTTCGGCAAAGGCGGCAAGCATTGCATGGAGCAGCGCGATGTAGTCCACGTCCGGTTCGCGCAGGAACTTGTAGCCGTCCGCCATGCCCGGCGTAGAAACGCCTTCGGGAAAAAGAGGCGCGAGAAGGGAGATATCGCAGCGGTCGGCAAGCGGAACGAAGGCCTCCCGGCACGCCAGCCAGTTGCGGTCACTGCCGTGAACGGCAATCAAAAGCGGCCGATCCGGCCTGCCGGAGGGCGGCATGCGCCAGGCGAAGCGGAAGCGTGAATCGGACGGAAGGGCAGTTTCACCGGCGCGAGCGAGGCCCGGTTCAGGCGGCATCCGCGCGCTGCCCGATCTGCCTGACGGTAACGGGTCTGCGCAGGGCGAGCGTAGGGATACGCCGCCGCGCCTCGCCGACCTTCTCCAGATCGGCATCGAAGAGGAGCATGGCCGGGCTCTTGCCCGCCTTGCAAAGAACCTCGCCCCAAGGGGAAATCGCCACGCTCTCGCCGTGAGTGACAAGCGGCGGTTCATGCGCGCCGCATTGTGCAGCCGCAACGACATAGCAGCCCGTCTCGATGGCGCGGGCCTGAAGCAGAGGCAGCCAGTGCACGGGGCCGGTAACGGTCGAGAAGGAAGACGGCACGAGGATGATCTCAGCGCCCGCCTCCGCAAGCGCCACGAAGAGATGCGAGAAGCGGAGGTCGAAGCAAATGGTCATGCCGAGCCGGCCGAAGGGCGTCTCGACCACCACGGTTTCATTGCCGCATTCAAAAAGCTCCGATTCCGGCCGCGAACCGTCGTCCAGATCGGCGTCAAAGAGGTGGATCTTGTCGTAGGTCGCAATCTCGCTTCCGTCCGGGCCGAGAAGATAGCTGCGGTTCACCATCTTTCCGGACCGAGTGCGGACAAGAATCGAGCCGAGATGGACGTGGATGCGGTGCGCTCTTGCCGCTTCGGATGCGCGCGCCAGCACCGGACAGGCCCCCTCGGCAGGCATGCTTTCCCGCAGATCGGGCTGATGCCCACGCAGGATGTTCACGGCCTCGGGGAAACAGGCCAGGACAGCGCCGGCTGCGGCCGCTCTGGCGATTTCAGCGCCGACGAGAGCCGCATTGGCGGAGAGATTGGGGCCGGTGGTGACCTGATGAAGAGCGATGCGCATTGCTCAGTCTCGTATACTATATATTTCAACTAGTGTTTCAATTTGGCAGCGGTGTCAACAGGCCCGCCATAGCCGTAGGGGCAAAGAGCGCAATCAACTGCTGAAAAATGGATGCTGGGAGAAAGGTTCGCCTTTTCGGCCCCTGGTAAGCCCTCACGTCCTTTGTGCGGCGCAAGAACTTAACGTGAAGTTTGCCCTCAGCATGTGGTCGCCAGCTTTGCTGGAGATTTGCCCTGAAGCCGTGGCGCGCGACAAACAGGTTCAGGCTGCCCGAGGACGGACTTGCGCCACGATCTCTTCGCCGAACCGGTCGCGCGCGGTTTCCAGATCGTAGGTCATCTGCATGCCCATCCAGAACTCCGGGCTGGTGCCGAAGTAACGGGCAAGCCGCAGTGCCGTATCGGGCGTAACTGCACGCTTGCCATTGACGATCTCGCTCACCCGGATCTGCGGCACGCCAATTGCCTTGGCGAGGGCATACTGGCTCATCCCAAGCGGTTTCAAGAAATCCTCGCGCAATACTTCACCTGGGTGCGTGGGGGCAAAGTCAGCCATGGCTTGGCTCCTTAGTGGTAATCGACGATCTCGACATCATAGGCGTCGCCATCCTTCCAGCGAAAACAAACGCGCCACTGATCGTTGATACGAATGCCATATTGCCCCTTCCGATCTCCGTGTACCACTGCGCCTTTGACCCGACAAAGATGGGTCGGTGGGGTGGATGCCAGGCGCGCGGTCAGAGAACCCATAGCTGATCGACCTGCCGCTCCACTACCGATGCGCGCCGGCGAGCTTCCTGAGGTCTTCCACGTTGCGTACGTCCTTCCTTGCCGCGCCCTGCCAGTCGCGTGTCCTGACGGCCGATTTGGCCAGCCGCTCCCTTGCCGCGGGAACGGCATCGGCATATTGCGGCAGCCACTGGGCCTGGGCAACAACCATCTCGTCCACCATCGCCCACACTTCCTCGGGCGTGCAGATGGCGCCGACCAGCGGGTCATGCAGCATGGCGAGCTTCAGAAGCTCGATATCCCCGGAAACTGCCGCTTCCACGGCCATGCGCTGAACCGAGATCGAGGCTGAGCAGGTGGCGGCGCAGGCTAGCGGCAGCGTGATGCCCTCAACCATATTGATCCCGAACCGGTCGACGAAACCCGGGCTCTCAATGATGGCGTCGTCCGGCAGGTTGGCGATGATGCCTCGGTTCGGAACATTGAAGTGGCCTCTGTAGACGCGCCCGGTTTCTCGCGCCTCGATGATCCAGGAGGCGTGTTCGGTGGTGCGCTTGTGCTTTGAAAGCGGTTTGCCCGCGTCCTCCAGAAATTTCGGGAAATCTGTCTCGAACCAGTTGCGCATCTCCGTACAGTGGCGGAGATAGCCGCCGGTCTCGCCATGGATCCAGTCGCTCAGGTCGATCCACTTGCCGATCTCGTCTGGTCGTTTGCGGTACCAGGGCAGATATTCGGAAAGATGCCCGTTGCTCTCGGTGGAATAGAAGCCGAAACGCTTGAGCACATCGATCCTGAGCTTCTCCTGTTTCGAATAGACCGGATGACGCTCGAAGGCGGCAATCAGCTCGTCCTTGCCGATTTTCCGCCCGTTTACGCGGAGGTCGATATACCAGGTCTGGTGGTTGATGCCGCTGCAGATATAGTCGAGCTCCTCGTCTCTGATACCGAGCACCTGTGCAATCTGGTGGGCTCCGTGCTGCACGCCATGGCACAGGCCGACCGTTTGGACGCCGCCATATTTGTTCGCGGCCCAGGTGTTCATGGCCATAGGGTTGGCGTAATTGAGGAAGAGCGCGCCCTCCTCCGCCACCTCGCGAATATCCCTGCAGAAATCGAGGATGACGGGAATGTTGCGCTGGCCGTACATGATGCCGCCAGCGCAGATCGTGTCGCCTACGCACTGGTCGACGCCATATTTGAGGGGAATGTTCACATCGGTGGCAAAGGCCTCAAGTCCGCCCACCCGCACGCAGCTCATGATGTAGCGTGCTCCTTCGAGGGCTTGCCTGCGGTCGGTCGTAGCCGTCACCTTTGCGGGCAGATTGTTGACCGCGACGATCTTCTCGATGATCTGCCGGATCATATCGAGATTGTGCGGGTTGATGTCTGTCAGCGCGATCTCGATGTCGGCGAACTCAGGGACCTTGAAGAGGTCCGAAACGAGTTTCTTGGTGAAGCCCACCGAACCGGCCCCGATGATGGCAACCTTGAAAGACATGCGCTCATCCTTTTCCGGACTATTCCGATACCGGTGAAAGCCCTAGCTGGTTCGGCTCTTTCGGTGTAGAGAAAGGTTATGCGCGAAAGGGTAAATTTGTGCTCTCGGCACTAATCGGGCACGGTCATGCCATGCGCCGTATCACGCCGCCCAAGGGCGGTGTGGGGCTTCACTGCATGGCAGGGGGAGCGGGCTTCGAGCTGCGCGTCAACGAAATCTATTCCTGGGATGGCCTCAGGCGCGGCCCCACACCCTTCGTGCTGATTCAGCACACGATTGCTGGCGAAGGCCGGCTCGATTACGCCGGTGCACAGCACTGCCTGCGTCCCGGTGAGACCATGCTGCTCACCTTTCCGCATGCCAACCGCTACTGGCTGGAACGGGGCGGGCGATGGGAGTATTTCTGGATCATACTTACCGGCCGGGAGGCGTTGCGGCTTGCCGGCGCTATTATCGAGGAAAGAGGACCTGTGCTGCGGCCGTCAACGGAGGGTGTGGACCGGCTTGCCGGTGCGTGTCTGGCGCTTCTTTCCGGCAGTGCCGATCGGCCGGGTGCCATATCGTGCGCGGCCTATGCTGCCCTCGCAGCGCTTTATGATGATACCTTCGCCACACAAAAGGATGCGGACGATCTGCCCTCCCCTGTGCGCCGTGCCGTCGCCTTCGTCGACGAGAATCTGGCCCGGCCCATCGACGTGGGTGCGATCGCGCGGGCTGCTGGGTTCAGCCGTGCGCATTTTGTGCGTCTTTTCGCGGCGGCGATGGACGAGCCGCCCTCGGCCTATCTGCTGCGCCGTCGCATGGACAGGGCCGAACGCATGCTTCTGGCCACCGATGCGCCGGTCGAAGCCATAGCGAGGGTCTGCGGCTTTGCCGACGCCAACTATTTCTCCAAGGTATTCCGCCGCGCCCATGGCGTCTCCCCGACCGTCTATCGCAGCAGCGGGCGCAAGGGACTGGCGTTTGTTGCTCACGATGGCGTGGCGGATGCCGGAACGAGCACCAGCGGCGAGGCGGTGTCCGCCGGACAGGCAGACATCAGGTGACAAAGTAAACCCCCGTCAGGCCGCAACGGCCTTCCTCTTTTCTGCCGCTTCGGAGTTCTTCTGGAAACCCGGGCTAGTAATCCACCGCGTCGCGGATGATCGGACAGGTCATGCAGTGCCCTCCCCCGCGCCCGCGGCCGAGCTCAGCTCCGGCGATGGTGATCACCTCGATACCCGCCTTGCGCAAAAGCGTATTGGTGTAGGTGTTGCGGTCGTAGGCAAAGACCACACCCGGCGAGACGCAGACGAGATTGGCGCCGCTGTCCCACTGCGTGCGCTCGCGCATGTAGTCGTTGCCGCCGGTCTGCACGATGCGCATCTTCTTCAGGCCCAGCGCATCGCGCACGGTGTCGACGAAGTTGCCCTTTTCCTTGTGCAGTTCCAGTCCCCCCTTGCCGTCGGGCCGGTAGGAGAAGACGTCGATGCCGTCGACGATGTCGGGATAGATCAGCACGCAGTCGCGATCGGCAAAGGTGAAGACCGTGTCGAGGTGCATCGCGGCGCGCAGCTTGGGCATCGCGGCAACGATGACGAGACGATGAAGGCCGGCCAGGTGTCGCTCGTTCCCAAGATGCCTGCTGCGCTCGGGAAGAGCTGCGAAAGGGTGGTCATGATGAGCACCCAGTAAAAGGCGTTGCCGGCGCAGGCAGAGGCCCAAAACCCGATGGCAGAGAGAAAGCCGGGATAGACGCCGAACCCGGTTCGCGCATAGACGTAGACGCCGTTGTCGAGTTGCGGCTTGCGGATCGCCAGCGTCTGGAACACGAAGGCGAGGGTCAGCATGCCAAGACCCGCGATCGTCCATGCGATCAGAGCGCCATAGACCCCCGTCTGGGTCGCAAAACGCGCCGGCAGCTGAAACACGCCCGCCCCGACCATCGAACCGACGACCATCGCCGTGAGCGCCGGAAGGCTCAGCTTGTCAGCGGCGATACTCACTTCTGCCGTGCGCCCTAGGCTTTCTCTGCTACCGCCGGATACTCTCGGCTGCGCCGTTTATGGAACAGGGCAACGACAAGGGCCGCAGCCAGTGCAATGCCGACGATCAGGACTGCGATCGCAGACCAGCCGAAAGCGGCCGCAACACCACCGGCCAGGGGCGGTCCAGCAAGCAGGCCAAGATTGCTGCCCTGCATCCCAAAACCAATGGTCACGCCGAGGAGGTCCGGACGCGGCGATAGCCTTGGCGCGCTGTCGAAGATCACGACCGGGATCAGGCCGCTTGCAAAGGAAAAAAGGATGCAAAGCGCAAAAGCGAGCGGCAGGGGCGAGAAGGGACCGAAAATGCCGACGCCGCACACCGCGATACCGGTAAACCCGGCAAAGAGCAGCCGCGTCGGGCCGAAACCGCGCGCCAGCAACTGACCGCAGGCGAGATTGCCGAAACCGCTAGCTGCAATCGCGGCTGCCGCGACCAGCCCCGCCATTTCATTGGTGAGGCCAAACCGCTCCGAAAAATACATCGGAAGAAGACCGAACATCGCAAAGTAGGCCGCCGACATCGACCCGAACAGTCCGGCCAGCGTCCACGGGCCCGGCGAGACCGCGGTATCGAGCATATCGCGCAGGATCGGCCGAAATCGCTCCGGCCGCGGCGTCGGTGGTAATGGACTGAGGGCGAGGAGCGCCGCGTACAGGAACAGGAGCGCGGTGTTGAGAAGCCAGAACCCGCGCCAGGCGATGAGATCGAGCAAGGGCGAAGCAAGCAGGATAAGCGTCATCCCGAACGGCATGAATGTCGCCCACAGCGCCATGGCCCGCTGGCGGATGGCGGTGGGAGCCGCGGCATCGATCAAGGCAGGACCGGCAACGACTACGCCAACAAATCCAAGCCCCTCCACCACCCGCATGGCGAGCAGACTGGCGGCGTCCGGGGCAAGGGTGCCGAGCAGGGAGCCTACGCCCATCAGCACGAGGCCGCCCACGGCCATCCGGCGAGCGCCGAGGCGGTCGGCGAAAAGGCCGACCGGCACGCCCGCGACGGCGCCCACCACGGCGAAAGCCGAAACCAGCCAGGAGACGGTGGCAAGGCTGAGCCCCAGCTCCGCCTTCACCTGAGCCAGCGCCAGGGAGGCCTTGCCCAGTTGGAAGGAGCCGGCCACACCGGCGCCAAAAATGAGAAGAACGGCTGGCCAAGGCCGGCTGAGCGTTTTCAGAGCCAGTTTCCTCACAGCGCCGCCTCCAGCTCGCGGTGCTTACGGCCGTGCACCAGGGCGGTGGCAACCTCAGCCACATGCCGGCCCTGAAAGCGTGCGCCGTCCAGTTCGTTGGCGCTTGGCTGGCGGTCGCCATGGTTCTCGCCTGCAGCCAGAGTGGACGCTCCATAGGGCGAGCCGCCGGTGATCTCGTCCATTCGCAACTGGCCTTTGAAGCTGTAGGGTAGGCCGACAATCACCATGCCCAGATGCATGAGGACGACATGGGATGACAGGATGGTCGATTCCTGGCCGCCATGTTGGGTGCCGGTGGAAGTGAAGACGCTGCCCACCTTGCCGACGAGCCGGTCGTGAAACCAGAGGTCGCCGGCCTGGTCGAGAAAGTTCTTCATCTGGCTTGCCATAGTGCCGAAGCGCGTCGGCGTGCCGATGATGATCGCGTCATAGTCGGCAAGTTCCTCGACGCGCGCCACGGGCACCTGGTGATCCACTCTGTAGCCGGACTTACGGGCGACTTCCTCGGGCACCAGCTCCGGCACGCGCCTTATGGCAACGCTGGCCCCCGTGCTGCGGGCGCCTTCGGCAACGGCTTTCGCCATCGTCTCGATATGGCCGTAGGAGGAATAGTAGAGCACGAGAATTTTCGTCATCTGCTTTCCCTGAAGTTGAGGGGTTCATCCGCGCGTATTCAGGAAGACAGATGACATTTCGAATTGATTAGCGTAATTGAGAAAATATCAGTCAAGATGATCTAAGGAATCGATCATGCTCGACGGGCTGACCCTCGATCAGATGCGGACATTCGTTGCCGTCGCTGAAACAGGCAGCTTTCGCGCGGCAGCCGCGCGCCTTGCCCGCGTCCAGTCGGCCGTGAGCCATGCGATCGGCAATCTGGAAGACCAGCTTGGGGTCAGCCTCTTCGACCGGTCCGGTCACCGGCCGACGCTCACCGATGAGGGGCGTTCACTGCTTGCCGACGCGCGCGCCATTCTGATCAAGGTGGACGCCATGCGCGCGCGGGCACGCGGGCTAGGCGCTGGGGTGGAGCTCGGCATTTCTATAGCGCTGGACCCGCAGTTCCCCCAAAGCATCGCCGCGGCCGCGCTGCGGGAGCTGCACGGCATCTATCCCTCTGTCGGCGTCCGCGTTTTCACCGCCGCGCTGGGCGAGGCGGTGCAAGCGCTTCAGGAGCGCCGCTCCACCTTGTCGATCAGCGGCATCGACATTCCCGATCCGCGAATTGAGCGGCGGGCGCTGACATTCGTTGCCCGCGTGGCCGTGGTATCCAGGGACCATCCGCTGGCGAAGCGGCCTGACGGCGGGCTCATCCCCATGGCTGAACTCGCCGAGCATGTGCAGATCGTCGTGGAGGACCCCTCGCCTCTGACGGAGGGCCGATACTACAATGTGCTCTCCCCCGGCACATGGCGCGTGAGCGACTTCGCGACGAAGCATGCTTTGATCCTCGCGGGGATCGGCTGGGGGAACCTGCCGCTGTGGCTGGTTGAGCGTGACCTGGCGGAGGGTCGGCTTGTGCGGGTGCCGGCCGCGGAGTTTGGCCCGCTTGGAGAGACGAGGGCTCGCGCATGGCTGATGCATCGGGCGGACGAGCCGCTCGGCCCCGCTGCTCAGGCCTTCTGTGCCGCGCTTCTGCGGCACTCGGCGCGGGACGTTCATGCGCGGGATGGTTGAAAGCGAGACCGAGGCGGTCTCCATGACGGGTGACCAACGGGTGAGATAAGGCTTACATCCGGGCACCCTCATTTACCCTTCTGCTGCACACGTATCCTTTCCCTTCCGCTTTCATCCGAACGTCATAGAGCGTGGCTATTAGACGATTCATCCGGATGAATTCGAGGGAGCGTTCGCCTGTCCCGGAATAGTTTCGAAGATGGCGTCGGTTCAGCACTGAGCGCCTGCTAGAAAAGAGGATTGCGATGCCTGGAAAGACGGCTACCTCCGATCCCGGAGGCAGGGAGGCGCATGCGCGCCTGTTGAATACGCTTGGTGGCCGATCCTCCAAGAGAAGAGATCGCGCCAGAAGCGATCCCGGACCTTACGCGAGAGGCACTGCTTTTCCCCGCCCCCCGGGCGCATGTGCTGCAAAGCCTCGCCCGCGCCGATACGGGCGGCGTGCTTGCCCTCGGCTACTCGGCGATGCGCGGCTACGGTAACGCGCATCCGACAGTCAACGAACTCAGGCTGGCCGAGGCCGAGGTTCGCGTGCAGCACCCGCGCGGCACCGTCTCACCGCGTCCATGCGCGGTTCGAGATCACCTTTCCCAATGCACTTGAAGTCATCGATGAGCTGATCCGCGAGGGCGCGGTGGAACTGATCTCGCTGACCGACCATACGCCGGAACAGGGGCAGTATCGCGATCTGGAGCGGGTCGCGGCGCGCATGGCTGCCGACAAGGGCGTTACGCGCGAGGAAGCCGCAGCCCTTGTCGCGCGCCGGATCGAGGAACGCACGCGCCCTGCCGAGGAACTTGCCGCAACGCTCGCCCGGATCTCGAAGACGTGCCATGCCCACAATGTACGGCTGGCGAGCCATGACGACGACACGGTGGCCAAGGTCAATCTCATGGCGCAGCTTGGCGTGACGCGCTCCGCGGCAAGGCGCTGCGCCAATGGCGGCGCGACTGCGCCATGATCTTCCAGCAATTCAACCTCGTGGAGCGGATGGATGTCCTCACCAATGTGTTGATCGGGCGTCTTTCGGATCACAGCTTCCTCTCCTCGATGATGAAGCGCTTTTCCGAAGAGGAGCGCGCGGAAGCCATCCTCGCGCTGGAGCGACTTGGGCTGGCCCACAAAGCGCTGGAGCGAGCGGGAAATCTTTCGGGCGGGCAGCAGCAGCGGGCCGCGATCGCCCGCGCTCTGGTTCAGAAGCCGCGCATTTTGCTCGCCGACGAGCCGATCGCCAGTCTCGATCCGGGCAATGCCACGCGCGTGATGGAAGCTCTTCGGCGCATCAATCGCGAGGACGGCATCGCCGTCATCGTCAATCTGCACACGCTGGATACGGCGCGGACCTACTGCGACCGCATCGTCGCCATGCAGGCGGGCCGGGTGATGTTCGACGGATCGCCCAGGCCGCTTTCACTGTTCGGCGCCAAGAACATCAACCGCCTGCCCGTTCTGCGCTTCAGCGTCCGCCGCGGCTTCGATGTGATCCGCGCCTTCGAAACGCTCATCCTCGCCCTGATCTTCATCCGCGCCTTCGGGCTCGGGCCGCTTGCGGGCGTACTGGCCATCGCCATCGGCGAGATTGGCGTATTGGGAAAGCTCTACGCCGAAGCGATCGAAAACACCTCTAAGAAGCCGGTCGACGGCGTGATGGCGGCGGGCGGCTCCTGGCTGCAGTCCATCCATTTCGGCGTGATGCCGCAGGCGATCCCGGTCATCCTTTCAATCACGCTGACAATTTCGAAAGCAATGTGCGCTCGAGCACGATCCTCGGCATCGTGGGTGCCGGAGGGATCGGGTTTCTGCTTTCCGACCGCATCCGCGCCTACCGGTGGGACGAAGCCTGGTCGATCATCATCCTGATCATCGTCATGGTTTACATCATCGACGCCATTTCGGCGGCGATCCGCATGCGCATCATCGGAACCGGCCCCGCGCGCCGCCCGGTCCACTGAGACGGCTACCGGGACGCGCAATTCCAGAAAAAGTGGATACTGGTTTTCCGTCCGAAATTGCAAAAAAAACAGTAACTTGGACCCTCTCTGTATTGCCGGAAATACAGAAAGGGTCCAGCGGCCACCTCGAAAAATGGAGGCAGCGGGTTCAGGCTACGGCGGATGCCGGACGGGCGCTGATGCCAATCAAGATGATCGCCGCCGCCATCAGCAGAACGAAAGCGGCCGTCCCGAACACCCCGGTGGCGCCGGTCAGGTCGAAAACCGCGCCTCCGGCCGCCGCGCCGATCGAAATGGCGAGCTGGATTGCGGCAACCAGCAGACCACCGGCGCTTTCCGCCTGATCGGGAACGGTGCGGGCGAGCCATGTAGACCAGGCGACAGGGACCGCGCCGAAGGCCAACCCCCACAGCGCCACCATCGCGGCCGCTGCGGCCGGCAGGTAGCCGAAGGCTACCAGCGCGAAACCGAGAAACGCCATCAGCAGCGGCATGGAAATCAGGGTCAGCCGCAGGCTGCGTTCGATCATCGCTCCGGCCAGCAGCGTTCCCGCGAAATTCGCCACGCCGAAGCCCAAAAGGATGCCGGACAGCGCGTCGATGCCGACACCGGTCACCGTCTCAAGAAACGGGCGGATGTAGGTGAAGAAGGCAAAATGGCCGGTGAAGACCAGCATGACCGCGACCATGCCGCGGCCCATTGCGGGCCTAGCAACCACTTCGGCCAGCGTGCGCAGACCCGTGGCGCCGCTTGGCTTCATCCTGGGCAGCGTCGCAAACTGCACGGCCAATGCGATGGCCGCAACCCCCGCCGCCAGTAGAAAAACGTTGCGCCATCCGGCGATGTCGCCGAGATAGCTCCCGGCGGGAGCCGCCAGAATGGTGGCGGCGGAAACGCCGCTTAAGATGATCGACAATGCCCGGGGCACCAGCGCCTCCGGCACCAGCCGCATGGCAATCGCCACCGACATCGACCAGAAGCCGCCGAGGGCGACACCAAGCAGCACGCGCCCGAAGAGCAGAAGCAGATAGCCGGGCGCGAAGGCAACCATGAGATTCGACGCCAGCAGAAGGATAGAGAAGCCCAGAAGAACACGCCGCCGGTCCATATGCTTCAGAGTGGCCGAAATCAGCAGGCTTGCTAGGAACGCGACGACGGCGGTCGCGGTGACGGCCTGGCCGGCCTGTCCTTCAGTAACGCCGAGCTCGGCCGCCATCGGGGTAAGAAGACTGGCAGGCAGGAACTCCGCCGTTACCAATCCGAACACTCCCAGCGCCATCGAAATGACCGCGCCCCAGGCCGGCTCCGCCTGCGCCTGCCGTACATCTGACCATCGCTCCAACTTGTTCATCAATCGCTCCTTCACGAAGCACCAAATTCCTCAGTGCCGCAGAATTAGGATGGACATTTCGGACGCGCTATGTCACATGATCCGGAATGCTTGATCGAAAGTCCGAATCCTTCGGAGCGCGAGAGGCGGGCGTGGACCTCATCAGCGAGTTGCTGATGGGCATGAGGCTCGTCGGGCTCAATTATCGCCGTATCGAGATCACGCCGCCTTTCGGTCTGCGGATGGGCGAAGCGGAAGGCAAGGCGCAGTTTCATTTCATCGCGCGTGGACCGGTGTTCCTGCGCGCCGGCGAGACAGTTCATGAAATTCAAAGCGGCGGCGCCGTGCTGCTGCCGCGCGGCGGCGCGCACGACCTGGTCTCGCAGCCCGATCTGCCGGGCCGGGACCTCGCAGCCTACGAGACCACCGCGTTGTGCAACGGGGTCAGCGCCATCCGGTCCTGTTCGGCTGGGCCTTCCTCGAACAACGTCCTCATCTTCAGCGGATGCATGGAGTTCGATCTCGGCAGCATGCACCCGCTGATTGGGCTGATGCCGGAGGTCATGCGCGTCTGCACGCTTCTCGACCGTTATCCCGAGCTTTTGCCCATGCTTGAAGCGATGGAGCGCGAGGCGGTCGGGAACCGCGCCGGCTATGCCGGCATCCTCGCCCGACTGGCCGATGTCATTGCCGCCTTTGTTGTGCGGGCATGGGTGGAGTGCGGCTGCGGCGATGCCAGCGGCTGGGTCGCGGCCCTGCGCGATCCGCGTCTTGGGAGAGTCATCGCCGCGATCCACCGCGATCCCGGTAGGAACTGGACCGTTGCCGAGCTTGCCCGTGAAATGGGCAGCTCACGGTCCGTCTTTGCCGATCGGTTCGTTCAGGTCACGGGTGTGACGCCCTTGCGCTATGTGGCGGAAGTGAGAATGCGGCTTGCGGCGCAATGGATCGGGCGCGAGCGGATGCCCATCGAAACCGCTGCGCAGCGCCTCGGCTATGCCTCGCAGGCGGCCTTCAGCCGGGCTTTCAAACGTGTGACAGGATACGCGCCAGGCAGGCTCCGGCCGTAACTTCTCAAACACCCTTCTCTGGGCATGGCCGTGCCCAGCAGTGCGCATGCCTGGCACTGACGGCTGCATCCAAGGTATGGATGCTACCCGGACATGAGGACAAATAAGCATCAAAGGATATCAGCCGATTGGCTTCAATCTCCAGGTGGCGCGGTGGATTCGCGAACCACCAGCGAGAAATCGATTTCACGGTGCATGATCGCATTTTCGCCCGCCAGGCGCTTCACCAGATACTCACCGGCCCGAACCCAAATTTCGTCGGTCGGCATGTGAATTGTTGTCAGACTCGGCCGCAGGTGCCGACTCCACTCCAGATCATCGAAGCCGACCACCGAGAGCTGCCGTGGCACATCGAACCCCAATTTCTGCGCCTCCAGCATCACTCCATAGGCGATGACGTCGTTGCCGCATACCAGCGCCGTCGGGCCATCGCTCTCTCCCAGGATGAACCGTGCCGCCTGCCGTGCATCATCAAGATTATAGTTCACCTGAACCATCCACCGCTCGGGCAGTGGACAGGCATGCTCTTCCAGAACTTGGAGAACGCCGGCCAGACGCGCTTGCGCGCGGTCATTGTTGCGCTGCATCGCTGCGACGATGCCGATACGCCGGTGTCCTAAGTCGATCAGATGCTGTGTAATGCGGCGACCCGCCGCCATGTTGTCCACGCCGACGCTGGGATAGGGCTTCTCAGGCTCGTAAACCCCGACATTCACGAACGGGATCTTCTGCGAAAGGAGCAGTTTTCGCAGTTCGTCATGCCGCTTGTCTCCGCGGAGGATGAGCCCGTCTATACCGCGGCTGACAAGATTGCGCGCCTGCTTGAGCTCAATGTCGAGGTCGTACTCATTGGTGGAAAGAAGTAGCAGATAGTCCTGCGTAGCAAGATAGGACTGCAGCGCCTGCAAGCCGCGGGCAAACATGGCGTTGTCGATCGTGGGCACAATGGCGCCGATGGTGCGGGTCCGCCGACTCGAGAGTGCACGGGCGGAAGCGTCTGGAATGTAACCGAGTTCGTCAATCACCGTTTTGATGCGCGCACGCAGTGCAGTGCTCACCGATTCAGGGCTGTTAAGAGCGCGCGAAACCGTGGCTGTAGAAACTCCTGCCCGCTTCGCAACCTCACGGATACCAACGGATTTAGCTTCCTTTAGCAGTGTGCTCGCCGGCTTGTCAGAAAACGGTTTCATGTCGATTCAGGAATGGCAATGCATATACCTTTTTGCATCAATCCCGCTGGAAATGCAACTTTCCTGCGATTCAACCAAGCCTGCGCACTTGGAGCTTGCCTAAATTGACAGTGATGAATTGAGGCGGTATGTAACCGGTTACAGCACAACGCCTGCTATTCCGCTGTCCTTACAGGCGGCTTAACCAAGGGAGGGATTCACCGTGCGATCAATGCTGAAACCATTGCCAGCCTTTGCAGCAGCACTGCTTCTGTCGGCTAGCTGGGGTGCTGTCGCCAAGGCGCAGGACTTCGACTGGAGGGCGCATGAAGGCGAGACGATAACATTCCTTGCCAACAACAATCCGTGGGCGACGGCGGTCCTCAAGTATCAGGACGAATTCGAGGAACTGACCGGAATAACGCTGCGCGTAGACACCTATCAGGAGCAACAGATGCGGCAGCGTCTGTTGACCGTCATGAACGCGCGCAGCGACGAGGTAGACATTTTCATGACTTTGCCGTCCCGCGAAGGCATGCAGTTCGCAGCGGCCGGCTGGTACAAGGACCTCCTGCCCTATGCCACGGAAAATGCCGCTCCAGACTACGATTTCGAAGGCTTCAGTCCTGCGCTCGTGGAAGCGGCGACCTTCGACGGTGTGCTCACCGGCGTTCCCTTGAATATCGAGGGGCCGCTACTTTACTACCGTACTGACGTTTTTGAGGAGTGCGGCGTCAATCCACCCGACAACCTGTCGAAGATTTCCGAAGTCGCCGCGCAGATCAAGGAATGCAAGCCCGACATGACCGCCTTCGCCTCGCGAGGCTTGGTGCCGGCGCTTCCTTATACCTTCAGCAATTTCCTCCACAATATGGGTGGAAGTTATATGGCGGACGGAAAGTCCAACCTCTGCTCTGAGGAGGGAAAGAAGGCGATCGAGCTCTACGCATCGCTGCTGAAGGACTATGGCCCGCCAGGAGTGGTCAATTACTCCTTCTATCAGCTCACCTCGCTTTATCGCGAGGGCCGATCGGTCATGTCATTCCAGTCCTCGAACGAGTTCCCGGCCGTGATGGAGGGTGGCGCTCGGCTTGAAGATACCGCGATCGTGCCGCTGCCGCCAGGCGACGGCGGATCCCACCCCACCACCATCGGCTGGGCGCTTGCCATCTCGCAGTTCAGCGCCAATCCGGATGCTGCGTGGTACTTTGTCCAGTGGGCAAGCAGCCCCGAAATGCAGTCGAAATTGGCGCTCGAAGGCATAGCACCGCCGCGTAACTCCGTTGCCTCCAATCCTGATTACCAGGCCTGGCTCGCAGAGCAGCCGGTGCGTCAGCAGTGGCAGAAGGCTCTGGAACATCTTGCCGACGAGGGTACCTCAGAGGTGGGCTATCCGATCATCCAGAACCCGGAGTCGCGTGAATACATTGGCCAGGCTGTCAACGCCGTTCTCCTCGGCACGAGCACGGTGGAAGAAGCCTGTGCCGCCGCCGATGAGCAGCTTAACGCGCTGATCGCGCGGGAGTAGCCGCAACCCGTAAACCATGAACCGAGCCGCCCGACACGGGCGGCTCCATCTCGGATTTGGCTGAATGTCTGGCGTTCCATTTGAACTACCGCAAGGATTCCGTGCCGTCGTGATCGGTGGTGCCGGCGGCATCGGGACGGCCATCATCCGGCTCTTTCTTGACCTTGGTGCGGAAGTGAGCGCGACCGGCATAAGCGAGGACGAGATTGCCCGTCTCGCATCAGTGGGACATCCCCGTCTGTCGCTTGAGTGTCTCGATGTCACGCAGGACGAAGCCGTCAATCGCTATGCCGGCCGCTTCAATGAGGTTGATGCCCTTGTCAACTGTGCCGGAATCCTGCGTCGCGACGAGGAGTATGAGCGTGACATCTTCCGTAAGGTGATCGAGGTCAATCTGACCGGCACCTTCAGCACCTGCCTCGCGTTTCGCGCGGCGCTTGCGGCTAGAAAGGGCGCCATTGTCAACATCGCTTCCATGAATGCCTTTACCGCGCTGCCGCGTATTCCCGCCTATTGCGCGAGTAAGGCAGGCGTCGTGATGCTTACCAAGGCGCTTGCGCATGCCTGGGCCGCCGAGGGCATCCGCGTCAACGCGGTGGCGCCGGGTTTTATCGAGACCGCCATTAACGCCGAAGGCCGCAAAGACAGCGCGCATTACGAGCGGATCGCTGCACGAACAGCCTTCAAGCGTTGGGGCCAGCCGGAGGATGTGGCCGGCACGGTCGTGTATCTCACCATGCCTGCCTCTTCCTATGTCACCGGCAGCGTCTTTGCTGTTGACGGCGGATATCTCGCAGGGTGAACCGCGGAGTGCCTGATGGACACGTCGAACTCCCAAAAGGCTCAGCTTGCCGCCCTGTCCGCACCGTCGGTGATCTTCACCGTGGTAATGATCGCCTTTCCGTTCTGCTACACGATCTGGATCAGCTTCCAGGCAGTTTCCGCCACCGGCATGATGCGCTTCGATGGCGTGGCGAACTATGTGCGCATGGTGAAGGACGGGCAGTTCTGGAATGGCCTGTGGATCACCATCTATCTCTATGTCCTGTCCCTGACACTGCAACTCGTCTGCGGCACCGCCCTTGCATTGCTTCTGTTTCGGGCGCGCAGGCTGCCGGGCTTCATCCGCTCGCTCTTCATCTCGCCTTTCATGCTGCCGCCAGTGGTGGCCGGGATGATGTGGCTCATCATACTTGACCCTTCCCTGGGCGCGGCGAACTACATTCTCACATCCCTCGGTCTCCCGCCATCGAACTGGCTCGCCTCCCCTGCCCTGGTCGTTCCGACGCTTGCCCTCATCGATACCTGGCAGTGGACGCCCTACGTCGCTCTGATCGTCCTGGGGGGACTCCAGTCCCTTCCGCCAAGTGTCTACGAGGCTGCCGAAATCGACGGCGCGTCCCGTACGAAGACCCTGTTTCGCATAACCCTGCCTCTGCTGCTGCCGACACTGGTGACGGCGATGGTGCTTCGCAGCGTCGATCTTCTGCGCTTCTTCGACCTCATCTACATCACCACTCAGGGCGGCCCGGCCAATGCGTCCACGACGCTGAATATCTATGGTTTCAGGATGGGCTTCGAGTTCTTCCAGTTCGGCTATGCCGGCGCTCTCATGATCACCCTTTCGGCCCTGGTGCTTGGCGTGGTGCTGGCGCTCAACCGACTCCGCAACGCAGTCGCCTGGTAGGAGGACGGAAATGACCAGCACCCCTTCGGCCGACCGCTGGATCGGCTACCTCAACACGGTTCTCCTGATGGTCGCCGGCATCATCGTCGTTGCACCCACACTCTGGATGGTGCTGTCCTCATTCAAGTTTTCCCATGAGGTCACGGCCTATCCGCCGACGCTATTCTTCACACCGACGCTTACGAACTACGTCTCGCTGTGGGAAAGGACGCCTTTCATCCAGTACGGGATCAACAGCGCTGTCGTCACCTCCGCTTCGACGGCCCTGGGCATCCTGCTCGGCACGCCGGCGGCGTTTGTCGTTTCCTGGACGCGGATCACCTGGCCGGCTATCGTAACCCTGCTGGCGCGGATGGCGCCGGGTACGCTCTTTCTCCTGCCCTGGTATTTGATGTTCCGCCAGATCGATATGATCGGCAGTTATTGGGCGCTTATCCTGACCCACGCGGTCATCACTATGCCGATCGTTATATGGGTGCTCCTGCCCTTCTTCGATAACATCCCACGCAGCATCTTCGAGGCGGCGCAGGTGGATGGCTGCTCGCCCATTCGCGTCTTCTACCGCATCGCCCTGCCGCTCGTGAGCGCCGGCCTTTCCGTTTCGTCCATTCTCGCCTTCGTGTTTTCTTGGAATTACTTCCTCTTTGCGCTCGTGCTGTCCAATTCTGACACGAAGACGCTGATAGCCGCTTCGTTCAACTTCATCGGAGAGGGTTCGACCAACTGGGGCGCGCTGATGGCCGCAGCGACCCTCATTGCCCTACCGCCTCTCGTCCTCGCCATTATCGTCCAGCGCTGGCTTGTCTCGGGCCTCACGCTGGGCGCCGTCAAAGGATGATTGTCATGCCGAGTGCTGTAACCATGCTCGCAGCGGTTTTCCATGGCGATAAGCGGATCACCATAGAGGAGTGTCCCATACCCGTGCCGGCAAAAGGCGAGGCACTGGTGCGGATTTTGCGCACCGCGCTCTGCGGCTCCGACTTCAAGCTGTGGCACAAGGGTGCCGAATACATCGCAGGCCATGAGATTTTCGGACGCGTGGAGCATCCCGGGCACGCCATGGATGGCAAACGCTGTGCCGTGTACATCCCGCTCCATTGCGGTGAGTGCGAGAGCTGCCGGGCCGGCGACACGCAAATGTGCCTCAATGTCTCTTCGCTCATCGGCTGGAACAGAGATGGCGGCTATTGCGAATATGTGGCCGTACCCGACAATTGCCTGCTGCCGGTCCCCGACGACATCGAAGACGATCTGGGCCCGCTGCTTTTGGATACGATCGGAACGTCCGCCCACGCCGTCAGAGAGGCGCGCCGTCTGGTGCCGGCCGAGACAAACCCGGACGTGCTGGTGACCGGCGCCGGCCCCGTGGGGCTCGGTGTTATCCTGGCACTGAAAGCTTTCGGCTTCACCAATATCTTCGTCTCCGATCCCAATGAGGAACGGCTGGCAATCGCCACCGACTTCGGCGCCATCGCGCATCCTGTCGGTAGCCGGGACAAGCGCTTTGCGTTGATCGTCGAATGCTCGGGCGCACATGCAGCGCGCAACCTGGCTATCGAGATCATCTTACCGAAAGGCGCGATCGTGCTGGTTGGCGAAAACGCCGCCCCCTGGACCATCACGGAAGACAAAGTTTTCCGGCGCAAGGACTTCATGATGCTCAGGACCTTTTACTTTCCGAAGCGGGATTTTGCGGAGAACCTGGAAATCCTGCGCGCCAACAAGAAGAAATACGCTCGCCTGGTGGACGAACGGTTCAACCTCGATGCCCTGCCTGAGGAATTTGCCCGCTTCGCCCGTGGCCACCTGATCAAGCCCGTTCTTGCCTTCGAGGAGGCCCGCTGATGGCGTCCATACGAATCCGGAACCTGGTCAAGCGCTTCGGCAACGTGACCGTCATTCCCGATCTGAGCCTTGATATTCCCGATCATGAGTTTGTTGTGCTGGTCGGCCCGTCCGGCTGCGGCAAATCCACCCTTCTGCGCATCCTCGCCGGGCTCGAGAGCGTAAACGAAGGAGACGTTTATATTGGCGAGGAGCGTGTGAACACCGTGCCGGCGGCAAAGCGCGACATCGCCATGGTGTTCCAGGACTACGCGCTGTACCCGCACATGACCGTGCGGCAGAACATGGCCTTTGCGTTGGAGATGCGCGGCATGAGCAAGGCCGAGATCGAGGAACGTGTGCAAAAGGCAGCCAAGCTCTTGCACATCGATGGGCTTCTCGACCGCAGGCCAAAGGCTTTGTCCGGCGGCCAACGCCAACGGGTGGCCATGGGGCGCGCAATCGTGCGCGACCCCAAGGTTTTCCTCTTCGACGAGCCATTGTCGAACCTGGACGCCAAGCTGCGTGCTCAGGTGCGCGCCGAAATCAAGGCTTTGTCGCAGCAGCTGCGCACCACAATGGTGTTCGTCACCCATGACCAGATAGAAGCTATGACCATGGCGGATCGCATCGTCGTGATGCAGTCCGGAGTGATCCAGCAGGTGGGTAGCCCCGAAGAAGTCTATGAGAAGCCGGCTAACATGTTCGTCGCTGGCTTTATCGGCTCGCCTTCCATGAACTTCATCCCTGCACGCATGACGGACGGTGAAATCTGTCTTGAGGATGGAGTATCTTTCCCGGCGGAACGCTTGTTCCCGGTAAGGTCGCAGGCGATCGAAGCTGGCCAACCACTGACACTCGGCGTGCGCCCGGAGCACTTCCTGTTTGCGCCTGACGATCCGGCCGCCTTCAAAGCGCAGGTGAGCCTGGTGGAACCGCTGGGCTCAGATACGCTGGTTCACTTCACGGCCGGTGGCATAGACGCGGTTGCCAGAGTCTCTCCTGACCTGCGGCCGAAACCTGGCGACGTGCTCCCGCTGATACCCGCTCCCAACAAGGTTCATCTTTTCATGCCGGAGACCGGCGAGGCCATCTGCTGACCTCCGACAAGCGATCCGAACCAAACAACGTTGCCGGCCATGACACGCTTCCCTCCGCGATGGTGCGAAAACACGCCCGATCTCATTTGCCTCGGCCTGTCGGCCCTTGACTATGTATGGACAGTCGAAACGTTCGCCGATCCCGGCGGCGGCAAGGTGCGTGCATCCGATTTCAGGACCATCGGCGGCGGCATGGCTGCGACAGCAGCCGTCACGGCTGCCCGGCTCGGTGCTCGCGTGCAATTCTGGGGAAGAGCCGGCGACGACACTCATGGTCATCTGATGCGGCGTGACCTGGAAGAGCGGAAGGTGGACGTCTCCAACTTCCGGCTCTTTCCTGGCGCCCGCTCGTCCATTTCCGGGGTCATCGTCGACGCCCGGGGGGAACGCCAGATTGTCAACTTCCGCGGCGCGAACCAGCCAACCGATCCGGGATGGCTACCCCTCACAGAAATCGGAGAGGCAGGCGCGGTGCTGGCAGACCCGCGCTGGCCGGAAGGTGCCGCGGCAGTCTTTGCCGCCGCGCGCGAGAAAGGCGTTCCCACGGTGCTCGATGCGGATGTGGCGGATCCGGAAGTGTTCGACCTTCTCTTACCTCTGACTGATCATGCCGTCTTTTCCAAACGGGCACTCGAGGTATATGCCCGCAACGCGCCAGATCCGCTGGCAAAGATCGAGGCCTATGGCTGCAGGATCGCAGCGGTCACGGAAGGTAGTAAAGGCGTTACGTGGCGCGAGCACGGTCAGACCTGCCATCAGCCCGCATTCCCTGTGCGCTCTGTAGACACCACTGGCGCGGGCGATGTCTTCCACGGCGCCTACGCCTTTGGCCTCGCGGCCGGAGCGCCGATCGCCGAGGCCTTTACGTTCGCCTCTGCCGCCGCAGCCCTGAAATGCACAAAGCCTGGCGGCCGTGACGGGATTCCCACATTGGACGAAACGCTTCATCTATGGAGAACTGCGCATGAGCACGATCGGTAAGAATCGCGGCCTCACTCGGCTGGCCGATGAGGACGGATACTTCACGATGGTGGCGCTGGATCAGCGGCCGCCACTGATCGCTGCCATCGCAAAGGCGAAGTCCATCGCACCGGAGGCGGTGACCTTTGCCGACATGCTTTTGGTGAAGCGTCTGCTGGTGAAGGCGTTGGGCAAAGATGCAAGCTCCATGCTCCTTGACCCGAACTTTGCCATCCCCGCCGCGATCGATATTCTTCCGTCCAAAACCGGGTTGGTCGTGACCCTTGAGGATCACCGCTTCGAGGAGACACCGGGCGGTCGCAAGTCGCGCGCCATCGACAATTGGAGCGTCGAGAAAATCCGGCGCATTGGCGGAGACGCCGTCAAGGTGCTTGCCTGGTACCGGCCTGACGCAAGCGAGGACGTTATCGCCCATCAGCAGGCGTTCGTGCGCGCCGTCGGGGCGGAATGCCGCCGCTATGATATCCCTTACGTGCTGGAACTTTTGGTCTACCCCTTTCCTGCGAGCGCTGCCCACACCACCGACTATGTGGAAGCCCCGGACAAGAAAGCAGATCTGGTGATCGAAAGCGTTCGCGAGTTCGCCAAACCGGAATACGGCGTCGATCTATTCAAGCTGGAAGCTCCCTTGCCTGCCGCTTCACTGCCGGCGATGGATGGGAGTTCGGCAGCAAAAATCGCTGCTAGTGCATTTGAAGAGATCGGCAACATCTGCCGGCAAGCCGGCATCCCTTGGGTGCTGCTGTCAGGAGGGGCTACCCCGGTACAATTCCATCGCGTGCTCAGCTACTCCTATGCTGCCGGCGCGCAAGGGTTTCTGGCAGGTCGGTCGATCTGGCTCGACGCAGTGCAGGATCATTTTCCCGATGAGCGCGCCGTTCTGACTGCACTCAGCGAAGACGGCCGGAAGCGACTTCGTGATCTCACAGCGCTGACACGGGAGAAAGCCGATCCGTGGCGGGGGGATTTCAGAACCTCCGATTTCACCTTTGAAGGCGATTTCGCAGCGCGCTACGCCTGATCGAGCTTTTCTGCCACGTAGCTGGTTCGTGCCGACGGCTGGGTATTTGCAGCCTTTGTGTTGGAGATCGCAATCACGCGATCTCCAATACCTTAGTGGGGCGGATTCCGAGTACCGCTTGGCGGGGCCTCAGGCAGCTCGCCGAGAGCGCATCAGCGAACTCGCCCCGTAGAACAGAAGCGCCACCGCTATCACCAGAAGAACACCGGAAATCGGCCGTGTAACGAAGGGCAGCAGATCTCCCTCAGAATACATGAGCGCGCGCCTGAGATTGGTCTCGAAAATGGGACCGAGCACGAAACCCAGCACCATCGGCGCCAGCGGGAAACCGTAGCGCTCCAGAAGGTAGCCCAACACGCCGAACCCGAGCATGAGCCACACGTCAAACAGCCGGTTATCGGCCGCATAGGTGCCCACTACCATGAGCATGGCAAGCACCGGCAGAAGATAGTGCCGCGGGACAAGAAGGACGCGCGGGAATATCCTGATCGTTGCGAGCTGGACAATGAGGAGCAGCAGCGTGGCGACCAGGAAGGCGGCGTAGATCATCGCCACCACGTCAGGGGCGTTCTGGAACAGCAGCGGCCCCGGCTGCAATCCGTGAATGGTGAAGCCGCCGATCAGGATCGCCGTCACGCCGTCGCCGGGAATGCCGAGCGTGATCAACGGCAGAAGCGCACCGCCGATACTGGCGTTGTTTGCGGACTCGGACGCATAAACGCCAGCGATAGCGCCCTTTCCGAATTCCTCCGGGTTCTTGGACGCCTGCCGCGCAGCGCCGTAGGCCACAAGATTGGAGGCGGCCCCGCCGATGCCGGGTAGCACGCCGATGCCGATGCCGATCGCGCTGGAGCGCAGCATGTTGCCTATGTTAGCGACGAATTCGGATAAGCGCACGCCCGTGCCCCGGATATCGAAATTCTGGCGCACGCGGACGGATTTTTCCGTGGCCTCGCGGATAAGCTGGGAGACGGCGAAGAGGCCCACCATAAAGGGCACGATCCCGATGCCACCCATGAGATCCACCACACCGAAGGTGAAACGCTGCGTCCCGCCGATCGGCGCGAAGCCCACAGTGGCAACTGCCAAGCCAAGGAAGGCGGTGGCCAGTCCCTTGAGCAGGTTTGCCTGCGAGAGCACGATCACCAACATGAGCGCGGCAAGCGTCAGCATCGCATATTCGTGCGCGCCAAAACGGATGGCGAATCGAGAGAGCATGGGGGCAAAGGCGACAAGCACCGCAAGGCTTATCAGCCCGCCGACCGCGCTCGCGATCATGCCTGTCGCTAGCGCCTTCGTGGCTTCGCCCTTACATGCCAGCGGGTACGCGTCGAACGTCGTGGCGATGGAGGAAGGCGTGCCCGGGATGCGCAGCAATGTGGCAGCCACAAGCCCGCCGGAAATTCCGCCGATATATGTGGCCACCAGCATGGCAAGCCCCATATCGGGCTCCATCGAGAAGGTGATAGGCAGAAGGATCGCGACGGCCATCGTGGCGCTCAGCCCCGGCAATGCACCGAAGAAGAGGCCGAGCAAAAGCCCCGCGGTGAGGATGAGCAGCGTCAGTGGCTGGGCGAGCTGCAGCAGATTGTCAAGGAAAGGCTGATACATCTCAAAGCATCCACACGCCGGGAAGCGGAATACCGATAAGACCGGTAAGGAAACCGCCGACAGCGATCGTCAGCAACGCGGCAAGGCCTATGCTTATCAGAGCTCCCCTTAGCGTCCGCGGCCCTAAAACTATCATTCCGAACGCGAGCAACAGGAAGGTCGCCGGCGTGAAACCCAGGCGCTCGAACAGCGCGACATAGGCAACCAGTGCAACGGCAAGCGCTATCCGCACTGGCAATGCCGGCGGGTCCACCATGACGCTGCTGCCTGCCGCTTCCGGCTCTGTATCAGCGCTGGCCGAGGCCGGCGCGGCACCGGGGCGTATGACAAGCAAAAATCCGATTACAGCCATACCGGCCGCGAGAAGGTAGGGTAGAAGCTTCGGCCCCGGATCCCCCATTCCGGCAAACGGCGCTTCCACGCCGTGAACTGCAAGGAACATCCCTGCCGCAAAGACGATAAAGGCAAGACCAAAGGAACGGTCCACAGTCATAGCGGTTGCTCCGTCGCAGGGCAGCAGCGGCGCGGCTCAGGACCGCGCCGTCACTGAAGCCGCAGCTCAGTCGATCAGGGACTGCACGAATTCAAGCTCCTCCTTGAGGAACTCGGCGGTCTCTTCCGGGCCTCGAATGGAGGGAACCTGGCTCGCCTTCTCCAGCGCTTCCGCGTATTCCGGATCCGCCTTCATCTCCTCGAGCACCGCTTTGAACGCCTCGACAGCCTGCGGGTCCATCTCGCCCGGTCCATAGATGGTGAAAACCAGAGGGAAGGAGATGTCGACACCTTGCGACGCCGTGGTCGGCCATTCGGGGACGAAGGGGTCGGGGTTCTTGTTGATGACCGCGAGCACCTTCATCTGCCCGCTTTCGACATACTGTTTGGCGTTGGCCACGCTCATGCTGATCACGTCCACCTGCTCGCCAAGCAGAGCTGTTATGCGGTCGGACTCGCCGCCGGCGTCGACGATACGCATCGCGCCGTCCGCAGCCTTGTTCAGCGCATCGCCTTTGATCTGCGTCGTACCCCCAAGCTGCGAGCCAACCGTCACCTGACCCGGATTGGCCCTTGCATATTCAACAAGCTCCGGCACGGTCGAATAGGGTGCGTCGGCCCTTACGGCATAGACGTCGTTATAGTCGGCCGTGGTTGCGAGCGGGGTGAACGCCGTGTACGGGAACGGCGACTGGCCGAACTCGTTGGTCGTGTGCAGTGCGGCATGCCACACATACAGCATGCTGCCATCTTTCGGTCCGGTCGCAAGCGTCTGAGCGGCCACCACGCCGCCGCCGGCGGCCTGGTTCACCACCGCGACACTCGCGTTCGAATGCCGCTGGAAGTATTCGGCGAAGAGGCGCGCGTTCACGTCCGTGGAACCGCCCGGATTGGCGGGCACCAGCAGGCGCACCGAAGAAACAGGATAGTCGGCAGCCTGAGCTGCAAAGGCAAAGGCAGCGGCGGCAAGCGCCAAGCTCGTCAGTCGTAGAGATTTGAGATTCATTTCGTTTCCTCCTGCTTTCGAATCCTACCCATGCCGGGTCGGAAAAGCCTTCACCGGGCATCATTCTCCGAGAAAGCTCCGAGATCGGGGTTGGCGTCCCGGAATTCATGCTGGAAGCCGTCCACGTTGAAGACGGCCACCACGGTGTCCTCCTCCAGCGCCAGCGGCGAATGGACCAACCCCTTCGGGATCATGGTGCCTTCCAGCGGCCCCATTTCGAGCGAAGGTCCACCCTCGACATCGATCCGAAGCCTGCCTTTCAGGATCAGCCAGCCCTCGTCGCCATTGGTGTGGCGGTGCCATGGGAAGCGGCCCTCAACCCGCGCGATGCGTAGATTGTATTTCCCGTCGAGGCGGAAGACATTGAAGTTGGTGCGCGGCGGATGGCCTTCGAGCTTGTCCAGCACGTTGAAGACCTTCAGCGCGCCGAGGCCGTACTGTGTCTCACTCATCGCTTCCTCCTCAATCGGACACGTAGTTGGCGCCATGGGCCGGGCGCTCCCATTCGACCAAAGGCGCCCGCAGAGCCTCCAGGCGATCGCGATCTATCTCGAAGCCGAGGCCGGGTTTCGTCGGCACGATCAGGCGGGTGCCCTCGTAGATAAGCTTTTCCCTCACCACGTCGTCCACGTAGAGCAGCGGCCCCACCGGATCGCCCGCGTAATGCAGCGCCGGGACGACGGCAGCCAAATGCGCATTGGCGGCAGTGCCGATGCTCATCTCTTGGGTGGTGCTGATCAGGCATTTCAGGCCAGCCGCTTCCGCCAGGTCGAACAGCTTCTTGGCCTGGTATATGCCGCCGGACTGGATGGTGATGTTAAATACGTCGACCGCACCCGCTTTGATCATGCGCATGGCCTGGGCAAAGCTCGAGATGTGCTCGCTGATGTCCACCTCGACATGGCGGCGAAGCTCCGCCATGCCCTCATAGTCCTCGGCCCACACGGGGCTTTCGATCAGCTCGAAATTGTACTGCTTGAACCGCTCGTAGATACGCAGCGTCTCCTTCCAGTGGAAGTGGCCCTGGAAATCCAGCGCCTTCAGCTGCACGCGGTCACCGAAACGATCTCGGAAAGCCGCCAGGAACCGCTCGTCCTGCTCGAAGTCCACGCCGACATAGTAGCGGAAGCGGGTCACGCCCTCCTCGATGAGGTCCGCCATGTAGCCGAGATAACGTTCGGTATCGCTCTCCTTCTTGGCTTGGAAAACGGGGTAAGTGACCTCGAAAGAATCACGCACCTTGCCGCCGAGCAGCGTGTGCACCGGCACGCCGAGCGCCTTGCCGACGACATCGTAGAACGCCATTTCGATGCCCGCCGCGACCTGCGACGCGGGCGTGAAAGGCGGGTAGGTGTTCGCGTAGCGGAAATAGGCCGGCATGTAAGCAAGAAGCCGCTCGTGAAGGGCTGCTATCTGGAAGACATTCTGCCCTAACGCCACCTTCTCCAGCCCTATCCGGATCGCCTCTGGGTCAGGCATGTACATGCGGTAGCAGTCCAGATCCGAGATTTCGCCAACACCCACAATCCCGGCATCTGTGTCCAGTTCCAGCACGATGTGGGAGCTGATGGCGCCCGTGCGGCGCCGCGTCTGAACGGTGTGGAGGCGGATACCTGTAACGCGGATGTCATCGCGACTGTATTCTTGCATGTCGTTCGTTCCGTTTGTTCAGTGGATCTCGGGTTCCGGCAGCCTGGCGCCGGGCAACAGAAAGTCGAAGTCGCATCCTTCGTTGGCCTGAGAGACATGGGCGGCATAGAGCGCGCCAAAGCCACGAGGGAGGCGTTGGGGCGGAGGCATCCAGTCAGCGCGGCGCCTCGCAAGTTCCTCCTCGGGCACATCGAGGTGCAGCCTGCGCGCGTCGACGTCCACGTCGATCATGTCGCCGGTGCGTACAAGGGCGAGCGGCCCGCCGACATAGGCCTCGGGCGCCACATGTAGGATGCAGGCGCCGTAGGACGTGCCGCTCATGCGTGCATCGGAGATGCGTAACATGTCGCGCACGCCCGCCTTCACCAGTTTCCTTGGGATGGGCAGCATACCCCACTCTGGCATGCCTGGCCCGCCCAGAGGCCCCGCGTTCTTCAGCACCAGTACGTGATCGGGCGTGACCTCGAGATCCTCGCGCTCGACGGCCTCGGCCATCTCGTCATAGCCCTCGAAGACAATCGCCGGGCCGCGGTGTTTGAGCAGCCGCGGCTCCGCGGCCGACGGCTTTATCACCGCACCCGCAGGCGCAAGATTGCCATAAAGGATCGCCGTTCCGCCCTGAGGAAAGACAGGCCGATCGAGGGGACGGATCACGTCCTCGTTCCAGATCTGCGCGCCCTTGATCGCCTCGCCGAGCGGAATGCCGGCGACCGTCTGGCAGGAAAGATCGAGATGCGGCGACAACATGCTCATCAAGGCCCGCAGCCCGCCGGCATAATAGAAATCTTCCATGAGATAGGCGCCCGACGGGCGGATGTTCGCGACGACCGGCACCTTCCGCGAAATCTCGTCGAAACGGTCGAGGCCGAGCGGAATACCGGCCCGACGCGCAATGGCGATGATGTGGATGATGCCATTGGTCGATCCGCCCAGCGCCTGGTGTACGGCGATGCCGTTGTCCACCGCGCGCGGCGTAATGATGCGATCCGGGGTCAGGTCTTCCCAAACCATCTCGACGATGCGCCTCCCGGCGGCCGAGGCCATGCGCGAGTGGTTGGAATCCGGAGCCGGGATGGAGGATGCCCCAGGCAGAGTCATGCCCATGGCTTCGGCCACCGACATCATCGTGGCGGCCGTGCCCATGGTCATGCACGTGCCGAAGGAGCGCGCGATACCGTTCTCGACGTCAGCCCAGTCGCGTTCCGAGATCAGCCCAGCGCGCAGATCGTCCCAGTATTTCCAGGTGTCGGAACCCGATCCCAGATAGCCGCCACGTAGATTCCCGCGCAACATCGGTCCCGCTGGAACGAAGACCGAGGGCAGACCGGCCGAGATGGCGCCCATGAGAAGCGCGGGTGTGGTCTTGTCGCAGCCGCCGAGCAGCACCATGCCGTCGACGGGATAACTGCGGCCAAGTTCCTCCACCTCCATGGCAAGCAGGTTGCGATAGAGCATGGTTGACGGCTTCTGATAGGTCTCGGCGAGCGAGATGGCCGGCATTTCGACAGGGAACCCGCCCGCCTGCCATACGCCGCGCTTTACCTCTTCGGCGCGAGCGCGCAGATGCGTGTGGCAAGGGTTGATGTCGGACCAGGTGTTGATGATCGCGATGACGGGCTTGCCGGCGAAATCCTCGCGGTCATAGCCGATCTGCTTCAACCGCGAACGGTGGCCGAACGAACGCAGATCGTTCACGCCAAACCATCGATGACTTCTGAGCTCTTCCGGCTTCTTGGGCACGTCGTCACCTCCCCGTTCGGAGCTCTAGTACGACAAACTCCTGTGCTGGTCAATTAGTCATACAAATCTACAGTTGGTATGATTGATATTGATCCTTCAGGCGACGGTGTATAGGATGCCGGCGGCTGACCCTTGGGGGTTGCGACTTACGGAACGCAAGAGAAACGGAGCGGGATATGCGTCAACAGCGCCTGGAACTGGCAGACTTCCGGAAATCTGTGGTGGCCGTGCCGCCTGTGGCCTGGACCGAAAGCCTGGAACTCAACCCGGCTGCCAACGCCGCTCTTGTCCGACACATCGAAGCTGGTGGCATCAGCATCCTGCTCTACGGCGGCAACGCCAATCTCTACCACATCGACCTCGGCCGCTTCCGCGCTCTTCTCGATCTCCTGCGTGAGACCGCGGGGCCCTCAACGGCGGTTATCCCGTCCATCGGTCCGGATTTCGGCAAGATGCTCGACCAGGCGCCAATCGTGCGCGACAAGGGTTTTTCCGACGTTATGGTGCTGCCGACCGCGTTTCCGGCGAGAGCCGCAGGCATCGAGCGCGGCGTAGGTCTCGTGGCCGAGGCGCTCGGTTTCGGCGTTATCCTCTACATCAAGCAAAACAACTATATCGAGCCCGACCAGCTCGAGCGGATGGTGAAGGCAGGCTCGGTGCGCTTCGTCAAATATGCAGTGGAGCGTGCCAACCCGGAAGGCGACACCTATTTGTCTGACATAGTCGCCGCCATTGGAGCAGAGCGCGTGGCAAGCGGCATGGGCGAACGGCCCATCCATTCGCACCTGATGACTTACGGACTTGCCACCTACACATCCGGGGCGGTCTGCATTGCACCTGCCGCCGCACTCGCCACCCTCCACGCATATCGCGCCGGAGACTTGGAGACCGCCGAGAGGCTGCGCGCGCCTTTCCTGGAATTCGAACGGCAGCGCGCGGAGATCGATGGCTTCGGCGTCATGCATGACGCCGTCACGCTCTCGGGCATCGCGGACATGGGGCCAATCCTGCCGCTGCTTGCCAATATTGCAAAGGACAAGCACGAGACAGTCGCAAAATGCGTGAAGGATTTGCTAGACCTCGAACAGGCCTGTCGAGCGGAGGGCGGGCAGAATTCGAAAGTGTGAGAGACGGAGGATGGCAAGAAGTTTTCAGGCCCAGCCTGACGAAAACTCTGGCGCATTGGATTCAAGCCGCTCGCTGAGCGATCGCGTTTACGAGGAAATCTATCGCCGCATCTCCTGCGACGAGTGGGTTAAGGGTGACCGGCTGCCGACAGAGGTGGAGCTTGCGGAACAGTTCGGCGTCTCGCGAACGGTGGTGCGCGAGGCGCTGCTTCGGCTGCGCATAGACGGGCTGATCACCAGCCGACCGGGCGCCGGCAGCTTCGTCACTGGCAAACCAAGCCGCACCGTATTCGAATTCGCCCGGCCGGGCAGCATCGCCGACATTCAACGCTGCTACGAGTTCCGGGTCGGCATAGAGGGCGAGTCTGCCTTTCTGGCTGCCGAGCGGCGCTCGCAGAAACGCCTGGAGGACATCGAAAACGCGTTGAAGGCTATGGATGCCGCCATCAAACGGAACGATCTCGGTGCTGAAGAAGACATCGGCTTTCATCTCTCCGTCGCCCGGGCGACCGAGAACGATTACTACGCAAAGACGATCGAGGTGACGACGCAGGCAATCCGCGTCGGCATGCAGGTGGCGAGCGCTCTCTCCCCCCTCCCGCCGGCGGAGCGCCTCATGCTCGCATATACTGAGCACATGTCCATCTTCGAGGCGATTAGCGACGGAGACAGCGAGGCTGCCCGAGCGCGCATGCGCGCCCACATCGAGAGCTCACGCAGACGCGTTTTCGTCGGCACGTAGGTGTTGGAACAGTACCGCTAAGAAACGGCCAGTATGAAGGCCAGCCACGGCAGGGGACGGTATGATCCGGCGGACAGCGAGAGGTGCTTACCACCGTTCTAAGCGCCTATACCACGCGCGTGGGTTGGAAGCATATTAGGAGCAACATTTAGGCCTCCATGCCGCCGCGCCTACGGATGAGGCCACGCTGCGGGTCGTAGCCGATCACGGAGAGCAGAAAGCAAAGTATGCTCATCCCCACAACCACCGCCAACGATTGCACATTCAACTGACCGTAGGCCGCGAAGCGGATCAGCTCGACGGCGTGCGTAAACGGGTTCACGAGCGCGATCTGGTAAAGATATTCCGCTCCGCTTTCCCGCACTTTCCATAGCGGATAAAGAGCTGTGGAGATGAAGAACATCGGGAAAATGACGAAATTCATCGTACCGGCGAAATTTTCCAGCTGCCGGACATAAACTGAAAGAAGAAGGCCGATTGCACCCAGCATAAGCGCCGCGGCAATGAGCGCAGGAAGCACGCGCCAATACCCCGAGGCCGGCAATTCCGCTCCAAACAGCCACGCAACCAGGAGGAATGCATAGCCCTGCAGGGTCGAGAGTGCCGCACCGCCCATCAGCTTGCACAGAAGCAGATACCAGCGCGGCAGCGGAGCAGTCAGCAGCAGTCGCATCGTCCCCATTTCTCGGTCGTACACGAGCGACAGCGACGACTGCATGCTGTTGAACAGCAGGACCATGCCCAGGAGCCCCGGGATCATATACTCCTGGTAGGTGATGTAGGTCCTGTAGGGCGGGATGATCGACACGCCGAGAATGTTGTGGAAGCCGGCGGCAAAGGCGACCAGCCACAGGGCCGGCCGCACCAGTGCGGAGAAGAGCCGGCCATACTGGTGAGTGAACTTGACGACTTCACGGCGCACTATGGCTCTGAGCGCGGAGAAGGCGTGGGCGCTTTTCATTGGCTTATCGAAACTGTACTGTTCGAGGCCTTCGGCTTTCAGGTTCCCGGACTAGAACTGACATGCCGTCTCCGGCTCGTCCACGCCCAGCGTATCGAGCTCGTTGGTCTGATGCAGGAAACCCTCGAGCGGCGCGCGGGCAATAACCGCATTTCCAACGGTCAGGAGAATGGGCTGGCGGATCTGGTGGTCCCAGCTGCGCACACTGAGCGGATTGCCCTTGAAGCCGTCAATGGTTAGGCGCTCTCCCAGCAAGTAATCCTTCACCGGCTGAAAATCCGTCGATTTGCTGCGCAGAACCGATTGGACGACTGCCTTAATGGCAGTCCATGCCGCCCAGTCCTCTCCGGCCATGCGCCTTCCGGCCGCCTTTTCAAAGCGGCTGTTGAGCTGGGGAGCGCCATGCCTCTCCCAACTCCAATGCCAAGCCGATGGAACCAATCCCGCAGCTCCGACGACAGGGCGAGGCAACTGGGTGGCGTACGGAACATAGCGCGCGAACTCGCCATCCGTATCGGCGACAAAGACGACATCGTAGTCCGCATCCGACGTCACAAGCGCCACGTTGCTTTGTTCGCGCTGGCGCGGATCGTTGGTAAGCTGGAACGGGCGAACCTCGACAATCTGGGCGCCGAAGCGCTGGGCCGCCCTCTCGACGGCCGCCACCATTTGGGCATCGCCCTCCAAGGGGCCCTGCAACACGAGGATCTTACGCCAGTTGCGGAAGGCCAGGTACTGGACCAGCGCATCCGCCAGCATGGTGTAGCTGGGGATGACATGGATCACATTCTCGCGGCAGCTCTCGCCGCGCAAAGCATCCTCGGGGGCCGCCACGTTGAAGATCATCATGTCCCGGTCGATGAGCGCGTCGGCAAGCTCCAGAAGCTGCGGCGCCGGCAGATCGGCCAAAATGAAGCCGACCCCCTGTTCGGACCAGGCCTGGGTGGCCGCAATCAGCTCTTCGATATTCTGCCCGCTCTTGCGTTCGATCGCGAAGTCGACGCCAATGACCTTCCCGATCTGCTCTGCGTCGGAGATGCCCACGGCCGTCGCGTCGAATGGTCTTCCAAGCGGCCTTACGGGTATCTCAGCCTCTGCGCGATCCTCGTCATAGCGAGGGTCGTCAGCAAGTTCCACATAGCCCATGAGCATCTTTACCGCCGGCGCGGCAGGCTCTTTCTGGGCGGGTTGCGGTACAGTCGCAGGAGGCGTGTTCTCCTGCGCTAGAGACGGCGGCGCTGACCCGAGAGCGAGTGAGCCGGCGAGGAGCACGCGAGAAATCGCAAAGATGTTTTCTCTAACCATCGATTCGTACCGTATGCGGCACCCGCCCCACCGGAATTGATTGAGTCACCTTCATCGACGGAACATCGATGATAGAGACATCGTCGCTTAGCCCATTGGTCACATACATTGTATTCTCATCCGGGCTGAGCGCGACACCCCAGGCGCGGCTGCCAACCAGCACATACTCCTTGATCTCCTTGGAGGCAGCGTCCACGCTGGCAATGTGATTAGCCCGGCCCAGCGTCACATAGACGGTTGACCCATCCTTGGTGATCTCCATGCCGACGGGTGTGACGTCCACCTGGCGGAAGCCTGGGGGAAGGAATTGCAGAGTATGGGTCACCTGGTTGGTGGCCCGGTCGATGATCGATACTTCTCCCGAAAGCTCGTCCGAGACCCACAATTCTTGCCCGTCGGGCGTGAGCACGAAGCGACGCGGGCGCGTGCCGACGATGATGTTGTCCGTCAGCGTTTGGGTCTCGGCGTCGATGACATGCACCATGTCGGCTACTTCCGATGTCACATAGACAGTCTTGCCATCGTCGCTGACCACCACGCCCTCTGGTTCGGCGCCGGTGGAGATTTCACCCACGATCACCTTTTCAGCCACGTCGATGATCTGCAGGCTGGAGTTCTCTTCGTTGGAGACGTAGATGAGGCTGTCATCCGGGCTGAAGTAAAAGACCTCCGGGCTTGGTCCGGTCGGGATATGGTCGACCACCTCCAAAGTCGCCACGTCGATGACGTCGATCACATCATCGTCGCCGCAGGCCACATAAAGCAGCGTGTTGTCGTTGTTGAAGCGCATGTCGCGCGGGCGGCGCGAGGTCTCGATCCATTTGACGATGCTGTAGTCCTTTGGATCGAGAACAGTGATGTTGTGCGTCTTCTCGTTGCTCACGAAGACAAGACCCGTCCCTGCGGAAAACGCAGGTACAGTCAGGCCAAACGTGGTCAGCAGCAGCGCTACGCAGGCATATCGGCGAATTTTGGAGATCAAGATTTCCTCCCGACCACAACTGTGGCGCAATTAGCGGACTACGAATTTTCCGAGCATTCCTCGTTCTTCGAAGCCATCCGCATAGAACTCGAAATCGCCAGGAACGATCGGGACGAACCAGACATCGGCCGTACCCTCGTCGTCGAACTCGACGCCGTAAATTCCGCCGCCAACGGGCTTGACCTCGATATCGTTGATGACGATCTGGTTTACCCAGGAATTACGGAAGAGTTCAGGCGCCTTGACCAGAAACTCCTCTCCACCCTGGCTCTGGATTTGCCAGCGATAGTATTTCCCGGTTTCGAGCTTGTATTCCTTGACGGAAAACGAAAGATCGGCGCCGAGCACGAGAGGTTCAAGGCGCTCCGGCTTAGAAGCCAAATTGCCTTCGGCATTGCCTGCGGCAACCGAGCTGAGGAGAGCGATAGCACACACAAGCAATGCTGTTGAAACCTTCATGTCAAATCCTCCGGGTTATGGGCGGCGAAATGATTGCTGAATTGGCCATACCATGCAAGTCTTGACTCTAGATCTTATTGGGACAGATGCACCCGTTACCTTGGTGCATCGGCTAAGAAACCCGGAGGTCGTATGCAGAAAGATGAAGAAGAAATGGCTGTTCTGTCGGTAGACGGCCTGCGGAAATCCTATGGATCTTTTCTTGCGCTGGACGGCGTTGCATTTGAGATGTACGTGGGGCAATTCGTAGCGCTTCTCGGGCCGAACGGAGCCGGCAAATCGACACTTCTGCAGCTTCTGACAGGCCTTTTCGCCCCCGACGCCGGAACCATCCGCATCCTCGGCCTGAATATCCGCACGCATCTGACGGAAGGGCTGGCAAAACTGGGTGTAGTGTTCCAACAACCCACGCTCGACCTCGAGCTGACAGTGGAAGCAAATTTGCGCTACCACGCGGATCTGCACGGTCTCCCGCGCAGCCTGGCGCGCAAGCGGATCGAGGAGCTCCTGAAGCGATTTGATCTCATCGATCGCCGGCATGACCGCGCTCGGACCCTGAGCGGAGGCAATCGCCGGCGCGTCGAGCTGGCCCGCTCTCTCCTGCATGAACCGAGCCTTCTTTTGATGGACGAGGCGACGGTGGGACTGGATCCGGCAAGCCGGAAGGACATACTGAACCGCATCCTGCAGATGAGGAAGGATGGGAAGCTGGGTGTCCTGTGGACGACCCATCTGGTGGACGAGGTTGAGGAAGCCGATCGTGTGATCGTGCTTAACCGGGGCCGCGTCCTCTTTCAGGGGACGCCGGCGGAACTCAGAAGGGAAGGTCAAGCCGAGACCATTGCCGAAGCCTTCCTGAAGCTGACGGGCTATTCCCAGGCCGTCCTCTCTGTCCCTGGATCGTAGGTGATACTCGCAATCCCAGTTTCATCCAAGCGCGTCTGGCGGGCGCCATCAGCCAGTCGGCATGCCCTTCTGCGGGGATAGAACGAGGCTACGATTTGTCCGGCTCTCCGGCGTAAAAATCCGAAGACGGGTCCTGCGTCACCATCTCGCGGATGCGGTCCCAGAGATATCGCCTCAGTTCGATATAGTCCCGCTGCATCTTGATGCTGTCGTCCCAGCGCGGGCGTGGCAAGGGGACATCCAGCGTCTCGACAATCCGGCCCGGCCGGGGTCCCATCAGAGCGATCTTGTCGGCCATGATGATCGCCTCGTCCACGCTGTGCGTTACGAAGAGGACAATTCCCCTGCGCTCGGACCAGAGTCGCATCATTTCCATCTGCATCAGCTCCCGGACCTGGGCGTCGAGGCTGGCAAACGGTTCGTCCATTAGGAGAATTTCCGGCTCCGTAACAAGAGCGCGCGCCAGAGCCGCGCGCTGCTTCATCCCTCCGGAAAGCTCGTGCGGATACACGTCGGCAAAGCGCGATAGGCCCACCAGCTTCAGATAGTGGTCCACCCGCTCTTTCCTTTCCGCCTCTCCGACACCCTGCAGGGAAAGTCCAAAGCCGACATTGTTCCGGACATTCAGCCAGGGAATGAGGCGGAAGGACTGGAAGACGAACCCGATCCGGGGGCCGGGTTTCGGCGGCTTGCCAAAGACGTGGACCTCGCCCGAATCCGGCTGGATGAGGCCGTTGATCATCCGGAGAAGCGTGGTCTTTCCGCAACCGGAAGGGCCCAACAGCGTAACAAAGGTATTAGCCGGCAGCTCGAGGGATACGTCCCTGAGCGCCTCGACCGGAGCCAAATCCTTCGCCCGCTTAAAGATCTTTGATACGTGTGAGACGACAACGGACGGGGTCGGGTTCATGATGCTGCCATCAAAAGCCCGTCTCGCCCGTCCGCCGCTGGTCTAGCGAATGTACTGATCCGCACCTTCGGCTGTGCCAAGCTTTTCCAGCGCCTCATCAATCACGGAAAAATCCACCCAGTCTTCAAGATTGATCTTTTGCACACCTTCGAAATCAGGGCTGTCATAGGCCCACTCTACCGTGTATTCTAGCTCCTGGCGGTTCAATCCACCGTTGATGCTCCAACTGTCGGCAAACGCCTCTGCCAGCGCTTCAAGATCCTCCCTGCTGACGTCATCACGCGCTTTCGCCATGGCCTCTATCCATTTGGCCGGATCGGCTGCGAAGTCTCGCGCCGCCGCAATCAGCGCGCGGGTCACCGCAACCACCTCGTCGCGTCGCTCCTGCAGCACCTCGTCCGTGACGACATTCACCTTCTGAACGACCGGGGCGGCGTTGTAGTAGTCATCCTGATTGATCAGGATGTGCAGCCCCTCCTTGTCTGGAAGGGAAAGCCATACGCCAATCGAAATGGTTGTGGCATCCACCTGTCCGGCAGCGAGTGCCTGAGCGCGAACATTGGGCTGCCCGATCCCCACGAAACTGAGGCTGTCGGTATCCACCCCGGCGGCTTGGAGCACTTTGGTGCTTAGAGTATGGTCCAAGCTGCCCAGCCGGCCGATGGCAAAGCTCCTGCCAGCAAGCTGCTGCGGGGTCTCGATCTCGGATTTCGCGGCGATGAGGAAGGGAAGCGCCTTGTTGGGGGAAAGCACGGCCTTGAGATCGAGCCGGTCCCGTGCGGCAAGCTGCAGCGCGGAATCGACGGAGATATTGGCCATCTCGCCCTCGCCGGCTTGCAGCGCGGCAATCGCCGAGGGCGTCTGTTGCACCCGGACCAGTTCAACATCAACGCCTTCACGTTCGAAATATCCGAGTTCCACCGCCAGATCCATGACGGAATTCGGAACGAGAGGTGTCGTGAGGTCCGTGACAATCAGACGGAAGGGTTCCGCTGCTGTTGCTTGCGCGGAAACCTGAAGTGCAGCTGCGGCAAGTAACCCGAGCTTGAGGTAACGGATGGCCCTAATCACTGTATCGCCTCCTCTTTTCAGAGTATCCTTGTCCCTATCGGACGAGGAGCCCTTCTCCGGCCGTTCCCCCGCACACGGAGCGAAAGAAGATCGGCTTCGCTGAATTCTCAAGCTTCCGGTAGAGCAATTTCCGGACGCAAATCCAACGCTTTACATGGCAATATGCCGTTAATCGCGACATAGGGTAGAGCCAAAACTCGCAGGAATTAGACCAAACCAGATAGGCCGTTCCGCAGGGATCGTCTCGCTGACCGGAAAACAAAATGGTTTCATGGAAGCCTAGTTCCCGGCAGTGACGCGCCAGCGGCTCGACCAGGCCTCGAGCGCCCTCAGGCCTTGGCTCACGAGACCTCCGATCAGGGAAAGCGCGAGTATCACAACGAAGTAGCGCGCCATTTGAAACGTGTTGCCATACAGGGCAAGCAGGCCGCCGAGACCGCTCGCTGCCGTATAGAGCTCCGCCACGACCGTGTTGATCAGACCAATGGTTGCGCCGATCCGCAGGCCGATCACCACAAAGGCGAGTGCGCCCGGAAGCATGATTCGCCAATAGATCTGGGAGCGGGATGCGCCCAAGGAGCGCGCCATCTCGATGAGTTCGGCATCGCTGTTGAGAATGCCGGAATAGGTACCGATCAGGATGGGAATGACCGCGCCAAGAAAGACGACGGCGATTTTCGCCTCGGCCCCCAGTCCGAGAAAGAGAATGATGAGCGGAATGAAGGCGACCCGCGGGGTCGCCATTAGGGCGTTCACATAAATGTCGAGGGTGCGGCCGAGATCGCGAATGCCCCCCATCAGCATTCCGATGGGAATTCCTACGAGCACGGCAAGGGCATAGCCGGTGGAGTAGACGGCGAGGCTGCTCAGCAGAGGTTCAAGAATTTTTCCGTCCCGGAGCAGATCCCTGGCGGCGAAGACCGTGTTGAGCGGAGTGGGAATGAGGTTCGGCCCCACTATGAGCGATACGGTCCACCAGATCAGGAGAAAGAGCCCGAAAGCCAGAAGACGGTAGACGGTGATCATCGAATCCCTGTGTCCGTGGTGCCGCGACTCGTATCGCTCGTGCAGAGCGCATTAGGCAAGGATGGTTCAAAGTGGACCATGCCGGACCGTCCCGCAACAGCCACAGGCCGGAAACCGCAAAGGCATGCTGAGCGAAGGGCAACAAGCAGCGAAGCTGCCGGATCGGCGCTATGCGGAGGGGCAGCCGTTACCGATCGCCCCATCCGGTACAGGAATGGTTGGCCGCCGTTCAGCGAGCTTTCCCGCCTCCCGGCAGGGACGGGTCGGGAGGACTCTCGCATCGCGGCGCATGCCCCTTCAGTTCTCCAGAGGGATAAGGGCGAGCGCGTTGTTGGTGTTCATCGGGACCACCAGCTGGTTGGCTCCTGCGTCGTAACACATGGATGCAGCGCTCGGGATCGCCGTGGCGATCAGTTCCGTCGTTCCATCTGGCGCAATACGGGCAATGCCTCCCTCACGGACGCTGCTGACATATTTCGTCCCATCCTCCATGATGACGATACCGTCGTTTCCCGCCTGCGCCGACTGCTCGGTCTTGAGAAGTTCTCCCTCTGGCGAGAAAGTGAGCACGTCTTTGTTGCCTATGTTCACGACAACGAGATTTCCTTCGCCGTCAATGGCGATGCCGTTAGGCAGATTGAGCGGATCGCCTTCGATAAGCACCGTTGACGTACCGTCCGGCGTGATTTTGAAGACCCGGAAGGTGGAGGGATCCGGGTTCTGTCCGCCAGCCGAGGTTTGCGTGGCATAGATCGTGCCGTCTTCCGCCACCTCGATATCGTTGAACCCTGGAGAACCCTCCGTCTTGATTTCTCCGGCGGGAGCGCCGGTCTCCATGTCGAACATGCGAATGACGGAAACCGTGGGCGTATTCTCGTCGGTTCCCCCGTCACGGTCCGCCACGTAGAGCTTGCCGTCGTGGATGTCGCTGCCGAAGGGATGATTCAGGACAAGTCCGTTACGGTTCACACCGATCCAGCGCGCGGTGTGAACTGAGCCGTCATGATTGATCAGGGATATGAAGCCGTCATTCGGTGCCTCATCCTGATCCGCCCCTCGATTGACAGCCACGATGAGATCCCGTGACTCATCATAGACGCAGCTTTCGGCGTTAACGATCGCGCCATAGACCTTCACATTGTCGGACATGGGCGTGTGCTCACCGTTAATCACCACCCCAAGCGGCTGCCCGGCTTCGAACGACTGATCGCCCTGATCGGCAGCCTGCTGTGCATGAACATATGCCGAACTTCCGAGCAGCAGACTAAGCATGGTCGAAACCAGATATTTCATGACAAATTCCTCCTGTTTCGGATTTTTGCCCGGCAATTGCGGATGCGAGCCCGATTCTCCACCGGTGAAGAAGCTGCATCATCGGCAACCTTCATGTTGCCATTAAAACGGGTATTTTGTGTAGAGTTTTGTGATTATTTTTTCACTTGAAGTAATCTGTTTCGCTTCTATAGTCTGTAAAATGTTGAAGGTTCATAGAACCTCTGATGCGGCTGTTACAGGAGTGAATCTCAGGATTCATGTAACTAATTCAGGATATTACCCATTGAAATCTCATTCAGATCGTCAAGCGCCTGCAGCATGCTGCTGTGGAGCGAATGTAAATCGCCGCTTGGTCGTCGGCGGAATTGTGGGCATTGCGGCAGCGCCCGCTCTCGCTCAGGGCGACGCGCCGAATGCGGAGGTCGCTTCTGCACCTCCCCAAGAGGGTGACTATCTGGTGCGTGCTAGCGGCGACGACCAGATCACGCCGCTGACGCCTGAGGACATCACGCCGAACTCGGCTCCCCTCCAGGCATGGCCGGCAGATTCCGCGACACAGACGGTTCGCAATGGCAGCTATCTGAATCTTCTTGTGCTAACCCGGTGGGACCCCGCTGTCCTCAGCCCGGAAGGGCAGGAGTACGCGGCTGGTGGCGTGGTCGCACAGAGCGCAATCTGCACACATGAGGGCTGCGAGGTCACGGGTTGGGTGGCGGAGAGCTTCTGGATGGAGTGTCCCTGCCACCTGTCCCGCTTCGATCCCCGGCAAAATGGTGCAGTGATGCAGGGGCCTGCGGTGCGTAAGCTGCCGGCTCTGAAGCTCAAGCTGGAGGAAGACAAGATCGTCGTTGCTGCTGCTTTCGACGGACGCGTGGGCGGGGGGTGAAGTTCCGGTTCATTCCGGTTGAATGCTCACCTGGTAGGGAGGATACTATGGTACGCAAGTTAGCTTCATCTACTCTGCTCGGGGCAGGCTTGGCCCTGCTCATGGTCTCCACATCGATGGCCCAGCAGCAGGCGCCGGCAGGGCCAACGACACCTCCGGCCGGGCCGACCGCCCCGCCCGCCGCCGGCGGAGCTCCGGAAGCGCCGCCTCCACCTGTGGTGATCCCGGATTATCAGCCCGTCACCGCGGAAATTCTGACCAACCCTGCGGACGGCGACTGGCCGAACTACCGCCGTACCTATGACGGCTGGGGTTACAGTCCGCTGAAACAGATCACGACCGAGAACGTTGCTGATCTGGAGCCCGTTTGGATGATCTCCACCGGTTCATCTGACGGTCACGAAGCGCCGCCAATGGTGATCAACGGCGTGATGTTCGTCTCCCAGGCCACCACGACCAGCAACCAGGTGCTGGCGATCAAGGCCGATACGGGTGAGATCCTTTGGCGCTATCAGCGCGAACTCCCGCCGGACATGCACACGTCGCACCCGACCAATCGCGGCGTAGGCTTCTGGGACGACAAGATCTTCTTCACGTCGCGCGATTCCATCCTCGTAGCGCTTGACGCAAAGTCCGGCGCGGAATTGTGGACCGTCAAGATGGAAGATTACAAGATGGGTTACTATGCGAACCTGGCCCCGCTTGTGATCGATGGCAAGGTCATTGTCGGCACCTCGGGCGGTGAACGTGGCATTCGCGGCTATGTGGCGGCCTTCAGTGCCGAGGACGGTGAGGAACTCTGGCGCACCTACACGATCCCCGCTCCGGGCGAGCCTGGATCGGAGACCTGGCCGGACGGCGACGAATGGAAGACCGGTGCCGGCTCGACCTGGATCACGGGCCACTACGACCCCGAGAACAAGCTGATCTACTGGGGTGTCGGCAACGGCGGCCCGTGGATGGGTGACCAGCGTCCCGGCGACAATCTCTACGTCACGTCGGTCATCACACTCGATCCGGAAACCGGAGAGATCAAGGGGCACTTTCAGTACCATCCGAACGATTCGTTTGACTGGGACGAGGTGGCCGCTCCGATCCTCATCGATCTTCCGAACAAGGACGGCGAGACCGTGCCGGGCCTGGTGCACGCCGCACGCAATGGCGTGCTTTGGGAGCTGGAGCGGAAGCCAGACGGCCAAATCAGCTTCGTCAGGGGCACGCCCTACGTGAAGGAGAATTGGATCAAGAGCATGGATCCGGAGACCGGCCGGGTGGAATATGCCGAAGGCAGGAAGCCGGGAACGGGCGTGCTCGGCGACTTCTGTCCGTCGTTCTGGGGCGGCAAGGATTGGCCTCCCATCGCCTACAGCCCGGACACCAACTACGTGTACATTCCGGCTAATGAGAACCTCTGCACCAAGATGCAGGGCGGCACGGTCGTGGAATACCGTCCGGGTGCCAGCTTCACCCGCGGTACGCAGGGCGACCGGTCCGACCTCTACTTGGCCGAGGGTGCCGATCATATCGGCGAGGTTCAGGCCTGGGACGTTGCTACCGGCAAGAAGGTATGGACGCACGAATTCCCCAATTCCGCGAACTGGGGACCGCTCATGACCACCGCCGGCGGGCTGGTGTTCGGGGGAGGCACGAATGATAGCATGTTCCGCGCCTTCGATGCCAAGACCGGCGAGGTGGTTTGGGAGATGAAGCTCAATTCGGGCGTCATCGGCGTACCCACGTCGTTCGAGGTCAACGGCAAGCAGTACATCGCGGTGCAGGCTGGATGGGGCATCGATGCTGCCTCCATGCAGACCCGCCTTGGTGCTTCCTATCCGGACAAATTCAAGCCCGGCACGACTATTCCGACGGGTGGCGTGATCTGGGCCTTCGCCCTTCCGGACAACATGTAACGCAATAACCCGCCCCGGTTTGCCGGGGCGGGCTTTAGCTTCAATGAACTTCTTTTCTGACGGCGGTGCGAGCAAGCTCGTATCGCCGTCGCAATTGGTAGGCGTGATGAACTGGATTTCAGTCCCTGCAGTCATGGTAGGGATCGGGCTTGCGCTTTGCGGCAGCGTGTCCGCAACAGCCGCCGGAGAGGTTACGCCCGAGCGTCTGCTGAATACCGCCCGAGAACCCCAGAACTGGTTGATGAATCTCGGTTCCTATGACGGCAGCCGCTATTCCGGCCTTACAGGCATCAACCGCGACAATGTTTCAAAGCTGGTGGTCCGGTACAGCGTACCGCTCGGAGGACTGATCGAAGGCAGCGGCAACTACCGTGACGCCCTCCCCATGAGTCCTCTGGTCGAGGACGGATACATCTATATCGTCGACGGATGGGGACATGTTTCCAAGCTGGACGGCCGGGAAAAGGGCAAGATCGTCTGGCAGAACAAGGAGCTTCAGACCAATCTCGACAGCTGGCTCGTGGCCGGCCGGGGCCTGGCCCTCTACCGGAACTTCGTGATCGCCGCGGCGTCGGATGGCCGTATCCACTGGCTCGACAGGGACACTGGAAAGACCGTCCGTTCCGTTCAGGTGGGCGATCCGAAACAGGGGTATACCATCGAGGCCTCTCCGCTCGTGGTCGGGGACCGCATCATCGTCGGTGGCGGCGGTGCCGAGCGCGGCGCCGTCGGCCGGATAGATGCGCTCCATGCGGAGACCGGATCGTCGCTGTGGCATGTCGATACTCTCGCGACTGCCTCTAACCCGGCCGGACTGCTAGGAGGAGGAGCGATTTCCCAAACGGGCATCTATGACCCGAAATCGGGGCTTACCATATGGGGTACCGGTCACCCCAATCCCCGGTACATTCCGCGTATGCGCCCCGGGGACAGTCTTTTTGCCAACAGCGTGCTCGCCATCGATGCAGAAACGGGCGATCTGCGCTGGCACTTCCAGTATACACCCGGCGACATCAATGGATTCTCCGAGGATGGCACGCACCTTCTGGTGAGTTCCGCGGAAGGCGCGGACGAGAGTGTTGTCGCGCATTTCGCCAACAACGGATATTTTTACGGGCTGGACGGGAAGCAGGGCACCTTTCAGGTTGCCACCCCGCATGTGATCGGCATCGAATGGACTGCCGGCATCGACGAAACAGGCCGCCCGAGAGAGTATAAGGCAGGGGCGAAGACCCAGGCCTACAAATCCGGCGCCTGGCAAAATCGTCCGGACTGCCCCAACATCAAGGGCACATCCTCCTTCGCTTCCGCCTACAGCTTGCGAACCGAATTGGCCTACGGTTCCGGAGCTGACGGCTGCATGACGGAGAACATCCCGCCGATCAAAACGGAGTCGGCTCCAGGCTGGCTCGGCGCTTATTATTCCGGTGCCGCCGCGGATATGGGAATGCTTACGGCGGTCGATCCCCTGAGCGGCACGGTGAAGGCCCAGCGTCTCTTCGACTTTCCGTTACACGCGGGCGCCCTAGCGACGGCGGGAGGGCTGGTCTTCACGACTACGGCCGAAGGCAGGCTTCACGCGCTCAACGATGAAACGCTTGAAACCGTGTGGAGCACCAAATTCGGCTCGCTGACGAATGTCCCTCCGATCACCTTTGCCGTTGACGGAGAACAGTTCCTGGCCGTCGTCGTCGGGGGCAACGTCTATACGGACGCTCTTTCCTACCGGCCGCCGGAGATGGGCCTTTCGGAACCGCTCTTCGTTCTGCTTGTCCTCGGATTGCCGTCATGAAGCCAAGGGTTACAAGTGCGTGCTTCATACTGGCGCTGTTTGCGGCTGCGCCGGCTTTCGCTTGCCAGGGCCGCCCGATTGTCTGGGATATTCAGCTGGGTGCGTCGCTCAAGGATCTGCCTGGGGGGTTCACCGATCATGCCTGCGGGAGCAATGGCGGTCCCCCCGGCCGGCTCATCGCGGGGTTCGCGGCGTTCAAGGAGTGCAAACCTGACAGCGAAGGGCTCTACGAAGTGGCCTTTCGTTACGACGACGAACCGGAATTCGTCGCCCGGGCACTGGAGCAGACGCGCGCGGTGGCGATGTGCGAGGGCACGAAGGTGTTCGGCTTTCCGGTCGTTCCATCGGTCCTTTTGGATGACGAGGGGATCGTCAGAGGCTTGCGTCTTGCGACCGACCCCCGCGGTATCGAACCCGCGGATCGCAGCAATCACTGGGCGCTCGGCAACCTGTTGAAACGCCGTTATGGAGAAAACGGATGGGTCTGCGAAGACCTGCCGGAAATACCAGGAGAAACCCCGGTTGCCCGTTTCAAGCTGAAGGAGGTCTGCACCAAGTTATTATTGGACGGCGCGAACCTCACCATTCAAAGTGAATACTATCACCGCGCAGGGCAGTCTTTCACCGATGAGTTCGGCAATGTGCAGCCGAACCTCTTCGTCAGCCAAACGTGGTTTGAGATAAAACAGACGCCCGGTTCCAAATAGATCAGGCGTTCAGTTCCGCGTGGCAGGGCCGACCAACGTGTTGTCGAGCTGCGTACAGACTATCGTTGCATCGTCCACCCGCATTCCGCGAAGGTCCGCATTCGCCAGACGGGTGTCGGTGAAGTTCGCCGACATGAAATCGGCGTTGAAGGCTACCGCCTGGGTTAGGTCAGCGGAGGTGAAGTTTACCTCCATGAACCCTCCATTCGTCATCACTGCTCGACGCATGTCGCTCCGCTGGAGATTGGCTCCTCGAAGGTTGGCAAGCTGAAGGTCGGCTTCCCGCATGTCCGCACTGGTGAAATTGGCGTCCATCGCCATCGCATGAACCAGCTTGGCCCCCTGCAACTGCGCCTGCGTCAAGCGGGCGTGTTGCAGCCGCGCCCAGGTGAGATCCGCGCGGGTCAGCACGGCCCGGCTGAGGTCCGCCCGGTAAAGCAGCGCCTGGTTCAAGCTCGCTTCGATCAGCGATGCGCTCTTGAGGTCCGTCAGATTGAGGTTCGCATAGGCGAGATTGGCCGCATCGAGCCGCGCTCCGGCCAGCCGGGCGCGGTGCAGCGACGCGCCGGACAGGTCCGCGCCGCGCAGGTCCGCCCCCGAGAGATCGCGCCTTTGCAACTGGGCGCCCTGCAGATCGCATTCGGGGCAGTCCTTCGTTTCGCCGGAAAGAAACGCCTGCACGTCCCCTGCAGGGAGAGGCTGGGAGCGATCAATCGACGGGAACGGTGAGAACGGCTGAGATACGACGGGATGGCAGACATGACCCCCCTGCGCAAAGGCAGGAAAGCACAGGCCTGTCACTCCCAGAACCGCAAAGAGCAGACGCGCAAAAATGGTTCATCTCCTTTGGGAAAGTCATTCTCCCATGCTGGAAAGGATCATTCAAGATGATTGCGTGCCTCGTATGCCGGAAGGACCAGATGCGGCGCGTTTCAAGGCAACCAGCTCATACGCCTACGCAGTGACGGCCGTTCGCGGCTTGAGCGGCAAACGGTTGGAGCAGGCGAAGCTAGCCCGCGTGGTCCGGGAGCTCCTCCGGATGCGAACGGTTCCTCCGCCCCACAATGGAGCTTGCAATATCCATAAACTTGGAAAACTCCATTGAACCCGTGACTTTTAAAAGTTCCGCCGGAATCGCAGAGAGTACCGAGTACTTGCATGGAAAATAAAGTCTCCCTGAAACAACTCGAAATCTTCAACTCAGTGGTTGTGGCGGGGTCGATTACGAAGGCCGCGCGGCTAACGGGTCTGTCCTAACGTCGCCGCCCCATGTTTCGGAACCGGGTTCGCCCGGAGCGGGGATGTTGTACTTCTTCCAGAACTCCTCTCCGGTGGCAGCATCATAGGCAGCCAGCCACGGCCGCGTGCCGTTATCGCCGCCTGCGGCGCCCACGAGGATCTTGTCGCCGACCAGGAGCGGTGCGCCGGTCATCTCGACCCGCGGCGTGTCGCCGGTAATATTGTGCTCCCAAACGACCTCACCTGTTTCCTTGTCGGAAGCGATCAGACGCGCGGGACCGTTGGCGAAACGGGTGCCTCCCACTGAGGTGTTCTCAAGCCATTCATGCTATTAACACGAACAGGTCCCTGCGGAATGCAGGGGTTGTATATCCGGTCCGGCCCGCCAGGAACTTTTTACCCAGACGCTAAAGACTCCAATGAATATCCGCCAACTCGAATACTTCCTGGCCGTCGCAGAATGCAAAAGCATGACGGCGGCAGCAGCCGCCCTGGGGATCGCCCAGCCTACGCTCACGAAAGCGGTGCGCGCGCTGGAGCGCGAGCTCGGGGTGAAGCTGTTCGAACGCATGCCGCGGGGCGTGGACCTGACGCCCTTTGGGCGGACGCTTCTGCGTCACGCCGAGGCCATCAGGGTGCAGTTCGGGGATGCCAAGAATGAGATCGGCGCGCTGCGCGGCGGCACATACGGGACGGTGACCATCGGCGCTGGACCGGCATGGCTGAGACGGCTGCTGCCTCAGGCGGTGGCCAGAGCTCTTGAGAAGAACCCTTCCATCCATGTGCGTATCGAAGGAGGCTTCGACGATGTGCTGCTCAGGGCGCTCCGGCAGGGGCATCTGGATTTCGTGGTGGCCGAACTGCCGGCCCCAGAGGCGGCGCACGACATGAAAATGATACCGCTCACCTCCGACCGGCTGGGGGTGTGCTGCCGCAAGGGCCACGAACTGGAAGGCGTTCCCAAACTGCCGCTCTCCAGCCTGTTGAAGTATCCCTGGGTGATGCCACCGCAGACGACACGCGCCCACCAGCGGATGAAAGCGCTGTTTGTCGCGGCCGATCTCGCTCCGCCGCGCGCCGTGGTGGAAACCGAATCGATGGCGTTCCTGCTGCAGATGGTACGGTTCTTCGACGCGCTGACCTTCACCGTCTCAACCACGCTGAAGCTGCCAGAAGCGGCCGACCTGACCATGATCGATGTTCCCGCGTTGGAAGCCGTGCGCAGCGCCGGCATCATCAGGCGGAAGAACGGCTGGCTCTCGCCCGCCGCCGAGACGATTGTCAAGGAACTGATCGCGATATGCCAGGAAGAGCCGACGAATTAGCCATTCCGTTTCGGCATCGATGTCGGCATTTTTGTTATTTGTGTGAATGGCATTCTTGTGAAATCGTCGCCTACAATGGTTGTGCCATCGTGGGAGGAAAGAATGACAGGCACGTTCCGTATCAATCGACGGCATGCGCTCGCCGGAATGGGAGCCGCCGCGCTTTCAACGTCGTGGCGCCCGCTTTGGGCACAATCGGTGGCCCCGATCACCATCGTCATCAACCAGTCGCCCTGGTTCGAAAGTTTTCGCCGGACGGTCGAGCAGTACGAAGCTGAGACCGGAAACCGGGTAGAGCTCGACGTGAATCCGTTTGCCGGCTCGCTAGAAAAGCAGCGCAACTCCGTGCGGGCCGCCTCGGGCCAGTACGATATCCTGATCATGAATTCCGGCTGGTTTACGGAGATGTATGCCGGCGGCTTCGTTACGCCGATCACCGACATCGACCCGAGTTTTCAACTCGACCCCGAGGTCTATACCCTCGGCGATACGGTCTACTACAACGCCGAGAAGAGGACAGTTACCGCCGACGGGAAGCTGATGTCCATTCCCGTCTCGCCGCTCATCCCGATGCTCTACTACCGGGGCGATCTCTACGCCGAAGCGGGGCTGCAGGCGCCGAAGACGTTCGCCGAACTGGAAGAGAACGCGCGACGTTTCCATGAGCCGCCCCGCCGCTACGGGATCGTACAGCGTGGGGCCCGCGGACCGCACACGGTGGCCTACGACTTCTATCCCTATCTCTACGGCCACGGCGGCGGCATCTTCAGGGACCAGTCGTCCGGCGACTACACCGTCACGCTCAATAGTCCGGAAGGGCGCGAGGCGCTCGAATACTACATCCGGCTTGCCCGGGAGGCCGGTCACCCGAAAACCGCGGCCATGGATCAGGCTGAGGTGATCCAGGCCATGGTGACCGACAATACGGCGCATATCATGATGGTGATCGCCGCCTGGTCGCAGATGGACGATCCGAACAAGTCCGCTGTCGTCGACAAGGTGGAATGGGCTCCGCCGCCTTCATTGCCTGGGCTGCCCACTGCCCCGGGTCTCGGCCACTGGCTGGCCGGCATCGCGCATAACGTGCCGGACGACCGCAAGCGCGCGGCGGTGGAGTTCCTGCGCTGGTTCCAGACCAAGGAGGCCCAGCTTGTAACAGCGGAGGCGGGCGGCATCCCCGTCCACGCGGCGGTTTACAGAGAGCCGATTGCTGAGGAGCGCCGCTACCGCTGGATGAAGCCCCTCGCCGAGGCGCTCCCGCATGCCGTAAACATCTATCAGTTCCCCGAGGCGAGCGAGGTGATCGCCGTGCTGGAGCTCGGCCTAAACCGCGCCATCGCGGGTGAGATCACCGCCGTCGATGCGCTGAACGGCATGGCGGACGAGATCCACGCGATCATGGCTAAGCATCAGTACAACACCGGCCAGATCGAGCGGCTCTGAGGCGAGAGGGGAGCATCCCGAATGAGCACGGCCTCGGTCGTGACACAGACAGCGGAGCAGGCCGCCAGCCAGAGGTCGGTCACTCCGCTTGGCGATGACCGACTGTGGCGCTGGCTGACCTTCTCGCCGGCGCTGGCACTGATGCTTGTGCTCAGCGTGCTCCCCCTTGCCAATCTGTTCGTAAGCAGCTTCCAGGACATCACCTGGAGCGGCGGGGCCTCGACCCGCAGCTTTGTTGGCCTGTCGCACTATGCGGCGCTGGGGTCCGATGCGCTGTTCCATGCCGGCATCCGCAATACCTTCATCTTCGCATTCTGCGCCGTAGCGGGCCAAATGATCCTTGGCCTTGGGCTTGCCGTTCTTTGCAGCAGAGTGACGCGGGGACGCGTCATCTACAGGGCGGTCTTCATCCTACCTATTCTCATCCCCGGCATTGTGATCGGGGCCATCTGGAAGCTTCTACTCAACTACGATTTCGGCCTGATCAACCAAGGGCTCGCGCTCCTGAGTATTGCTCCGCACGACTGGCTGGGCTCCTCGGAAACGGCTCTTCTATCGGTCATCGTGGTCGATATCTGGCACTGGACGCCGTTCTGCTTCCTCCTCTTTCTCGCCGGCCTTGAATCGCTGCCGCAGGACATCTTTGAAGCCGCGAAGGTGGACGGAGCCAGCTCCTGGCAGGAGTTCCGCCTCATCACGCTCCCGCTGATGGTTCCCACCATCGTTGTCACCTTCGCCTTCCGCCTGGTGCTTGCCTTCAAGGTGTTCGATGAGGTGTATCTCCTGACGAGCGGCGGCCCGGGAACGGCAACCGAGGTGGTGAGCTTCACGCTCTACCAGCGCTTTTTTACCGAGGACCGGATTGGCTACGGTTCGGCCATATCGGTCGCCGTCATCTTCATCGTCTCGCTCCTGCTGGTGATGGCGATTTCGGCGCGCCGCCGGTTGGGGAGCACGTCATGAGCGGCTCAGTCTCCCATCGGGAGCGTACCGCCCTCACCCACATTGTCCTGATTGCAGCAGCGGCCATCGTCATCGTTCCCGTCGCATGGACCATAGCCGCCGGCTTCCGCACGCAGATTTCGCTCCTTATGGGCGAGTTTTTCTTCAAGCCCGTGTGGTTCAATTTCGCGGAGGTCCTGTTTTCGAAAACCTCCGATTTTCTGCTGAACTACCGGAATTCGATCATCGTCGGCGTCACAAGCACGGCGCTTTGCCTCGTCGTTGCAACGCTGGCGGCGTGGTCGCTCCACCGCATGCGCTGGCCGGGCTGGGTGGTGCACATCTTCCTCGCCTGGGCGTTGATTTTCCACATGATCCCGCCAGTGGCTCTCGCCAGCGCCTGGTACACCATGGCCCGGTCCGTGGGGCTCGACAACACCTTCACCGCCCTTATCCTCGCGCATACGACGCTCAACCTGCCGATGGCCCTGTGGATGATGAGCGTCTTCGTGCGGGACGTGCCAAGGGAGCTGGAGGAAGCCGCTGCCATCGACGGTGCGACCACGCCCGTTCTGCTGCGGCATGTGATTCTGCCGATCATCGCGCCGGGGCTTGCGGCAACCGCCGTTCTCACCTTCGTCTTCTCCTGGAACGAATTCGCTGTAGCGCTGACGCTCAGCATGAAACAGACGGCGACGGTGCCGGTGGCGATCGCCAAGTTCGCCCAGGATTTTGAAATCCAGTACACGCAGATGGCTGCAAGCGCAGCGCTTTCGATCCTGCCTGCCCTGCTGCTGCTCCTGATCGCGCAACGCTACATCGTCAAAGGACTGACCCAGGGTGCGGTGAAATGATCCGCTTCGGCTCGGGACTTTGCAGGTTGAGGATATCTTGAATGAAGGTCGTCTTCGTCCTTTTTGACTCGCTCAATCGGCACATGCTTTCGTCCTATGGGGGAACGCAGATCCCTACCCCGAATTTCGACCGCTTAGCGCGGCGGACGGTCACTTTCGACAAGCACTATGTGGGCAGCCTCCCCTGCATGCCCGCGCGGCGCGACATGCTGACGGGCAGGCTCTCGTTCCTGCACAGAAGTTGGGGACCCCTGGAGCCCTTCGACAATGCTTTCCCCGAACTCCTGCATGAAAAGGCCGGCGTCTACTCCCACCTGATTACCGACCACTTTCACTACTGGGAGGATGGCGGCGCCACCTACCACAATCGATATGATTCCTACGAATTCGTGCGCGGTCAGGAAGGGGACCGCTGGAAGGCGATCGTGCAGCCGCATTGGGAGCGGCTTCGCGAGATGTATCACGAACGCCAGTTCACGACCGAGCGGCGCAAATACTTCTCGCAGAACATCATAAACCGGGAATTCATCCGGGAAGAGAAGGACTTCCCCGCAGTCCAGTGCTTCGCGCACGGCTTCGAATTTCTCGATCGGAACCGTGACGCCGACAACTGGCTCCTGCAGATCGAAACGTTCGATCCCCACGAGCCATTCCATGCGCCGAGCCGCTTCAAGGAGCGGTTCAACAGCGGCTGGAACGGCCCGATCCACGACTGGCCGCGCTATGGCCGCGTCGACGAGCTTCCGCAGGAATGCGAGGAGTTGCGCGCCAACTACCACGCTGTCGTTTCGATGTGCGACCACCTCCTCGGCAAGCTTCTCGATTATTTCGACCGGCACGACATGTGGAAGGACACCGCCCTGGTGGTAACCACCGATCACGGTTTCCTGCTCGGCGAGCACGACTTCTGGGCCAAGAACCGCATGAACCTCTATGAGGAGCTCGCGCACATCCCGCTTTTCATACACGATCCGCGCAGGCCCGAATGCGCCGGCACGCGCTCCGCAGCACTCACACAGACGATCGACCTTGCGCCCACTTTCCTCGACTTTTTCAACGTCGAGCCTGCCAAGGAGATGGAAGGCTTCGCCCTGACGTCCATGATGGCGGGAGAGAAGCGGCGGGAAGGCGTGCTGTTCGGCTATTTCGGCGGGGCGGTGAACATAGCCGATGGCCGCTACACCTATCACCGCTTCCCCGAAGACCTCGCCCGGCAGGAGATCTATCAGTACACGCTCATGCCGACCCATATCTTTTCGCCCTTTACACCGGGGGAGATGGCCGAGGCCACCATGGCCGAACCGTTCTCCTTTACGAAGGGCGCGCGGCTCCTCAAGGTGCCGGTCACCAAGCGCTCGCCCATGTACGATAATTACGGCCCCGGCGCGCTTCTGGAATCGGACACCCGGCTTTACGACCTGCAGGAAGATCCCGGGCAACAGAACCCGCTGACGGACAAGGAGCAGGAGGAGAGGCTGCTTGCCCTGATGATTGAGCTCATGCGGGCAAACGACGCGCCGCCGGAGGCCTTCACCCGCCTGGGTCTTTCGGTCGAACCGATTGGGGCGGCGGAATTGAGATGAGCCCGGACTGGATCCATTTCCTGAAGCCACGGGTCGGTGACCTGCGGCAGCTCGCAAACGTGCGGCGGATCGTGCTGGACGACGGAACGGAGCGCGGCGTGCGCGCGCTCTCCTTCTCGACCGGCGGCGGGCTTGATTTCTGGGTGCTCACGGACCGCTCGATGGATATCGGTACGCTCTCATGGCAAGGCGTCCAGATCGCCTGGCAGGCCGCTTCGGGCTTTTGCGCACCAGCCCTGCTCGATCCGGAAAGAGATCAAGGCTACGGCTTCAGAAGGGGCTTCAGCGGCTTTCTCGTCACATGCGGCCTCGACCATATCCGTCAGCCCGTCGATGGCTATCCGCTGCACGGCCGCTTCCCTTTTACGCCCGCCAGGCTCACCGCCTATGGTGAGGACTGGGAGAACGGAGAGCCCATGCTCTTCTGTGAGGGAGAGGTGGTGCAGAGCCGCTATGGCGGCGAGGCCCTGCGGCTCAAGCGCCGCATCGAGGCGCCGGTCGGTGGCGCATCGATCCGGATACTGGACACCGTTGAGAACCTTGGCGCCGGGGCTGTGGCGCAGGCGAGCCTCTACCACTTCAATCTCGGCTTTCCGGTGGTGGCCTCGGGAACAGTCATGGAATGGAATGGCGAGCGCATCCTGGGCCCCATAGAGCTTCCGGACGACGATGGTCTCATGCCCGCAAGAACCTGGCCGGCCTCCACGGCGGGTGAGGCGCAGTGCATCGTCAGATCGCCGGCGAATGCGGAGATGCCCGGCATGGCGGTTTCCTTCACTTTCGATGCGGCAACGCTCGGGCATCTTCAGGTCTGGCACGACCTGAGACAGCATGCCGGGGTTCTCTCCATCGAGCCGTGCAACAGCCCGTGGCCACAGGAGGAGAATGTGGCCCCGCAAATGCTTCAGCCGGGTGAAAGCCGCCACTTCCGCCTGGAAGTCGCCGTTGCTGGCACTGCGCCCCGCCCCTTCCCTTCAGCCGGCTGATTGCGGGAGAATGCTGATGGCTCTCCTTATGCTCAACAATGATGGAAAGTCACGCAGCTCAAGCCTGCTGCGAAATCTGCTCGACCGCCTAAGGTGTTCCGGCAGATATAGGCCCGAGCTCCATTATATGCGCGGCCCCGGACCGGCCAGCCTCGCGAAACAAAGTCGAGCAGGCGCCACACAGACGGAAGACAAAACTTTTGGTGCCGAGGACCTTGCTGATCCTGTAGAGGGCCACAGCTGAAGCGTGGGCACCCGAAAGCCTTCAAAATACGATGGCGCTGCGAGAAGTGCGCGTTTGGGAAGGGTCGGTCGCGCCATGAAGTCTGGAGAGCTACGCGTCGCGATAATCGGCTCCGGGCTTATCAGCGGCTATCACGTCGCCGGGATCCGTGCGGCAGGCCGCGCCCGCGTCGTGGCGATGGTCGGACGCAACCGCGAGAAAACGGAACGGCGTGCGCGTGAACTTGGCATTGACCGGGCTGAAACGGATTTCCGGGGGGTGCTGGAAGATGCGTCCGTGGACGCCGTAGTGGTTGCCACCCCCGACAACACGCACAAGACCATCGCCATAGCTGCGCTCGAGGCCGGGAAGCCGGTGCTCGTGCAGAAGCCAATGGCGCTCAGCATCGAGGAATGCCGCGCCATTCTCGACGCGCGGGACAGGACCGGCTGCCCGCTCACCGTCTCTTTCATGCACCGCTACTTTCCCGAGGTTCGGTGGCTGAAGGATCTGCTGGGTAAAGGCGCGCTCGGTACCATTCAGACCATTCGTATCCGCAACGCCACGCCCGGGGCGGATTGGGGCGACTGGTTCTACATGCCGGAGGCGGTCTCTGGGGGTGTCGTCATGCAGCTCGGCGTTCACGGCATTGATCTTTGCCAGCACCTTTTCGGACCGATCGAAAGCGTTTCGGCGTGCGTTTCAAGGGCGGTGCCCGAGCGAATCCTGAAAGACGGGCGCAAAGTAAAGACACAGCTAGAGGATAACGCACTCGCCATATACAGCTTTTGCAGCCGGGCGATGGCGAGCCACGAGATGAGCTACACAGAGATTGCCGGTTGCGACCGGTTCAGGCTTGAAGTGCAAGCCGACGCCGGCACGGTGTGGCTGCGCACGGAGAGAGGACCAGCCGTTATTTTTGCTCCCGCCATCACCGGTGAGACCGCATGGGTTGCACCCGGTCTGCCGAGGAAAGAAGCGTTCGGCGAGGCACATCACCGCCACTGGATATCCATCGCAAGAGGAGAAGCCGAACCGGACGACACGGCCGAGGCCGGCCTTTCATCGATCCAAATTGCCGAGGCGATCTACCGTTCGGCCCGCGAGGGCAGGACCATCGCCGTAGCTCCGGAATATGGCCTCTCATGACGCTGCGGATCGCCCTTCTGGGCGTGGAGCACTACCACGCCAACTTCTGGACAAAGGCTTTCCTGGAGAAAGGTGGGGTGGCGCTCGCCGGCGTATGGGACGCAAACCCCGAAATCGCCCTCGCCTTCGCTGAAAAATATACGCTCCCGCTCTGGAGAGACGCGGAAGCACTCGTGGACGAAAGCGATGCTGTCGCCATCTGCTCTGCCACCGCAGACCATCGGCAACTCGTGGAGATTGCGGCGCGGTTCGGCCGCCCCATCCTGTGCGAGAAGCCGCTCGGCGTCTCGCTCGAGGACTGTGCCGCTATCGCGGACATTGTCGCGCGCAGCGGCGTTCCTTTCATGCAGAGCTTTCCCAAGCGCTTTGACCCGGTCAACCGCGAGATCGCCGATCTTCTTGCCCGGGAGGCGCTGGGACGCGTCACCATGTGCCGCATTCGCCACGGCCACAACCATGGGCTCGATCCGGCATTCCGCAAGCAATGGTTTGTAGACCCGGTGCGCTCGGGCGGCGGCACGCTGCTCGACGAGGGCATACACGCGGCGGATTTCCTGCGTTTCCTCTTCGGCGAGCCGGAAAGCGTTTTTGCCGCCACATCGTCCGCGGCGCTCGGCCTGCCCGTGGAAGACACCGCACTTGCGACCTTCCGCTATGAGAGCGGCATGCTGGCGGAGGTGGCGACAAGCTGGTGCTTCGCCGCGGCCGACACGTCCATCGAAATCTACGGCACGGAGGGAACGATCCTCCTTTCCGGCGTGGATATCGCCTCCCGCCCTGCACGCGAGAGCGGCTTTCTTCGCATTTTCACGCACCGGGACGGCTGGTCGCAATCCGGGATGATCCCGCATTTCAAAACAGGCATCTTCCATGAGCATGTGGCCTGGGCGTTTGTCGACGCGCTGCAAGCGGACAAGCCGATGTCGGTGACGCTGGCGGACGGCCATCGCGCCTGTGCGATGATCGAAGCGGCATATCGCTCTGCGAAGAGCGGGCGGGCGGAAGACATTCATTTTCCGCCGGCAGCAGAACAGGTGGAAAAGGAGAACCTATGCTGAAGAGGCGTCTGCCGCCGGGGCTTATGCCGCTGGCGGCCCGGCTGGGCCTCAGGCCCTTCTATGGCGATATCCATAACCACTGTGCGATTTCCTACGGTCACGGCTCGCTGGAAAGCGCTCTGCACCGGGCCAAACAGCAGCTCGATTTCGTTTCCGTAACCGGCCATGCCCACTGGCCCGACATGCCGGTCGACGATCCAGCGGTCGCCCATATTGTCGATTTTCACGTCAGAGGCTTTGCGAAGCTGGCGGGCGCATGGTCAGCACATTTCAACACGCTCTCTGCCGCGAACGAGCCTGGACGCTTCACGGTGTTCCCCGGCTATGAGATTCATTCCAGCGCCCATGGCGACCGCACCATCGTCTACCGCGACCTCGACCAGCGTGAATTGGTACTGGCCGACACACCGGAAGAGCTTCGGCAGCGCCTGCAGCTGCTTTATCCCGGCCGCGCAATCGCGTTTCCCCACCATATTGGTTATCGGGTTGGGGCGCGCGGCCTGAACTGGGAGACATTCGATGCGGCCATCGCGCCGGTGATCGAAATCGTATCGATGCATGGCTGCTCCGAAAGCTCCACGACCGACCGTCCCTTCCTGCATTCGATGGGTCCTTCGGACGGACGCTCCACCGTCGTCCGCGGACTTTCGGAAGGCCATGTCTTCGGCTTTTTGGGCAACACCGATCATCACAGCGCCTTCCCGGGCTCCTGTGGTCATGGCCGCAGCTGCGTCTACGCGAGCGAAAATACCAATGAAGCGCTTTGGGAGGCATTGCAGCAGCGCCGCACCACCGCATTGACGGGCGACTGCGCACATCTTTTCGCGGCCATCGGCGACAGCCCGCAGGGAAGCGTCATCCCGCCGTCAGCAAGAGTGAGCCTGGAGATCGAAGCCGTTGCTGGAGGGGTGATCGATTACATCGACGTGATTCGCTCCGGTCAGCTGACCCATCGGATTACCCCGCAGCTCAGCCCCGCGCCGGTCTCATCGGACCCTGACGCCGTGGAGACAATCCTTGTGCTTGAAATGGGTTGGGGCGCGCGCGGCTCCTGGCACGATTGGGAAGGTACCCTCAGCCTTTCCGGCGGAGACGTGCGTGCCATCGAGCCGCGTCTGAGGGGACCGGAGATCGTCTCCCCACTCGAAGGTGAGGAGGAGGTGGCGGAGGCCAGGTTCGATTGGGATGGAGAGCGTTTGAGCTTCGCGCTGCGCGCCCACGCGAACCCGAACAATTTCACCGTCTCGACCCAGGCGATAGCCATGCGCGTGCGCCTCTCGGCCGAGGCTGCAATTCACGCCAATATCTGCGGCAAGACTTTCACCGTTCCGGCCGAACGGCTTTTCGAGGGCGCGCTTTCGGGCAATCTCGGGCCGATCGACAGTCCGGCATTTCGCTTGTGGCAGCTGCCGCTCCCGCACGACTGGCAGTGGCATGGACAGATCGAGCTCGAAGACCTGCAGGACGGCGAATGGCTCTACTTACGGATGCGGCAAAGCAGCGGACAATGGAGCTGGGCGAGCCCGTTCTTCATCCGGTCGGGCTCAGAGTCCCGATAGCGCAGACAACAAAGAGCTTTTGCGGCACCAAGTATCGCTCCTAATACCGGCGAGGTGAGATAGCGCCAGAATCCTTGCGTGATCCGGTTGCTCTGAATACGCCAGTTGAGGATTTCCAATAGACGCGATTGCTTCACGTCCGCGCATTCCGGATCGTCCCAGCGGTTGTTCACCTCTTGCGGGTCCACCCATAGATCGAAAAGCTGTCCCTCATCGGAATCGACGAAGTGGACCAGCTTCCAATCGCCCTTGCGCACCATCGTCATGAACTGGGTCTTTTCGAGAATCTCGATCTGCCCGGAGGTTGGTTCGACGAGCTGCGCCACCATGCGCGCGATCGTTGTCTTGCCGCTGCCGATTCACCGACGAGCCCGACCACCTCGCCGCGCGCCACATCGCAGGAGACGTCCTCCACCGCGCGCAGGACGGGTCCGCGTCCGAAAACGACCGGAGAGAAGTGCTTGCTGAGGCCGGCCACCGCGCCGAAATAGTCCCGGCTGGTAACGGCAGTGATCATCAGCAGGCCCATGCCCGGCCAATTGAAGACGCTTTCGATGAAGATGGCACCGCCGATCGCTCCGCCGATGGTTGAGCCGATAAGGGTGATGACCGGCAGAAGCGCGGTGCGCATATAGTCCTGGGACAACACCTCCAGAAGGGAGCTGCGCATGTACCGCATGATGAGCGCCCCCTGCGCGATCGAAAGCAGGGTTGCCAGCAGGATCAGATGGTAGAGAACGTCGAGGGTGGAATAGGGTTGGCCGGGCGTGAGCATGCCGCCCGAAGGGAACCACCGCAGGACGACCGAAAACGCGTAAAGGCCGAGCAGGCCGGTCAGGAACGCAGGGCTTGAAACGCCGAGAAACGACAGGACGGAGAGGCCGACGTCCGCGAGCCTGTTCTTGCGTATCGCGCTGGCGATCCCGGCGAAAATGCCCGCGACGATGGCGATCAGCATCGCGGTGAACATCAACAGCACCGTCGGGCCGACGCGGCTGAGAACGAGCGGCAGCACCGGCACGCCGCCGCGCTGGATCGAGTAGCCGAAGTCCCCGGACAGCGCCGCCGCCAGCCAGGCGAAATGCTGGATCGGCAGGGGCTGATCGAGGCCAAGCCGTTCGCGAAGCGCGGCAAGATCCTCTTCCGATATCGGAATGGTGGGATTGATGTAGGCATCGATCGAATCGCCGGGCGTGAGCGGAGGTTCCGGCGGTCCGCCCTTCGGCGCCGCCAGGTTTCATAGTGAGCCGGCCGATGTCAGGTTGAGAGAGTTCGAGCCTCAGCGGCCCTCGCGAATCAGTTCAGCTCAGGGTGCCGCACTCGTGGTCGATCGTGCGATGAGGTGTGTTTCCAGCATATAGCAGGCGTCGCCAAGAGCGTCCGACTGAAGCAGCTGCATCAGCAGCGAGACGGAAACCTTGCCGGCCTCGGCGGACTGGCCTGAGACCGTCGTAAGCACCGGTACCATCAAGGCCCCCAGCGCGTCGTCGCAGCCAACCACGGAAAAATCCGCCGGAACGGACACGCCGCGCGCGGCTAGCCCAGCGAGGATGCCCTGCGCCATCACATCGTCGAACGCAATCGCCGCCGTCGCTTTCCGGGAAAGAATAGAGGGGACGGCCTGGAGCCCCGCCTCGAAGCTCGGCACCGAGGCCGAAATCACGCTGAGTTCCAAGCCGAGTGCAGTGGCCGTCTTGCGTGCGGCGGCGCGGCGCTGCTTGTTCGACCAGGAGGCCGAAGGACCGCTCACATAGACGATCCGCTTGTGCCCAAGCTCCGCGAGATGTCTTGTCGCCTCCGCCACGCCGGTGCCGCTGTCGATCAGCACCCTCGGAATTCCCTCCACATTGCGGTTGATCAGCACCATCGGCTTCCGCGATGCGTGCGCCAGGATCCGCTCGTCAGACAGGCGCGGGGATGCCAGGACCACCCCCTCCACCTGGCTGGAAAGCCGACCGAGCAGCTTGTCCTCCTTCTCGGCATCTTCCTCCGAATTGCCGAGGAACACGCAGAGATCGGACCGCTCCGCCTCGGCCTGTGCCGCGCGGATCAGGGGCGGGAAGAATGGATTTGCGACATCCGGCACGATGAGGGCGATGTTGCCGTTGCGACCGGTGCTCAGCGCGCGCGCCGTATGGTTGGGCACATAGCCGAGGCGCTTGGCCACAGCCTTGATGTGATCCACCGTCTCCGGGCTCAGCATATGCGGCTTCGTATAGGCGCGAGAGACGCTCGAACGCGCCACGCCCGCAGCCTCCGCCACCTGGCTGATCGTAACGCCGCCCTTCCGTTCGGCCGGCAACGCTCTTCTCCGGTCTGTTTGCCCCGCTAGGAGAATGCAGGGAGCGGAGCCACAACGCAAGCGTTGACATGCAACCGGTTGCACATAATAGTGCGCTGCCGGTATGGATGTTTATCGTCGGTAGCTGCAGCCTCTGGAGTTTCGCTTTGCGTTCTTCTTTCTCAGACCTGTCGCCATCCCCCGTTTCGACCCGCAGGGTGGAGCAGCTTGTCGTCCAGACGTTCCGGGATGAGGAGGAAATGGGGGCAGCGGCTGCAGCGGCAGTGATCGCCGCGCTGAAGGAGCGCCTGCGCCGCCAGGACCACCTGCGCATGGTCTTCGCCGCGGCGCCTAGCCAATCCTCCATGCTTAAGAGACTCAGCATTGCCGAGGACATAGACTGGAGGCGCGTCACCGCTTTTCACATGGACGAGTTCATCGGCCTTCCGGCGGAGGCGCCGCAGCGCTTCGCCCATTGGCTGGACCGGCATCTTTTCGATAGGATTCCGTTTGGCGCGGTTCACAAGATCAGGCCCGAGCCCGACCCGGAACAGGAATGCGAGCGCTATGCCGGCCTTCTGAATGAGGCGCCTATCGACTTCGTCTGCCTCGGCATCGGCGTCAACGGCCATATCGCCTTCAACGATCCGCCGGTCGCCGACTTCGACGATCCCAATGACGTGAAGGTGATCGACCTCGACGAGATCTGCCGCAGGCAGCAGCTAGACGACCAGGGTTTTGCCAGCATGGACGAGGTGCCGCGGCGGGCGATCACGCTCACCATCCCCCGCCTCTTGCGCGCGGACCGGCTGTTCTGCATCGTTCCGGGAGCGCACAAGAAGGATGCGGTGCGCGGCAGCCTGCACGGGCCGGTAACCACCGCCTGCCCCGCAAGCATCCTGCGGCGGCATGCCGACTGCACCCTCTTCCTCGACAGGGAGGCCGATCCCGATGCCTGAGATCATGGACGCGGACGCGCTCTGCGCGGGCTATCTCGCAACCGTCCACACGCTGATGCAGCGCATCCTCGAAGAGGAGCGCGGTCCGATGGAGGCTGCCGCCGCGAAGCTCGCCGACCAGATCGAGGCAGATCGGCTGGTGCACATCTTTGGCCCCGGCGGCCATTCGAACCTCGCCGCGCAGGAGGTGTTCTTCCGCGCCGGCGGGCTGATGCACATCAGCGCCATCCTCGATGAAGGCACGCTTCTTTCCAACGGGGCGCTGCGGTCCATGGCCATCGAGCGGACGCCGGGCTATGGCCGCGTGGTCATTTCCAATGCCGGGCTCGGCGAAACGGATGTGCTGATCCTCGCCAACGCCTATGGCATCAACGCCGCCCTGATCGACGCCGCCCTCGAAGCGCGCTCGCGCGGCACCTTTCTTATCGGCGTGAGTTCGCGCGAGCATGCCGCAAATACGGCGCCCGAACATCCGGCCCGCCATCCCACCAAGCAGAACCTGCACGATATCGTCGACATTGCCATCGACACGAAGGTGCCGATCGGCGACGCGGTGGTGCGCGTGCCGGGCATGAGCCAGGACATCGCGGCGATCTCCACCTTCGCCAACGCCTATGCGCTGAACTGCCTGGTGATCCGCACCGTGGCCAAGCTTGTGGAGCGCGGCATCGAGCCGCCGGTCTGGCGCAGCGGCAACGCGCCAGGCGGCGACGAGGCGAACGCGCGCTTCATCTCCCGCTTCCGCGACCGGGTGCGCGCGCTATGACCAGTGCGGCCGTAATCTCCGGCCGTGATCCCGCCACCGGGAATGGCATCGCCGTTTCCGTGCGCGACGGGATAATCGAAGACATTTCTGCCACCGAAGATGTAGAGGACGTCTGGCTCTCGCCGGGACTGATCGACCTGCAAGTCAATGGTTTTGGCGGTATCGACCTCAATGACGGAAAGCTCAATCCGGAGCGCGTCATTGAGCTTACCCGAACGATGCTCAGCCTGGGGGCCACGACCTATCTGCCGACGCTGATCACCGCGTCCCGAGAGGCGCTGCTCGACGGGCTGGCGGCGATTGCCGAAGCCCGGCGCATCGACGGGCTGACAAGGCAGGTCATTCCCGGCGTGCACATGGAGGGGCCGAGCGTTTCGCCGGCGGACGGGCCGCGCGGCGCCCATCCTGCCGCTCATGTGCGGCCGCCGTCGCTGGAGGAGTTCGCAGCCTGGCAGAAAGCGAGCGGAGGGCTCGTCCGCCTCATCACGCTCGCGCCCGAGCACAAGGGCGCTGTCGATTATATCCGCGCCGTCGTGGCCGAGGGCGTCCATGTGGCGCTTGGCCATACGGCCGCGAGCCCGGAGCAGATAGCAGCCGCCGCGGAAGCGGGTGCCACCCTTTCCACGCATCTCGGCAACGGCGTTGCCGCGACGTTGCCGCGCCATCCCAATCTCATCTGGGCGCAGCTTGCGGACGACCGTCTTTCGGCGAGCTTCATCGCCGACGGCCATCACCTTCCCGCCGAAACGTTCAAAGCCATGCTGCGCGCGAAGGGCCTCGAACGCGCGCTGCTCGTCTCGGACAGCGTGGCGCTGGCGGGCATGCCGCCAGGGATCTATTCGCAGGCGATCGGTGGCGAGGTCGAGGTGCGCGCGGATGGCCGGATCGGCGTTGCCGGCACTCCCTATCTCGCCGGCGCCGGCCTGCCGCTCATTGCCAATGTCCCGATCGCCACGTGCATGGCCGGGCTTTCGCTTGCCGAAGGCCTGCAGCTTGCGACGGCAAATCCCGGACGGTTCGCCGGTGGGATCGGCCGCCTTGCTCCTGGACAGAATGCCGACCTCATACGGTTCACCACCGGCGCGCCGGGCGAGCCGCTGAAAATCGAGGCGGTCTGGAAGGTCGGAGAAGAGGTGTTCCGCGGATGATCCGGGCCGGAGCCGCCATCGTCGACATCACCCCGCCCGCCGGGCTTGCGATGTCTGGATTCGCGGCGCGAACGCTGCCTGCAAGCGGCACGCATGATCCGCTGACCGTAAGGGCGCTGGCCGTGAACGACACGGCTGTTGCTGTCGCCGATGTTATCGGGCTGCACCACGAGATGAGCGCGCGCATCCGCCGCCGCTGCGTGCTGCCGGACGAGGGCGTCATCGTCGCCGCGCTTCATAATCACGGCGGTCCGGTTTCGATGGTGCGGCGGCTCGGGGCGGAAGCGGACTTGGCCTATCTAGGCGTGCTCGAAGATGCCTGCGTGAAAGCCATCGACGAGGCGGTGGCCCGCCAGCGCCCGGCGCGGCTGGAGGTTGGTCTCGGCGCCGACCCGGACATCGCCCGCAACCGCCGCCGGCCCGACGGGCCCCTCGACCGCTCGCTGCCTCTCCTGCGGGTGGTCGGGGAAGACGGCGCCACAATCGCGCTGATGACCAACTATGCCTGCCATCCCGTCGTGCTCGGAGCCGACAACACACTCTGGACCGCGGACTATCCGCACTACGTGCGCGCCACGCTGGAGGCGGAGTATCCAGGAGCGATCGCCATCTTCATGACCGGTTGCGTGGGCGACGCCAATACCGGCCATTCCGCGCACGCCTCCCTGTCCCTTGCAGCGAACCCGGAGCGCACCTTTGCCGCAGCCGAGCGCATCGGCCGCGCCATTGCCGAAGCGGCGATGCGGGCCCCGTCCCAGCTGCTTGGCGAAAAGATCGCAGCCAGCAATGCCGCGGTACAGCTGCATTTCGAGCTCCGTGAGCAGGAGGCGCCGGACGCCCTGGCAGAGAAGTGGCGGCGGGAAGCGGCCGAGGCTGATCCCGTGGAAGCAACGCTCCTCAACCACTGGGTTGCCTGGGCCGAGAGGGTTGCAGGGCGCGACATGCGCCCGCTCACCGCCCGGGTGACACTGCTCGACTGGGGCGGATTGCCGGTCATCGGCCTTCCCGGCGAGATCTTTGCTTCGACGGCGCTTTCCATCAGAAAGGCTTTTGGGCCCGATCCACTCTTCATCGCCGGCTTTGCCGAGGACAATCCGGGCTACATCCCGCCGCAGGAGGAATATGCCTTCGGCGGATACGAGGTCGAGGAGGCGCACCGCTATTACGGACAGCCGGCCGCTTTTGCGCCAGGCTCCGCCGAGGCGCTGGCGGCCGCCGCCATTTCCTTGCGCACCGGGGGCTGACAGATGCTGCCGGCAAGCACCTTGCTTCACTTGACGCGCAACCGGTTGCATGGCAGGTTTTTCTACAGGGAACACTTCCGCTCATGATCAAGGGGAGAGCACAGATGAGAGCGCACAGGGCACGCAAGTCTCGATCCATCAAGGCCAAGATCGCAGGAACGCCTTTGGCGCTCGCGGTGGCGGCGGGCCTTTCCATGACGACCACCACGGTGTCGGCCCAGACCATCACCGTCTGGAGCGGCTATCCGGAAATGGCGCCGTTCTACGAGCACGTGGCAGAGTCCATGAAGGACGAATATCCGGACCTGCAGGTGAACGTTGAGGCGATCGCGCTGCGTGAGCATGAGAAGCGCATCGCGCTCGGGCTCACATCGGGCTCCGCCGGCGTCACGGTGATCGAACTAGCAGGCTCCACAGCCAGCCGCTACATCGAGAACGACCTTATCCCCGCCGCACCTGAAAATGTCGCCGCCTTCGTGAAGGATCCGGCCAATTTCGGCTCCTTCTTTGTCGAGACCGCGAGTAAGGACGGCACCGTCTACGGCGTGCCGCTGTTCCGCGGCCAGGGCGCTCTTTTCTACAACGTCGACATGTTCGAGGCAGCCGGTCTGACCGAGCCGCCGCGGACCATGGAAGAGTACACCGAATATGCCGAAAAGCTCACCCAGCGGAACGAGAATGGCAATCCGACCGTCTCAGGCTGGAGCTTGCGGCTCACCGGCGGCGGCCAGGGCATTGCTGAGAAGTTCTGGATCAACCTATTCCAGTACGGCGGCTCGGTGATCGAGCCTGACGGCAACGGCAAGTGGCGCGCCAACTACGCCAACGAGGCGGGCCGCAAGGCGCTGAAGCAGTATTTGGAGAACGTGCACGTTCTGAAGACAGTGACGCCCGAGATGCCGGCGGATGCCGAGGCCTTCGAGCGCGGCCAGACAGCTATGTTCATCCGCGAATCCTGGGTGATCGGCGACATCGCCGCCAAGGCTCCGGACCTCAACTACGCGACGGCTCCCCTGCCCCGCGGCTCGATCGCACTGCCGACCAATCTCTATGTGAATTCGGTCGAGGGCGAAGATGCCGAGGCCGCCTGGGCCTTCGCGCTTGCCACCAATGAGCCCGAAAACCTCATCTGGCTTCTGGACAATGTGGGTTGGCTGCCGAACCGCTCCGGCGTCGATTACTCCGTCGTCACCGACCGTGTTCCTGCTTTCGCCGCCTTCGTGGACTATCCGGAGGATTACGAATTCTTCACGCTTCCGGCGATCGGCCCCATCGAGGAGGTGCTGACGCGGCTTGCCGGCCAGCTGACCGCCGCTTACGCCAATGCGGACCTGGCGCAGGATGATGCGGCGATCGACGCCTTCCTTGCATCGGCCGCCGAGGAGACGAACAATATCCTCAGCCGCGAGGGCTTGCTGGCCGAATAAGTGCCCTCGCTATAAGCTCCAGGGCGGCCACCGGCCGCTCTGGCTATAAAGGCAGTTCCGACGGGAAAGCATATGCTGCAGCGAAGACTATGGCGGTTCGCGATGCTGGCGTTCCTGCCGACGCTCGCGATCTTCGCATGGGTGCGCATCTATCCGATCACCGAGACGCTGCGGCTCAGCCTTCACAAGTGGGACATCCTGTCAAAGAACAAGCCTTTCATCGGGCTCGACAATTTCCGCGAGCTTTTCCATGACCGGCTGTTCCTCGATGCGCTGGTGAACACCTCGATCATCGCTTTCGGCGTTCTGGCGGTTACCATCCCGCTGGCCATAACGATCGCCGCGCTCATCCATCACCGCACCGCCTCGCGCTTCTCAGGCTTCTACGAGACGGCGGTCTTCATCCCCCATGTCGTTTCGCTCGTTCCCGCGGCCATGGCCTGGAAATGGATCTTCGACGCCAAACTCGGACCGCTGAACGCGCTTTTGCAGTATTTCGGCGTCCCGGCGCAGCCCTGGCTTTTCGATCCGGTGCTGTCGGTGATCTGCATCATCGTGCTCTGCTCCTGGCAGGCGCTCGGCTATGCGGTGCTCATCTATCTCGTCGGCTTCAAGAGCCTGCCGGTCTCGCTTTTCGAGGCCGCCAAGCTCGACGGCGCGGGCGGCATCCAGCGCTTCTGGTACGTGTCTATTCCGCTCCTGAAGCCGATCACGCTGTATGTTTCCGTCGTGACGCTGATTTCCGGCTTCAATGTCTATGCGCAGGCTTTCGTGCTTGCTTCCGACTCGCAAGGGGCGCCTGGCCGGCTGGTGCGGGTGCTCGTCCTCGACATGCTGGAAAACAGCTTCCGCAATTATCGTGTCGGCTATGCAGCTTCGGAAGCCGTGGTTCTTCTGGCGATCGTTCTGGTGTTGACCCTCATCCAGTTCGGCCTGCTGCGTGAGAAGGGACGGGCATGACGGCGGTGGACGCAACCGGCAAGGTCAGCGTGAGCGCAGCAGAAGAGATTCCCGCACGGGAAAGGCTCATCAATCTGGCGATTGACGTCTTTCTCTTCGCCTTCTCCCTTCTCATGATCCTGCCGCTCGTCTTCCTCGTCTCGAACGCGTTCAAGACGCCGCAGGAACTTCTGGCCTGGCCACCCACCATCATCCCTGCCGAGCCCACTGTGGAGAATTTCCGCGCAGTGCTCGCGGACACGCCGCTGGCGCGCTGGATCTTCAACAGCCTTACCTTTGCAGTGCTCTCGACCCTGTCGATCGTCGCCACTTCGGCGATCTCCGGCTATGTGCTGGCGAAATTCCGCTTCCGTACGTTGAGCGTCATCTTCGTGATCATCCTCGCTACGGCCATCGTGCCGTTCGAGGTTTACATGATCCCGCTCTATTTCCAGGCGCAGGCCTTGGGCATTCTCAATTCCACCTGGGGCCTCCTGCTCGGCTACCTGGTGATGAGCTTCGGCATTTTCCTGATCCGCCAGAACGTCATGCACTCCATACCCGACGAGCTTCTTGAGGCGGCGCGCATCGACGGCGCCGGCGAGTTCTGGATTTTCTGGGCGATCGTCCTACCGCTTCTGCGCGGCGCACTCGGCGCGCTTGCCGTCCTCGCCTTCTTTCAGGCATGGACCGCCTTCGCCTGGCCGATGATCGTCACCACTACGCGCGAGACCTATACGATCGAGGTGGGGCTGGCGCTTTTCCAGACGGGCTTCACGGTGGATCTCGGCCGCCTGAGCGCGGCATCCGCCACCGTGCTTATCCCTTCCATCACCCTCTTCGTCATCCTGCGCCGCAACTTTGTGCAGAGCGTGGCAGCCACGGGCCTCAAGGAATGAGCGGCACGTTCCTGCAGGAGGCGGCGGAGCGCTACACGCGCGCCAATGCCGGCACGCTTCGATGGATGCTCTCCCGGCCGCCGCTCGGGCGCGGCTTCCTGAACACGAAGCTCAACAGCCTGACACTCGCCGACTACACGGCCGCCGACGGCCTGCGCGGACCGGATTATACCTATGGCTGGATCCAGGGCCGCGGCCTCGAGGCAATCGCTACCCATGCCGCCTTCTTTGCCGAGCGGCAGCCTGATCTTTCGCGAAAGCTCGATGAAGCCGGCTGCCGCCTCTACGCGCTTCTGAAGGAACTGCAGAGCACGGACGGTCACGTCTATTTCCGCTATAACGCGTCCATGCAGCCGATCCGCGCCGAAAAGGACGGGCGCGTCGTCCCCCAAAGCCCGGCAGGCGAGATCTACACCTATTCGGATGCCTTCGCGGCCAAGGGGCTGATCGCGGCGGCGCACCGCTACCAGCCGGAGGACCTGCCCAATCATCTCGCCTATCTCGGCCGCGTTATCGCAGCGATCGAGGATGGCCGTTTCCAGATGGACGAGCAGGCGGAGCTCGGCGAAGCGGCCCTTGCCGCCCAGGCGGACGATTTCGGGCCCCGCATGATCCTGCTGGGGGCCGCCGGCATGCTGGAGCGGCTAGGACTGGCCGAACACGCGGACTTCGCCGGACACTTCATCGCCCATGTGATCGAGCGGCACCTCGACCCGAACACTTTTCTCCTGCGAAACGTGCCCGGTGACGACCATTGCAATGTCGGCCACGGGATCGAGTTCGCCGGCTTCGCGCTGGACTATTCCCCGGCCGCCAGCGACGCGGAGCTGGTGTGCACACTCGAGCGCGTTCTACTCTCCTCGATCGACTTCGGCTTTGCGGAAGCCGGACTCTCGCTCACCATATCGATCTCCACAGGCGAGAAGCTCAGCCGTTACCAGCCCTGGTGGTCTCTGCCGGAAGCGATCCGTACGGCGGCGCTCGCCTGGTCACGGACCGGCAACCCCGACACGCTCGCCGCCTGGCGGCGGGCGGACGAGGCCTTCTTCCGCCAATACTGGCGAGGCGAACCGCCGATCGCCTATCAGACGCTGACTGCCGAAGGCCCGGTCGACTACGTGCCGGCGACGCCCGACCTAGACCCTGGCTATCACACCGGCCTCAGCCTGCTTACCGCCATCCGTGTTGCCGAGGGGGCGGACCGCGCCTGAGCACTGAGCCGGATATCGATGGTCTCGACGACTACGGCCTCCTCGCACGTATGCCACCCATCAGGCTCGCATCTTAACCTGCTGCCTCAACACGTCCTTAAGATTGAAGGCCGCGCGCATGAGGCGCGGGTGTAGTCGCTCTTCGGATCGCGGAACACCTCCGTCGGCCCTTCCTCGACCACCCGGCCGGTCTTCATCACGATCGTGTGATCGGCAAGCACCTTCACCACCGCGAGATCGTGGCTGATGAAAATGTAGGAGAGCCCATGGCTCTCCTGGATACGCCGCAGCAGATTGATGATCTGCTTCTGCACCGAGCGGTCAAGCGCGGAGGTCGGCTCGTCAAGCACGATGACCGTAGGCTTCAGCACCGTTGCCCTTGCGATCGCGATGCGCTGGCGCTGGCTGCCGGAAAACTCGTGCGGGAAGCGGTTGCGCATAACGGGATCGATCCCGACCTCCTCCAGCGCCTTGATCGCCGCTTCCTCGCGCTCGCGGGCCGCAAGCTGCGGTTCGTGCACCAGAAGCCCCTCGGTGATGATCTCGCCCACCGTCATGCACGGGCTGAGGCTGCCGCGAGGGTGGATTTTCCGGAGCCGGATTCGCCCACGATGCCGATCGTCTGCCCGGCGCGAAGCGTGAGCGTGACGTCCTGCACACCGCTTTCAATTCGAAAGCTGGTCGGGCAAAGAAACCGCCGCCCGAGCGGAACGTCACTGACACCTTCTTGGCGTCAAGCAGAATGGGTGCAGCGGCCGGCACCGGCGGCTTCGAGCCTTCCGGCTCAGCGGCAAGCAGCATTTTCGTATACGGCTCCCCCGGGCGGTGGAAGATGTCATCTGTCGTACCTTCCTCGACCACCCTGCCCTTCTGCATCACGTAAACGCGGCTCGCAAAAGCCTCCACGATCCTGAGATCGTGGGTGATGTAGAGAATTGCCATGCCGAGCTTCTTCTGCAGCTCGGCCAGCAGCCGCAGGATTTCTGCCTGGATCGTCACGTCGAGTGCGGTCGTCGGCTCGTCAGCGATCAGAAGGTCCGGGTCGTTGGCGAGCGCCATGGCGATCATCACGCGCTGGCGCTGTCCTCCCGAGAGCTCGTGCGGATAGGATTTGAGCCGCCGCTCCGGATCCGGAATGTGGACCAGCTTCAGGAGCTCCAACGCCTTTTTCCGCGCCGCGGAAGCCTGCCCATCAAATCGCAGGCGCGGCGTTGGGAATATCCCCTCTCTTCAATGGCCCAGTCCACGGCCGTCCTCCTTGAACCGGGCGTCAGAAGTTTTTGCCAGCATCTCGCGCAGCGTCGACACGTCCATCATCGACTCCGCCAGAAGCTTCTTCAGGCGTGCATTCTCCTCTTCCAGCGCCTTCAACCGCTTGGCCTCCCGGTGCAGCCGAGTTCAGAAGCCGGATTAGGGGTCTGGGTGCACGAATAGGCACCTCGCATCTCACTCATTTCAGGAACCCATCCCGTCGGTGAAAAGTTTGCCCTCGTGAAAGGAGGATTAGGTATGAAACCGTTGCTGGCCTTGATTTGCGGGTTCCTGGCCTCGTCCGCAGTCTTCATCAGCGGAGCGGCAATTGCCACCTACCTGATTGTTGCCGAACCGGCGCGGGAGCTGGATGCCAGCGCGGACGGAGCAGATCGCAGGCTAGCAGGCGACGCCGAAGCCGTAACGCAGGACGTTCGGCGCATCCCCATTCACGGGGCTGCCACCCGCAGCGGCGGCTTGACTAAAGCGGCGGCGGGCCCTTCCACAGCGGTTGCCGGAGAGATCGATGCGACCCCAACCGCAGGCGTCGCCCCGACAGGAGAAATAGGCGATGGCCAGCCGTCAAATGCCCTGGAAGCCGATGTCGCGGCACATGTGAAATGGTGCTCCGCCCGTTACCGCTCCTACCGGCCGGAAACGAACAGCTACATGGCCCATAGCGGAGAAGTCCGTCCGTGCGTATCGCCGTTCACCGCTACCGGAGAACCGGCACCTTACTACGCCGAAGAGCAACTTCACGTCACTAACGAAAGTCCGACGCTTTCAGCCGACCATATCCGGGACTGCCTCAGCCGCTACCGCTCGTACCGGCCGGAAGACAACACCTATCAGCCCTACGGAGGCGGGCCAAGGCGGCAGTGCGAGTGAAGCCAGTCGAGCGCGCGAGAATATCTGCGTGCCGCGCATTTCATACCCCGCTTTAAACACTTGCCGTTAGCGGGGAGCACGGCCGTTCAAAGTGGCTCTCGACTGAGGTCACTCGGCTCCGGTATCCTGTGCTTTCCGAACTTGTTCGCTTTCAGGTGTCCATGGCCTCGTCCTTTTCCGCCCGGCGATCCAAGACCAGCATTGAGCCCCATGCGGCGCCGACTATTGATCTGAGCGCCGTCATCATGGCGGCGACGCCCGATGAGCCGCGGGTGCTTACGGTGCGGTCAGATCCGCAGCAGCCGGAGGGGTTGCCCTCAGGCCCTTTGCAATCTCAGCATCGCACGCTTGAGATGGGGCTGCGCAGCTGGGTTACCGAGCAGACGCAGCTCACCCTGGGTTACGTGGAGCAGCTTTACACCTTCGGCGACAGAGACCGGGCCGAAGCCCATGACCCGAATGCGGGGCATGCGCTCTCGATCGCCTACCTCGCCCTCGTGCAGGAGGCGCGCCCCGCCGGCCTTGCCCATGCCGCTTGGCAAAACTGGTACGATTATCTTCCATGGGAGGATTGGCGCGACGGCAGACCCAAGGCGCTTGATGTCATCGAGCCCGCGCTGAAGGCATGGGCGCGTGCGGGCGGCAAACCCCTGCGGCAGTTCCGCGAGGAACGCATCGAGCTCACCTTCGGCTTCGAGGCCAGGACGTGGACCGACGAGCGCGTTCTTGAGCGCTATGAGCTGCTCTACGAAGCCGGCCTCGTGCCCGAGGCGCTGCGTGACGGCGCGACCGCGGCAAAGGCGCGGATCGCGCCCGGAAAGCCCATGGCCCTGGACCACCGGCGCATCCTCGCCACGGCGATCGGCCGCCTGCGCGGCAAGATCAAGTACCGGCCCGTAATCTTCGAGCTGATGCCCGCCGCCTTCACCTTGCTTGATCTTCAAAGAACCGTGGAAGCGCTGTCAGGCATACGCCTGCACAAGCAGAACTTCCGCCGCCTCGTGGAGATGCAGGGTCTGGTGGAGGAGACCGGAGAGGTGACCACCAAGACCGGCGGGCGCCCCGCCCGGCTGGTGCGTTTCCGGCGCGAGGTGCTGCTGGAACGGCCGGCGCCCGGCGTGCGCCTGCCGCGCCTGAGGTGATGCGTCGCGCCCTGAAAATTCCGGGTTGACGAAGACTTATACTCGCGTTTAGCATAATTTCGTACCGGCTATGCAGCCGGTTTTCTCATGTGCAAGAAATGCTCAAATCGAGCATTTCTATGATTTGCTAATGCTCATAATGAGTACAGGAGGCTGCCATGGCCAATGCTGCTCCGCCCGCGTCCCTGCCGCTGCCCGATCTTTACGCCCGTGTGCAGCATCATGTTCCATCCATGGAATGGCCTTCATTCGCCAGCGATATCGAAGCCATCCTGGCGCTCAAACGCGAGCGCAACGCGGTGATCCTGGCGCACAATTATCAGACGCCCGAGATCTTCCACACGGTCGCCGACATCGTGGGCGACAGCCTGGCACTTGCCCGCGAGGCGGCGAAGTCAAATGCTGATGTGATCGTGCTTGCAGGCGTGCACTTCATGGCGGAAACCGCCAAGCTGCTCAATCCGGAAAAGACCGTACTCATCCCGGACATGGAGGCGGGCTGCTCGCTGGCCGAGTCGATCACCGCTGAGGATGTGCGCGAATTGCGAAAGCGCCATCCGGGCGTGCCGGTCGTCACCTATGTGAACACGTCGGCCGCCGTAAAAGCGGAGTCGGACATCTGCTGCACATCGGGCAATGCGAAAAAGGTGATCGCCTCGCTGGGCGTTGACCGGGTGATCATGCTGCCGGACGAGTTCCTGGCGCAGAACACCGCCGCGCAGATGCCCGATATAGAGATCATCACCTGGAAAGGCCATTGCGAGGTGCATGAGCGTTTCACGCCCCAGGATATCCGCGATGTGCGCGAGAGCTATCCGGACGTGGTGGTGCTGGCCCATCCGGAAGCGCCGCCGGAGGTGGTGGCGGAAGCCGATTTTGCCGGTTCAACCGCACGTATGGCTGAATTCGTCGGCGAGAAGCGGCCCTCCCGGGTCGCCCTGATCACCGAATGTTCGATGAGCGACAATGTGGCCGCGCTCTACCCTGAAATCGAATTCGTGCGGCCCTGCAATCTTTGCCCGCACATGAAACGCATTACTTTGCCCAAGATCCGGCAGGCCCTCGAACAGCGGCGGCATGAGGTGACCATCGATCCGGCCGTGGCCGAGAAGGCGCGGCTTGCCGTCGAGCGCATGCTCGCCGTGGGCTGAGGCACGTCTCGTGGGAACAGCCCATCCACAGTACGCCACGGTCCAGGACCGCGTCATAGTCGTGGGTGGTGGCATTGCAGGGCTTGCAACGGCCCTGCGCCTGACGCCATTGCCCGTCACTCTGCTTGTAGCCTCTCCGCTGGGGCGGGAGGCTTCCACGCCCTTGGCGCAAGGGGGCATCGCGGCGGCGATCGGTCCCGATGACAATCCCGCTCTTCATGCGGCCGACACGGTGAATGCGGGTGCCGGCCTCAGCGACCCTGCTGTTGCTGAAAGGATTGCGGCGGCGGCGCCCTCCTGCATCGAGTGGCTGATTGATCAAGGCGTGTCCTTTGACCGAACCGCCTCCGGCGCCAAGCTGCTTCTGGGTCTGGAAGCCGCCCACTCGCGCCGAAGGATCGTTCACGCGGCGGGTGACAGAACCGGCAAATCCGTGCTGGACGCTCTTATCCGCGCCGCCCGAGCCGCTCCGTGGATCGAAATCCGCGAGGGCTACCGGGCAAGCGATCTGGCGCTCGATGCGAATGGCCAGGTGACCGGCGTTTTCTGCGCCGTTCGCGGCGGCGAGGGCGAAGACGAGCCCATCCTGATCCCCTGCCGCGCAGTCGTGCTGGCGACAGGAGGGGTTGGCGGGCTCTATGCACATACCACCAATCCCCTGGGCGCGATTGGGGCGGGGCTGGCGATGGCTGCCCGCGCCGGAGCGGTGCTGCGCGATCTCGAGTTCGTGCAGTTCCACCCGACGGCTATTTTGGCCGGGCTCGATCCGATGCCGCTTGCAACCGAGGCGCTGCGCGGCGAAGGGGCGTGGCTCGTCAACAGCCGCGGCGAGCGCTTCATGCAGGACGTTCCGGGCGCGGAACTTGCGCCGCGCGATGTGGTGGCAAGGGCGATCTTTGCGCAGATCAGCGCGGGCGAGCGCGTGTTTCTTGATACGCGCCAGGCCCTGGGAGAGCGGATCGGCAGTAGGTTTCCCGGTGTGGCAGCTCTGTGTCAGAAAGCCGGGCTCGATCCGGTTCGCGATCCTATCCCCGTGCGCCCGGCCGCCCACTACCACATGGGCGGGATCAAGGTTGACGAGCGGGGCCGCAGCTCGCTCGAAGGCCTGTGGGCCTGCGGCGAGGTCGCATCAACCGGGCTGCACGGCGCAAACCGGCTGGCAAGCAACTCGCTTCTGGAGGCGCTGGCCTCAGCCGCCTGGATTGCCGAGGACATCAAGGGGGAGGCTTTGCGCCCATTGGCGATCGAGCCTGTGGCGCCTGATGCCGCTCCGCGCTCCTACGGCACCGGCAACCGGCCATTCCCGCGCCTCGCTGAACTGCGCTCGCTCATGGACCGGCAGGTCGGCGTGCTGCGGGACGGGGCGGGACTGACGGAGGCGATCTGCCATCTGCGCACGCTTCTCCACGAAGCCGCTTCCGGTATTGAGCGCGATGCCGCCCTAGTTTGTTTGATGATCGCAGTTTCGGCGTTCGGCAGGGAGGAAAGCCGGGGCGCTCACCAGCGGCTCGATCAGCCCGAACGGATGCCTGAACGGCATACCACGATCACCTTGGATAAAGCCCTGCGTATCGCCGCCGAGCTCGGCAGCGAAACGGAACCCGCCAGGAGAGTTGCATGACGGCCACCGTCTATCCGGAAAACACGCTTCCCCCGCTGCCGCGCCTTCTGGTGGAGCCGGTCGTGCGCGCGGCGCTGATGGAGGATTTGGGCCGGGCGGGCGATATCACGAGCAACGCCGTCATCCCTGCGGATGCCAGGCTTAAGGGAGCCGTCGTGACCCGGGAGCCTGGAGTGGTTGCAGGCGTGGACGCGGCGGTTGTGACCTTCGCCCTGATCGACCCTGCCGTGAAAGTCAACGTCGAGCGGCCGGACGGCAGCCGCATTGAACGCGGGCAGGCCGTGTTGCGGGTGGAGGGCCCTGCCCGCAGCATTCTTGCGGCCGAGCGCGTGGCGCTGAACCTCATCTGCCGCATGTCGGGCATCGCGACGGCAACGGCGAGGCTTGTCGACGCTGTGCGGCCGCATGGGCACGCCCGGATCGTCTGCACGCGCAAGACCACGCCGGGGTTGCGCTTACTTGAGAAGCATGCCGTTCGCGCGGGCGGAGGAGCCAACCACCGTTTCGGACTCGACGATGCCGTTCTCATCAAGGACAACCACATCGCCATAGCCGGTGGCGTGAAGCAAGCATTGGAGCGGGCGCGAGCCAGCGTGGGTCATCTCGTGAAGATCGAGATCGAGGTGGATACGCTGGAGCAGCTCAACGAGGTGCTGGAAGTTGGCGCCGACGCGATCCTTCTCGACAATATGAGCCCCGAAACCCTCGCGGAGGCGGTGCGGCAGGTAAGCGGGCGCGCGATCACGGAAGCTTCCGGCCGGATAACGCCCGCCACGGCGCCCCAGATCGCAGCCGCAGGCGTAGACCTGATTTCGGTAGGCTGGATCACGCACAGCGCCCCCATCCTGGATCTGGGACTGGATGTGGGGTGAAGCGGACCGGGCATCGGGCAACGATGCTGCATTGCCGCGGATTGTGACCGGCTTCACCTTCCCGCCGGGGGGGCAAACCGGTCGTCAGCGGGCGCACCGGTTTGCCCGGAAGCTTCCTGCAATGCAGGGTCAGAAACCCACGGCCATGCCGTCCTTGCGGTGGTCCGAGCCACCGATATATCCGTCCTCGAGGCGGTGGATCAACTGCGCACCTCCGAAGGCGAAACTTGTATCGGGACTTTCTCGGGTGACGTTGTGGCCGAGCGCTTCAAGCCCAGCTACCGTGCTAATATCCATGGTCCATTCGACTGCTACGTCCCGGCCGGATATGAACCTCCAGCGCGGAGCATCGCTGGCTGCCTGGGGATTCTGCCCGTAAAGCTGGGTGCGCAGCACCATTTGAACATGGCCTTGCGCCTGCATCGGCCCACCCATGACGCCGAAGCTCATGAGAGGCTTTCCGTCCCGCATCAGGAAGCCTGGGATGATCGTGTGAAACGGGCGCTTGCGGGGCCCGACACGGTTGGGATGACCCTCTTCAAGAGTGAATCCCGAACCGCGGTTCTGCAGATGAATGCCTGTCCCCGGAACAGCAACCCCCGATCCGAAGCCTGAATAATTGGACTGAATGTAAGAGACCATCATCCCGCTGGCATCGGCAGCGGTTATGTAGACGGTTCCGCCCGCAAGAGGCGCACCAGCCCCAAAGATTTGGGCACGGCCTGCTTCGATGAATTGGGCGCGTCTCTTGAGATAATCCTTATCCAGCAGCGCCTCGACCGGCACGTCCATATAGGCCGGGTCTGACACATATCGCTCGACATCGGCCATGGCGAGCTTAATCGCCTCGATCTGGTAATGCAGGGATTGCGCACTGTCAGGCCCGAACGCCGAGAGCGGCAGGTGCTCGAGAATGCCAAGCGCAATCAATGCCACGATGCCTTGGCCGTTGGGTGGAATCTCGTGAAGCTGGACGCCCGCATAATCCATGGAGATCGTCCCGCACCAGTCATTGCGATGCGCGGCCAGGTCCTCCCGCGTCAACGCTGCGCCGTGGAGCGCAGCAAAATCGGCGATGCGCGCTGCGAGTTCACCCCTGTAGAAGGCTTCGCCCTTGCTCTCCGCAATTGCGAGCAGTGAGTCCGCGAGCGCCGGATTGCGGAACGTTTCCCCTGCACGCGGCGCCCGGCCGTTGGGGAGGAAGGTTTCTGCAAAGCCGGGTTGATCAGCAAGCAGCGCGCCCCCCTTCTCCCACAGTTCGGCAATCGTAGGGGAGACTGCGAAACCGTCCCGGGCATAGTTGATGGCCGGCTCGAGCAGAGTTGCGAACTCAAGCGCACCAAACTTTTCCGAAAGATCGGCCCAGGCCGAAACCGCTCCCGGAACTGTGACGCTTTCCCATCCCCGGGCCGGCATCCGGTCGCGGCCTGCAAACCGCTCTGGCGTCCACGCTGCCGGCGAGCGTCCGGATGCGTTGAGCCCATGCAGGGTCTTTCCGTCCCAGACGATGGCGAAAGCGTCGCTTCCCAACCCGTTGCCGGTGGGCTCCACCACCGTGAGAGTGGCCGCTGCCGCCAGTGCAGCATCGACGGCATTGCCGCCTCTGGCGAGCATGGAAAGCCCGGCCTGGGCCGCCAGCGGCTGGGAAGTCGCCACCATGTTGCGCGCCAGGACTGGCCGTCGAGGGGCACCATAGGGCATGGCGTATGAGAATTGTTTGGTCATTCTACCATCCTGCTACGGCCGTCGGGCGGCGCGAATCCGAGCCGCCTTCGAGCGTCCTGGTATTAAAATCCTTGTGGATCGAGCACACCCCGCCGGCCGCAAACTCCCATTCGGGCCAGAGCTGTACGTTGTGCCCTTTGGCTCTGAGTTCCTCCGCCACTGCCGGATCGATGCGCGCTTCGAGCTTGAGCAAACCCGGATCGTAGGAATGCGGGATGGAAGATCGCGGGTAGGAGAAGGTCGCAAACCGGGGCGCGTCCACTGCCTCCTGCATGCTCATGCCGAAGACATGGCGGTTGAGATAGACTTGTAGCATGGCTTGCGGCTGCACGTCGTTTCCGGGCGAGCCGAAAGGCATGATCCATTCGCCTTTCTTCCGGGCAAAGGCCGGCGAGGGGGTCAGGCGAGGCCGGCGGCCCGGCCCCGCCACGGCCGGCGCGTCCGGGTGCGTGAACGACTGTACGCCGCGCGCGGAAGGTACGAAGCCTAATCCCGGAATGACGGGAGCGCCGATTGAGCCATCGCTCGGGGTTGCGGAAAAGGCGTTGTTGTTCTTGTCGACCACGCAAACGTAGGATGTGTCGAGCTCCCCCGGATCGCGCCGGCCGTTGCGCGGGTCCGCGTCAGGATTGCGGCCCCAGTTCGACGGCAGGCCCGCCTCGGGCATCCCGGGAAAGGCTTTGTCCGGATCGATCAAGGCTCGACGTTTCTGCGCGTAGGATGAGCTCAGCAGCGTATCGAGAGGGACATCAACAAAGTTGGGATCGCCATAGAGTTCGTGTCGGTCCCCGTAGGCCAGCTTGAGCGTTTCGACCAGTCGGTGGATATAGTCGACGCTGTTGTGGCCAAGAGCCTTGAGGTCAATGCCGTCGAGCATGGCAAGGGTCTGCCCCAGGACCGGCCCCTGGCACCATGGTCCGCAAACAAAGATGTCGGCGCCTTCGAAACTGACAGATTTGGGCCGCTCCACCTCCACGCGAAAGTTGGCCAGATCGTTCTCCCGCATCCAGCCGCCATTGGCGCGATGATACTCGACTATAGTCTTGGCGATGTCACCTTTGTAGAACGCATCCCGAGCCGCCTGGAGGCCAGCCTCGCGACCTCCCTTGCGCGCAGCGGCTGCTTCCTCATCGATCATGTAGGAAATGGTGTTGGCCAAATCGGTCTGGACCAGAATGTCTCCCGCCTTCGGCGGCTGGCCGCCAGGCAGATAGATCGCCGCATTCTGCGGCCAGCGGCGATAATCATCCGCATGATCCGCTATGATATCGGCCATGAGCGCCGTCACAGGAAAACCTTCGCGCGCGAAACGTACGGCTTCGGCGGCGCATTGACCGAAGGAAAACGTTCCGTAGAGCTCGAGTGCGGTGATCCAGCTGTCAGGTGCTGCTGGCACGATGGTGCGCAACAGGCCGGGCGGCATAGCGCCGCCGTATTTCCGACGAAACAGATCGACATCGGTGAGAGCGGGCCAGGTTCCCAACCCGCTGATCGAAATGACTTCGTCGGTCTCCGCCCAGTAGATCATCAAGGGCGCGACACCGCCAAAGCACACATATTCACTTTGCACGACGCCGAGCGTTATTCCACCGGCCACGCCGGCGTCCACCGCGTTGCCGCCCGCTTCCAACACCTGCAGCGCCACTTGGGCTGCCAGGTAGTGGCCAGCGGCTGCCATGTGCCGCGTGCCGATCATCCGAGCTCTGTAAGGGGAAACAGAAGACCTGGTCATAGCGACCTCACGGCGTAGGGTGTCAGATCGAGATCGGGCGTCTGCCCAAGCGCAACCTGGCTCAAGAGCTTGCCCGCCAAGGGCCCCATGGTCAGACCGCCCGCCCCTAGGCCATTTCCAATCAGGATGTTCTCAAAACCCGACAGGTGACCGATCAATGGCTTAACACTTTCAGCCATTGGACGAATACCGACGCGCGTCTCGATATGGGTGGCATCCGCCAGCCCCGGCGCTAGCGCAAGCCCGAAATTGAGAACTTCGGCCTGGCCGCCGGCTGTCAAACGGCAATCGAAGCCTACTCCGTTTTCGCGGGTTGCGCCCACGACCACCCTGTTGTCGTCGAACGCCAGCATATAGTGGGAGCCTTGGGGCAGCAGCACCGGCCAATCGATTGTCTCCTCCTTGACGCGAAGATGAACAATCTGCCCTCGCTGCGGTACAACGCCGATCGAGGCGCCGATGTTTGTCAAAGTTTGATTAACCCATGCCCCTGCAGTCACGACGACGAGGTCGGCGTCGATAACCTTCCCGTCAAGCTTTACGATGGCCCTGCTGCCTTCGGCGGTGATATTGGCATGACCCTGGTGCAGCTGGGCGCCATTGGCCTGCGCCGCTCGCATCATGGCGCCTGCAAGGCCGCGGGCCTCCACACGGGCGCCGCCAGGGATGTAGAGTGCCGAAAGTCCGTCGCGCAGGGGCGGAAACATCGCCTTGATTTCCGCCGCGCCGACGCGCCGGACTTCGCCGGCTTCAGGGACATTTGCCACGCGCGGAAGGACCCGGGCCTCTATCTCCTGAAGCTGCTCGTCCGTATCGGCAAGAACCAGTGCGCCTACCTGTCGGTATCCGAATTCTGTTTCTCCCTTCTCCTTGAGTGCCGAAACGAGCGGCCGGTAGTAGGCGCCACCAGCAGCATAGAAACGATAGAAATCCGGATCGGTTACCTTGCTTGCGCACGGGCAGACGATGCCCGCGCCCGCCAGCGTAGCCTTGCCCTGATGGGCCTCGTCGATGACGGTAATCGCGACGTCCCTATTGAGACTGAGATGATAGGCGACGCTCGAGCCGAGAATGCCTGCGCCAACAATAACAACACGCATGATCTGCACCTTTCCGGACTAAGGAGACTCAACGGCTGCGCGGATCGAAGGCGTCCCGCAGGCCGTCGCCAAGAAGGTTGAAACTCAAGACGGTGAGAAAGATCATCATGCCCGGCCAAGCGGCGATCCAGGGTGCGGTCGTAAGCGACCGCTGCGCGGTATTGAGGATCGAACCCCAGGAAGCGGCCGGCGGCTGCTGACCAAGCCCGAGGAAGGACAGGCTGGCTTCCGAGATGATTGCGGTCGCGATCGTCAGGGTCATCTGGACGATCAGCGCCGGCAGCACATTCGGCAGAATATGGCGGAAGGCCACGCGGGCGTGAGAGTTGCCTAGCGAACGCGCTGCCTCCACGTAATCCTCGGATTTGACGTTGATGACCTGCCCTCGCGTAAGGCGCACAAAGAGTGGAGCAGCGGTCACCCCGATCGCTATCATCGAATTGGTCAGGCTCGGCCCCAGAAAGGCCGCCAGGGAAATGGCGAGGATCAGGAACGGTATGGCCAGCATGGCGTCGGCAACGCGGCTAATTCCCATATCCACCCATCCGCCTACATAGCCTGCCGCCAGGCCGAGGGGCACACCGATAGCGATAGCAATGGCAATCGAAACGGCTCCGACCAGCAGCGAGGCGCGGGCGCCATAGATGATGCGCGAGAACATGTCGCGCCCTAGCTCGTCGGTGCCGAACCAGTGAATTGCGTTCGGGCTCTGCCTGATAGCCGTGTAGTCCTGGGCAGCAGGGTCGAATGGGGTAATGAGGGGGGCGAAAACTGCCGCCAGCACGACCAGAACAATAAAGCACAGTCCGACGACGGCACCTTTGTGCCGGACCAGCCGCTTCGCGAACTGAGCCAGCTGGCTTTCTCCTCGGCTGATATGATCTTCTGCGCTCACGCTCATCGTCAGTTCCTCAGCCGAGGATTGGCGAGCATATAGCCGATGTCGGCCAAAAGGCTCATGAGCACGTAGATAAGCGCCGTTACCAGCACGACGCCCTGTACCACCGCGTAATCGCGGTTATACACCGCATCGACGATGAGCTTGCCAAAGCCGGGGATGTTGAAGATCTGTTCGGTAAGCACAGCGCCGCCCAGCAGATTGCCGAATTCGAGTGCGCCAAGGGTGATCACCGGGGTTAGCGCATTGCGCATTGCGTGGCGGACCACCACCACCCATTCGGCAAGCCCCTTCGCGCGCGCGGTACGCACGTAGTCGCTTTCGAGCGCCTGGAGCATGGCTGACCGCGTGTGACGCATTATGACCCCGGCAATGGCCGTGCCGAGCACGATCGAAGGCATGAGCAGGCTTTGCAGCGAACGCAGCGGATCGATCAGCGGGCTGACATAACCCGACGCTGGCAGCCAGTTGAGCATCACCGAAAAGACCAGGATCATCATGATGCCCAGCCAGAAATTGGGCACCGAAATGCCGGCCAGAGCCACCAGATTGGCCCCGTAATCCCAGGCGCTCTGCTTGCGGACGGCAGCGATGATGCCCGCCGTAATGCCGACCGCCAGCGCAATGATCATCGAAAATACTGCAAGCTGGAGCGTGACCGGAAGGCGGGCGAGGATCAGATCGAGCACCGGCCGGTTCATGCGCATCGACTGGCCAAGGTCGCCGTACAAAATGCCGCCAGACCACTTGAAATATTGGACGGGCAAAGGCTGGTTGAGACCGTATTGCTGTCTGATCTGCTCGATGAGTTCCCTGTCGGCGTCTTCGCCGGCCAGCGCCAGGGCCGGATCGCCCGGCAAAAGGCGTTGGAGCACGAAGATGATCACCGAGAGGATGAGCAGGGTCGGTATGACCTCCGAAAGCCGCTTACCGATCATACGGATCATGCTGCCGGCTCCTTGGTGCTCAGGGCCTGGAAGGCTCCAAAAAGACGGGAAAGGCGCGGATCAACTGCCTCGACAGGCATCAGATCATCGGCGGCGGGCAGCTCGTTCTGAAAGTGGCAGGCAGCCGGATGGTGCCCCTGGCTCGAGACCAGCGCCGGGCGCTCGGTTGTACAGATCGGCTGCGCATAAGGGCACCGCGTGTGGAAATGGCACCCCGATGGAGGATTGATCGGGCTGGGCAGATCGCCTTCGAGAGGCCGAGTCGTTTCGCGCCAGCCGGGATTCGGCACCGGAATCGAGGCAATCAATGCGCGGGTGTAGGGGTGGCGCGGATCGCCAAACACGTCTTCCGTCGCGCCGATCTCGACAATCCGCCCGAGATACATCACCGCCACACGATCCGCGATATGCCGGACCACCGACAGATCGTGGGAAATGAAGAGGTAAGAAAACCCGAACTGCTTCTGGAGGTCGGCAAGCAGGTTGAGAACCTGGGAACGGATCGAGACGTCGAGCGCGGAGACCGGCTCGTCGCAGACGATCAGCTCCGGTTCGGCTGCAAGCGCACGCGCAATCACGATGCGCTGGCGTTGGCCACCAGAGAATTCATGAGGGTAACGGTTGATATGCTGAGCCGACAGCCCGACGGCTTGGAGTAGTTCCTTTACCCGTTCCGTGCGCTTTGCGGCCGGCACAATGTCGTGCAGCATCAAAGGCTCGGCAACCATCTGGCCCACTGTCATACGCGGATTGAGCGAGGCAAACGGATCCTGGAAGATGAGCTGCACGCGCCGGCGCACAGGCTTGAGCGACCGGTCGCTGAGAGACGTGATGTCTTGTCCTGTCAGTGTTATCGTACCCGAGCTCGGATCAACCAGGCGCATGATCAGCCGCCCCAAAGTCGATTTCCCGCAGCCGGATTCTCCGACCAGCGCCAAGGTCTCACCCTTGCCGATCTCCAGCGAGACGTCGTCCACCGCTCGAACCGTTTTGACCGGGCGGCCAAACACGGTGCGCTCGACCACAAATTCCTTCGAGAGATGGTCAACCTTCAAAAGCGGTGTCATGAGGCGAGATCCTCGAGCGGGGCGCGCCAGCACCGGGTGGTACGCGTGTCGGACAGACGGAAGATGGGCTGATCCTCGTCGCACCTTGATTGGCGGAACGGACAGCGATCCGCAAAGCGGCACCCGCGTTGGCGGTTGCGCGGGTTGGGCATTGAGCCCTGGATAACAGGAAGGCGTGTCTTGCGCTCGCCGAACTTCGGAAGCGAGCCCAGGAGGCCTACGGTATACGGATGCTGGGGGAAGGCGAAAAGCTCGCGGACGGGCGCCTGCTCGACCACCTGTCCAGCATACATTACGACAACCTCGTCACAAACCTGGGCCACGACGCCCAGATCGTGCGTGATGAGGACGATTGCCGCACCGGTCTTCTCACGCAGCCTCCCCATCAGATAGAGAATCTGCGCCTGGACGGTCACATCGAGCGCCGTAGTGGGTTCGTCTGCGATCAGAAGCTGAGGCTCACAGGCCAGGGCGATCGCGATCATAGCGCGCTGGCGCATGCCACCTGAGAGCTTGTGCGGATAGTCATCATAGCGGCGCTCGGGGGATGGGATGCGGACCAATTCGAGAAGCTCAATGGCGCGTGCCCTGGCTGCGGCCTTGCTCAGACTCTTATGGCGGATGAGCGATTCGGAAATCTGCCGGCCGATCGTATAGGCCGGATTCAGTGAGGTCATCGGCTCCTGAAAAATCATGGCCATGCGGTTGCCGCGGAGATCGCGCAAAGCCGCCTCGCTCTGCTCAAGCAGTTCCGTGCCCCCGAAACGGACAGACCCCTGAATCCGGGTCGTTCTCTTGGGCAGAAGACCCATAACTGCGAGCGAGGTAACACTCTTGCCGCTTCCGGACTCCCCCACAATCCCAAGGGTCTGTCCCGGGCGAACGGAGAAATTCACGTCGTCAACGACAGTCGTTTCCTCGCCGGTCCCTGCACCAAAGGTCACCGTGAGGTTCGAAATCTCAAGCAGACTTTTTGTGGGATCGGTCACGAAGCGTACACAAGAGGCCAATTGAAAATGCATGGGAATTGGCGCGGCTGGATGCCGCTGAACCGCGCCGGGATTGCCGGAGGCATTTTGGTTTGAGTCACGCTGCCATGGCCGGCTCTTCGAGCATAGCGTA
>NZ_JAODNV010000008.1 GCF_025398195.1 Chelativorans petroleitrophicus | reverse complement strand
TCTACGCGGCTCTGGAAACTGAAGCCATGGCCGCGTAACTAAACCAAATCAGCCTCCGGCAAACCCGGCGCGGTTCAGATCCAGCAATTTGTTCAGCAGGCCATGGAGCAGTCGCGGGCGCAGCTGGTCGGCAGCACATTGAAGAGTCGTTCGCTCACGAAAGAATTGATAAACGAGCGGATAAGGGCAATGGCGCTTTCGGCAGACCGGGCCATCGCCAATGCTCAGGCCAAGCGTCTTCTGAACAAGCTGGCGGACAAGTTCAGCCTGATTTCCTCCATGCAGCGCAATCTTGGCTGAGCACTGCAATCGCCGGACAGGTTTCACGGAGAAGGCATGCAGATTTCGTCCGAGCCGCTGCGGGAACGCGCAGTATCGAGCCCCGCGTCTGCGCCCGTTTGCCCACTGGCCTCAGCCGGTGCGATCAGAAGGTCGCTCTCGGAGTCGGATCTAGGGCGCCGGACGCAGGCCAGCCCGCCGCTGAGCTTCCTCAGTACGGTATATGGCGAGGCTGCGGAAAATGCGCGCAGAGCGGCTGCCGGTCCGGTTGGCAACCAGGCCCGTGAGAACGGTCATGCCACCGAGTGCCGGGCCGTCTGCGTGCGACCCCCGGGACAATGCATTCCGGCCGAACCACGCGAAAACGGGGGGTTTCCAGCCGGAGAGGAGCCTGATGACGACGAATGGTCCTGGCCGGGCGGAGACGCGGAGGGCAGCCACTGGAGCGAAGACGAGCGCGCGTGGCAGAACGCGACGTTTGACATGATGCGGGCGCAACAGCAGCATGTGCAGCAGCTGTTGAATATGATGCGGGAGCATGTCCGCGCCCTGGTTGAAAACGCGCAGAAGCAGATCATCGACGAGCAGCAGGACCGGCTGCGTCTGATGCGGGAAACAGCCGACACACTCGGCCGGGCCGCGGCCGCGTAGGCATTCCACGAAATTACATAAACTAAGCCTGCCTTGCGCGGCTGCGGGCGGGAAAGAACGCCTTGGTGGCCGTCCCGCAGCCTTTGCGTATACATCCTCAATGCGTATTGGATTGTGACGCGGCACATAAGCCGCCGCTATTCGGTGGCGACGGCCAAATTGGCCGGCGCCCTGCGTATATAGCTTCGGCATGCGCCCTGATGATGCTGCCTTAGGCTCTATTTCGCCGGAGAAGCTGCCATCGCTTCCGGTGGCATTGCCTGCCGCGAGTTCGCTCGGCTCTAATCATGCCCACTGCCCGTGGCCGTCTGTCCGAGTTCCTCGAAGAGCGCGCATTTGATGGCGTGGGCAATCACATTCCGATAGACATGATCGGCATGGGCCAGCCCGCGCCCATCGCGCAGAAAGGCCTTGTCCTTATTCCGTTCTGCCTGCACGAAACGCAGGATCTCGCAGAGAGCGGGGTCACCGCCCGCATTTGCTGCCGGGTCGAACCGGTCGAACCTGTAAATCCTCTCAATGGCCACGCGGACGGCATCCCGCGCGTCCTCATCTGCGCAGAATTGGCAGAGCAGCCCTTTCAGGAACGCCTTCTCCTGGGCATCGGAGAGGGTGTTGCCGCCGAGCTGGCGAGCGATATGCGCCTTGGCCGACGAGGTCTCGATCAGCGGGCGCATGAAGGCGTTGTAGTCCGCGGGACGGTATGAGCCGGATATCTTTTGCTGAAGAAGCAGGCGGGCGGCATGCTGCCGGACCCACGCACCATCTTGCACCGTCACATCCGATGCGAGCGATTCGCGGTCCGGCCTGAACTCGGTGAATGGCTGTTCGCCTCTGGCCGTGTCGAGCGCAAAGGAACCGAGCAGAACGGACAGCAGCGGAAAGACGGCGGGGTTTCGCGGCGAGTCGCTGCCGCCAATGGCATTCTTGAGGTTGAGCGCGAGAAAGCCTGCTTGCGCGGCGAACTCATGCAGAAAGTCGAGCGCCGTATGCAGCCCTTTGTCCACGAGACCGTGGGAGCGGGCAAAGGCGGCGAAAGGGCGTGTTTCGGGGTCTGGCAGTGCCCGCCTGAGGCTTGCCCATTCGCGCGCATGATGCGCGATTTCCGGCAGGTTGCACATCATCAGTGTGTTCCCGGTGGCCGCGGCGATGGCCGAGGCGCGCTCGACGCCGAGCGCGGCCATTGTGGGATTGAGCGTCATGCCGGCGATGGCACAGATCGAAAGCGCGGGCATGACGGCATCCCGATAGCGCCCCTCCCGCAGGGCCGCCACCAGAGCGGGCAGGTTTTTGCCGACGGTGGGTACGAGCATGAAGGTCGCCGTCAGCGCGGCCGCGGCGATGTTGGCGCCGTTCAGCGCCTTATCCTCGCCTATTCTGTCGAAGAAATAGGCGTTGATCGTGGCGATCGTGTCATCGATGGCGAGATCCCTGCCGCCAAGGATCGTGCAGTAGCGTTTGGCGAGCGCCACGGCCTTGTCCCGGAGGTTTCCGGCCGTCGTGTCGGCTTCGATCTGTTCCAGAAGCTGCCTGCTGATCACCGGAAGAAGGGCTTTCGCCACTTCCAGCTTCGCCGGCGTGTCCTCCGCCAGCATCAAAGCCTTGCAGACATGCGCCAGGTCCCCGATGGACGGCGGGCGCTGCGCTTCCGCCGCTTCCAGATCACGATGCCGCGTGATGGCCAACCTGTCTCCGCGCAGAGCCATGCCGAGCCCTGCTTTCCTGAGAAAAGCGTTCGCCTGATCCGCCGAAAACGCGTTTCCGGCGCGAGAAAGCATCTCTTTATGGTTGCCGGAGGCTTCGTGCGGCAGGTAGAAGCTTGCACTTCGGGCGACGTGGCCTCGGCGGGAAGGCTGAGCGGGCAGGCTGGCGGAGCGTCTGGCTCCGTTTTTGACCCTCACACCTGCCGGCAGCGGGGGCGTGGCCGGCGGGCGGCTCAGCGTTTGCAAGGGAATGGCGTTGTCCGTTCCTGGCATCATGTTTATCCGTGAATACGTTGTTTTCAACGGACATCGAGTAGCGCCATCCAGAAAGGATAATAAAATTCAAATCCGAAATACTCTGCCGCTGCTGTAAGGCTCCTCGAGCCGGGGCACGCCGCCGAGGCAGTTGCTTCCCGTTCAGATGGGCACGACGCAAGTGCGGGAGATCACCGCATACGAGATCACTTCCTGCTCTTCTGCAATCAGCTGCATGAGCTCGTCCTTCTGCTCCTGGGGCATATCCGCCTGGGCAATAGTCTGCAATAGAGTCATAAACGCCTGGGTCAGATCCGCATTGTTCTTGAAGCGGCGGATCACCTGCATGGCCTCCTCAAATGAGAAGGCGAAGACGTCAGGCACCAGGGTCATGTAGCGCGGAAATTTTCCGAATTCATTATCGATTGTGCGAGGCGTATCGTCAGTCACGCTCATACTCATCGATCCCTCTAATATGAAATGATGCTATCACCTAGATGTAAAAGCGATTGTCAAAGACGTGTTCAATATTTCTGCCGACGATCTTCCTGCGCATATGGTTCCCGTGGGAAATCGAGAGGCCGAGCGGTATCAGCGGTTTTGAATAGGCGAAGGGCAGGCAGCGCAGCCTGATTTCATCTCCAAAGACATCGAGAATGTTCTTCGGCGCGATGGCGGGGACGCCCGCCTTCTGACAGAAATTCTTCAAGATGGCCGGACAATTGACCTCGGTGAATGCAGCCGCGCCATTCCGCGCCATTCGGAGGTTTTCATAGGTGCGCTCCAGCGCGGCCGGGCAGATATCGGAATAGATCACCGTATCGGCCGGCACATCCTCCCAGCTGATGTCCTCGGCATTCATGTCGAAGAACTCGTGCGTTTCCGGTATGACGAACACAAGCTCAACGCTACCGATGGAAATATATTCGCTGTTCTTCTGCCGGATGTCTCCGTCGATCAGGGCTATGCAATCCTCTCTGCTTTCAATCGCGGCGGCGATTTCGCGCCATCCCGCCGAGCGGATGGAAAGCTGGGCGTCAGTTTCCTGGGCGATCATCTCGCGCAGCCAGATCGCCGATACCGAGGCGACATAGGGGCTCTGGATCAGGATTTTGTGCACGCGGCGCTGGCGCTTGTTTGCGCTTATCGTTTCCAAGGCGCAGTCGTAAACGCCAAGAGTGCGTATGAAAGTCTGATAAACTTCCTCGCCGCGCGGCGTGAGCGTAGCGCGGCGGGTCTTGCCGGACCGCTCGAAAAGGGGCTCGCCCACCGTCTCCTCGATTTCGCCGATTATGCTGACGGCCGCTGGCTGGGAAATATTCGAGCGTCTTGCACCTTCGGTGAAGCTTCCTTCCTCAACGGCGTAGACAAAAACCCTCATTTTTCTGATACTAATGTTACGCATCGCAGATATCCTAAAGTTATTTACAATAAGGTATTTAAGTCAGTACAATATAAGCACTGTCGTGCTACTTTTTGCCCGGCCCGCTCTTTGGCCCGTTTTGGCGCCACGGCCCGCCGAAGTCATGCACGGCCTCGCGCTAACGACCTTTCAGCAATAGCACCTGCCGCCACTGCGAGCGCGCCTTTGGCAAGCCCGCGCTTTCAAACACATGCGATAACATAACCATTCATATTCCCGTTTACCATCTATCCTGCGATTATGGTAGCATATCAGTGGCAAACGGTTAACTGGCTTGAAGGTCGCACCCTTGAAAGCAGCAGCTAAATGTGCGCGCGGACTGGGGGTTAGTCATAAGCGCCCCAAAGTTCGTTCATAAACCAGATAAACAATGATATGCCCCTATTCCGGGATAATGTGGCTTGAATGTGGAAGCCATACCCGTGCCGAGGCCGTCACAGCGCAGCCGAGTCCTAGACGCAATTTCAAAGAAAAGTGGATGCTGCGCTTCCGTTTGGGATTGCGCAAAATCAATAATTTTAAAACAACGAGCCCTGTTTTCCCGGCTCCTGCGGGGCTTTGGAGGGTTTGCGCTCGCTGGCCGTTCCGGCTGGCTTCCCCGATGCGATTGCGTTCGCGCTGCCGTCGGCGAATTGCAGACGCAGCGCCTGTCCCGGCCGCACTTCACGGGCCCGCTTGAGCGGTGTGCCCTCCGTGTCCCTTACGAGCGCGAAGCCGCGCTCGAGAACGCCCTCATAGGAAAGTAATTTGACGAACCGCATGGTCTGTTCGCTCGCGGCGCGGGCGGCCTCGAGCCGCTGCCTGACCGCCCGGTCCGCGCGGATGCGCGCTTCCTCGAGCCGGCGGCGGTGAAGACGGATGCGCTCCTGCGCCGCGCGCGGGCTTACGCGCGCGGCGTCACGGTCCAACCGGGCGCGGCGGTTGCGGAGAAGACCGCGATAAACTAGCGGCAACCGTTCACCGCACTGAGTGAGCTGCCGTCGCGCTTCGGCAAGGCGCCGGTCGAGAGTGGTGATGGAAATTCTGAGCCCGTCCAGTCGCAACCGCTTGGCGTGGGTTGCCATCTGCAGCGCTCGCGACAGCCGCGCTGCCGCCTCGTCAAAACGCCGGCGGGGAAGCGCAAGAAGCTGATCGGCCGAGGGAATTGCACGGGAGAGCGTGCGCGCATGCTGCCGCCGCCGTTCGAGATCTCTGGAGATCGCCGCCTTGAGCCGTGCAGAAAGTCGCGCAAGGCCCGCTTCCAGATCCGCCTTGACTGGAACCGCCATTTCGGCCGCCCCTGTGGGTGTGGGGGCGCGTCGGTCGGCCGCAAGGTCGATCAGCGTCCAGTCCGTCTCATGGCCCACGGCGGAGATGACGGGAATGGTGGAGGCCGCAACAGCGCGCACCACCGCCTCATCGTTGAAGCCCCACAGATCCTCCAAGCTGCCGCCGCCGCGCGCGACGATCAGCACATCCGGCCGCGCGATCGGGCCATCGGCCGGAAGGGCGTTGAAGCCGGAAACGGCGGCGGCCACCTCCTCGCCGGTCGTCTCGCCCTGAACGCGTACGGGCCAGACGAGCACATGAACCGGAAAGCGGTCCGTAATGCGGTGGATAATGTCCCGGATGACGGCGCCCGTGGGCGATGTCACGACGCCAATGACGCGCGGCATGAAGGGCAGCGGCTTCTTGCGCTCCTCCACGAACAGGCCTTCGGCGGCAAGCTTCCTCTTGCGTTCCTCCAAGAGGGCCATCAGCGCCCCGGCGCCCGCCGGCTCGAGGCTTTCGATCACGATCTGGTACTTCGAGGAGCCCGGATAGGTGGTCAGGCGCCCCGTGGCGACCACCTCCAGCCCCTCCTGCGGCGGAAATTTCAGCCGGGAGAACGCGCTTCGCCAGATCACCGCCTCAATGCGCGCCCGTTCGTCCTTCAGCGCGAAGTAGCAATGGCCGGAGGCATGCGGGCCGCGATAGCCCGAAATCTCGCCCCGCACCCGCACATGGCCGAAGGCATCCTCCACCGTGCGCTTCAGCGCAAGCGAAATCTCGCTCACCGAATATTCGGCGACATTGCTTAGCGAATCGTCGTTGCCGATATTATCCATTGGGCGATTGAGCCTTCCGGGCACGCGGTGGTCAACCCGGTTGCCGTGGACGGCGGCATCCGCGGCCTCTTCGTGTGTATCGCAGACGCTGCTTCCTACCAGCCGGGCAGCACCTGGCTTGGCCTCAGCCTCTTGCCGCGGCGCAGCCGATGCGGTGTCACGGCGGCAAAATCGAAACTTTCGGCCTCTCCGCCGGCTAAAGGCACCGATATGTTGTCGAGGCTTTCGGCTACGTGGCGGGCCAGCGCCTCGACCACCTCCGTCTGGCTGGTGCGTCCGCGCATCAGGCCAATCCGGCAATCGGGCAGGGGAGGGAAGCCGTCGCGTTCACCCAGAACCCGCATGCCGGGCCGAAGCGCGCATTCGGGAAGAACTGAGATCGCTACGCCCGAAAGCACGGCTGCGCAGATCACCGTCGCCGAGAAGCTCGTGAAAAGAATGCGGTACTCGCGATTCATTTCGTTGAGCGCTTCACAGGCGATCCGTCGCCAGTTGCAGGTGGGCCGGCCGAACGCCATGGGCAGGATCTCGCGCTCGTGCGTCGAATGATTGGCTGAGCTCACCCACAACAGCGGCTCGCGCCGCACGACCTCCGACTGCTCCTGGTCGGTGACCAAGGCAAGGTCGAGATTGCCTTGCCGGATGTGATGGATCAGGTTGCTAGTCGGCTCGCATAGAACCGAAAGCTCCACACGCGGATTCGAGCGCGAAAACCGGGCCATGATCTCCGGCAGGAAGCGCTCCGCATAGTCGTCCGGCATGCCAATCCGCACGCTGCCTTCGAGGCTCTTGTCATCGAAGGCGGCGAGCGTCTCGCGGTTGAGCCTCAAAAGGCGCCGCGCATAAAGAAGAAGCCGCTCGCCGTCCTCCGTCAGCCGGTTGCTACGGCCGTCCTTCTCGAAGAGCGGCTTGCCTATGCGTTCCTCTAGCCGGCGCATTTGCATGGAGACGGCCGACTGAGTGCGATGCACCTCGTCCGCCGCGCGCGTGAAGCTGCCCGTGTCGGCAATGGCGACGAAGGTTGCGAGCTGGTCAAGGTCAAGCGGTGCAGGCATCGCGGCCTTCCATCACGTACATTGATGCTTAAGATTAAAAACATTCGTTCGACTAATCAATACGATTATGAGAGAAAGCAGGCGTCTCCGAAAAGCGGATGGGGCGTCATCAGCCGCGTGCAGGCTTTGCCACGCGCGCCCGCCCGCATGGCTTCTCCGCTCCGGCGGAGGAGCGAAGGCACCGGACACTAAGGAGGATGGACCCATGCGTACAGGACAGACCGCACTGCCGATCCCTGCCGCTGCGAGCGTGCTGCGCCTTGTGCGCCTGGCGGCCGAGGCATTGCGCCTGTGGAACAGCCGACGGTCGCTGCGGCGGCTGGAGGAGCTGTCGGACTGGGAGCTTTTCGACATCGGATTGACGCGCGAGGACATAACCATTGCCCGGCGCGCCCAGTTTCCCGAAGACCCTACGCAGCAGCTCGAGCAGAGGCGGCGCGCCAGAGACAGGCTCACCATGACAGTCCGGCGCCTGCCCTGAAGGCACCTTCTCCCATGCAGGCAACACTCCCATCATGCCGGTTCCCCCCGGCAGCCTGCACATTGCCCGGCTCCTCCCGAGCCGGGCCTTTTTTGTTTTATATCGAAAGTGGACGCCGGAGTCACAAGCCGGCCCGTATCATTGCAGTGCGCGGACGCTTCAGTTGCTGATGAGCTCAGCAGTGTTGGCAGCGTCCTCATGAACCTGGTTTCCGGCTTCGGAAGTGTCTTCTTCAACTGCAGTGCAGAGGGCAAGGATCAGCAGCGCAAGAATGAGAACGATGGTGACCAGTATTGAACGCATAGCAAAAACCTCATGATAAAATGGAATGATCTCCGGGAGCCGGGTGAAGGCCCCAAGCGAATCCTGCCTTAATGGACCTTTGTGACATGAGAAGCTGCGGGATACCGGCAGCGAAGGCGCTCAGCTCGAGGGCGACTCGTCGTCCTCATCGACCGGCCGGCCCGGAAGGACATAGCTGCCGGAAAGCCACCGGTTGAGATCAATATTCTTGCACCGTTCCGAGCAGAACGGAAAATAGGCCCGCTCGGAGGGGTTGCCGCATTCGGGGCAGGGGCGGCGCGGCCGCAGCGGCGCGATCTTTTCAGGCTTGTCCGCGTTTGCCGGCATTTCTCAGCCTTCGGCTCCCTGGTTCCAGTTGGCGCGGACGTCGTAACCGTCACCAGCCAATAGGCTCACGGTCTCATAGAGCGGCAGGCCGACCACGTTGGAATAGGAACCGACCAGCTTGACCACGAAGGTGCCGGCCAAGCCTTGTATCGCGTAGCCGCCGGCCTTGCCACGCCATTCGCCCGTTGCTAGATAGCTTTCCAGCTCCTCGCGGGAAAGCCTCTTGAAGCGCACACGCGTCTCCACCAGCCGCTGGCGCAGCTTGCCTGCGGGCGTGAAGAGGCAGATGCCGGTATAGACCCGATGCGAACGGCCTGAAAGCAGCCTCAGGCAGTTGGAGGCCTCGTCGGCATATTCGGTCTTGGGCAGGATGCGCCTGCCCACCGCCACCACCGTGTCGGCCGCAAGCACGAAGGCATTACCCGCCTCGCCATCTTCCCGAAGCCGCCGCAGCGCCTTTTCAGCCTTGGCGTGCGCCAGCCTCTTGGCGAGGGAGCGGGGGTGCTCGGCCTTGAGAGGCGTTTCGTCGATGTCAGCCGGAATGAGACGGTCGGGCTCAATGCCCGCCTGCTGAAGGAGTTCGACACGCCGGGGCGAAGCGGAGGCAAGGACGAGTTTCTTGAGCGCGCTCATCACACCTTCGGCCCGGCCGCTGACCCGGTTCCACGAGGTTCTATTTGAAGCGGTAGGTGATACGACCTTTTGTCAGGTCGTAGGGGGTCATCTCCACCAGCACCTTGTCACCGGTCAGCACGCGGATACGGTTCTTGCGCATGCGTCCGGCGGTATGGGCGATGATCTCGTGATCGTTCTCCAGCTTCACGCGGAACATCGCATTGGGGAGCAACTCGGTGACCACACCGGGAAATTCCAGGACTTCTTCCTTCGGCATCCGATACCTTCTCTTGACGGACCTACGGCCTGACCTTCCGTCAACGCCACAAGGGGCGCGGAGCAGGGGGCCGAGCCGAAAACCGGGCGGAACCTATCCCATTCATCGCCATTTGTGAACAAGCTTGTTCACCCGCCCTTTTCCTGCTCCTGCAATCCGAAGCGATCCGCGATGCGCCGGACAAGGCTGTCGCGCACCTCGCGATAGGCAGACAGGACCTGTTCGCGCGTGCCCTCGATCACGGAAGGGTCGAAAGTTGGCCAGTATTCGACGTCAAACGTTTCAGAGCGGGTGAGCTCCAGCGCCCGGTGATGCGCTTCCGGCGATAAGGTGACTATGAGGTCGAAGTTGATCTCTTCCAGCTCATCGAGCTGGCGCGGCTGCCAGTCGCCGAGAGACAGGGCCTTTTCCGCCAGCACTGCGTCGACGAAGGGGTTGCGCTCGCCCTCGCGTACGCCGGCAGAGCTGACCAGAACGGAGTGCGGCAGCATATGCCGGGCAAGCGCCTCGGCCATCGGCGAGCGGATGGAATTGCGTCCGCACAGAAAGAGCACCGAGCGCGGTGGCCGGCATTCCGACGCTTCTGGGCGGGTCTCCGGCTGATCTAAATGGATTCCCGATGGTGCCGCAGTTTCCGCGTCACGTCTCCCATTTTCCCTCTGCGTCTGCAAGGCTCAGAAACCGGCGGACATTCATTCCGCCCCCATCGAGGCGGCGAAAACGGCGGCGCCAACTTTGCCGATCGACTTTCGCTGCCACGGCAATGCAGGCGTGACGCTGAGGCGGCCAGTGGACACGCTGCCGGACCGGCATGCCGTCATTCGAAGGTAAGGCGCGAGCAGGAGCATGGAGGCGGCCGTTGTTGCGTGATCGTAAACTCTTCTTATGCCGCTTCTCATCGCCCAGTTCCAGTCTCGATGTGCGTGTAATTCTCGGCGGACAGGCGTTTCCTTTCCGCTGCGGCCCTTATATCTACGCCGCTCGCTTGTGGAAGGCGGGCTGGAGCAGCCGGCCTGATCCGAATATGTAATCAGATAAAAATAATTCCGTATATTCGAAAGCTGGCTACAGAAATATGCCGATAATTTTTCATCCATAGTATGTACAGTGTTTTTAATTAAGAATTTTATAAATACCGATGAAAACTCACTCTACTACACGACTATACAGAACGTTTGATCCGACGTCGCAGTCCAGAAACCAGTCTATTGGCGAGCATTACGCGCGGAAGCAAAAGAGCTTGGCCGCGAAGCCCGCAGGCGAACGGCAGAAATTAGGTGGTTTGAGCCCTTGGGCTGAGCTTTTTTCGTATCCTCACTATACAGGCAGCCTCGGCAACAACGGGCAGCACCTTCCACATGTGCCCCGACCAGGAGGAAAGATGCTTCTTACCCTCCTTGCATTGCAGTTGCTTTCGCCGGTCATTGCGCAGTCAATTGAAGAAAATGAAGGGACAGGAAAGGACACAGAGTCGGAAGCGATGCCTTCCACAGAATTGCGCCCGGATGCTTTGGCTCTCGGCTTCAAAGAAGATTTGCGCCTTCTGAAACGCTCTGCATCTTTAGAGAAAACCCTAAGCAAGAAGGCAGAAGATACAAATACAGATATTCATTCGGCGGAGGGCGGTTCCTCACGTTACGGGCGGTCGGCCCGCAGAAACAGGGGGCATCATGTCGTGACTTCGCCGCAACACGTTGCCGCGACTATTGCCAAATGGCCCACCAGACGGGACCTTGCTAGGCAAATCATTATAAGCAACGGGCTCAATCCCGATGAATATCGCAAAACTCTAACCGTAAACGCACTGGGCCACTCGTCCGTGGTGTTTTCGTCGTATACGAATGACACGCTGCTCGACCAGTACTATCGGTCACAACTCACGCTCCTGGGAGTTGCAGGCAGCGCGAGTCACGGCCTTACCCATCTACCCGCGCTCGATCCGGAATACAGGAAAGCATGGGACGATTTTGCTGCTACGCAGTTGCCCGAGATCCGGCGGAAAACGGCCCGCATAATAGTTGATCAGCTTTCATCGTCCTTTGGGGTGAATCCTGAAAAGGACACGGCATTGGTTTACGAGCTGAAGTCGGGTCCGATGCTCCCCGATAACATGTTGGAGGCCTTGGCCCGGATAGCCGGCGATCTCTATGACATGGTGTATTTCGGGGAGAGGACATCGAGATTTCTGATCCTGGCCAACACCGGCTGTTTTCTCCACTTTCCGCAAAAAGGCCGGACCGTGGCTGTCTGGGAATCGGATGGCGAACTGCACATGGAAAGTGTGCCCAAACCGGTCTTCCAGGAACTGGCATCAAAACGCGCGCCGAGTGAATGGGTGGATCGTCATGTGAGCGATTTCTTCTCCGATGATTTGCGCGACAGGGAACGCTTCGGGGAGGGCTTTTCGGTCGAACCTGCTTCTTCTGGCCTTTCCCTCCAGCGGGCGGCTGAGACAGCCACGGCCCTCATACTCGACCGGGAGCGATTGGAAAAATCCGGCTATCAGGAAACGCGCTTCGAACGTTTTGTTCACGGGGTGCGATCCATTCTTGTTCCGTACTATGACCCCATCAGGAAGCTAATGGACGGCGATACAACTGGGGCGCTTATGGCCGCTGCCGACGAAACTGCCAGGGAAATTATCTTTAGTGTGACGTTTGCGGTAGCAAGCAAGACGCTGAGCCGAATTACCAATGTGATTGACGTGCTCGATATGGACGACATGCACAGAGCCGTCCGCCAAACCATGAAGGAGTTGCACATCCCCAAGACTAAAGACTTCGGCAGGCATGTGAAACGCATATGCAAAAGAGGTGTCGGCGGTTGCGTTCCCAAGCCGTTTGAAGTCAGGCAGCAGAAGCATGCGGCCAAGGCTGCCGATCGCCATAAGCTGCCGCGTCCCACGACCGATGACAATTTCGCAAGCTGGGCGAGAGGACTAACGACAAAGCGCGTTGCCGACCTTTTCGGTAACGGTTTAAAGCCGGATGGCTCCTACCGTCTGACCCCGCAACAGGCAGAGGCAGGGTTCGATAACCATTTGAAGCAAATCCAGCAGGAGATAAATGCAGCCGTTTCTGTAATTATAGATATGTCCAAGAATAATGGTAAGGCGAATTTAACAATGGCGAAAGAGGATGCTATGAAATTCATGGCGTGGATATTGGATTCCATAGTTTCGGCAGCCAAGAACGCCAGATTCGATTTCAGCACGAAAACGATCTATTTCGGACATAAAGATTTCAGGAGTTGCTTTGGAAAAGATGTGGCCTGGCTGAAGTTCAAGAAAGATAATGGGCATGTGATTGTCGTGTCTACTCCCGGCCGGTTGAAGGGACAGCTAACGTAAATCTGTGCTGTCTGGATAGGCCGGATGCCCTGTCGAGTCGGCCGCTCGGTGCGAGCGGCCGACGCTTGTTGTTGATCGCACCGTGCGTCATCTCCGCCAATGGAGCACGCAAAGGAGCGTGAACAGGCGCCGCGCCGTATCGAAATCCACCTCTATTTTCCCGGCCAGCCTGGCCATCAGAGTTTGGGAACCTTCGTTGTGCAGGCTGCGCCGGCCCATGTCGATCGCCTCGATCTGCCTCGGGCTGGCCGAGCGGATGGCCTCATAATAGCTCTCGCAGATGAGAAAATAATCCTTCACGATGCGCCGGAAGGGCGTGAGGGAGAGCATGTGGGTGACCACGGTTTCACCGTTCTCCCGCTTCACCGCGAGCACGAGGCGCGAATTGGCGAGCGAGATCTTCAGCCGGTAGGGCCCACCCACGGTGTCTCCGACTGGCTGGAAGCTGTTTTCCTCGATCAGATCGAAAATGGCGACGGCACGCTCATGTTCGATATCCGGGGGAGCGCGGCCAATGGTCTCGTCGAGTTCGACATCGGTGAGGCAGGACCTTCCGCAACCCCGCTCGCCCATCGGTTTCTCTAGATGTTGAGCCTTATGGAGACGGCGCGGCCATGTGCCTCCAGCCCCTCCGCCCGGGCAAGTGTGACGGCCGCGGGGCCAAGCGCGCGAAGCTGGCCGCTGTCGAGCCGCAGGATCGACATGCGCTTCAGGAAGTCCATCACCGACAGCCCCGAAGAGAACCTCGCCGAACGTGCCGTGGGAAGCACGTGGTTCGAGCCGCCGACATAATCCCCGATCACCTCCGGCGTATGGCGGCCGAGGAACACGGCGCCGGCATTGCGGATGCGCTGCAACAGGCTTTCGGCCTGCGCGGTCGCAAGCTCAAGATGCTCCGGCGCGAGGCGGTCGATCAGCGTCGGCGCCTCTTCCAGACTGCGCAGCAGGATGATGGCGCCAAAGTCGCGCCAGCTCGCGCCGGCAATCTCGGCGCGGGAAAGCTGCTTGAGCTGCCGTTCGACCTCTGCGGCCACCGCCTCGGCAAAGGCGGGATCGTCCGTCATCAGGATCGATTGCGCGGCCGTGTCGTGCTCGGCCTGCGCCAGGAGGTCGGCGGCAATCCATGTAGGGTCGTTTTCACCATCGGCCACAACCAGCACCTCCGACGGGCCGGCAATCATGTCGATGCCCACTTGGCCGAAGACCTGGCGCTTGGCGGCCGACACCCAGGCGTTGCCCGGCCCCACGATCTTGTCGACAGGGGCGATTGTCTCGGTACCATGGGCGAGGGCAGCGATCGCCTGCGCGCCGCCGATGCGGAGGATTTCCGTCACGCCGGCAATGTCCGCCGCCACCAGGACGAGCGGGTTGAGCCGGCCGTCAGGTGTAGGTGTGGTGATGGTGATGCGCTCCACACCGGCCACGCGCGCCGGCACTGCGTTCATCAGCACGGAGCTTGGATAGCTGGCAAGTCCGCCCGGCACGTAGAGCCCGACCGCACTGATAGGCGTCCAGCGCCAGCCGAGTTCCACGCCGAGCGCGTCCTTGTAGCGCGTGTCGGTGGGCATCTGACGGCGGTGGTGCGCCTCGATCCTTTCCTTCGCGAGTTCGAGCGCGGCGCGCGTTTCCGCGTCGGTAGCCTCATAGGCGGCCTCGATCTCGCTGCGCTCCACGCGCATGCCAGCTTTTTCCACATCGAAACGGTCGAATCGCTTCGTGTACTCCTTCAGCGCCCGGTCGCCCTCGGCCCTGACGCGGGCGATGATCTCACGCACGGCCGCATCTACCTCCTGCGAGGCCTCGCGTTTGGTGGCCAGGAAGGCGGTGAAGCGATCCTCGAAATCAGCGTCGGCGGTGGAGAGCCGTAGGGTCATGAAGATTGCCCCTTAAGCGCTGTGCCGCGGTTTGACTGGTGTTTCCCAGGCGGCTCCGAGATCGCTCAGCCTGGTTTCGATGCATTCCACGTCGAGATGGATGGTGGCGCCGCCGGAAAAGGCAAGTTCGATCGTGCCGGACGGCGCGTCGCTGGGCATGAAACGCACTGCCAGAAGCGCCAGGACAGTCTCCGGCCTGTTCTTGTCGATGCTGGTGGAACGCACCGCCAGCACCCGGTCGAAATTGAGCGCGGCGAGCCGCCGCTCGTGGCTGGTGCGCCGGAACAGGCCCCCCTTCTCCTTTTCCCAGGCGAAGCGCCGCATGACCATCGCAAAGCGCTTTTCCCGCTTGGAGAAGGTCATTTCGCCGACCTTTGCGACCGCGTCCTGCACATGGGCGGAAATCACACTCAAATCCTCTTCGTCGAGGGCGGCCAGCTTCAGAAGGTCCATTGTTCGCTCACAACGCTTGCGCGCCGGCCCAGCAGGCCGCGGGCGACGGCTATCCGCATCCGCTCCGCAACGGCGATGTCACGAACGGATCCGCCGCCCGCTCCCTGCGGCCGGACTGACGGCGACGATTTGATCCAACCTGAACACATTCAGAACCGTTCTCCGCCCGGCGCGTCAACCCGAGATGCGTTCGATGTCGGCGCCGCAGCCGGAAAGCTTCTCCTCGAGCCGCTCGAAACCGCGATCGAGGTGATAGACCCGATTGACGATAGTCTCGCCCTCTGCCGCGAGCCCGGCGATGACAAGCGAAACCGAAGCTCTGAGATCGGTCGCCATGACGGGCGCTCCCTTCAGCCTGTCCACGCCATCCACGATCGCCGTCTGGCCGGAAAGGGATATGCGCGCGCCGAGCCGGGCGAGCTCCTGCACATGCATGAAACGGTTCTCGAAGATCGTTTCCGTGATGCGCGATTGCCCCTTGGCCTTCGTCATCAGCGCCATGAACTGCGCCTGAAGGTCGGTCGGAAAGCCGGGGAAGGGGGCGGTTTCCACGTCCACCGGATGAATGCCCACCCCGTTGCGCCTGACGCGGATTCCGGTGTTGGCGCGCGTGATCTCCACCCCCGTCTGCTCGATGACGTCCAGCGCGGTTTCCAGCAGGTCGGCGCGTGCGCCTTCCAGAAGCACGTCACCGCCTGTCATGGCGACGGCCAGCGCGTAGGTGCCCGTCTCGATGCGGTCCGGGATGATCCGCTGCCTGGCGCCCGAAAGGCTGGTCACGCCCTGAATGGTGATGGTGGATGTGCCCGCGCCCGAAATCTTCGCGCCCATGGCGTTCAGGCAGTCGGCCAGATTGACTATCTCCGGCTCGCGCGCGGCGTTTTCCAGCACCGTCTCGCCCTTGGCGAGGGTGGCGGCCATCATCAGGACATGCGTGGCGCCGACCGAAACCTTGGGAAAGCGGTAGCGCGTACCATTAAGCCCATTCTTGGCCTTCGCCACGACATAGCCGTTCTCGATGTCGATCTCGGCCCCCAGCGCGTGCAGCCCTTCGATGAAGAGGTCCACCGGCCGCGTGCCGATGGCGCAGCCGCCCGGCAGCGACACCCGCGCCTCGCCCATGCGTGCGAGCAGAGGGCCGATGACCCAGAAGCTTGCCCGCATCTTGGAAACGAGTTCGTAGGGCGCGGTGGTGTCGACGATGCTGCGCGCCGTGAAATGGATCGTGCGAGAATAGCCCTTACTCTGATTCTCGCGCCGGCCGTTGACGGAATAGTCCACCCCGTGATTGCCGAGAATACGGATGAGCTGCTCCACGTCAGCCAGATGCGGCACGTTCTCTAGCGTCAGCGTGTCATCGGTGAGCAGTGAGGCGATCATTAGCGGGAGGGCGGCGTTTTTCGCCCCGGAGACCGGGATCGTGCCATGGAGCTGGCGTCCTCCGCGAATGCGTATGCGGTCCATCGAGGTCATTCTTCCGGGGGGAGCGAATCCCGGCCTTCTGTTCGCGCGTCAGCCTGTCCTAGAGCAAGGTTGCGGCAGGTTCAAGGAAATGGACGGTTGATGCGGTGGGCGGAGCGTAAGAGGGGAGTGAAGGGAGGATAGCGAATAGCGAGTAGTGAATAATGATGATGAATGTGGGTGGATGACGCGGCCTCAGCCGGAACCGGCTTTGTGATTCCCGGCTTTGCCGCGCATCAGCTGCCATTTAACCGCCGCTCTTTTCGCCTTTCGCCGCCGGGATGCCGTCCTCCCGCGCATCGGCCTCGCCGGCGCGGCGGGCGCGGGCCTGCGCCTTGCGGCGCGCCAGATTGGCCCTGAGCTCTGCCGCCAGCCTCTTGCGGCGCTCTTCCTTCGTTTCGGATTTCTCCTTGCCAGCCATTCTCATTTCCCATATCGCATGCGTGCGCGGCCCGTGCAGCGCACTCTCACATATATGGAGCGGACGCTTGCGCTCGGGCAACCGATATGGCAGAAGGCCGCCCAATCCCGCTGCCGTAGCTCAGTGGTAGAGCACTCCCTTGGTAAGGGAGAGGTCGAGAGTTCAATCCTCTCCGGCAGCACCATCTTCCGAATTATACGGGCATCCGCGGCTCCCTCGGGCTTCGAGGAAAAGGTGCTCTGCCGCCATCGGCACTTTTCGGGCGAAGCTGGTTGACTTGCACCATGCTCAATGCGCTATTGCGGATAACGGGCTGCTGTCTGTGCGCGGGCGAACGAGCGTGGGCATGCCGGGTGGTCGAGCGCAGCAGGCGACGTGCGATGAAAGCGGCAGGCGCAGCGCGCGGGGCGGCGGAATTGGAGGAGGATAGCAACGGATGCATGTGCTGGTGATCGGCGCGGCCGGGATGATCGGCCGCAAGCTGGTCGAGAGGATCGCCGCCGAGGAGGGCGCGCTGGGCGGCGGGCTGGACCGGCTTACGCTCGTTGACATCGTCGAGCCTCCGATGCCGTCCGCCCTTGCGGCAGTGGCCTCCAGCGAGGCGCTGGACCTTTCTCAACCGGGCAGCGCGGAAAAGCTCGCGTCGGCGCGCCCGGATATCATCTTTCATCTGGCGGCAATCGTGTCGGGCGAGGCAGAGGCCGATTTCGAGAAGGGCTATCGCGTCAATCTTGACGGCACGCGCGCGCTTTTCGAGGCAATCCGTCTTGAGGGGCGGAAAGAGCCTTATCGTCCGCGGGTGGTCTTTGCTTCCTCCATCGCCGTTTTTGGCGCGCCCTTTCCAGAAAAAATAGGCGACGAGTTCTTCTCTACTCCGCTGACGAGTTACGGCACGCAAAAGGCCATATCGGAACTTCTGCTCGCCGATTATTCCCGTCGCGGCTTCTTTGATGGGATCGGCCTCAGGCTCCCCACCATCTGCATCCGTCCCGGCAAGCCCAACAAGGCGGCGTCCGGCTTCTTCTCCAATATTCTGCGCGAGCCGCTGGTGGGTGAGGAAGCTGTACTGCCGGTCGAAGAGGATGTGCGGCACTGGTTCGCGAGCCCCCGCGCGGCTGTCGGCTTTTTCATTCACGCGGCACGGCTCGACCTTGAGCAGGTGGGCCCGCGGCGCAATCTCACAATGCCCGGCCTGTCGGCCACCGTGGGCGAGCAGATCGAGGCGCTGAGGCGTGTTGCGGGCGAGAAAGCGGTGCGTCTCATCCGGCGCGAGCCGGATGCGACGATCCGCCGGATCGTCTTGGGCTGGCCCACCGATTTTGATGCGCGGCGCGCCGAAAAGCTTGGCTTCTCGGCCGAAAAGAGCTTCGATGACATCATCCGCATCCACATCGAGGATGAACTCGGCGGGACGATCGCCCATGGCGGGTAAGGGAAGATCCGGCGAAGGAAAGATCGCGCTGGTGACCGGAGGCGGCACCGGCATCGGATATGGCATCGCCGAGGCGCTGGCTGCGGAAGGCTATGTCGTCTTCATCTCGGGCCGCAGGCACGAGGTACTGGAACGTGCCGCCGAAGAGATTTCCAGGAAAACGGGCGGCCAGGTGAATGCCGTGGTGGCCGATGTAAGCGATCCCGATTCCGTCTCGGCCTTGTTTGCAGAGATCGAAAAGGCTCACGGTCGCCTCGACCTCCTGGTCAACAATGCCGGCGTCAACGCGCCGGCCGTTCCCGTAGAGGACATCACTTTCGAGCAGTGGAGCGCAGTCGTGGCAACGAACCTCACTGGCGCTTTTCTGTGCACGCAGGCGGCCATGCGGCTTATGAAGGCGCAGCGCCCGCGCGGCGGGCGCATCATCAACAACGGGTCCATCTCGGCCATCACGCCGCGGCCGCATTCCGCGCCCTATACCGCCACGAAGCACGCCATCACCGGACTTACGAAATCCACTGCGCTCGATGGGCGGCCCTTCGACATCGCCTGCGGCCAGATCGATATTGGCAATGCGGCGACCGACATGACCCAGCGGATGAGCACGGGCGTGCTGCAGGCGAATGGCGAGATTGCGCCCGAGCCGACCATCTCGGTGGCCCACATTGCCGAGGCCGTCGTGTACATGGCCGGGTTGCCGCTGGAGGCAAATGTGCTCAATATGACAGTTATGGCCACGAAGATGCCGCTGGTCGGCCGAGGGTAGAGAGAAGGTTTCGATAATGGCAGGTGTTCAGTTCATCGATGTGAAGAAGTCCTTCGGGGCGGTGAACGTCATCAAGGGCGTCAACATCGGCATAGACGACGGCGAGTTCGTCATCCTCGTGGGGCCGTCCGGCTGCGGAAAATCGACCCTTCTGCGCATGCTGGCGGGGCTTGAAAACATCACCGAAGGCGCGATCCGCATCGGGGACCGGGTGGTGAACACCGTGCCGCCGAAGGACCGGGACATCGCCATGGTGTTCCAGAACTACGCGCTCTATCCGCACATGACGGTGGCCGACAACATGGCCTTCTCGCTGAAGCTCAAGGGAACGCCCAAGGAAGAGCGCGACAGGCGCGTGAAGGCAGCCGCCGATATTCTCGGCCTGAACCAGCTCCTCGACCGCTACCCGCGCCAGCTTTCGGGCGGCCAGCGCCAGCGCGTGGCCATGGGCCGCGCCATCGTCCGCGACCCGCAGGTCTTCCTTTTCGATGAACCGCTCTCGAACCTTGATGCCAAGCTGCGCGTGGCCATGCGCGCGGAGATCAAGGAACTGCACCAGCGGCTGCAGACCACCACCGTCTATGTGACGCACGACCAGATCGAGGCCATGACCATGGCCGACAAGATCGTCGTGCTGCATGACGGCGTGGTCGAGCAGATCGGTGCGCCGCTCGACCTCTACGACAGGCCGGCTAATCTGTTCGTGGCGGGCTTCATCGGCTCGCCGGCCATGAACATGATCCGCGGCCAGATCGATCCGGAAAAGCGCACCACCTTCGTCACGGAGGACGGCACGAAGCTTCCGGTCGCCGATCCCGGCCCGGAGGCGGTGGGCCGCAATCTGGTCTACGGCGTCAGGCCGGAGTTCATCAGCCTCGATCCGGAAGGGTTGCCCGCCGAGGTGATCGTGATCGAGCCGACCGGCTACGAGACGCACATGATGGTCAAGCTGGGCGGCGAGGAAGTGAACTGCGTCTTCCGCGAGCGGGTGCAGGCCAATGCGGGCGAGGTGATCCGGTTGCGCATCGACGCCGACCGGGTGCACCTCTTCGACGCGGTTTCGGGGCAGCGGCTTTCGGCCTGAGTTGCTCTAGCCTCTGGACCGGCGGCCTCCGCCGGAATATTCTTGTAATGGATCGGCAACGGGCCGTCGACGGCGAGGCCGTGTGTGGTTCCGGCGCTGCGCCGGATGCCTGAACAAGCGTGAAAACCCTTCGTCAAGCTTTCTGAGGCAAGCTCAGCGAGGACAACACGGCTCTTGCGGGGCGGTCCGGCGCGGTCCGTGCGGCGAGGAGGGGCAGATGCGCATATATCCGGTAATCATCAGCGGCGGCGCTGGTTCTCGCCTGTGGCCACTGTCGCGCGATCTGCACCCTAAACCCTTCATCCGGCTGCCGGACGGCACGAGCCTCATCGGCCGAACCTATGCGCGTGCCGCGGCCCTGCCGGGCGTGGAACGAATCTTCACGGTCACAAACCGCGAGCTCCTGTTCTTGACCTCCGACATCTATGCGGAAAGGGGCGGGCCATCGCCCGAGAACGCGTTCCTGCTCGAACCTTTCGGGCGTGATACGGCCGCCGCGGTCGCGCTGGCGGCAAATCATGCAGCCGAAACGCTGGGAGCCGATGCCGTACTGCTCGTGCTGCCTTCGGATCACCTCATTCGCGATGAGGCGGCTTTCGCTGCGGCGGTCGAACGCGCTGCGGAACTGGCGGCGGACGGACGCATCGTCACCTTCGGCATCCGGCCGGAGCGGCCGGAGACGGGCTACGGATATATCGAAGCGGATGGCGAAGAAGTGCGGCGCTTCATCGAAAAACCGGATAAGAAGCGGGCCGCCGAATATGTCGCCAGCGGGAACACCTACTGGAATTCCGGCATGTTCTGCTTCAGCGCCGGCACGATGCTTAAGGCTATGGAAACCCATTGCCGCGACATCCTGGCCGGGGTGCGGGCGGCTCTTCAGGCCGCGCGCCGACTCGAAGCGGACGGACGCACGGTCATCGAGGTCGATGCAAAGGAATTCGAGGCCGTGCCCGCGATCTCGATCGACTATGCGGTCATGGAAAAAGTCGACAACGCGGCCTGTGTACCGGTGGATTGCGGCTGGTCGGACGTGGGATCCTGGGCGGCCATTTCCGAGCTGGTGGAAGCGGACGCAAGCGGCAACCGGCTGACGGGCGAGGCGTTGATCGAGGCGAGCCGGAACTGCTTCGTGCATTCGGAGGATCGCCTGGTCGGGCTAGTCGGCGTTTCCGATCTGCTGGTGGTCGATACGCCGGACGCGCTGCTTGTCGCGCACAAGGACAAGGCGCAGGAAGTCAAACGCCTCTATAATCGTCTCAAGGAAGGCAAGCACGATGCCGCGAAGCTGCACCGCACCGCGCACCGGCCCTGGGGCACCTACACCGTGCTTGAGGAGGGTGACCGCTTCAAGATCAAACGGATCGTCGTAAAGCCCGGCGCCACGCTCAGCCTGCAGGCGCATCATCACCGGTCTGAGCACTGGGTCGTGGTGAGCGGCACCGCGCTCGTCGTCAACGGCGATGAGGAGATCCTGCTGACCACCAACCAGTCCACCTATATTCCCTGCGGCTACAAGCACAGGCTGGCCAATCCGGGAATCCTGCCGCTGGTACTCATCGAGGTCCAGAGCGGCGATTATCTCGGGGAGGATGACATCGTCCGCTTCGACGATGTTTACGGCCGCTCCTGATCGCGTATCCGCTTATCGAAAATTTTCAGAAATTTTACTCCCGGCTATTTGTGTATAAGGAGTACGCTGGGTCAAAACGCGCATAACAGATCGAGACGCCACAACTTAGGGGCAATCACGATGCGCGACCGAAAACCCAGCAATGCCCGGCGGAAGCCATATGGCAGGCGCTGCGCACCAACCATACGCTGCGGCGCTTCTCCGGGCGGCTGATCCGCGTCACCAGAAAAGACTACTTCTTTTTCACGCAAGATGATCGAAGGTCTCGGGGCAGGCAGCCCTACCTTCGTGACCTGCGGCAAGAGCCCAGCCGGTCCTTCCCGCCCCCCGGGCCGGCTTCGCCCAAGGCCCCGTCCTGCCACACCTGTCAGGCGGGGCCTTGGCACCCTAACCTCCAAGGCCAGTGGAGCAATCGGGACAAAACCAGCGGCATGCCTTGCGCTGGCGCGTCATAGCCGGTCTTCCCGCCCCCCGGACCGACTCTGCCCAAGGCCCCGTCTTGCCGCGCCTTCGGGTGCCGTCAGGCGGGGTCTTGGGAACCGCCCTCCAACGCCGATGGAGCAACTGGAATAAGCCGGCGGCACGCCTTGCACGCCGGCACCTCGTCGCCGGTCTTCCCGCCCCCCGGACCGGCATGCCCAAGGCCCTGTCCTGCCGCGCCTGCAGGTGCTGTCAGGCGGGCCTTGGGAACTCTCAAAGGCAAGCAGTGAGCCTTCGGCAAGGCCAGATTGCGAACGTTCCTTCGAGGCTCTGTTGCGCCGGAGCGCGGCAGGCTATCTATAGCGCCGCAGTCCCATGCACGCGGAAGGCTTCTATGAACCCGGTGAGCATCGCGCTCCTTGCAGTTTCGACCGTGATCTTTGTCGCTGCTGCCAGCTCCGCCAAGAACTGGGCCCTGTCGAACGGCAGCTGGTTCTGGCTCGCTGCGACGCTCGGTCTCTATACGCTGGGCAATCTGATCATGCTGCGCCTGATCAAGGATATCGGCATGGGCATTGCCCTCAGCCTTTCGGCCGTCGTTCAGCTTGTCGCGGTAAACGCGGTCGCGCTCTTCTTCTTCGGCGAGCGTGTCGCACCCGTTCAGGGAGCCGGGCTGGTGCTTGCGATCGTGGCGGTGGTGATGATCACACTGTTGCCGGGCCGATAATAGCGACCGGACGGGCCGTTAGGCCCTCGCTTCCTGCGGGCGCTTAATGTGCGCGGCGGCTTCCAGGACAAGCGGCTTCAGCCCGTCGCCGCCCCGGTCGATGATCTCGAATAGCTGGCGGCGCATGCGGGGCTCCCAGAACTTGTTGATGTGGTCGGCCACGCCTTCCACCGCTTCCTCCCGCTTCATCGTCTCGAAAAAGCTGGCGATCTGGTTCGCCATGTAGATGAGCTTTTCTTTGCCGGTCTTGACACCTGCTTCATGCGACATTGGGGGCCGCTCCGCTCCTTACACGTTCCGGATGGGTAAAGATGTCGAATTCCTGTCCGCGGACAAGCGCGATCATGGTCATGCCGCACTGTTCCGCGGTGCTGATCGCTAGCGCCGTGGGGGCGGAAACGGCGATAAGCACCGGAGAACCGATCGCCGCCGCTTTCTGAACCATCTCGACCGAGACCCGGCTGGTGATGACCATCGCGCCCTCGGCGGCATTCACGCCCTGCCTCGCCAGGGCGCCGACCAGCTTGTCGAGGGCATTGTGGCGGCCGACATCCTCGCGCACGGCGACGATGCCTTTGCCCGGGATGTAGAGGCCCGCCGCATGCACCGCACCCGTCTGCTTGTGCAGGGTCTGTTGCAGCGAAAGAAGTTCCACCGATTGAGTGATTTCGCCGGGCTTGATCAGCCAGGAGGTTCCCGCCACGCTGGGGACCTGGCGCATCGCCTCTTCAATCGACTCGATGCCGCACAGCCCGCAGCCCACCGGACCGGCGAGCCGCCTGCGGCGCGCCTCGAAGCGCTTGTTGGCCGCGTCCTTCAGGCTGATCTGCACGTCGTAACCAACCCTCAACGCCTGCACGTTGATCGACTCGATTTCGCTTGCGGAGGACACGATGCCTTCCGTCAGGCTGAAGCCAAGCGCGAAATCCTCAAGATCGTCGGGTGTGGCCATCATGACAGCGTGGGTGGTCCCGCCATAGGACAACGCCACCGGCACCTCTTTCGGCACGATGCGCGCGCTGACGCGGACGCCCTTTTCCCGCTGGGCGGTGCGCAGGACCTTCGAAAGAGGGTTGGATGTCATGTCCAAGCGCTAACTCTCCCTGCAGCGAGGCCGCGCCGCCAGGAACGACGTTTCAGGTTCGGCAGGCTGTTCCTCGCCCCGGCTCCGCAGGGGCAAAGGAATGGCGCCTGTCATTCCGCCGGCTCCGCATGCACGACGCGGCGGCTCTTCTGCGCATGCTCCCGGTAGTCGCGCTGCCATTCGGTGGGGCCGTTGGAAGGCGACACCTGCACCGCCGTCACCTTGTATTCCGGGCAGCTCGTGGCCCAGTCGGCATATTCCGTGGTGACCACGTTAGCCTGCGTGTCCGGGTGATGGAAGGTCGTGTAGACCACGCCCGGCGCGACGCGGTTGGTCACCTTGGCGCGCAGCGTCGTCTCGCCGGCCCGGCTGGCGAGCTTCACCCAATCGCCGTCGCGGATACCGCGGTTCTCCGCGTCGAAGGGATGGATCTCCAGCCGGTCCTCGGCGTGCCAGACCACGTTGTCGGTGCGCCGCGTCTGCGCGCCGACATTGTATTGGGTCAGGATGCGGCCGGTCGTCAGCAGCAGCGGGAAGCGCGGGCCGGTCTTCTCGTCGGTCGCCACATAGGCGGTGCGGACGAACTTGCCCTTGCCGCGCACGAAACCGTCCACATGCATGACCGGCGTGCCGAGCGGCGCCTTCTCGTTGCAGGGCCACTGCACGGAGCCTTCGCGCTCCAGAAGGTCGTAGCTGACGCCGGCGAAGGTGGGCGTCGTGGCGGCGATCTCGTCCATGATCTCGGACGGGTGCTTGTAGTTCCAGTTGAGTCCCAGCGCCCGGGCGAGCTCCTGTGTCGCCTCCCAGTCCGCATAGCGGCTCTTGGGCTCCATCACCTTGCGCACGCGGTTGATGCGCCGCTCGGCGTTGATGAAGGTGCCGTCCTTCTCCAGGAAGGTGGAGCCGGGCAGGAACACGTGGGCGTAATTGGCCGTCTCGTTTAGAAAGAGATCATGGACGACCACGCACTCCATGGCGGCAAGCCCTTCGGCCACGTGCCGCGTGTTGGGATCGGACTGCAGGATGTCCTCGCCCTGGATGTAGATGCCCTTGAACGAGCCCTCGACGGCGGCGTCGAGCATATTGTTGATCCGGAGGCCCGGCTCCTCATCGAGCTTCACGCCCCAGATCTTCTCGTAGATCGCCCGCGTGGCCTCGTCAGAGATGTGGCGATAGCCCGGCAGCTCATGCGGGAAGGAACCCATGTCGCAGGAGCCCTGCACGTTGTTCTGGCCCCGAAGCGGGTTAACGCCCACGCCCGGCCGGCCGATATTGCCGGTGGCCATAGCAAGATTGGCGATCGCCATAACGGCGGTCGAGCCCTGGCTGTGCTCGGTGACGCCGAGGCCGTAATAGATCGCGGCGTTCCCGCCCGTGGCATAGAGACGGGCCGCGGCGCGGATGGTCTCAGCCGGAACGCCCGAAACCTTCTCCACGGCCTCCGGGCTATTCTCGGGCTGAAGCACGAACTCAGCCCAGTCCTCGAATGCGTCCCACTCGCAGCGCTCGCGCACGAAGGCTTCATCGACAAGGCCTTCCGACACGATCACATGCGCGAGCGCCGTCAGCACCGCGACATTCGTGCCGGGCCTCAACGGCAGATGATAGGCCGCCTCCACATGCGGCGTGCGCACGAGGTCGATGCGACGCGGATCGATGACGATCAGCTTCGCACCCTCCCGAAGACGCTTCTTCATCCGCGAGGCGAAGACCGGGTGGGCATCGGTCGGGTTGGCTCCGATCAGCATCACGACGTCGGCATGTTCGACCGAGTCGAAGTCCTGCGTGCCCGCCGAGGTGCCGAAGGTGGTCTTGAGCCCATAGCCCGTCGGCGAATGGCAGACGCGCGCGCAGGTATCGACGTTGTTGTTGCCGAAGCCCTGCCGCACGAGCTTCTGGACCAGATACGTCTCCTCATTCGTGCAGCGCGAAGAGGTGATGCCGCCGATCGCGCCACGGCCGTACTGGTACTGGATGCGCCTGAACTCCTTCGCCACATGGGCGAGCGCCTCTTCCCACGTCACCTCGCGCCAGGGATCCGTGATCTTTTCACGGATCATGGGGTTGAGGATGCGGTCCTTATGGGTGGCATAGCCGTAGGCGAAGCGGCCCTTCACGCAGGAATGGCCGCGATTGGCCTTGCCCTCCTTGTAGGGCACCATGCGCACCACTTGCTCGCCCTTCATCTCCGCCTTGAAGGAGCAGCCGACGCCGCAATAGGCGCATGTGGTGACCGTGGACCATTCGGGCATGCCGAGTTCGATCACGGATTTCTCGCGCAGTGCACCCGTGGGACAGGCCTGCACGCAGGCTCCGCAGGACACGCATTCCGATTCGAGGAACGGCTCGTTCATGCCAGCGGAAATGCGGCTCTCGAAGCCGCGCCCCTCCACCGTCAGGGCGAACGTGCCCTGCACCTCCTCGCAGGCACGGACGCAGAGCGAGCAGACGATGCACTGCGAGGGATCGTAGGCGAAATAGGGGTTGGAGAGATCGGGCTCCAGAAAATGGGGATTGGCGGCGCCGTCATGGGCGGGCCAGATATGATTCTCGCCCTCGCGGCCGTAGCGGATTTCCTTGAGGCCCACGGTCTCGGCCATCCTGGCCATCTCGCAGTCGCCCGCCGCACAAGCCGGGCAATCCTCCGGATGGTCTGACATGTAGAGTTCCATGATGCCGCGGCGGATCGCCTGCACGCGTTCGGTCTGCGTCGAAACTTTCAAGCCCTCGGCCACTGGCGTGGTGCAGGAGGCCGGCGTTCCGGCACGTCCTTCGATCTCCACGAGGCAGAGCCGGCAGGAGCCGAAGGCCTTCACCATGTCGTTGGCGCAGAGTTTCGGCACCTCGATGCCCGCCATGCGCGCCGCGCGCATGATCGACGTGCCTTCAGGAACGGTGACGTCCTTGCCGTCGATCGTCAGCGTGACTGTCTTGTCCGACCTGGAAGCCGGCGTGCCGTAGTCAATCTCGTTCACGAAGCACATGGTCTTCCTCCTATTCCGCTGCCTGCCGCACCGGCTGCGGGCGGAAGTCTTCGGGAAAATGAGTAAGCGCGCTCATCACCGGATAGGGCGTAAATCCGCCGAGTGCGCAAAGCGAGCCGAACTTCATCGTGTTACAGAGATCAGTAATGATCTCGATCTGGCTCTCGGGCTCAATGTTCCTTGCGAGTCTATCTAGAACTTCGACGCCGCGCGTCGAGCCGATGCGGCAGGGCGTGCACTTGCCGCAGCTTTCCACCGCGCAGAATTCCATCGCGAACCGCGCCTGCTTCAGCATGTCCACTGTATCGTCGAAGACGACGATGCCGGCGTGGCCGATAAGGCCGTCCTTCTCGGCAAACGCCTCGTAGTCGAAAGGTGTGTCGAACAGCGCACGCGGGAAATAGGCGCCGAGCGGACCGCCCACCTGCACGGCCTTGACCGGGCGCCCTGTGGCGGTGCCGCCGCCAATGTCGTCCACGATCTCGCCGAGCGTCAGCCCGAAGGCCGCCTCGAACAGGCCGCCATGTTTCACATTGCCGGCGATCTGGATGGGGATCGTGCCGCGCGAACGACCCATGCCGAAATCGCGGTAGAAGGCGGCACCCTTGTCAAGGATGATAGGCACAGACGCAAGCGAGATCACGTTGTTGATCACGGTCGGCTTGCCGAACAGGCCTTCATGCGCCGGCAGCGGCGGCTTGGCGCGCACCATGCCGCGCTTGCCTTCGAGCGAATCGAGAAGCGCCGTCTCCTCGCCGCAGACATAGGCACCTGCGCCGACGCGCACCTCCATGTCGAAGGCATGATCGGAGCCGAGCACGCTGCGGCCCAGGATGCCTGCCTTGCGCGCAACCGCAATGGCTTCGTTCAGGGCCCTTTCGGCATGCGGATATTCGGAGCGCAGATAGATGTAGCCCTTGTTGGCGCCCACCGCGATTCCTGCAATCGCCATGCCCTCGATGAGCACGAAGGGGTCGCCCTCCATGATCATGCGGTCGGCGAAGGTTCCAGAGTCGCCTTCATCTGCGTTGCATACGATGTACTTACGGTCCGCTTGCGCCTCAAGCACCGTCTTCCACTTGATGCCGGTAGGAAAGCCCGCGCCGCCGCGTCCGCGAAGGCCGGATTCGGTCACCTCGCCGACGATTTCGGCTGGCGTCATGGCAAGCGCCTTGCGCAAGCCCCTGAGGCCGCCATGCGCTTCGTAATCCTCCAGCGACAGCGGATCAGTGATCCCGCAGCGTGCGAAGGTGAGGCGTGTCTGACGCTTGAGAAACGGTATCTCCTCCGGAACACCGAGCAAAAGTGGGTGCGCTCCGCCGAAAAGGAAGCCACTGTCGAAAAGCGACGGAACATCTGAAGGTTTCACCGGCCCGTATGCCACCCGGCCCGATGCCGTCTCCACTTCCACCATGGGCTCCAGCCAGTAGAGCCCGCGCGAGCCGTTGCGGACGATCTTCGCCTCGATATTGCGCGTGGCAAGCTCCGCCGCCACCGCCTTGGCGACCTTCTCCGCCCCGAGCGCCAGCGCGCCAGAATCCCGGGGGATGTAGATCGTAGCGGTCATGCGCGCACCTCGCGTGCGATCTCCGCCGCCTTTTCCTCGTCCAGCCGGCCGATCACCTCGCCATCGAGCATTGCAGCAGGAGAGCAGGCGCAAAGGCCCAAGCAATAGACTTCTTCGAGCGTCACCGAACCGTCGGCGGCCGTCTCTCCAAATTTGACGCCAAGCAGGCTTTGCAATCTCTCCGCGATGGCTTCGCCGCCCATCGACTGGCAGGCCTCGGCGCGGCAAAGCTTGAGCACATGCCGGCCGGCCGGCTTCTCGCGGTAGTCATGATAGAAGGAGACGACACCATAGACCTCGGCCCGCGACAGATTCAGCGCATCCGCAATCACCGGCAGCACTTCGCGCGGCACATAGCCGAGCTCCCGCTGAATGCCGTTCAGGATCGGCAGAAGCGGGCCTTCTTCATGTCTCCATCGCTCGATGATGGGTGTGACGGCTGAGACGATCTCGGTATCAGCATGCTGCATTCTGCAGCGCCCTCCCTGGATTGGTCACAAGCGGAGGAATCCGGCAGTCACCGCCGCATTCCAGCCAGCATAGCATATGCGCCACGGGGCGGAAATCGCCACCGCGTCCCCGATGCTAAGGACACAAGCCGCGCAGGGCAACGCCTCAAGCGGCAAAATCCGTCGCAATGGTAACAGCCGCGTGCGGCCAACAGGCACCTTGGTTCGCATGCCCGCCTGCATTATGTCAGGAGCCAGCCCGGAGGCAAAACGAACAATGACCGTTACCCGCGAAGCTGTCATCGAGAAACTCTCCACCATCAAGGGACCGGATCTGAAGGGAGACATCGTATCCCTCGGTCTCGTCTCGGAAATCTTCATCGCGGACGGCAAGGTCTTCTTTTCCATCACCGTTCCGGCCGAGCGGGCGAAGGAGCTGGAACCCCTGCGTGAGGCCGCGGAGCGGGCCGTCAAGGAACTGCCGGGCGTCGCGAACGCCGTGGTCGCACTGACGGCGGAGCGGGAAGGCGGCGGTATGGGCGCGGCTCCACCCCCGCGCCCCCAGCAGCCGCTGAGATCGTCGCCGCCGCCACAGGCACGCGCACCGCAGGCCCGGCCGGCGGCCAAGGCCGGTGTGCCTGGTGTGGAGTCCATCATCGCGGTAGCAAGCGGCAAGGGCGGGGTCGGCAAGTCGACCACCGCCGTCAATCTGGCCCTGGGGCTGAAGGCGCTGGGGCTGAAGGTCGGCATCCTCGACGCCGACATCTACGGACCCTCCATGCCGCGTCTTCTCGGCATCAAGGGCAAGCCCGAGATGGTCGACTCCAGAACCATCAGGCCTATGGAGGCTTACGGCGTGCATGTCATGTCCATTGGCTTCCTCGTAGAGGAGGAGACGCCGATGATCTGGCGCGGACCTATGGTGATGTCCGCCCTGCGCCAGATGCTGCGGGATGTCGCCTGGCCGCAGCTTGACGTGATGGTGGTCGACATGCCGCCCGGAACCGGCGACGCGCAGCTTACGATGGCACAGCAGGTGCCGCTTGCCGGCGCCGTCATCGTCTCCACACCGCAGGACCTTGCTCTGATCGATGCCCGCAGGGGGCTCAACATGTTCAATCGTGTGGAGGTGCCCGTTCTCGGCATCGTCGAGAACATGAGCTACTTTCTCGCGCCTGATACGGGCAAGCGCTACGACATCTTCGGCAGCGGCGGTGCGAAGGCGGAGGCCGAGCGGCTGGGCGTGACCTTCCTCGGAGAAGTGCCCCTGACCATCGATGTGCGCGAGAGCTCAGACGCCGGCACGCCCGTGGTCGTTTCCGATCCGGATGGTGCGCAGGCGAGGACATATCGCGCCATCGCCGAAAAGGTACTTGAGAAGCTTCAGACGCAAGGCGCCGCCGGCAGGCAGGCGCCCAAGATCGTGTTCGAGTAGACTAGACGCTCTCCGCTTCGCGGGGGCCGCTGATTCGTTCGTTCAGCGCGGCGAAAAACTCCGAGGCCAGCTTCTTGGAGGTGGACTGGATAAGGCGGCTGCCGAGCTGGGCCATTTTGCCGCCCACGTCGGCCTTCGCCTTGTAGCTGAGGATCGTGGTGTCCGCCCCGTCCGCACTCAGAAGAACGTCGGCACCGCCCTTGGCGAAACCGGCGACGCCGCCCTTGCCCTCGCCGGAGATGGTGTAGGAATGCGGCGGGTTGAGGTTCGTCAGCTCCACCGTGCCGTTGAAGCGGGCCTTGATCGGCCCGATCTTCAGGGAAACAGTGGCCGCGAATTCCGTGTCGGACGTCTTCTCCAGTGTTTCGCAGCCGGGAATGCAATCCTTCAGCACTTCAGGGTCGTTCAGCGCGCGCCAGACGGTCTCCACCGGTGCGGCGATGCGCTCCTCGCCTTCGATGATCATGGCCATGGCTTATCCCTCCGGCTGAAAACGGTCATTGGCTAACGCAGCTCGCGCGCGTTGTCCACCGGGGCCGATCTTGCCGCCCCGTGGCGGATGCAATATCGATAATCCGGCAACCGGGAGGCACCGATGACCCAAGGCAGCAAAAGGAAGCGGCTCCGCTCGCAGGAATGGTTCGACAATCCGGGCAATCCGGATATGACGGCGCTTTATCTCGAGCGTTATCTGAACTACGGGCTGACGCGCGGTGAGCTTCAGTCCGGCAAGCCGTTGATCGGCATCGCCCAGACAGGCTCAGACCTTTCCCCCTGCAACCGCCACCACATCGAGCTTGCCAAGCGCGTGCGCGCCGGGATCGAGGCGGCGGGCGGCATTCCCTTCGAGTTTCCCTGCCACCCGATCCAGGAGACAGGGAAGAGGCCCACGGCCTCCCTTGACCGCAACCTGACCTACATGGCGCTGGTTGAGGTGCTCTACGGCTATCCCCTCGATGGCGTGGTGCTCACCATCGGCTGTGACAAGACAACGCCGGCGCTTCTCATGGCCGCCGCGACGGTGGACATTCCGGCGATCGCCTTCTCCGTGGGGCCGATGCTCAATGGCTGGCATGAAGGACGGCGCGTGGGCTCCGGCACGATCGTGTGGGAGGCGCGCGAAAGGCTGGCCACCGGGGAGATCGACTACGAGCAGTTCATGGAGCTCGCGGCGGCCTCCGCCCCCTCGGTGGGCTTCTGCAACACGATGGGCACGGCCTCCACGATGAACTCGCTGGCCGAGGCGCTGGGCATGCAGCTTCCCGGTTCGGCCGCTATCCCGGCGCCCTATCGCGAGCGCGGCCAGATGGCCTATGAGACGGGCCGGCGCATCGTCGAGATGGTGCATGAAGACATCAAGCCCTCGGACATCATGACCCGGGAGGCTTTCGAAAACGCTATCGTGGTCAACTCCGCCATCGGCGGCTCGACCAACGCGCCGATCCATCTCAACGCAATCGCCCGGCATCTGGGCGTGCCGCTCGACAATGACGACTGGCAGCGGATCGGCCACCACATCCCGCTTCTCGTCAATCTTCAGCCGGCAGGGGAATATCTGGGCGAGGATTACCATAGGGCCGGCGGCGTGCCGGCCGTGATATCGGAGCTGTTGAAGGCCGGCCTGCTACCTCATCCGGACGCGATGACGGTCAATGGCCGCACCGTGCGCGAGAACTGCCAGAACGCGGTGACGGTCGACGCCAATGTCATCCGTCCCGTGTCCAACCCTCTCAAGAAGGATGCCGGCTTCATCAATCTCAAGGGCAATCTCTTCGACAGCGCGATCATGAAGACCAGCGTGATCTCGGAGGAATTCCGCACGCGGTACCTGTCCGACCCGGACGATCCGGAGGCCTTCGAGGGGCGCGCGGTGGTCTTCGACGGGCCGGAGGATTTCCACCACCGGATTGACGATCCTGCCCTCGCCATCGACGAGCATTGCATTCTCGTCATGCGCGGCGCGGGACCGATTGGCTACCCGGGCGCGGCCGAGGTGGTGAACATGCGCCCGCCAAGCTATCTCATCAAGAAGGGCGTCCACTCGCTGCCCTGCATCGGAGACGGGCGCCAGTCCGGCACGTCCGCCTCTCCCTCGATCCTCAACGCTTCACCGGAAGCGGCGGCAGGTGGCGGCCTCGCGCTGCTCAAGACAGGCGACCGCATCCGGATCGACCTGAAGAAGGGCAGCGCAGACATGCTGGTGAGCGAGGAAGAGCTGGAGAAGCGCCGCGCCGCGCTTGAAGAGGCTGGCGGCTATCCCTATCCGGGCCACCAGACGCCCTGGCAGGAGATCCAACGCTCCATGGTGGACCAGCTTGCCGAGGGCATGGTGCTTAGGCCTGCCGTCGCCTATCGCCGGATCGCGCGCGAGAAGGGCGTGCCGCGCGACAACCACTGACGGGGAGGGCGGACAAGCGTCCGCCCGATACCCTCCCGCTCAATCCGCCAGCCTGATCGCCACCTCGGTTTCCCATTTTTAGGATCGGGCGCGCTCTCAGATCCGTCATCTCAGGATCCGTCAGGAGAGGCGGTATCCCGACAGCTCTGTCAGGCTGCAATCGAACGCTGCGAAACGATCGCGGCAAGTTCCCGGATTCCCGGCTCGATATGCTGCGGCTGGATGGAGGAAATGCCCAGACGCATGAAGCGCGAGGGGCGTTCCGGTCCGTCGAAGAACCGGGCTCCCGGTTCCACGATCACGCCGCGCGCCTTTGCCGCCCGTGCGATGGCCGCCGTGTCGCTGCCCGGTGGGCCTTCGAGCCATATGGACGTGCCGCCGGGAATGTCGTCCGCCTGCCAGTCCGGCATGAAGCGGCAGAGCGCCTCGTGCAGCCGGTGGCGCCGCTCCTCGTAAGCGGTTGACAGGCGCCGCACCAGCGCGTCGTGATGGCCGAGCGAGAGGAACAGCCCGACGGCACGCTGGTTGTTGGCCGGCGGATGCCGCAGCATGAAGCGGCGCAAGGCCCTCAGCTCCGATACCAGTTCGGCCGGGCCGACGAGATAGCCGAGCCGCAGGCCGGGCGCCAATGTCTTCGACATCGAGCCCAGATAGATGACTCGGCCCGTATGGTCGATTCCCTTGAGAGCGGCTTCCGGCGTCTCGTCTGCAAGCTGGCTGTCATAGTCGTCTTCGATGATGATCCAGTCGTTCTCCTCCGCTCCCGCAAGAAGCCGCTCGCGCCGCGCCCAGCTGAGCGGCGCCATGGTCGGGCAATGGTGGCTGGGCGTCACGAAGACGAAATTGGCTTCCGCGGGAATGGCGTCGACATTTATGCCGTCGCGGTCCACGGGCACGGAAAGGGTTTCCGCGCCCGCCAGGCGGAAGATGGAGCGCGCGTCAGGATAGCCGGGATTCTCCATCGCCACCCGCGCACCCCGCCACGTGAGCAGGGTGGACAGCATGTACAGCGCATGCTGCGCCCCCAGCGTGACCATGATCTCGTTGGGGTTGGCGAAAATGCCGCGCCGGGGAAGAAGCCGCGCCTGGATCTGCTCGATCAGAAGGGGATCGTCGCGGTCTACCATGTCCACCGCCCAGTTGCGGATTTCCAGCACGGCGAGCGCCATGCGGTTGCACTCGCGCCACTCGGCGGTGGGAAAGAGCGTGGGGTCGAACTGGCCATAGACGAAAGGGTAGGGGGCCTGCATCCAGTTCTCGTTCTTCGGAGGTCCGGGAAACTCGCTCGCCGTCATCCGCCGGCGCGCCTTCCAGTCGATCCTGCTCGCGCTGCGCGTCTTGCGCGGCGGACGTGGCGGCGCGGCCAGCACCTCCGGATTGACAAAGTGGCCGCGCCGCTCGCGTGCGATCAGAAAGCCCTGATCGACAAGCTGCTGGAACGCCAGAACGACCGTGCCGCGCGCCACTCCCAGCTTCTCCGCAAGCACCCGGCAGGAGGGCAACGGCATGGACGGCGCGATCTGCCGGTCCAGCACGGCTGCTACGATGGCCTGGCGAATCTGAGCTTGAAGCGTCTGAGTCGAATCGTGGGAAATCTTGATCAGGCCCGCCCAAAGGGCGGTGTCGTTCTTGGTCGGCATGGCATCCTCCGCCCGGGAGCCTAGCCGCATGTGGCACAGGCTGCAACCCTGGACCAAATTTCTGCGCCACGCGCGCCGCTCTGCCGCCGCTTCACTTTCAGGGGCCAAGGGCATAAGGTCCCCGCGCACGGAAAGGAGAGTCTTTCATGAGCGCCTATAAAACCGCGCTGGAAGCCCTGCGCCGGCATCGCCAGGAGCATAATGCCTTCGATCTGAAGGCCGCCTTCGCAAACGATCCGGAGCGTTTCGCGCGCCATTCGCTGACGATCGGCGACCTCATACTGGACTATTCCAAGTGCGCCGTGACGGGAGAGACCATGAAGCTGCTCGCCAGCATGGCGGAGGCAGCAGGCGTGGAGGAGCGCCGGGAGGCAATGTTTTCCGGCGAGCGCATCAACGTGACGGAGGGCAGGGCGGTATTGCACACCGCTTTGCGCGGCGGCGCCGGCGACAAAGTCCTCCTCGACGGGCACGATGTCATGCCAGCGGTCGAAAGCGTGCTCAGGGCCATGAGCGCCTTTGCCGAAGGCGTGCGGTCCGGCGCGATCAGGGGGGCGACCGGTAAGCCCTTCACCGATGTGGTCAATATCGGCATCGGCGGTTCCGACTTGGGGCCGGTGATGGCCACGCTGGCGCTCGCGCCTTACCATGACGGCCCGCGCTCGCACTTCGTCTCCAATGTCGACGGCGCGCATATCAGCGATTCGCTCAAGGGGCTCGATCCCGAGCGTACGCTCTTCATCGTGGCGTCCAAGACCTTCACCACCATCGAGACGATGACCAATGCCGGCACGGCGCGCCGCTGGATTGCCGAACGGTTGGACGAAGCGGCGGTGGGCGCGCATTTCGCGGCGGTGTCTACGGCCCTCGACAAGGTCGCCGATTTTGGCATCGGCGCGGACCGCACCTTTGGCTTCTGGGATTGGGTCGGCGGCCGCTATTCGCTTTGGTCCGCCATCGGCCTGCCCATCATCATGGCGATCGGGCCGGAGAACTTCCGCAGCTTCCTTGCGGGCGCCAAGGCGATGGACGAGCATTTCCGCGAGGCGCCGCTGCTTCACAACATGCCGGTGCTTCTCGGGCTTATCGGTTTCTGGCACAGGGCCGTGTGCGGCTATTCCTCGCGCGCTGTCATCCCCTACGACCAGCGGCTTGCTCGCCTGCCGGCCTATCTGCAGCAGCTCGACATGGAATCGAACGGCAAGCGTGTCACGCTCGATGGAGCACCCGTCTCCACGCCCACCGGGCCGCTGGTCTGGGGTGAGCCCGGCACGAACGGCCAGCATGCCTTCTTCCAGCTTCTGCATCAGGGGACCGATGTCATCCCGGTCGAGTTCATCCTGGCGGCCAATGGTCATGAGCCAGAGCTGAAGCACCATCACGACCTGCTCATCGCCAACTGCCTCGCCCAGTCGGAAGCCTTGATGAAGGGCAGGACGCTGGAGGAGGCGAAGGCGCAGCTTGTCGCAAAAGGCATGGCAGAAGCCGATGCGGTCGCGCTCGCCCCCCATCGGGTCTTCCCCGGCAACCGTCCATCGCTTACCATCATCTACGGGAAGCTGGACCCCTTCGCGCTCGGCCGGCTGATCGCGCTTTACGAGCATCGCGTCTTCGTGGAGGCGGCCCTCTTCCGCATCAACGCCTTCGACCAGTGGGGCGTCGAACTGGGCAAGGAGCTTGCCACCGGGCTTCTGCCGGTGATCGAGGGCAAGAAGGATGCCTCCGGCCTGGACGCCTCGACGGCAGGCCTCGCCGCCCATGTGGCGCGCCTGCGGCAGGTATGACCGGCCGCAGGCTTGTTTGATCGCAGCGTCCGAACGAACTGCCGTGTAGACCTGCGCGACGAACTACACATTCATAGGATCGTGCGGCAGAAGGTGGCGCTCGATGCTCGAAAAGCCGGCTTTCTTAAGCATGGCCTCAGCGGTCCCACGAGGGACAAAAACGAGGCGTCTGTCCAGTGATGGTAAGTTCGGCTAGAGCCGAACGAGATCGGCCACGCGGACCGGCTGTCCGGTTGCGATCGACCGGTTGGCGGCAATGCCGGTGAGGATCGACATGGCGCCGTCGCGCCAGCCGGCCCCGCGCTCGTCGGGCGTTTCCTTCGGCGCGCCGAAAATATCCTCAAGCATCAAATCGTCACCGCCGCCATGTCCTCCGACACCTTCAGGGATCTCGACCTGGAGCGGTGCGCCGTGCATGGGCAGAAGTCTCAGACTCTTCCAGGCCACTGCTCCTTCCTCGCTCTTGTTGCCCGCCGCGTTGACGTAGGAACGTTCCTTCACCTCGAGCTCGATCCGCCCGCGCGAGCCGTTGAAGGCGACGTTGAAGCCCTCCCACGGCATGTAGGCATTGAGCGAATAGGTAAGCACCGCTCGGTTGGCATAGCGCACCATCACCGCCATCGTGTCCTCGATGTCGATGCCTTCGCCAAACACGTTCTGGTCGCGCAGATAGCCGTCCTCATGCTCGGCGTTGAGATACAGCTCGCGCAGCGTCTCCGAGGCCGAAAGATCGAGCGCAAAGGGATCGCCCGAAGCGGCCGGATCGCCAGTCGAGCGGCTGTAGCTGCGCGGCTCGCCTCGTGCCGAGGCATTGGCGTGACCGTAAAAGCGCAGGTCGCCCATGGCGAAGACAATCTCAGGCTGCGTGCCAAGCCAGTGGTTGACGAGATCGAAATGGTGCGTCGACTTGTGGACAAGCAGGCCGCCGCTGTTCTTCTTCTCGCGGTGCCAGCGGCGGAAATAGTCCGCCCCGTGCGAGGTATCGAGCAGCCACTCGAAGTGAACCGAATACACCTCGCCGATCGTGCCCTCCCTCAGCAGCTTCCGCACCATGGTGTTGTGCGGGGCATAGCGGTAGTTGAACGCCACGCGCAGGTTGCGGCCCGTGCGCTTTACCGCGTCCACGATCGTCTGGCATTTCTCTGCGTCGATCGTCATGGGCTTTTCGGTGATGACATCGCAGCCCATCTCCATTGCGCGGATGATGTATTCGTGATGTGTGCGGTCGATGGATGTGACGATGACGACGTCTGGCTTTACGGTACACACCATCTCGTCGAATCGGTCGGCCTTGAAGGTCGGCACCGGCTTGAGGCCGAATTGTTCGCCGAGAACGCGGTTCGTGTAGTCCATGCGCGTCTGGTTGGTGTCGCAGAAACCGGCCAGTTCGCTGGTTTCGGCATATTTGCCGGCAATGGCTTCGGTGAAGAGGCGGGCACGGCTTCCTGTGCCGACAAGAGCATAACGCTTTCGCACGTGCTGATCCCGTTTGATACCTTTGCGACCGCGCGCAGGCGGTCCCCCTCCCTGGAGATGGCGGCAGACTGCCGCCATCTCGATCTATAAAAGGATTGTTTCGGTTGTGCGAGCCTTGAGGCTCGGGCTCGCTGCTCGTGATCCCGATGCGAATGCGGCCCCGCTTTACGGGCTCAATTGTCAATCATGGCCGGGCCGGGATGAGGCAGGTGCGCGCCCGCCAGCCGCCAGTGGACTGGCGCCCTCATACGACTGGGCCTCGTCAAATCCGTGTTCGATAAGGAAACTGGCCAGAATTTGGGCCAGCGCATGGTTGCCCTCGGCCGTCAGGTGTGTTCCGTCGCTATAATAGCTCGCGACGGCCGGATCGCCTTTCCAAAGCGCTGCGATGTCGATTACCGGCAGCGAAAGCTGGCGGGCAAGGGCGATGAAGCGCCTGCGGTAGGGGACATACCGGTCGAGACGCTCCGGCGTGTCAAGCAGCTCCGGCAGACCCGGCATCAGCAGGACGACGGGCTGCACCGACTCCCGGTGTAACGCATCCACCAGTCGCTGGAACTCCTCCATATTCGCTTCGAAGCGGGCGTTCCGGGCTTCCGGAGTCACTGGCTCTTCGCGGGCGGGCGCCGAATAGCCAAGGACGTCTGCGAGGCGCGGGAGAAGATACCGGTTCAGCAGTTCTCCGATGGCACTCAACGGCTTTTTGTCCGGATAGGCGGGGCTGACGCCCACCACCTCGGCCGTGCTCGTCGGCTGAAGCAGGTCGCTGGAACTGATCTGCAGGATGGCGATGCGGCTTGCAAAGGCGCCGAAGCGATCCACATAGGCGCGCTCGTTGCCGATACCCCAGGAGACGGCCGAAGCGTTCAGCGCTTCCGCCTGCCGCCCCTTTCGACGAAGGGTCTCCGCCACGATTTCGGGATAGGTTTCCGACTGGTCCACGGCGGAAATGCCGAAAGTGATCGAATCTCCGAGAAAGAAGATCCGGAGGACGCCGGATTCCGGTTCGAGTGTGATCTCATCGGAGCGCTGATGAAAACGGTTGATCGCGATGCGGTTGCCGAGCCGGTAAACCTCCTGCCCGGGCGCCATCAGATAGCCGATCTCTTCATCCGCCTGAAACAGCGGCGGGTCGCCAAGACCGATGGTCATTCTGAGGCCGAGTTCGACGGCAAGCAGGGCGAACCCAACCGCCGCTGCCGCCAGGGCTGCCCGCCGCCGCATCACGTCTGGGCGCTCCCTGCCCGGAGTGTGAGCTGCTGTGCCACGCGGTTTTCCTGCAACTGGGCATAGATGAGCACCGGAATCATAAAGGCAGCAAGGTGGATCCAGGCAATCACGATCTCATTGGTGAAATGCGTGATCGTGAGCATCGAGGGAACCGCCGAGAGCATGTAGACGAGCTGCATGACGGTGCTTCCCCTGCGTGCGGCGCTGTAGATCCGTCCCATCGCCCATCCGATAAGGAGAAACTTCACGCAGCCGAAATACCAGAAGGAAGCGAAGGCGTCCGTCATGCCGGTGGGCGTGGAACCAACCAGGGGCTGATATCCCCTTTCATAGGTCGGAGGAACGTCCACCATCAGAGAATCCTTCAGCGACTGTCCCACGATCTGGGCCGGAACATAGGCGAAGACGGTGGAATTCCAGTGGTTAAGGCCGAAGTCGAACCTTCGCTGTCTGTTGATGAAGTCCATGGCCATGGCGGCGTTTCCCATCTCCGCCCCGCCGTTCTGCAGAAGCTGGTTCCAGTTTTCCGCAAGGTCGATGTTCAGCACGGACGACCAGTCCGGTTCTTCCGTGTAATAGGTCGCCTCCCGGTACTGTCCCGCCGCCAGCATACCCACGATGCTGAAAAGGAGGCCGATGACGACCGAGGACCGCGGAACGGCCCAGCCTTTCTGGAACCAGAGCGCCAGTGTGATCAGCAGGATAAATTCGGCTGTCTCGCCCCGCCTTCCGGCGATGATAATGCGCTCCAGATAAAACGCTGTGCAGACTAGGATAACCGCCCATGCAAGCCTGGACGGCCGGTTGGTCAGACACAAGAGCCCGATGGCAAACCCGTAGGTCAGCAACTTTGCGAAGAACATGTAGGCGACGGCGCGGCCCGTCAGGATGCCGCGAAGCCGCTCTTCGTCCGGCAGCTGCCCAAAGCGCCAGAAAAAGTAAGCGCCAACCAGCGTCAGCGCGCATGCCGCGACAAGCAGCCTGTTTTCGCTGAAGGCGACACTGGGCCGGGCATATCCCTGCCGCCGGACGGCGAGCTCCCATCCCACCCAGCACATCAACAGGCAGAGGAAGGAGAAGAATAGCGCCCTGTTTAAAGTGGCCTCGCCCATGAACGGGTTGTTTATCAGGCCGGGAAGCTGCGGCAGGATGAAACTCGTGAAGATTCCGGCGGCAAAAAAGGGAAATTGATAATAACGCCCCGGCTCCAGCAGCCCGTAAAGCAGCATCACGAAGCAAAGGGAAGTAAGAAATAGCAGAAGAAGCCAGGGCAATTCGTGTCACCTGCGGGAAAGGGCGAGCTCGCTTTCGACTGCCCGCCGTTGCAGCCAGGGCCGGGTCAACTCCGCCTCCTTTTATTTTTATGGCGCAGCAGAAGATAAAGCCCTGCAGCCACAACGATGCTCAGCCAAAGGATACCACCACCGGCGATGGGCGCCGGTACATCGGCTGAAGCCGGCTGAGCCGCCGCAGCCCGCACCATTCCCAGCTGCGCAAGCAAGCCCGCTACGCCCGCGGTGACGGCGATCTCTTTTCCTGGCGACATCGTTGCTCCGGACGTTGGTTAGCAAAACTAACGCCGTCACCACGCCGGACCTATTCCGCAGAACGGCTGCGTCCTTCCCTCAAACGGCTGAATTCGCGATGCGGTGTGCGAACGGTCGGATGGCCGCCTTCCCAAATCAAGAACAGCCGAAACGGAAGCGTTTATATCCCTAATTCAAAAGAGGTAGGCATTATACAAAAGTCGGAATGACAGCGGGAAAGCATGATCTATGTCAAAGTAAGTAACGATAAATTGATGAAGTTGTGGACCTCATACAGCAACAATAGAGGGGAATTCAGTATGTTGGATGAATTGCCACTTACCGAATGACATGCCTTAGGCTACTATATAAAGGCTGTTAGGAACATGGGATGGAGGCTGCGTGGTCGCCAAAGCCGTTCCTGAACAGCGGAAAAGTGCAAGAAGGTGGGGGCCACTTTCTAACATTTTGACGCTTTCAGGGGAGATTTTGGTTCCCGTCGCGCAGGGGGCGTAAATTCCGTAGCTTCGGCATCGTTCGCCGCCACAGATGCTCGCCATTTCCTTCGTGCTCGCTTCTGAGGCGGAGGAATTTGGCTTTATATTCTTATCCCAGGTTGTTGACAGCCGATGGTGACCAAGTGTCGGTGGTGTCATGGGCCTGAACACAAATACCAGCGTCCTGAGCGGCCCGTTTTTTCGCGGCCTGAAACTGCACAGCAGCGACCATGAAGCCTTGTCCAGCGTTCGGCTGGCCGAACGGCGATACGCGCCGCACACCGGCATCACCCATCAGGGCATGACGGACGAGCGCGCGTTCATCATCCAGTCCGGCTGGGGTTGCGTATACAAGGATCTTCCCGACGGAGAGTGTCAGGTCTTAGACTTCGTCCTGGCCGGCGACGTCATCGGAATACATCCGATGGGCGGGGAAGCCCAGCACGCCTTCGTGTCGATCACAGAGCTCTATGTGATTGAGGCGAATGCGCGCGCAGTGGTTGCCGCAATGACACGCTCGCAACCGATGGCCCAGGCGCTCCTCTCCATTGCCTGGCGGCAGAACAACATCATGGCCGAACATCTCGTCAACCTTGGCCGGCGAAGCGCGCTCGCGCGTACGGCTCATCTGCTGCTCGAACTCGGGGAAAGATTGAAAGTCGCCGGTCAGGCGGACAACCAGGGATATGATTGCCCCCTTACACAGTATGACCTGGCTGATGCACTCGGACTGACCGCCATCCACATCAACCGGATGTTGAGAGAGCTGCGAGAGTACGGACTTCTCTCGCTGCGGCGCAATAGGGTGGAATTCCTAGACTATGCAGGACTGGTCGAGCTTGCGCAATTCGACGGGAAATATCTCGAATATTGGGAATTGAAGGATCTGGGGTAATTGTCCAAAGCCTCTAAACCGCGGCATTCCCGCAATTTTAATCTGATCACAAATAATTAGCCGGATGCATTACCCCTCTCCCAAAGCGTTATTACCTGCATCCCTTTCAGCGACTCTCGAAGGACTAGCTAACACAGATTAGCGCGCTGATCCTGTTCGCGCTTATAGTTAAATCCTTCAAGTATAGGTGGTTCCCGCATGCCGAGGGACAGGTCCGCTCTCTTAGGCATGACAGGCCCACCCAATGAGGGGAGCGTCCATGCAGTCCGCTTTGAGAACAAGTGAAAATAGCGTGGAAATTGGCATTCACGCCGGTTCGATCAATGGCGAGCATCGGGGCGAAAATTTCCTAACCATTCCCGATGCCAAGGTGGCGGGAAAATCTCTTCTGATCCTGGACGCGCGAGCGCTGGAGCGCGAGTGCTTCTCGCAAAGCCTCGCTTCGCACGGCATTGGTATGAAGGTTCTCGCCTTCAGCTCCATCGAGAGCTGGAAACTGGAAGAAGATCTCCATCCTCCGCTGGCTGCCATCGTGGTGAATATCGGCAGCAGGAAGGTCACCGATCCGGACATGGCCGATGAGCTGGTCAAGCTCAAGTCGCAGGCGCGCAATGTACCGATCGTCCTTTTGGCTGAAAACGACGCGATTGCGCAGGTGCTGGCGGCGCTCGAGCACGGTGTGCGGGGCTATATCCCGAGCTCCGTGAGCATCGATGTCTGCGTCGAAGCCATAAACCTCGCCATTGCCGGAGGCACGTTCGTTCCGGCCAGCAGCGTTCTTGCGGCGCGCAAGCTGGTAAGCTCCAGCGCGGAGGCGTCGCGGCCGATGGCCGGCATGTTCACCGAACGGCAGGAGGAAGTGGTCCGCGCGCTGCGCCTGGGCAAGGCGAACAAGATCATCGCCTACGAGCTCAACCTGCGCGAAAGCACGGTGAAGGTCCACATCCGCAACATCATGAAAAAGCTGAAGGCCACGAACCGCACGGAAGTGGCCTACAAGATCAGCAAGATGTTCCCTTTGGAGGACGGAATGCAGGAGTAGGCGCCGTGCGCGCCGAAGTATTGCCAAGGGCGGGGTGATCCGAGATGATCGTATCGGAAGGCAGTAGTCCTCTGCCGTCTCTGCCGCGGCTCTTCAGTATCCTGCGCAGGCGGAAATACGTGCTTGCGGTTCCGGTCATGGCCGGTCTGGCCTTCGGAATCGTAAGCTACGCGCATGCGCCGCAAAGCTACGTGTCGGAGGCCGTCCTGGTGCTCGACACCCGGCGGATTCAGGTCCTGCCGACGGAGTCGGTGGTGTCCCCCCTGCCTCAGGACAGCCCGGTGCTGAGGACCGAGCTCGACCTCATAGGCTCGCGGCTCATGGCGTCCAAGGTGATCGAGCGTCTCGAGGCGGAGGGAGTGGCAATCCGCCTCGATCCGCCGCGCAGAGGGTTGGTGATGGCCTTGGTAGAATCCGCTCTGGGCCTGTTCGCGGCAAACGCGGGCCCTGCCGACGGTCAGGAGGTCGTGAGCACCGAGCAGAGGGCTAAGATCGACTGGCTCCTCTCCAATCTGAGGGTCAGCAACGACGGGCGCTCGTACACGATCTTCATTTCCTTCCAGGCGCCGGATCCGGCCTATGCAGCCAAGATCGCGAATGCTTTCGCCACCGCCTATCTCGACCATCAGATTGCCGCCAAGCAGGCGGCGATGCAGCGCGTAAGCGATTGGCTCGGTGAAGCGGTGGCCGGTCTGCGCGCCCAGTTGGAGGCGTCGGAGCGTGCGGCGGAGGATTTCCGACAGAAGGCGGGGCTTGTCGAGACGAACGGCACGACCTTGCAGGCGCAGCGCGTCGCCGCGCTGAATGCCGAACTCGTGGCCACGCGGTCGGAATTGGCCGGGGCGACGGCGCGGCTGCAGATCGTGCGCGCCTCTGCGGAGGGCGAGGGCTTGCCCGCCTCCCTCGACGTGTTCAACTCCGCCGCGATCCAGAATCTCCGGGCCGACCAGCTTCGTCTGGAGCGCCGCATCAATGAGCTGAGCACCAGCGGGGCAACAAGAAGTAGGCAGCTTGTAGCGCTGCGTTCTGAGCTCGACGCCATCGAACGGCAGATCGCTGACGAGGTGGACCGCATCGTGGAAAGCCTTTCGAATGAGATCGCGGTCGCGCGGCGCAAGGAAGAAAGCCTCGAGAAAGCCCTTGAGGAGGCCCAGCGCGAGCTTTCCGAAGCCAATCATGCCGAAGTGGTGATGGCCCAGCTCGAGCGCGAGGCGAACGCGAACAAGACGATCTATGAAAGCTATCTCGTACGCTACAAGCAGACGATCGAGCAGGACGGGATCATCGCGCCCGAGGCGCAGATCATCTCGTTTGCCGAGCCTGCAACGGCGCGCGTAAGCCCCCGCCTCTCCACATGGCTTCTGTTTGGGCTAGGGCTCGGAGGAAGCGTTGGCCTAGCGGGGGTCGTCCTGCGCGAAGCGACGGACCGCCGCGCCCGTTTCGCGGAGACGCTGGAAACAGCGACCGGCATGCCCATCCTGGCCGTCGTTCCGCGGCTTGGCTGGATGTCGCCCAAGAGGGTGCTGCGCCGGGCCAGCGATCCCACATCGCGTTTCGGAGAGGCGATTTCCGGCTTGCGTCTGGCCTTGCCGGTGGCGCCGCGCCACGGACAATCGCTCTGTGTGGCGTTCACGTCGGCTTTGGCAGGCGAAGGCAAGACGACGCTTGCGCTTGCGCTCGCCCGTGCGGCCGCCGCCGCCGGAATCAACACCGTTGTCGTGGATGCGAACTTTCACCATCCGATGGTAGAAAAAGTCCTCGGCGCGAGTGCCGACGCCTATCTGGACGACGCGCTGGGCCGCAAGCGGCTGGTGTCGGAGCTTGTTCAGGAAGATCCGAAATCCGGGCTGCGCTTCATCGCGGCGCGCCCCGTGACCGGCAAGCCGGACCTTTTCGCAAGCGGCACGCTTGGCTTCCTCCTGTCGGAGCTGAAGCGGTCATACCAGCTCGTGATCGTCGACACGCCAGATCTCGAACGCGCCTCGGACGCTTTCGCCATCGCGCGGGCTGCCGACCGCGTTCTGTTCGTCGTCCAATTCGCACGCGCCCCTGTGCGTCAGACCGCGGCGGCCATCGGCAATATGGCCGAATGCGCGCGGCAGCCCGATGGCATCGTGCTCAACCAGGTCAGCACGGCATACTACGCGGAAATTTCGGAGCACTTTCCGCATTCCCCGGCTCCGGGCAAGGCCGCGCCCGTCGTCATCCACGCGGCATAGGTTTCCCGCTATGACACTCTCTCTGCAAGGTTTCCATCTGGCCGCAAGGTCGGGCTTGGCCTTTGTCCTGGCCTTAAGTCTTTCGGTTCTGATCCTCGGGCTTTCGCTTCTCCCGGCTGCCGCGCAGTCGGCAGCCGAACCCTACCGTGTCGGCGCGGGCGACGTGCTGGCGGTCATGGTCTATGGTGAAACTGGCCTTTCGGGTGAGTTCACTGTGAGTCCGGATGGCACCATCGCCTATCCGATCCTCGGCAATGTGCCGGTGGCTGGGCTTACGAGCGCGGAGATTGCGGAAAGGGTGGACAAGGCGCTGGCCGACTATGTGCCCGCGCCGGCCGTGACGGCCACCGTGGCGCGTTATGCGCCCGTCTTCATCGTCGGTGACGTGGAGAGGCCGGGGCGCTACGAGTACCGCCCGGGCATGACGGCGCTGGAGCTTGTTGCGCTCGGAGGTGGTGTGCGGCGCACGCCGGCGGATGGCGGCGCATGGCTCGTTGCCGCAAGGCAGGAATATACTGATCTGGAGCTGCAGATATTTGCGCAGCAGGTCCGGCGGGCGCGCCTCAAGGCTGAGCTCGACGGCACCGCGTTCGACTATCCCCCACCGGCTGAGCCGGATCCGGATATGCGCGACGTGAAGCAGCGCCTGGTGGAGGGGGAGCGCGTGCTGTTCGAAGTGCGGCAGGCGACGCTTGCTTCGGAGGACGAGGCGCTGGCCGCTCAGGAACGGAGCTACGCGGACGAGATTGAACAGTTGGCGGCGAGTATCAAGCTGCACGATGAGGAAATAAAGCTCCTCGAACAGGACGTGCTCTCGACCAGGGATCTCGCCGAGCGGGGGCTCACGGCTAAGTCAAATCTGCGTGAGATGGAACGCAGGCTGTCCTCGGCGCGCCGCGACGCGCTGGAAATGCGATCGTTTCTTGCGCGCGCGACGCAGAACCGCCTGGCCCTTGGCCAGAGGCGCGTTGCGCTGGTGGAAACTCTGCGCCGGGAAGCGGCGCAGGAAATGCAGGAGATCGACACCGCGCTTGCGCGCATGCGGGCGCGCCGCAGCGTCCTGTTCGAGGCCATTTCGGAGGCCATGCTGCGCGGTAATCCGGAAGAGGCCCGCCCACGCCTCACCTTCAGTATCGTGAGTGCCGCGTCCGATGGTTTCGGTGAAGTGCCGGCCGGTGAACTCACGCTGCTGCGGCCAGGTGACATCCTGCGCGCAACGCTTGTCACCGGCGCGGCGCCGGCCGCGCTTGCTCAGCGCGAAACCGCGGCGACGGGAACGTCTTCCATCGCACGCCAACGCTGATAGAGATCGCGCAAGCCTTCCTCGAGCCCGATCACCGGGCGCCAGCCCATGGCCCGCAACCGTGTGCTGTCGACCAGCTTGCGCGGCGTGCCGTCGGGCTTGGTGGTGTCGAACCGCAGTTCGCCCGCATATCCCACCACCTGCGCGACGAGCCGGGCCAGATCGCGGATCGAGATTTCCCGCCCGGTGCCGATATTGATCGGGCGGTGATCGTTATAGTGCTTCACGATGAAAACGCAGGCATCCGCCAGATCGTCCACATGGAGAAATTCGCGCAAGGGCGACCCCGTACCCCACAGGGACACGCTCGGCCAGCCGGCCACTTTCGCCTCATGAATCTTGCGCAACAGCGCAGGCAGGACGTGGGACGTCTCGGGATCGAAATTGTCATTCGGCCCATAGAGGTTGGTCGGCATGGCCGTGACGAAGTTGCACCCGTATTGGCGGTTGAACGCTTCCGCGAGCTTCAGGCCCAGAATTTTGGCAACCGCGTAGGCCTCGTTCGTGGATTCCAGCGGCCCCGTCAGCAGCGCATCCTCGCTGATGGGCTGCGGCGCGGCGCGCGGATAGATGCAGCTTGACCCCAGATAAAGCAGCTTCTCCACACCGATCTCATGGGCCGTCTTTATTATGTTGAGCGCGATCGCCGCATTCTCGTAGAGAAATTCGGTGGGAAAGCGTGCGTTGGCGCCGATGCCGCCCACGCGCGCCGCCGCGACGAAGACGATTTCGGGGCGGTTTTCCCGCATCCACGCTTCCGTCGGTGCCTGGCGCGTGAGGTCCAGTTCCTCGTGGGTCTGAGCGAGGATATGGCAGTCTTCCCGGGCGAGCCGACGCACAATGGCGGACCCGACCAGCCCGGTGTGGCCTGCCACCCAGACGCGCTTGCCCGCGAGCGTCACCTCTGGATCAATAGCCCTCAAAGTCATTGCGCCCCACCTCCCGCATCACCGCTCTCAGGTCGGCCTCGACCATTTCGGAAACCAGCGCCTCGAAGGGTACGCGGTGCGTCCAACCGAGGCGGGTTCTGGCTTTCGTGGCGTCGCCCAGCAGGAAATCCACTTCGTTCGGCCTGAAATAGCGGGGATCGATCTCGATCAGTTCCTCGCCCGAACGGGCATCTATGCCCTTCTCGTCCACGCCGCGCCCTGTCCATTCGATCCTGCGATCGACGACGGCGAAGGCCTTCTCGACGAATTCGCGCACCGTATGGGTCTCCCCCGTCGCCAGCACGAAGTCGTCCGGCTCGTCCTGCTGAAGGATGCGCCACATGCCTTCCACATAGTCGCGCGCGTGCCCCCAGTCGCGGCGGGCATCGAGGTTTCCCAGGCGCAGCTTCTTCTGGATTCCCCGCTCGATGGCCGCGACAGCGCGGGTGATCTTGCGGGTGACGAAGGTTTCCCCGCGTATGGGGCTTTCGTGGTTGAACAGGATGCCGTTCGAGGCATGGAAACCGTAGGCCTCCCGGTAATTGACCGTAATCCAGTAGGCGTAGAGCTTCGCGGTCGCATAGGGGCTGCGCGGCGCAAAGGGCGTGAGTTCGTTCTGGGGCAGGATGCCCGAGCCGCCGAACAGTTCCGAGGTTGACGCCTGATAGAAGCGGCAGCGGTCGCCCATCTTCAGGATGCGCAACGCCTCGAGCAGCCGAAGCGTGCCCAGAGCATCGGCATTGGCCGTGTATTCGGGCGTTTCGAAGCTCACCTGCACATGGCTCTGGGCGCCCAGGTTGTAGATCTCGTCCGGCTGGATTTCCTGTATGACGCGGCAAAGATTTGTCGCGTCCGTTAGGTCGCCGTAATGCAGGAAGAAGCGCGTTTCGGCCTCGTGCGGGTCCCGATAGAGATGATCGACACGCGCGGTGTTGAAGGATGAGGACCGCCGCTTGAGGCCGTGGACCGTGTAGCCTTTGGAAAGCAGAAGCTCGCTGAGATAGGCGCCGTCCTGACCGGTCACGCCGATGATGAGTGCTGTCTTGTCCGCCATTGCCACCCCGGGATCTGCAGGCCGTGGGATACAGCCATTTGCCTGCAGTCTGGCCTCTCCGGTCCGCCCCTGAAATATCGCAAAGCGATCAGGCCCGGTCGGCTGAAAGGGTGTGGGCGGCAATGCGGGGCATAAACCCGCAAGCGGGAACGGCTAAGGTGGCTCCCCGGAAGGCGTAGGCCGGCTGCAGCGGCGTGCGAGCGATTACCACCTTTGCGGTGCTTGAGGCCTGTTCGCTCAACTGTAACAGTCTTGATGAGCTGCAGGCGGGCGCTTTCCATGAGGATCATATTTGCCAACCGCTATTTCTTCCCCGATCAGTCGGCGACGAGCCGCATGGTCTCCAGCCTTGCCTTCGCGCTGGCAGCGGAGGGCATCGAGGTTACGGCGCTGGCCAGCAGGCACTTCCATGACAGACAGGAGGTCCGCCTGCCGGCGCGCGAGACGATCGAGGGCGTGGACGTCAGGCGCATCTGGACCTCTTCCTTCGGCAGAAGCGGTGTTGCCGGACGCGCGGCCGATTATGCGACCTTCCACCTCTCCGCGGCGGCCTGGTGGCTTTCCCATACGAGACGCGGCGACATCTGCGTGGTTTGCACCGACCCGCCGCTTCTGTCCGTAACGGCCGCCGGGCCCGTCCGCCTGCGCGGAGGCAGGATGGTGAACTGGGTCATGGACCTGTTCCCCGAAACGGCGATGGAACTCGGCATGCTGCCGAGGGAGGGCCTGCTGGGCGCGCTTACCCTGCGCCTGCGCAACCGGTCGCTCGACAGGGCCGATCTTACGATCAGCCCCATCGCGGCCATGACGCGCTACCTGTCGGAGCGCAGCAGCGACCCCCAGCGTTTCGTAACCGTCCATCACTGGTCCAATGGCGAGGAAATCCGGCCGGTTCCCCCGGCGGAGAACCCGCTGCGCCGCGAATGGGGACTGGAGGGAGCCTTCGTCGTCGGCTATTCGGGCAATTTCGGCCGCGCGCACGAATTCGCCACCCTAATTGGGGCCGCCGAAAGGCTGCAGGATCATCCCGACATCCGCTTCCTGCTCATCGGTCAGGGAAAGCAGCACACGGCGGTGCGGAAAGAGGCGGCCCGGCGCGGGCTCGGAAACGTCATCTTCAAGCCCTTCCAGCCGAGCGAAGTACTCGCGCAAAGCCTGAGTGCGGCCGATCTGCACATCGTCTCGCTTCTGCCGGCGCTGGAATACTGTATTGTGCCCAGCAAATTCTACGGCGTACTTGCGGCGGGACGGCCGGCCATCTTCATCGGTGATGAGAACGGAGAGGTCGCCACGCTGCTGCGCAAGGGTGCCTGCGGCGAGACCGTGTCGCCAGGAGACGCGGAGGGGCTTGCCGCCGCCATCCTGAGATTGAAGAGTTCGCCAGTCCTCTGCCAGACCATGGGGGAACGCGCGCGGCGGCTTCTGGAGAGCGACTTTACGCTTCCCCATGGTGTCGCGCGCTGGCGCAATGCCGTCGCGCCCCTTCTGCCCCAGAACCATCAATCGCGCGCGGCCTCGCTGCCGCTGGGGGCCGGAACGTGAGCGGCAGTTTCGTTGTCAGCCAGCTTGGCGCCCGCATGCACTACGCGGTGCCCAGAATGCTTTACCGGGCCGGCCGGCTGGAGCGGCTTTACACCGATATCTGCGCGGTCAAGGGCTGGCCGCGCGCCCTTGCGCATCTGCCGCCTGCCATGCTTCCGGCTGCCTTGCGCAGGCTCAAGGGAAGGGTGCCGCGAGACATTCCTCCGGACCGGATCGTCTGCTTCGAGGGGCTGGGCCTCGCATCCGTGCTGCACAGGATGGTGGTTCCCACACGCGCGGGAGATACGCGCGCTGCGCTTGAGGCAGGCCGAAGCTTTTCCCGCAACGTCATCCGGCATGGCTTTGGAAAGGCCGCCGGGTTCTACGGCATGAGCGGCGAGTGTCTGGAACAGCTCGATGCGGCAAGAAAGCAGGGTCTGCGCACCGCGGTGGAGCAGATCATCGCGCCGCGCATGGTGGTGGACAGGCTCGTGTCCGACGAGGTGGCGCGGCATCCGGAATGGGCTGAAAGCCTCGGGCCGGACCCATGGGCAAGCGAGTTCGCCGCGCGGGAAAGGGCCGAGTGGGACGTGGCGGATATCATCATCTGCCCCTCGGCTTTCGTCCGCGACGGCGTGGGCGCCGTCGGGGGCCCGGTGGAGCGCTGCGTGATCGTGCCCTATGGCGTCGATGCGCCTGCTGCCGTTCCTGGGCAACGTGCGCCGCATTCCGGGCCGCTCCGTGTGCTCACCGTTGGGGCTGTCGGGCTGCGCAAGGGATCGCCCTATGTGCTGGAAGCGGCGCGCCGGCTGGCCGGCCTTGCCGAGTTCCGGATGGTTGGGCCCGCGGTGCTGCCGCGCGCCATAGCGGAACAGCTTCGGCGCAGCCTCGATCTGGCCGGTCCGACCCCGCGCGCGGAGATTGCGCGCCATTATGCCTGGGCGGATGTGTTCTTCCTGCCTTCCGTTTGCGAGGGATCGGCTACGGTCGTCTATGAGGCGCTCGCGGCCGGCCTGCCGGTCGTCACGACTCCGAACGCCGGGAGTGTAGTTCGTGACGGAGTGGACGGCTTCATCTGCCCGGCAGGCGATACCGATGCCATGTATGCGCGCCTCGAAACGCTTGCCCGCGACAGCGAGCTGCGCCGTGCCATGGGCGAGGAAGCCCGCAAGAGCGCGGCTGCGCACGATCTTGATGCCTATGGGCGGCGGCTTCTGGCCGCGCTCGATTCGGAACCGGTCCCGGCCGGTGAGGAGCCTCTCGCGGCGGCATGATGATGCACGATCCGAAATCCGCTGCGAGACGTCTGAGAATCGGGATGCTCATCGGCACGGTCTCCGTCACGGGAGGCGGCGTGATCGAGGCCCTCCGCTCCCTTTCGCTCGCCCTCAGCCGGATTTCCGATATCTCGGTCGAAATCTTCAGCCTCAGGGGCGAAGGGGATCGAGTCGATTTCGGGGACATTCCGGTGCATCTCTTCGCCGCGCGCGGACCGACCGCGTTCGGCTACGCGCCAGGGCTCGTGGACGGGCTTGAGGCGCGCGACATTGATCTTCTGCACGTGCATGGACTGTGGATGTATCTTTCGGTTGCCGCGCGGCGGTGGGCACAGAGGAGCGGCCGGCCCTATGTCGTAAGCCCGCACGGCATGCTCGACCCATGGGCGCTGCGAAACGCCCGGTGGAAGAAGCGCCTTGCGGGCCTTCTTTATGAGAACGCCCATCTGCGCAACGCCACCTGCCTGCATGCGCTCTGCGAGGCGGAGAAAGAAGCAATCGAGGCTGCCGGTTTTACCGGTCCTATTGCCGTGCTTCCGAACGGGGTGGATTTCCCCTTCGTCTCCTTTGAGCGGCCGCCCTGGCGCAAAATGCTGCCGCCGGAAAGCAAGGTGCTACTTTTCCTGGGTCGCGTTACGCCCAAGAAGCGCGTGCTTGAACTGATCCGCGCTTTCGCCCGCTCCAGCAGGGGAGACGGGGCGTGGCGGCTGGTGATTGTGGGGCCCGTCGATGAATCCTATGAACGGCGCCTGCGCCAGGAGATCGAGGCACGGAACTGCGGCGCATCGGTTCACCTTGCCGGTCCCGCCTATGGCGAAGCAAGGGCTGCGGCCTATGCCGCGGCCGATGCCTTCATCCTTCCTTCCGTCAGCGAAGGATTGCCCATGGCGGCGCTCGAGGCCTTTGCCTCCGGCCTGCCGGCGCTTCTTACGGCGCAATGCAATCTTCCCGAAGGTTTCGCCGCCGGCGCGGCCCTGCAGATTAGCGCCCACGAGGAGGGAATCGCGGAAGGGCTGGAATGCCTTTTCGCCATGGACGAGAGCGAACGCCTTTTAATGAGCGCGAGCGCCAGGCGGCTCGCCATTAGCCGCTTCAACTGGGACACCATAGCCCTGGATATGGCGAGGCTTTACCGTCGCATGGCCGAGGCTCAGGTCGCGGAGCGGCGGCGCTCTCTCTTCGGGCAGGCCGGATTTCCCGCATAGACCGTCCACTGCTTGAGATCTCGGAAGGCAACGCCCCGCGCGCCCAGAACGGAGCCCTCTTCCGCCGTCACGCCAGGGCCGACGAAAGCCTCGGCCGCGATCCAGGCATTCCGGCCAATATGGATCGGGCGCGCCTTCAGCGGGAAATCGGGATCGTCAATGTCGTGCGTGCCCGTGCACAGATGGGCGCGCTGCGAGACGATGGCGAAATCCTCGAGGACGATTTCGGCCACGTTGTAGCAGATGACACCGGGGCCGAGCGACGCGTGGGCGCCCATCACCAGGTTCCCAGGCCACCAGATTCGCGCGCTGCTGCGCACGATGGCCGTCGGATGAATACGTGCGCCGAACAGGCTCAGAAGCGCGCGCCGTAAGGGCTGGAAGACCGGAGGAGTCCAGCGCGCGAAGGCGAGCCAGGAAAGCGACCATAGAAGGCGCAAAACACGGTGCCGCAGGGCGAAAGTCGGCCCGCCGAGGCGCGGGAGCACGCCCTTTGCAAGGGGCGCCGTCCGATGGGAAGAGTGCAGGGACATGGGCTCCGGGCTCCCGGCTATCCTATCGCATGGCTGCCGTAAGGCGGATCGGCGTCAGAGGGAGTGCCAGCGCATGCGCCCCTATGTGTTCTGCGGTCTGCGAACAGGGCGATCCGCAGGCGGTAAGCGGCAAGTTTCACGTATTCCATGGCAACATACCGCCCATACTGGCCAAAGGCGGTTGCAAGGAGGTTCGGCGCGGCCGTCGGTACGGAGGACCACGAAACGCCGGGGCAAAGCGCGCGGAATGTCTCAAGCGCGCGCTTGGAGTGAAACCAGCTCGTCACCAGGATACCGGAGCGGAGCCCGGCCTTGTCCGCAAAAGGCACGGTGTTGAGCGCATTTTCCCACGTGTTGCGCGAAAGGCATTCGACCGAGATTGCGCTGGCGGGCACGCCGGCCGCGATGATCGTGTCGCGGATTGCATTGCAATCACCCTGGCCCGCGACCCTGATGGCCGGAGCCGATCCGGCAAGCCAGAGCCGCGCGGCCTTGGCGGCACGCGGCGGCCCGTCTCCGCCCAGAACCACCAGCGCGTCGGCCTGCTCCGGCGCGCCGAGTTCCGTCAGAAGATCCTCGGACAGGGCAATCGCTGCGAGATAGGCCGTGAACAGGAAACCGGAGACGAGCACCGCGGCGAACGCGATGGAGCGGGAACGTCTCCCGGCAGCGCTCCTCATACCTGCAGCCCGCGCTCGCGCCTGCGCAACTCCGCCGTCTTCAGCACGATCATGAATTCATAGCCGGAGATCAGGCGGCAATAGACATAGCCCGGCCAGCCGTCGAGGAAGCCGCCGCGCAGCACATACATGTAGAGAAAGCGCAGCGTGGGCCGGAAGGGCAGGTGGTAGGCCAGGCTCTTCAGCCCACGCCGTCTGGCGTCGGGCTGCTTGCTGAAAAGGTCGGTCCAGTCGATTTTCGTGGCGGCGCGGCTTGCTGCAAGGCGCGCCTCCACGCTTGAGTAGCGGTTGTGCTTGTCGTACCAGGCCTCGATGCCCTTGTTGAAGCTGTAGTGGATGAAATGGGATTTCAGATGTCCCACGGGGCCGTCCGGCACGCACACCGAATGCACCTGCCGCTCGAAGCGCACGCGATCCGGCCGCACCATGCGCGTGATCCAGGTGGGATAGAGGCTGCTATGGCGTATCCACTTGCCGAGGAACATGTTCTTGTAGCGCGCCTTGAACATGGCCTCGGGGCGGGTGGGATCGGCAGCGATCGCCAGCATCTCGTCGCGCAGGTCTTCCGGCGTAACTTCGTCGGCATCGGGCGTGTAGACCCAGGGATATTTGAACTTGATCTTGGTCAGCCCGAACATGCGCTGCCGGTCTTCCGAGTCGTATTTGCGCTTGATCACGCGGGCGCCCGCCGCCCGGGCGATCTCCACGGTGTGGTCCGTGCTGAAGGAGTCGAGCACCACGATGTCGTCGCTCCATGAGACGGATTCCAGGCAGGCAGGCAGGTTGACCTCTTCGTTCCATGTCATGATGAGAACGGATATGCTCATCGGGCATCCTCATGGATTGGCTGCTGCGGCCGGCGGTTCGTGACCGCCGCCGGACGTGGCAGGCTGATAGGCGTGAGCTGCCCGAAGCCTCAGCTCGTAAGCCTCAGCCGGTGCTTCGAGCCGGTGTGTCTGCAGATGGTGCACGAGCGCGGCATGCACGCAGAGCGGGACGACAAGGCCGGCCAGCATCAGATCGTCGGGCAGGCCGAAAACCACACCGCAATAGGCGACAGCGCCGCACAGAGCGGAAGCACCCGAAATCAGCGCGGTGGTAATGGCAGGCGAAAAGCCGGCGTCGATCAGGAGATGATGCAGGTGGCTGCGGTCGCCGGAAAACGGGCTTCGTCCGCTGGCAAGCCGCCGCACGATCAGGCTCAGCGTGTCCGCAATGGGAAGGATGACCACCCAGAGCAGGACGGGGAAAGCGACGGACCGCTCGCCGGTGCTCAGGTTTATGATGAAGAAGGCGAGTGCTGCGCCCAGCATCAGGCTTCCGCCATCGCCGAGGAACACCGCTGCCTTCGCTCGCCAGGGATGGCGGAGGTTGAAGAGAAGAAAGCCGAAGACGGCCGCGAGCAGCACCAGAGCGTGAAGCGCCGAAAGCTGCGCGCCTTCATGGAAGGCGATCAGAGCCAGCCAGAAGAGCGCAGCGGACGCGCTGGCACCGGCAAGCCCGTCGACCCCGTCAAGCATGTTGATGGCATTCACGGTGCCCACCACGAAGAGGACCGCGATCACCTCACCCAGCAGGGGCGCGATCTGCCACAGTTCCATTCCGGCGAAGGAGCCGAGATCGATCGGCCGCGGAAACGCCGACAGCAGGATCAGCGCGGCAACGGTTTGCACCACAAGTCTCGGAAGCGGTGGCAGACGCCAGCGATCGTCGGCCATACCGAGCAGAACGAGCATGCCAAGCCCAATCTCCCAATTCCATGGAATCTGAAGGCCCGGCTGAAACCCGATGCCTGCCACCATGAACGCCGTGAAGATCGCGAAGCCCCCCGACAGCGGGACATTGCCTTCATGCCACTTTCTCGCATCCGGCGTATCGACGAGGTGTATTTCACCGGCGATTTGCCTGGTGGACAGGATCAGGAGGACGCAAAGCAAAAATGCATTGAGCATATGCACATACAAACCGATCGACATGGACCGCCCTCACCCTGTTCCTCCTCATATGGACGGGAAGTTTAGTCGGCGGCCGGGAAATGCCGCAGCTAGAGAAAATGCGGATGCTTTCAGCCGTGTGGCCTAGCCCATACTCCGACCGAAGGGGTAGAGCCTGGTGGAAGGCGCCTGCTCTCCGGCCGAACCGGGCTCGGTTCATCAACATCCGTGCTGTGGAGGAATTTGGCGGCACATCTTCAGCTACCTCAAACAAGGTACGCCTACCTCAAAGTTATGGCCGGCACATGCCGAATGCCGGAGTGAGGCGGAACGGCATCCGGTGAGACAATTCCCAAGTCACCGGCGGCCAGCGCCTGTGAGGCACTGCCGCGATCTTTCTTGCAAGAAGCGATTGCGTGCTCGGCTTGGCGCCGGAAGCGGTCTCAGGGCAACATGGAAACGGCATCCGTCCCCCGGCCTGGCTGGGGGACGCTGATATGATGGAAGCGGGATTGAGCTTGGAATCCAAGATATTGCGTGCTCGATCGAAGGCGGTGGCGCTTGCCGCTCTCTACATCTGTGAATCCCTTCTGCTTGAACTCGAATCCCAGGAAATCCTTCAAAGGAAGGATATAGAAGGGCTTCTCAAGGACGCGGCCAAGACGTTGCGCGCGGCCGCCGGCGAGAACGATCAGTCTGATCACGCCACCGCCGCAGAAATCATAGATATGATCCGCGCGCAGCACGAGCTGGTCAGCAACTGATCCGTCCTGTGGCATGCCGCGGGCGGGGCTAGTCGTTTGGCTGATAGGCTTTGCCCCAAAAGCCATGTTCAGCGGAATCCGGCGCGGCCTATGTTTGAAGACATGATCCCGCCTTGCCGCCCAATCCGTTTCGTATGCCGCTTCCCGCTCCATTTTCTGAGCCGGGATGCGCGCCCGACTGCGCGTGAACGCCGATGAGCAGTCGAGCCCGCCGCGCCTTCGTCATGGCTTCGCTCGAGCAATATCTCGCATTGCTCCTGAATTTTGCCATGGTGGCGGCGGTTTCCCGCATCCTTACGCCGGCCGAGATCGGGATAGCCGTCATCGGCATGGGGATCGGCGTAATTGTCTTTTCCCTTCGGGAGTTTGTCACGGCCGAGTTTCTCATCCAGCTCCCGCATGTGAGTGGCAGGGATGTGCGCACCGCCATGACCGTCCTTACCGCCGCTACCCTCCTGCTCGCCGCCTTGCTGGTTGCCGCCTCTCCGCTGCTGGCGCGCTACTATGGCGAGCCGGGCATGGAGGTCTTCCTGTGGCTGATAGCCGCCGCCACGCTGGTCGAGACGCTCAGCCTTCCCGCGCTCGCCCTGATGCGGCGGGATATGGCCTTCGGCACGATCACGCGCATTCGCACGGCGGGTATGGCGTTGACAGTCGTCACCACCATTCTCCTGGCGCTCCTCGGCTTCGGTTTCATGAGCTATGCCTGGGGCGCGCTTGCAGGCAGCGTTCTGGACACCGGCCTTTCATGGCTGGCGAGACGCGATGCACGCGATCTGAGGCCGACATTTGCGTCCTGGCGCGCCGTCTACGAGTTCGGCCGTTTCCGCGGCGCCACCGGGTTCATCGACCGCGCCTATGATGCGCTGCCCTCACTGGTTCTCGGGCGGCTGCTTACCCCTTTCGCCGTTGGCATCTACAACCGGGCAAATGCCGTGTGCGCCATACCCGACCGCACGCTGCTTGGCGCGGTGTTCAGCTTCGCCTTTCCTGCGCTTGCGGCCGAGGTGCGCGAAGGCCGGCCCGTGGGCGAACATTATCTGCGGGCCATCAGTTACATCACGGCCTGCTATTGGCCTGCGCTCATTCTGCTTGCCGTGCTTGCCACACCGGTTGTCGCCTTCGTGCTCGGCCCGGATTGGGGCGAGGTGGTGCCGCTTGTCCGCATTCTTTCAATCGCCAGCCTGTTCTTTTTTCCGGTCATCCTCACCCGTCCGGTGTTGATGGCGCTCGGGCACAACCGGGATGCGTTCGTGGCGCATTTCATCTGCCGCGCCGTCGCCGCCGTTGTTCTGTGTGCGGCGAGCCCCTTCGGACTTCTCGTCATGGTATCCGGCCAGCTCATCGCCATTCCCATCGAGATGGCGGTGTCGCTGTGGTTCGTCAGAAAGCATGTGGGTTTCGCCTGGCATGATCTGGGCCGCATTCTGATGGGCAGCGCCGCCGTCACTGCAGGCGCCGCAGCCGGCCTTACCGGCGCACTGGCTCTGTTCGGCTTCAGGTTCGATCTTTCGATGACGGAGGCGATGTTTGCGGCCTTTGCTGCGGCGGGCGGCTGGCTTCTTGCGGTCGTGTTCATGCGCCATCCGGTGAAGGACGAGCTTCGGCCGATCATTGAGCAGGCGCGGCGGGCGTGCCGGCGGTCCATCAACATCCCCGCCGCTTCTACCACGAGCGAACCGGGCTGAGGCGGAGGCGTCATGGCCAGCATCGATGTCGCGATCCCGAGCTACAATTACGGGCGCTATCTGCGGGACTGCGTCCAAAGCGTGCTCTCGCAGGAAGGTGTTGATCTGCGCGTGCTGATCGTGGACAACGCCTCCACCGATGACAGTCCGCAAATCGCGCGCGAGCTTGCGGCATCCGACAGCCGTGTCGAACTCTGCCTGCGAGAGCGCAATCTCGGCCAGCACGCCTCCTTCAACCAGGGTGTCGATTGGGCCGAGGCCGACTACTTTGCGATTCTGTGTGCGGACGATCTGCTCCCGCTCGGGGCGCTTGCGCGCGCCGTTGCGATCATGGAGCAAAATCCGGATGTGAACCTGGTCTACGGACGGACCGAATTCGTGCCGTCCGCTTTCTCGCCTTCAACCCTCGCATTGCCATCTCAGCCGGCGGATTTCCGGATTTTCAGTGGCCAGGAGTTTCTCGAGATCTTCTGTAGGACTGGGCGCAGCCCGATCGGCGGTCCGACGGCGATCGTCCGCACCGCTGCGCAGAAACGCGCAGGCCATTATCTGACGTCACTCCCGCACACGGACGACGTGGAAATGTGGATGCGCATCGCCTGTTTGGGCTCCGTCGCCGAAATCGACGCCGTGCAGCTTTACGCGCGCATCCACGAGGCCAACCAGTCCGCCGCCGTCTCGAATGTCCATTCGTGGAACCTTGAGATGGAGCAGGCATTCGCCGCCTTCTTCAGCGGGGCTGGTGCCGCGCTCGGCCAAGCGCGGCGGCTGCACCGGATGGCGTGTCGCAGCCTTGCACACCGGGCGTATTGGTGCGCGGTCTCGCATGTGCTTCGCGGCGAACCCGGTGCGCCGGACCTTATGCGCTTTGCGCTGCGTCTGCGCCCCACACTCGCGCTCGTGCCTCCATTGGGAAGCCTTTTCAGCCGGGCCGATGCGCTGGACCGGATTCGTGCAACGCTGAAGGCGAGGCTTTCCGCCCGGCCGACTGATCACGCAGAGGAAAGCTCAGCCTTGCGCCGTAAGGCGTAGAGCCCGCTCATCGGCGTGCTCCTGCCTGCGCGCCTCGCCAGCAAAAAACAGATCGGTGAGGATGCGTTCCTGTTCGGCAAGCAGCATTCCATATCGTTTCGTTGAGCCGGAAATGCGTTCGCGAAACTCAGCCCGCCGACCCAGTGCCTCAAGAAACTGGCGTTTCAGAAGCTCCAGGTCGAAGTGCTCCACATGCTGCGAGAAGCCGTCCAGCCCCGCGTCGAAAAGCAGCGCGTCGTTCTTTTGCGCATAGCCGAGCGAAATGACCGGCTTCTGCATCTTCAGGGCGCAAATGATGTTGTGGAAGCGCGTCCCCACCATGATGTCCGTCTCGGATATCTGGCGCATGAGCTGGTCGAGCGTTCGGGAAGGCTCGACCGCGATCCGTCCCTCGTCCAGCTTCACGGCCTTTGCTTCCAGCTTGCGCAGAACCTCTCGTATCGTCGACTCGTCCAGGCTGTCTCCGGTCAGCATCCGGACATTGCAGTCCCGCTCAAGGAGCCAGATGATGAAGTCCACCAGCTTGCCGACATAGGATTCATAGATGGCCTCGCCGTCCGGATGGCTTCGCATCCAGCCTGCATAGGTCATGACGCCGACCCCGGCGGTAATTCTCTTTCTTTCGCGCCGAGGCTTCGTTTTGGGAAGCGGCAGCGCGAAGGCGAGATCGGGGAAAACCCGGTCTTCCCTCGTGTCGAGTCCCACGCTCTCCATGAAGCTCCTTGAAGGCAGGTCCCGGTAGGAGCGGTAGTGGCACATACGGGCCGACATGGTCATGAACCGGCGGCTCCAGGGATGGACGATGGGGCCTGCTCCGATGCTGACGAAGGCGACCTTTGCGCCTGCCAGGCGCGCGGCAAGGCTCCAGCGGAAGATCATGAACGGCCAGCCGAACGGCCTTTCCTGAAAATCGTCCAGAAAGCCGGTTCCCGGTACAATGAACAGATCGATGCCGCGTGTGCTGCCGATCGGGTGCAGGAGACCGAGAACACGGCCCAGAATGCGGCCGGTGAGGCGGTCGAGCGTTTTCAGAACGCGGGCCTGAGTGCCGGAATATCCTGTTCCGATGGCGCGAATTCCGAATTCCGCCTCGACGGCTTCAGGATTGGGACAGAAGCACACCAGCTCACTTTCCGGTGCTGCCCTGCGCAGAAAAAGCAGTATGGCTTCCAGGCTGCCGTCGTTTCCTGAACTGCCGCAGCCGAACTGGCCAAACAAAGCGATTTTCATCAACGCCTGCCATGGATGCCCGCCTTGGCGCATATTGGCGTTCCGGCCCGGCAATCGGAACACCGCTTTTTGGAGGGGCAGGGCGGCCCATTTCCCTCGGCGGGATGAATGACTGGACGTCAATTCCCCCGTCCGCGCGCTAAGCCGGAAGGCGTAGCCGTTACGCAGCATGGCCGGTTTTCCCCTTTCCGTCGCTGCCGATAGCATTCGCGAAGCATTTGGTTGGTCCGCAAATCCATGAATGGAATGGGCTTTGCGGCCGGGCCTGGGAGGGCCTTCGTTGAAGCTCGCCTATTTCGTTAAGCCTCATATCGGCGGCACCTATACGCTGTTCCGGCATTTGCGCACGGGACTGGCGGGTTATGGGATCGATGTGCGCTGGATGAGCTGTGAGAGCACCGCCGAAGGCGCCGGGATACGGCATCATGACGACGAGGCGGGCTGCATGGTCACGACGCCTGCGCGTCTCTCCGAGCCGGAGCGGGCTGCCGCATTGATCAGGGAACTGCAGCGCGGACGTTATGATGGAGTTTTCGTCAATGTGCTGACGGACCGTCTGCAGATGAACGTCGCCCGCTACCTGCCGGAGGCGATGCTGCGCATCATGATCGTGCACAACATCACGCCTGGCACCTATGCCGCGGCGCGATCGCTGCGCGACAGCGTGCACGCGACAGTGGGGGTGTCGGAGCGCTGCCGCCGCGATCTCGTGCACAGCCACGGCTTCCCGCCGGAGCACACGGTGGCCATCCCGAACGCGGTGGACACATCGGTGATCTCTGTCGTAGGGCGCAAGCCGCGCCCGGAAGGCAGAACGCGCCTCATCTTTCTCGGTCGTATCGAGGACGCCTCCAAGGGGGTCTTCTGGCTGCCGACGATTATGGACCGGCTGCCGCAGGCGGTTTCCCTCACCGTCGCCGGAGATGGCCCCGACCTGCCGCGCCTGACGCGCCGGCTGGAACGGCATGCCGGCCGCGTGCGCATTCTGGGCGCCGTCGCGCCGGAGTTTATTCCGAAGCTGCTTGCCTCGCATGATGTGATGGTCGTCCCCTCGCGCTTCGAGGGCTTCGGCTTCACCATCATCGAGGCCATGGCGGCCGGGTGCGTACCCGTTGCGTCTCACATTTCCGGCGTGACGGACACGATCATCGAAGAGGACATTTCCGGACTGCTCTTTCCCGTGGGCGACTGGGGCGAAGCGGCAGACCGCATCGCAAGGCTGCACGAAAGCCCGGCTTTCCTTGACGAACTTTCAGCAGGGGCGCGGCGCCGCGCACAATCGGGCTTCGGCTTGGAAGCAATGGCGGAAGCCTATTTCGCGCTCATCGAAAAGCTCGTCCGCGAGCGCCCTCCGCTGCCGCCGCCTCCCCCGATCGAGGCGTGGAAGATGCCGAGCGGTCTGCGGACGAGCCTCAGGACCTATCTGCCGCTGCCAATCAAGAATTTCCTTCGCGTCGTGATGGAGCGGCTCTGAATCGCAGTGGAAGGATGACACCCGTGATGCGCCTATGCGAGACATTCGATCGATCGAACCGGCTGCGCGAGCGCGCGCACGCCATCATCCCCGGCGGCGCCCATACTTACGCCAAGGGGGATGATCAGTATCCGATTCTCTCTCCCGGTTTCATCGCCCGCGGGCAGGGCGCGCATGTGTGGGACGTGGATGGAAACGAATTTATCGAATACGGCATGGGCAACCGCGCCGTTGGGCTGGGTCATGCCTACCCGCCTGTTCTGGAGGCGGTGCAACGCGCTCTGACGCTCGGCTGCAACTTTACGCGGCCGCACTATCTGGAAGTAGAATGCGCCGAGCGGTTTCTGGAGATCATAACGGGCGCGGAGATGGTCAAGTTCTGCAAGGACGGCTCCGACGCCACATCCGGCGCGGTGCGCCTTGCACGGGCCTACACCGGTCGTGACATGATCGCCTGCTGCGCGGACCACCCATTCTTTTCCACGGATGACTGGTTCATCGGCACGACGCCCATGAATTCCGGCATCCCAAAGCAGGTGAGGGAGCTCACTGCCACCTTCCGCTATGGCGATCTGGAAGACGTGCGCCGCCTTTTCGACCGCTATCCCGACCGGATTGCGGCGCTGATCCTGGAGCCTTCGCGCGGGGACGATCCTCCGGCAGGCTATTTTCAGGACCTGAGGGAGATCTGCCACCGCAACGGCGCGCTCCTGATCCTTGACGAGATGATCACCGGCTTCCGCTGGCATCTGAACGGGGCTCAGGCGCTTTACGAGGCCGATCCCGATCTTTCCTGTTTCGGCAAGGCGCTCGCCAACGGCTTTTCGCTTTCCGCGCTGGCCGGCAAGCGGGAGATCATGCGGCTCGGCGGGCTGCAGCACAATGACAGGCCGCGGGTCTTTCTCCTTTCAACGACCCATGGCGCGGAAACCCATGCGCTTGCGGCGGGCATCGCGACGATGGAGACTTATGAGCGCGAGCCGGTCGTCCAGCATCTCTACCGGCAGGGTCGCTTGCTGCGCGAGGGCATCGAAGCCGCGATCCGGGAGGCAGGTGTCGAGGGCTATTTCAAGGTCACCGGTCGGGATTGCTGCCTTGCGTATGCCACCCTCGATCAGGCGTTCCAGCCCTCGCAGGCCTTCCGCAGCCTTTTCCTGCAGGAGACCATCCGGCGCGGCGTGCTCGCTCCCTCGCTGGTGGTGAGCTACGCCCATGGCCCGCTGGAGATGGAACGTACGGTGGAGGCCGTGCGCGAGGTGTTTCAAATCTACGCGCGGGCGCTCGAGGATGGCGTGGAGCGCTATCTGGTCGGCCGGCCTTCCCAGATCGTCTACCGGCGCTTCAATCAGGAAGTGCCCGAGGCCAGAATGGCGCGGGGATGATGCGGCGTGCATTGCCGATCCTCCTCTTGGCGTCGGCCGTTCTTGCTCTGACACCGAGGACGGCTGATCTGTTTCCAGCTGCCCGCTTCCCGCTGCAGATAGATGGATCGGGCCGCTATCTGGAAGATGCTGAAGGAAAGCCCTTCCTCCTCCATGGGGATACCGCGTGGTCGCTCATCGCAGAGCTGACGCGGGAGGAAACGGAGCTCTACCTTCAGGACCGCAAGGCCCGAGGGTTCAACGCGCTCATCGTGTCCCTCATAGAGCGCAAATTCGCCTCCAACGCCCCCGCCAATGCTTATGGCGAGCAGCCCTTTGCGGCCCATGGTCGTTTCTCGCAGCCGCGGGACGCCTATTTCGACCATGCTGAATGGGTGCTGAGACGGGCGGAGGAGTTCGGTTTCATCGTGCTGCTTGCACCCGCCTATCTGGGCTTTGGCGGGGGCGAGGAAGGCTGGTACCGTGAAGTGGAGGCGGCCGGTCCGACGGAACTCGAAGCCTATGGCCGCTATCTGGCCCGGCGTTTCGGCAGGCTCAAGAACATCATCTGGATGCTTGGGGGCGATTACGACCCGCCCGACAAGAACCTCGTGCGCGCTCTGGTTTCAGGGCTCGCGGCCGGCGGTGCGGGCGGACTGCGCACGATCCATGCTGCCCCGGACACGATCGTGGCCGCGTTTTGGGCGGAAGAGCCATGGATCGATATCGAGACCGTTTACACCTACAGCGATGTTCACGCCCAGGTGTTCGAACGGTATGCCGCAAAAGGTGGGCGGCCGATCCTTATGCTTGAGACCACCTATGAAGGCGAGCGCGAGGCAGACGCGCGGGCCGTCCGCGCCGCCGCCTATGGCGCCATGCTTGCCGGTGCGGCAGGGCATGTCTACGGCAACAATCCTATGTGGCACTTCAGCGGGCCCGGAATCTATCCGAGTGAAATCGGCTGGAAGGAAGCCTTGGGAAGCCCGGGGGCCGAGAGCATGACCCATCTGCGGCGCTTTTTCGAGATGTTCCCATGGTGGCAGCTTGAGCCTCTGCCGGTAGGAACGCTGCTGGAAGCGCCGGGGACGACCGGCAAGCTTTACGTGGCCTCCACCGCCGACCACCGCCTTATAATCGCTTACGTTTCGGGCCTTGCGCAGGTTATCCTTCATCCGCCCGAGGCCGGAGGACACCGGCTCAACATACGCTGGTTCGATCCCGCCCTGGGCCAGTGGACCCAGAAAAGAAACCTCGAAAACGGCCGGCCGATGGTCATCCTGCAGCCGCCCTCGCCGCAGAATGGAGGGGGCGGGGAAGACTGGCTGCTCGTCATGGAGGCGGAAGAAGGATAGCTTTCCCAGCGAATGTTCGTTGCGACGTTTTCCGCCGAAAGAGGTAGGCCCGCAGCAGCACACCTAATCCGAGTTCCCCAAAGGTCGCCGTCGCCCGCGCGCAGCACGCTTGATAGCTTCGAGAAAATAAGAAGGGAGCGACGATCATGAAGGTTCTGGTGACGGGGCATTGCGGATACATCGGCTCGGTGATGGTGCCCATGCTCTTGCAGCATGGCTTTGACGTAACTGGATATGACAGCGACCTTTATCGCCGCTGCACCTATGAGCCGGGCGGAATGCTCGCGGACGTGCCGTCCATCGATAAGGACATCCGCGATGTCGAGCCCGCTGACCTCGAAGGGTTCGATGCGGTAATTCATCTCGCCGCGCTTTCCAACGATCCGCTTGGCAATCTCGATCCGGAAGTCACCTACGACATCAACCATCGCGGCAGCGTGCGGGTCGCGCGTGCTGCCAAGAAGGCGGGCGTCAGCCGCTTTCTCTTCGCCTCGTCCTGCAGCAACTACGGCCAGTCAGGCGCGGATCTGATCGACGAGACGGGCGCCTTGCGGCCCGTCACCCCCTATGGCTGGTCCAAGGTGCTGGCCGAACGCGATATAGCGGAGCTTGCCGACGACAGCTTCTGCCCTGTCTATTTCCGGCCGGCCACCGCCTATGGCCTCTCGCCGCGCCTGCGCTTCGACATCGTGCTCAACAATCTCGTTGCCTGGGCGGTGACCGAGGGGCGCATCTTCCTGAAATCCGACGGGACGCCCTGGCGGCCGATCGTGCATGTGCGGGACATCGTGCGCGCCTTCATCGCGGGGCTTACGGCACCGCGCAAAAAGGTGTGGAACCAGGCGTTCAATGTCGGCTCAACGGCGCACAACTACCGCATCCGGGAAATCGCTGAGATTGTGGCCGATGTGGTGCCGGGATGCAGGTTGGAATTTGCGGCTGATGCGGGGCCCGATACGCGATCCTACCGGGTGAGCTTCGAAAAGCTTGCGCGGGTTCTGCCTGAAGCCGTACCGCAGTGGAATGCAAGATCGGGCGCCGAACAGCTCTATCACGCCTATACGAGCTCCAATCTGACGTCCGCCGAGTTCGAAGGTCCGCGCTATCAGCGCATCGCGCATATCCGCCAGCTTCTCCTTGAGCGGACGCTCGATCATGATCTGCGGTTGAGGCGGGCGGAAGCGCGCGAGCCCCTGTCACTTGCCGGTTGAGGCATGGAATACGGGCAAACAGCTCTACCGTCCCACACCGGTTCCGTGGGGCAGGAGATTTACGCGCTCGCGAGCGAAATTTTCCCTCTCTGCCGCAGCATTACAGGGCAGGGGGTGCGCGATACGCTCGACATCCTTGCCTGCTACATACCGCTGGAGCGCCGGTCCGTCCGGACGGACGAGCGTCTGTTCGACTGGACGGTACCGAAGGAATGGGTGATCCGTGATGCCTTCATCAAGGATGAGGCAGGCCGCCGGATTGTCGATTTCCATGCCTGCAACTTGCACGTGGTGAGCTACAGCACCCCCGTCCACCGCCGCATGCCGCTCGAGGAGTTGAGGCGGCACATCCATACGCTCCCCGATCAGCCGCATCTCATCCCCTATCGCACCTCCTATTACGCGGAGAGCTGGGGTTTTTGCATGGCCCACGAACAGCTGGAGGCTCTATCGCCTGGCATCTACGAGGTGCGCATCGATTCGGAGCTGAAAGATGGCAGGCTCGACTATGGCGAGCTTGTCGTTCCGGGCACGAGCGGACGCGAATTTCTCCTGTCTGCGCATGTCTGCCATCCGTCGCTCGCCAATGACAACTGCTCCGGCCTTGCGCTGCTTGCCATTCTCGCGCGGCAACTCCGAGGCATGGACACCCGTTACACCTATCGCTTCATCTTCGCTCCTGGAACCATCGGAGCGCTGGCCTGGCTCGCGCAGAACGAACAGCGCCTTCACCTCATCGACATGGGATTGGTGATCTCATGCGTGGGCGACGCGGGCGGACCCACCTACAAGCGCAGCCGCAGGGGCAATACCTTCATCGACCGCGCGGTCGAGCATGTGCTGAAGCACTGCGGCAGGAAGGCCGAGATCAGGGATTTCTCACCCTACGGCTATGACGAACGGCAATATTGCTCGCCCGGCTTCAACCTGCCGGTAGGGCTGTTCCAGCACAGCCCCTTCGGCGAGTTTCCGGAATATCACACCTCGGCGGACAATCTGGACTTCATCGCGCCTGAGCATCTTGAGCGCGCCTATCGAACGCTCGCCGAGGTGATCCGCGTTGCCGAAGGCAACTGGACGCCGCTCAACCTCAGCCCTAAGGGGGAGCCGCAGCTCGGCCGGCGCGGGCTTTACGGTTCGACTGGCGGCGACAAGGCCGCCGCAGATGGGGCGATGGCGATGCTATGGGTCCTCAATCTCGCTGATGGAACCCATACGCTGCTAGACATTGCCGAGCGCGCTGGTCTTCCCTTCGCGCGGATCGCGGAAGCGGCTGGGCGCCTTAAGGAAAAGGGCCTTCTCGCCGAAGCCGCCCCGCCGACCTCTTCGTCCTGGCAAGAGGCTATATGAGCCCTTCGGGCTCCAGATAGGGCCAGGCAAGATCGCGCTCGGAAATGACCGCGGGCTGGCAAGGCCATTCGATGGCAAGCACGGGATCGTCATATCGCAGGCCGCGCGCGGCAGACGGTTCGTAGAATTCCGAGATCAGGTAATTGACGATGACATTGTCGCTGAGCGTGATGAAGCCATGCGCGAAGCCTTTCGGGATATAGAGCCTGCGCCCGTTGCGGGCGGAAAGCTCGACCGCGGTCCACCGCATGCGGGTGGGTGATCCGGGCCGCATGTCCACGATCACGTCGAATATCGCTCCCTGCCCGCAGGAAACGATTTTCACCTCGCCATGAGGCTCCTCCTGAAAATGCAACCCTCGGAGCGTACGCGCGCGGCGCGAAAGGGAGGTGCTGTGCTGCACGAAACGGGTTTCAAGCCCGAGGTCCGCAAATTCCCGGACGCAGAAGGTGCGGGCGAACCAGCCCCGCTCATCCTCCGCCGGTACGGGATCGACAATCCAGGCACCCTTAAGCTGCATCTGTTCAAATCGCATTGGCGTTTCCGTCCCCATGAGCGGAAGCCAAGTCTTCCTCGCGCGGCAGATGACGCAAAGCCATTCTTAATGGGTAGGAAGGCCTTCCGAAGGGCGTAGACCGGGGGCGGCCGCCTACTCCTTAGAATGGCGGCCCATCAGCACGGATTGAACCGATTGCCGTCTCGGCAGACGCGGCGCCTGCCTCTAACGTCTGTTGCACGAGGCATCGGGACTTCGATGCCTCTTGCGGGGGGGTGCCGCACAGCCAGCGTCCAACTTCTGACCGAAGCCCCCGGCCCACCCCGACGACCTGGTACAGGAGCAGGACAAGATGAACGTCGAGCCGCTGAATTTCGCGAGGAGGAGACAGTCGCGGCGGCTCGCCGGCTCATGCCGGCTGTGCGGCGCCAACCTGGTCCACACATTCGTGGACCTCGGCATGTCTCCCCCCTGCGAGGATTTCCGCCTGGAGGAACAGCTCGATGGTGTGGAGCACTATTATCCGCTCCACGTCCTCGTCTGCGACCAGTGCTTTCTCGTCCAGCTTAAGGAATATGTGCCGCCTGAGGATATCTTCACCGAGTACGCCTATTTCTCCTCCTACTCCTCCAGCTGGGTCGCCCACGCCAAGGCCTATTGCGAGATGATCACCAAGCGCCTTGGCTTGGGATCCAACAGCCTGGTGGTGGAACTCGCGAGCAACGACGGCTATCTGCTCCAGCATTTCGGGCCGCTGGGCGTGCCGGTTCTCGGCATCGAGCCCGCCGCCAATGTCGCGGCCACGGCCATCGAAAAGGGTATACCCACGCGCATCGAATTCTTCGGCGTCGAGGCGGCGCATCGCCTGCTGGCGGAGGGCATTCAGGCCGACCTCATCGTCGGCAACAATGTTCTCGCGCAGGTGCCCGACCTCAACGACTTCGTGGCCGGGATCAAGCTCCTGCTCAAGCCGGATGGCGTCGTGACGCTGGAGTTTCCGCATCTCGAACGCCTCATCGCGGAAAACCAGTTCGACACGATCTATCACGAGCATTTCTCCTATTTCTCTCTGCTGACTGTCACCGAGATGGCGCGGCGGCATGGGCTCCGCGTCATCGATGTGGAGGAATTGCCCACCCACGGGGGCTCGCTGCGGGTCTATCTGGGCCATGAGGATGGGCCTCATCCCGTGTCGGCGGTCGTCGGCGCACTGCTGGAACGCGAGCGGAAGCGGGGCTTCGACCATATCAGCGGCTATGAAGGATTCGCTGCCAGAGCAGAACGCACCAAGCGCGACCTGCTTTCCTTCCTGATCTCTGTGAAGAACGAGGGCGCCCGCATTTGCGGCTACGGCGCGCCCGGCAAGGGAAACACGCTGCTCAACTATTGCGGCATCGGAACGGACTTCCTCGACTTCACCGTGGACCGCAATCCCTACAAGCACGGGCGCTACACCCCGGGCATGCACATTCCCATTCTTCCGGTCGAAGCGCTCGATGAAGCGCGGCCCGATTACATCCTCATCCTGCCTTGGAACCTGAAAGACGAGATCGTGCGCCAGATGCAGCACGTGGGCGGTTGGGGGGCAAAGTTCATCGTTCCCATTCCCTCTGTCACGGTCATCGATCCGCGTGAGAGGTTGCCATGAAAGTGGTTCTGTTTTGCGGGGGGCTCGGCACGCGCATCCGGGAATATTCGGAAAGCGTCCCGAAGCCCATGATACCGCTTGGCCACCGGCCCATACTGCATCACGTGATGCAGTATTATGCCGATTACGGCCATGACGATTTCATTCTCTGCCTTGGCTACAAGGCGAACGTCATCAAGGATTTCTTCCTGAACTTCCGTCCGCAAACCTTCGGCGACTGCGTGATCTCGGACGGTGGACGGAACGTGCAGGTCCTCGGCGAAATGAACCGGGACTGGCGCGTCACGCTCATCGACACCGGCATCTGGAGGAACATCGGCCAGCGCCTGTGGGCCGTGCGCGATCACCTGCGCGGGGAAAAGATGTTCCTCGCCAATTACAGCGATGGGCTCACCGACGTGGACCTGGACGACATGCTGGCGCGTTTCGAGGCGAGCGACAAGATCGGCTGCTTCCTGGCCGTGCGCCCGCCGCTCACCTATCACCTCGCCGACATCGCGGAGGATGGGCGGGTGCGGGAATTCCGCAGCTCGTCGCGGTCGGACATCTGGATCAATGGCGGCTACTTCATCTTCCGGTCGGAGATCTTCGACTACATGCGCGAAGGCGAGGAGCTTGTGCTGGAGCCGTTCGACCGGCTGATCGCCGAAGACAAGCTGATGGCCTACAAGCACGAAGGCTTCTGGCGGTCGATGGATACGCTCAGGGACTGGCAGGCCCTCGAGGATATCGTCGAGAAGGGCGAGATGCCGTGGAAGGTGCGGCGCAAGGCGCAGGCCGCGGATGCCCCGTTGAAGACGGCGCTGTGATATGGAAGGGCTTGTGCTGAGGCGTGAGCCGCTGCGCCTTCTCTGCATCGGGGCCCATTCCGACGATATCGAGATCGGTCTCGGCGGCACGATCCTTCAGCTTATCGAATCCGGCACGAAACTCTCCGTCCACTGGTGCGTGGCGAGTGCCCGGGGGCAAAGGTCCGGCGAGGCGGAAGCTTCCGCCCGCGCCTTTCTGCAGGGCGTGCCGGACAGGCGGATCGAGCTTGCCAATTTCGACGACAGCTACTTTCCGGCCCAAAGCCGCGCGATCAAGGAATGGCTCGCCCGCATCCGCAGCGAATGCACGCCGGACATCGTCTTTACCCATTCGCGGGATGACGCCCATCAGGACCACCGTCAGCTTTGCGAGCTGACGTGGAACCTGTTCCGCGACCATCTCATCCTTGAATACGAGATCCCCAAGTGGGACGGCGATCTGGGGCGGCCGAATCTCTACATGCCGTTATCAGGGAAGACGCTGGAGCGCAAGATCGCGCTGCTCATGGAGCATTTCGCCACGCAGCGCTCCAAGGACTGGTTCGATGCCGAGACGTTTACCGGCATTGCCCGCCTGCGCGGCATGGAATGCCGCGCGCCCGAGCACTTCGCGGAGGCCTTTACCATGCGAAAGGGCACGCTGGTCCTCGCGCCCTGACACCCCCCTCGCCGCGCGGTGACGGCCTCAGGAAGGCCGCTGCTCTTGCCTAACAAGCTCTGCCTTGCGTCGCGCGGTTTCCATCCCGAGGGATATGAAGGTGCGCGCATGGCGGGCGAGGTCCACATTGTCGGTCCAGAGATTGCGCCAGATGGCCGTCTTCAGCGACAGGTCCCTGTCCACGATCTCCGAGGAGAAGGATTCGAAGGTGATGTAGTCGTTATAGCCGATGGCCACGAGCGCATCGAACACGGCGGCGAAATCGATGCTGCCCGTACCGAGATAGCCGCGGTGGCTCTCGCCGATATGAACGTAGCCCACCTTGTCGGCCGCATTGCGCAGGGCCAGCCCGAGGTCCGCCTCCTCGATATTCATGTGGAACGTATCGAGGTGGAGGAACACGTTCGAGGCGCCCGTATCCCTGATATAGGCGATGCCTTGGGCGGCGGTATTGAGCAGGTTGCTCTCGAAGCGGTTGACGATCTCGAGGTTGAGCGTGACGCCCGCTTCCTTCGCCCGCTCGGCCACTTTGGAGAGATTGGCCACACTCCGGTCCCAGGCCTCGCGCGTGGGGGCCTGGGGCGAATAGCCATGCGCGGAGCTCAAGATGCCGCCCAGCTTGGTGCCGCCCAGATCGCGGGTGAGCGCCACCGCACGGTCGAGAATTGCAACACCATTCTTCGCGATCTCGGCATCGGCGCTGGAAATGTCGCCGTCCTGCGGCAATCCCATGCTGATGGCGACAGCAAGCCCGAGTTCTTCCAGACGGCGCGCCAGCCAGGGGATATCGACCACCTTCGGATCGAGATAGGAAAGCTCGATCAGATCGAAACCCGCTTCCTTGGTCCGGATCAGCGCGGTCTCGATTTCATTCCGGGAGGAGCCGGCGCTCCAGACGAATGAATGAATGCCGAGTTTGGACATGGGATGACCCTTCTGCGCGCTCCAGAACTTCCGTCCGGAATTGCTTGAGAAACAACGTGGATCGCTTCCCCGTCACGTGGACGCCAGCGATCCAGGAATGCGCAGCCGGAAAGATCCGGCTGCGCATTTTCGGTGCTGGCTTAGCGAGCCGCTGTCCAGCCCTTGTACTCGTTCACGTTCTCGGCCGTAATCAGCTGCGGATCGAGAAGCACGGTGTCCTGCTCGGGCTTCTCGCCCTGCAGCACCTTGTAGCCAAGCTCCAGCGCCTGACCGGCCATCACGTAGGGGTCCTGCGAGGCCGAAGCCTTGATAATCGAGGTGCCGGTCTTCAGCGCCTGCTCGATATCCGGCGCACCGTCCACGGCGGTGATGAAGAAGTCCGTACGGTTGAGCTGACGGGCCGCAAGCTCCGCGCCGATCGCCGTCGGGTCGTTGATGGCGAAGACCGCGTCGACATCGTCAAAGCGGGTCAGAAGGCCCTGCATCACATCCAGCCCGCCCTCGCGTGAAGCCTGACCGTTCTGGTCGTCTGAAAGGATGTTGATGCCGGGGTGCTGCTCGAACACGCTCTTGCAGCCCTTCACGCGGTCGATGATGGAGGAGGACTGCGGGCCGTTGATGATGATGACGTTGCCTTCGCCGTTCAGCTCATCGACGATGTACTGGCAGGCGATCTCGCCCGCCTTCACGTTGTTGGTCATCACCGTCACGTCCGCGCCGGGTGCCGAAACGTCGAAGGCGGCCACGACGATGCCGGCGTCCTGGGCCTTCTTGACCGCCGGGGCGATCGCGCTCGCATCCACCGCGTTGAGCATGATGATATCGACGCCCGCGGCGATAAAGCTGTCGATCTGCGAGACCTGCTTGTTCAGGTCATAGTCCGCCGAGACCGAGGTGATCTTCACGTCCGGATTGATCTCCTTGGCGCGATCCTCGATGCCCTTGATCGTCGCCACAAAGAACGGATTGCCCAGCAGGCCCACCGAGATGCCGATGCTGTTGAGATCCTTCGCCATGGCCGAGCCGGCCATCATGGATGCCAGAGCGGCACCGCAAAGCAGGTTCTTGACGATACGCATGAACGTAACCTCCTCTTTCTCTTGAGTGCGCCTCAGGCGCTGTTGGACCGGTTGGAAACCGGTTTTGGACCATCAATCACGTTCGGCTGACCCCCTGGAGCCGGTAGCGGTCCAGAGCAACGGCCGCGATGATGACCAATCCCTTGATGATGTACTGCCAGATGTCCGAGACCCCCACGAGGATCAGCCCGTTGGACAGGACGGCGATGATGAGCGCGCCGATCAGCGTGCCCCAGATGGAGCCGACGCCGCCCACGAAACTCGTCCCGCCGAGGATGACGGCCGCGATGGCGTCGAGTTCATAGGCCTGACCGAGCTGCAGGCCGTTGGCCGCGAAGAGACGCGCCGCGGACATCGCGCCGCCAAGGCCTGAAAGAAGGCCGGACATGGAATAGACGAAGAGCAGGACGAGCGGCACCTTGATGCCCGTCAGCCGCGCCGCCTCCATATTGCCGCCAACAGCATAGATCCAGGTGCCGAGAACGGTGCGCCGCAGGATGAACCAGGACACGAGTACCACGGATATGGAGATGATCGCGAGCCAGGGCACGCCGAACAGCGTGCCGTTGCCGATGAAGGCGAAGGGCAGGGATGGATTGAAGACCGTCGTGTCGTCCCCCAGAAGTCGCGCAAGGCCGCGTACGGCGGTGAGTGAGCCCAGAGTTACGATAAAGGGCGGCAGCTTAAGATAGGCGATGAGCGCGCCATTAGCGAAGCCGCAGGCAAGCCCCATCGCCAGCGCGGCAAGAATGCCCAGCATTCCCCAGTCGGGAATGAGCGAAACGATGACCGCTATCATCGCTGACGCCGCCAGGATCGAGCCGACCGAAAGATCGATGCCGCCCGTGAGGATCACGAAGGTCATGCCGGCGGCAAGCACGATGTTGATGGCCGCCTGCTGCATGACGATCGAAAGATTGTTGAAGGTGAGAAACCGGCCCGAAAGCAGCTCGAAGCCGAGCACCAGCAGCACGAGCACGGGCAGCATGCCAAGGGCTGTGATCAGCACTCGCAGCCGGAGCTGGCGGTCTCTCTGGGTCTGGGCAACAGCATCAGTCATCGCGGATACTCGATCCATCGCTTGAGTTTCATGATCACGCCGCCGGCATGTGTTGCTGAACCGTCGTGGCGCCGGTGGAGAGCGCCATCACAGCTTCCTGGTCGATCGGCTCCTTCGCGCTGGCCGTCACCTCGCCGGCGATCCTGCCCTCGCGCATCACGAGCGTCCGGTCGGCCACGCCGACAATCTCCGGAAGCTCGCTGGAGATGATGATGATCGCGATGCCGCTGCGGGCAAGCTCGTCGATCAGCCGGTAGATTTCGGATTTCGCGCCCACATCCACGCCGCGCGTGGGTTCGTCGAGAATGATGACCTTAGGCTTCGTCTCCAGAAGGCGCGCAAGCAGCACCTTCTGCTGGTTGCCCCCCGATAGCGCGCCTGCCGTCATGGACGCGCTCTGCGCCCTGATGGAAAGCGTCTCGATCGCCTTCGCCGCGCGGCGCGCCACCGCCTTGAAATCGATCAGCCCGCCTGTCCTGGCGTCCTTTTCAAGCACGCTGATGTTCACGTTCTCGGCAATGGACATGTCGAGGAAAAGGCCCAGAACCTTGCGGTCTTCCGTGAGATAGGCCACGCCCTGATCGAGTGCCTCGCGTGGGGAGTTGATGGAAAGTTCCCTGCCGTTCAGCGTGATGGTTCCCGATGTCCGCCGGTCGGCACCATAGATGAGGCGAGCCAGCTCCGTCCGGCCGGAGCCGACAAGCCCGGCAATGCCCAGAACCTCGCCGCGGTAGACATCGAAGGAGCAGTCGTGAACGCGCTTTCCGTCGCCCAGATTGCGCACGGAAAGAATGACCTCGCCGCCCTGTTTCGGCGTGTAGTGCTCCTTCCGGTAGAAGGAGGAGAGATCACGCCCCACCATCATGGAGACAAGACGCGCAGCCGAAAGCTCCTTGCGCTCCAGCGTGCCTACATAGGCGCCGTCGCGCAGCACGCTGCATCGGTCGGCCAGGCGATAAATCTCTTCCATACGGTGGCTGATGTAGATGATCGCGATGCCTTCCTTCTTGAGATTGTAGATGACCTCGAAGAGCTTCTCCGTCTCCCGCGTCGTCAGCGACGTCGTCGGCTCGTCCATGACGATGATACGGGCGTCGGCGCCAAGCGCGCGTGCGATCTCGACAAGCTGCCGCTCGCCGAGCGAAAGCATGCCGACCTGCGTCGTCGGCGAAAAATGTACGCCTAGCCGTTCGAGGATGGGCGCAGCCGCCTTCACCATCGCGCGCCGGTCCACAAGGCCGTAGCGGGATGGCTCGTTGCCGAGGAAGATGTTCTGCGCGACGGTCAGGTTGGGCGACAGCGAGAGTTCCTGATAGATGACGGCGATCCCCTTTGCTCTCGCCAGCTTGGGGTTGCCGGTCGGCATCGGTTCTCCGCCGACGATGATTTCTCCGCCCGGATCGGCAGTGTAAGCGCCGGACAGCACCTTCATCAGAGTGGATTTGCCAGCGCCGTTCTCGCCCATCAGCGCGTGCAGCTCGCCCGGATAGACGGTGAAGGAGACATTCCTCAGCGCGTTGATGGCGCCGAAGGTCTTGCTGATGTTGCGCATCTCCAGCACTGGAGCAGCCGTGCTGGCGGGAGCGTCAACCGGCGTCATCGCCCATTTCCTTTCCGGATCGTCATTGGCCGCTCCCCGCCCGGCGCCGCCTTTCCTCGACGCGTTCGCGCCAGAGATCGCGGTATTCCGCAAGGCCGCGGAGCGTGGCCGGCTGAACCTCGCTGCATTCCACGGGCCGAGGCCTCACGCCATGCGCCTCGAAGGCGAGAGTTGCCGCGCCGACCGCCGAGCCTTCAGGGTTGTCGCTGGACAGCACCCTTTGCGAGGGACGCAGCTCAGCCAGAACTTCCGCATAGGCGTCTGTCTTCACCAATCCCCCGTCCACGATGAGGGTGTTGCTGGAACCGATGAGATCGAGGGAGTAATCGGTCATTAGGGCGACATAGAGAAGCGCGAGAGCGGAGCGCTCCGCATCCGAGCCTACCGGCCCGGCGATCTCTCCTTTCGTCTCCTGTGCGGGGCCGCCGGCGGCGAAACTCGGAAGCGCGAAAAGCCTTTTATCGATCACGGCCTGCATGTCCGCCCGATTTACCTTGGGAGGCGCATCTTGCCGGATCGTGTCGAACTCCCGGCCGCCCATGAACCGGATCGTGGGCACGGGAACGCCATCCACGCTCACATTGGCAAGCATGTCGCGCTCTTCATCGAGCATGGAAAGCGGACAGTCCGTGTTGAAAATGATGACCCAGGTACCGCTGGAGATGAGCGTGAAGGAATCGTGTCCAGCGGCACGGTAGCAGTAGAGAGAAGAATTGGAGTCATGCACGCCGTTGTGAACGGCGACTGAACGCGTCTCGCCCGACGGGGGCGTTATATCGACAGTACCGAGAACTGCTCCCGCCCGCGCAAAGGGCGGCATCTTTTCCCGCCAGCCGCGCTTGTCGACGAGCGATGAGAAATCATTCTTCAGTGGCGCCCACAGATGCGAGTGGCAGCCAAGATAGGAAAGCTCCGATACAGGCACCCCGGAGAAGCGCCAGCTCCAGAACTGGGGATATCCCAGAATGTGCCGGGCTTGCCCTAAGGCAGCCGGCGCGGCCCGCTCCAGCCAGAGCATGTGCCGGCCCATATTGAGGCCGAGCGGCAGGCGCGGCGAGTAGGTCTCGGAAAATTGCGGAAGAAGAGCGTCGATCTCCGGGGCCACGGAAGCAGGCACTTCCTGTTCGTAGTCGAGGATGGGATGCGTAAGCGATCCATCCGCAACGAGCGCGAAGGTGCAGCCGTGACCGGAAAACATCACGCCTTCGATGCCATGCTCCGCCACGGCCTTTGTCAGCGCCGCGCGCATCCAAGCTTCAAGCCGTACATCGTCGAGAACGCGGATGCCGTTGTGCTCTCTCCATTCCGGAGCCTGCCTCTGCTCGGCCAATATTTCGCCCTCGGGAGAGAAAACGAACATCTTGGAATTCGTCTTGCCCAGGTCGAAGACTGCAAGCGGAGCGCCCATCATTCCTCCCCCGCCGTCTGGGCGATCATCAGCCGGATGCCGGCATTTTCAATCATCTGGGCATTCTTGTCAGAAATGCCTTCATCCGTCACCAGCGTGCTGATGCGCGAAAGCGGCAAGACGGCATGGCGCGGCTTGAGCGAGAACTTGCGGCTGTCGGCGAGAAGGACGATCTCGTCGGCACATTCGCTCAGTTCCCGGATGACCTTGACCAGAAGAGGGTGGGACTCCAAAGCGCCGTCGCTGCTGATGCCCTGAGTGCCCAGAAAGAACTTGGATGCGAAGAAGCTGGGCTGCGAGGGCGTGGCGGAATGGATGATGCCCGGCTCCCGGTGCAGCTCGCCCCCCGCGATAACAAGGTGGCACGTGCCGTGCTCGCCAAGATAGGAGGCCAGCGGCATGGAGTTCGTGTAAATCCTCAAGTTCCTCCGGGCCAACCGCACGCCCAGATAGTAACAGGTGGAGCCGGCATGGACGATGATGGAGTCGCCGTCGGTAACCAGCCTCTCGGCCACTTTCGCGATGGCCTGCTTGGCCTCGACGGCGATATCGCGGTTCTCGTTATAAGGGCGGGCGGAGGCACGCTCCGCGTAGGCATATCCGTCATTGGCCGAGATGCCGCCATAGACCTTACGAACGACGCCGATCTCATGCAGCTTGTCGATATCGCGGCGGACGGTCGCGGCCGAGACGCCGAGCAGCTTCTGGAGGTCGCGCACCGATGCGAACGGGCGCTCCTTCAGCAAGTCCCTTATGATCCTATGGCGATCAAGATCACTCACAGGACGTCTTCCTCCCCAGCATCTCTGCTCGTTTTGAGCGGATATAATCAGAAGCTCCGCCGTTTCGCAAGCAACTTTGCTCATCATTGACGAAACTCGTTCATCGTGTGATAGAACCATATCATCGATGCGGCGAATGCGCCGCACCCATCCAGTGCCTTAGCGGAGGACGCGGTGACCCAGGCTTCAGCGCTACCGGCGCTCAGGGAACTTTCTGCCAAGCTCGGAAAGGACATTACGCGCACCCAGGGGGCGGGCGGCAACACGTCCATCAAAGCCGAAGGCATCATGTGGGTGAAGGCATCTGGAACGTGGCTTGCCGAGGCCGAGGAACGGGAAATCTTCGTTCCCGTCGCGGTCGAACCGCTCGTGACTGCTCTGGAGGCGGGAGACGAGCGGGTGGACGCTGCGATCACGGATTTCGTGGTGGAAAGCCTCAACGAAAGCCGGCTGCGCCCCTCCATCGAGACGAGCGTGCACGCGGTCCTGCCGCAGGCTGTCGTCGCGCATTTCCACTGCGTAAACACTATCGCGCATGCGGTGCGCGCCGATGTCCATGCCGTGATTTCAGAGCGGATGAGGGCTCTTCCGCATCTCAAATGGCGCATCATCCCCTATCGCAGGCCTGGTGTGCCGCTTGCCCGTGAAATTGCGCGGGTGGCGAGCGAAAGGCCGGATGTCCTTATCCTCCGCAATCACGGCATCATCATCGCCGGGGAAACCGTGGAGGAGGTGACTGCTAAAATCGAGGCCGTCACGGCCGCGCTGAGAATCGAGCCGCGCAAGACGCCCCCCCCGGACCTTGCTTATCTTTCTTCAATTGCTGGCTCTGAATATCGCCTCCCTGAGGACGAAGCCGCCCATGCGGTCGCGCTCGATCCCGATGCCTGCCGAATCGCCCGCGCGGGCTCTCTCTATCCCGATCACGTGATCTTCCTTGGAACCGAGCTGGGTGTGCTTGAAGAGGGAGAGACAGCAGCAGCCTTGCAGCAAAATGAAGAGGCAGCGGGCGGAACGCTTCTCAGGCTCGTTCTCGTTCCGGGCCGCGGCGTGCTGATGGCAAGCGGGCTTTCCTCGGGCGGGCTTGTCATGGCGCGCTGTCTTGCCGAGGTGGCGCTGCGGATCGATCCCGCAGCGCCGGTCGAATATCTCGGAAGCGAGCAGGAATACGAGCTGACCCATTGGGAAGCCGAGAAATACCGGCAGAAGCTCGACCGCGCGGAACGTTGATGATGCCGGTCAGGCCGCAAAAACTCGCCCTGGGCATCGATGTCGGCACGTCCGGAGTGCGTGTAGCGGCGGTGGACAACGAGGGCCAGACCAGAGCTTTGTCCACGCATGCCTTTGCTGCGGGTGAGGAGAGAAGCAGCCCCGCCGCCTGGTGGCGCGGCGTGGAGGCCTGCTTCAAAGCGCTGGCCGGGCAGATCGACCTGCGCCACGTTGGCGCTGTAGCCGTGGACGGGACGTCGGGAACGGTGCTGGCGCTGGATGAGTCGCTTTCGCCGCTCGGCCGCGCGCTGATGTATGACGAGGCGTGCCCCGATCCGAAGATCGTGGCTTCGCTCGATTCCGTCGCGCCGGAAAACAGCCCCGCGCGCGGACTGTATTCCGCTCTGGCGCGGGCGGCATATCTCGCCCGTAAGCATGACGCTTTCCGCGTGGTGCACCAGGCGGACTGGATCGCGATGCAGCTGGGTGCACCGGTCACAAGCGACGAGAACAATGCCCTCAAAACAGGCTATGATCTCGACTCAAGAGAATGGCCGGCGTGGATTGCGGGACTTGACCTCGATCCGAAGGTTCTGCCTGAAGTGCTGCCTGCAGGCAGCGTGATCGGACCGGTTTGCGATAAGGCCGCGAGCCTCGGTCTTCCGCCTTCGGCGGTAATCGTCAGCGGCACGACGGATGGATGCGCGTCCTTCCTTGCCACGGGAGCGGGCGATGTGGGCGAGGGCGTTACGGCTCTCGGCTCCACGCTGGTTCTGAAGCTTCTTTCCGACCGCCGGATCGACGCACCTGCCTATGGCATCTACAGCCATCGCATCGCGGGCGTGTGGCTTGCCGGCGGCGCGTCGAACACGGGAGGCGCGGTCATTCGCCATTTCTTTACCGACGAGGATCTGCCGCAGCTTACTGCACGGCTAAACCCGGAACAGCCGACAAGGCTTGATTATTATCCGCTGCTCCGCCCCGGCGAGCGCTTTCCCGTCAACGATCCCGACCTGCAGCCCAAGCTGGAGCCGCGGCCTGCCGACGATGCCGTGTTCTTCCAGGCGCTGCTGGAAGGGATTGCAGCGGTGGAGGAGCAGGGCTACCGGCGGCTCAAGCAGCTGGGCGCTCCGGCATTGAAATCGGTCCGCAGCGTGGGCGGCGGCGCGGTGAATGCGGCATGGACGCGCATCCGCCAAAGGAAGCTCGGCGTTCCCTTTCTTCCCGCCGCTTCCACCGAGGCCGCGGTGGGCACCGCCCTGCTGGCGTGGAAAGCGGTTGCGAAATGACAGCGAATATGAATCCGCAGCTCGCGGACCTCATCGAGGCCTTCGATGTCTTCTTCCTCGACCAGTATGGCACCCTGCATGACGGTAGGATGCCATATCCCGGCGCGGTGGATGCGCTGCAGCGTATCCGATCCGCGGGCAGGCGGGTCGTCATCCTGTCGAACTCGGGCAAATCCGCCGCCGACAATGCCGCACGCTTCGTGCGGCTCGGCTTTCCCGAAACATCCTTCGACCATTTCGTGACATCCGGTGAAGTCGCCGTCGATCTCGTGCAGACGGGAAGGCTCGGCCTTTCGCTTTCACCGCGCACCCGCTGCTTCACCATATCCAGCGACACGGATACCAATCTGGCCGACAGGCTGGGGCTGACGGCGGCGGAGAAGGCGGAGGAGGCGGATCTGATCGTCATTTCCGGCAGTCAGGCAGATAAAGTGGGGATGGGAGCCTATGCGGATATGTTGCGCCACGCCGCGGCAGCCGGCGTACCGGCGATATGCACCAATCCCGATATCCAGATGCTGACGCCATCGGGACTTGCGCCGGCGGCAGGCAGCATTGCGAGGCTCTATGAATCCTTCGGCGGACGGGTTGCGTGGGTCGGCAAGCCGCACCCGGCCATGTATGACTATGCGTACCGGCTGTGCGGATCGCCGCCCAAGGAAAGAATCGTCGCCATCGGCGACAGCCTGGAGCATGACGTCGCGGGCGCCCATCGCTTCGGGATCGCTTCGGTGCTCGTGCGCTTGGGAGTCAGCGATAAGGTGAGCAGGGAGGCTCTTCAGGCTGCTGTGGATGAAGCGGGGCTGAAGCCGCTCGCCATCCTCGACCGGCTTTCATGAGATCGGGACCGCCTTAGGAAGGTCAGGCATCTTCCGGAATTTGAGGCACGTCGCGGATTTCCACGTCACTCGTCAGCGTATTGCCCACCGTGCAGATTCGGTGCGCCTCTTCGATCAGCTTGCTGCGCTCCTCATCGGAAAAGTCGCCTTCGATCACAAAGGCGCAATCGAAGCGGGCCACGCGTGAGGGTTGGTCCGGCGCCTTCTCGTGGCGCACGTCGACCTTCACCGAAACAAGCCTCTCCTGCCAGCCTAAGGTTCTTGCGGCAATCCGCACGCTGAGCACGAGGCATCCGGCAAGCGCGGCATCCATGAGTTCAAGCGGCGTCATGCCGCCTTCGCGCGCAACGCCCGCCAGATCGACGCTGGCTCCGGAGGATCGGGCGGTTGCATGTCCCTGCCCCTGTCCGGGCAGGAAGGCTTCGACCACATTGGACCTTTTGACGATATTGACCATCACCCGCTCGATCGCTGAATTGCTTGAATGGGGCGCAGATCCGCGCCGCCCGAAAGCGCAACATATGGAGCCGGAGCGGAAGCTGCAACGGGAGCGCGCCTGCGGCATGGCTGGGCGAAGCCGCTTGGGCCGCCACCCCCTAGAATAAATATCCAACAGACTGATGAAAAGCCCGCGTTACCTCGCGGAAAATTGGCCTCTTGCGGAACCAAATTGCCTCGCAGCCCGTAGCAGGAGCGGCTACATTCGCGCGCAAATATCCGGCGCTGGACATGTGGTGCCGGAGTTCAGGCATAAAGGAGAAGTGAGATGTCGCGAAGGCAGAGTTGGGCTGGCTGGGGTGCGGGTATCGCCACAGCCTTGATGCTGGTGCTCGGAGGAGCCGGCGCGCAGGCGCAGGACGCTGATCCGAGCGCCGTCATCCGCATCGGCTCGCTCTACGAGCCGCAGAATCTCGACAACACGGCCGGTGCCGGCCAGGGAATCACGGAGGCCTTCAACGGCAATGTCTATGAAGGCCTGTTCCAGCTCATGGACGACGGCTCGGTAGAGCCCAAGCTCGCAACCGACTATACGGTGAGCGATGACGGGCTGACCTACACCATCAAGCTTCAGCCGAACGTGACGTTCCACTCGGGCGATCCGCTGACCTCGGCCGATGTGAAGCACAGCATCGAGCGCGTGACGGCGGAGACCTCCAAGAGCTCACGCAAGAGCAGCCTGTCCACCATCGAGAGCATCGAGACGCCGGACGAGCAGACGGTGGTCATCCATCTCAAGGAGCGGTCGATCTCTCTGCCCTACAACCTCACTTATGTGTGGATCGTCAACGACGCCGCGGGTGACCTCACAACGAGCGCCGACGGCACCGGCCCCTACAAGCTCGATGCCTGGCGCCGCGGCTCCAGCATTAGCCTGGTGCCCTTCGAGAACTACTGGGGCGAAAAGCCGAAGAACGGTGGCGTGGTGTTCAACTACTTCACCGAGGCCACGGCGCTCAACAATGCCCTGCTGACCGGCGCGGTGGACATCATCACCAGCGTTCAGAGCCCGGATTCCCTTGCCCAGTTCAAGGACAATCCCGCATTTACCGTGTCGGAAGGCGCGTCTACGACCAAGGAAGTGCTGGCCTATAACGACCGCGTCGAACCCTTCAGCAACGTGAAGGTGCGCAAGGCGATCACCCGCGCGATCAACCGCGAGCAGCTGCTGAGGTCGATCTGGGGTGAATACGGGACGCTGATTGGCTCCTTCGTGCCGCCGACCGACCCTTGGTACATCGACCTCACCGGCGTTGATCCCTATGATCCGGAGAGCGCGAAGCAGCTTCTCTCCGAGGCGGGCTATGCCGATGGCTTCACCTTCACGCTGGATACGCCGAACTACGATCCGCATCCGATCGTCGCCCAGTTCGTGCAGAACGAGCTGGCCAAGGTCGGCATCAAGGTGAACATCAACATCATCACCGCCAACGAGTGGTACACGAAGATCTACCAGGCGCGCGATTTCGAGGCGACGCTGCAGGAGCATGTGAACCACCGCGACATCGTGTTTTACGGCAATCCCGATTTCTACTGGGGCTACAACAACCCTGAGGTCGTGGAGCTGATCGCGTCTGCGGAGGCGAGCGCTACCGAGGAAGAGCAGGTGGAAAAGCTGAAAGAGGCGAACCGCATCATCGCGGAGGAAGCCGCCAGCACCTGGCTTTATCTCTATCCGCAGATCGTGGTATCGAGCGCTTCGGTGAGCGGGTATCCGGTCAACGGGCTGAACTCGCAGTTCTTCGCATATGACATCGTGAAGCGCGCGCAGTAGCCGACGAAGGCGAGCCGCGGAAGGAGGGAGCTATCCTCGCTTACATTCTTCGGCGGCTCGCCATCCTGGTCTTTTCGCTGCTGGTCGCCTGCGTCGTTCTTTTCGTGCTTCTCAGGCTTCTGCCCGGCGATCCGGCGAATGCTCTCATCTCGGTCGGGGCCGACGAGGCGCAGATTGCCGCGGCGCGGCGGCAGGTGGGTTCGGACCTGCCGCTCGCCCAGCAGTTCCTTCATTTCATCACCAGCCTCGCCCGCTTCGATCTCGGCACATCCTTCGTAAGCCGCACTTCTGTTCTCGATGAGATCATGGCGCGGCTGGCCGTCACTGTTCCGCTCACGCTGCTCTCCTTTCTGCTTGCCATACTCATTGCCGCGCCGCTCGGCATCATCGCCGCCGTGAAGGCGAACCGCTGGTATGGGGCCGCCATCTCCGTCATCTCGCAGCTCGGCATCGCCATTCCCGTGTTCTGGGTCGGCATTCTTCTGGTTACGGTCTTCGCCGTGAACTTGCGGCTTTTCCCGTCGGGTGGATTCCCGCCGCAAGGGTGGAGCGCGCCGTTCGAAGCGCTGCGGGCGCTGTTCTTGCCGATCGTCACCATCGCCATCGTGATGTCCGCCTCGCTCTTGCGCTATGTGCGCTCGGCCACGCAGGACGTGCTCGGCAGCGACTATCTGAGAACCGCCCGCGCGATGGGCTCGGGTTTCGGCGAGGCACTTGTCCGTCATGGTATCCGCAATGGCGCGGTGCCGGTGGTGTCGATCCTCGGCATCGAGCTGGCCACCACACTTCTGGGCGCTGTGGTGGTCGAGCGCGTCTTCGCGCTGCCCGGCCTCGGCTCCATGCTGCTGCTCGCCATCGAGCAGCGCGACTACCCCAACATCCAGGGCGTGCTTTTCATCTCCACGCTGCTCGTGCTGCTGATCGGCTTCCTCGCGGACCTAGCCCAGCGGCTGATCGATCCGCGCCTGCGGGAACGCTCGGGGGACCGGCCATGACGGATCTTGTCGATCTTCAGGCGCCGGCACCGGCACGCCGCACACCACGGTCGCTCACGCTGAGCGTCGGCCTAGTGCTCGTGGGCCTGCATCTCTTTGTAGCTCTCCTTACACTGTTCTGGACGCCCTATGACCCGACCGCCATGACTGGCGGGCGTCTGGAGCCGCCGTCCTGGGCGCACTGGGCGGGCACGGATCGGCTGGGCCGCGACCTCTTCACCCAGATTATGATCGGCTCGCGCATCGCGCTGACGGTGGGCGCGGGCGCAGTGGCCATTGCGGCCGCGATCGGCGTCACACTCGGCGTGCTCGCCGCCTTCGCCACCCGAACGCTGGACGATGTACTAGCGGCGACCTTCGACATCCTGATCGCCTTCCCCACGCTGCTGCTTGCCATGCTCGTGGTGGCGGCGACGGACACGGCGAGCCTATTTTCCGCAATCCTCGCGCTCGGAATCGCCATCTCGGCCATCGTTGCGCGGCTCACCCGGATTCTCGCCAAGCGCGTGCTGGCGATGGACTACATCACCGCCGCCCGCACGGCCGGCTCCTCATGGCCCAGCATCGTCTTCCGTCATGTGCTGCCCAACATCTGGCCGACGCTGTCGGTGAACTTCGCGCTGCAGTTCGGCATTGCGATCATCGCGGAAGCATCGCTCTCTTATCTCGGTCTCGGCGCGCCTCCTCCCAACGCCTCGTGGGGCAGGCTCCTGCAGGAGGCGCAGGGCACGGTTTACACCGCGCCTTTCGGGGCCGTCGCTCCGGGCATCGCGCTCGTCTCGCTCGTCATCGGCATGAACCTTCTTGCCGACGGCCTTCGTGACGTTGGCGATCCGACGCGGAGGCGCAGCCGATGAGCCTGCTCAGGATCGAAAACCTTACCATCCGCACGGGCGGTCAGGCGCTGGTCAAGGACATGTCGCTCGTGATTGAACCCGGCGCGCGCGTGGGACTTATCGGCGAATCCGGCTCGGGCAAGTCGCTAACTGCGCTCGCCGCCATCGGCCTCTTGCCGCCGGGACTGAAGCCGGAAGGTTCCATCCTGCTCGATGGCGTTCAGGTCATCGGTGCGTCGGAGGAGAAGCTGAAGGCCCTGCGCGGCAGAACCGCTGCCTTCGTCTTCCAGGAGCCGCTGACCGCGCTCGACCCGCTCATGAAGATCGGCCGGCAGGTTGCCGAGCCCATCGCGCGGCGCCACCGGCGGGATGGCAGGTCTGCTGGCCGACAGGAGATCGTAGCCGAGGTGCGCCATTACCTGGAGCGCGTCGCCCTGCCAGACATAGACCGGATCATGAACGCTTATCCGTTCCAGATTTCCGGCGGACAGCGCCAGCGTGTGGCAATCGCCATGGCGCTCGCCTGCCGGCCGAAACTGCTCATCGCCGATGAGCCGACCACTGCCCTAGACGTCACCACGCAGGCGGAAATCCTGGAGCTTCTCTCCACCCTCGTGCGGGAGGAAGGCATGGCGCTGCTTTTCATCAGCCACGATCTTCCCGTGGTGGCGAAAGTGGCTGAAGAGGTGACGGTGCTGCGCCGCGGGCAGGTGGTGGAGCAGGGCCCGGTGCGCAGTGTGTTCGGCTCGCCGCAACATGAGTACACGAAGATGCTGGTGGATGCGGCGGCAGCCTTCGACCGCGCATTGGGGGCTCAGCAATGACGCTGATCTCCGTCGACTCCGTGGCCTTCGGCTACAGCCGCAAGGAGCCCGTTCTGCATGACGTCTCCTTCACTGTGAAGAAGGGCGTGAACCTCGGGCTCGTGGGCGAATCCGGTTCGGGCAAGTCCACCATCCTGAAGCTCCTGCTCGGCCTGGAGCGCCCCAGCAGTGGCGTCATCCGTTTTGAAGGCCAGCCCATGAACCTCAACGATAGGGAGTTCATGCGCCGCTACCGCCGCGCCGTGCAGGCGGTGTTCCAGGACCCCTATTCCTCGCTGGACCCGCGACAGAAGGTGGAGGCTATCATTGCCGAACCGCTGCGCGCGCTGAAGATCCCCGGCGATCACCGTGCGGCCATCGAGCAGGCGCTTGCCGATGTGGGCCTGCCGGTGGATGCTATCTCGCGCTATCCTCATGAGTTTTCCGGCGGCCAGCGCCAGCGCATCGCGCTCGCCCGTGCCATCGTCGCCCGGCCTCAGCTCGTTCTGGCGGACGAGGCGGTGAGCGCGCTCGACCTCTCCACCCGTATCCGCATCGTCGATCTGCTCAAGGATCTGTCGAAGGCGATCACGATCCTTCTCGTCTCGCACGATCTTGGCGTCGTCGCCGCCCTCTGCGAGGAGATCATCATTCTGGAGAAGGGCCGGATCGTGGAAGCAGGCCGCACGGAAGACATTCTGGCGCGCCCGCAGCATCCCTACACACGAAAGCTGCTTGCCAGTGTGCCGCGCATGCCCGCTTGATACTATCGCGGCAAACTCGGCGATTGCCGCCGAGGCGGCGAAATCGAACTCGTTGATGGCCACGAACACGCCGACGTCCCGCGCCGATGCAAACGCATGATAGAGGAAGATGCCCTGCAGGCCGTCGGCCCGTCAGCCAATTTATTGCGGCGTTTTCTCCCATCGCCGTTCATCCCCATTGGCAGACCTCCTGCGGAGAGTGTATCAAGCGGCTGAAATGGGTGGCATGGTCAAAATGGAATTGATTGCGGCGGGATTTCTCGACACTTTGTGTCTCCGCCGACGATTCCTGAATCACGCGGGTAGCCTTAAAGCAACCACTTAGCCCCTGGGGCGCGCTGATCCGCCACCAGGGGTACGCTCTCGCACCTGCCGCCCGGCGGCACACTTTCCTGCATCAATGGTCAATCAGGCACCCCGCCGAGGCAGGCGGGCGCTTGGCGCACGAGGAAGAAATTGAAAATCGTCATACTGGGCAGCGGCGTCATCGGCGTGACAACGGCGTACTTCCTCGCAAAAGCCGGTCACGAAGTCGAGGTTGTGGACCGGCAGCTGGAGGCGGGGCTCGAAACCAGCTTCGCCAATGCAGGTCAGATTTCGCCCGGCTACTCTTCTCCTTGGGCAGGGCCCGGCATTCCCCTGAAAGCCGTCAAGTGGCTGCTCATGAAGCACGGCCCGCTGGTCATCCGGCCGAAGGCGGACCCTGCCATGTGGCGCTGGCTGCTCCAGATGCTGAGGAACTGCACGGCAGCTCGCTACGCCATCAACAAGGCGCGGATGGTGCCCATCGCCGAGTACAGCCGCGATTGCCTTCGTGCGCTCCGGGCGGAGACCGGCATCGAATACGAGAACAGGAGTCTGGGAACGCTGCAGCTTTTCCGCACCCAGCAGCAGCTCGACGGCATAGGCAAGGACATTGAGGTTCTGAAGCAGTTCGGCGTGGAGTATCAGGTCCTCGACAGGGCAGGTTGCCAAAGCGTCGAACCCGCCTTGTCGCGCGCCCAGGCGCCGATTGCGGGCGGCCTCCGTCTGCCGCAGGACGAGACCGGCAACTGCCGCATCTTCACGCAAAAACTCGCCGCAATGGCGGAGAGGCTGGGGGTGAACTTCACCTACGGCGTCGCGGTGAAGGAGATCGTTGCGGAAGGGGGCGCGGTGACGGGCGTCCGCACATCGGCGGGTCTGATCACGGCGGATGCCTATGTCGTGGCGCTTGGAAGCTATTCGCCGCTTCTGCTCCGCTCCCTGGGGATTCGGATTCCCGTCTATCCGGTGAAAGGCTATTCGCTTTCGGTGCCGATCAGTGACGCGGGCGGTGCTCCGGTGTCCACGGTCATGGACGAGACCTACAAGGTCGCGATTACGCGGCTTGGGGATTCGATCCGCGTCGGCGGGACGGCGGAGGTCGCCGGCTACGATCTCACGCTGAGGCAAAGCCGCCGCGCGACCTTGGAACACTCCCTTTCAGGGCTTTTCCCCTTCGGGGGCGATCCGGCGGCGGGGAGCTTCTGGTGCGGGCTGCGGCCGATGACGCCGGATGGTCCGCCCATCATCGGCCCCGCTCCTGTCCGGAAGCTTTATCTCAACACCGGTCACGGCACGCTCGGCTGGACAATGGCCTGCGGCTCCGGCCGTGCGCTCGCTGATCTCCTGAGCGGCCGAAAATCTGAAATCGATCTGTCGCCCCTGAGCGTAACTCGCTTTGCCTGAACTCCCGACCGCGCCCGCCCGGGCGGGTGCGACCACCACCACCAAGCAGTGAAAGGACTTCGATGACCGAATTAAGCCTCCTTGAGCAGGCCCTCGTCCGGCTGGACGAAGCGGCCAGGCACATCAGCGTCGACCCTGACGTGATCGAGAAGCTGAAATATGCACGCGAGACCACCAAGGCGCGGCTGATGATCCGCATGGATGACGGCTCGCGCAAGTCGTTTGTCGCCTGGCGCTGCCGCTACGACGATACGCGCGGCCCGACCAAGGGCGGAATCCGCTTCCACCCGGACGCATCGGTTGACGAGGTGGAGACGCTGGCCTTCTGGATGACCTTCAAATGCGCCGTCATGAACCTGCCTTATGGCGGCGGCAAGGGGGCGGTGCAGGTCGATCCGCGGCAGCTTTCCAAGGCCGAGCTGGAACGGCTCTCCCGCGCCTACATACAGGCCTTCGCAGGCATTATCGGCCCGGACCGCGACATTCCCGCACCCGATGTCTACACGAACTCCATGATCATGGGCTGGATGGCCGATGAATATGCCCAGATCGTGGGGCAGGCGGTGCCGGCCGTCATCACCGGCAAGCCGATCGCGCTCGGGGGCTCGCTCGGCCGCGAGGATGCGACGGCGCGCGGCGGCTACTATCTCGTGCGGCATCTGGCGAAGAATTTCGGCCTGATGGGAACGCTGCGCGTGGCCATTCAGGGCTTCGGCAATGCCGGGCAGCACATCGCGCGGCTGCTTGCCGGCGACGGGCACAAGATTGTCGCCGTGTGCGATTCCTCGGGCGGGGTCTACGCGCCGGACGGCCTCAACGTCGAGGCTCTGCTGGCGGCCAAGGCGAAAGGCCTCTCGGTGACGAGCACCGCAGGCGAGGCGGGGCACCGCGCCATTGGAGCGGAAGAGCTTGTCGGTGTGGACTGTGATCTCCTCGTGCCGGCGGCGCTCGAAGACATGATCAACGAGCGCAACGCGGACGACATCAAGGCGCGCCTGATCCTGGAACTGGCGAACGGTCCTCTGACGCCGGAGGCGGATGCGCGGCTTGCCCGCAAGGGCGTGGCGGTTCTGCCCGACATATTGGCTAATGCCGGCGGTGTCACCGTTTCCTACTTCGAATGGGTGCAGAACAGGCAGGGCTTCTACTGGACCCTGGAAGAGGTCCATGCACGGCTCAAGACGATCATGGAGCGGGAAGGAGAAGCGATTTGGGGCATTGCCCGCGAAAAGGACATCACGCTGCGCACGGCAGCCTATGTGCACGCTCTGAAAAGGCTGGCCGAGGCGATCGAAGCGCACGGCACGCAGAACTACTTCACCAACTGAGCGCATCCCGTGATCCCTCGCGGATGCGCGGGGGATCACGGTGAAGGCTTTTATCGAGGCCGTACTTCAGTTGGCGGCTGCGAAGGCCTGCCTCACGCGCTCCCGCGTCAGCGGAATATCGTAAAGCCTCTTGCCGATCGCACTGCTTACGGCATTGCCGACTGCCGCCGCTGTCGGTCCCTGCGCGGCCTCGCCGGTACCCAGATAGGGTTCGCCCGGTCGGTCGATGATGTGGACCTCCACCGTTTCGGGCACATCCCTGAAGCGCATGATCGGATAGCTCGCCCAATCGATGCTGGTTATCCTGGTATCGTCGAACGTTACGGCCTCGTAGAGCGTCCAGCTTGCGGATTGTATGATTCCGCCTTCGGTCAGGTTGCGGATGCCGTCAGGATTCACCGCCTCTCCGCTGTCGATAGCGGAGATGGCGCGTATGACGCGGCTCCTGCCCGTTTCGCGGTTGACTTCCACCTCGACCGCGACAGCGCAATAGGCGGCCAGCGTTTTGTAACGCGCAAAGCCGAAGCCTCGCCCCCGGCCGTTCGGCAAGGGTTCCGAAGACCAGCCGAAGCGCTCGGCGGCGAGCTCGACCACATCGCGCGCCCGCGGGTCCTCAAGATGCCGCAGCCGGAACTCCACCGGATCGGCGCCCGCGGCCTTTGCGAGTTCATCCATGAAGCATTCGATGGAGAAGACGTTCGCGTAGGCGCCAAGCGCCCGCAAGGCGGAGACCCGCAACGGCATCTCGGGCACGAAGTGCCAGAGCACCTGTTTGTTGGGAATGGTGTAGGGTGGGTTCGCATTGCGGTCGCCATTGCCCGACTGGCTGATGTTGAGCCGGGCCGGCGGCGGCGTGACCGAACTGGCGCGATGACGGGCGGCAAGCAGCGAGGCAGCGCCGCCCGGCCGTGTGGAATGCACATTGCTCCATAGGTCATAGGCCCAGTTGCTGATCCTTCCGTCCCTGTCCAGCGTCGCGCGCACCTTGGTGAGCATAGCCGGTCCATAGGGCTCCCAGGCGTGCTCCTGTTCGCGCATCCACTGCACCCGCACGGGGCGGCCGGGTACGTTCGTCGCGATGAGCGCGGCATCGGCCGCCGCGTCGTCCGCGCCGTTGTGGCCGTAGCAGCCCGCGCCCTCCATGTGGATCACGCGCACCTGTTCGATTGGCAGGCCAAGCATTTCGGCAATGGCCTCACAATCGGGATAGCATCCCTGGGTGTGGGACCAGACCGTCACGCCCTCATCATTGGCAACCGCCACGGCGCAGGACGGCCCCATGGATGCGTGCATCTGGTAGGGCCGGGTGAATGTCGCCTCGTAGACGTCACCTGAGAACTCGGGCCGGACACTCACTCGCGTGAGAAATGCTTCTTCAGCCGGGCGATATCGGCGTCGTTCAGATCGCTCGGCGCTGTCACCTCCACCCATGCGTCGATATAGTGTTCCGGTGCGTAGAGGTGGCCGTAACCCATCGGTGCCGTAGTGGCGAGAGCCATGTCCAGCACGAGCTGCAGGAAGGTGATGACCGGATACCAGCGCAGCTCCGGCGAGACATCGGGCCCGCGCGGCTCGTCCAACCATTCGGGGCGGCGGTAAAGCGACCGGTAATCGAAGAACGTGATCGGATCGCTGGCATATTGGAGATAGACGATCCGGATCGGCCCCCAGAGCGCGCCGGGTATGTCGAGCACATTGGTCTGGTTGGTGAAGCGGACGAACGAGCCGCCGCCGAAACGCGGCAGCCAGGCCGGCGACTCCGGCTCGCGCCGATTGGTGATGTACCGCCACATGGGGTTGGCGAAGGGCGGCCCGCTCCAAAGCGCGCCGTGATAGGGATCGCTCAGGATCTCGAACAGCTCCACGGAGGTTTCGGAGGCGAGGGAGCCGAGGCTCAGTCCGTGTAGGTAGAGTCTCGGCCTCTCCGTCTCTGGAAGCGAATGCCAGTAGTTGTAAACGGCGGAAAAGAGGGCCTGCGCCGTCTGTGTGCCGTAATCGGGCTCGACGAGGAGTGAAAGCCAGCTCGTCAGGTAGGAATACTGTACGGTTACGCTGGCGACGTCTCCGCCGTGCAGATATTCGAGCGTGTCCATGGCCGCCGGATCGACCCAGCCCGTACCTGTCGGCATGACGATGACGAGCACGGCGCGCTCGAACGCGCCCGTACGCTGCAGTTCGGCGAGCGCCAGCCCCGCACGCGCCTCGACCGTGTCGGCCGCATTCAGCCCGACATAGACCCGGATCGGCTCGAGCGTATCCCGGCCGTGGAATTGCCGCAGATCTTCTGCCGTCGGGCTGGAGGCGATGAACTCCCGTCCAGCGCGGCCGAGATCGGCCCAGGCCACGAGCGAAGCTGCGCTGCCCGTCTTCAGAGCGTCCTCCGGTTGCGGGGACTCTGGCTCCATGAGCTCGTTATAGGCTTGGAAAGAGGAATCGGCCGCGTGCAGTGCAAAGCGGAAGAGAACCCCATCGATTGCCAGCCAGAAGAGGGCCACGGCCATGACCGCGCCCGCCACGTTGGCCACAGGCCGAGGAATGAAGCGGTAAAGAAGCGCGGAAACGGTGGTGAGCACAAAGCGGAAGAGGCGCCCGGCAGCCAGCAGGAGAACGAATGTTACGATGGCGACGAGACCGGTGCGCAGCGGGTGGACACTGTCGAGCAGCTCCAGCCCCATCAGGGACCGGATCGAGTTTTGCCACTCCGCCGCCTGCCATAGGAAGGCGAGAGCGACAGCGCCGCAGACAAGGGCCGAGACGTACTTTGCCCAGCGCAATTTCTGCTTGGCGGGCTGCGGCAGCTCCATGTAACGCGTAAGCCAGCGCCCGAACACGCCGAGACCATATCCGACGGCCAGCGAAACGCCCGACAGAATCCCTTGCGTGACGAAGGTGCGCGGCAGGAGGGAGGGTGTCAGCGAAGCGGCAAGAAAGAGCGTTCCGACGTAAAGACCCGCTGCCGAGAACGAATTCCAGAACCTGATAACGACCCAATGCGCCATTTTTTCGCTTTCGTTGCGTCCGGGCATGCTCGGCGCGAGGTGCCGGGAGCCGGTTGCCCATTCAGGGCAATCCGCCGGCGTACAACGCCGAACAAGCGCACAAGCTGCATCCTGCACACGGTGATGCGGCGAAAATTATCGTTTCCGCAAATTCGGATGTCGAAAGCGGGGCCTCTCCTGCGTCTTATGGATGCCAGACGCAAAACCGGAGACAGAGGCTAAGTACGATCGCAGCCATCTTTCAGGGCGCGCCGGCCAGCCTAGCCCAAGATGTGGAGGATTTCCATGAAGCCTGTCATCACTGCTTTCGAACGCTCGCCCGACGGGGGCAGGGGGCTCGCGCGTGACATGCGTGTCCGTTGGGCGCTCGAAGAGGTGGGTCAGCCCTACGACGTCCGTTTCGTATCGTTCAAAGCGCTGAGAGAGCTGGCGCATCTTGCGATTCAGCCCTTCGGGCAAATCCCCACCTACGAGGAAGGTGAGCTTGCCCTGTTCGAATCGGGAGCGATCGTGCTCCACATCGCGGAGCGCCATGGGGGCCTGCTTCCGAACGACCCGAACGCTCGGGCGCGCGCGATCGCTTGGATGTTCGCCGCGCTCAATACGGTGGAGCCGCCGATCTTCGACCGCAGCCTCGCCATGATTGTCGAGCGCGAGGAGCCCTGGTACGAGCAGCGCCTGCGCGCGCTGGAGAATAGCATCCGCCAGCGGCTGGACAGCCTGTCCCGCCATCTTGGCGAGGCTGAATGGCTCGACGGTGCGTTTGGCGCCGGCGACCTCTTGATGGTGACGGTGCTGTTGCGGCTGAAAGGGTCGCCCATACTCGAAGACTATCCGAACCTCTCTGCCTATCTCGCCCGCGGCGAGGCGCGGCCTGCCTACAGGCGGGCCTTCGAGGCGCAGGCGGCGGTCTTCGCCGCATCCAACGGGTGAAAGCCGCTTCCGCTATTTCTGGGGTGCGGCTGAAGGCAGGGGGCGGTCGGCAGGAAATTCCGGATTGGCGAAATCGACGGCCCCGCTAACCTCCTCCCACCGTTCGATATCATCGAGCATCCCGGTGAGCTTCGCCCGTACCCGCTCGACGCAGCTTGCGCCGAGCAGGAGGCGAAAGGGCGGGTTCTCGGAGGCGACGAGGCGCAGGATCGTCGCTGCCATGCGGCGCGGGTCACCCGCCTGACGCCCGTTCAGGCTCAGATTGAAGGCAATCTGTTTGCCCGCGGTCTGCTCGTAATCCGCAATCCGCCGTGCCGCCCGCTTGTAGGAGCGGCCATGAAAGTCCGTGCGTATGCCGGATGGCTCGATCAGGATCGTGCGAATGCCGAGCGGGCGCAGTTCCGCGTGCATTGCCTCCGAGATCGCCTCCACTGCGAACTTGCTTGCGGCATAGAAGGCATTGCCCGGTCCGCCAACGAGACCCGCCACCGAACCGATATTGACGATGGTTCCGCGGCCGCGCTGGCGCATGCCCGGCAGGACCGCACGCACCATGCGGGCAACGCCGAGAATGTTCGTTTCAAAGACATCGCGGATTTCGTCGTCCTCCACCTCCTCCACCGCGCCGTAGAGGCCGAAGCCCGCATTGTTCACGAGCACATCGATGCCGCCGGCCCATTCCTCCGCTGCCAATACGGCAGCTTTCACCGAGGCGGGATCGGCAACGTCCAGAGCGACGGGCAGGCAGCGGCCGGAGCCTTGCTGCGCGAGCTCGGCGACCGATTCGACCCGCCGGGCCGTGGCGGCAACGCGCGCGCCGGCTGAGAGCGCAGCCTCAGCGATTGCCCGTCCAAGGCCGCTCGAGCAGCCGGTCACAAGCCATGTCTGCATGTCTCTTCTCCTCAGCGCGGACCACGCGTCACTCCCGGCAGCTTCGATAGTGCTCGCCCGCCACCTGAATGCGCGCCATTATAGCCGCATGCCGGCGGCGGAGAGGCATCCAAATTTCTACCATTGAAATTTCCAAACTTCTCGAACAGGGCGCCGGCCAGCTCGACTAGTGTCAAATCCGGGTAGACATCGACAAAGGTAGGATGATGGTCCGCGGCTACACGCTTTTCGGTCAGGCTCTCGTCAAGGAGCATGTGGACACCGGCTTCTTCATCATGGGCGGGCCGATCAACGACGCGGTCAAGGCGGCGATCGCCGGCGGCGTCAGGATGATCGACACGCGCCATGAGCAGGCGGCGGCGATGGCGGCGCAGGCCTATGCGCGCGTGAAGGGCCGGCCTGGCCTGTGCATGGGCGCTTCCGGCCCCGGAACGATCAATCTGACGCTGGGGCTTGCCAACGCGCTGATCGACTGCGCGCCCGTCGTCGCTTTCGGCGGATCGAGCCCCATTGGGCAGAATCTCATGGGTTCGTTCCAGGAGATTGATCAGGTCGCCATCATGCGCCCCGTCACGAAATGGGCGGAGCGCGTCTATGACGCGCGGCGGATTCCTGAATATGTAAACCTCGCCTTCCGGCAAGCCATGGCGGGCAAGCCCGGTCCCGTCTACATCGATCTTCCCGGCGACGTGCTCTATGCGGAGGTGGACGAATCCGAAGTCGTCTGGCCGTCAAAGGCGGCCGATACCGCCCGCACCAGACCGGCTTGCGACGAGCCGACCCTGCGCAAGGTGGTGGAGGTGCTTCATGCGGCCAAACGGCCGGTGATCGTCTCGGGTAGCGGCGTTCTCTGGTCCGGCGCCTGGGACGAGCTGAGATCGCTGGTGGATGCCACGGGCATCCCCTTCTACACCACGCCGCAGGGCCGCGGCGTCATCCCCGAGGATCACGAGTTCTTCTTCGGGCATGCCCGCTCGACGGCCTTCCGCGAGGCGGACTTCGTCCTCGTCGTGGGCACGCGGCTCAATTACGTGATCTCCTATGCGCGCCCGCCGCGCTTTTCCGCAAGCGCCACGCTGGTGCGGATCGATGCCGATCCAGCCGAGATCGAGAGTTCGGAGCGGGTGGACATTGGCATCGTGGGCGATGCGAAGACCGTTCTCGGCCAGTTGCTCGCCGCGCTTTCTGGCTCGGTCACGCCCGACCGGTTCAGCGCCTGGCGCGAGCAGCTTGCAGAGGTGGAGCGGGCGCGTGCGCCCAAGCATGAGGAGGCTATCTCCACGGACCAGGTGCCCATACACCCGCAGCGCCTGTGCAAGGAGGTGCGGGACTTTATAAGTCGCGATGCCATCCTGGTGGTCGATGGCCAGGAAATCCTGAACTACGGCCGACAGACGATCCCGAGCTACGTGCCGGGCCACCGGCTGAATTCGGGTCCCTTCGGCACGATGGGCGTCGGCATGCCTTTCGGCGTTGGCGCCAAGGCGGCGAAGCCCGACGCCCAGGTGGTCGTCCTACACGGAGACGGCTCCTTCGGCCTCAATGCAATGGAGCTGGACACGGCGGTGCGGCACAAGCTGCCCATGCTGGTGATCATCAGCCTGAACGGCGGCTGGACGGGCGACCCGGACAGGACGAAGCCCGGACGCGATCTCGGCTACACCCGCTATGACAAGATGGCCGAGGCGCTGGGCTGCCACGGAGAATATGTCGAGCGGCCCGAGGATATCCGGCCGGCACTGGAAAGAGCGGCCGCCGCCGTCGCGCGTGGGCAGACAGCCCTCGTCAATGTGGTGACGGATTGGCGGGCGCTTTCAACCACCACCAGCTTCACCTCCTACAGGACATGACGGGGCGGGCTGAAGCCAGGCGGGAATGGAGCAAAGGAGACCGGATGGAATGACGGAAGGAAAGCTGGTGGATTATCGCGCTGGTGTGCGAAGGCGCTAGATGCCGGCCGGTGCGGACTGTCGTGACTGCCAGGGGGAGAACCCGGAGGCAAGAAAGGCAACGTGAGGAGGAATTGACATGAAAGACGAGATCAAGATGCGTACGGATGACACGCGCCGGTCTGGACTGACACGCCGTCAGGTGTTTCTGGCGGCTGCGGGCGCACTGACCCTTGCGGCGGCGGGCCCGGCATTCGCGCAGGGAAGCTGGCCGGAAAAGCCGGTGGAGATCATCTGCGGATTTGCACCGGGTGGCGGCACGGACCTCCTGGCGCGCGCGCTCGCGGACGCACTGTCTGACGAATTCGGCGTGCCCTTCCAGGTGATCAACCGGACCGGCGGAGGCGGTGTGGTCGGGTTCGAGGAGATCGCCTCTGCGGCTCCGGACGGGTACAAGCTCGGCATCCTGACCGCGCAGGTCATCACAGCGAATCTACGCGGCGTGATGCAGAAGTCCTACAGGGACTTCACGCCCATCGCCATGGCCAGCATCGACTATGCCGGGTTTGCGGTGAACGCGAACTCTGACATCCAGACCTTCGAGGATCTGCTGGAAAAGGCCCGTCAAAATCCCGGGGCCCTTTCGCTCGGTAATGGGAGCGAGGGCGGCAGCTTCCACATGACGGCGCGGAACCTGGAAGAGCAGGCGGGCGTCAAGTTCAAGCATGTTCCCTTCGATGGCGGCCCAGCCGCAATCCTGCAGCTTCTCGGCGGCCATATCGACGCCACGGTCAACGGCCCCACGGAGATTCTACCGCATGTCCAGGGCGGACAGTTGCGGATGCTTGCGGTCTCGGGACCGAAACGGCTGCCGGATCTGCCTGACGTGCCTTCCACGGCAGAGCTGGGCTTCCCGCTCGACGTCTCCACCTGGCGCGCCGTCGGCGGGCCGGCGGGCCTGCCGGAGGAGGTCGTGGAAAAGCTCGAGGGCGCGATCGAAAAAGCGGTTCAGTCCGAGCGCTTCCTGGAAACGATGGAGAAGATCGGCTCGAACCCGGAATATTTGGACTCCGAGGGTCTGCTAGCGTACCTCCAGAGGCAGGAGGAAATCTACACCAAGATTCTGGACTAGCCCGGCTTGAGACAAACGCGCCTGGGGCTCGCCAAGGGCTCCAGGTGCAAACGGGAGGATCGCGATGAAGCTGAACGTGTGGGAGAGCTCTGCGGCGGGGGCCATCATCCTCTTTGGCGCAGTCATGGCCTATGTCGGGAGTTCCTATGGAATCGGCACGTTGAGCCAGATGGGACCGGGCTATTTCCCAACCGTCCTCGGCATCGTTACGGTTCTCTTGGGCATTCTGACTTTTCTGGAAGTCAGGAATTCCGAAAGCCCCCGTCCGGATGCGTCGCCCCGCGTCGCCATCTTCATTTTCGGAGGGCTTTTCGTCTGGGCCATGCTGGTAGAGCGTATCGGCCTGCTGCCCAGCTCGATCATGCTCATCATCCTGTGCTCGCTGGCGCGGCCGCCGATACGGCCCGTTCCCATGGTGGCTACGGCCGTTCTGGTGTCGCTCGGTGCGGCCGTCATTTTCCTGTACGGCTTCAATCTCCCCCTTCGCATGCTCAGGTGGTAACCCGTGGACGCACTCGTCAATCTCGCACATGGTTTCGAGCGCGCTCTCTCCCTGGAGGCGCTTCTGTTCTGCTTCATCGGCGTCACGGTGGGAACTTTCGTCGGTGCGCTGCCCGGCATCGGTGCGCTCGCGGCCATATCCCTGAGCCTGCCGCTCACCTACTATCTTGATCCGATGGTCGCCCTGATCATGCTGGCCGGCATTTTCTACGGCACCCAGTATGGCAGCTCGATCTCGGCCATCCTTCTCAATCTGCCCGGCACGCCGGCCTCCGCCATCACCTGCCTCGAGGCCTATCCCATGACGAAGAGCGGCCGCGCGGGACCGGCTCTTTTCATCACCGCAATCGCCTCCTTCGTTGGTGGATCGATCGGCATCGTGTTTCTGATGGGATTCACGCCGGTTCTTGCGAAGTTTGCGATCGGGTTTTCGTCGGCCGACTATTTCGGGCTCATCCTGTTCTGCCTCGTCGGCGCATCGATGCTGGGCGTAGGCTCGCCGCTCAAGGGCCTGTGTATGGTGGCTGTCGGGCTCCTTCTCGGGCTTGTCGGAACGGATGTGACGAGCGGAACCCCGCGCTTCACGCTCGGCATTCCGATGCTCACCGACGGCATCGACCTGGTGGCGATGATGATGGGGCTCTTCGGCGTCGCGGAGATTCTGTCTGCCTATTCCAAGGGCGGCGAATCGCTGGTGTCCGCCAGCGCCGTCGCGTTGCGCTCGCTCATACCCACCCGGCAGGACGTGCGTGAAGCCGGAGGGGCGACGTTGCGCGGTTCGCTCGTGGGTGCGGTGATCGGCGTGCTGCCCGGCATGGGCGCGACGCTCGCCACCTTCATCGCCTACGGCCTCGAAAAGCGCATTTCACGGAATCCGGAAAAATTTGCCCATGGCGCGGTGGAGGGGGTAGCCTCTCCGGAGGCCGCGAACAACGCCTCCGTGCAGACGGCGTTCATCCCGACCCTCGGCATTGGCATCCCGGGCGATGCGGTGATGGCCGTGCTGATCGCGGCGATGATGATCCACGGCATTCAGGCCGGTCCGCTCTTCATGGTTCAGCAGGCCGATCTCTTCTGGGGCGTGGTGGCCAGCATGTGGATCGGCAATGTGATGCTGCTCATCCTGAACATACCCCTGATCGGCCTCTGGGTACGGATCCTGACCATTCCCTCGCATGTGCTTTACCCGTCGATCCTGCTTCTGGTCTGCATCGGGGTCTACAGCGTCAACAACAACGTCAATGACATCATCATCGTGATCGTTTTCGGTGCGGTGGGCTATGTCTTCGGTATGTTCGGCTATCCGATGGCGTCGCTGGTGCTCGGCGTCATCCTCGCGCCCCTGCTTGAGGAACACCTGCGGCGAGCGCTGCTTCTGTCAGACGGAAACTACATGATTTTCCTGCAGCGGCCGCTCAGCGCGACCTTCCTGGCACTGACGGCATTGTTCATCGTGTTTTCCTTCAAGAACCAGCTCATGGCGCTGTTCTCAAATGAGCGGCATGGCGACGTGCGAGGTTGAAGGAGCGGACAAACGCGGCGTGACGCCCAGTCAAACGCAAAACCTGGCCGGTGGACCTGCGGTCTGGCCGGCGAGAGAGGAGGTAAAGGATAGATATGGTGGAGATCCACGGAACACCTGACGTCAGCAAGAACCAGGTAGAGATGGGCGAAGGGCCGGGTCAGGCCCGCGATGAGGACCGGCTTCCGGCTCTGCATGGGGTTCGCGTCGTGGACCTCACGCAGTTCGAGGCCGGCACGTCCTGCACCCAGGTGCTCGCCTGGCTCGGCGCCGACGTCATCAAGATCGAGCCGCCCGTCAGCGGCGAGCAGGGACGGCGCGCCTCCGCCGACAGGGAGGACGCCGACTCCTTCTACTTCATTTACCTTAACGCGAATAAGCGCAGCGTGACGCTCAACCTGAAGGACGAGCGGGGCAAAGAGATCCTGCGTTCGCTTATCCGCGATGCGGATGTCTTCATAGAGAACTATGCCCCCGGGGTGATCGAGCGTCTGGGCTTCGACTACGAGACTGTCTCGAAGCTCAATCCCAGGATCATCTACGCGCAGATCAAGGGCTTCCCGGAGGACGGCAAATATGCCGAGTTCCCGGCCTTCGACATGATCGCTCAGGCGGTCGGCGGGGCTATCTCGACCACCGGAGAGGCTGGCCGCATCCCGTTGCGGCCGGGTCCCACGATCGGCGACACCGGCACGGGCCTGCACTGCGCGATCGGCATCCTGAGCGCCCTCTATCAGCGCATTCGCACCGGGCGGGGCCAGCGCGTCAGCGTGTCGATGCAGGAAGCCATGATCAATTTCAGCCGTATCGCCTTTGCGCGCTGGGCCATGACGGGGGAGGCCACGCCGCGTTGCGGTAATCAGAGCCTCCTTAGCTCCACGGCGCCGAGCGGGGTCTATCCCTGCAAGGGTGGAGGGCCGAACGACTACTGCTTCATCTACACCTCGCGCTCGCCCACGAACCACCAGTGGAAGCGCCTTTTGAGCATCATCGGCCGCGAGGACCTGCTTGACGACGAACGCTTCTCCTCCCCGGAGATGCGCTTCAAGCATCAGGACGAGGTGGACGCGCTGATCTCCAACTGGACGAAGGACAGGGACAAGCTGGAGGTGATGCGCATTCTCGGCGCAGCAGGCGTTCCGGCAGGCGCCGTAATGGATACGAAGGAGCTGGTCGAGGACGAGGAACTCAACCGGCGCGAGGCCTTCGTCACCGTCGAACATCCCGTCCGCGGAGAGGTCAAGATGCCCGGCTGGCCGGTGAAGATGAGCGATTCCTATGTGCCCAAGGTCGCTGCACCGGTCCTCGGATCGTCGAACGAGGAGGTCTTGACGCAGTATCTGGGCCTCGACAAGGACGAAATCGCCGCATTGAGGGAGGCCAAGGTCATCTGACCCTGGCCCTCGAGGCTCAGGTGCTGAGCCTCGAGGCGCCTCTTGGGGTACCTTTACAGAGACGGGGTCTGATGCCGCCGGTTCTCCTATTCCATCCCCGGGTGGAGGAATTTACCGGACCGCTCAGGGCGGCGGTTCCGGGCCTTGAGCTGCAAGTGGCAGGCGACCTCTCCTCGTTGCGGAGGCATCTGCCGGAAGCCGAAATACTCCTGTGCACGGAGCTGCCGCCTGAAGGCGTGGAGCGGACGCCGGAGCGGCTGCGCTGGATTCAGCTTTGCAGCGCGGGTGTTGACGGTCTCTTGCCCGCGCGCGACCGCATTGGGAATGTCGTGGTCACCAATGCCCGCGGCATCCACGCGGGGCTGATGGCTGACTACGCGCTTGCCGTGATGGTCATGCTGCAATGGGATTTCCCGGGGCTGCTGCGCGACCAGGCCGAGCGGCGCTGGCGGCGCGACCCCAAGAGCCCCCTTGCGGGCAAGACGCTGGGCGTGATCGGGCCCGGTTCCATCGGAGCGGAGATCGGCCGCCGCGCCCATGAATTCGGCATGAACGTGCTCGGCGTGCGGCGCAGCGGGCTCGACTGTCCTCCCGGTTTCCTGCGGATGTATCGCTACGAGCGGCTGGACGAGGTTTTGCCGGAGTGCGATTTCGTCTGCATCACGGCTCCGGAAACGCCAGAGACGCGGCATATGTTCGGCGAAAAGCAGTTCCGCACCATGAAGCGGACAGCGTTCCTGCTCAACATATCCCGCGGCGGTCTCGTAGATGAAGCGGCCCTCATCGCCGCTCTGCAGGAAGGGCTGATTGCAGGTGCAGGGCTCGACGTTCTGGAAAAGGAGCCGCCGGACCCGTCCAATCCGCTCTGGACCATGCCGAACGTGATCATCACTCCGCACATTTCCGGTATGACCGAGGGGTATGCCGAGCGGGTGGCATCGCTCTTCGCGGAAAATTTCAAGCGCTATCTTTCAGGGCAGCCGCTTAGGAACGTGGTGGACCTCGAAAGAGGTTATTGAGACGGCGATATCCCGCCCTGACAGTAGGGCAATCGCCTGCGGCGAGTCCCCCTCACCGTCTCGCGGTAAGCGCGACACGGTGAGGGGGAATGATAACAGCGACATGGAATCGTCCTGCCAGGCAGGCAACCGGAGCCGGTCGCCTACCTCTTTTCCTCAATCGACGGAAAAGATACTACGGGCGATGTAGCGCACGCCGCCCTCGCCCCAGAGCGAGCCGGGGGCTGGCTTCACCTGGATTGGATCGTCCTTGTCGTTGTAGTAGTAGATCGTGCCGATCTTGCCGGGCTCCACTTCCCAGGTGCGCGGATAGCCGATGTCCCAGCTGCCGGCGTCGTCGCGGATGACGATCTCCGGACCCCAGGTCTCGCCGCCATCCTCGCTGACGACGGCGCGCATGCCGCGCGGCGGCAGGCGATAGGTATAGACCAGCACCACGCGCCCGTCGCTCATCACCACGGGCGAGCCGGGCGCGCCGAAATCGGTGGCGCGCGAAAGGAACTGCCACGTCCGCCCGCCATCGTCGCTCTTGAAGACTTCGGTCCACATGACGCCGGCCCAGTCCCGCTCGACCCGCAGGAAGCACAGGATGCGGCCGTTGGGCAGCATGACGCCGCGCGGATACATGCGCCGACGTCCGCCGAGGGTGCCATCGTTTTCCGGCGTGATGAAGGACATGAAGTGGAACGACGTGCCGTCGTCGCTGCTCCTATAGACGAGCGGCCGGTTGGGCTCGCCATGCTCCGGGCCGGCCGGAAAGCGGTTGTGCTCCCCTTCCTTCTTCGTGCCCCCGGTCAGGAATAGGAGGCACCGGCCGTCCGGGCGAACCAGCGACGATTCCACGGCGCTGAGCGAATAGAGTCCGTTGAGCGGAAGCATGATGGAGCGCGACCATGTCAGCCCTCCATCCTTTGATATGCGCACGAAGACCTGATTTTCCGGCGGGCCGAACTCGGTGGTCACCGTGCGCACGAAGTCCCTGATCTGGGGGTCTTCCTGCATGTACTGGTAGTAGAAATTGGAGACGAGAACGTCCTTGTTCAGGAAGTTGATCGGGCCGATCTCCGAAAGGCTACCCGGCTTGCCGTCCACGCCTGGCTCCGGCGCCTTGACGTCCATGCCCGGGCGGTTCTTGTCCTCGTTGAACACGTACCAGGTCCTGCCGCGGTCCTCCGAGCGGACGGTCACGCCCCTTCTGCCGCCGGGATTGTGAATCAGCCTGTGATGGGCGAGATTGTTCGGGTCGCCGGAATAATCCACCGTCGCGACGGAGAAGTTGCAGATGAGGTGTCCGGCTGCCGTTTCCCAAAAGCCACGTGAAAAGGGGTGGGTGGCGCACTCGTTTTCACGCCGGTAAACGACGGCGTGCTCCACGTCTTTGGCAGGTTGCGGCGGATGGAACTTTATCACAGGATATTCTCCAGCTTCGTATCGTTGAAGTTATGCCACCCGGATCGGCGCTGTACTCGGGCAGCCGCTGCGGGAGTCAGAGGGGATGCCCGCCCGCCCATCTCTGTTAGCCGTGATCCAGAGCGGCGACGAATTCGCGGGCGCGCGGGTGCTGGGGCGATGAGAAGAACCGGTCGGGTGGGGCGACTTCCAGCAGACGTCCGCCGTCCATAAACCACACCGTGTCTCCTACCTCGCGTGCGAAGCCCAGTTCGTGCGTCACGCACAGAATAGTGAGGTTGCCCTTGGCCAGGGTGCGCAGAAGGTTGAGCACCTCGCCCACCATCTCTGGATCGAGCGCGCTGGTGGGCTCGTCGAGCAGCATGATCTTCGGGTTCATGGCGAGCGCCCGTACAATGGCAACGCGTTGCTTCTCGCCGCCGGAAAGATCGGCCGGATACCGGTGCGCCCTCGCGGCAAGGCCGACGCGGCTCAGATGTTCCATCGCAAGCGCTTCCGCCTCGCGAAGAGGCATTTTGAGAAGGCGGTAGAGCCCGATCGAGACGTTCTGCAGCGCCGTCAGGTGAGGGAAAAGGTTGAACTGCTGCGCGACGAAGCCGATCCCGCGCCTGAATTCGTTGATGTTGACGCGCCTGTCGCTCACGTCGACGCCGTCCACCACAAGCCGCCCGCTGCTGATCTCCTCCAGCCGGTTCACGGTTCTGACGAGTGTGGACTTGCCCGATCCAGATGGCCCGCAGAGTACCACGACTTCCCCGCGTCGGATGTGGCCGGATACCTCGGTGAGGGCCTGGAACGACCGATAGCGCTTGCTGACCTTCTCGAAGACGATCACCGCCGCCTCATGCCTGTGCGAGTTGCGCGTTCGGTTGGATGAGGCCGCTGTCGCGTTCCCGCTTTCGCGCCACCCGCACTTCCAGCCAGGAGGCGGTCTGCGACAGGGCAAAGCAGCAGCAGAAATAGATGGCCGCCAGAAGGACGAGCACCTGGAAAGGCCGCCTCATCTCGAAATTCATCACCTGCAGCGCGGCGAAGGTGAGCTCGTGAAGCGAGATCACATAGGCAAGCGAGCTTTCCTTGAAGATCGCCGTCAGGTTGTTCAGAATCCCGGGAATGACGTTGTAGAGCGCCTGCGGCAGGATCACCTTCCAGGTCGTGACGAAATAGCCGAGGCCGAGCGCCCGCGCCGCCTCCGTTTGGCCCTTCGGCAGGCCCTCTATGCCGCCGCGAATGACCTCAGAAAGATAGGCCGTCTGGAAGCTGACGATCGCGATCACGATGGTGGCGAACGCGCTGAGCGTGAAGCCGAGGATGACCGGCCCTGCGAAGAAGATCCAGAAGACCAGCATGAGAAGCGGAGTTCCGCGGATGAGATAGACGAAGGCGGTGGAGGGCCACACAAAAAGGCGGATTCCGCTCGTGCGGCAGAGCGCCACCAGCACAGCGCAGGGGAAGGCCAGCACCATGCTGGTGATTGTGATGAGCAGTGTCATCGCCAGCCCGCCAAGCGGGCCCTTGGGATAGTCCCCGACCAGCAGGAAGAGCCAGTGCTGTTGCAGGATTTCGATCACCGGATCAGGTCCTTAGCTGGAAGCGTCGCGACAGGGCCGCCCCGCCGAGCATCAGGGTCAGGGTGCAGATGAGATAGATCGCGGTGACGACGCCAAACGCCTCGAACACGCGGAAGGTGTTGTCTTCGATCTGGCGCGCGACGTCCGTCAGCTCCACCACACCGATGATGCCGGCCAGGCTCGTTCCTTTGAACATGTGGAGCGTCTGGTTGACGAGCGCCGGCAGGGCGATCCTCCAGGCCTGGGGAATGAGGATCCAGCGCATCGTCTGCAGGAAGCTGAAGCCCATGGCGCGGGCAGCTTCGCGCTGCGCCTTCGGCACGGCCCTGAGCCCGGAGCGGAAGTCCTCCGACATGTAGGCGGCCATGAAGCAGCTCACCGCAATGACCGCGAAGCCGAGTTCGGCATTGTGCTGGTTCAGGAACCGGTTCACCGACAGCGGCAGAAGCTGCGGCATGCCGAAATACCAGACGAAGAGCTGCACGAGCAGCGGCACGTTGCGGTGGTATTCGACATAGGCCGCCACCAGCCACTGTAGAGGCTTGAAGGGTGTAGCGCGGATAAGCGTGAGAACAAGCGCGATGGCAAGGCCGAGAAACCAGCCCGAGACGAACAGAAGCATGGTCGTGGCGAGCCCGCTGAGCAGCATCTCGAGATAGCGCCCGCTCAGGACCACGCTGAAGTCGAGATCATATCCCATGGGCGGTGCTCGCCATGACCGGTTGGAGTTGCGTCAGCGGGCGAGAGCTTGCGGCCGGTTCGGCTCGCCGAACTTGTAGTCCCTTTCGAGGTTCAGGCCGGTGCCGCTGCCAAGCCACCTGTCGAAGAGCTCGTCGCCCTTGCCGTTGGTCTCGATCTCCTCGAGGAAGGCGTTGATCTCGTCGCGAAGCGCCGTCTCGCCCTTCTTGACCGCCATGCCGGTCGTGGCCGTCATCACGGGTTCGGGAAGAAGGCGCGTAGTGTCTCCGCCGCCGCCGCGCAGTGCCACGAGCCGCACCGTCACCTGATTGTTGCAGGTGGCCTCCACCTTGCCCTGCAGGACGGCCAGCAGCGAAGCCGAGGTGTCGTCGAGCGACAGGATCGTGGCATCGGGATAAAGCTCACGGAAATTCTCTTCAAGCACGCTGCCCTTCAGGATGGCGACGCGCTTGTCCGCAAGCTCGTCGAGATGCTGGTAGGGCGAGTCCTTCAGCACCATGCAGCGCCAGGAGGACTGCAGATAATTGTTGGAGAAATCGACCTGCTGCGCACGCTCTTCGGTGTAGCTCAAGAGCGAGATCAGAACGTCAACCCGCCCCTGGGTGAGCTCCGGGATGCGCGATTGGGAGGTGACGACCTTGGTCTCACCCTCGACGCCCAGATGGTCGGCCAGAAGGTGGCACAGATCGATTTCGTAGCCGACCAGCTCGCGCGTGTTTACGTCCTGATAGGCGAAGGGCTCGTTGACGTTGAGGACGCCACATACGAGTTTGCCCCGGCTCTTGACGTCCGACAGGACGTCGGCGCTCGCGGCGGCGGTCACGGCGCCCAGCAGTCCCGCCGCAAGGGCCGAAAGGGTGAAAAGTTTCATTGTCTCCTCCTCATTGATTATGTGTTTTGAATGCGGATGCGAGCGGCCGATGCGCTCCAGTCGCAACGTCGTTTCCTGGCCGTGCCTCCCATCCCGAACTCTTCGCCTGCAGACAGCCCGCCCATGGCTTCAGACTGCGCAATTGGCCTTCCTTACGCCTGCCTGCTTCCCCCTCCACGCACGGTGCTGCGGCAGGCTTTAAGGAGCATACGATCGAGGGACTCCGGTTCAATTTGAAAGGCGCCAAATTTCACCCATTGAAGTTTGGGTAAGGACAGGCGAGTCTCCATTTGCGCGATTCCGGGCCGGGGAACCGGCGTCTTCTTTTCCGGAATGGCGTTAGACGAGCTGGTAGTCGTCCGCGACGAACAGCGCCGTGCGCACTGTTTCCGTTTCATGTCCCGCCAGAATTTTGGCGTGGCTGCCGCCCAGCGCACTTTCCGGAAAGCGGAGCTCTGCGAAGCCGCAGACCGGCAGGCGCAGTTCGGGAACCTTGCTGCCCGGCGCATGGCTTTGCGACAGGATCTCATGGACGACGCGGCTTTTGGGCGAGGGGACATCCCGCAGTCGCGCCTCGATCTCGCGGGACCATTCCGCGGCGTGTGCGGGATCACCGATCCCCAGAAGGTATATCTTAAGGCCGTCCTTGTCGTTTATGTCGCCATGCGGCGTGGCGACCGTCACGACGCGCCGCACAGCGCCGATGAAAGATTCGGAATCCCTGTCGCACTCGCGGATGCGCGGCGATTGATAGGCGATGTCTCGCTGCTCCACTGTGTCGAAGGAAAGGACAGCGAACCCGTCAATGCCGGCTTCCCTCGCATGGACGTTGGTGAGCGACGAATCCTTGATGTGGCCTTGGATGTAGCGGCGGACGTGGGGCAGGCCGGCCGCGAGCACGCCGTGAGGATCAAGCCAGTGACGCCTGAAGGTATCCAGATCGATATCTGCCCGGCGCCGGATCAGGCTGAGCGCGGTAATCATGATGACGGTCCTCCCTCCTTGCCGGCGAAAACGTCCCATCGAAGCTTGCCGGTGCCCGTGATTTGATGTTTGCCATGGCTGCCTCGTCAACGCGGTGCAGGGTGCGCGGGGCCTCCTTTCCGCGGAATTCCAACCACTGAAATTCTCGGACATGGGCATGGCAGCCGCAAAGGCGATAGGGTGAAGCTCTGGCCCGAACGGATTTGGAGGTTGAACGTGAATCGCCACGACGAGTTGATGATCCGCCTGGAGATAGAAAGCCTGAACGCGGAATTCGCCTATCTGATCGATCACGACCGGTCCGACGAAGTGGCTGATCTGTTCACCGAGGATGGCGTCTACCGCCGCTCGACGGGTGAGGCGAGCAGCGGGCGCGAGGCGATCCGGCGGAGCTACAAGATTCGCGCCGACCAGGGCCCGCGCACGGCGCGGCACATCTTCACCAATCTGCGTCTTACCGTGGAGAACGAGCGGCTCGCCCGCGGGACGGTGATCCTCACCCTTTTCGCGAATGACGGGACGCCGCCGCTCCCAGCCGACCCGATGCTGGTGGCAGACTATGACGACATCTACGTCCTCTGCGATGACGGGCGATGGCGCTACAAGGAACGCACCGTCACGTGGCTGTTCCGCCGCCCGGGGGCGCGCTCGCCCCTCCAGCTGGGAGACGCTTCAGGGAAGGGTCGGCCAGGCTATGGCGACGATGCTGGTTCGGTCGCCACCGGTGGTTCCAAAAGCCCCTTATCCAGCGTTGCGGAGGAGAAGGACGCGATCCGCGAGACAATGGCGCGCTACTGTCAGGCGCTTGATGCCGGCGAGTTTGACCGCGTGGCTGCTCTCTTTACCGAGGAGGGCGAATGGACGACCGACTACGACAGCGCGGTCGGCCCGGCGGCCATCGAGGCGATGCTGACCCGCAACGTGCCGCGCAAGGGCGAGGGGCCGCAGCGCAAGCACTATGTGGCCAACAGCGTGATCGACGTGAACGGCGAGGAAGCGAACGCCGTCTCCAACTACCTGATCATCCGCGAGTCGGAGAACGGGCTGATCCCCGTCATGTGCGGCACCTATAAGGACCGGTTCCGCAAGCAAGGCGGCCGGTGGCTCTTCGCCCGCAAGGAGCTGATCCACGACATAGCCGGGGACATGGCGCTGAAAAACGGCAAATAAGGCGCGGCCTCGCGCCATCTCCAGTAAGGAAAAATGGCGGAGCGGGGGGCTTTCTGCAGCGCCCCCGCATCCGCACGGGAAAAGATCATCAGGCGGTCGCCAGCGCCTTCCGCTCCGCCTTGATGAAGTCCGCCATCTTTTCCGCAAGCATGATGGTGGGGATGTTGGTGTTGGCGCTGGGAATGGTCGGCATCACCGAGGCGTCGCAGACGCGCAGCCGCCCGACACCGTGAACGCGGCCATGGCCGTCGGTTACGGCGAGGCGGTCATCCTCCGTGCCCATGCGGCAGGTGCCCACCGGGTGCCAGACGCCCGCCACCGACCGGTCTAGGAAGCGGTCGAGTTCGGCGGTGTCGGACAGGAGCGCCTGCATCGTGATGCCCTGGGTGACGAGTGTATCGACCAGCCAGCTGCGCAGAAAGGGTGCCGCATCGAGCAGGCCTGAGAAAACGCGCATCTGTATGCCGTTCCAGAGGCCGGGGCTCGACACCTTGCGCACCCGGTCGGAGAAGTTGGCCGGGAAGACTTTGGTGCGCACCGAGTCGAGTTCGGGCGCGTGGGCGATTTCGGCCAGGAACAGGAAAGCCTGGCGCAGCCGCACGCGGTCCCGCTCGTCGCTCAGCATGTTGAAATCGACCACAGGCTCCACCCTTACATCGGTGGAGCGCAGGCTGACGTGCCCCTTGGAGTGGGAGTTGTTCACCCAGAAATAGAGCGAGCCGATGCGCTGGCCGAGCGCATGCCAGGCGGAGCGGGCGATGAGCGCGAGGCACATGTCGCCCGGCGCGCAGCCTTCCACGCCGGACGAGAAGCGGACGTGAACCTGCGTGTGGTGGCGGTTGAGATTCTTGAGACGCGCTGCGGGGCGCAGGTAGCAGGAGACGCTGATGGCAGGATGTTCCTGCAGGTTCTGGCCGACGCCCGCCCTGTCCGCAACCACCTCGATACCGAGCTCGCGCAGGTCCGCCGCACGGCCGATGCCGCTGCGTATGAGCATGGCCGGGCTGTGCACGGTACCTGCGCAGAGCAGCACCTCGTCGGCGTCAATGCGGCGAGGCCCGGCCCCGGACTCGATCTCCACCCCGACCGCCTGCCTGCCCTCGAAGACGATGCGCCTCACCATGGTCTCGGTCAGGATCGTCAGGTTCGGCCGCTGGCGCACGGAGGGGGTGAGATAGGCGAGGGCGCAGCTTACCCGCTGCTCGTTTTCGTCGATCGACGAGGTAACGGGCATGACGCCGTCCCGCCACTCCCCGTTCTGGTCTTCGATGTAAGGATAGCCGCGCGCCTGCAAGAGGCCGGCCACCGCCGAGACGAAGCCGGACCAGTCTTCGCGCGGGAAGCGGCGGATGGTGATCGGCCCGTCCTTGCCGTGATACTCCCCGTCGCAATCGAGATCCCGTTCGAGCTTGCGGAAATAGGGAAGCACGGCCTCCCACCTCCACTCGGGCCCGCCGTATTCGGCCCACCGGTCGTAATCGGTGGGGGCGCCGCGATTGGCGATAAGGCCGTTGATGCTCGATCCGCCGCCGAGGAGTCGCGCCTGCTCGTATTTGGCTGTGCGCCGGGTCTCTGCCCTGTTGCCGAGCGTGCCGCCGAGAAAAGCCTGTAGACCAGGCCAGGTGAAATCCTTGTTGAAATAGGCCTTGGCCGGATAGCCGGAGAGTACTTCTTCGGGCGCGTTCTCGCGTGAGATGTCCTTGCCAGCCTCGATCAGCAGGACGGAGCAATCAGGGTCCTCCGTCAGCCGGGCGGCTAGCACGCACCCCGACGATCCGCCGCCGATGATGACATAATCGTATCTGGTCATGTGTTCCGCAGCCCTTCGAGATCGCGGCCGGCAAACGCCGGACGGCCTGTACCCTGCTGCATGTTCGCGAAGACGCTGCCCGTCACAGCCGCTCGACTCCGGTGACAAGCGTGCCGATCCGCTCGATGGTGATGGAGATCGGCTCGTCCGTGTGCTGCAGGTCTATGTTTTGCACCGCCACGGTTCTGCCGCTCGCGCGCTTCAGCGCCGTTCCCATCGAAACCACATCCCCCGGCAGAAGCGTAATGTAGTGAGTGATGAAGGCCAGCGTCTCGGGAATCTTGTTGGTGAGGTTTGCGGTGTTGTCCTCCGTCACCACCTCATCGCCGCGCCTCAGAGTCACGGTGAGATTGTGCGGATCGGAGATTTCGTCGCGCGTCACCACCCAGGGACCAAGCGGCGAGAATGTGTCGCTGCACTTGTAGCGCCCGGGATAGCTCGTAAACGTATCCACATATTCGATCTCGGCTTCACCCGAAGCGGAGGGATGGATTGCGCGATACTGGAACGTATCCTCGGCGCGCATCGTGGGCGAGGTGATGTCGTTGTGGATCGTGTATCCGTATACGTAATTATAGGCCTCCGAGGCATTGATGCCGGTGGCCTTTTTGGCGATCACGATCCCCAATTCCGGTTCGGGATGGACGCGGCCATACTGTTTGCGCACGCGGACTCTGCCTTTATGCCCAAGCAGCGCATTCGCAGCCTTCAGGAAGAGCGCGGGATGGCTGGGCCCGCGGATGATGCGCTCGCTGTTCGCGCTGTTGTTCAGCGCAAGACAGCAGATCTTGGAGGGGCGCAGCACCGGCGGAAGCCATGTGATGCTGCCGGTGTCCACCTCGCAGCCGCCGTTGGTGATGGCCCAGTCGATGGCACGCTTCACGCGCGCGGTTGCCTCGGGGCCGGCTTCGATCAGGCTGATCAGATCGCCTGAAAACGCCTCCAAACCCGCCGTGTCACCGCTGCCCTGCAGCGCCTTGGCAAGGTCGATCAGACCGCCATCGGGAGAGGCAACCCCCAGTCGCGGTCCGCTGCCGTTTTCGAAACATGCAATTTTCATCTCGCCACCACTCCAAGGCATAAGGCCACGGGACACCGCCTCCGCTTGTACACGCGCCCCGGGAAACGAAAACCTTGAAGAAATTCCAGTTTCAACTATTGAAATAATCTCGCAACAGGATGGGAGGCGGCGAGAGTTGGAGGAGAGAGGAAGTACGGGCGGCCAGCGCCGGCGCAGCTTCGCGAACGTCACCGCGATCGAGCGGGTGTTGACGGTGCTCGAAGCGATCAACCGGATGCCGACGATCACCGTGAAGCGGATCAGCAGTGAATGTGACGTACCTGCCGCGACCGTCGTTCGTATTCTCGAAACGCTCTGCGCGCAGGGTTATCTGGTCCATCTTTCGCGCCGCGCTGGCTATTCGCTGACCTCGCGCGTCAAGGCGCTGAGCGCGGGCTACCACGGCCCGCCCATGATCGTGGAACGGCTCAGCAAATATGTGGACGCGCTGACCATGCAGCACTTGTGGCCCTTTTCGATCGCCACGCTGGAGCACGATGTGATGGTCATCCAGTACACGGCGATGGAACTGAGCCCGCTCAGCCATGTCCGCACGACATTGCACCGCAGGCTTTCGCTTGTGGGCCGGGCGTACGGCATCGCCTATCTCGCCTTCTGCAGCAGCATCGAGCGGCATCATCTGGCGCGCATCATCTTCTCCCAGGATTATCCGGAGAAGGATGCCATCAAATCCCTGCGCGACTGGAAGGACCTGATCATGCGCACGCGGGCGCGCGGCTATGCGATCCGCCCGCGCAATTTCGACCCCACGACGAGCACCATCGCCGTGCCCATCATGATTGGGCCGGGGCGCGTCGCCGCGACCATCGGCATGACGTTCTTCCGCCGATCGCTGCGTCCGGCGCAAGTGGCCGGATACGCCTCAATCCTGAAGGCCACTGCCAAGGAAGCAGGCGAGGAGCTGCGTGCAGCCATTCTCGCCCGGCAGGAGGAAACGGCGCTTGCCACTCCCTCCGGCCTCGTCACGGGTTAAGGCAACAGGGCTAAAACGCCACCTCGTGCGCCGAAAGGCTGTCCACGTCGATCTCGATGCCGTGGCCGGGCGTCTGCGGCGGCTCCAGACACCCGTTGACGATCGGAAGCGGCTCGGGCACTGCGCCAAGCTCGAACAGGCTGACGCCCATGATGTTCTCGATCTTGCCGCTGTTGGGGATGGCGCAGGCAAGATGCACCGAAAGCTCCATGGCGCCATGCGGCGAGATCGGCAGGTTGGCGCATTGCGCAAGCACGGCCACCTTCATCCACTCCGTGATGCCGCCGACCTTCCAGACGCAGGGTTGCAGAACGTCGGCCGCGCCCTCCCGGACGTAGTTCCAGAACTCGAACTTGTTGCAAAGCTGCTCGCCCACCGCGACCGGCACAGGGGATGAGGCGCAGAGCCGTGCATGGCCTGCAACATCGTCCGACAGCAGCGGCTCCTCGATGAAGAGCGGATTGACCTCCGCCAGCATGGCGCAGCGCTGCACGGCCTCGCCTGAGCCCCATTTCTGGTTCGCGTCGAGCATGAGTTCGCGGTTCGGGCCGATAAGCTTGCGCACGGCGCGGCAGCGCGCCAGATCCTCCTCCGCCGGCCGCCCGAGCTTGATCTTGAAGGCTTCGTATCCCGCGGCAAGCTCGCCCTCGATCTGCTTCAGAAGACCCGCTTCGTCGAGATGCAGGTTGATGCCACTGGCATAGACGCCGATCCGCTCGCGGCTGGCGCCAAGCAGGCGGTAAAGCGGTTCTCCCGCAAGCCTGCCCCTGAGGTCCCAGAGCGCGATGTCGATGGCCGAAATGGCCAGGGTGGTGATGCCGCCGGGCCCGGCATAGTGACATGCCTCCCAAAGCCGCGTCCACAGCGCCTCGTTGTGGCGCGGGTCCTGCCCGAGAAGGAGAGGCACCATGTGGTCGCGGGCTAGCCGCGAGGCAGCCGCGGCCCCTACCGCCGGCGTGGTGGACCAGCCGAGGCCGCTCACGCCCTCGTCGGTCTCAACCCGGACCGTCACGAGCTCGCGATGGGTGAGCCTGAACTTGGCCGAGACCAGAGGCTCCCGCAGCGGAATGCGAAAGCAGCGGATTTCTATGTCGCTGATTTTCATGAAGGAACCCTCGAACCTGGACCGCCTCGACGGCCTCTAGACGGTAAGGCGCAAGGGGCGAAAGGCCATGGGCATGAAATTTCAATCATTGAAATCTTCCTTGTGCCAGCCTGGATCGCCGCCCGGCTATGATATGCAGCCGGGAGAGAAGAGGTCCATCATGACGCATGTGCAGCTCTATATCGACGGACAATGGCGCGACGGCGCTTCCGGCAAGACGCTGGATTTCTGGAACCCCGTCAATGGCGAGGTGATCGGCACGGTCGCAAAGGCGGAACAGAGCGACCTTGAGGAGGCCGTTGCGGCGGCGGAAAGGGCCTTTAGATCGTGGCGCTCCGTCTCGGCCTATGATCGCTCAGCCCTCCTCAGGAAGGCGGCCGGCATACTGCGCTCCCGGCTGGACGAGGTGGCCACGCTTCTCGTGCGCGAGGAGGGCAAGCCGCTGGCAGAGGCCAAGGGCGAGGTGGCCGCGAGCGCCGACATCATCGAATGGTTCGCCGAGGAAGGCCGCCGCACCTATGGCCGCCTGATCCCCGCGCGGGCCGAGACGGTGCAGCAGCTCGTGGTGAGGGAGCCGGTCGGCCCCGTTGCCGCATTCTCGCCGTGGAATTTTCCGGTGGCGCAGGCCGTCCGCAAGATCGCAGCCGCGCTCGCCTGCGGCTGCACCATCATCCTGAAAGGCCCAGAGGAGACGCCTGCCTGCTGCGCCGCCCTGGTGCAGGCTTTCGCGGCAGCCGGCCTTCCGAAGGGCACCCTCGCGCTGGTCTACGGCGTTCCGGCGGAGATTTCCCAATACCTCATCCCGCATCCGGCGATCCGTAAGGTCTCGTTCACAGGGTCAACCGCGGTGGGCAAGCAGCTTGCCTCGCTCGCGGGGCTGCATATGAAGCGCGTGACCATGGAGCTCGGCGGACATGCGCCGGCAATCGTCTTCGATGACGCCGACATAGCCAAGGCCGTCGACCGCCTGGGCGCCTTCAAATATCGCAACGCCGGCCAGGTTTGCGGGGCGCCGACACGCTTCCTGGTGCAGGAGCGCGTCTATGACGCCTTCCTCGAAGGATTCGTGGCCTACGCTCAGGCGATCAAGGTGGGCGACGGCATGGAGCCGGATACCCGCATGGGGCCGCTTGCCAACCCGCGCCGGGTGGATGCCAGCCTCGCCTTCGTGGAGGACGCGGTGAAGAAAGGCGCGCGGCTTGCCTGCGGCGGTGCGCGCATCGGTAATCGCGGGAATTTCTTCCAGCCCACCGTGCTTGCGGACGTGCCGGTGGACGCCAATGTGATGAACCAGGAGCCTTTCGCGCCGATCGCTATCGTCAACCGCTTCTCCGAGGCTGAGGACGCATTGGCCGAGGCCAACCGGCTGCAATACGGGCTTGCGTCCTACGTCTTCACCGAATCCCACGCCCGCGCCCAGATTGCCTCGGCGGGCATTGAGGCGGGCATGGTCTCCATCAATCACGCGGGACTCGGCCTGGTCGAAACGCCCTTCGGCGGCGTGAAGGACAGCGGCTATGGCTCCGAGGGCGGTCTGGAGGCTATGGAGCCCTATCTCGTCAGCAAGTTTGTCACCCACGCGCGGATCTGAGCCTGAATGCGGTGGACGGCGCATCATCTTCGGGGCTTGCCATGAAGATCGCGGAGATCTCGACCGCCGTTGTCGCGCTGCCCGCCGACGAACCATTGGCCAATGCGCCCAACAATCCGGGCGGCAGCCGCCTGACGGTGATCCTCAGGCTGCGCACCGACGATGGCCTTGAAGGCATCGGCATCACCTATCTCGGCGCCGCTCTGACCCGCAGTCTGCGCCACGCCACGCAGGCCCTTGGCGAACTCGCGATCGGCGAGGACGCCGCCGACATTCCCTTAATCAGGAAGAAGCTTTTCGCGGCGGCAGGCGGCTCGGGGCCGGAGGGCATGTTCTCGCTGGCGCTTGCCGCGCTCGACATCGCGCTTTGGGATATCGCCGGGAAAGCCAAGGGCGAACCCCTCTGGAAGCTCGTCGGCGCATCCGGTGCGCCGGTGCCGTGCTATGCGAGCGGGGCGATGATGCGCGAGCTCGATCTCGGCACCGCCGTGAAGGCTGCTGGCCGGTTGGTTGAATCCGGTTTCACCGCCATGAAGTTCCAGCTCGGCCTGCCCGGTCCTTTTAACCTCGACGCTGAGATCGAGCGCGCGCGGCTGATCCGCGAGTCGGCGGGCGATGAGGTGGCGCTGATGTGCGACGTCAACCAGCGCTGGAGCCTCGAGGAGGCGCTGAAGATCGGGCCGCGTCTCGACGAATACGCGCTCACCTGGCTCGAAGACCCGATCGCCTATGACGATGTCGACGGACTGGCCCGGCTTACTGAGGCGCTCAAGACGGACATCGCCGCCGGAGAATATCTCTACCGACCTTCCGCCTTCCGCCACATGCTGGAGGCGCAGGCGCTCGACATGGTCATGATCGACCCGTTCCGCGCGGGGGGTATCACGGGCTGGCTGGAGATCGCCGCGCTTGCCCACCGCTTCGGAAAGCGCGTGGTGAGCCACCTGGCGCCCGAGGTGCAGCTTCACTTGATCGGCGCGATCCCGAACGGCTGGATCGTGGAATACATGCCCTGGTTCAACGCCCTCTACGAAGAGGTGGTGTGGCCCAGGGACGGCATGCTCGCCATGCCGGAGAAGCCGGGGCTTGGAGTGGCCTTCGACCGCCGGGCGCTTGCCCGCTACACCGTCGAGGAGGCGTCCTCGAAATGACGGCCGCCGGCGGATGCACGCGCGCACGAAGGAGTTGGGAGGACTCATGGATTTTGTCGAACTGAACGGTACCGCGATACGCTACGAGCTTAAGGGCGAAAAAGGCCCGCTCGTGGTGCTGATCCACGAGATGGGCGGCTGCCTTGAGAACTGGGACGAAGTGGTTCCCGCGATCGAGGGGTACCGCATTCTGCGCTACGATTGCCGCGGCTTCGGCATGTCGGAGCGCGTGCGCGGCGATCTAAGCGTCGATACGCTTTCCGATGACCTTGCCGCCCTGCTCGACCATGTTGGTGAGAAACGGCCGGTCGTGATCGCCGGCTGCGCGGTGGGCGCGGCGATCGCGCTCGTCTTCGCCGCGCGCCATCCCGAGCGCACCGCCGGGGTGGTCGCTATGAGCCCGGCGCTCGACATGAAGCCCGAGGACCGGCCGGCCCGGCTTTCGATGCTGGAAACCGTCGCCCGCGAGGGGATGCGCGCCATCATGGATGGCGCGCTTGGCGCCGGCTATCCGCAGGTTCTGCGCGACCGCAATCCGGAGCGTTTCCGCCGCTTCCGTGCACGCTGGCTCGGCAACGATCCGGAAAGCTTCATCGCGCACTACAGGATGCTGATCTACATGGACATCGCCGCCGAGCTCCGCACGATCCGCTGTCCCACGCTCGGCGTCGGCGGATCGCTCGATGTCTTCCGCACGCCCGACTATGTGCGGCAGGTGCTTTCGCCCATCCCCGGCGTCGAGTTCGTCACGATCGAGAGCTGCCATCATCAGCCCGCCGCAACGCCGGAGCCCGTTGCTGCAGTGCTGAAGGATTTTCTGCGCCAGCACGCGCCCACGTGAGCGGCGGCGCTAAGCCGTTTAGGAGGGAGGAGTTCGCATGAAGCTGTTCTGGTCGCCACGTTCGCCTTATGTGCGCTTCGTCATGGTTGTGGCCCATGAGGTGGGCATCGCCAGCGAAATTAAGACCCATTACACGCTCGTGAACATCGAGGCGCCGCATCCGGAACTCTTTGAACACAATCCGCTTTGCAAGATCCCGACGCTGATCCTGCCGGACGGTTCGGCACTCTACGATTCCCGCGTCATCAGCGAGTATCTGGACGAACTCAAGGGGCGCAAGCTGATGCCGGCTTCCGGACCCGAACGGGCAACGGAGCAGCAGCGGACGGCGCTCGGCGTCGGCCTGATCGATCTGCTGATCTCCTGGCTCATTGAGCGCAACCGCCCGGAGGAGCACCGCAATCAACGGTTCATCGAGGCTGTGAAAGCCAAGTACGAAAAGGTGCTCGACGAACTGGAAAAGCTTGCGCCGCGCCTTCAGACCGAGCCTTTCCGCATGGGCCATGTGGCGATCGGCACGGCCTTGTCCTACTCCAACTTCCGCTTCCCCGCGCAGAAATGGGAGGAACGCCGTCCGGTGCTTGCCAGATGGCACGCGCGTTTCGAAGAGCGCCCGTCCTACAAGGCCGATCCGTTCTTCGACGAGCTTGCCGCCGAAGCCGCTGCAAAGGCGGCGGAAAAGGCGTAGCAGCAGGAGGGCCTGTCGACTCCCCCAGCACGCGCTCTCTCCGCTTCTCCTTTGCCATTCGCCAGAGCTCGATTTACGAAGCACCGGCGCCGATGCCTGCCACCCGTCCTCTCCCCACAACGTGGGCGAAAGGTGTCGAGGCGAAGCCGAGACGGTGAGGGGGAATTCGCCATATGCAATCGCCCCGCTCTTCAACGGATGAGCTTGCTCAAGGCCTTGAAATGGGGCGAGGCGGCGGAGCCGATCCACTCGAACACGACCATTTCAGTAGTGACCACCTGAACGCCCGCCGCAGTGAGGCGATGGATCGCAATCTCCCGGCTCTCAGGCCTGCGCGATGCCGTCGCGTCGATTGCGACGAACACGTCGTAACCGTCGGCCTTTGCCTCGATAGCCGTCTGCAATACGCAGACATGCGCCTCGATCCCGCACAGAATGAGGTGCGGGCGGGAATGCGCGCGCAGCGCCGCGCGTATCGGCTCGTTGCGGATGCAGGAGAACTCCGCCTTCGCCAGGCGCACCACGCCTTCCGCCTTCTCCTGCAGCGGCGCCACGGTCTCGCCGAGGCCCTGGGGATATTGTTCCGATATGGTAACTGGCACACCCGCCAGGCGCGCCGCTTCCAGGAGCCTCCCGCAATTTTGCACCATCGCGTCCTTGTCGTGCATGGCAGCCGCTAGCCGTTCCTGCACGTCGATGATCAGGAGCTGCGATCGAGCGATCTCAATGAGCATGTCCGGTTTCCTCTCAGGTCCGTGCGGCCGGGCCGCGAATGCTGGCGCTGAAGCGTCTTTGAGGAATGACCTAACCACGAACCTGTCCCCCTCTCCATAAGGAAAATCGCGAATTTCAAAGATGCCGCCGGGTGTGCCTGGCGATGAGGCGCACGTTCGCGCGCAGAAGCCTCGGATTCGAGAATCCGGCCAACTCCCGAGGGAATAAAGTCAGTAGAATCAAGAAGTAATGGCGCGCCCGAAAGGATTCGAACCTCTGACCCCCAGATTCGTAGTCTGGTGCTCTATCCAGCTGAGCTACGGGCGCGCAGGCTGCCGGAAAGGCAGCGGAACACGGGAAAGCCCCGTGAGCGAACGCCGCTTACCTAACGACTGAAGCGGCCAAAAGCAAGCACCCACGTGAAGATTTCCCGCACGGGGAATGCGGCAAAAACATCCGCCTCGCTCTTGCGGCGATGGTTGCCATTGCCCTTTGTAGAAGCAGGCGGCCTTGTCGTTGGTCCGGCGCCGTTTTCCGCGGTCCGCCGTCGCGGAACCCCTCAGGAAGCGCCGTTGACGTCGTGATCGTTGGCATCGGGAATCAGGATGGAAAAGACGGTGTGTCCGCTCCTGCTTTCCTTCAGCGAGATCTCGCCGCCATGGGCGCGCACCAGTTCCTGTGCGATGGCAAGGCCCAGGCCCGTGCCGCCGCTTCTGGCACCTCCACGAAAGGCGGTAAACAGGTTTTCGCGCGCCTTGGGGGGCAGTCCCGGCCCGGTGTCGGAGACGAGGATCTCGACGCTGCGCTCCTCGCGATGCGCCGAGATCGTCAGCCTGCGGACCAATGCCGTATCCTTCTCGGCCGACATCGCCTCCACGGCGTTGCGGGCGAGATTGGCGAGCACGCGAAAGAGCTGCTCCGCGTCCGCCTCGATCTCGAGCCCCGGATCGACCGCATTGACGAATTCGACCCCATTTGCCGAATCGATCGCCAGCGTGGCGCGCAAATCTTCCACAAGCTGGTTCAGCCTCAGCCGGCGGCGCTTGGGCGGGGCCTCCTGCGTGCGCCCGTATTCGAGCACGCCCTGCGTATAGGAGACGGCGCGGTCGAGCGTGCGCACAAGCCGGGGCGCCAGCGACTGCACGGTGGGATCGACGCTCTGCGTCAGCCGGTCCGACATGAGCTGCGCCGACGACAGCATGTTGCGCATGTCGTGGTTGATTTTGGATACCGCAAGCCCCAGATCGGCCAGCCGCTTGCGCTCGCCCAGCGTGCGGTAGAGCGTCTTCTGCATGGCGGCGAGCTCGCGTTCGGCAATGCCGATCTCGTCACTGCGGTCCTCCGGCTGGATGATGCGGGCCGCATCCTCCGGCGCCGCGCCGAAGGCGAGCATCGACTGGGTCATCATGCGGATGGGCCGGATCATGATGCGGTTGATGGCGTAGAAGACGAGGGTCGCCGTAATGAGCGAAATGACAAGCGAAAGAAGCGCCACATTGCGCGCATAGACCAGCAGGGCCGCGCGCAATTCCCGGTCGGGTACGATAATCTCGTACTGCTTCGGGCTGGAGCCGATGCTGCCGAAAATGCGCAGCATCCTGTCGCCGCCGAAAAAGAGGGTTCCGAAGGTTTTTGCGATCGCCTGCAGCGGGCCGATATTGTCGAGATCGGCATGCATGTCCACCGCGGGCGGAACCTGGGAGACGACCAGAAGCCGCGAGGTGCCCCCATCCCGCACCGCAATCGCGCTGACACCCGTCGTCATGAGAATGTCGTTGCTGGCCTCGCGGCTTAGCCGGTCCGGATCGCCCTCCAGCAGAACGATGGCGACCAGAGCGGCGCTGCGCAGCCGCTGCTCCATCCATTGCAGGCCGAAATTGGCAACCGAGGGGATGAAGATCAGCACCTCGGCAGCCATGACGAAGAGAATGGTCAGAAGCAGGAGCTTGGTGGACAGGCCGCGCGTCAACGGCACCGCAGGCGCGGTTCCGGTCTCCCTTTCGCCTCCCTCCTGGCGCGTCTTGTCAGCCATGCCGAATCGGGCCGTCAGTTCCGATCCTCATCGGAATAGACGGAGAAAGCGCAACAGTCCATGTTTCCGCCAAGAGGCGTCATTGAGCAAGCCGCCCTAAGACCGGCACGGCTCATAGCGGCTCCATACGGCCACAGGAGATACTGCCCAGTGGAGAAGCGGCCGGGCAACGAGCCCGGCTCGTCTCAGCTCGGGGCGATCATCTTTTCAGGCCGCACCAGCCGGTCGTACTCTTCCTCCGAAACGAGCCCGGTCTTCAGCGCCTCCTCGCGCAGGGTCGTGCCGTTCCTATGCGCGTTCTTGGCTATACGGGCCGCGTTGTCGTAGCCGATGGCGGGGGCGAGGGCCGTAACCAGCATGAGCGAGCGCTGCATCAGGTCGGCGATGCGCGCCTCGTCCGCCTCGATGCCCTTTACGCAGTTGTCCGCGAAGGAGCGCATGGCGTCCGACAGCAGCCGGATGGACTGCAGCACCGCATTGGCGATCACCGGCTTGAAGACATTGAGCTCGAAATGCCCCTGGGAGGCGGCCACGGAGACGGTGGTCTGATTGCCCATGATCTGAGTGGCGACCATGGTGAGCGCCTCCGCCTGGGTCGGGTTCACCTTGCCGGGCATGATTGAGGAGCCGGGCTCGTTTTCCGGTAGCTTCAGCTCGCCCAAGCCCGAGCGCGGACCGGAGCCCAGGAAACGGATGTCGTTGGCGATCTTGAAGAGATCGGCGGCAAGCGCATTGAGCGCGCCGTGGAAGGCGTTGAGCGCGCCATGGCTGGCCAGCGCCTCGAACTTGTTTTCCGCCGTGCGGAACGGCAGCTTCGTGATGGCCGCGGCGCGCTCGGCAAAGGCCTTGTCGAATCCCTTGGGCGCGTTGAGGCCCGTGCCGACCGCCGTGCCTCCCTGGGCGAGTGCGTAGACATCCTCGAGCGCGCGTTCGATGCGCGTGCGCCCCAGCCTGAGCGCGGCGACGTAGCCGGAAAATTCCTGCCCGAGAGTGAGCGGCGTGGCGTCCTGCGTGTGCGTGCGGCCGATCTTGACGATGTCGCCGAAGGCGCGCTCTTTCTCCTGAAGCGCCGCCGTCAGGCGGTCGAGGGCCGGAAGAAGCTCGGCATGCGCCTCCCGGGCCGTCGCGATGTGCATGGCTGTCGGGAAGCTATCGTTGGACGACTGGCTCATATTGACGTGGTCGTTGGGATGGACCGGCTTCTTCGAGCCCATCTCCCCGCCAAGCATTTCGATGGCGCGGTTGGAGATCACCTCATTGGCGTTCATGTTCGTCTGTGTGCCGGAGCCGGTCTGCCAGACGGAGAGGGGAAAGTGGTCGTCGAGCTTGCCCTCCAGCACCTCGCGGGCGGCGGCAGCAATCGCCTCGCCGAGCTTGGAGTCGAGCTTGCCGAGCGACATGTTCACCTCGGCCGCGGCCAGCTTGACGATGCCGAATGCGCGGATGAGCGGCACCGGCATCTTTTCGATGCCGATCTTGAAATTGCCGAGCGAGCGCTGGGTCTGCGCGCCCCAGTATTTGTCGGCGGGCACTTCGATCGGGCCAAAGGTATCGGTCTCGACGCGAGTCTCAGTCATTCGGCTTCACTCCAGACGGCTTTTGCCGCCATATGCGCCAAGGCCAAGGCTTTTGCAAACCCCCGCAGCGGGCCCATGCGCCACTGTATCGATTAAAGTCGCAAAAAGATTTTGTGCCCGGCCCAAGCCGCTTCCCTTCAGAGGGCTGTTGGGGGAGGGGTCTTCTGAAATGCACGGAAAAACGAAAGGCAGCACCTCCCCATGGAGATGCTGCCTTTCAGCAGACGACGCCGGCAAACCCCTCCACCGGCTCGTCCCCCGCGTAGTGGAATCAGATTACCACGACCTTGGTGCCGACGGGAACACGTTCGTAAAGGTCGATGACATCTTCGTTGCGCATGCGGATGCACCCGGACGAGACCGCCTGGCCGATGGTCCAGGGCGCATTGGTGCCGTGGATGCGGTACAGGGTCGATCCGAGATAAAGAGCGCGCGCGCCCAGCGGATTGTTCGGCCCACCCTTCATATGGACCGGCAGGATGCGGCCTTTCTTGCGCTCGCGCGCGATCATCTCCGCAGGCGGCCGCCAGTCCGGCCATTCGCGCTTGGCCGTCACCTTGTGCGTTCCGGCCCATGCGAAACCGGGCTTGCCCACACCCACGCCGTAGCGGCGCGCCTTGCCGCCCGCCATCACCAGATAAAGGAAGCGCTCCCGGGTATCGACCACGATGGTGCCTGGCGACTCCTTGCCTTCATAGGGCACGATCTGCGGCAGGAACTTTGGATCGATATCATATTCTGCTGGCGGCGCGATCCGCGGAGCGGCGGCCATCGTACGCAGCTCCTGGCGGGCCTCACGGCTCTCCACCGGCCGTTCAGCCGGGCGGCGCAGCTGATGCGCCGGCCGGACCGGCGTCGCATGGGGACGGTACTGCGCCGGGTAGCGCGCCTGGGGCTCAACACCGGCGGGAAGCCCGCGAAGCTGAAGAACCCACGGCGCGGAAAGATCGGGGCTTACCAGCACCGGCGGCCGTTCGGCATAACGGCTCTGCGCCCCCGCAGCCCCCGCGGCAAGCAGCACACAGGCCATGCTTGCGGCATACAGAATGATCTTCATGGACAAATTCCGACCTCGCTCAAATTGTCCCGGCCGGCGGCAGCCCGATGCCAAACCGTTTTCGGGTTGCGCCGTCCAGAAAAGGCGCGCATTCCGGCGCCTCATGGCGTGCAATGCTGCATTGGGCGTGCAACCGAATGGTGAATCGAAGAGTCAGAAAATGCGATATTTTCCGGAACCTTTTGGCATGGTTACCGGCGCGTGGAGAAAGCTGGTTAACAGCCTCCTACATTGAAGACGACAGCAAGCGGGAAGACATGAGCGAACAGAATACTGGCCTGATCGAGGGCGCCGACGGCAGGATGCGCTGCTTCTGGCACGCGAACCTGCCCGATTACATGGCTTATCACGATCGCGAATGGGGCCGCCCGGTGGCCGACGACCGGCGCCTGTTCGAGAAGCTGTGCCTGGAAGGCTTCCAGTCGGGCCTTTCCTGGCTCACGATCCTGCGCAAGCGCGAGAACTTCCGCGAAGCTTTCGATGATTTCGATTTCGAGCGCGTGGCCCGCTTCACCGAACGGGATATCGAGCGGCTGCTCGGCAATCCGGGCATCGTCCGCCATGGAGGCAAGATCCGCTCAACCATCAACAATGCCCGCCGGGCGATCGAGCTTGCCGAGGAGGCGGGCTCGCTTGCGGCCTATTTCTGGCGACATGAGCCGCAGCCGGAAGAACGGCCCGAACGGCTCGACTATGCCACGCTGCGCACGCTCGGCAAAACGGACGCCTCCATCCGCATCTCAAAGGATCTGAAGAAGCGCGGCTGGACCTTCGTCGGCCCCACCACGGTCTATGCCTTTATGCAGGCCATGGGGCTGGTCAACGATCACATCGAAGGTTGCGCCGTGCGGGCGGAGGTCGAGGCTGAAAGGGCGCGCTTCCAACGGCCGCGGTAGCGTAACGTAACCGGGCAGCATGGGTGGAAACAATCCGGATAAGACAGGAGGCGTTCTTGGCATCGAACAACAAACCTGCGCCGCCCTTCCGCCTGCTCATCGATCCATTTCCTTCAAATGCCGCGTTGAACGAGCTTTGGCGAGCGGCATGGGATGATGCTGAAGAACGGGATTTCTCGCCTGTCCTGCAGCGCAGTCTCGCCCACATCGGAGCCTATTGTGGCGAGCGGATCATCGGCTTCGTCAATATTGCCTGGGACGGCGGGCGGCATGCATTCCTTCTCGATCCATGCGTTCATCCGGATTTTCGGCGGCAGGGCATCGGAACGGTCCTTGTCCGCGAAGCGGCACGGTGCGCGAGCGAACGCGGCGCCCACTGGCTACACGTCGATTTTGAACCGCATCTTGAAAGGTTTTACGCCGGCTGCGGCTTCCTGGCGACGAAGGCCGGGCTCATCCGGCTGGGCGGAGGTAAGGCGCCGGCAGCGTGAAAAGGAAGCGTTGATGCGCGGTTTGAACAGCCCGCTTTGGGGCCCGCCCGAGCGGCTTGCTGTTGACTCTTGCTGGTCCGGCCTTTATTTCGACGGTTGTTAGCACTCTCGACCGGTGAGTGCTAAAAATTGCTCCGCCCCGTCTGGGCGGAGAAGAAGCCCATTTCACCATCCGAATCAAGGGTTCAGAAGATGGCCAATGTGAATTTTCGCCCGCTTCATGACCGCGTGGTCGTTCGCCGGGTCGAATCCGAGGAGAAGACGGCCGGCGGAATCATCATTCCTGACACCGCCAAGGAGAAGCCGCAGGAAGGCGAAGTTCTCGCCGTCGGCCCGGGTGCGCGGGACGAAACCGGAAAGGTTGTGCCTCTCGACGTGAAGGCGGGCGACCGTGTCCTCTTCGGCAAGTGGTCCGGCACCGAGGTGCGGATCAATGGTGAGGACCTCCTGATCATGAAGGAGTCCGACATCATGGGCGTGATCGGCTGAGGCTGGCCGTCCGCATATCGTTCAATAGACAACCGGGCTCGTGCCCGAGCCCAGGAGACAAGAGAACATGGCTGCTAAGGACGTAAAATTCTCCCGTGACGCGCGTGAGCGTATGCTCAGGGGCGTCAACATCCTGGCCGACGCGGTGAAGGTCACCCTCGGCCCCAAGGGCCGTAACGTTGTGCTCGACAAGAGCTTCGGCGCACCGCGCATCACCAAGGACGGCGTGACGGTCGCCAAGGAAATCGAGCTTGAGGACAAGTTCGAGAACATGGGCGCCCAGATGGTGCGCGAGGTGGCGTCGAAGACCAATGACATCGCCGGTGACGGCACCACGACGGCCACTGTGCTTGCTCAGGCCATCGTGCAGGAAGGCGCCAAAGCGGTTGCCGCCGGCATGAACCCGATGGACCTGAAGCGCGGCATCGATCTCGCCGTTGCCGAGGTGGTCGAGTACCTCGCCAAGGCCGCCAAGAAGATCAAGACCTCCGAGGAAGTCGCCCAGGTTGGTACGATCTCCGCCAATGGCGAGCGTGAGATCGGCGAGATGATCGCCGAGGCGATGCAGAAGGTCGGCAATGAGGGCGTGATCACGGTTGAAGAGGCCAAGACTGCCGAGACCGAGCTCGAGGTGGTCGAGGGCATGCAGTTCGATCGCGGCTATCTCTCGCCCTACTTCGTCACCAACCCGGAGAAGATGGTGGCGGAACTCGAGGACGCCTACATCCTCCTTCACGAGAAGAAGCTCTCCAACCTGCAGTCTATGCTGCCCGTCCTTGAGGCAGTGGTACAGTCCGGCAAGCCGCTGCTCATCATCGCCGAGGATGTCGAGGGCGAGGCGCTGGCGACCCTTGTGGTCAACAAGCTGCGCGGCGGCCTGAAGATCGCTGCCGTCAAGGCTCCGGGCTTCGGCGATCGCCGCAAGGCCATGCTGGAGGATATCGCCATCCTCACCGGCGGCCAGGTGATCTCTGAAGACCTCGGCATCAAGCTCGAGAATGTGACGCTTGACATGCTGGGCCGCGCCAAGCGCGTCTCCATCGCCAAGGAGACGACCACCATCGTCGATGGCGCCGGCAAGAAAGAGGAGATCGAGGGCCGCGTCGCCCAGATCAAGCAGCAGATCGAGGAGACCACCTCCGACTACGACCGCGAGAAGCTGCAGGAGCGGCTGGCCAAGCTTGCCGGCGGCGTTGCGGTGATCCGTGTCGGCGGTGCCACCGAGGTTGAGGTGAAGGAGAGGAAGGACCGCGTGGATGACGCCCTCAACGCCACCCGCGCGGCGGTTGAGGAAGGCATCGTGCCGGGCGGCGGCACAGCTCTCCTGCGCGCCTCCACGCAGATCAAGGCCAAGGGCGAGAACCCGGACCAGGATGCGGGCATCAACATCGTGCGCCGCGCCATCCAGGCTCCGTGCCGTCAGATCGCGGCCAATGCGGGCGCCGAGGCTTCGATCATTGCCGGCAAAATCCTTGAGAACTCGAACACCAACTTCGGCTACAATGCCCAGACGGGCGAATATGGCGACATGATCGCCCTCGGCATCGTGGATCCGATGAAGGTGGTCCGTACGGCGCTGCAGGATGCCGCTTCCGTGGCGGGCCTGCTGATCACCACGGAGGCCATGATCGCCGAGCTGCCGAAGAAGGAAACGGCTCCGGCAATGCCGGGCGGCGGCATGGGCGGCATGGACTTCTAAGTCCTCCCATCGCGACATGACTGAAGGGCGCCCTCGCGGCGCCCTTCTTCATTCTGCTTGGAAGTGTCCGCGCTCAGCAGTTTCTGGCCAACAGAATTGCGTCGCCGTCGCCGTAGTGAAGCGTCGGGTGGGGCACGATCGGCCGCCGATCCATCTCCTGAAAGCCCTGCCTGCGGTAGAACCTCAGAGCAGCCTCGTTGCGCTCGAAGCAGATGAGCGAAACGCGCTGCAGCCCCAGCGAACGGGCAATGCCGTAGACATGCTCCATCAGCCGGCTGCCGATGCCCAGATTGCGGTAGGCTTCGTGAACGGCGAGAGCCGAGACATAGAGCGAGCCCGGATCCTCAAGCTCCGCATAGGGCCTCAACACTGGATCGTTCTTCTCGCTGTCGTCGGCGCTCCCCTCGATCGGAAAGGTATGCACCATTCCGGCGATCTCGCCCCAGCGCAGCGCCACATGGCAGTTTTCGAAGGAGAAGGCCGTGCCCGTGCGGGCATAGCGCGCGGCGCCCACCTCCTCCAGTGTCAGGCCGGGCATATCCATCTTGCTCCAGATATAGGCGGCCAATCCGTCGGATGAGATCAGGAAGAGGCGCGCAATCTCGCCCGCCTCGTCCTGCCGCGCCCGCCGGATTTGATCCTTCGGCATGAGGGCGCTCAGCGGATAAGACATTGAGCCGTCCTCCGGCACCGTCTCACGCGGCTTCCAGGCAGCGGAAGCAGATCTGCTCGATATGGCGGTGGTCGGTACCGCAGCAGCCGCCCAGTATCCGTATCGCCGGGAAATTTGCGGTCAGCCGCCGGTAATCCTCGCCGAGGGCTACCGGGTCGCCGGCTTCCAGCTCCGTCGCCTCATCAAGCTCGGCATGGCTTTTGGCCGATGCGTTGGCGCGTATGCCATAGATGCGTTCAATCCACCGCTCGCCGCGCTTCAGCGCCTGCTCGAAATGCGAGGGATGGGCGCAGTTGATCATGTAGTAGATCGGCGAGCCGTCAGTGGCTTCATCCGTCTCTTCGATTGCCGTGCGCAGGCTTGTACCGTCCGCCAGCCTGCCGTCCGTCTCGACCGTAAAGGACACGACGCAGGGCATCTGGTGCGCCTTGGCCGCCCGGGCGATGCCGATCGCTTCGTTCACCGTGTTCATGGTGATCGCCGAAACCATGTCGGCTTCCGTCCCGTCGAAGACGCTGATCTGGTAGGCGTGGTAGTCTTCGGCCTCGTCCGCTTCCATGCGCCCGGCCTTGTAACCGTCGCCGCGTGGACCGATCACGCCATTGATGACGATCGGGCTTTCCGGCGTCTCCCACTGCTTGCGTAGCCCGGAGCAGAGGCTTACCGCCGCCTCGTTCGCGGCCTTGAGCGCGGACCTGTCATAGCCCAGCAGCTCCCCCCAGTCCAGGTTAGCGCGCCAGGTAGCCGTATCGAGCAGGAAACCGGCGCGATGTTTACGGGCGATCGGCAGGAAGTTTTCGTAATATCGGATGAGATGCTGCCGGCCCTCATCGCTCGAAAGCAGAACGAAAGATGCAAAATGTGGCAAATCCACTTGCTGCAGAAAGATCAGCGAAGTTTCCATGCCGCCGTCACTCAGGAACAGCCCGCCAGCCATCTGCGGCAGGTTCTTGCGATACTTGCTCATTCTCTTGCCTCGATCTGGGGTGTGTTTGAGAGGCGGCCCTTCTGCCAGAACCTTCACTCGGGAACTAGCGTTCTTGTGGTACAGGACGTTCGCGGGCGCGGATTATGATTTTAGATCAATCGGTTAACGAACCCATGGTTCGGCCATGGCATTTATGGTATTATAAAAACCCTACCATCGGTCCAGTTTTCGGAGGCATCCTCATGCGTAAGGGGGAGGCGACGCGTGAGCGCATCCTCGATATTGCGCAGGCCTCGGTGCTGGAGAAGGGCTTCGGCGCAACGTCGATCGAGGAAATCATCGCGGCGGCGGGTATCACGAAGAGCGGCTTCTTCTACCATTTCCGCGACAAGAACGAATTGGCCTACGCGCTGCTCAACCGCTACGTGACGGAGGACATGCGCATTCTCGACGAGGTGTTCGGCCGGGCTGCCGACCTGTGCGACGATCCGTTGCAGTCCTTTCTCGTCGGGCTCAAACTTCTTGCCGAGGTGTTTGCCGATCTACCTGGCGGTCATCCGGGCTGCATGATCGCCTCCGTCTGCTACCAAGAGCGCCTGTTCGACCGCCGCGTGATCGAGCTCAACCGCACGGCGGTGGTAGCCATGAACGCGCGGTTCCGCAGCTACCTGGAGGCGATCGCGGCCGTCTATCCGCCGCGGGAGCCCTTAGATCTCGACACGCTCGCCGAAATGATATCCTGCATCATCGACGGCGGCATCATCATGTCCAAGGTGATGGGGGACCCCAACCGCCTTGTAAGGCAGATCCTTGCCTATCGCGCGCTGATCAAGCAGCACTTCTCGCCGCCGCAGGAGATGGCTTCTCGCCCACCTCCTCTGGCAGCATGAAAAGGGTGTGCCTCGCATCAGCGCGCGTCATCCGCCCTGACTGCAGCATCAAAGCGATCTGACGGTGGTTGCGGAAGCGGCCGTCCCCACGGTTTCGGCTATTCAGCAGCAGCGGCGGGTTCGGAGGCCTGCTGTGGCTCAGGCAGGCCGGCAGGTTTCGGTCCGCCATACGCCCAGTCGAGAAGCTCTACCGTATGGACGATCGGCAGGCGGGTCCCCGTGGCGATCTGCGTGATGCAGCCGATGTTGCCGGTGGCGACGACGGAAGCCCCGGTGGCCTCGATGTTCCGCACCTTGCGGTCGCGCAGACGCCGCGCGATGTCAGGCTGGAGGATGTTGTAATTGCCGGCCGACCCGCAGCAAAGATGCCCCTCGCGCGGCTCCTTCACCACGAAGCCCGCGCGGGAGAGCAGCATCTTCGGCTCGCGCGTGATCTTCTGCCCGTGCTGCATGGAGCAGGCGGAGTGATAGGCGATTGTGAGCCCAGGCGTGATCACGGGTTCCGGCAGGTCGAAGCTGGCGAGATATTCGGTGATGTCCTTCGCCAGGGCCGAGATGCGCCTGGCTTTCTCCGCATAATCCGGATCGAGCCGCAGCATGTGGCCGTAATCCTTGACGGTCGTGCCGCAGCCCGAGGCGGTGATGATGATCGCGTCGAGCCCGCCGTCCTCGATGACGCGGGTCCAGGCGTCGATGTTTCGCCGCGCGAAGGCGAGCGCTTCTTCCTCGCGGCCCATATGGTGCACCAGCGCGCCGCAGCAGCCCTCGCCGGACGCCGGTACGATCTCGATGCCGAGCCGGGAAAGAAGTCGGGCGGTTGCCGCGTTGATGCCGGGGTCGAGCACCGACTGCGCGCAACCTGAAAGCAGTGCCACGCGCCCGCGCGGCTTGCCCGGTCTTGCCGCCTGCGGCTTTTGCGCGGCGGGAACGTCGCGCGGTGCGAGCTCCAGCATGGCGGCTACCGGCTTCAGGCCGGGCATGGCGCTGAGGAGCGGCTTCAGCGGCCGGCCGAGCCTTGCGAGCTTCAGCGCGGCGCGGAAGCGGGCGGGATAGGGGAGAATGCGGGCGAGGGCCGCCCGCGTCACCCGGTCGAGGAGGGGGCGGCGGTAGGTCTTCTCGATATGCGCCCGCGCATGATCGATGAGATGCATGTAGTTCACGCCCGAGGGGCAGGTGGTCATGCAGGAGAGGCAAGAAAGACAGCGGTCGATATGGATCACCGTCTCCCGGTCCGCCGCCCGCCCGTTCTCCAGCATGTCCTTGATCAGGTAGATGCGCCCGCGCGGACTGTCGAGCTCGTTGCCGAGCTCGACATAGGTCGGGCAGGTTGCCGTGCAGAAGCCGCAATGCACGCATTTGCGCAGGATCGACTCGGAATGAGCCGTCCGCGGATCGGCAAGCTGCGCGGGCGTGAAACTGGTTTGCATGATCCTCTAGAGCACCCAGCTTTGCGGATTCCTGATGGGCTCGCCGCGGCTGACGGCTTGCAGGCCGATGACCATGCGCACCACCACCCAGATGGCCGTGAGCAGCAGAAGCAGGAACCCGATGAGCACTACCGTCAGCAGCGCCGAGATCACGGCATAGAGAATGCCGATCCAGAAAGTGCGGATCGCCCAGGTGTAATGCGTCTCCACCCACGCCTCCGATTTGCCGCGGTTGATGTAGGCGAGCACGACACCCACCAGCGCCGATATGCCGATGACGAAACTGACCAGATAGAGGATGTAGATGAGCTGGATGTTGGACGGGCCGGGCTCAAGCCAGCCGGACGACTTGTGTGGAGTGGGCTGCGTGTTTGTGTCACTCATTGTGGGTTCTCCCGATCTCGTGGTGCGATCACTCTATCACTGGCTCATGCGGCCGCCATCCGCCCTGGGTTGAGGATGTTTCTTGGGTCGAACTGCTCCTTCAGCCGGGCCGAGAGAGCGGCGAGCTCTGGCGGCTGCGGCTGGAAGACTGGCAGGGCGGCGCGAACGGCGGGAGTTGCCCGCACCAGCGTGGCGTGCCCGCCGCCGAAATGGACAATCAGCTTGCGCAGGATGTCGGCTTCCGGATCGGCTTCCATGCGTAGCCAGACGAGCCCACCCTGCCAGTCGTAATAGGCGTTCGCTCCGGCGGCGCGGCGGAAGGCGTCAACCATCCTGTGGCCCTCGGTAGGCGCCATGGAGACGCGCCAGACGGCGGCCTCCGTGCCGTCGGTAAAGGGATGGCAGTCGCGGATTTCGCGCCACAGGGTCTGCGACTCCCGTTTTTCGATGATCTCGGCACCGCCAAACTGCTTCAGGAGGCGGGTAAGCAGGTCTATCCGGTAATCCACCGATGGCGCGACGCCCTCCACACGTAGAACCGTGCGCGCAGCGCCGGCAAGGGCGCCGGAGAGAAAGCGGCCGGCCACGCCCTCGGGCAGATGGGCCGCGCCCGAGACCTCGGCGCTCGAGCCCATCGCCTCGCTCATCGCCGCGGCGGCCCGGGCGTCATCGAGGCCGGAAAGAACGAGCGTCTTTTCCGTTTCCGCCGCGGGCAGCACCTTGAAAGTGACATCCGTGACGACCGCGAGCGTGCCCCAGGAGCCGGCAAGTCCCTTGGAAAGATCGTAGCCTGTGACGTTCTTCACCACACGCCCGCCGGACTTGAACGCCTCGCCGCGCCCGGAGACGGCATACACGCCGAGCACATGATCGCGCGCTGCCCCCGCCTTGATCCGGCGCGGGCCGGAGAGATTGGCACAAAGCACGCCGCCAATCGTGCCGTGCCCGCTCTCGCCGCCGAGAAGCGGCCCGTAATCCATCGGCTCGAAGGCGAATTGCTGGTTGTGCTCGGCAAGCAGCCCTTCGATTTCGCTGATCGGCGTTCCGGCTTTCGCCGAAAGCACCAGCTCCTCCGGCTCGTAAAGCGTGATGCCAGAAAGCTGCGAGAGGTCCAGCACGTGCTCCGTCTGCACCGGCCTGCCGATCCCGCGCTTGGAGCCGTGGCCGAGGATTTCGAGCGGGGTTTCCTCGGCTGCGGCCCAGCGGACGATATTGAGCACTTCCTGGGCGGTGGTGGGGGTGAAGGTGGTCATACGAGTTCGCTGGCGTGTTTCGCGGGGATGCCCACCGCGCCGAGGCGGGCGATTGCCTTTTTGTCGAAAGACACAAACGTCTCGCCGCCCATATCCGCGCCTGCGGCGGCGATCACGCCGTCGGCAAAATCCCCGCCAGCATCCAGCATGCGCAGACCAGCAGCCAACGCGACGGTGTCGGTCACGACATTTGCCCTGTCCATGACGGCACGCACCGACAGGGCAACACTGTCGCGCGGAAGGCCATAGACACGATCGAGCACCCAGACGAATTCACAGAAGCAGATTGGGGAGATTACGACCAGTTCGGCATTTTCAAGCACATCGAGTGCCGCTTTTGCCTGAATGACATCGTCACGAACGATCACCCTGACGAGCAGGTTGGTGTCAGCGGTGATCTTCATTTAGCAACCCAGCCCAGCCCTTCTCTATGGCCTCGTTCATCTCCTCAATCGTGGCCACTTTGTCCGTCTTTCCGGCGAGGATGCCGTAGACGTCCTTCCAACTGCCTTTCCTTCTGGCTGCGCGAATTGCCAGCTGGCCGCCCGGTAACGATTCAACTTCGATCTTCTGTCCAGGCTTTACGCCGAGGTGTTGCAGCAGTTCCTTCTTCAGGGTGACTTGACCCTTGGCGGTCACAGTTAGCGTCGTCATCAGTATCGTTCCGTGGATTTATGGGACAAAGTAAGGAATTATTACCTTACTTTCAATTTCAAAACCTCTCCAGCTCCGGAAACGGCATCTGCCCGCGGTGAATGTGCATGCGGCCGAGCTCGGCGCAGCGGTGGAGCTGCGGGAACATCTTGCCGGGATTGAGAAGGTGGTTCGGGTCGAAGGCGCATTTGACGCGGATCTGCTGATTGAGGTCCTCCTCGGTGAACATCTCCGGCATCAGGTCGCGTTTCTCCACACCCACGCCGTGCTCGCCGGTCAAGACTCCGCCGACTTTCACGCACAGCCGCAGGATATCGGCTCCGAAAGCCTCGGCTTTCTCCAGTTCTCCAGGTTTGTTGGCATCGTAGAGGATGAGCGGGTGCAGGTTGCCGTCGCCGGCATGGAAAACGTTGGCCACGCGCAGCCCGTATTTCTCCGAAAGCTCCCGCATGCCCGAAAGCACGCGCGGCAGTTCTTTTCGCGGGATGGTGCCGTCCATGCAATAATAGTCGGGCGAGATGCGGCCGACGGCGGGGAAGGCGGCCTTGCGCCCGGCCCAGAAGGCAAGCCGCTCCCCGTCGGACCTGGAGACGCGGCTTGTCGTGCAGCCATTTCTGGCGGCGATTTCTTCCACGCGCGCAATCAGGTGGTCCACCTCGGCCTGCGGCCCGTCGAGCTCGACGATCAGCAACGCCTCCACATCGAGCGGATAGCCCGCATGAACGAAATCCTCCGCCGCATGGATTGCGGGCCGGTCCATCATTTCCATGCCGCCGGGGATGATGCCGGCGCCGATGATGTCGGCCACGCACTGGCCGGCCTGCTCGTTGGAGGGAAAGCCGATCAGGAGAGCGCGCGCCGTCTCCGGCTTCTTCAGGATGCGCACCGTAACCTCGGTGACGACGCCGAGCAGTCCTTCCGAGCCCGTCATCAGGCCCAAGAGGTCGTAGCCTTCGGCGTCCAGATGCTTGCCGCCGAGACGGATCACGTCGCCGTTCATCAGCACCATCTCGATGCCGAGAATGTTGTTGGCCGTCAGCCCATATTTGAGGCAGTGCACGCCGCCCGAGTTCTCCGCCACGTTGCCGCCGATGGAGCAGGCGATCTGCGAGGAGGGGTCGGGCGCGTAGTAGAAGCCTTCATGCTCGACCGCCTGCGTGATGCCGAGATTGGTCACGCCCGGCTGCGCGACCACCGCCCGGTTGGCAAAGTCGATGTCGAGGATGCGGTTGAAGCGGCTCATGACGAGAAGCACCGCGTCCTGCAGGGGCAGCGCCCCGCCCGAAAGCGATGTGCCGGAACCGCGCGGCACCACGCGGATGTTGCGCTCATGGCAGTATTTGAGAATGCGCGAGACCTGTGCCGTCGTTTCCGGCAGGACCACGACGAGCGGAAGCTGGCGATAGGCGGTAAGCCCGTCGCTCTCGAAGGCGCGCATCTCGCTTTCGCTGTCCACCACGCCTTCGCCCGGCACGATGATGCGCATGTCCGCCACGATCTCCTCGCGGCGCTTCAGCGTCTTCGCATCGGCCTCGGGCATGCGAAGCCCGGACATGAGCGGCTCCATTCCAACACTCGATGCGACTGGTTAAAACATTTGACCAATCGGCGTCAATCTCGCTAGAGTTCGCTTGTGGGACAAAGTCAGCCCGAAGAAACCGTTCGTGAGCACCATCTATTCCAGGATCGAGCAGGGCCGCACCGCCGATGCAGTGGTTCGCCAGATCGAGGCGCTGATCCTCGAAGGCGTGCTGCGCGACGGCGACCGGCTGCCCGGCGAACGGGAGCTCGCCGCCCGGATGAATGTTTCACGCCCCATCCTGCGCGACGCGCTGAAGGCACTGGAGGGTAGGGGGCTTCTGGTGTCGCGGCAAGGCGGTGGAACGCATGTGGCCGACGTGGTGGGCGAGGTTTTTACCGAACCCATGCGCGCTTTGATTGCAAGCCACCCCAAGGCAACGGCCGATTATCTGGAATACCGACGGGAAATCGAGGCGGTCGCGGCCGAAATGGCGGCGCGCCGCGCGACGGAGGCCGACAAAGCGCTTCTTGCCGATATCATCCAGCGCATGGAGCATGCGCACGCGACGGCAGATTTCGCAACGGAGGTGGAGATCGACGTGGAGTTTCACCACGCCGTGGGCGAATGCGCGCACAATTTCGTGCTGCTCCACACGCTACGCTCCTGCTATCGCCTGCTGGCGGACGGCGTATTCTACAACCGTGCGCGCATTTACGACCTGCCGGGCGCGCGCGAGGCTTTGCTTGCGCAGCACAGCGCCATCTTCCGGGCCATCCGCGACGGCGATCCCGCCGCTGCCCGGAAGGCGTCCGTGGATCATATCGCCTATGTGGAGAAGGCGAGCGCCCAGGCCGAGCGCACCGGCGAGTGGGAGCGTGTGGCCGGGCTTCGCCTGCGCCAGCGTATGGAGAAGAATACACAGAGCGCGCGCTCAAGAGGGCGCCTGGCGGGAACGAAACGACCAGCTCAAGCTGGTTCATGAAGACAGGATGAAGCCTTTGGATACAAGAGCACCCAAACCTCCCCGCGTCGGCCTGTTCGTGACTTGCCTGGTGGACCTTTTCCGGCCGACCGTCGGCTTTGCCTCGGTAAAGCTTCTGGAAGAGGCGGGCTGCGAAGTTGACGTGCCGATGGCCCAGACCTGCTGCGGCCAGCCGGCCTACAATTCGGGCGATCGGGCCGACACCATTGCTATCGCGAAGAACACGATCGAAGCCTTCGAGGAATATGATTATGTCGTGGCGCCCTCGGGTTCCTGCGCGGGAATGCTGAAAAAGCATTATCCCGGCCTTTTCGCGGGCGAGGGGATGTGGGAGGCGCGGGCAAAGGCGCTAGCGGAAAAGACATACGAGCTGGTGAGCTTCCTGGTCGATGTGATGGGGGTCAGCGCCGTCAAGGCGGCGCATGACGGCACGGTGACCTATCACGACTCTTGCTCCGGCCTACGGGAGCTCGGCATTGCCGAGCAACCGCGCCGCCTGCTCGCTTCCGTCTCCGGGTTGAAGCTTGTCGAGATGCACGATGCGGATGTGTGCTGCGGTTTCGGCGGCACCTTCTGCGTGAAGTATCCCGACATTTCCAACAAGATCGTCGAGGAGAAGACGGCCAACATCGCGGCGTCGGGCGCCGATACGCTGCTTGCAGGCGACCTCGGCTGCCTCATGAACATGGCCGGCAAGCTTCAGCGTCAGGGCTCGGCGGTGAAGGTGCGGCACGTGGCCGAGGTGCTGGCCGGCATGGATGACGGCCCGGCGATCGGGAGGGGGAAGGACTAATGCAGATCACCTCGCCGGCCTTTAAGGAGAACGCGCGCCAGGCGCTTGCCGATCCGCAGCTTCAGAAGGCCATGCTGCATGTGCGCTCCGGCTTCATCGACAAGCGCCAGCACGCGGTCGATGCCCTGCCGGAATTCGAGGCGCTGCGGGAATCCGCCCGCGCCATCAAGGACCATACGCTCGCTCACCTCGACATCTATCTGGAAGCCTACGAGGAGAAGGTGAGGGCGGCGGGCGGCCACGTGCACTGGGCCGAGACGGCCGCCGATGCCCGCAGGATCATCCTCGACATATGCCGCGCCGCCGGCGCCCGCACGGTGACCAAGGGCAAATCCATGATCACCGAGGAGATCGGCCTCAACGAGTTCCTGGAAAAGGAGGGTATTCGGCCGGTCGAGACGGACCTCGGCGAATACATCATCCAGCTTCGCGGCGAGCACCCTAGCCACATCATCGCGCCCGCGGTTCATCTCACGAAGGATCAGGTGGAGGCCGACTTCCGCCGGGTGCATGATCATCTGCCACCCGCGCGCGATCTCTCGGAGCCCGAATCGCTGCTCGGCGAGGCGCGGCGCGTGTTGCGCTCGCAATATTTCCAGGCCGATGTCGGCATCACCGGCGCCAATTTCCTGGTCGCCGAGACGGGTAGCTCCGTCATCGTTACCAATGAGGGGAATGGCGATCTGACGCAGATTCTGCCCAAGGTGCACGTGGTCGTGGCCTCGATCGAGAAGATCGTGCCCACCCTCGAGGACATGAGCCAGATCCTGCGCGTGCTCGCCCGCTCCGCGACGGGACAGGACATGAGCGTCTACACCACGCTGTCCACCGGACCGCGCCGCCCGGGCGACCCCGACGGGCCGGAGGAATATCATGTCGTGCTTCTCGACAATGGCCGCTCGGCCATGCTCGGCACCGAGTTCCAGGACATGCTGCGCTGCATCCGCTGCGGCGCCTGCATGAACCACTGCCCGGTCTATCACGCCGTGGGCGGCCACGCCTATGGCTGGGTCTATCCGGGACCCATGGGGGCGGTGCTGACGCCATCTCTGATGGGAGTGGACAAGGCCGGGCATCTGCCCAACGCCTCCACCTTCTGCGGGCGTTGCGAGGCGGTCTGCCCCATGAAGATTCCCCTGCCCAAGATGATGCGTCATTGGCGCGAACGCGAATTCTCCCGCGGCCTCAATCCGGCGGTGCAGCGTTACGGCCTGGGCGCCTGGGCGTTCTTTGCCCGCCGCCCGCGTCTTTACCGTGTCCTCACGTCGCTTGCCGTTCCGGCGCTCGCGCTGTTGGGAGGACGGCGGGGCCGCTTCCGCCACCTGCCGCTTGCGCGCGGCTGGACGAAGCATCGGGATTTCCCCGCGCCCGAGCGCCGCACATTCATGCAGCAATGGCGTGAACGGGAAGTCTGGAAGCAGGAGGCGCGGGTATGAGCGGGCGCAGCGTGATACTGGCCAGGATACGCACGGCCCTTAAGGTGGCGCCGGACGATGCCGCGCGGGCCTCGGCTGTGGCCGGGCGGCTGGCTGCGTCTCCGCTCGGCGTCATACCCGCCCGCGGCCAGCTGCCTCAAAAGGAGCGCGTGGAGCTTTTCTGCCGCATGGCCGAGAAGGTTTCGGCCACCGTCAAGCGGGTAAGGAAGGCGGAAAGCGTGCCGAAAGCCGTTGCCGCCTATCTGCGCGCCAGGAATCTGCCCGCAAGCGTGCGCATGGGTGCCGACGGACGGCTCAAGGCCATGCCTTGGACCTCGGTGCGCTCGCTTGAGGTGAAAAACGGCCCGGCCGAGCCGGAGGACATGGTGGGCGTCAGCCATGCTGTTGCCGGGGTAGCCGAGACGGGCACCATTGTGCTTCATTCGGGGGCGGACAATCCCACCACCGTCAATTTCCTGCCGGAGCACCATATTGTGGTGGTGGATGCAAAGGACATCACCGGCGATCTGGAGACGGCGCTTTCCGGGATCCGGCAGGCTTTCGGCAAGGGCGAGATGCCGCGCACTTTGAACCTGATAACGGGGCCTTCCCGTTCCGGCGACATCGAACAGAAGCTGCTGCTCGGTGCGCATGGGCCGCGTGCGCTGCATCTCATCGTGGTCGATGGCGGGTGAGGCGGGAATCCATTTCGACGATGCCTCGGCGCCGCCCGGCATGCGCATCTACGCGGTGGGCGACATTCACGGGCGTTTCGATCTTCTGTCGGAAATGCACCGCCAGATTATGGAGGAGATCGGGCGGGACAGACCCGGCGACTGGCGCCTCATCTTTCTAGGCGATTACGTTGACCGCGGGCCGGATACCCGCCGGGTCCTCGACCTGCTTTCGCACGCGACCCAAGCCGACCCCCGCGTGATCGCGATAGCGGGCAATCACGATCTCGGCATGCTGGACTTCCTGTCCCAGCCGCGCGCCGACAGCCTGTTTGCCAATAACGGCGGTGAGGCTACCGCCCGCTCATATGGCGTGGCGCTGCGGTTCTATCCGGAGGAAGCTCTGCTGCAAGGCTGGGATGAACTGCGCCGGTCCATTCCGGAGGAACACCTGACCTTCCTGCGCGGCCTTAGACCTTCCGTCTGCTTCGGGGACCTCTTCTTCTGCCATGCCGGCATCCGGCCGGGTGTCCCCCTGGAGGAGCAGGAGAATACGGACCTGATCTGGATCCGCGAGCGCTTTCTTCACCATGCCGGGCTTCATCCCAAGCTCATCGTGCACGGTCACACGCCCCACGACAGGCCCGAGATTCTGCCCAACCGGGTGAATCTGGACACCGGCGCCTTCCATACCGGCCGGCTCACGGCCATGATGTTCGAGGGCAGAACGAAGCGGCTTCTGGAAGCGGCGTTGTAGCGCCTTCCCGGCCGTCCTATCGGGCCAGATCGACCACGCCGTAGCCGTGGGCGGCCTGATGGTTACCGGAGGCGGTGGCGGTGTAGATCCCCGCGCCGCTGATCATAACAGCGGAGAACAGCATCAGTGAAAGGATAGCAGCACGCATCGGGCTCATCCTGATTCGTACAGACAATTAGAGATAAAAGCACCCGGGTTACCAACTGGTTCCCATGAGTGCGCTTGGTGAGTTTTCGCGCAAACAGATGGTGATTCCGCGCGGAGGATACAAGCCGGCTATCGTGGGCTCCCCCTTTTCATCCGGCAGTGTTGCTTCTTTGCCGCGCCCGGATTTAAGCCATGCCGGCAGGCGGGTTGATCGCGGGGCGCGAGCCGGCGCAAAATGCCTCCCATGCCTCTCCAGAACCGCGTAGACCCCTTCGGAGCTATTCATGCCGTTGCGGCGCGTGGCCTCTTCACCGGCAATCGCGGTGTGATCCACGATCCGGATACCAGGACGCTGCTCAGGCGGCGCTGGGCCACGAAGGCCTGGATCATCTGCGAATGCGACTTCCGGGGACAGCGCCGCGAGGTGATGGGGCGCAACGCCCCTGGAGGCAGGCCGGGCTGGACGGAACTTTTCTTTCTTGACGAGGTGACCGCGCTCGCCGCCGGTCACCGGCCATGCTTCTATTGCAGGCGTGACAGCGCGCTTGCTTTCGCCAGTTGCCTGGCCGGGGGAGAGGGACCGCGGACACCCGCACCGCAAATGGACGCACGGCTGCATGCGGAGCGCCGGGCGTCGGGCGGTGCCGTCCTTCCGCTTGAGCCCGCGCAGCTTGCCGATTTGCCGGACGGCACCATGGTTGAGCAGAACGGCCTAGCTTACGCGCTGCGTGGAGGAAGGCTTCTTCCCTGGGATTTCAGCGGCTATGGCCCGCCGCGAAAGATTTCCGATATGAGCACAGCCGTCTTTACCCTGATCACGCCGCCGTCCACCGTCGCGCGTCTTGCCCGCGGCTACCGTCCGGTGTGGCATCCGAGCGCCTATTGACCGCGCGCCCGCGCCGAAGCATCAACAAACGATGCGGGCGAATTACAAGATGCAGCGGCTTTATGTGACGTGCGACCTGGGGGCCGGGTTCACGGTCGAGGCCACGCGCGAGCAGGCACATTATCTGGCGAATGTGCTGCGCATGCGGGAGGGCGCGGAACTGCTCCTCTTCAACGGACGCGACGGCGAATGGCGGGCGGCGATCACGGCGCTCTCGAAGAAGTCCGCGCAGCTGTCCGTAGCCGAGATGGCGCGCGCCCAGACGCCTTATCCCGATCTTCTCTACTGCTTCGCGCCGCTCAAGCAGGGCCGGCTCGATTATCTCGTGCAGAAGGCGGTGGAGATGGGCGCGGGCGTGCTTCAGCCGGTGCTCACCCAACACACGCAGGTGCCCAAGCTGGGCCTCCCGCGTCTTCAGGCAAATGTGATCGAGGCGGCGGAGCAGTGCGGTATCCTCTCCATTCCATCCGTGCGCGAACCGGTGAAACTCGAACGCCTGCTGGCGGAATGGGAGGCAGGCCGCAGGCTTGTCTTTTGCGACGAGGATGCGCCGGGCAACAATCCGCTCCCGGCCGTCAGCCGTCTTGCCGGCGAAAGGCTGGCGCTTCTCGTGGGCCCGGAGGGCGGTTTTTCGGAGGCGGAGCGGCAATTGCTGCGCTCGCTTCCCTTCGTGACGCCCGTGCCTCTCGGCCCACGCATTTTGCGCGCCGACACGGCGGCGGTCGCGGCAATGGCCATCCTCCAGGCGGCGGCCGGTGACTGGCGGGACGAGGCTTGAGCGGCGTTCAGAACTTTTGGCTTGATTGCGGCTGCCGTCTTCTCCAATGAGGCGGAGCTTTTGGAGACGAAGATGGCGCGGGACACGACCGATAATCGGCCGATCGAAACGGTAGACGAACTCATCTCGTTTCTGGCGGAGGGGTGCAAGCCCAAAGAGGCCTGGCGCATCGGCACCGAGCACGAGAAATTTCCTTTCTATGTCAATGGAAACCGCCCCGTGCCCTATGAGGGCGATCGCGGCATCCGCGCGCTTCTGGAAGGCATGCAGCGAATACTCGGCTGGAACCCGATCCTCGACGGCGGCCACATCATCGGCCTTGTGGAGCCCACCGGCCAGGGTGCGATCTCGCTGGAGCCGGGCGGCCAGTTCGAGCTGTCGGGCGCGCCGCTCAAGACGCTTCATCAGACCTGCCGCGAGGGCAATGCCCATCTGGCGCAGCTTCGCGAGATCGCGGAGCCGCTCGGCATCCGCTTCCTGGGGCTCGGCGCGAGCCCCAAATGGCGGCTTTCCGAAACGCCCAGGATGCCCAAGTCGCGCTACGACATCATGACGGCCTATATGCCCAAGGTCGGTCGGCACGGGCTCGACATGATGTACCGCACCTGCACCATTCAGGTGAATCTGGATTTCTCCTCCGAAGCCGACATGCGCCGCAAGATGCAGATCGGCCAGCGGCTCCAGCCGCTGGCGACGGCGCTTTTTGCCAATTCGCCCTTTACCGAGGGTACCGTCAACGGCTTCCAGTCTTGGCGCGCGGAGATCTGGCGCGATACGGACAATCAGCGCGCCGGTCTCCTGCCCTTCGTGTTTGCCGAGGACTTTGGATTCGCCGATTATGTCGAATGGGCGCTCGACGTGCCCATGTATTTCGTGATCCGGGACGGCCGCTATTACGACTGCACCCATGTGACCTTCCGCCAGTTCATGCACGGCGCGTTGCGTGACGAGGTGCCGAACGGCATGCCCACCATGGGCGATTGGGCCAATCATCTCTCCACCCTCTTCCCGGACGTGCGGCTGAAGCGCTTCATTGAAATGCGCGGTGCGGATGGCGGCCCATGGCGGCGCATCTGTGCGCTGCCCGCCTTCTGGGTCGGGTTGCTCTACGACGATGAGGCAATCCAGGCGGTGGAGGATTTCACTCGCGACTGGACCTTCGAGGAGGTGCAGAGGCTGCGCGATACGGTGCCCGTCGAGGGGCTTTCCGCCAGCTTCCGCAACCACGATCTACGCGAAACCGCGCGCAAGGTGTTGGCGATCGCCCGCACCGGACTGGCCAACCGCGCATGCCGGAACCGCGAAGGGTATGACGAAACCGGTTTCCTGGCTCCGCTGGAGGAGATCGTCGCCCGCGGCACAACAAGCGCGCAGGAGATGGTGGCCGCCTACAACACGCGCTGGGGCGGCTCGATCGAGCCGGTGTTTCTGGAACATGCGTATTGAGGGAAGAGCGAATAGCGAATAGGGAGTAAGCGTCGAAGATAGCCCTTTTCTATTCGCTATTCCCTATTCGCTCTTTCCCCTTCCCCTTCGTTGACTTTCCAGAGCCCGCTTTTTATAAGCCCCGCACGTTCGGGCTGGCCGCCCGGCGCGTAATTTTGCGTCCTGTGCGGCCGAAGAAATGCTCCTGTTCGTCGAGACAGAATGAAGAAGGGCCGCACGCCGCGGTATTAAATAAATGAAGCGCACTTATCAGCCCTCGAAACTCGTTCGCAAGCGCCGGCATGGATTTCGCGCGCGTATGGCCACCAAGGGCGGCCGCCGCGTGATTGCGGCACGTCGCGCCCGTGGTCGCAAGCGGCTTACGGCCTAAATATTCAGTCGCGTGGGGCAAGGCGTTGCCGGGTCGAGCGCCGGAGCGGCTCACCAAACGCGCCGAGTTCCTCGCCGTACAGCGTGGTGCGAAACGCCGCGGGCCCTTGTTCCTTCTTGAGGTGCTGGAGCGCGGGGACGACGGCCCGCCGCGGCTCGGTATCACGGTGACGAAGAAAACAGGCAATGCGGTGGAGCGGAACCGCATCCGCCGGCGGTTGCGTGAAGCGGTTCGCACGCGCGCGGCCGATGAAATGGCGTCCGGCACCGACTATGTGATCGTGGGGCGGCGCGAAGTGCTGGATGCGCCGTTCGAAACGCTCCGAAACGAGTTGTCACGGCGTATCCGCGGCAAGAGACCCGCTGGTGCGGGCCAGGGAAACTGATGGACAACACTCGCAACCTCATCATCACGGTCATACTGTCAGTACTGATCCTGACCGTCTGGCAGGTCTTCTACGTCAATCCGCGCATCGAGGCCGAGCGCGAGGCCGCCCGGATCGCGGCGGAGCAGGCGGGCGAGACTGCGAACCCGTCGGATGTTGAGGGGGCGGACATACCGGCTCCAGGCAACGGGCAGGCGGATGCGACGGTGCCCGGTGCCGGGGGCGCTGCGGTCGCCGCCAGCCGCGACACCGCGCTGGAGCAGGCGGCGCGCGTGAAGATCGATACGCCTCGCGTGTCCGGCTCGATCAATCTCGTCGGCGGACGGCTGGATGATCTCCTGCTCAAGGACTATCGCGTCACCGTCGATAAGGATTCGCCCAATATCGAGCTTCTGAACCCGGCACCCCTGCCGGACGGCTATTTCGTGGAGATCGGCTATGTGGGGGATGCGGCGGCAGGTTCCGTCCCGACCCACGACACGCAGTGGACGGTTGCCGAAGGCTCCATGCTCACCCCGGACACGCCGGTAACGCTCAGCTACACGAACGAGAAGGGCCTCACCTTCAAGCGCACCTTCTCGGTGGATGAAGACTATCTCTTCACCGTCACCGACACGATCGCGAACGCGAGCGGGGAAGCCGTCGCCTTAAGAGGCTACGGCCGCATCACGCGGTTCGGATTGCCGGCAACGCAGGGCTTCTACATCCTGCACGAAGGCCTCATCGGCGTGACCGGCGAGGAGGGCCTGCAGGAGATCGACTATTCCGACCTGCAGGAGAAGGGGGCCATCACGCCCGGCAAGTCCACGGACGGCTGGCTTGGCATCACTGACAAATATTGGGCCGTGGCGATGGTCCCGCGCGCCGAAACGGAGTTCCAGCCGCGCTTTGCCTATTTCGGCGACGGACGGGAGCGGTTCCAGGCGGATTTCCTCAACGATGCGACGACGATCGCTCCGGGCAGTGAAGCGACCGTTGAGACGCTGATCTTCGCCGGCGCCAAGGAGGTGAGCGTCGTCGACAAGTATGAGGAGGAACACGGCATCCGCCAGTTCGATCTTCTGATCGACTGGGGCTGGTTCTACTTCATTACCAAGCCGATGTTCTACCTGATGGACTGGCTCTACAGGCTGCTCGGCAATTTCGGTCTGGCGATCCTCGCCACCACGGTCATCGTCAAGCTCCTCTTCTTCCCGCTCGCCAACAAGTCGTACAAGTCCATGGCGAACATGAAGAAGGTGCAGCCGGCCCTGCTCGAAATCCGCGAGAAATACGTGGACGACAAGATGAAGCAGCAGCAGGCGATGATGGAGCTCTACAAGAAGGAGAAGATCAATCCGCTGGCGGGCTGCTGGCCGGTTCTCATCCAGATTCCGGTCTTCTTCGCGCTCTACAAGGTGCTCTATGTGACGATCGAGATGCGGCATGCGCCCTTCTTCGGCTGGATTCAGGACCTTTCGGCGCCCGACCCCACCTCGATCTTCAACCTGTTCGGCTTGCTGCCCTACGACGTGCCGGCCTTCCTGATGATCGGAGTATGGCCGCTTATCATGGGTCTGACCATGTTCCTGCAGATGCGGATGAACCCGACGCCGCCGGACCCGACCCAGGCCATGATCTTCAACTGGATGCCGGTGATCTTCACCTTCATGCTGGCGAACTTCCCGGCGGGTCTCGTTATCTACTGGGCGTGGAACAACCTGCTGTCGATCATCCAGCAGGGCGTGATCATGAAGCGCCAGGGCGCCAAGATCGAGCTTTGGGATAACCTCGCAAGCTTGTTCAAGAGAAAGAAGGCCGATCCGGCGGAGTAGGAGCCATCGGCTCCCTGCGCCGGCGCAGGCCGCCGGTTCGGTCGGATCGCGTTCCTTGTAGCGCTTGCCCCTCGCGGATCGAGCGGAGACAATCGCGACGTTTCTGAGAGCGGAGGTGTCGCCATGCACGGTCCCAAGCCCGAGATCAAGCATCCGATCTATCTGCATCCGCGTGTCGGATTCCTGAAGCCGCTTGTCGACAGGCCCAATATCGAGATCGGCGAATACACCTATTACGACGATCCCGAGGGCCCCGACAATTTCGTCGAAAAGTGCGTACTACATCACTACGAGTTCATCGGGGACAAGCTCATCATTGGCCGGTTCTGTGCCATTGCGGAGGGTGCCCGCTTCATCATGAACGGCGCGAACCATGTACTCGGCGGCTTTTCCACCTATCCTTTCAACATCTTTGGCCAGGGCTGGGAAAGAGGCTTCGACGAGGAGAGCTGGCGGCGCGAGATCCGCGGCGACACGGTGATCGGCAATGACGTGTGGATCGGCTTCGACGCGGTGATCATGCCGGGCGTCAAAATAGGTGACGGCGCGATCGTGGGAGGCAAGGCCGTGGTGACGCGCGACGTGCCACCCTATGCGGTGGTGGCCGGCAATCCGGCTCGGGTGGTCAAGATGCGCTTCGATCCGGCAACCATCGAGCGGCTGCTGGAGATCGCCTGGTGGAACTGGTCTCCCGAGAAGATCACGCGCCATCTCGATGCCATTCGCGGCAATGACCTCGCACGGCTCGAGGCGGCGGCGCGTGAGGAAGAAGGGGCATGAACGAGGCAGTGGAAAATACGGCCAAGCTCTTCGCTCGCCCTTGGATATTCATCCGCGGCGTTCCGGCGATGAAATTCCTGCCGCCGGAAGGGCCGCCGGAGGTCGCCTTCGCGGGCCGGTCCAATGTAGGCAAATCCTCACTTATCAATGCGCTGGTGGGCCAGAAGGGGCTTGCCCGCACATCGAACACTCCCGGCCGGACGCAGGAGCTGAATTACTTCGTGCCGGAGGGCTATAGCGGCGAGGCAGGCGACCTGCCGCCCATGGCCCTGGTGGACATGCCGGGTTACGGCTTCGCCAAGGCGCCGAAGGCCCAGGTCGAGGCCTGGACGAGACTGATCTTCGATTATCTGCGTGGCCGGGTGACGCTTAAGCGCGTCTATCTCCTGATCGATGCGCGCCACGGGGTGAAGAAGATCGACGAGGAGGTGATGGATCTGCTCGACAAGGCTGCCGTCTCCTATCAGCTCGTGCTCACCAAATCCGACAAGATCAAGCAGGCCGCGCTGGCGAAACTGCTCGAAGAGACGCGGCGGAAGATTGGAAAGCGGCCCGCCGCCTTTCCCGAAATCCTCGCCACCTCGGCGGAAAAGGGGAGGGGCATCGACGATCTGCGCGCGGCGATCGTTCTGGCGGCAAGCGCAATTCCGGGAAAAGTGGATACCGGTTTTCCGTCCGAAATTGCGTAAAGCAATAAGCGGAGTGCGCGCAGGCAGCCTGAAGGCCGCCGCTCCTACCAGTCCATCACCACCTTGCCGGCCTCGCCGCTCTTCATCGCCATGAAGCCATCTCGGAAATCGTCCGCGCCGATCCGGTGCGTGATTAACCTCGAGACATCCAGCGGCCCTTGCACCAGCGCAATCATCTTGTACCAGGTCTCGAACATCTCGCGGCCGTAGATGCCCTTCAGATGCAGCATCTTGAAGATGACCTTGTTCCAGTCGATCTCGAAGGCGGCCGGCGCAATGCCGAGAATGGCGATCTTGCCGCCATTGTTCATGGCGTCGATCATGTCGCGGAAGGCCGAGGCCGAGCCTGACATTTCAAGCCCCACGTCGAAGCCCTCGGTCATGCCGAGCCGCTTCATGACATCGCCGAGCTTCTCCTCGCGAGCGTTAACGGTGTTCTGCACGCCCAGCTTTCTGGCCAGCGCGAGCCGGCCCGGATTGATGTCGGTGATCACCACCTTGCGCGCGCCCACGCATTGCGCCACCAGCGCGCCCATGATGCCGATAGGCCCGGCACCCGTCACCAGCACGTCCTCGCCCACCAGATCGAAGGAAAGCGCGGTGTGGACCGCATTGCCCAGCGGGTCGAAGATCGCGGCGATCTCGTCGGGAATGTCGTCCGGAATCGCCACTACATTGTGCTGCGGCAGGGCAAGATACTCTGCAAAGGCGCCGGGGCGCTGAACGCCTACCCCCAGCGTGTTGCGGCATAGATGCCCGCGGCCCGCCCGGCAGTTGCGGCAGTGTCCACACACGATGTGCCCTTCGCCCGAGACGCGCTGCCCTACGCGGTATTCGGTCACGGCGGAGCCGACATCGGCCACTTCACCCACGAACTCATGGCCGGTTACGAGCGGGACGGGCACGGTCTTCTGCGCCCATTCGTCCCAATTCCAGATATGCACGTCCGTGCCGCAAATGGCGGTTTTCTTCACCTTGATGAGCACGTCGTTGGGGCCGATCTCCGGCAGGGGTACGCGCTCCATCCAGAGCCCTTCCTCGGGCTTCGCCTTCACCAGCGCCTTCATCATATTGGACATTTCATCATCCTCGTCAGGCGATCAGCCCTAGTTCCCGTCCTACGGCGGTAAAAGCCTCCACCGCGCGCTCGATGTCCGCCGGCGCGTGCGCGGCGGACATCTGGGTACGGATGCGTGCCTCGCCCTGCGGTACGACCGGATAGGAGAAGCCGATCACATAGATGCCGTGGTCGAGCAGGCGATCGGCCATCTGCGAGGCCAGGGCGGCGTCGCCCACCATGACGGGAATGATCGGATGGCCGCTGCCTACGAGCCTGAAGCCCGCCTTGGTCATCTTCTCACGGAACATGGCAGCGTTGTCGTAGAGCCTGCGGCGCAGCCCGTCTCCGTTCTCGATGAGGTCGAACACCTTGAGCGAGGCGGCGGCGATCACCGGCGCGAGCGTGTTGGAGAAGAGATAGGGGCGCGAGCGCTGGCGCAGCCACTCGACGATTTCCTTGCGGCTGCTCGTATAGCCGCCAGAGGCGCCGCCGAGCGCCTTGCCCAGCGTGCCGGTTATGATGTCCACCCGTCCTTCCACCCCGCAGGCCTCAGGCGTGCCGCGGCCACGCGCGCCCACGAAGCCCACTGCATGGCTGTCGTCCACCATCACCATGGCGTCGTATTTCTCGGCCAGATCGCAGATGCCCTTCAGATTGGCGATCACGCCGTCCATGGAGAACACGCCGTCCGTGGCGATCAGGCGGAAACGGGCGTCCTGCGCCTCCTTCAGCCGCGTCTCCAGTTCAGCCATGTCGTTGTTGGCGTAGCGCAGGCGCCGCGCCTTGCAGAGCCGGATGCCGTCGATGATGGAGGCATGGTTGAGCGCGTCCGAGATGACCGCATCTTCGGGTCCGAGAAGCGTTTCGAACAGGCCGGTATTCGCGTCGAAGCAGGACGAATAGAGGATGGTGTCCTCCATGCCGAGGAAGGACGAAATCCTTGCCTCCAGCGCCTTGTGCTCCTCCTGCGTGCCGCAGATGAAGCGTACGGAGGCCATGCCGTATCCGTAGCGGTCGAGCGCGGCCTTGGCCGCTTCACGCAGTTCCTCGTTGTCGGCGAGGCCCAGATAGTTGTTGGCGCAGAAATTGAGCACTTTCCTGCCGCCGCTCTCGATCTCGGCCGACTGCATGGAGGTGATCACGCGCTCCGACTTGTAGAGGCCGGCTTTCTTGAGCTCTTCGAGCTCGGCGGAGAGATGTTTGATGAAGGACGCGGTCATTTTTTTCGTACTCCGTCAGGCGGGTGCGACCCCTCTCTTGCAAATTCCAAGGGCTTGGCTTCGCCAAACCCAGGAATTTGCTTTCTCCCCCTCCAGGGGGAGAACAGGTGCTGCAGCACAGCATCTGCCAATCTCCAATGCCGGAGACTGGCGGTGAAGAACCCCGCCCTATCTCTCCCCTGGTGGGAGAGAAAGCGATTTCAACATCTTAGCGAAGTTAAGTGTTGGAAATCGCAAGTAAGAGGGCCCGCTCCAAGCCACCACAATCACCCCTCAATAGAACGCCTGCAAGCCGGTCTGGGCGCGGCCGAGGATGAGGGCGTGCACGTCGTGCGTGCCCTCATAGGTGTTGACCGTCTCCAGGTTCTGCGCATGCCGCATCACCGCATATTCGATCTGGATGCCGTTGCCGCCGTGCATGTCGCGCGCGGCACGGGCGATTTCAAGCGCCTTGCCGCAGTTGTTGCGTTTCACCAGGCTGATCATTTCCGGCGCGAAGCGGCCCTCGTCCATCAGCCGCCCCACCCGCAGCACCGCCTGAAGCCCGAGCGCGATCTCCGTCTGCATGTCGGCAAGCTTCTTCTGGTAAAGCTGCATCGCGGCAAGCGGCTTGCCGAACTGGCGGCGCTCCAGCCCATAGCGGCGCGCCCGGTGCCAACAGTCCTCCGCCGCCCCCATCACGCCCCAGGCGATGCCGTAGCGGGCGCGGTTCAGGCAGCCGAACGGCCCCTTGAGGCCGGAAACGCCCGGCAACAGGGCGTCTTCCGGCACTTCCACGCCGTCCATGACGATCTCGCCGGTGATCGAGGCGCGCAGGCTCAGCTTGCCGCCGATCTTCGGCGCGGAAAGGCCCTTCATGCCCTTCTCCAGCACGAAGCCGCGGATCTGGTTGTCGTGGGCGGCCGATTTCGCCCACACCACGAAGACGTCGGCGATCGGCGCGTTGGAGATCCACATCTTGGTACCGGTGAGGCGGTAGCCGCCGTCGATCCTCTCCGCCCGCGTCTTCATGGAGCCGGGATCGGAGCCGGCATCCGGCTCCGTCAGCCCGAAACAGCCGATCCATTCTCCCGCGGCGAGCTTCGGCAGGTATTTCTGCCGCTGCTCCTCCGAGCCATAGGCATGGATCGGATACATCACCAGCGAGGACTGCACGCTCATCATGGAGCGGTAGCCGGAATCGACGCGCTCCACCTCGCGCGCAACGAGGCCGTAGGAGACGTAGTTGGCGCCCACGCCGCCATATTCGGCGGGAATCGTGACGCCGAGCAGCCCCGCCGCTCCCATCTGGCGGAAGATTTCCGGGTCCGTCTCCTCGTTCATGTAGGCGTGCTCGATGCGCGGGGCGAGCTTGTCGGCGGCAAAGGCCGCCGCCGCATCGCGGATCATCCGCTCCTCGTCCGCCAGCTGGTCCTCGAAAAGAAAGGGGTCATCCCAGACGAAAGCCGTTTTGGGGTTGTTCGTGTTCATGCCGGCCCCTTCCTTGAACTGACAGTTGCTCGCAGTGCCGTGCGGAAGCAAGCACAAGTGGCCCGCCCGCGCAATGTCCTTCGCACATCAGCCGAATCCCCCTATCATCCGCTCATGGCCATCCGACAGCTATCTGAAACGATCATAAACCGTATTGCCGCCGGCGAGGTGATCGAGCGGCCTGCGAGCGTCGTGAAGGAGCTGGTCGAGAACGCGCTCGATGCCGGTGCGCGCCGTATAGAAGTGGCGACCGCCGGGGGCGGTCTGACGCTCATTCGCGTCATCGACGACGGCACCGGCATTCCGGCGGAGGAACTGCCGCTGGCTGTGGCGCGGCACTGCACCTCCAAGCTTTCGGACGACATAAACGATATCCGATCGCTGGGTTTCCGTGGCGAAGCGCTGCCGTCGATCGGCTCCGTAGCCCGGCTTGCGCTCCGCTCGCGAACGGCGGATGCGGACAGCGGCGCGGAAATCGTTCTGGAGGGCGGGCGCGCCGGGCCCGTGAGGCCTGTTGCGGCCAATCGCGGCACCACTGTGGAGGTGCGCGATCTCTTTTTCGCCACGCCGGCACGGCTCAAATTCATGAAGGGAACGCGCGCGGAAGCTTCGGCCATAACGGAGGTCGTCAAGCGCATCGCGCTTGCCTTTCCCGCTGTCCGCTTCACGCTTTCCGGCACGGACAGAACTACGCTGGACCTGCCCGCCGTGCCTGCGGACGGCGAGGGATTGCGGTTGCGCCTTGCCCAGATCCTCGGCCGGGAGTTCCCCGAAAACGCGCTTCCCATCGAGGCTGAGCGTGAGGGTGTCGCCCTTTCGGGCTACGTCTCCATTCCGTCGTTTTCCCGCGGCAATGCCCTGCACCAGTTTGCCTACGTGAACGGCAGGCCGGTGCGCGACAAGCTCATCGCCGGGGCCATCCGCGGGGCATATATGGATGTTCTGCCGCGCGACCGGCATGCGGTCACGGCGCTGTTTCTCTCCCTCAACCCGGCCTTGGTGGACGTCAACGTGCATCCGGCCAAGGCGGATGTGCGCTTCCGCGATCCCGGGCTGGTTCGCGGACTGATCGTGGGGGCGATCCGGCAGGCGCTGGAGGCAGGCGGCATACGCGCCTCCACGACGGGTGCCGCCGCCATGCTGAGCGCTTTCCGGGTGCCCGACCCGACGGCCCGTGGCCGGGACGGCAACGGTTCCGGGCATCGGCCATTTCCGCATGAGCAGCGGTACAGCGGGGGGTGGAGCCCCGCATCCTCGCCGAGCCGTCCGCTCGATGCCGATTTCGGCAACGCGCACAAGACCAACGGTTTCGCGGAGGCGCGCCAGGAGAGCTTCGAGGTAGGGGTGGCTGTCAGCGCCGACGCGCGTGCATCCGAGGCTCCCGTGCCGTCGGAACTGACGCGGCGGCCGCTAGGTGCGGCGCGCGCCCAGGTGCATGAAAACTACATTGTCGCCCAGACCGAGGATTCCCTCATCATCGTGGATCAGCACGCCGCCCACGAGCGGCTTGTCTATGAAGCGCTGAAGCAGGCGATCCATGCCCGGCCGCTGCCCACGCAGATGCTGCTCATGCCGGAGATCGTAGAACTGCCGGAAGAGGATGTCGAACGGCTCGCCGCCCATGCCGATCTGCTGGCGAGGCTGGGCCTCCGGCTGGAGCGGTTCGGTCCCGGCGCGGTCGCGGTGCGGGAAACTCCGGCCATGCTGGGCGAAGTCGATGCCGCCGGCCTCGTGCGAGACCTCGCCGATGAGATCGCTGAAAATGACACGGCCGAAAGCCTCAGGGAGCGCATCGACCGCATTGCCGCCACCATGGCTTGCCATGGCTCGGTGCGCGCCGGACGCAGGCTGAAGCCCGAGGAGATGAACGCCCTTCTGCGCCAGATGGAGGCGACGCCCGGCTCCGGCACGTGCAATCACGGGCGGCCGACCTATATCGAGCTCAAGCTTGGCGATATAGAGCGGCTGTTCGGGCGGCGATAAAGGCCGGCTCCGGCGGCTTGACGGGCGGCGCGAAATGTGGCGCATGGAGCCGATGCAAGAAGGGCAATCCGCATGAACCGTTTCGAGGGACCGGGCGCTCGGGAAGCGCGGGTTCGGTATCTGGACGGCGATTTTCAGGTGATCACGCCGGGCGCCTTCGTGCGCTGCGCGGTGACGGGCGAGGCCATTCCGCTGGAAGAGCTTAAATATTGGAGCGTCGCCCGCCAGGAGCCCTATCTGAACGCCGAGGTTTCGCTTAAGCGCGAACTGGAAATGAATCCTGATCTGCGGGCGCGGTGCTGAAAGGTGCGGGCTGGACGCCGGTACGGGATGTGACGGAACGAAAGTCCCGGGTGCAATATCCGGCTACGGAGTCTGCAGCATCCGCTCACGCCAGCGCTTCAGTGTTTCGCGGACAATGGCCTCCGCCGTGCCAACGCCATCGAAGACCGCCTCCACGGGCAGCGTCTTAACCGACGCGGCGAAGTCGAGCATGGCTTTCGATCCATGCTTCAGCCGCACTAGGTCCTTTTCCGTCGTCACCAGCTCGAGGCTGTTCGCGGCCGCTTCCGCTGCAAGCTCCGCCATCTCCTCCTCGCTGAAGGGGTGATGATCGGGAAAGGTGCGCGTGGAGACGATTACCGCCCCTACGTCGCGCAGCGTGTCATAGAACTTTTCTGGATTGCCGATGCCTGCAAAGGCGAGCACGCGCTGACCCTTGAGCCCCCGCGCGTTGCGGGGCCGCAAATGCGCCGAAAAGACGGGCCTGCCGGCCCGGGCGGCGCGGCGGATGACGATTTCTGCGGCATCGCCCGACCCCATCGTCAGAACGGCATCCGCGTGGCGCATCTGCTCGATGAGCGGCGCCCTGAGCGGCCCGCCCGGGATGACGTGCCCGTTGCCGAGCCCTCGGCGCGCATCGACGACGATCAGCGCGTAATCCATGTGGATGCGCGCGCTCTGGAAACCGTCGTCCATGATGATGAAATCGCAGCCTTCCTCCACGAGACGCCGCGCCCCTGCGGCGCGGTTTGCGCTGATGACGGTGGGCGCATGCCTTGCGAGCAGAAGAGGCTCGTCGCCCACCGCGCGCGCGCCGTCATGATCAGCATCGACAAGGTGCGGCCCCGTGATACCGCCGCCATAGCCGCGCGACAGGAAGCCTGCTTTCAGCTTCTGGCGCCTTGCCTCCTTGGCAAGCGCGATGGAAACCGGGGTCTTGCCCTCACCGCCGACGGTGAAATTGCCGACGCACAGCACCGCCGCCGGGATGGGCTCTCGCCGCGCCGTGGCCATGCGGCTGCCCGCCACAAGCCCGTACACCGCCGATAGGGGCCACAGCGCCCAGGCGCGCCAGTCCGCCTTCGTCCACCAGAAGGGCGGCGCTTCGCTGAGCCCGCTCATGCCTTGCGCGGCCCGCCATTGCCGCCTTCCAGGCGGCTTTTGACGATGAGCGGATGGATGAAGGGCTCGAGCGCCGCCAGCGTGCGCGGGAGTGCTCCCGACATGTCCTCCACCGTGGCCCTGCCCGCGGCGATCATGCGGGAGCGGAACTTGTCCTCCCGGAGGAGAAGGTTCACCGCCCCCGCCAGCATCTGTCCGTCACGAATCAGCTTGGCGCCACCTCTTTCGATGAGGCGCCGATAGGCGTCGCGGAAGTTCTGCACATTGGGTCCCGACAGCACGGCCGTGTCCAGCATCGCGGGCTCCAGCGGATTCTGCCCTCCTTCGCCCACGAGCGACCGGCCGACAAAGGCGATCTCGGTCAGCCTGAGGTAAAGGCCCATCTCGCCGATCGTGTCGCCCAGCAGAATGTCGGTCTCCGGCGTAAGGGCCTCCGCATTGCTGCGCAGCGCGACCTTCAGTCCGCGCGCTTCGAACGCGGCCTTGAGGTCCGCGGCCCGTTCCGGATGGCGCGGCACGATGATGGTCAGCAGATCGGGATAGCGCCTGCGCAGCATGCAGTGCACGTCGGCGGCAATCTCCTCTTCGCCCGCATGGGTGGAGACCGCGGCCCAGGTCTTGCGTCCGCCAATTGCCCGTCGCATGGCCGCGAGCACCTGCTCATCGACCGGCGGCCGCAGCGTGTCCACCTTCAGATTGCCCGAAACGGTGACGGGCCTCGCTCCCAGCCGGCGGAACCGCTCTCCATCCACTTCGGATTGCGCGACCACATGGGCGAGGTTTTCAAACAACGCCTCGGCCAGCGAGGGGCGCTTGCTCCATCGCTCGAAGGAGCGGTCGGACATACGGCCGTTCACCAGAACCTGCGGCACGCGGCGCGCGCCAAGCTCCAGAATGGTCATGGGCCAGATCTCCGATTCAGCGATGATCGCAAGATCCGGCTTCCAGTGATTCAGAAAGCGGCTGATGGCGGGCTTCAGGTCGAGCGGAACATATTGATGGGTGACCCGGTCGCCCAACCTTTCGGCCGCCACGCGCGCCGACGTCACCGTACCTGTCGTAAGCACGACGTTGATGCCGCTTGAAAGAAAATGCTCTATCAGCCCGAGCACCGCCATCGTCTCGCCCACGCTGGCAGCGTGCATCCAGATCAGCGGTCCAGGTGGGCGCGGCGCCGCCGCATAGCCGTAGCGTTCGTGCCTGCGCGCGCGGTCTTCTTTGCCCTTGCTTACGCGCCAGACGATATAGCCGCCGATGACTGGGTAAAGCGCGGCACCCGCCCAGCGATATGCGGTAAGCATTGCCCGGGCCCAGCGTTCGCTCATCGCGCACCGTCGCTTGAAGGAGGCCGTCCGTCGACGAGCGCATAGGCCTCGCGAATGGTTCGGTTGAGCTCATCCGTGACTTGCCGGCGCTTTGCTTCCATCTCCTTTTCGCCGGCATCGGCCGACACATGGATCGGCTTGCCGATGATGATGGCGCTGCGGCCGAAAGGCAGGTGCAGGGTCGTCTTGTCCCAGGTCTGCTCCAGCACCTTCCGGCGGCTTGTTGCAATCGCAACGGGCAGCACGGGCCGGCCGGACAGGCGCGCGAGTGTGACGATGCCAAGCCCCGCCTCTCGCGGTTTGCCGTGGGGGATGTCGGCGATCATGGCCACGTTGCAGCCGGCGTCGATGGTGCGTTTAAGCTGGATGAGTGCGGAAGCTCCACCCTTCTCGACCCTTTGCGCTCCCGCGCGTCCGCCCGAGCCGCGGACGATCTCGAAACCGAGCTTTTCCGCCACCAGCGCGTTCAGCTCCGCGTCCGCGCTGCGGGAGACCAGGGCCACGATCCTGTGCCCGCGCGGATACATCACAGGCGCAAGAAGATGCTGGCCGTGCCACATGGCGACAATGGCGGGCGAATAAGCGGCGATCGCCTCTTCCACGTCGCTTGACCCGGGCACGCGCGGGTTTGTGCGCTCGACCAGGCGAAGCGCGGCGGCGATGATGGAGGCGAGCACATTCTTCGCCACGCGGGAGCGGGCGAGCGGTTGACGGATGCGCTGCCACAGCGCCTTCATGACCCTCCGGCGGCGCCGCGGCTTCACCGACGGGCGTGAGCGCGCGAGCGCCTCGTTATCCATGGTTCAACCCCGGCCGGCTTTGTCCGTGTCCGGGTCGAGGAGGCGATGGAGATGCACGATAAAATAGCGCATATGGGCGTTATCCACCGTCTCCTGCGCCTTTGCTCTCCAGGCGGCTTCGGCTGATTTGTAGTCGCCAAAGATGCCGACAATGTCGAGCGCTTGGAGATCGCGAAACTCCGTTCCTCCAAGCGCCGTCAATTCACCACCGAAGACGAGATGGAGAAGCTGCTTCTTTTGCTTATCCTCGGCCATGGCACTCATCTCTTACCCTTTTAGGGAGGTTTTGTGGCGGCATTCCGCGCCCGGCCGAACCGCCGCTTCACGCGAAGCACCCGCCTTCATCTAAATGAATTCCTGTAGTTAGCCAACCATTTACACCGCGGGTGGCAATTAACACGCTACTCCTGGAGGCGGGCGACCACATCCGCCATGACCTGGAGCAGCGGTCCATGGCCCGCGGCAAGTGCCTCACGGCGCGGATCGGGTCCGGCATAGTGTGGTCGCCGCATGGCGCTATCGACGATGCTCCCGCCGGCCTCGGCAAGGATGATGTCCGCGGCCGCCAGATCCCAGTCATGGGAGGCGGGCTTGATGAAGGTGGCGTCCAGCTCGCCACGGGCCACCATCGCCAGCCGGTAGGCGAGGGAAGGAACGTAAGGATGCGGCGTCACGCGGGCATAGATGTCAGGCGGCAGGCGCTTCACCATTTTTTCGGGCCCCGCCATCGCGAAGGTTTCGCCTGCCTGCCTGACGGCGATGGGCTCGCCGTTGAGGCGGGCTCCGCCGCCCGACCAGGCGGTGAAGACCTCGCCAGTTGCCGGGCAGTCGAGCACGCCGGCGATTGCCCTCCCGTTCTCCACCAGTGCGATGCTGACGCACCAGGTGGCCTTGCCGGCGATGAAGGCGCGGGTCCCGTCGATGGGATCGACCACGAATGTGCGCGGAGCTGAAAGCCGCTCGGTCGTATCGGTGGTTTCCTCAGAGAGCCAGCCGTAATCCGGCCGGGCACCGAGGAGCGCGCGCCGCAGGAACTGGTCCACCTCCAGATCGGCCTGGCTCACGGGGGAGTGGCCTTCCTTCCACCACACCTCCGGCTCCCGGCGGAAAAAGCGCATCGCTATCGCGCCCGCCTCGCGGGCCGCCTCCTCGATCAGACTCAGTTCGTCCGTGGGGTTGACGGGCTCATTCGCCAGCAACGGTCATTCCCTCGATAAGCAAGGTCGGGGCAGCCGTGCCGTAGTTGCGGTCGAGGTCGTTCGCCGGCGTCATCCGCAGAAACATCTCCTTGAGATTTGAGGCGATGGTGACCTCCGACACCGGATAGGCGATGGCGCCGTTCTCGATCCAGAAGCCTGACGCGCCGCGGCTGTATTCGCCGGTCACGAGGTTGACACCCTGGCCGAACACCTCCGTGACGTAGAAGCCGCTTTGGATGGAGGAGATTAGATCTTCCGGCGAGGTCTCGCCCGGTTCTATGGCGAAATTGGTCGAAGACGGATTGACTGAGGAGGAGGCGCGCACGCCGCGTCCGTTGGTCTCAAGGCCAAGCTCGCGCGCGGAGGAGGTGGACAGGAGCCAGGCCGTCAGCACGCCCTTTTCCACGGGCGTAAGGCGTTCGCCCGCCACCCCTTCGCCATCGAAGGGGCGCGATGACTGGCCTCTTTTGCGGAACGGATCGTCCGTAACCGTCACGGCCGCCGAGGCGATCTGTTTTCCCATCATGTCGCGCAGGAAGCTCGTCTTGCGCGCAACCGAGGCGCCATTGATGGCGGCGGCGATATGGCCGGCGATGCCGCGAGCCACGCGTGGATCGTAGACCACGGGGAAGACGCCCGTTTTCACGCGGCGCGCGCCGAGCCGCCGGACGGCCCGCTCGCCGGCGGTGCGGCCGATCTTTTCCGGCGGGTCCAGATCGGCAAAATGGAGGCGGGAGGAATAGTCCCAGTCGCGCTCCATGGCTGTGCCTTCGCCGGCTATCACGCTGACGGACCGGGAGAAGCGCGTCGCGCGGTATTGGCCGACAAAGCCATGCGAGGTGGCAAGCACCAGGCCGCCCGAACCGGCCGATGCACCGGCGCCGGAGGAGTTGGTCACGCCCGGGACGGCAAGCGCGGCTTCTTCCGCGGCAAGCGCGTCTTCCTTCAGCCGCTCCGCCGTGACTTCCGTGTCGTCGATCAGATCGAGATCGGCGATCTCGCGCGCCAGACGGTCCGGATCAGCAAGACCCTGATAGGGGTCTTCCGGCGAGGCCTTGGCCATGGCGACGGCGCGCTCGGCAAGTGCCGCCGGGTCGGAGCCGACGGTTGCGGACACGCTTGCCACCCGCCTGCCGACGAAAACGCGCAACGACATGTCGTCGCTTTCCGAAGCGCCGGTGCCTTCCACCTTTCCGAATCGCACCGAGACGCTTGAAGAGCGGGCGCGCACCACCACCGCATCGGCAGCATCCGCTCCAGCGCGCTTTGCAGCCTCTACGAGGGCGCCGACGCGGTCGAGAAGGCTCTGGTCGTCATGGGAAGCATTCATGCTGGACCTTCAGGGTTGTGGCCGCCGGGCGGCGCAGTTGTGTGCCAATTTGGCGGAGAGGTGACACATTGCAAGACATGAGCGGCATTTATGGTCCGGCAGCCGTCGGTGCAATGGCGCTTGTGGCGCCGCATGCCTGCTTATGCCGCGCGCTTTTTCAGGATGGCCTCGACGCTGCGCTTCAATTCGTCCTTGATGGTGGCGGTCTCGGCCATGATCTCGTCCATCTTTAGGAAATCGAGGACGCGAAAGCCAGAGATTGCGGGCCGCAGCAGGATGTCCGGCCGCTTCTTCTCGAGCTTCATGGAAATGATGGACTGCATCATGAGCTGCGTGGTGCCGAACATCATCTCGATGGTGGAAGGCGTCTTGGGCGAGCGCACTGTGGGAGCGCCCACCACGTCCACGGCAATCAGGATATCCGCCGTTCCCTCAAGAAGGTCGAAGGGCACGGGATTGTAGATGCCGCCGTCAATCAGCGTCATGCCGTCGCGCAGGACCGGACGGAAAATGGATGGCAGCGCGGCCGAGGCGGCAAGGGCCGAGCGCAGCTCTCCCCGCTCGAAAACCGCGAGGCGATGGCCGTAGTAATCCGTCGCGGTCACCTTGAGAGGTATGGCAAGCTTCTCGAACACGTCGGGAATTTGCGGCGGTAGGAACGCTTTCAGGATGCGTTCGGCGTTGAATTGCCCGAGACGCAGGCCCCCTTCCATCATCTCCGCAAATCTGGCCGGACGGGCGCGCCAGATGCGGGCGGCCACCTCGGCCCTGCTGGACAGTACCGAACTTGCATAGGCGCGGATCTCGGTGCCGCGCATGCCGGCCGCCATTCCCGCGCCCATGATGGCGCCGATGGACGAGCCGGATATGGCGGCGGGCCGGATGCCCATCTCGTCCAGCGCCTCGATGACGTGGATATGCGCCAGCCCCCGCGCTCCGCCTCCGCCGAAGGCGACGGCGAAGGTCGGATAGCCGTCGCCGCTTCGGCTGGCGGGTGTCTCAGGTTTACGTTCGGATGCCGCCTTTGTCTTCGTCACGTCTGCGAGCTCCTTGATGCGGATGCAGATCGGGTACCACGTTTCGCTCCGCTGGCGGAAGCGCCGCTCAGGCCAGACCGCAAATGGTGAGCGTGGTCGTGGCGTAGGTGCGCCGCTCGTGAAGCACGATCCCGGCAGGCGGCTCGAAGGGCGTTGCTTCGGCCTCCTCCACTACGATCAGCGCGTCCTTCCGCAGCCAATGGCCGGCAAGCGCGGAAGCGATCGCCTTTTCGCTCAGTCCATGGCCGTAGGGCGGGTCGGCAAAGACGAGGCTGAAGGGCTGCATGGTGCCCACCGGTCCGAGATGCGTCGCATCGCGGCGGAAGATGCGTGTGCGCCCGGCAAGCCCAAGGCTTTCTATGTTCTGCCGCACCAAAGCGCGTGCGCTTGCCGCCTGTTCCACGAAAAGGCAGAAGGCGGCGCCCCGGGACAGTGCCTCGATGCCCAACGCGCCGGTGCCTGCGAAGAGATCCAGTACGCGCGCGCCTTCGATCGTGCCAGGATAGGCATGCTCCAGAATATTGAACAGCGCCTCGCGGGCTCGGTCTGTGGTGGGGCGGATCGCATCCGAATGCGGTGCCGCAAGCCGCCGTCCGCGAAAGCTGCCTCCAACTACGCGCATTGTTTCCTACTTCCGCCTCGATCCCTTGCCCGATTTCGCTTTGGAGCCCGCCGTCGGCCGCGCGCCTGGAGCCATCCACACATGAGTGCCACGCGAACGCGATTCACGTGGCCCTGCAGCGGCGCTCTTTTGTGGCATCTTTGAGCTGCGCTTTCCGGGAGGCTTCGTCTGCAGGCGCTCGCGCAACGCTTCGCGACGGTCCTGGCGGGCCTTTCTGTGCAGTTTCGGTTTTTTCTCAGCCGTACCGCGTTCAGGCGCGGCGGGCTTATCCGCCGGTTTCTTCTTCGCCTGGATGGGCTTGTTCGGCAGGGGACGCATGACCGGCGCGTCGAAATTGGCTCCGGCTTCCTTGATCAGGCGCGGGCCAAGCTGGTCGCGCAGGGTACGGCCCCTGACTTCCTGTACCGCGCCTTCCGGCAGTTCGCCAAGCTGGAACGGCCCGTAGGAGACGCGGATGAGCCGCGTGACCTCGAGGCCAAGCGCCCCCATCACATTCTTGACCTCGCGATTCTTCCCTTCTCGTAGGCCGACGGTGAGCCAGGCGTTGGAACCCTGCTGCCGGTCAAGCGTGGCGGTGATCGCGCCGTAGAAGACGCCGTCCACTGCAATCCCATGCTCGAGCTCCGCGAGCTTGAGCGGATCGACCTTGCCGTGCACGCGCACGCGGTAGCGCCGCAGCCAGCCGGTCGAAGGTAGTTCGAGCACGCGGGCGAGGCCGCCGTCATTCGTCAGAAGCAGCAGTCCTTCCGTGTTGATGTCGAGCCGGCCGACCGTGATAAGCCTCGGCAGGCCCTCCGGCAGGATGTCGAAAACCGTCTTGCGGCCTTCCGGATCGCGTGTCGTCGTGACGACGCCCGCCGGCTTGTGGAACAGAAACAGCCGCGTGCGCTCCACCGCGGGAATGGGTTCCCCGTCCACCTCGATGCGGTCCGAAGGCAGCACGTTGACGGCGGGCGAGCTGAGCCGCCTGCCGTTCACCTTCACTCGGCCGGCGGCAATCATGGCCTCCGCTTCGCGGCGCGAGGCGACCCCGGCGCGCGCGAGCCGCCGCGCGATGCGCTCGTCGCCCAGGCGGGCGGAAGCTTCAGCGCGCTGCTTCCGCTTTTCCTGCGATAGGGCGTCCGGCTTCGCGCGCCCTGCTTTTTGTTTCTTTTCGTCCGTCATGGTGGCGTTTGCCTTTCAGCGCGGCTAGGTATCAATTCGTCCTGAGCGTTGCGAGCAAAAAAGATTGGCCGAACGTCGATCGCATCTCTATGCCAGCTTCATGGATACCGCGCTTGAAGAGGCGCGGGCTGCGGCCGCGCGCGGCGAGGTGCCGGTGGGGGCCGTGATCGTGCGCGACGGCAGAATCCTAGCGCGCGCGGGAAACCGCACCCGCGAACTTGCCGACCCTACCGCACATGCCGAAATGCTCGTCATCCGGCAAGCCTGCCGCGAAGAGGGCTCCGAACGGTTAACGGGCGCCGATCTCTATGTGACGCTGGAGCCCTGCGCCATGTGCGCGGCGGCCATTTCATTCGCGCGCATCCGCCGGGTCTACTTTGCCGCCGCCGACGAGAAGGCCGGCGGCGTCATCCATGGCGGACGTTTCTTCAGCCAGCCGACCTGCCATCATGCGCCGGAGGTTTACGGGGGACTGGCCGAAAGCGAAGCGGCAGCGCTGCTCAAGGATTTCTTCGTGCTGCGCCGCGAGGCGCAGAACGGAGACCTCTAGGCGGCGGCAGGCCTAATTCAGCCAGGGGATGAGCCGGCGCAAGCCGCCCGACCCGCCGGCACTCTTGGCCGCGCGCTCCTTCTTCCACTCGTCCTCGCCCAGATCGTCGACCGGCGCGGTGGATGCCGGCTGACGCAGATCGAGCGGCGGGTCGCTGAGATAGCGGCGCGTGGTAGGGCTGCCTTGGTTGGCAATCTGCCTGCGGCGCAGGATTTCCGCGCGCTGCTCAGGCGATGTCGGTCCGATGACGCCGTCATTCGGGTCTTCCCAGGTTGTCGGCTGGCTGTCTCTGGGCAGGTCCCGAATGATGTTGGGCCGGTAACGCGGATTGTCCTGGTTGGCCGTCGCTTCCGCTCGGATTCGCGCCAGCCGCTCTTCGGGGGACTCGGGCCAGGCCGGATTGTTGGTCGAGGCGATGCTCTCCTGCGGCGGCGGCAGCACCTCCAAGGAAGGCGGTTTGACGAGCTCCGGACGTGGCTTGTAGTCGATCTGCGGCCCCCGCTTGGGAGCCAGCGACAGGACGCCCGTGACATCCTCCAGCAGCTGCTGTTCGGCCGTAACGCCGGTGCCGTAGGTGGGGCTGCCACAGCCGGCAAGCGCAACCGCCGAAAACACGAGCGCGACACCCGTCCATCCGGCCTTTGCGCGCATCTGTCCGCCGCGGATGCGTGCGCCGCAATCACAAAACTTCAACGTTAGTACTCCCCGGCGCCTTTGCTGACGTTCCGCCTCGCATTCGCCCAGAAATCAGACGAGATGATGGCGCTTGCTTATAGGCCTTTTATCGGACGAACCGCCGCGACGCAACGGCGGCCATCCGCGTAAACCGGTCGGGGAGGGCGGCGGATGCCGTCCTCACCCGAGCCTGCCGAGGGCCCGCAATTCGCGCAGCGCGGCCGCGTCCCGCGCCGAGACATCCGGAAAGTCGGGATCAGAGCCCACGTCCTCCGTGTAGCGCCAGGAGCGGGCGCATTTCTTGCCGCTTGCACGCCGGAATACGACGGCGACGCCCTTCACATCTTCCAGCGTAAAGGCATCGGCCGGGGGCGCATCGTCGCGGATTTCGATGCCGCTGGTGATGGCAACCTCGGCCATGTCGACATCGCGGATCGCTTCCTTGAGGTCGGGATCGGTAACATGAACCACGGGTGCGGCTTCCAGCGAGGAGCCGATGGTCTTCTCCTTGCGTTCGATCTCCAGCGCGCCGGTGATGACGCGGCGGACCTGGCGCACTTTGCGCCATTTCTCCGCCAGTGTCTCGTCGCGCCAGGCCGAGGGCACCTCCGGGAACTGCGCCAGATGCACCGACTCGGCCTGCGGATAGCGTTCAAGCCAGGCCTCCTCCATGGTGAAGGGCAGCATGGGCGCCATCCATGTCACCAGGCAGTCGAAGAGCTGGCGCACCACCTGAAGGGCCGCCTTGCGGCGGATGCTTGAGGGTGCGTCGCAGTAAAGGGCATCCTTGCGCACGTCGAAATAGAAGGCGGAAAGCTCCACCACCATGAAGTCGATGAGCGCGCGCATGATGCGCTTGAAGTCGAAATTGTCGTATCCCTTGCGCACCACCTGATCGAGCTCGACAAGCCGGTGCAGCATCAGCCGCTCCAGTTCCGGCATCTCGGCGAGCGGAACATTCTCGCCCTCGTCATGCGCCAGGGTGCCCAGCATCCAGCGGATCGTGTTCCTGAGCTTGCGATAGGCGTCGATATTGGTCTGCAGGATGTTCTGGCCGAGCCGCTGGTCCTCCCAGTAATCGGTGGTGACCACCCAAAGGCGCAGGATATCGGCACCGGACTTGGCCATCACATCCTGAGGCACGACGGTGTTGCCGAGCGACTTCGACATCTTGCGGCCTTCCTCATCCATGGTGAAGCCATGGGTGATGACCGTGTCGTAAGGTGCGCGTCCGCGCGTGCCGCAGGATTCGAGCAGCGAGGAATGGAACCAGCCGCGATGCTGGTCGGAGCCTTCGAGATAGACGTCCGCCGGCCACTTGAGGTCCGGCCGGTCCTCGAGCGTGAAGGCATGCGTGGAGCCGGAATCGAACCAGACGTCGAGGATGTCCTTGACCTGCGTCCAGCGGTCTTGGTCGTCGCGGCCTTCCAGGAACCGCTCCTTGGCGCCTTCCGCAAACCAGGCATCAGCGCCTTCCTTCTCGAAGGCGTCAAGAATGCGGGCGTTGACCACCTCGTCCTTGAGAATTTCGCCATCCTCATCGACGAATACGCAGATGGGAACGCCCCAGGCGCGCTGGCGCGAAAGCACCCAGTCGGGCCGTTCCTCGATCATGGCGCGAAGGCGCGTCTGGCCGGCGGCGGGCACGAAGCGGGTTTCGTCAATGGCCTTGAGCGCGCGTGAGCGCAGCGTGGTGCCATCGCCCAGTTCCTTGTCCATATGGACGAACCATTGTGGCGTGTTGCGGAAGATGACGGGCTTCTTCGAACGCCAGGAATGCGGGTACTGATGCTTCAGCCGCCCGCGCGCGAAGAGCATGTTCTTTTCAATAAGCGCGTCTATGACGGCCTTGTTTGCGTCGCCCTTCTTGCCCTTGTCGTCAATGACGCGGGCCGGGCCGCCGGGACGGTCCGGGCCGAAGCCGGGCGCGTCCTTGGTGAAGAAACCGGCATCATCCACGGTGAAGGGGATGGCGGTGTCGATGCGGCGTTCTTGAAGCTCGCGTGCGTTCTCCATCCAGACGTCGAAGTCCTCCCGACCGTGGCCGGGTGCCGTGTGCACGAAGCCCGTACCGGCATCGTCGGTGACGTGATCGCCGGGAAGGAGAGGCACGGGGAATTCGTAGCCGCCGCCGAGGCCCTTTAATGGATGAGAGCAGGTGAGCGGAAAAAGCTCCCCCGGTTCCAAATCGCGCAGCTTTCGGTACTGCAACTTTGCTTTTGCGAAAGACTCCTCAGCCAACACATCTGCAAAGATCAGCTTTTCGCCCGGCTGTGGGCCGAAATCGTTCTCAGCCGCTGTGACTTCATAGAGACCGTAGGTGATGCGTGGCGAATATGAGATCGCGCGGTTGCCAGGGATCGTCCAGGGCGTGGTCGTCCAGATGACCACATACGCATCCATAAGATCGTGCACGGATTTGTCGTCTGGATCATGGTGCGCGGATCGAACCGGAAACTTCACCCAGATCGTATCGCTCTCATAGTCGTGATACTCGACCTCGGCCTCGGCAAGCGCCGTCCGCTCCACCACCGACCACATCACCGGCTTCGAGCCGCGATAGAGCTGGCCGGACATGGCGAATTTCAGAAGCTCGCCGGCGATGCGGGCTTCCGCGTGATAGTCCATGGTGAGGTATGGGTTCTTGAAATCGCCCACCACGCCGAGGCGCTGGAATTCCTCCGCCTGAACCTTGATCCAGTGCTCGGCGAATTCGCGGCATTCCCTGCGGAACTCGTTGATCGGCACCTCGTCCTTGTTCTTGCCCTTGGCGCGATACTGTTCCTCGATCTTCCATTCGATGGGCAGGCCGTGGCAGTCCCAGCCGGGCACGTAGTTCGAGTCATAGCCGCGCATCTGGAAGGAGCGGGTGATGACGTCCTTCAGCACCTTGTTGAGCGCGTGGCCGATATGGATGTTGCCGTTTGCGTAGGGTGGGCCGTCATGCAGCACGAAGAGCGGCCGCCCCTTCGCGTCCTCGCGCAGCTTCCGGTAGAGGTCCATCTCCTGCCACCGCGCGACGATCTCCGGCTCCTTCTGCGGCAGCCCCGCGCGCATGGGAAAGTTGGTCTGCGGCAGATAGAGGGTCTTTGAATAATCCAGCTTTTCGGACGGTTCGCTCATTGTTTCGCCATGGAAAGCACGGGTAGCCAGATGGCCCCGTCGACAACAGTATCAAGAGGCGGATGGCGCATGACGGTGCGCGAGAAACCCCGGACCTTCCGCAGCGCTCAGGCTGTCCGGAAGGCCGGGCCGGTAATTCGTATCAGAAACGGTATAGGGCCAGTGTCCATGGCTGGCGCTTTTAGCCGAGGCGGCGGCAAGAATAAAGGGGAGGGGAGCGAATAGAGGAAAGTGGCGAATAGCGAAGTAGTGAATAGGGATGGTGTTGACATACGAACAAGCGCAGATCCAGTCGCACTGTCCCCTATTTCCCGCTCACTGCTCGCTACTCGCTATTTCGCTACTCACTAAAACTCATCCTCCCATCCAGCGCCGAAAGCGGCCGGACGCCTGAAAGCAGCGCCCGCGCCTCCGCCTCATCGCGCTTCATCTGCTCGATGAGCGCGTCGACCCCGTCGAACTTTTCCTCTCCGCGAAGGAAGCCGAAGAAGGATACCGCGCAGGTCTCGCTGTAAAGATCGCCGTCGAAATCGAACAGGAAGGTTTCAAGCAGGGCCGCGCCGTCCTCCGTCACGGTGGGGCGCCGGCCAAAGCTCGCGACGCCGTCATAAAGGCTGCCGTCGGCACGGCGGAAGCGCACGGCGTAGATGCCATGGGCGAGGGCCGTTTCCTCGGGAAGGGCCATATTGGCCGTGGGAAAGCCCAGCATGCGGCCAAGCTTCGCGCCGTCGCGCACCGTCGCCTCCACCGTGTAGCGGTAGCCGAGCAGCCCGGCCGCTTCCGCCACTCGACCTTGGGTAAGGAGCGCGCGGATGCGGCTGGAAGAGACGATTTCGCCGCTCTCGTCGGAAAAGGCCTCGACCAGGCATACGCCGAAGCCCAATCGCTTTCCCGCCTCCTGAAGCGTTTCGGGCGTTCCGCCCCGGTCCCTGCCGAAGTGGAAATCGAACCCGGTCACCACATGGCTGACATCAAGGCCGCTCAGCAGCACGTCCGTGATGAAGCGTTCGGCGGGAAGCTGCGAGAAGTCGCGGTCGAAGGGCTGCTCCACCACGGCCTGAAAACCGAGCGCCTCGATGAGGCGCGCCTTCATGGGCGCCGGCGTCAGCCGGTAGAGGGGAATGTCCGGCCGGAAGACCTGGCGCGGATGCGGTTCGAAGGTGAGCACCACGGCCGGCGCCTGATTGGCCTCCGCGAGCTCCAGCGTGCGCGAGAGCACAGCCTGATGGCCGCGATGCACCCCGTCGAAATTGCCGATCGCCACTACGCCTTTGCGCAGGTGCGGGGGAAAGCTTTCGATGCCGGAAATGCGTGAGAATGCCACCACGGCCGTTCTCTACACCAATCGGTCGATGACCGCCACAGGCTGATGGCCATGCTTTTCGAGAAAGGCGGAGAGGAGGGCCGGATCCAGCCTGCCATCCTTTTGATACTCGGCGATGTGAATTCCGCTTGCCACATAAAGCACGTCGATACCCATGCCGGCCGCGCCCTTCAGGTCGGTGAGCGCGCCGTCGCCTATGGCAAGGGTGTCGTCCGGCCCGACGGTGCGGCCCAGCACTTCGCTCGCCGCCTCGAATGCCGCCTCGTAGATCGGCCGGAAGGGCTTGCCGGCGATCAGGGTGCGCCCACCAAGAAGCCCGTATTCGCGCGCGAGCGCGCCGGCGCAGTAGATGAGCCGGTCGCCCCGCTCCACCACAATGTCCGGATTGGCGCAGATGAAGGGCAGGTTACGCGCGCGCAGCCGGGCCAGAAGCTCGGCATAGTCCTCCGGGGTTTCCGTCTCGTCGTCGAAGGGCCCAGTGCACACCACGGCGTCCGCCTCGAACTCCTCCACCAGCTCGACATCGATGCCTTCATAGATCGTCAGATCCCGGTCCGGCCCGATATGAAAGATTTTGCGCGGCGCCTCGCGTATGAGGTTTCGCGTCACGTCGCCGGAGGTCACCACACGGTCCCAGCTTTCGTCGGGCACGCCCAGGAGCCTCAACTGCTCTTCCACGTGCTCGTGCGGCCGCGGTGCATTGGTGATCAGCACCACCGCCTTGCCCTGCGCGCGCATACGGCTTAACGCTGCGGTGGCCTGCGGGAAGGCTCGCACGCCATTGTGGACCACGCCCCAGACGTCGGACAGGATCGTCTGATAGGGTGCGGCGACAGCATCAAGGCTTTCGATCATGGCCGGCGGTTGCGGCATGGGGGCTCCTCAATCATCCAGGCCGGAGATGCCGGCCGGCAAACGCGCGAGGGATTAGCGCATGGAAGGCAGGCTGTCACCCGCTTTGACAGGCGGGACAGCGCCCTTGCCGCTCAACCCCTTATCGGATAGGACAGCCGCGCCCGGCTTGCGGGGCGCGTTCATGGATCGCAGAAGACGGATATTCGGCATGGCTGACAAGGCGGACAGGGTGAAGGCACGGCTCCCGCGCGGGCTTGTCGACCGACATCCCGCCGACATCCGTGCCGTGGACGAGATGGTGGCGAAAATCCGCGCCATCTACGAGCTCTACGGCTTTGAGCCGGTGGAAACGCCCATCATCGAATACACCGATGCGCTGGGCAAATTCCTGCCGGACCAGGACCGGCCGAACGAGGGCGTCTTCTCCTTCCAGGACGATGACGAGCAGTGGCTGTCGCTGCGCTATGACCTGACCGCGCCGCTCGCCCGCTTCGTGGCGGAGAATTTCGAGCGCCTCCCAAAACCCTATCGCAGCTATCGCGCCGGCTGGGTCTTCCGCAACGAGAAGCCGGGGCCGGGGCGCTTCCGCCAGTTCATGCAGGTGGACGCCGATACGGTCGGCGCGCCTTCCGTCGCGGCCGACGCCGAGATGTGCATGATGATGGCCGACGTGATGGAGGCGCTGGGCATCAAGCGCGGCGACTACGTGATCCGCGTGAACAACCGCAAGGTGCTCGACGGCGTGCTGGAGGCGATCGGCCTCGGCGGCGAGGAGAATGCCGGGCGCAGGCTGACCGTGCTAAGGGCGATCGACAAGCTGGATAGGCTCGGGCCGGAAGGCGTTCGAGAGCTGCTCGGGAAGGGGCGGCTGGACGAGAGCGGCGATTTCACGAGAGGCGCGGGGCTTGATGAAGAGCAGATAGCGCAAATTCTGACAGTGATCCTTCCCGATATCGGACCAATCGATGGCCACGCGTCCGCTGATAGGCAAAGGAACTACCTTGATCGGCTTTTCGCAATAATCTCGAACAGCCCCACAGGTGACGCTGGTGTGCGGGAACTTCAGGAGATAATGGGACTAGTTTTAGATGCCGGCTACGGGGGTAAGCCGCCAAGGATAGTAGTCGATCCCTCTGTTGTCCGAGGTCTCGAATACTATACGGGTCCTGTCTTCGAAGCCGAGCTTCTGGCGGAAATCCCCAACGAAGAAGGTCAAATAGTCCGCTTCGGCTCCGTCGGCGGCGGCGGACGCTATGACGGGCTTGTCTCGCGTTTCCGCGGCGAGCCGGTGCCGGCCACGGGCTTTTCCATCGGCGTCTCCCGCCTCATGACGGCGCTGAAGAACCTGGGCAAGCTGGAGACCGCTGAAACCATCGCCCCGGTCGTTGTGCTAGCCATGGACAAGGACACCGAAAGCCTCGGCCGCTATCAGCGCCTCGTTGCCGAACTGCGCAATGCGGGCATCCGCGCGGAGATGTATCTGGGCGGCGGAGGCATGAAGGCGCAGATGAAATATGCCGACCGGCGCGGCAGCCCCTGCGTCGTGATCCAGGGTGGCGACGAGCGCGAAAAGGGCGAGGTACAGATCAAGGACCTTGAGGAGGGCAAGCGCCTTTCCGAACAGATCGAGAGCAACGTCGAATGGCGCGAATCCCGCCCGGCGCAGTTCTCGGTGCCCGAGAGCGAGATGGTGGCGGCGGTGAAGCGCGTGCTCGAAGCACAGCGGCAGGAGCGCGCGGGGTGAGGCCCAGCACTCCGGCAGATCCGTTCCGGCAGGAGCGCATGGGAGGCCTTGGCCCCGCGCGGAGGTGGGTGTTGCGATGACCTCCCGCTACCCGTCCTTTGCCGGTGAAATCCTTAACCTCTTCGCAGAACGCGAGGCGACGCTGACGGACATCGCCATCATCCAGCCTGCCGATCCCTTCCTCGACATGGCGGGAGAGGATCTGCGCCGGCGCATCTTCCTCACCGAAAGCGAGACGGGCGAGACGCTTTGCCTGCGGCCGGAATTCACCATTCCCGTTTGCCTCGACCACATCGCAAAGCGCGCGACCACACCGCGCCGCTATGCCTATCTGGGCGAGGTCTTCCGCCAGCGCCGCGAAGGGGGTGCCGAGTTCTTCCAGGCCGGCATCGAGGACCTTGGAAGCCCTGATCGTGCGGCGGCCGATGCGCGCTCGCTCGGCGATGCCCACGCCATCCTCTCGCGCGTCCTGCCGGGCACCAGACTTCAGATCACGCTGGGCGATCAGGCCGTCTTCGAGGCGGTTCTTTCCGCGCTCGGCCTTCCGCGCGGCTGGCAGAAGCGGCTCACGCGCGCCTTCGGCTCTCCGGCGATGCTGGAGGCGGCGATTGCCGAATGCGCCAATCCTCAAGGCGCAGCCAATCTGCCGCGCGAGGTGGCAAGCCTGGTCGCCCGCGGCGACGAGGCGCGGCTGACGCAGCATATCGAGGAGTCGATGCAGGCTGCGGGCCTGTCGCCCACGGCCGGGCGCGAGCCGGGCGAGATCGCGCACCGGCTCATCGAGAAGGCGAGGCTGCGCAGCGTCCGCCTTTCCGACGACGCGCTCAACGCGCTGAAAACATTCCTCGCCATCAACACGCCGCTTGCGGAGGCGGGCGAAAGGCTCGCCGCCTTTGCCGAGCAGGCTGGCATCGTGCTCGACGAGGCGCTGGCGGAGTTCGGTGCCCGCGTGAGCCACATCGGGCAGCAGGGCATGCCGCTCGATGACATCCGCTACGATGCCGGGTTCGGACGGCCGCTCGACTATTACACCGGCTTCATCTTCGAGATCTGCGCGGAAGGCCTGCGCCAGCCTCTGGTAGGCGGCGGCCGCTATGACCGGCTGCTTACGCTGCTCGGGGCGGAAAGCCCCATTCCAGGCGTCGGCTTCTCGATCTGGCTCGACCGCATCGCGGCTGTCCGGGGGGAAAGGCCATGACCGTAACCCTGGCGCTTCCCTCCAAGGGTCGGCTGAGGGATGAGGCCATCGAACGGCTGCGGAAAGCGGGCTATCCCATCCGTTTGCCGGAGAACGAACGGCGCTACCGTGCCGCCGTGGATGGGCTCGACGGGCTGGAAGTGACCTTCCTTTCAGCCTCCGAGATTGCCCGCGAACTCGACCGCGGCAACATCGACATCGGCGTGACCGGTGAAGATCTCGTGCGCGAGACGATTCCCGATTGGGAGACGGGGGTGGAGATATCCGCCCGGCTCGGCTTTGGGCGAGCGGATGTGGTGGTGGCCGTACCCGAAGTCTGGTTCGATGTCTCGACCATGGCGGATCTGGATGACGTGGCGGCGGAATTCCGCCACCGCCATGGCCGCCGCCTCAGGATCGCTACCAAATACTGGCGGCTCACCCAGCAATTCTTCTCGCAGAAGCATGGCATCCAGGTCTACCGCATCGTGGAAAGCCTGGGCGCCACCGAGGGCGCGCCGGCCGCGGGCTCCGCCGATGTGATCGTCGACATCACGTCCACCGGCTCGACGCTCAAGGCCAATCACCTGAAGGTGCTGGAGGACGGCATCATCCTGCGCTCCGAGGCGTGTCTCGTCACGGCCAAGAAGGATAGGCCGGCCGAAGACGCAAGGCTGATAGCGGAACTGGCCGAAGCGGTGGCGCGATAGTCGAGCCCGCATTGTAGTGGGCTCATGGGAGGAGGTAGAGGGACTACTCCTCCACGACCCTCAGCCGCAAAGTGCCAGAGCGCGTTCCGATGCCGGGGCTCTCTTCCTCCCCGTCGGGCATGGCTTCCGCGCCGCTCGGCGCTCCCAGCTCCAGCGCCTCGATCTTGGCCCCGCGCTTGGTCACTTTGTCGGCGGAGGTCAGGATCAGGTCGATATCCTTGTTGGCCTGCAAGAAATGGGCCTGCAGCTTGCGCACACGGTCGTCGAGACGGGAAACGTCCTGCATCAGCTTCGCCACTTCGGCCTGGATCAGATGCGCCTGCTCGCGCATGCGCGCGTCCTTGAGCACCGCCTGGATGACCTGAATCGACAGCATGAGCAGCGACGGCGAGACGATCACAACGCGGGCGCGATGCGCCTTCTGCACCAGCGCTTCGAAATTCTCGTGGATTTCGGCGAAGATCGATTCGGACGGCACGAACATGAAGGCCGTGTCCTGTGTCTCGCCGGGGATCAGATATTTCTCCGCGATCGCCTTGATGTGCACCTCCACATCGCGGCGGAAAGCGCTCTCGGCGGCCCGTCGCGCCTCCATTCCGCCCTCGCTTTCGCTGGCGGCGCGGATCGCGTTCCAGGCCTCCAGCGGAAATTTGGCGTCGATGACCAGCGATGGCGCGCCGTTCGGCATCCTGATCAGGCAGTCGGGCCGGCTCCCGTTGGAAAGCGTGGCTTGGAACTCATAGGCCCCGTGCGGCAGGCCATCCGCGACGATCGCCTCCATGCGCGACTGGCCGAAGGCGCCGCGCGTCTGCTTGTTGGAGAGAATCTGCTGCAGCTGCACCACCTGGCCGGCCAGAGCCTGAATGTTGTTCTGCGCCGTGTCGATCACCGCCAGCCGTTCCTGCAGCTTGGCGAGATTTTCGTGCGTGGATTTCGTCTGCTCCGTGATCGACTGGCCGAGACGTGCCGTCATGCCGTCGAGCCTTTCGGTGATGGCCCTGGTCAGCTCCGCCTGCCTGCTGCCAAACACCTCGGCGATAGTGCCCATGCGGCCCTGCAGCTCGGCTTGGGCTTTGGTGAGCTCGGCCATGCGGGCCTCCGCCTCGCGCGCCCTCAGCGCCGCCTCTTCCGCAGCCTCCGCCCGCGCCCGGCTCGCCCGCCACAGGGCAAGGAGTAGAAGCGCGAACAGAATGAGGAAGAGAAGCCCGGCGGCAAACACCGCCTGGCCGAGCGAAATTGTCGTCGCGCCAAGCTGGGCCACGGGTACGGAAAGGAGCGGAACTGCATCGTTCATGGCCGGCACCTTAGACGATTCGGCCCGGCAGCATAAGACCAAAACGTGAACAAACTGAGTAGGGTTGTTGAAGGTCGCCGGTGATACGGTTGCCTATCACTTGATACGGAACGTATTGACGCTTTCCCGCCCAGCCATTACCTCACGCCCATGACCATTCGCCCGCTCGTCATTCTTCCCGATCCGTTGCTGCGCCAGGTGTCCAAGCCGGTCGAGCGCGTGGACGACGACCTGCGCAAATTCGCGGACGACATGCTGGAGACCATGTATGATGCGCCGGGCATCGGCCTTGCCGCCATCCAGGTGGGTGAGCCCCTGCGCATGCTGGTTCTCGATGTGTCCGAGAAGGACGAGCCGAAGAACCCGCAGGTCTTCATCAATCCGGAGATCGTCTCCCGTTCCGATGAGCCCAACGTGCATGAGGAGGGCTGCCTCTCCATTCCCGATTACTATGCGGAGGTGGAGCGCCCGGCCCGGGTGACGGTGAAATACATCGACCTCGAAGGCAAGGAACGGCTGGTGGAAGCCGACGGCATCCTCGCCACGTGCCTGCAGCACGAGATCGATCACCTGAACGGTGTGCTGTTCATCGACTACCTGTCGAAGCTCAAGCGCGACATGGTAGTGCGCAAGTTCAAGAAGCTTGCCAAGGACCGCCAGCCGGCCCGGATGGTAGGTTAGCGCCTTCTGCAGCAGGGAGGCGTCATGCCCCTACGCCTCATCTTCATGGGAACGCCGGAATTCTCCGTGCCCACGCTGCGCGCGCTTGCTGCGACGGGACATGAAATCGCAGCCGTCTACACCCAGCCGCCGCGCCCCGCCGGTCGGCGCGGGCTGGAAATGACAAAATCGCCGGTGCATGAGGCGGCGGAAGAGTTGGGCATCCCCGTCCGCACGCCGCAGTCGCTCAAAAGCACTGAGGAGCAGGAGGTTTTCCGCACGCTTGATGCTGATGCGGCGGTCGTTGTGGCCTACGGCCTTCTCCTGCCGAGGCCCATTCTGGAGGGCACACGGCTCGGCGCCTATAACGGCCATGCCTCGCTTCTGCCCCGCTGGCGCGGCGCAGCCCCCATTCAGCGTGCGATCATGGCGGGCGACCGGGAGACCGGCATGATGATCATGAAGATGGACGAAGGGCTGGACACCGGTCCCATCGCCCTGACGGAGAAGGTGACCATCGGCAGCGAGATGACGGCCGGCGAACTGCACGACCGCCTCAAGGAGGTGGGCGCGCGGCTGATGGTCGAGGCCATGGCGAAGCTCGAGAGGGGCGAGATGACGTTTGTGCCGCAGCCTTCCGAGGGTGCCACCTATGCCAGGAAGATCGCCAAGGAGGAAACGCGGGTGGACTGGCGCCGCCCCGCGCCGGAGGTGCACAATCACATCCGCGGATTATCGCCCTCTCCGGGCGCATGGTGCGAGATGCCGTTCGCCGGCCGGAAAGAGCGGGTGAAGCTTCTGCGCTCGACGCTTGCCGAGGGCCGCGGCGCGCCCGGCGAAGTGCTTGACGACGGCCTCGCCGTTGCCTGCGGCGGGGGCGCGGTGCGCCTGATGGAGCTGCAGCGGGCGGGTGGCAGGCCGATGATGGCTGAGAATTTCCTGCGCGGGGCGAAAATCGGAAAGGGAACGCTTCTGTCATGAGCGCCGTCATCATCCGCCCTGAAGAGCCTCAGGATCGGGACGCGATCCGCGCCCTGCTTCTCTCCGCCTTCGGCGGTGAGGTTGAAGCGAGGCTTGTCGAAGCCTTGCGCGCGGCGGGCGATGTGGTGCTGTCGCTCGTGGCCGAGCGCGACGGCGCGGTCCGCGGCCATATCCTGTTCTCGCGCCTTATGGTGCGCGGGGAGGAGGATTTTCCCGCGGTCGCCCTTGCGCCGCTTGCCGTCGATCCCGCCCATCAGCGGGAGGGAAACGGGACGGCCCTGGTGAAGGACGCGCATTTGCGGCTTCAGCGCGAGGGTGAGCTCCTCTGCGTGGTGCTCGGCGATCCCGCCTATTACGGCCGGTTCGGCTATAGCCACGCGCGGGCGGCAGGCTTTGAAAGCGTGTATCAGGGCGAGGCGCTGCAGGCGCTTGCCTGGGGCGCGGCGCCGCGCACGGGCCGGCTCGAATATGCCGCCGCCTTCCGGGATCTCGGCTGAGCATGCCGCGCTTTCGCATCGACATCGAATATGACGGCCGCCCCTATGCTGGTTGGCAGCGACAGGCAGGGCAGCCGAGCGTACAGGAGGCGATCGAGAAGGCGATCGCCGCCTTTTCCGGCGAGGAGGTGACGCTGCGGGGGGCGGGCCGCACGGATGCGGGCGTCCACGCGCTCGGGCAGGTGGCCCACTTCGACCTTTCCCGCGGATGGAAGGCGGATACGGTCCGCGATGCCCTCAACGCCCATCTGGGCATGGCAGGCGAGATGATCTCCATTCTTGGTGCTGCCGCCGCACCGGAAGATTTCGATGCGCGCTTCTCGGCCAAGGCGCGGCATTATCTCTACCGTATCCTCAACCGCCGCTCGCCACCCGCGCTGGATCACGGCAAGGTGTGGCATGTGGCAAGAAGGCTCGATGCCGAGGCCATGCACGAAGCGGCGCAACGGCTCGTGGGCCGGCACGATTTCACCACCTTCCGCTCCGTCCAGTGCCAGGCAAAAAGTCCCGTGAAGACGCTCGACAGGCTGGAGGTGTCGCGGCTTGGCGAGGAGATTGAAATCCGCGCCTCCGCGCGTTCCTTCCTGCACAATCAGGTGCGCTCGCTGGTCGGCACGCTTAAGAAGGTGGGCGAGGGCGCCTGGACGGCGGCCGACGTGCAGGCCGCGCTCGAAGCCCGCGACCGGGCGGCTTGCGGGCCTGTCGCGCCGCCGGAAGGCCTTTATCTCATCAGGGTTGACTACTGACGCCCGCGTTAGCCTGCCATTTTTCGAGAACCGGCCAGGAGACCGAGTGAGCCGGCTGCGGCGGCCGCTCCAGATAGGTCGAAAGCACGACATAGCTGCGGGTCGCGATCACGCCCGGGGCGGAATAGATCCGCGCCAGAAGACCCTCCAGGGCGCGTGCGTCGCGGGCGCGCACCTTGAGCAGCAGGCAGGTGTCCCCGGCAACCGTGTGGATCTCCTCCACCTCGGGATGTTCGGCGACGGCCAGAAGCTCCGGCGTCTTCCCCCAGCCGCTGGTGTCCACATGCACGAAGGCGAGCAGGTTCTTGTCCACGGCCTCGCCGTCGATCAGGGCGGCGATTTTGCGAATGACGCCGGTGCGCTTCAGCCGCTTCACCCGCTCGTGGACGGCGGGCGCCGAAAGGCCGACCTTACGGCCGAGCTCCGCATAGCTCTGTGTGGCGTCTTCGACCAGCGTGGATAATATTTTTCGGTCCAGCCGGTCGAGCGGTTGGCGGCTCGCCGTGTTCGGATGAACATCATCTGTTTTTACGGCCATTCCGAAAATTCCTGTTGTAGCCGAATTTCATTCGGCCACTATGGCCCTATGTCCGAAATTCATCAAGCAACTTCGTCAGACCCTGGCAACAGCCTGGACCGGGGCCGGATTCCTCCCGCGGTTTTCCTCCTCATGGCGGCGGTGGCCGTTATCGGGTGCAATTCGCTCGGCCTTTCCCCCATCGCGCCGGAGGTCGCGCACACCTTCGGCGTGTCCGTACCGGAGGCCATGGCGGGCACGGCCGCCTTCGGTCTCGGAACCTCCCTCAGCGCGCTTCTCCTCGCCCGGCATATCGACCGTGTAGGCGCCTGGCGCATGTTGCGGATCGCCTTCGGCCTGCTTTCGGCCAGCCTGGCCGTGACGGCTGCGGCGCCGTTCGTCATGGTGCTCATTGCCGCGCAATTCTCGGCGGGCGCGGCCGCCGGCGTGGCGCTGCCCGCGATCTACAGCAATGCCGCTGAGATCGCCCCGAAAGGGCGCGAGACCAAGACCGTCGGTCTGATGCTCAGCGGCTGGACGCTGAGCATGGTGGCCGGCGTTTCGCTGTCTGCTCTCCTGGCGGACTGGCTGCATTGGCGCGTCGTTTATCTTGCGATCTTCATTCTTGCCGCCGGTGCGTTTCTCGTGCTGTGCCTGAGCGCGCATCGCGACGGGCGGTCCAGCGAATCGGCTCCCTCGCCGCTTGCCGCCCTCTCCATTCCCGGCGTACCGCCGCTGCTCGTCGCCTGCGGTGCCTTCATGACGGCCTTTTACGGCGTCTATGCCTATCTCGGCGATCATCTGCATGAGGGACTGGGACTGCCGCTCGGCGCCAACGGCATGGTGACGCTGGTCTACGGGCTGGGTTTCGGTGCCGCGACGCTGCTTGACGGTATCGAAAAGCGCGTTCCCGCAAGGCTCAGCCTGCCATATGCCTTCCTTGCCGTGTTCGTGGTGTATCTCCTCCTTTCGGCCGGCAACGGCAGCTATGGCGCGGTTCTGGCGCTCACCTTCCTCTGGGGGCTTGCCAACCACTTAGGCCTCAACCTGCTGATCGTTCGTCTGACGGCGCTTGATCCGGCACGCAGAGGCACCATCATGGGGATGAACAGCGCCGTGACCTATCTCGCAACCTTTGCCGGTACGCTGGGGTTCGGGCCGCTGTATGCCCTGGCGGGATTTACCGCCCTTACCGCGGCTGCGGCGGGCCTGATGATCCTCGCCTCCCTCGCCGCCGGGGCGCCCTTCCGGTCAGGCGCCTTGAAAATCAAGCTGGAGCACTGACTGTAGGGTGAGCAGCACGACAATCGAGGCGGCAAGCATGCCGAAAAAGATCGCCGTGCCCAGGCCGGGCCCCCGCGCGATGGCAACGACGGTGAGTCGCCACGACAGAACCAGCGTCGCCAGGAACAGGATGAGCGCGAGCAGGGTGATCAGTTCCCCCAGCCCCGGCGCCAGCAGACGCAGGAGGGCGACCGGAAGCATCACCCAGGCAAACAGCGCGGAAGCCCAGTTGCTGGCGACCACATAGTGCACGAAGCGGTTGGCAATGCCGGCGGGACGCGCGGCAAGCCCGAGCAGTCCGAGCGGCACCAGCCAGGCGCCGATGTCGGCCACGAAAAGACGCATCACCACGGAAAATCTCATGCCGAAGGTCACCGCTTCCGGTACGTCGTTCGCAACCGCCACCCAGCCGACGGTCAGCGCCGGCAGCGCGACGATGATGGCGAAGAAGGAGTTCCAGAAGCCGTCAACCGAAAGGTCCAGCTTTTTCAGCCCCTCGGCCCGGCCCATCATCATCTGCCAGACGCCCGCGAAATATTGCTGAATCTCTGCCGAAGAGAGCATCAGAACCAATCTTCCAGGAAGCGCAGATAGATGCGCGTGAGCGTCTCCAGATCGCCGAGCGCCACTCTCTCATCCACCATGTGCATGGTCTGCCCCACGAGACCGAATTCGACCACGGGGCAGTAATTCTTGATGAAGCGTGCGTCAGACGTGCCGCCCGAGGTGGACAGCTCCGGCTTCCTGCCGGTCACCTCCTCGATCGAAGCCGAAAGCGCGGATATCAGCTTTTCGTCGCGTGTCAGGAACACGGGGCTTGGCCGCTCGCGCCATTCAAGCTCGTAGGCAAGCGGCGCAGCACGCCCGAAGCGCCGGCGGGCTTCATCCGCCGCCCGGTCAAGACGGCGCGCGATTTCGGCCTTCAGCGTTTCCGCATTCCACCGATCGTTGAAGCGTATGTTGAAAGCGGCGCTCGCTCGCCCCGGGATCACGTTGACGGCAGGATTGCCGACATCGATGGAGGTGATCTCCAGATTGGACGGCTGGAAGCTCGCCGTCCCCTCATCGAAAGGTTCCGCGATGAGGGCGGAGGCAAGGGCAAGAAGGCCCGGTATGGGATTGTCGGCCCGGTGCGGATAGGCCACGTGGCCCTGGCGGCCGGTTACCGTGATCCGGCCGGACAGCGAGCCGCGCCGGCCGGTCTTGATCATGTCGCCCAGCGCCTCGATGCAGGTCGGCTCGCCGACAAGTGCGGCATCCCAACGCTCGCCGGCGGCGGCCGCCCAGGCAAGCAGCTTTTCCGTACCGTTTACGGCAGGGCCTTCCTCATCGCCGGTGATAAGAAAGGAGACGGAGCCTTCCGGCGCGCCGTGCTGTTCCGCATAGCGGGCGAGCGCCGCGACGAAGCAAGCGATGCCGCCCTTCATGTCGACCGCGCCGCGTCCGAACATCCAGCCATCGGCTATCTGAGCGGCAAAGGGAGGATGGGTCCAGGCGTCTTCGTCGCCCGGCGGCACCACGTCCGTATGGCCTGCGAACATCAGATGCGGCGGCTTCGTTCCGACTCGCGCATAGAGATTTTCGACATCCGCCTCGCCGGGTTCGCTGAACACGGGCCGCCGGACCTCGGCGCCGAGCGGCTTGAGCATCGCTTCGAGAGCGACAAGCGCGCCGCCTTCGCTGGGTGTTACGGAAGGACAGCGGATCAGTGCAGCGAGATTCGCGACGGGATCGGTAGGCAGGCTCATAGGCCTGCCAATAGTCGAAAGCGCACCAGAAGTCACGCCATCCGCCCTGCCGCAGCATGCGCGGATGGCTCGGTTGCCCGGCCAGGACAGGGGCGCAAGGCTGCTTTCCGCACCCTGCGGGCTTCTTTCAGGCGGCGGCGCTTTGTGCCTGGTCAGCCATCACCATTTCGCCGTGCCGGATTTCCGTGCCCAGCACCTTCAGGCATTCGCGCATGAAGGCCGCAAGTCCCGGCCAGCCCTTGGCCGAAACGAGATTGCCGTCCACATGCGCCCCCGTGGGCGGCACGTCGATATAGGTGCCGCCAGCGAGCCTCACCTCCGGCTCGCAGTATTGAAGGGCGGCGACCTCCTTGCCGCGCAGCACGCCATCGACCGCCATCAGCACCTGCACGCCATGGCAGATCGTGAAGATCGGCTTTCCGGTTTCGTGGAAGTGGCGCACGATCTCCTGCACGCGGCTGTCGATGCGGATGTATTCCGGTCCCCGGCCACCCGCCACATAGACGGCGTCATATTCCTCCGGCCTCACCTCGGAGAAGGTCTTGTTGAGATAGTAGTCGTGGCCGAGCTTCTCGGTATAGGTCTGGTGGCCCTCGAAATCGTGCAGGGAGGTCTTGATCATCTCGCCTGCCTTCTTGCCGGGGCAGACCACGTGAACCGTGTGGCCAACGGCGTGCATGGCCTGTTCGAACACGAAGATTTCATATTCTTCGCTGAACTCGCCCGTGAGCATCAGGATCTTTTTTCCGGACATTCCTTCCTCCTCTTCCTCCTCGGCTGAATTTTTTCAGCTTCCGAAATAACATTAGCCGCAAATTTCAGGGATGCGAAGAGGTAACTTGCCCGGCCAGGCCTATGCGGGCGCGTTGGTCTGTTTGCCGTATTGGTTGGCGCCTGCGTCGCCCGGATAGAAGCAAAGGAGAAGGAAGACGAAGATCGAGAAGAGCGGGATGAACAGGGTCGCGGCGAGGATGCCCGGCTTGTCGAAGTCATGCAGCCGCTTCACCCCGAGCGCGAGCTGGGTCCACAGCCCCACCACGGCGGACGCCAGGAAGAACAGTGTCCAGCCTGACTGCTCCTCCGCGCCCTCCGGAAGCAATGTGAGCCGGTAGAGGGCAAAGAGGGGAAACAGGCCGACGAAGATGTTGGCGAGAAAATAGACCGCACGGCTGATCCGGCCCGAGAACCCGAAAAGCAGCCAGATAAGAGTTTTGCCGTCCAAGTCCGCGCCCCCGCCGGCTATTTCCGTCAGTCGCGCAGAAGCTCGTTGATCGAGGTCTTCGCGCGCGTCTTTTCATCCACGCGCTTGACGATCACGGCGCAATAGAGGCTTGGGCCCCAGTTCTGGCCGGGAACATGGCGGCCCGGAAGCGTGCCCGCGACCACCACGGAATAGGGCGGGACCTCTCCATAGTAGATCTCGCCGGTGGCGCGGTCGACGATCTTGGTCGACTTGCCGATGAAAACGCCCATCCCGAGCACCGAGCCCTCGCGCACGATGCAGCCCTCGACAACCTCCGAGCGTGCGCCGATGAAGCAGTTGTCCTCGATGATGGTGGGGGAGGCTTGCATGGGTTCGAGCACGCCGCCGATGCCGACGCCGCCCGACAGATGCACATTCTCGCCGATCTGCGCGCAGGAGCCCACGGTAGCCCAGGTATCGACCATGGTGCCCTTGCCGACATAGGCGCCCAGATTGACGAAGGAAGGCATCAGCACCACGCCCGGCGCGACATAGGCGGAGCGGCGCACGATGGCGCCGGGCACGGCGCGCAGCCCGGCCCTTTCGAACTCGTTGGGGCCCCAGCCGTCGAATTTGGATGGAACCTTGTCCCACCACACCGCGTCGCCAGGCCCACCCTTGATCACCTGCATGGGGTTGAGCCTGAAGGAAAGCAGCACCGCCTTCTTCAGCCACTGGTTCACGTGCCATTGCCCGTTTTCGCGGCGCTCGGCCACGCGCACGGAGCCGCTGTCTAGAAGATCGAGCGCGGTCTCGACCGCCTCGCGGACTTCACCGCGCGTCTCGGCGGTTATGGAATCGCAGTTTTCGAACGCCTGTTCGATAGTTTTTTCCAGGGCGGCGATGTCGGCGGTCTTCATCGCAGGGTGCTCTCCGCTACACGAGCTGTTAAAGGCTGCTAAATAGGGTTTTTGGCGTGCCCGATCGGCCGAGCCGGCGCGGACCCTATGCGAAGCGCCGGAAGCGGTCAATCGCGGCATGCGCGGCGGGACAGCGCAACGGACGGATCATATGAAGCCGGAAGACATCAGCGGCTGGACGCCGCTACCCCATTCTGACGAGGATCGGAAGCGTGCCCGCAGCGTGCCCGACACGCCGCAGACCCGCTCCGCCACCTACAGGCTCGCCTGGGACGACGAAGATTTCATGACCCGGCGGGAGCTCAGGCCCGTGCGCCTGCAGCTTGAGCTGCTGAAGCCGGAACTGGCGCTCGCCGAGCGCGGCATCCGCTCCACGGTGATTCTGTTCGGCGGCGCCCGCATTCCCGAACCTGGCGGTGCGGCATGGGCGGCCAAGAACGAGGTGCAGAAGAAGAACCTCGAAAAGAACAGCCGCTTCTACGAGGAAGCGCGCAACTTTGCTCGGCTCTGCTCAGAGCAGTCGGCCAAATCCTACTATCGCGAATATGTCGTCGTGACGGGCGGCGGCCCCGGCGTGATGGAAGCGGGAAACCGGGGGGCTGCCGATTGCGGCGCGCCAAGCATCGGGCTCAATATCGTGCTGCCGCACGAGCAGGCGCCCAACCTTTATGTGACGCCGGAGCTGTGCTTCAACTTCCATTATTTCGCCATCCGCAAGATGCATTTCATGATGCGGGCGAAGGCCGTGGCCGTGTTCCCCGGCGGCTTCGGCACGATGGACGAGCTGTTCGAGACATTGACCCTCATCCAGACCGGCCGCATGGAACGGGTGCCCGTCATCCTGTTTGGCGAGGAGTTCTGGAGACGGGCCATCGACCTTCATTTTCTCGCCGAGCAGGGAACGATCGCGCCCGACGACGAGCAGCTGATCACCTTCGCAGAGACGGGTGAGGAAGCTTGGGACTACATCGCCAAATTTTACAAGCTTTGATGCTGTCCCGTTGCGGGGACGGCGCATATGGGCTGTCTCCTGCCTTTCACCCCCACTCCGTCTTGGCTTCCCTCGACTCCTTGTAACTCGGGAGGCGGAGTGGGGGATTTTGCCACGTGTGATTACCATGGCGTCGCTTGTGAGTTTCATTCGCATCCGTTTGTCGCGCCTGCGTGCTGCACCCTGCAATGCTGGTGATGAGCAGCCCGTTCGGCTAGGAATGACCCATGAGGTGTGAACGCAGACCGGCGAGCTGGTTCGCCAGGCTCAGGCGCGACCGCGGCCTGTTCGCGGCCGTTGGCGTTCTTGCGCTTCTGCTTTCCGCTTTGCAGCCAGCCGCTGTAGTACAGAACGCGGACATACGCGCGCTCCTCATTCTGTGCAGCGACATTCACGAAGGGGCACCGGTCAAATCGCCGGGGCAGGGGCCGGATTGCCCGCTGTGTCCGGCGGGCCATCCGTGCGGGTTCCACATCGCGCCGGCTGCCCCGGCCTCGACGCCGCTCTTTGAGCCTTTCGCCCCCCAGGGCCAGCCGGCTCTTGTGCGCGCGGCAGGCAGCCTGCCTGCTGCAAGGGGCGAAGCGCCGCCTGCGATACGCGGCCCACCGCCGAAGGCGTGACCGCCGGCCGGGAACCCGGCCAATCCCATCACGCAATCGGAAGAGGCATTTCATGCACAAGTTCACGCTGGCTGCGTTCGCGGCCCTATCCGTCATTCCTTTCACGGCCGCGCCGTCCAAGGCGCATGTCTCGTTGCTGCAGAAGGAGGCCGCACCCGGCTCATATAAGGCGGTCTTCGCCGTTCCCCACGGCTGCGATGGCGAGCCCACCACCGCTTTTCGCGTCAGCCTGCCGGAAGGGTTCATCGGCGCCAAGCCGATGCCGAAACCGGGCTGGACGATCGAGATCGAAGAAGGGGATTATGCTGAAACCTACCGGCTTCATGGCGAGGAGGTCTCGTCCGGGCCGCTCTCCGTGACGTGGAGCGGGGGAAGCTTGGCTGACAGCCATTACGACGAGTTCACCGTCCGCGGCACGCTGGCCGGGGTGGAGGAGGGCGAACGCCTCTATTTCAAGGCCGTACAGACCTGTTCTTCGGGAAAGGAGGAAGCCTGGGATCAGGAGGCCCCGGCGGGCGAGGATGCCCATGCGCTCGATAATCCCGCTCCCTTCGTGACCATTGTTGCGGAGCATACGGCGCACCACGATCATGCAGCGGCGGACGAAGCAGGGGCGGACACGGCAGGAGACGTCAGCGTTTCCTCCGCCTGGGCGCGCGCCATGTTGCCCGGGCAATCGACGGGCGGTGGCTACATGACGATCCGCAATGAGGGCCAGGAACCGGACGCCCTTTTGTCCGTAAGCTCGCCCGTTGCCGGGAAGGTCGAAATCCACAGCATGGAGATGAAGGACGACGTGATGGTTATGCGCCCGCTGGAGGGTGGGCTGGAGATCCCGGCAGGCGGCAGCGTGACGCTGGAGCCAGGAGGGCTGCACCTCATGTTTATGCAGGTCGAAACGCCCTTTGCCGAAGGCGCAGAAGTGCCGGTGACGCTCGAATTCGAAAAGGCGGGCAGGGTAGAGGTGGTGCTGCCCGTCCGTTCCGCACGCGCCGGACGCGGGCAGGACGCGCACCAGCACTGATGTCGGCCGGGCAGGGTCCCCTCCACCCTGCCCGGGAACGCGAGAGGCGGCTCGGGCGTTTCCGTACCAACGAGGATTTCTCATGGCCAGAAGCGTTCCCGACGATGACATGATGGAGAACCAGCAGGCGCTGGACCTCGGCCATCCGACCACGCAATCCGGACGTGAGGACGGCATCAGGCTGCTCCGCCGTCTCACTGCCGCGGATGTGCCTTACCGGGAAAGCGAAATACGCGAGATTGTCGAGCGCGCCGCCTACGCCAACGGGCGGCGATCCGCGCCAGCAGGGTAGCCGCGACCGGCTTTACCGCGCGGCCACCGCCTTTAGAAAGGCTTTCAGGTCGTCCGTCACATAATCTACCGCATCGGCCTGATCCGGGTCCCGCTCCCATATTTCGGAATAGGTCGGCTCGAAGTTCCTCGGCACGATCAGCACGGTGGTCATGCCGATTTCCTTGGGAGCGCGAAGATTGCGGGCGATGTCCTCGAACATCACCGCGTTCGGCCCGACGATGCGGTGGAGCGCCACGAAAAGATCGTAGCTTTCCTTGGCTGGCTTGGGCGTAAGGCCCGCCGCCACGATATCGAAAATATCCTCGAAATGATCGCTGACGCCCAGCCGCTCCGCTGCGCGCTCGGCATGGCTGCGGCTGCCATTGGTGAAGATGAATTTCCGTCCCGGCAGCGCGCGGATGGCCTCTCCCAGAGCCGGATCCGGCTCGATCCAGGAATAGTCGATGTCGTGCACCTTCTCCAGAAAGTCGTCCGGATCGACCTGATGGCGTTCCATCAGCCCCCGTAGCGTCGTTCCATGCTGGCGGTAAAGCTCCTTCTGGAGCGCGCGCGCTTCCTCCCGCGGCAGGTCGAGGAGCTGCGAGACATAGGTCGTCATCCGCATGTCGATCTGCGAGAAAAGGTTGCAGTGGTGCGGATAGAGCGTGTTGTCGAGGTCGAACACCCAGTCGGTGATATGGGCGAAACGTGCCGGGTCAGGTAGGTTTGTCATAGTCTCTTATGTCAGATTTTCTGCCGGTTTTTCAAATGGCCTCGCCCGCTGGCGTGAGAAAACGTTGGGGAGGGGCGGTTGCCTCCTGCGCCGCTCGACGCTAAGCCTTCCTCACTCTTTACGTTCCCCGCCGCATCCATGGAACTCTGGATTCCGATCACGATAGCCGCCGCCTTCCTGCAGAATCTGCGTTCGGCGGCGCAGAAGCACCTGAAAGGCGTCATGGGTACGACCGGCGCCACCTTCGTGCGCTTCGGATTCGGCCTGCCTTTCGCGGTGCTTTTCATACTCGGGCTCCATTTCCTGGCAGGTTTTCCCTTTGCGCTGCCGAACGGCGTCTTTCTGGGCTGGATCGCAGCCGCAAGCGTCGGGCAGATTGCCGCGCAGGCTCTGCTCGTCCACCTGTTCTCGTTCCGCAACTTCGCGGTGGGTACGGCCTATTCGCGTACGGAGCCGGTGCAGGCGGCGATTTTCGGTCTCATTTTCCTCAATGAGCTTGCCGGTCTCGCCACGCTCGTCGCGATCGCAATCACCGTACTAGGCGTTATGCTCATTTCGGTCGCTCATGCTCCGCTGAGCTGGCGCAATCTCTTCGCCTCTCTCGCAAGCCGCACTGCCCTGATCGGGCTTGCATCCGGCACCCTGTTCGGGATCACGGCCGTCGCTTACCGCGCCGCCTCGTTGGCGCTTGGCGGGCCGAATTTCATGATGCAGGCCGCCACGACTCTCCTGTTTGCGATTTTTCTCCAGACGCTGCTGATGCTCGCCTGGATGGCATGGCGGGACCGCGCGGAGCTCGGCCGGATCGCCCGCGCCTGGAAGCTCGCGCTTTTCACGGGCCTCGTCGGCGCCACCGCCTCCTTCGGATGGTTCGCGGCCATGACCTTGCAGCAGGCGGCCATGGTGAAGGCGCTGGCGCAGGTGGAGATGATCTTCACCTTCGCCTCGTCCGTGTATTTCTTTCGCGAGAGGATCAATCCGACCGAGATTGCCGGCATCTGCCTGATCGTTGCCGGCATCCTCGTTCTGGTTCTTCTGTGATCAGGGCACGATCAGCGTGCCCGCGCCATGCTCGGTGAAGAGCTCGAGAAGAACGGCATGCGCCGTCTTACCGTTCAGGATGACCACGCCCTCCACGCCGCGCTCGATCGCCTCGATGCAGGTTTCCACCTTGGGGATCATGCCGCCTGAAATCGTGCCATCCTTGATGAGGGCGCGGGCCTCGGCAACCGTCAGTTCGTCGATCAATTTCTTATCGCGGTCGAGCACGCCTTGTACGTCGGTCAGGAAAAGCAAGCGCTTGGCCTGAACGGCGCCGGCAATCGCTCCTGCGAACGTGTCGGCATTGATGTTGTAGGTGTGTCCGTCGCGGCCCGGCGCCACCGGCGCGATCACGGGGATCATCTCGGATCGGGCAAGCAGGTCGAGAAGCGTGCGGTCCACCTCCACCGGCTCACCTACGAAACCGAGATCGAGCACCCGCTCGATGTTTGAATCGGGGTCGGTGACGGTCTTCCTCGCCTTTTCGGCAAAGACCATGTTGCCGTCCTTGCCGCATAGGCCGATCGCCCATTCGCCCTCGGCGTTGATCAGCGCGACAATCTCCTTGTTGATAGAGCCCGCAAGCACCATCTCGACGATCTCGACCGTGCTCCGGTCGGTTACGCGCAGGCCGCCCTCGAATTTCGATTCGATGCCGAGCCGCTTCAGCATGTCGCCGATCTGCGGTCCGCCGCCGTGAACGACGATCGGGTTGACGCCCGACTGCTTCAGAAGCGCCACATCGCGCGCGAAGGCCCGCCCGAGTGCGATGTCCCCCATCGCGTGGCCGCCGTATTTGATCACGACGGTCTTGTTCTCATAACGCTGCATGTAGGGTAGCGCGGCGGACAAAAGCCGCGCCTGCGCTTCCGCAGTTTCGGTGATTTCCGTCATCGCCTCAGGCTCCCGTAGACCGCCCGTCTCATAGCGCATTCGCGCCCGCGCGCAAATGCGCTGTGTGTGTTGATTCGGCGAACCCGTTCCCGGTGCCGGAAATCACCCAGCGGCCTGCTGAACGAGGGCATAGAGGTTGAGGCAGCGTGTGCCGCTGCGGCAGTAGGCCAGCACGGGCTGGGGCAGCTCTGCCAGCGTTGCGGCCATGTCCTCGACATTCTGCTGCGTGATGGCGCCGGAGACGACCGGAAGGAAGCGGAACTCAAGGCCCGCAGCCCGCGCAGCCTCTTCCACGGCATCGTGGGGTACGGCCCCTTCCTCCGTGTCCGGGCGGTTGCACACAATGCTCTTGAAACCTGAAGCCGCTATCTCGGCCACGTCCTGCGGACCGATCTGCCCTGTCACCGCAAATTCGTCATTGACCCGCCGAATGTCCATGTCCCGTCCTTTCCGTGAGCCGCTCCCATCCGGCGGCCTGTTTCAGCCGATGCCTGCCTGATTGAGAAACGACCGGATGAGCCCGGCCGTCCGCTCCGGCTGCTCTATACAGGGCAGGTGGCCGGCATTCTCTATGATTTCAAGCCGTGCCCCGCTGATGAGTGAGGCAAGCTCGCGTACCAGATCAGGCGGCGTGGAGCCGTCCTGATCGCCCGCGATGCACAGCACCGGCACCGTCAGCGCCTTGGCGGCGTCCGTCAGGTCCGCATCGCGCAACGCGGCGCAGGTTCCCGCATAGCCGTCCGCGCTCTGGCGCGTAAGCATCGAATGATAGCCGACATAGTCGGGATTTTCCGGCTTGCAGTAGGCTGGAGTGAACCAGCGCTGCAGAATGGTCCCGGCGATCGAGGCGATGCCCTGTTCGTTCACGGCCTTGATGCGGCCGTTCCACATCTCGGCCGTGCCGATCTTGTGTGCCGTGTTGGAAAGCACCAGCGCCTGGACCAGCCCAGGGCGCGCCGCCGCTACCCCCTGGGCGATCATGCCGCCCACCGATACGCCGATGATCACTGCCTGCGCGATGCTGAGGTGGTCGAGGAGGGCGACAAGGTCGTTCACATGGTCGGCCATCGCATAAGGTTGCGGCGATGCCTCCGACAGTCCGTGCCCGCGCTTGTCGTAAAGCACGAGGCGGAAATCGTCTTCCAGCAGTGCCGCCACCTTGTTCCAGATGCGGAAGTCGGTGCCCAGCGAGTTTGAGAAAACCAGAACGGGCCGCTCCTCCGGGCCACGCAGCTCGTAGTGAAGGACGATCCCGTTGACGCGCGCAAATGCCATGGCGTTTCTCCTCGTTGCGCCATGGTATGGAAAAATCGAACCGGCGCGTCAATTCATGAGAAGGCTCCAGTCTGCCCGCAACCGATCGGCATCGGCAAGTTTCCTGCCGAGCGCCCGAAGCGGCTCGGCTGCGGCAGCCACGAGAGCCGCGTTGTCCGGCGCCAGTCCGCCGTTCGGCAGGAAGAGATTGTTCTCAAATCCCACGCGCACATGGCCGCCGAGCAGAGCCGCCGCCGTTACACAAGCCGCTTCCTCCTGGCCGAAGGCACAGACCATGAAATGGGAAAAGCGCGGCATGCCGGGTGCGAGGAAGGGCAGGAGATCTTGAGGTACGGAGCGCTGGCCTACGGTATAGCGCCCCAGCACATAGAGCACGGGGATGTCGTCAAAGGGCACGAGCCCCCGGGCCATCATATCGGCAAGCGCCCGTGCCTCCTCCGGGGCGTAGAGGATGATCTGCGGCGCGATGGCTTCCTTCTCGAGGAAGGCCAGGAAGCGGGCGAACTCGGCCTCGTAGGAAGAGTCCGGCACGAGCTCCCGCAGCGCGAGGGAGGCCGCTTCAGGCTTCAGTGCGCGCACTACGTTCATCTGTTCCTGCGGCTGGTAGCGGCCCACCGCCTCGGTGGTGATCTGGATGACGAGTCGATCGCCCACAGCCCCTCGCACGGCCTCGACCGCCTCCCGGTAGGCATCGGCATCGAGCACATGCTGGCCATCACGGTCGCGCACATGGAGGTGGAACATCGCCGCCCCCGCCTCCAGACAGGCCGAGGCCGTTTGGGCTAGTTCCCTGGCGGTTATGGGCAGGGCGGGATGATCCTGCTTGCCGCGCCGCCCGCCATTGGGCGCGGCGGCGATCGCCACCGGCGCACGCTCTGCCTTCGGGGTCTCTGTCACAGGCAATCCTCCAGATGTTGCAGGCTATGCAACATCTGTTGCACAGCCTCGCCGCTCAGTCTAGAATGGCTTTCATGGATTGTGCCACGCTTACTGGCGAGATCACACGCTCGATCGGCACGCTGCCCGGCGAAATGGCGGCGGCGGCGCGCTATGTGCTTGAGAACCCGGGGGACGTGGCGCTCCTGTCCATGCGCGAGCAGGCCCGGCGCGCGGGCGTGCGGCCGTGGACCATGACCAGGCTGGCGAAGCGATTCGGCCTCGACGGCTACGAGACGATGCGCCGGCTGCATGGCGAGGCGCTCAAGGAACGGGCGCTGGGCTTTTCCGGCAAGGCGGGGGCTCAGGTGGCGCGTCAGCGCCTTGCTGGCGGGCGCGCCCTGGCGGCGGAAATCGCAAGCACCGCCGCTCGGCAGATCACGAGCCTTGGCGAGCCGGCGACTGCGGGCACGCTCGCTGAGGTGGCCGCGGTCATGGCGCGTGCGCGGCGCATCTATTGCCTCGGCCTGCGCTCCAGCAGGCCGGTAGCGGAACACCTCTGCTATATGCTGTCCTTTCTTGGCGAGAAGGCACAGAGCCTTGATTTTCAGGGCGGAACGGGGCTCGATCCGCTGCGCTTCGCAACTGATGAGGACGTGTTCTTCGTCGCCACCGTGGCGCCCTACACGCGGGCGAGCGTCGAGGCGGCGCGCCACGCCCAGGCTCAGGGTCTCACGGTCATTGCGCTTACCGACAGTGCAGCCTCGCCGATTGCGCGGCTCGCCCGGCATGTGATTCTGGTGGGAACCGAAAGCCCTTCCTTTTTTCACGCCATCACGCCCGCCTTCGCCGCAGTCGAGATCCTGGCCGCGCTGGTGGCGGGCGAAGGCGGCGAGGCGGCGCTCGATGCGATCGCCCGCACCGAACGCCAGCTTTCCGAACTCAATATCCACGTCCTCGAACATGCGGTCGTCAGGCGGCCGGAAAGAGCGCAATGACCTACATCCTGCACCGTCAAATCCATGGTGAACTCCCTGTCGCCGTCGGCGGCAGGGGCGTCGAACTCTTCGACACGAACGGCAAGGCTTATATCGACGCCTCGGGCGGTGCGGCGGTTTCCTGCCTCGGGCACAACCATCCGGACGTCGTCGAGGCTATGAAACGGCAGGCCGAGAAGCTTGCCTACGCGCACACGAGCTTCTTCACCAGCGAGCCTGCTGAGGCGCTGGCGGAGCGGCTGGTGAAGGCGGCGCCCAAAGGCATCAGCCACACCTATTTCGTCTCCGGCGGCTCGGAGGCGGTGGAGGCCGCGCTCAAGATGGCGCGGCAATATTTTGTGGAAATGGGCGAGCCGCAGCGCCGCCACATCATCGCCCGCCGCCAGAGCTACCACGGCAACACGCTCGGGGCGCTCTCCGCCGGCGGCAACGAGTGGAGGCGCGACCAGTTTCGCCCGCTTCTCATCGAAACGCACCACATCGATCCCTGCTATGCCTATCGCCACCAGCGGCCGGACGAGAACGCGGAGGCCTATGGGTTGCGCGCGGCCCAGCAACTTGAGGACAAGATTCTCGAGCTTGGCCCCGATACGGTCATAGCCTTCGTTGCCGAGCCGGTGGTGGGCGCCACGGCCGGCGCGGTGCCCCCCGTCTCTGGCTATTTCAAGCGCATCCGCGAGATTTGCGACCGCTACGGCGTGCTGCTGATCCTGGATGAGGTGATGTGCGGCATGGGCCGCACGGGCACGCTCTTTGCGTGCGAGCAGGACGGGATAGCGCCCGATCTCGTCGCCATCGCCAAGGGGCTGGGGGGCGGCTATCAGCCGATCGGCGCGGTGCTTCTGGCGCGCCGCATCTATGACGCATTCGCCAATGGCTCAGGCTTTTTCCAGCACGGCCATACCTATATGGGCCATCCGATGGCCTGCGCAGCTGCCCTTGCCGTGCAGGAGGTGATCGAGCGGGACGATCTTCTGGCCAATGTGCGCGAGATGGGTGCGCACCTGCGCGCCCGGCTGCAGGCGCGTTTCGGCAATCACCCCCATGTGGGCGATATCCGCGGCCGCGGCCTGTTTATGGGGCTGGAACTTGTGGCCGACCGGGGGACGAAGGAGCCTTTCGATCCGGCGCTGAAGCTGCATGCGAAGGTGAAAAAAGAAGCGATGGCGCGCGGCCTGATGGTTTATCCCATGGGCGGCACGATCGACGGCCGGCGGGGCAATCATGTGTTGCTTGCGCCGCCCTTTATTGTGGATAAGCCCACGGTCGATACCATCGTTGAACGGCTTGGTGACGCGATCGATGCCGCGATAGGCTGAAAAAGGGGTAAGGGGGAAACGCCTGTTTGCGCCGTTTAATGGCGGGGAGGCATAACAATATGTTTGCATCTTTCGATAAATCGCGCAGTTTGTTCGGCAGCATGGTCGGCTGCTGTGCATGAAGAACGTTGGGTGTTCTGCACGCGGCATCCGGCGGATCGCATTGAGGTGCGATCACATCAAGACGTGCGACAGTTGCGGAAGTGACGTTCAGGGAGACTTCTTATGAAACCAAATCGGATTCTCGGCTTCGGCATGGCTGCCGTGATGCTGGGTGCGCTGGCCGGGGGCGAGGCGATGGCCCAGGAGCAGCAGTTCATCTCCATCGGCACCGGCGGCGTGACGGGTGTCTATTATCCGGTGGGCGGGGCCATCTGCCGCCTGATGAACCAGAGCCGGCGTGAGCATGGCATCCGCTGCTCGGTGGAATCCACCGGCGGCTCCGTGTTCAACGTCAACGCCATCAAGGGCGGCGATCTCGAGTTCGGCGTCGTCCAGTCGGACGTTCAGTACAACGCCTTCAGCGGCGAGGCGAATTTTGCCGAAGGCGGTGCGCATGAGGATCTTCGCGCGGTCTTCTCGCTGCATGCGGAGCCGCTGACGGTCGTTGCACGCGCCGATTCCGGCATCAAGGTTTTCGATGACCTCAAGGGCAAGCGCGTCAACATCGGCAATCCGGGCTCCGGCCAGCGCGCGCTGATGGATCTTCTGATCGCCGAAAAGGGCTGGACGAACGCCGACTTCGCGCTGGCCGCCGAGCTTGCGCCGGCCGAGCAGAGCTCCGCTCTTTGCGACAACAACATCGATGCCTTCGCCTACACGGTCGGCCATCCGGCCGGCGCCATCCAGGAGGCCACCACCACCTGCGACAGCGTGATCGTGCCGGTGGAAGGCGAGGTCGTGGACAGGCTGGTCGAGGAGAACCCCTACTACTTCAAGGCGGTTATCCCGGGCGGCATGTATCGCGGTAATGACGAGGACGTGAACACCTTCGGCGTGGGCGCCACGCTGGTCACGTCTGCGAATGTCTCCGAGGACGTTGTCTACGCGCTCGTGAAGGCCGTCTTCGACAATTTCGAGGACTTCAAGAGCCTGCATCCGGCGCTCGCCACGCTTGAGCCGGAGCAGATGGTAAGCCAGGGCAACTCCGCTCCGATGCACCCGGGTGCCGAGAAGTACTACAAGGAGCAGGGCTGGCTGAACTAGGCCAGCCGGCAATAGGGGCGCCCGGGCACCGGGCGCTCTCTCCCGCTGAAGAGCAGGCGGCACGTAAACGATAACAATCAAGAAACTCTGGTTGGGGACAGACAGATGGCCGAAAACCCGAAAGGCAATGACGGGGCAAAGCCGCTCTCAGCGGAGGATCTGCAGGACCTCGTCGCATCCACCGATACCGGGGCGCGCGACCCGGCGGGGATCGCAGGCTATATTGTTGCCGGCGTGGCGCTCGCCTGGTCGCTTTTCCAGCTCTACATCGCCTCGCCGCTGCCTTACTCTCTTTCGAGCCTGACAGGCCTGCCGCTCGTCCTCAACGACACGCAGATACGCTCGATCCATCTGGCGTTCGGGCTGCTGCTCGCCTTCCTGGCATATCCCGCCTTTTCGAATAGCCCGCGGGACCGCATTCCGGTCGTGGACTGGGTACTTGCGATCGCAGCCGCGTTCTGTGCCCTTTACATCTTCATTTTCTACCGCGACCTGGCCAGCAGGCCGGGCGCCTCGATCACGCAGGATCTGGTGGCCGCGGGCCTGGGCATGATCCTGCTTTTGGAGGCCACGCGGCGCGCTCTCGGGCCGCCGCTTATGGCCGTGGCAATCATCTTCATGGCCTATGTGTTCTTCGGTTCCTCGACTGTCGTTCCCGACATACTGCGCTGGGGCGGCGCCTCCTTCAGCCGCGCAATGGATCAGATGTGGCTGACCACGGGGGGCGTTTTCGGCGTGGCGATTGGCGTTTCGGCATCCTTCGTGTTCCTCTTCGTGCTTTTCGGCTCGATGCTGGACAAGGCCGGTGCAGGCAATTTCTTCATCAAGCTCGCCTTCGCCTTTCTCGGCCATCTGCGCGGCGGGCCGGCGAAAGCGTCCGTCCTGTCATCGCTCATGACGGGCATGATTTCCGGCTCCTCCATCGCCAATGTGGTCACGACCGGCACGTTCACCATCCCGCTGATGCGCCGCGTCGGCTATCCTGCCGAGAAGGCTGGCGCGGTCGAGGTGGCAAGCTCGGTCAACGGCCAGATCATGCCGCCGGTGATGGGTGCCGCCGCGTTCCTGATGGTGGAGTATGTCGGCATCCCCTACGCGCAGGTCGTCCAGCACGCCATCGTGCCTGCCGTTATCACCTACATCTCGCTGCTCTACATCGTGCATCTGGAGGCGGTGAAGAGAAACATGCCGGTGCTTCAGCGCAAGCAGACCGGTCCCTTCTTCATGTCGCTGCTGCGCACGCTCATCGTTTCGTTGTCCTTCGTCCTGGTGCTGATCGGCATCTACTGGCTGGTGAAGCTGATCCGGTTCGCCCTGCCGGGGCTCTCGACCGAGATCATGATTGTCCTTCTCCTGGCGTCGTATGTCGCGGCGCTGTGGTACGCCTCCAAAGTGCCTGACCTGGAACTCGATGATCCGAATGCACCGGTGGTTGAAATTCCAAACGCGCTCGAGGTGGCCAAGACCGGGTTCCACTATCTTCTGCCGCTCTTCGTGCTGGTGTGGATGCTTCTGGTCGAGCATCGCTCGCCGGGCCTGTCCGCGTTCTACGCGGTGCTGCTGCTGATCGTCATCATGCTCACCCAAAAGCCGCTGAAAGCGTGGTTCCGCAGGATGCGGAATGCGGAGGTCCGCGCCGCGGCTCGCGAAGGCTGGGACGATTTCATTCACGGCATGATCCTGGGCGCTCGCAACATGATCGGCATCGCCTGCGCGACCGCCGCCGCGGGCATCGTCGTTGGCACGGTGACCCTCACGGGCGTCGGCCAAGTGATGGCGCAGTTCGTGGAGTTCCTCTCGGGCGGCAACATCTTCCTCATCCTCGTTTTCACGGCGATCATCAGCCTGATCCTGGGCATGGGCCTGCCGACGACGGCGAACTACATCGTGGTCTCGACCCTGATGGCGCCGGTGATCGTCAATCTGGGCGCGGCGAACGGCTACCTGATCCCGCTGATCGCAGCCCATCTGTTCGTCTTCTATTTTGGCCTCATGGCTGATGTGACGCCGCCGGTGGGGCTCGCCTCCTTTGCCGCCTCGGCCATTTCGCGCGCCGATCCGATTCGCACGGGCATCCAAGCCTTCTTCTACGAGATGCGCACCGCGCTTCTGCCCTTCGTGTTCGTCTTCAACCAGGAACTCCTCCTGATGAACGTCACGGTGGTGGGAGCCATCTTCATCTTCGTCAAGTCGGTGATCGCGATGCTCTTGTTCGCGGCGGCGACCCAAGGGTTTTTCATGACCAAGTCGCGGATTTGGGAGTCGGCAGCCCTGCTGCTTGTCACCGCCATGCTGCTCAGACCCGGCTTCTTCCTCGATTTCGTGCAGCCGCCTTACGAGCGGCTGGAGGCTGAGCGTCTCTTCGAGGTGGTCGAGCAGGCGCCCGATGACGCGTACATCCGCGTGCTCATCCGTGGCCCGAGCTTTGAAAATCCGGACGAGATGATGGAGCGCCGGATGGCCTTCAATCTCGGCGAACGGGTCGGTGACGGTGCCGCCCGCTTCGAGCAGGCGACGAGCCTGCCGGCGCGGATCGAGAACGGCACGGTGATCCTGGACGAGCCGCTGGACCTCAACAGCCTGTCTGGCCGCACTCTCTCCGAAATGGACTTCTACGCCGATGAGCCCGTGCAGGTGACGGCGCTGGAGGTGCCGGCCGAGCGGATGCCGAAGGAGGTCTTCTACCTGCCGGCTCTGCTCATCCTGGGCCTTGTGATGTTCTTGCAGCGCAAGCGTGGCGGCACGCTCGCCGGCAATCCGGTTCTGCAGGCGGCTTAGGGAGGGGTGCATGTACAAGGACATTCTTCTTGCCGTCGATCTCGGCCATGCGGAGGCCGAGATGCGCGCCGTCGAAACGGCCGTCGAATATGCACGCGCTTTCGGCAGCCGGCTCCACGTTATGACCGTGGTGCCGGACTATGGCATGTCCATCGTCGGCGGCTTCTTTCCCAAGGAGCATGAGCAGCAGGCGATCAAGCTCGCCAACGAAGCCCTGCACCAGTTCACGAAGCAGCACGTGCCCGATGATGTGAAGCACCGCCACATCGTCGGCCACGGCTCGATCTACCGCGAGATCCTGCGCTATGCGGATCTGGTTAAGGCCGATCTCATCGTGCTGTCGGCCAAGCGGCCAAGCCCGGAGGACTACCTCATCGGCCCGAACGCCGCGCGGGTCGTCCGGCATGCCTCGATCTCGGTGCTGGTGGTGAGATAGGTCTAACGGGCCGGGCCGGTGCTCTGGCGCACGATGAGTTCCACCGGGAGGGTCTGATCCATGAAGGCCTTCCCGCCCGAATCATCGTTGATCCGCTCGATGAGCAGCCGGGCCGCCGCCTGCCCGATCGCCACGCGCGGCTGGTGGATGGTCGTCAAGGCCGGGATGAAGTGGCGCGCAATGTCGATGTCGTCGAACCCGACCACCGAGACGTCACGCGGAGCGGACATCCCGGCCGACACGATCTCCGATATGAAACCGCACGCCATCTGGTCGCTGGCGCAGAACACGCCCGTGGGCCGCTCCTCAAGTGCCATCCATTGACGCGCCGCCTCGGCGCCCGAGTGCAGCGAGAAGTCGCCCGCGAAGAACCATTCCGGCCTGACAGGAAGTCCCAGTTCCTCAAGCGCCTTTTGCGTGCCGGCAAGGCGCTTCTCGGTGAGCACGTTCCCGCGCGGACCCTGCACATGGCCGATCCTGCGGTGGCCCAGCTCATGAAGGTGGCGGATCGCCATCGCCGCGCCCGCCTCGTTGTCGATGACCACTTTGACGAAGGGTGACTCATCGGCCCATTCGCAGGCGAAGACAAGGGGCGGCAGCGCATTGGCCTCGCCCTGGCGCGCCAGCAGGTCGGGCGGCAGCGCGCCGTCGAGCGAGATCAGCTCGTCCGCGCGCGTGGTGTGAAGATAGGTGAAGAGCTGGTCCTGATCGGTGTGCGGTTGCTTCGTATCGACGATTAGGACGGAGAAGCCCGCCGGGGCGGCGGCCTGTTCGATGCCCGCCAGGATCAGGGAAAAGAACGGGTTTCCCAGATTGGGCACGAGCACGACGATGGCGCCGGTGCGCCCGCGCCGCAGGTTCCTCGCCACCATGTTGATGTGGTAGCCGGTGCGCCGGATCGCGTCGAAGACGGCTTCCCGCGTTGCCTCCGACACAACGGAAGGATTGCTGATTGCCCGGCTCACCGTAGCGGTCGATACGCCCGCCATCCGCGCAACATCCTGAATGTTTGGGGTTTTTCTGTCCAAGATTCCGATTTCTTCCGAGTCTCGAAAAAAGTGGGTTGACTCCAATGCCAGTCTGAATCAACCTGCTATGTAATCGATTACAGAACCCGTGCCTATAGGTTTTGGTCGATTGCGGCGGCTTCACCGGCCGGCGCTCAGTGAAGCATTTCGGCCCCGCTTTGCGGATATCCGAATGGGAGGAAGACATGAAAGCTACCAAAGCATTGCTGTGCGCGTCGACTTTCTTTGGCGCCACCGTAGCGGCCCAGGCGGTTGATCTCGAGGTCACGCACTGGTGGACGTCGGGCGGTGAGGCGGCGGCCGTCGCCGAATTCGCCAAGGCTTTCGAGGAGAAGACGGATCACACCTGGGTGGACGGCGCCATTGCCGGTTCGGGCGGTACGGCGCGGCCGATCATGATCAGCCGCATCACCGGCGGCGATCCCATGGGTGCCACGCAGTTCAACCATGGCCGCCAGGCCGAGGAGCTGGTGGAAGCGGGCCTGATGCGCGATCTCACCGAGCTTGCCGAGAAGGAGGGCTGGCGCGACTTCATCCGGCCTTCGAGCCTGCTCGACAGCTGCACGCTGGACGGAAAGATCTATTGCGTGCCGGTAAACATCCATTCCCAGCAGTGGCTGTGGCTTTCCAACAAGGCTTTTGAAGATGCCGGCGTGCCCGTTCCCACCAACTGGGACGAGTTCGTCGCCGCCGCACCGGCGCTGGAAAAGGCGGGCAAGGTGCCGCTCGCGATCGGCCAGCAGCCTTGGCAGACGACGCTGGTCTTCCAGGTGCTCCTGACGGCGCTCGCCGGCCCGGAGGCCTACAACAAGATTTTCGGCGACAAGGACACGGAGCTTGCTGCAAGCGAGGAGATCGCCAAGGTCTTCGCCGCCGCCGATCAGGCGCGCCAGATGGCTGCCAACTCCAATGTGCAGGAGTGGAACGAGGCGACCAACCTCGTGATCACCGGCCGGGCCGGCGGGCAGATCATGGGCGACTGGGCGCAGGGTGAATTCCAGGTGGCCGGCCAGGTGGCCGGCGAGGACTATACCTGCCTTCCCGGCCTCGGCGTGCATGAGGTGATCCAGACTGGCGGCGATGCCTTCTACTTCCCGCTGATCGACAATCCGGAAGTTGCCGAAGCGCAGGAGGCGCTCGCCTCCGTCATGCTTTCTCCCGACACGCAGGTAGCCTTCAACCTGAAGAAGGGCTCCCTGCCGGTGCGCGGCGATGTCGACCTGGAAGCGGCCAATGACTGCATGCGCAAGGGCCTCGACATCCTTGCCAAGGGCAATATCATCCAGGCGCCGGACCAGCTCATGTCAGCGGATTCGCTGGTGCAGATCAACGACCTCTTCACTGAGTTCTTCAACAACCCCGAGCTGACGGCGGAAGAGGCGCAGAAGCGCTTCGTCGAGCTCGTGGGCAGCGCGACCTGACGTCATAGTAATGATATGATCCCGGCCGGCCGATGTGCCGGCCGGTTCTGTTTCGCGCCGAACTTCAGTGGGAGGTATCCCATGCCGGACTCGCGCCGACCGCGGCAAGTGTTCAAGAACCTGGCGGCGAAGATCGCCGCCATCCCGATGATCCTCACGGCTACGGTGGTATTCGTCGGCGGCACGCTCTGGACGGTCCTCTACTCCTTTACCGATTCCAAGCTGCTGCCGCGTGAGAACTTCGTTGGCCTCGCGCAATATGAGCGCCTGTGGTCGAGCAGCAAATGGATCATCTCGATCCAGAACTTGTTCATCTACGGCGTCTGTATGCTCGTCCTTTCCTTTGTTATAGGCTTCGTGCTTGCGGCCCTGCTGGACCAGAAAATCCGCTTCGAGAACACGTTCCGGACGATTTTCCTTTACCCCTTCGCGCTGTCCTTCATCGTCACCGGCCTCGTGTGGCAGTGGATTCTTAATCCGCAGTTCGGCATCCAGGGCGTGGTCCGCGACCTCGGCTGGGAAAATTTCACCTTTGATCCGCTCTACAATCCTGACATCGTCATCTACGGCATCCTGTTCGCCGGGCTGTGGCAAAGCACCGGACTGGTCATGTGCCTGATGCTCGCGGGCTTGCGCGGCATCGACGAGGACATCTGGAAGGCCGCCCGCGTCGACGGGATTCCCATGTGGAAGACCTATCTTTTCATCGTCATTCCCATGATGCGGCCTGTCCTCATCACCACGCTGGTCATCGTCGCGACCGGCATTGTGAAGGTCTACGATCTCGTGGTGGCGCAGACGGGTGGCGGCCCGGGCATCGCCTCGGAGGTCCCCGCCAAATACGTCTATGACGCGATGTTCCTGTCACAGAATCTCGGCCAGGGCTTTGCCGCATCGACCATGATGCTGCTTGCCGTCATCATCGTGATCGTGCCGTGGGCCTATCTGGAATTCGGCGGGAGGAAGCGGCATGGCTAGCACCGCGATCGACTATGCCGGCGCGCCGGCCGAACCCCTCCCGCAGGAGCTTGCCGGCCCTCGCGGGGCGCGGCCGCGCCGCCTTCTCTCGCGCCGCAACATCTTTCTCTACGGCACGCTCACGGTCGTGGCGATCTACTATCTCCTGCCGCTCTATGTGATGGTCGTCACCTCCTTGAAGGGCATGCCGGAAATCCGCGTCGGCAACATTTTCGCCCCGCCGCTGGAGATCACCTTCGAGCCTTGGGTGAAGGCCTGGTCCTCTGCCTGTACGGGGCTCAATTGCGACGGCCTCTCGCGCGGCTTCTGGAATTCGGTGCGCATCACCGTCCCCTCGGTGATCCTCTCCATCGCCATCGCCTCGATCAACGGCTATGCGCTCGCCAACTGGCGTTTCAAGGGCGCCAATACCTTCTTCACGATCCTGATCGTGGGAGCGTTCATCCCCTATCAGGTGATGCTCTACCCGATCGTCATCATCCTGCGCGAGATGGGCATCTACGGCACGCTCACAGGGCTGGTGCTGGTTCACACCGTCTTCGGCATGCCGATCCTGACGCTCCTGTTCCGCAACTATTTCGCGTCCGTGCCGGAGGAGCTGTTCAAGGCTGCGCGCGTGGACGGTGCGGGGTTCTGGGGCATCTACTTCAAGATCATGTTGCCGATGAGCCTGCCGATCTTCGTCGTCGCCATCATCCTGCAGGTCACGGGCATCTGGAACGACTTCCTGTTCGGCGTGGTCTACACCAAGCCCGACGTCTATCCCATGACGGTGCAGCTCAACAACATCGTCAACGCCACCCAGGGGGTGAAGGAATACAACGTCAACATGGCGGCCACCATCATCACGGGTCTCGTGCCGCTCATCGTCTATTTTGCATCTGGAAAGCTGTTTGTGCGCGGCATCGCCGCCGGTGCCGTGAAGGGGTGATTAATGGGCGCAGTATCGGTCAGAAATCTCTGTCTCAATTTCGGAGAAGTCGAGGTCCTGAAAAACCTCAACCTCGACATCGAGGAGGGTGAGTTCCTGGTCCTGCTCGGATCGTCGGGCTGCGGCAAGTCCACGCTGCTCAACTGCATTGCGGGGCTGCTCGACATCACCGACGGCCAGATCTTCATCAAGGGGCGCAACGTCACCTGGGAGCAGCCGAAGGACCGGGGCATCGGCATGGTGTTCCAGTCCTACGCGCTCTACCCGCAGATGACCGTGGAAGGGAACCTCGCCTTCGGCCTGAAGAACGCGCGCGTTCCCAAGGATGAGATAGCGAGGCGCGTAGCTCGCGCGGCGGAAATCCTGCACATCGAGCCGCTTCTGAAGCGCAAGCCGGCGCAGCTTTCCGGCGGCCAGCGCCAGCGCGTCGCCATCGGGCGGGCGCTTGTGCGTGATGTGGACGTGTTCCTCTTCGACGAGCCCCTGTCGAACCTCGATGCCAAGCTGCGCGCCGAACTCAGGGTGGAGATCAAGCGGCTGCACCAGCAGCTCGAGAACACCACCATGATCTACGTCACCCATGACCAGATCGAAGCCATGACACTTGCCGATCGGATCGCCATCATGCGCTCGGGTGCGATCCAGCAGCTCGCCGATCCGGCCACGATCTACAACAAGCCGGTGAACAAATATGTGGCCGGCTTCATCGGCTCGCCCAGCATCAACTTCATCGACGGCCAGCTTGAGATTGGAAGCGATCCGGTCTTCAGGGCCGGCGAGACAAAGATCAGTCTCGCCCGCTACCAGTTCTCCGGCAACGGGCCGAAGCCCGGCGCGGTGACCTTTGGCATCCGTCCCGAACACATCTTCATCGAGAAGGCGGCTTCCGATCAGCCTTTCCAGGCGGAAGTGGATGTGGAGGTGATCGAGCCGATGGGCGCAGACACGCTTGTTTGGTCGCGGTTCAACGGCAGCGAGCTGCGCTTCCGCGTCGACGGCCAGCATCCGGTGAAAAAGGGCGACCGGGTGATGGTCGGCTTTGATCCGGCCCGCGCCTCCGTTTTCGACGCGCAGACGGAGATGCGGCTGTGAGGCAGGCGGGAGAGAACCCGATGGCGTGCAGAGTGAAAGATGTGACAACGCTCCACGGCCTTCCGACCCTCCGCCGCAGTCGTCCGCAACCGAGCGTCCCAATCCTGGAGTAAGAATTCCATGACCGCGTTTTCCTACCAGCTTTATTCCTCGCGCGAGTTCCCGCCGCTCATCGATACGCTGCGCATGCTGAAGCGCTTGGGTTATGCCCAGGTGGAAGGTTATGGCGGTGTTTATGGCGATCTCGAAGCGTTGAAGTCGGCTCTTGCCGAGGCCGGGCTTGCCATGACCTCCGGCCATTTCGGGCTCGACATGCTGGAAAAGGAGCCTGACAGGGTGGTCGAGATCGCCAAAACGGTCGGCATGCAGGCCGTCTATTGTCCGTATCTGCCCGCCGAGCAGCGCCCGGACGATGCAGCCGGATACGCCCGTTTCGGCGAAAGGCTGGCGAAGGCCGGCGAGCCGCTTGGGAAGGCGGGCATCCTCTTCGGCTGGCACAATCACGATTTCGAATTCCGGCCGCTTCCCGACGGCTCCATTCCGCTTGCGGAAATCCTGCGCGGCGGGCCGGAGCTCTCCTGGGAGGCCGACATCGCATGGATCGTGCGCGGCGGCGCGGACCCGGTCGCGTGGCTGGAGAAATATGGCGACCGCATCTCGGCCATTCACATCAAGGACATAGCGCCAGAGGGCGAGGCTGCCGACGAGGACGGCTGGGCCGATGTGGGCACAGGCACGGTGAAGTGGAAAGAGATCATGGACACCGTGCGTAACAGGACGAAGGCCCGGCTTTTCATTATGGAGCACGACAAGCCGAACGATCACGAGCGCTTCGCGCGCCGGTCGATCGAGAACGCGCGCAGGTTTTAGGAGGTCGAGCCAAGCCGTGGCGAGGGATCGCTAGGCACGGCTTGTCCAGGGCTCTGAGGCCCGATGCAAATGAGAGTTGCCAACCGCCCCTGCGGCGGTGAAGGCGGAGCAGAAACGGTATTGAGGAACGTAAACATGGCCAGAAAACTTGGAGTGGGCGTCATTGGCTGCGGCAATATCTCGGCGGCCTATATGCGTTTGGCGCCGCACTTCCGCGGGATCGAGATGCGTGCCTGCGCGGACGTGAACCCGGATGCGGCAAAGGCGCGGGCGGAGGAGTTTGGACTTCGCCAAGAGAGCGTGGACGGCCTGCTTGCGGCGGATGACATCGACATCGTGGTCAATCTCACCATCCCCGCCGCTCATTACGAGATTTCGAAGCGGGGGATCGATGCCGGCAAGCATGTCTATTCGGAAAAGCCTTTCGTGCTCTCCGTCGAGGAGGGCAAGGCGCTGGCCGCGCTTGCTAAGGAAAAGGGTGTACGGCTCGGCTCCGCACCCGACACCTTCTTGGGCGGCGCGCATCAGCTTGCAAGGCACCTGATCGACTCCGGCGCCATCGGCAAGGTGGTCAGCGGCACCTGCCACGTGATGAGCCACGGCATGGAGCACTGGCATCCGAATCCGGACTTCTTCTTCAAGCCGGGTGCCGGTCCCGTGCTCGATGTCGGCCCCTACTACGTCACTAACCTGATCCAGCTCGTCGGCCCGGTGAAGCGGGTCTGCGCGCTCGCCTCCACTCCGACGAAGGAGCGCACCATCCTTTCGGAGCCGCGAAGGGGTCAGAAGATCATCGTGGAGACCCCCACGACGATCCATGCCGTCATGGAATTTGAAAACGGCGCGGTCATCACGCTGGGCGCGAGCTGGGACGTCTGGCATCACAGGCACGGCAATATGGAGCTGTACGGCGAGACCGGATCGCTGCATGTTCCCGATCCGAACTTCTTCGGCGGCGAGGTGATCCTGACCCGGGAGGCGGAGATCGCCGATCTGCCGCGATGGGAGCATCCGTTGAGCGTGACGAACCAGGAAGGGAGGGACGGGAAGGGCCTCGCCAATTATCGCACGGCGGGGCTTGCCGACATGGCCCTGGCCATTCTCGAGGGGCGCCCGCACCGCTGCTCGCTGGAGATGTCGCTGCACGCCGTCGACGTGATGACCTCAATTCTGAAATCGGCGGAGACGGGCAGCTTCGTTGAACTCACCACCACCTGCGAGCGCCCGTCGCCGCTCGATGTTGAGGCGGCGCGCGGACTGCTCGCCGAAGAAAAGGTGCCGGCATGAGCTGGAAACCAGCGGACGACCGCTATCAGAACATGCAGTACCGGCGCTGCGGGCGCTCCGGCCTGAAGCTGCCGGCCGTCTCGCTCGGCCTTTGGCACAATTTCGGTGAGGATTTCCCGCATGAGAGGAAGCGGGCGATCTGCCGCAAGGCCTTCGATCTCGGCATCACCCACTTCGATCTCGCCAACAATTATGGTCCTCCGCCGGGCTCGGCGGAAGAGGCCTTCGGCAAGATCCTGCGCGAGGACTTTGCCGGGCATCGCGACGAGCTGATCATTTCTTCCAAAGCGGGCTACCTGATGTGGTCCGGCCCTTATGGGGAATGGGGCAGCCGGAAATATCTGATTGCGAGCTGCGACCAGAGCCTGAAGCGGCTGGGTCTCGACTATGTGGACATCTTCTATTCCCACCGCTTTGATCCCCAAACGCCGCTCGAAGAGACGATGATGGCGCTCGACCACATAGTGCGGTCCGGCCGGGCGCTCTATGTGGGCATCTCCTCCTACAATTCGCAGCGGACGCGCGAGGCGGCGGCGATCCTGAAGGAGCTCGGCACGCCCTGTCTCATCCACCAGCCGAGCTATTCGATGATCAACCGCTGGGTGGAGGAAGATGGTCTCCTCGATACGCTGGAGGAGCTCGGCATCGGCTCCATCGTCTTCTCGCCGCTGGCGCAGGGCATGCTGACCGACAAGTATCTCGGCGGCATCCCGCAGGATAGCCGCGCCGCGCAGGGCAAGTCGCTGAGGAAGGAGTTTCTCAACGAGAACACGCTGGAGAACATCCGCGCCCTCAACGAGATCGCAAAGCGTCGCGGCCAGACCCTGGCTCAGATGGCGGTGGCTTGGGTGCTGCGCGGCGGGCGGGTGACCTCCGCCCTGATCGGCGCCAGCAGGCCGGAACAGGTGGAGGAGATCGTGCGGGGCCTGAGCCGGCTTGATTTCACCGACGAGGAGCTTGCGGAAATCGACGTCTATGCCCGCGAGGCGGACATCAACCTCTGGGCCGCCTCCGCGGAGCGCAAGGGGCCGAAGCGGTAATGAGCGCGAAGGCCCAAATGACCGCGGCACGCCTTCCGCTTGAAGCAGCGGGTACCATTCTTCTCCCCCGCTTGCGGGGGAGAGGCGGCTCGCGCGCAGCGCGAGACGGTGAGGGAGCTTGCAGCGCAGCGGTTTTGGTGAGCCGATGGCGCCGGGCAGCAACGGAATTTGCCCGAATGGAGGGCGACGCCACAAAATTCCCCCTCACCGGCTCGGCTTCGCCTCGCCATCTCTCCCCCACTCGTGTGGGGGAGAGGAATGGCGCCCGTCATGTGCGCCTGCGCATGTTCACCGCCCTGGCTTCGGAAAGACGTGTAAATGTCACCGCTCCGCGAGGGGAGGGGATTGGAAATATCGCCGCCCTGAGGCGGTGCCCTCAGATGCCGACTTCAGGTACGCGGAGTTGCGAGCCATGATCGTCAACCCCATCCTGCCGGGCTTCAATCCCGATCCCTCCATTTGCCGCGTGGGCGAGGACTATTACATCGCCACCTCCACCTTCGAGTGGTATCCGGGCGTGCAGATCCACCACTCGCGCGATCTGGTGAACTGGCGGCTCGTCAAGCGTCCGCTCGACCGGGCAAGCCAGCTCGACATGCGTGGCAATCCCGATTCCTGCGGCATATGGGCGCCATGCCTTTCCTATGCCGACGGGCTGTTCTGGCTCGTCTATACGGACGTCAAACGCTACGACGGCAACTTCAAGGACGCGCACAACTACATCGTCACCGCGCCGTCCATCGAAGGGCCATGGTCCGATCCCGTCTATGTCAATTCCTCCGGCTTCGACCCATCCCTCTTCCACGATGACGACGGGCGAAAGTGGTTCCTCAACATGCTCTGGAACCACCGCAGCGAATCCGTCGGCGGCAATCCCAAGAGCCCCGCTTTCGCGGGCATCCTCCTGCAGGAATACGACCCAAAGGCGCGAAGGCTTATCGGCGAGGCGAAGAACATCTTCGCCGGAAGCCCTCTGGGCCTTGTCGAGGGGCCGCATCTTTATAAGCGCGATGGCTGGTACTACCTGACCGTGGCCGAGGGCGGCACCGCCTATGAGCACGCCGTCACCATGGCGCGTTCCCGCCGCATCGACGGCCCCTACGAGCTGCACCCGAACGTGCATCTCTTTACGTCCAAGGATACGCCCGATGCGCCGTTGCAGCGCGCCGGTCACGGCCAGATCGTGGAGACGCCCGACGGGCAGGTCTATCACACGCATCTCTGCTCCCGCCCGCTGCCTGGCACGCGCCGTTCGCCGCTCGGGCGCGAAACGGCGATCCAGAAATGCGTGTGGAAGGAGGATGGCTGGCTTTATCCCGAAAGCGGCAGCCCGGTGCCGCAGGTGCATGTGCCCGCACCCTTTGACGTGGAGCCTGCGCCGCCACAGGCGGTCGAGCACGTCTTCAAGGGTGCGAGCCTTCCTGCGGAATTCCAGTGGCTGCGCACGCCATATCCCGAGCGAATCTTCACGCTAACCGGCTCCGCGCTTCGCATTTTCGGCCGCGAGTCCATCGGCAGCTGGTTCGAGCAGGCGCTGGTGGCGCGTAGGCAGGAGCATCACCGCTACCGCGCGGAAACGGAGGTCATCTTCAGCCCTGCCACCTTCCAGCAGGCGGCGGGACTAACGACCTATTACAACCGCCACAAATTCCACTTCCTCGCGGTCACTTGGCACGAGACGGTGGGGCGCTGCCTCACCATCTTGAGCTGCCCCGGCGAATGGCCGGACGGTCGGCTCTCCTTCCCGCTCACCGCCCCGCAGCCCTTGCCGGACGACAGGCCGGTGAAGCTCGCGGTGGAAGTGAAGGAAGCCGAGCAGCAGTTTTTCTACAGCACCGGTGGCGACTGGCAGCCGATCGGCCCCGTTCTGGATGCCGGGATAACATCGGACGAGGCGGGCCGCGGCGCGCACGGCTCCTTCACCGGCACCTTCGTCGGCATGATGTGTTTCGATATCAGCGGCAGCGGCCGCGCCGCCGACTTCACCCGTTTCACGTATATTCCGGAGTTCGGATGATGATTAGGTACAGCAAAGAGAATTGCCGGATGAGGCGAAGCCCGCTCTTGTGTAGGATGGGACCCATGGAGCGGGAGGAGAAGACGCCTCTTCGGCAGACAAACCAAGGAGGGAGGTAGGAAATGCCTAAGACGATGAAGGGACCGGCGATTTTTCTGGCGCAGTTCGCCGGTGACGAAGCGCCCTACAATACGCTGCCAAACATTGCCCGGTGGGCGGCCGGTCATGGCTACAAGGGCATCCAGGTGCCGTCCTGGGACGGCCGCCTGTTCGACCTTAAGAAAGCAGCCGAGTCAAAGGACTATTGCGACGAGGTGCAAGGCATCTGCCGGGAGGCGGGCGTCGAGATCACTGAGCTTTCCACCCATCTGATCGGTCAGCTCGTCGCCGTCCATCCCGCCTACGATTTTCCCTTCGACGGCTTTGCGCCCGAGAGCGTGCGCGGCAATCCCAAGGCGCGCCAGGAATGGGCCGTGGAGAACATGCTTCTGGCGGCGAAGGCTTCACGCAATCTGGGCAAGGATGTCACCGTCTCGTTCTCCGGCGCGCTCGCCTTCCCCTATCTCTATCCCTGGCCGCAGCGCCCGGATGGCTTGATCGAGGAAGCTTTCAGCGAACTTGCCCGTCGCTGGAAGCTCATTCTCGATGCCTATGAGGATCAGGGCGTGGACATCGCCTTCGAGCTGCATCCGGGAGAGGACCTGTTCGACGGCGCTACCTTCGAAATGTTCCTGGAGAAGGTCGGCAATCACAAGCGCTGCATGATCAACTACGACCCGTCTCATTTCCTGCTGCAGCAGCTCGATTATCTGGCCTTCATCGATATCTACCACGAGCGCATCTCGGCCTTCCACGTGAAGGACGCCGAGTTCAACCCGGATGGCCGGCAGGGTGTCTATTCGGGCTATCAGCCCTGGGTAAAGCGGGCCGGCCGGTTCCGCTCACTGGGTGATGGCCAGGTGGATTTCACGAGCATCTTCTCGAAGCTTGCCCAGTATGACTACGATTCCTGGGCCGTTCTCGAATGGGAATGCTGTCTCAAGCATCCGGAGCAGGGGGCGGCGGAAGGCGCACCCTTCATCGCCAATCACATCATCCGGGTGACCGAGAAGGCCTTCGATGACTTTGCCGGCGGGGCGACAGACCGCGACCAGCTCCGCAAGATGATGGGCATCGGATAAGGGAGAAAGGAAAAATGGTTTCCGCATCCGCAACGGCGCCTGTTGCAAGACCCATCCGCCTAGGCATGGTGGGCGGCGGGCAGGGCGCCTTCATCGCCGCCGTCCACCGCATGGCGGCACGCCTCGACGGGCATTATGTGCTGGTTGCCGGCGCCCTTTCCTCCGATCCCGAGCGCGCGCGGGCTTCTGCCGCCGAGCTCGGCCTCGATCCCGACCGCTCCTATGGCAGCTTCGAGGAGATGGCGCGGGCTGAATCTGCAAGGCCCGACGGTATCGAGGCCGTCAGCATCGTCACCCCGAACCACATGCATTATCCGGCGGCCAAGGCCTTCCTTGAAGCCGGCATTCATGTGATCTGCGACAAGCCGCTGACTTCCAGCCTGGAGGACGCCAAGGCGTTGGTGGAGACCGTGCGCAAGAGCGGCAGGCTCTTCGTGCTCACCCACAACTATTCGGGCTATCCGATGATCCGCCAGGCGCGCCAGATGGTGCAGGAGGGCGTTCTGGGCGACATTATCCTTGCCCAGGCGGAGTATCCCCAGGACTGGTTGTCGGAGCCGCTCGAACAATCCGGCAACAAGCAGGCCTCCTGGCGCACGGACCCGGCCCGGTCGGGCGTGGGCGGCGCGACGGGCGACATCGGCACTCATGCCTATCAGCTCATCACCTTCGTGACGGGGCTTCACGCCGAAAGTGTTGCCGCTGATCTGGACCGCTTTGTGCCGGGCCGGCAACTCGATGACAACGCTCATGTCATGCTGCGCTTTGCCGAACGCAACGGCCGGCGCGCCAAAGGCACGATCTGGGTAAGCCAGGTGGCCCCGGGCAACGAAAATGGGCTGAAGCTCAGGGTCTATGGCACCAAGGGCGGGCTGGAATGGGTTCAGGCCGATCCGAACTATCTCTGGTACACCCCGCTTGGGGAGCCGAAGCGGCTGATCACCCGGGGTGGCGCGGGCGCGAACCAGGCCGCGGCAAGCGTTACCCGTATCCCGAGCGGCCATCCGGAGGGCTATCTGGAGGCGTTCGCCACGCTTTACACGGAAGCGGCGGGAGCCATCCGCGCCCTTCGCGACGGCGGCAGCCTGCCCGAGAACCACCTGCTGCCCACGGTGGAGGATGGACTTGAGGGCATGCGCTTTATCCAGGCTTGCGTGACGTCCTCGAACAAGGATGCGGCCTGGACGCGGCTCGACAGCCTCTGAGAACGGGACCCTGCACCGCTACATTTGCAAACCACCAACGGCTGTGACTGGCAGCGATGCAGATCCTGGCCACCCTTCCTCTCCCCCACCCAGGTGGGGGAGAGGTGTCGAGGCGAAGCCGAGACGGAGCGGGGGCGAAAGGGCGGCAGCAGCCATATGCAATCGCCCTGCCACAGAGGAGAGGAACCGCAGTGACCGGACACCGCGCCTTTCCCCACGCCCTCAGGCAACAGGGCGTGGCGGGTCGAAGCCGCACGATGAGGCGGTAAACGCTACGAAGAGCATTGACGCCAGCGGATTTCTCCCCGATTCCCCATCCGTATAGTGGGCAGTTCGGACGCGAGGAAGACCATGGCAAGCGCGCCTGAAAAGATCGGCACCTTTGAAGGCCGTGACGTGCTCGAGGCGGTGCTTGAGAGCGAGACCGGCGTTCGGATCGCCGTCATGAATTACGGCGCTGTCCTGCGTGACTGGCAGGTTCCGGTGACCGGCGGCGTGCGGCATGTCGTGCTCGGCTTTGACCGGTTCGAGCACTATCCCGCCCATAGCCCCTATTTCGGCGCGATCTGCGGGCGCGTTGCGAACCGCATCGGCGGCGCCCGCTTCGCGCTTGACGGGCGGGAATACCGGCTCGTCGCCAACGAGGGTCCCAACCAGCTTCACGGCGGGCCAAGAGGTATCGGCAGGCAGCTGTGGAACATGGAGGTGCTTTCGGCAAATGCCGTGCGCCTGCGGCTGACGAGCCCCGACGGCGAAATGGGCTATCCGGGCCGGCTCGATATCGCCGTCACCTACCGGCTTTCCGGAAACACCCTGCGCATCGACTTTTGCGCCGAGACGGACAAGCCGACGCCCGTCAACATTGTTCAGCACAACTACTTCAACCTGGCGGGCGAAGGCGATGTGCGCGACCACCGGATAGAGGTGAATGCCGATGCCTATACCGTGCTAGGCGAGGGACTTATCCCGACAGGCGAGATCGCGCCTGTGGCCGGCACCCGCTATGACCTGCGCACGCCGCGTCAGCTGCAGGACGAAAACGGCAACCCGGTCGATTATGACATCAATCTGGTTCTTGCAGAGGGGCGCAACCTCTCCGAGCCTGTGGCGACCGTAACGGCGCCGGACGGCTCCCTGACCCTCAGGCTGAAGACGGATCAGCCGGGGCTTCAGCTGTATACCGGCGGCAAGATGAACATTCCCGTTCCGGGGCTTGCCGGGCATCGCTATCCGCGTTTCGGCGGGCTGTGTCTTGAGGACCAGAACTTCCCCGACGCCATCAACCACCCGCACTTTCCATCGTCCGTGATCATGCCGGAGAAGCCCTACAGCCACTGGTGCGAGATCGAGATAGGGTAACCCTCCACGCAGACGCGGGCTTCACCCTGCCAGCCACGGGGACGATCCGCCTTGACGAGCGGCCCGGAAATGGAATAGAAATTTCATATTGAGCTTTTTATGATGTCTGCATTCCATTATTGTTTTCGTCAGGAACAGCCGCTGTGGGGCGGTTCCGTACAGGGGCAGGTCATCGCGAAAGCTCGTGTCCCTTTGGGGGCTCCGGAACAATAAGGTTGAAACCGGACACCCGTCCTGTGGAGGAGCAGTCAAATGAATGCGATTCTGAAATCCGTTGCCGCGGCTGCGTTGGCCATTGGCGCATCGCTCGGCGCGATCACTGGCGCGTCGGCGGAAGGCGAGCGGTTCGTCTTCGTCAGCCACGCCCCGGATTCCGATACGTGGTGGAACACCATAAAGAACGCGCTGACGGTTGCTAGCGAGCAGATGGGCGTTGAGGTCGAATACCGCAACCCGCCGACGGGCGATCTTGCGGACATGGCCCGCATCATCGAGCAGGCGGCGGCTACCAACCCTGACGGCATCATCACGTCCATCGCCGATTTCGACGTGCTGAAAGGGCCGATCACCTCCGCCGTCGACAGGGGCATTCCCGTTATCACGGTAAACTCCGGCACGGTCGAGCAGTCGAAGGAGCTCGGCGCTCTCCTGCATATCGGCCAGCCGGAATATGACGCGGGCTTCGGCGCGGGCGAACGTGCGAAGGAGGCTGGCGTCACCAAGTTCCTTTGCGTCAACCACTACATCACCAACCCCGCCTCCGTTGAGCGCTGCCAGGGCTTTGCCGACGCGCTGGGCGTCGAACTTGGCAGCCAGATGATCGACTCCGGCATCGACCCGGCGGAAATCAAGAACAAGGTGCTTGCCTATCTGCGCGCCAATCCGGACACGGACGGCATCCTCAGCCTCGGCCCCAACTCCGCCGAGCCCACCATCGAGGCGCTCAAGGAAAACGGCATGGCGGGCCAGGTCTTCTTTGGCACGTTCGACCTGTCGGCAGGCATCTCGGCCGGCATCAAGGAAGGCATCATCAATTTCGCCATCGATCAGCAGCCCTATCTGCAGGGCTATCTCCCGATCGTGCTTCTGACCAACTATGCGCGCTATGGCGTGATCCCGGCCAATTCGATCAACTCCGGCCCGGGCTTCGTCACCGCCGACAACATCACGCAGGTGGAGGAGCTCGCGGGCGAATACCGCTGAGACTGGGGCGGCGTTAGCCGCCCTTCTCGTTGATCTTCCGGGCGACCGGCGCTGGCCTGCTCAGCGCCGGTGCGGGGTTCCGGATCTGGTCACAGCATGGCGCAGACTCGCAGGCCAAGGGAGAAGTGTTCGATGTCCCAAGGTATCGAGGCAAACAACATGGCCGCTCAGCCGGGTGAGGACGAGCGCGTCAAACGCGTGTCAAAACTTCGCAAGGCGATGGTCCGGCCCGAACTCGGCGCCATATGCGGTGCCATCGCTGTCTTCATCTATTTTGCCTTCGCAGCCGGCGATACCGGAATGTTCTCCGCCGAAGGCGTGATGAACTGGGGTGTCGTTTCGGCCCAGTTCGCCATCATCGCCGTCGGCGCCTGCCTCCTGATGATCGCGGGCGAGTTCGACCTGTCGGTCGGCTCCATGATCGGATTTTCCGGCATTGTGATCGCGCTTCTATCGGTCCACTACGGCTGGCCGATGTGGGCGTCCATTCTAATGGCCTTCGCCGTCGCCTTGGCGATCGGCGCCCTTAACGGCTACATCGTCATTACGACCAGGCTTCCCTCCTTCATCGTCACGCTTGCCTCGCTCTATATCCTGCGCGGCCTTACCATCTATTTTTCCATCGCCACCACGCGGCAGACCATCATCGGCGGGGTGAGGGAGGCTGCGGAAGGCGACTGGCTCGCCCCGCTCTTCGGCGGCAAGATTCTCAAGGGCCTGTTCACCTGGCTGGGCGAGGCAGGCGTCATCCAGACCTATGCCGGCGGCGTCAGAGCCGGCCAGCCCGTGGTCGACGGGATTCCGATGCTGATGGTCTGGGCCCTCGCCTTCATCATCTTCGGGCACATTCTGCTCACCAAAACCCAGTTCGGAAACTGGATCTTTGCTTCCGGCGGTGATGCGCAGGCGGCGCGCAATGTCGGCGTGCCGGTCAACCGGGTGAAGATCCTCATGTTCATGTTGACGGCCTTCTGCGCCACGGTCTTCGCCACTTGCCAGGTGATGGAGTTCGGCTCGGCGGCGGCCGACCGCGGCCTTCTGAAGGAATTCGAGGCCATCATCGCGGTGGTCATTGGCGGCGCGCTGCTGACCGGCGGCTACGGCTCGGTCATCGGTGCCGCGCTCGGTGCGCTGATCTTCGGCGTCGTCCAGCAGGGCCTGTTCTTCGCTGGCGTGGAAAGCTCGCTTTTCCGCGTTTTCCTTGGCATCATCCTGCTGCTCGCCGTCGTTCTCAACACCTATATCCGCCGCCTGATCACGGGGGAGCGCTGAGATGGCCGACACACCGCTGATCGAACTCATCGACATCGAAAAGCATTTCGGCTCCGTCATCGCGCTCGCCGGCGTTTCACTGTCGGTATTGCCTGGCGAGTGCCACTGCCTGCTGGGCGACAACGGCGCGGGCAAATCCACTTTCATCAAGACCATGTCTGGCGTTCACAAGCCCACCAGGGGCACGATCCGCGTGGACGGGAAGGAGGTGGTTTTCGAAAGTCCGCGCGACGCCATGGAGATGGGCATCGCCACCGTCTATCAGGACCTGGCGATGATTCCGCTGATGTCGGTCACGCGCAATTTCTGGATGGGTCGGGAGCCGAAAAAGCGCATCGGGCCGTTCAGCTTCTTCGACTTCAAGACGGCCAACGCCGTCACGATGGAGGAGATGCGCAGGATGGGCATCCATCTGCGCGAGCCGGATCAGGCGGTGGGCACGCTTTCGGGCGGCGAGCGGCAGACGGTGGCGATCGCCCGCGCCGTCTATTTCGGCGCCCGCGTTCTGATCCTCGACGAGCCGACATCGGCGCTCGGCGTGCGCCAGACCTCGAACGTGCTTGCGACGATTGACCGGGTGCGCAAGACTGGCGTCGGCATTGTCTTCATTACGCACAATGTCCGCCACGCCATGGCCGTGGGTGACCGCTTCACCGTGCTCAATCGCGGCAAGACGCTCGGCACCGCGAAGCGGGGCGAGATTTCGACCGAGGAGCTGCAGGACATGATGGCCGGCGGCGCCGAACTTGCCGAGCTTCAAAGCTCCCTCGGGGGCACGGTTTAGAGCCCGCTCGAACGGGCCGGAGGAAAGAATGCCGAATTCCGCCACGCGCGCCGTCATCGTTGGAGGAACGCAGGGGCTGGGCCTGGCGATAGCCCGGCAACTCCTCGATGAGGGCTGTAGCGCGCTCGTGATCTCCGGGCGGGATGAGGCCAAGGGAGAAGCCGCGGCCGCCGAGCTCTCCCGGTCCGGCGCGCGCGTGGAATTCGTACGGGCCGATATCGCCGAGATCGGCGATTGCATCGGGCTGATTGAGGAGGCGGTGAAACGCATCGGCTCCCTGAACGGTCTCGTCAACGCGGCTGCATGCTGCGACCGCGGAGGCCTGCTTGATACTACACAGGAAATCTGGGCCAGGCTGATGGACACCAACGCGCGGGGGCCCTTCTTCACCATGCAGGCCTTCGTGCGCCATGTGAAGGCGGAGGGCAGGCCCGCCTCCATCGTCAACATCCTGTCGATGTCAATGCATTGCGGGCAATCCTATCTGGCGCCCTATTCGGCATCCAAAGCCGCTCTTGCCAATATCACGCGCAACACGGCGCAGGCCTTCCGCAAGGACCGCATCCGCTGCAACGGCATCGCCTGCGGCTGGATGGACACGCCGGGTGAGGACGCGACGCAGAAACGGTTCCACGGCGCTTCCGACAACTGGCTGGCCGAGGCCGAAGCCCGCCAACCCTTCGGACAGCTCGTGAAGCCCACCGAGGTAGCGCCGCTCGTGGCCTATCTTCTTTCTCCGCGCTCCGGCGTCATGACGGGCGCGCTCATCGATTGCGATCAGAATGTCGCCGGTGCATATCCCGAATAGGATGGCAGGCGCGCGGATAACCACTCAGGAACGAAAGACAACGACATGACAGTCAAATTTGCCCTTCTGGGCGCGGGGCGCATCGGCAAGGTCCATGCCAAGGCAATCACCTCCAACGCCGATGCTCGGCTCGTTACGGTGGCGGACGCCGTGGAAGCGGCCGCGACGGAGCTCGCCGCGAAGTATGGCTGCGAGGTCCGCTCGATCGAGGACATCGAGAGATCGGGCGACATCGACGCAGTGGTGATCTGCACGCCGACCGATACCCATGCCGATCTGATCGAGCGCTTCGCGCGCGCCGGCAAGGCAATTTTCTGCGAAAAGCCGATCGATCTTGATCTGCAGCGAGTGAAGGCCTGCCTGAAGGTGGTCGAGGAAACCGGCGCCACGCTGATGGTCGGCTTCAACCGTCGCTTCGATCCGCATTTCAAGGCCGTGCATACGGCCATAACAGAGGGGAAGATCGGGGCCGTGGAGATGGTGCAAATCGTCTCGCGCGACCCCGGCCCTCCGCCTGTGAGCTACATCCGGTCGTCGGGCGGCATCCTGCGCGACATGACGATCCACGACTTCGACATGGCACGCTTCCTGCTCGGAGAGGAGCCCGACACCGTGTTTGCCACCGCTTCGGTTCTGATCGATCCGGAGATCGCCAAGGCCGGGGATCACGACAGCGTGTCGGTGATTCTCACCACGCCGTCGGGCAGGCATTGCTCCATTTCGAATTCGCGCAGGGCGACCTACGGCTACGACCAGCGCATTGAGGTGCACGGTTCGGCGGGCGCGGTGGCCGCCGAAAACCAGCGGCCCGTATCCATCGAGATTGCAACGAGCGCCGGCTATACAAAGCCCCCGCTGCACGACTTTTTCATGACGCGCTACACGGAAGCCTATGCGGCCGAAATCGCGACGTTCATCGCGGCGCTCGCGACTGGCAAACCGGCATCGCCCTCCGGCCAGGATGGGCTCAGAGCGCTTGCGCTGGCGGATGCGGCGTATCTGTCCATCCGCGAGGGCAGGGCCGTAAAGGTCGCGGAGGTGATGGGGTAGACCCCCGCTCTAAAAGCGCGCGATCTAAGCGGAAGGGCGGAGATGACCGTTCCCCGCCCGAGCGGTAGATGAGGCCTCGTCACTTGCGATTTCTAACACTTAGCTTCTCTAAGATATTGAAATCGTTTTCTCTCCCGCAGGGGAGAGAAAAACCGGCATAGGCCTTTTCGCAATTCGTTGGTGTTTGCGATTGGCAAGCGGCGCTGATGCAATCTCTCCTCTGGTGGAAGAAAGCGTTTCCCTGAGCAAGTGCTTGGAAAACGCAAGTGAGGGGTAATCGTTCAGCCAGCCTGATCTTGCACGGACACCCTCCTCCCCTCGCGCGCAGAAGCCGCCATCGCGTGGATGACCTTCTCGAACTCCAGCGCCTCGGAAAAGTCGGGCGATGACTTCCCGCCGCCGCCCACCCAGCGCAGGAAGGCCCCGGCTTCCAGCACCTTCAGATCGTTGAAGCCGAGCTGGTGGCCGGGTGCCGGGCAGAAGAGCCCGTAGGGCGGGTGATCCGGGCCGGTCAGGATCGTCTTAAAGCCCTGAAGCGCCCGCTCACCCTCGTTCTGATAAAGATGCAGCTCGTTCATGCGCTCCTGGTCAAAGACGAGCATGCCCTTGGTGCCGTGAACCTCCCAGGCAAGCTTGCTCTTGCGGCCCCAGGCGGTGCGGGAGGCCGCGAGCGAACCCTGCGCGCCGTTCGCAAAGCGGACGAGCGCCGTTGCCACGTCCTCGTTCTCCACCTTCTTGCGTTCGCTGCCGTCGGGCAGGGCGCGCGTTTCATGCACGGTCTGCATATCGGCGATCAGGCTCTCGATCGGGCCCATGAGCCCGTAGGCCATGGAGACGAGATGGCAGCCGAGATCGCCCAGCGCGCCGAGACCCGCTTCTTCCAGCCGGGCGCGCCACGTCCAGGGCAGGTTCGGATCGGCCTGGTAGTCCTCGTCCACCCAGCCGCGGAAGTGGATCGGGCGGCCGATCGCCCCATCGCGGATCAGCCGGCAGGCATGCTGGAAAGCGGGATTCTTGATGTAGTTGTAGCCGACGATGGTCTTCACGCCGGCGGCAGCAGCCGCAGCGGCCATTTCCTTGGCCTCGGCGAGCGTCATGCCCATCGGTTTTTCGCAATGCACGTGCTTGCCGGCCGCAATGGCGGCAAGGGCAATCTCCTTGTGCAGCCGGTTGGGGGTGGTGATCGAGACGATATCCACCTTGGGATCGTTGACCAGCGCGCGCCAATCGTCGGTTGACCGGGCAAAGCCGAACTGATCCGCCATGGCGCGGGCCTTGTCCGCCGGCACCTCGCACAGAAGTTCGAGCCGCGCCGGAGGCACATCGCCCAGCACTGCTCTTGCGGCGCGGTAGGCCAGCGCATGCGCCTTGCCCATGAAGCCTGTGCCGATGAGGCCGATTCCGATCCCGTCCATCCCAAACGCTCCACATGGTCGCCGCGGTGGAATTTTTATTCCAAAGGCGTTAGGGTCCGATCCATTGAATTGTCAAGCAGGAAAGACCGCACATGGATGCGACGTCGGCTCCGGCCACCATTGAAGAATTGCTTGACCGCATCTTGGCTCTTTCCGATGGGCTTCCGAAGCGGCTCAAACAGTGCGCGGATTATGTGACGGCGAATCCCGATCGTGTCGCCGTCTCCACCGTGGCCGAAATGGCGGAGGCCGCGGGCGTGCAGCCCTCGGCTTTCATGCGCTTTTGCCAGGTGCTCGGCTTTTCCGGCTATTCGCAAATGCAGCGGCTGTTCCGCAATGCCTATACGCAGCATTGGCCGGACTATGCCACGCGGCTGGAAAAGCTGCGGCAAAGCAGCGGAGGAAGCTCCTCCGCGCTTCTGGCGGAGTTCATCGAGGCAGGGCGCCTCTCCCTCGAAAATCTCGCCAAGACCATCGATCCGCAGACATTCGATGCGGCAATCAGGACCCTGTCGAGGGCGAAGATGGTGCACATCGCCGGCATGCGCCGGGCGTTTTCGGTCGCATCCTATCTGGCCTATGCGTTCGAGAAAATGGGGGTGCCCTGCATGCTGCATGACAGCGTGGGAAATCTCGATAGCCGCCGGGCCATCCGGAAGGATGACGCCGTCATCGCCATCACCTTCACGCCCTATTCGAGCGAGACGGTGGAACTGGCGGAGGCGGGGCGCCGTGCCGGGGCGGGCGTTGTCGCCATTACTGACTCGCTCGCCGGACCCCTGCGGCCGGTCACCCCACTGCTGCTTACGGTTCAGGAGGCGGATTTCGGGAATTTCCGCTCTCTTTCCGCAACGCTTTCGCTTTCCATGGCGCTGGCCGTGGCAGTCGGAATGGCGGTCAAAAAGCGGCGGAATGGAATTTCCTGATTGATCTTGCACCAAATATGGAACATATCTTCCATGAAAGTGCGGGCACCGTCCCACGCGCCGGAGCGCCATTGCGGAAGGCTGCTGGCGCCACCTGAACGTTGATGCCTGAAACGGACTCCGGATGAATCCCGGTTGCGCCGGGGTTGTGCGGGACGTTGAGGGAAATGCGGCTTCCGGGCGGCGCTTGCCCGAACCTGTATCCGTGTCGAGGAGGAGAAAGGTGAAAAAACCGCTCGACGTCATCACCATCGGCCGTTCATCGATCGATCTTTACGGCGCGCAGGTGGGGGGGCGGCTGGAGGATATGGCCTCCTTCAACAAATATATCGGCGGCTCGCCCACCAATATCGCCGCGGGTGCCGCACGACTCGGGCTGAAATCGGCGCTGATCACGCGCGTGGGCGATGAACACATGGGCCGCTTCATCCGCGAGGAATTGCAGCGCGAGGGCGTGGACGTGCGCGGCGTGAAGACCGATCCGGAACGGCTCACCGCGCTGGTCCTCCTCGGCATTCGGGATCAGGAGCAGTTTCCGCTCATCTTCTATCGCGAGAACTGCGCCGACATGGCGTTGTGCGAAGACGACATCGACCCGGCCTTCATCGCTGAGGCGCGCTGCGTGTGCGCGACGGGAACCCACCTTTCCCATCCGCGCACCGAGGCGGCGGTGCTCAAGGCGCTCCGGCTTGCGCGTGAGAGCGGCGCGAAGACCGCACTTGACATCGACTACCGGCCCAATCTCTGGGGCCTTGCCGGGCATGGCGCGGGCGAAAGCCGCTACGTCGAATCTGAACGGGTGACGGCGAAGCTGCAGAAGACGCTGCCGCTCTTCGACCTGATCGTCGGAACCGAGGAGGAGTTTCACATCGCCGGCGGCTCGACCGATACGATCGAGGCGCTGCGCGCGGTGCGTAAACTCACCGATGCCGTTCTGGTCTGCAAGCGCGGGCCCATGGGCGCATCCGCCTTCACGGGCGAAATCCCCGGCACGCTCGACGAAGGGATTATGGGCGAGCACTTCCCCATCGAGGTCTTCAACGTGCTAGGCGCAGGCGACGGCTTCATGGCTGGATTGCTCAAGGGATGGCTTTCCGGCGAGGATTGGCCGACAACACTGAAATACGCCAATGCCTGCGGCGCCTTCGCCGTCTCGCGCCATGGCTGCACGCCTTCCTATCCCTCCTGGGAGGAGCTGCAGTATTTCTTCCGCACCGGCATCAGGAACCGGGCGCTGCGCAAGGACAACGCGCTGGAACAGGTGCACTGGGCGACCAACCGCAAGGGCGATTGGTCCCAGATGCGCGTCTTTGCCTTCGACCACCGCATGCAGCTCGAGCAGATGGCGGACGAGGCCGGCGTTCCGTACGAGCGCATAGGCGATTTTAAGGTTCTCTGCCTCGAAGCCGCCCGCCAGGTAGCTGCCGGCCGGCACGGCTACGGCATCCTTTGCGACAGCCGGCTCGGCCGCGAGGCGCTTTTTCGCGCGGCCGGCAGCGGTCTGTGGATCGGCCGCCCCGTGGAACTGCCGGGTTCCCGCCCGTTGAAGCTCGAGCCCGATCTCGGACCAGACTTCGGCGGCCTGGTCGAATGGCCGCTTGAGCATGTGGTCAAGGTGCTGTGTTTCTACCACCCCGACGACGATGCGGATATGAAGGAGCGGCAGGAGGATGTGGTGAAGCGCCTCTTTGCCGCCGCCCGCCGCAACCGGCTTGAGATGCTGCTGGAGATCATCCCGTCAAAGGTGCGCCCGGTGGATGACGGGAGTACTGCCGCCGTCATCGAACGTTTCTACGAGATCGGCGTCTATCCCGACTGGTGGAAGCTGGAGCCGATGACCTCGGAAAAGGCATGGGCAAATGCCTGCGAGGCGATCATGCGCAACGATCCCTATTGCCGGGGAATCGTGCTTCTGGGCCTCGACGCCCCCGCGCCGGAGCTTGAAAAGAGCTTCGAGGTGGCCGCCGGGTTCGATCTGGTTAAAGGCTTCGCCGTCGGCCGGACCATCTTCGCCGAGGCCGCGCGCCGCTGGTTGAAAGGCGAGATGAGCAACGAGGAAGCAGTTGCTACAATGGCAGCGAATTACCGTAGCTTGTGTGAGACCTGGGACCGTGCGAGAGCCAGGACAGGGAGGGCTGCATGAAAACGATCCGATTGACCGCCGCCCAGGCCGCGACGCGCTATATCGCGGCGCAGCTCAATGAGGATGGCGAGCCGTTCATCGCCGGCGTCTGGGCAATCTTCGGCCATGGCAATGTGGCTGCCCTGGGCGAAGCGCTTTATGCCATTCGCGACAAGCTGCCCACCTATCGCGGCCACAACGAGCAGTCGATGGCACACGCTGCGATCGCCTATGCCAAGCAGCTCTGCCGCAGGCGGGCGATGGCCGTGACCTCCTCCATCGGCCCCGGCGCGACCAACATGGTGACGGCGGCCGCCCTTGCGCATGTGAACCGCCTGCCGGTGCTGTTCCTGCCGGGCGACGTGTTTGCCAATCGCGGACCGGACCCGGTGTTGCAGCAGGTGGAGGATTTCGGCGACGGCACCATCAGCGCGAACGACTGCTTCCGTCCCGTCTCGCGCTATTTCGACCGCATCATGCGGCCGGAGCAGCTTCTCACTGCCCTGCCGCGCGCCTTCCGCGTCATGACCGACCCGGCCGAATGCGGCCCCGTGACGCTCGCCTTCTGCCAGGACGTGCAGGCGGAGGCCTATGACTGGCCCGAGAGCTTCTTCGAGCCCAGGGTATGGCGCCAGCGTCGCCCGCGGCCCGACACGGCCGAGCTGGAAGAGGCGGCAAAGCTCATCCGCGCGGCGAAGAAGCCGATGATCATTGCCGGCGGCGGCGTGCATTATTCAGGGGCCTGCGAGGCGCTGAAAGCCTTCGTCGAGAAGCACTCGATCCCCGTCGGCGAGACGCAGGCGGGCAAGTCTGCGCTGCCCTGGGATCATCCGCTCAATCTCGGTCCGATCGGCGTCACCGGTTCGTCGAGCGCCAACAAGGTGGCGGCGGAGGCCGATCTCGTTGTCGGCGTCGGCACGCGCTTCCAGGATTTCACCACCGGCTCCTGGGCACTCTTCCGCAATCCCGAGCGCAGGATCCTGGCGCTCAACGTGCAGCCCTTCGACGGCACCAAGCACGGCGCCCAGCCGCTTATTGCCGATGCGCGGATCGGGCTTGAGGAGCTGTCGGCCGCGCTTGGCGATTTCAGGGCGGAGGCGCCCGCACCGCAGCTCAAGGCGGAGTGGTTCGCAGCCGTTGATGCCGTTACCGCTGCACCGAAGGACACCAATGCGCTTCCCACGGACATGCAGGTGATCGGCGCCGTGCAGCGCGCGGCGAGGGAAAACACCGTCGTCATGTGTGCTGCGGGCACCATGCCGGGCGAGTTGCACAAGCTCTGGAAGGCGGGTCGCCCGCGCTCCTACCACATGGAATACGGCTATTCCTGCATGGGCTACGAGATCGCGGGCGGCATCGGCATCAAGATGGCCGAGCCGGACCGGGACGTGATCGTGATGCTGGGCGACGGCTCCTACATGATGATGAATTCGGAGCTCGCCACGGCGGTGATGATGGGGATCAAGATCACCGTCGTCATCACGGACAATCGTGGTTTCGGCTGCATCAACCGTCTGCAGCGCTCGACCGGCGGCGCAGAGTTCAACAACCTGCTCGACCACGCCCATCACGTGAATCCGTCCCATATCGACTTCGCCGCCCACGCCGCCTCTATGGGCGCGCATGCCGAAAAGGCGGGCTCCATTGCCGAGCTGGAGGATGCGCTGGCCCGCGCGCGCGAGGCCGACGGGCCGTTCGTGGTCGTCATCGACACCGACCCCTATCCGTCGACGGAGGCCGGCGGCCACTGGTGGGACGTGGCCGTGCCGGAGGTGTCGCAGCGAGAGGAAGTGAGACAGGCGCGCGAGGCTTATGAAGCCGCGCTCAAGGAGAGGAATTGAATGATCCGCTACGGCACCAACCCCATCGCCTGGTCCAACGACGACGACCAGACCATCGGCGCGCATATTCCGCTGGAACAGTGCCTGCGCGAGGCGGCGGAGATCGGTTTCAACGGCATCGAGAAGGGCCACAAGATGCCGTCCGACGGCAAGGAGCTGAGGACGGTGCTTTCGCGGCACAACCTTGTCCTCGTCTCCGGCTGGCATTCGCTCAACCTGCTCGTCAACGACATCGAGACGGAGAAGCGGGCGATCCAGCCGCATCTCGACATGCTGAAGGCGAACGATTGCAAGGTCTGCATCGTGTGTGAGACCTCGAACGCCATCCACGGCAACGATGCGGTGCCGCTCAGGGACAAGCCGGTGCTGGAGGAGGACCGCTGGCCGGCCTTCTGCGCCGGAGTCGAGGCAATCGCCGAATATTGCGCCGGGCAGGGCATCGACCTCGTCTATCACCACCACATGGGCACCGTCGTGCAGACCCATGAGGAAATCGACCGGCTGATGGCGGGCACCGGGCCTGCCACGAAGCTGCTGCTCGATACGGGGCATGCCTGGTTCGGCGGTGCGGACCCGGTGGAGCTCGCGCGCGCCTATATGGACCGCGTTCGCCATCTGCACGCGAAGAATGTGCGCCCTGCGATCCGCAGGCAGGTGGAGGAGGAGGGGCTCTCCTTCCTCGAAGGTGTGCGCCGCGGCGTCTTCACCGTGCCGGGCGATCCGGAAGGCGGGGTCGAGTTCGAACCCGTACTGAAGGTGGCTGCGGAAAAGGGCTATCAGGGCTGGCTCGTCATCGAGGCCGAGCAGGACCCGCTGAAGGCCGACCCGGTGAAATACCAGTCTATGGGGCTGAAGGCGCTGAAGGAGACGGCGAAGGCGGTCGGGCTGGACCGGGCGTAAGCGCGCTCTATAGTCAGCGAATGCACAAGCTCTTCGACCTTGATCACCCGTTCTTCCGTCCCCTGTGGCGGCGGCTCATCATCATCGCGGTCTGCCTCGGCTGGGGCGTGTTCGAGTTCGTGATGGGCAACCCCTTCTGGGGCACGCTCTTTGCCGGGCTCGGCCTCTACTGCATCTGGGGCTTTCTGTTCGACCACAGGCCCCGCACCGAAAGCGACAGCAAGACGGAGTAGGAAAGACCATGCCAAGCCTGTTGGTGAAGCCCGCCGGTACGGCCGGCAAGGTGCATGACATCACGCCCCGCTCGGCCGGATGGAGCTATGTCGGCTTTGGCCTCTACCGCCTGAAACCCGGCGAAACCGCCCAGGAAGAGACGGGCGACCGCGAGGTGATCCTCGTTCTTGTCGAGGGCAAGGCGGAGATCGCCGCCGAAGGCAGGAGCTTTGGCGAGCTGGGCGAGCGCATGGATGTCTTCGAGCGTATTCCGCCGCATGCGGTCTACGTCCCGAACGGCTCGCACTGGAAGGCAAAAGCCACGACCGATTGTACGCTCGCGGTCTGCTCCGCGCCCGGCAAGGGCGGGCATCCCGCGCAGGTGATCGGACCCGCCGGCATTTCGCTGATGGAGCGCGGCAAGGGCGCGAACACGCGCTACATCCACAATATCGCCATGGAAGAGCGGGACGTGGCCGACAGCCTGCTTGTCACCGAGGTCTATACCCCGCAGGGCAACTGGTCGTCCTATCCGCCGCACCGGCATGACGAGGACGACTTCCCCAATATGACCTATCTGGAGGAAAGCTACTATCACCGGCTGAACCCGCCTCAGGGCTTCGGCTTCCAGCGCGTCTTCACCGAGGACGGCAGCCTCGACGAAACCATGGCGGTGTCGAACCACGACGTGGTGCTCGTCCCGCGCGGGCATCACCCCTGCGGCGCGCCATACGGCTACGAGATGTACTATCTCAACGTCATGGCCGGCCCGCGCCGCGCCTGGCGCTTCAAGAACCACCCGGACCACGACTGGATTTTCCAGCGCGACAGCAAGGCAGGATAGGCGGGACAAGCGACGCTCCCTCCCGTCGTCCTGGAAGCCGCCGCGCTCAAAGCGTCATCCAGCAGCGCCATCTCCACCGCTTTCCTGGGTCCCGGCTCTCGCTTCGCTCGGCCGGCATGACGTTAGGGAGGTTGCTGGGATGACGGTGGAGAGATGGCCAGGATGACGGTAGGGGGCTACCTCTCGGAACCAAACCCCAGTCGCTTGAACGCCTCCGGCGGCGCCTCGTTGCGCTCCATCAGCTCGCGCATGAGGCCGATCATCCGCGCCTCGATTTCCGGATCCCTGATGGGATTTTCCTGCAGGGGATCCTTTTCGAGGTCATAGAGGCGCGTATCCCTCTCCAGAAGCGCGCCCGGCCCATAGTTGTAATAGATGGGCGAGCGGTTCGTGACCGGGATTTTCAGAAGCGGCACGCCCTTGGTCCAGCTGAAGGGCGGCGCCAGCGTCGCGGCGGACAGCTCTTCCGTCGAGAAGGGTTGGTTCATGTGGTTGGGCATCACCGTGTATTGGTAGATTTCCTGATTTTCCAGGTCCACCGGGAAGCGGTGATAGCTGTAGCGCCCGTCGGTGACGTTCACCGCGCCGCCGAAATATCCGAAGATGACGGCCTCGCGGCTGCCTTCGCGAAGCAGCGACCGGCCTTCCGCCTCGGCGGGCGGCTCCAGGCCGAAGAGGTCGAGGATGGTGGGCCCGAGATCGATCGTCTGGGTGAGGCGCTTCGAACGCCCGCTCCCCGGATTGCGCGGATCGTGAATGAACAGCGGTATGTGGGCGATCTCCTCATACATGTTCATGCGGTTCTTGGCCCAGAAATCATGCTCTCCGAGCAGGAAGCCGTGATCCGTGGTGACGATCAGGGCCGTGTCCTTCCAGAGGTCATGCGCATCGAAATAGTCGAGCAACTGGCCGAGCAGGTAATCGCACAGCGACACCGTGGCATAGTAGTTGGCCCTCAGCTCGTCGGCCTCCTGCGGCAGTTCGTCCACCCGACCATAGCGCGGCCAGTCTCGGATGGGTCCGTTCCAGCCCGTTTTGAACGGCTCCTTGAAGCGGTCCGGAGCGAAGAAAGGCTCATGCGGATCGAAAGTCTCTAGCTGGAGGAACCAGTCGTCCTTGTCGCGGTTGAGGTCGAGAAAATCGAAAGCGTGCCGGAAGCACTGAACCGACGGGAAGTCCTTCTCCTCCCGGATGAACTCGCGGTTGATGATGTGCGTCCCGTATTTGCTGATCGGGTCGTTCGCCCCGGTCTGCCGTTCATGGTACTTCCGCCTGAGCTCCTCCCAGGCCGGCTGCACCATCGCCTTCCATGGGTCGCTTTCCTGCCCGCGCACCAGCTCAAAGGTGGAGTAGCGGTTGTGGTAGGTGGCCCCGCCGTCCTCCCAGTAATGGTAGTGATCGGTGACCAGATGGGTGTGGACACCCTTGGCCTTCAGCAGCTCCGGAAAGGCGTTGTCGAACGGCTCCAGCGGCCCCCAGCTCCGGTGCAGGAAGGTCAGCCGACCGGTCATCAGATCCCGCCGCGCCGGCATGCAGGGGAGGGAGCCGACATAGTGCCGGTCGAACACCTGGGTCCGCGCGGCCAGACGGTCGTAATTCGGGGTCGGCACGCGCGTGCCCCCGTAGCAGCCGAGTATGTGCCGGTTAAGCGAATCGAAGAGAACGAAGACCGTCTTCAAGAATGCACCCTTCCCTTGTTTGGCCGCTCATTATCGCCGGCCACGCTCGGGGCGAACGGTGTATCCTGAATCCGTTGCTACACAAGCCCCTTCTTCTGCATCATCGCATCCGGGCTTGGCAGCCGGCCGCGGAATGCCTTGTAAAGCTCCTCCGGATCCTCGCTGCCGCCCGCGGCATAGATGTGCCGGCGCAGGCGTTCCGCGATTTCAGGATTGAAGGGGTTGCCCGTCTCCTCGAAGGCCTGGAACGCATCGGCATCCAGCACCTCCGACCACATGTAGGAGTAATAGCCCGCTGAATAGCCGTCGCCCGAGAAGACATGCAGGAAGTGCGGCGTGCGGTGGCGCATGGGAATGGCGGCCGGCTTCTGAAGGTCGTTCAAGACCTCTTCTTCAAAGCCCAGAGGGTCCTCCGGCGCCTCAGCTCGGGCATGGAAAGCCATATCAACGAGGGCGGACGCGGTGAATTCTACGGTCGCAAATCCGGCGTTGAAGTTGCGTGCCGCCCGCATCTTTTCCACCAGCTCCGCCGGCATGGGCTCACGCGTCTCCACATGGCGGGCGTGCCGGGCCAGCACCTCCGGCACCGTGAACCAGTGCTCGAAGAGCTGCGAGGGCAGCTCCACGAAATCGCGCGCAACCGAGGTGCCTGAGATCGAGGGCCAGGTCACCTCGGAAAGAAGGCCGTGCAGCGCGTGGCCGAATTCATGGAAGAGCGTGCGCGCATCGTCCACCGAAAGAAGAGCAGGCTTGCCTTTCGGCGGCTTGGCGAAGTTCATCACGTTGTAGATGACGGGCTTCTTCCCGCCGCCAAGCCGATAGCCCGACTGCAGGGAGCTCATCCATGCGCCGGAACGCTTCGACGGCCGATTGAAGTAGTCGGCAAGGAAGAGGCCGCGCTCGCTGCCGTCCGCGTTCTTCACCACGAAGACGCGCACATCCTCGTGCCAGGCGGGAATGCCTGGCTTCTCTTCGAAGGTCAGGCCAAAGAGCCTGCCCGCCACGTCGAAAGCGGCGGCGATCACGTTCTCGAGCGAGAGATAAGGCTTCAACGTGCCCTCGTCGAAGGCAAAGCGCTCCGCCCGGAGCTTTTCTGCGTAATAGCGCCAGTCCCAGGCGGCGATCGGGTGGTTATGGCCTTCAGCGGCGGCAATCCGGCTCAGCTCCTTCTCGTCCTCCGCTGCCTTTTCGCGCGCCTTGTCCCACACGGGCTTCAGAAGCTGCATGACGGCATCCGGCGTCTTCGCCATGGTGTCGTCGAGTTTGTAGGCTGCGTAGTTCTCGTATCCGAGAAGCTTTGCTTTCTCCGCGCGCAGCGCCAGGGTGCGGCGCACGATTTCCGCGTTGTTCGTCTCGCCTTCATTGTCGCCCCGGCGCAGGAAGGCCTCCAGAACCGTCTCGCGCAGGTCGCGCCGTGAGCTGGTGGCGAGGAAGGGCTCTGCGATGGAGCGGGAAAGCGTGACGGCATACTGGCCCGGCTTGCCGCGCGACTCGGCGGCTTCCGCCATCGCGCTTTTCAGCGAGTCGGGAACGCCGTCGAGGTCCGATTCATTGAGAAAGAGCGCCCACTTGCTCTCGTCGGCAAGCACATTCTGGCCGAAGCGAGCGCCGAGCTCCGCAAGCTCTTCATTGATCTCCGCAAGCCGCTTTTTGCCCTGCTCGGTAAGCTTTGCGCCGCCGCGCACGAAGCGCTTCCATGTCTTTTCGAGAACCCGCGAGGCCTCCTTGTCGAGGTGGAGCTCTGCCCGCGCGCCGTAGAGCGCGTCGATACGCCGGAACAGGCGCTCGTTCATGAAGATGCGCGAATAGTGCCGCGCCATGCTGGGCGAGATTTCGCGCTCCAGCTTCTGGATCGTCTCGTTCGTATGCGCCCCCGCGCGGCACCAGAAGACGGCGGAAACGCGCGACAGCGCCTCGCCCGAAAGCTCCAGCGCAACAAGCGTGTTCTCCACCGTCGGCGGCTCCTCGCTGCTGGCGATCGCCTCGATCTCCGCCTCGTGCACGGCCAGAGCGGCGTCGAACGCTGGCGCGAAGTCCTCGTCCCTGATGCGGGCGAAATCCGGCAGGCCAAGCGGCCCGTTCCAGGCGGTCAGCGGATGGGAGGCGATATCGACGGACGTGCGTGCGGCCATGGAAACCTCGGTCGGGCAGGAAGCGATGCGGAAGAAAGTGCGTGTCCGATGTAGGCCCGCAGCGCATGCGGCGCAAGCGCATGGTGCTGTGTGTCGCAAATAGCGGACCCATCACGCAATGTTGCGTTGGGCGGTCTCACCGCAGCCCTAGTTTCAGGATACTACCGATCTGCCGGAGGAGATACGCCATGAAAGCCATGAGCCTTGCCCTGTTCTGGGTGCTCTTTTTCGTTGCGGGCGCCGCTGGCGCGGAGGAACCGCCGAAATCCGGCCATCCCGTATTCGACCGCGCCGTCGAACTCGTGATGGAGCATTTTTACGATGCCTCGGCGTTGGAGCGCTTCAGCGAAGCGGTGCGAGAGGAGGTCGACGATGCGGAAGAACCGCTGACGGCGGATAGCTCTGACGCTCGGCTCGATGCCGCCATCGACACCGTCCTCGCCAGCCTCAACGCTTCGCACACGGGCCGCTACAAGCCTGACACCATCGCCTATTACGAGCTCGCCGATATTTTCCGCTATGCCCTCCGCCATGACATGCGCCGCCTTTTCCCGCCGGACGGCGAGGCGAGCTATGAGGGTATCGGCATGGTGGCCGAAGAGGTGGACGGCAAGCTGTTTGTCAGCGACGTCTATGATGGCGCGCCGGCGGATCGTGCCGGGGTTCAGGTTGGCGATGAAATCCTTTCGGTGGACGGCGCGCCCTATCACGAGATAGAATCCTTCCGCAGCAAGGCAGGAAAGAAGGTCGAGCTTCGCCTGCGGCGCCAGGAGGGCGCCGAGCCGCTGACACGCTCAGTCGAGGTCGAGCGCCTGCGTCCCTTACAAACCTTTTCCCAAGCTATCGACAAGAGCGTGGAAGCGATTGAATATCGCGGCCATCGCATCGGCTATGTCCGTCTGTGGACGCTCTCGACCCGCGAAGGGATGGACATCGTTGCCCGGGCGCTTGCCGTCGGCCCCCTGAAGGACGCCTCGGGCGTCGTGGTTGACCTGCGCGGCCGCTGGGGCGGCGGGCAGGCAGATGCAGCCGAGCTCTTTGTCGGAGACACTGTGCCCTTTCGCCTGATTCAGCGCGATGGCGAGGAAATTCTCGCGAATGTGCGCTGGGATCGGCCGGTTGTCGCTATTATCGACGAGGGGTCCAGAAGCGGGCTGGAGGTTTTTGCCTACTCGCTGAGAGCGAACGGCATTCCGCTGATCGGCGCCCGCACGGCAGGCGCGCTGCTTGCCGGCCGTGCCTTTCTCCTGCCGGATGACAGCATCATGATCTTGGCGGTTTCCGACGCGGTACTTGAAGAGAACACCCGCCTGGAAGGTCGCGGTCTTCATCCGGATGTTCCGGTCCCCTATATGCTGCCCTATTCGGCCGGGAAGGACCCGCAGCGCGAAGCGGCGCTGGAAGCGATGCTGCGTATTCTGTCGGGCGACTGAAATACGGGCTCAGAGCATGCCGTTAGCGGTCGCGCGCAGGATTGGCGTTCGCACCCGCATTGTGCTAGCGAAGGTCGTATGAGACCTGCGACTGGCAGGAGCTCGCCGCAATCGAGATAAGGATTTCCGTCTACGATGCCACCCTATCGTTCCCGCACGACCACCCACGGCAGAAACATGGCCGGTGCGCGCGGCCTATGGCGCGCCACCGGCATGAAGGATTCCGACTTCGGCAAGCCGATTATCGCCGTGGTAAATTCCTTCACTCAGTTCGTGCCGGGTCACGTGCATCTCAAGGATCTCGGCCAGCTTGTCGCGCGCGAAATCGAGGCGGCGGGCGGCGTGGCCAAGGAGTTCAACACCATCGCGGTGGACGATGGTATCGCCATGGGCCACGATGGGATGCTCTATTCTCTTCCCTCGCGGGAGCTGATCGCCGATTCCGTCGAATATATGGTGAACGCCCATTGCGCCGACGCGATGGTCTGCATCTCCAACTGCGACAAGATCACGCCCGGCATGCTGATGGCGGCGATGCGGCTCAACATCCCCACCGTCTTCGTCTCCGGCGGGCCTATGGAAGCCGGAAAGGTGGTGCTTTCGGGCAAGACCCATGCGCTTGATCTTGTCGATGCCATGGTAGCGGCCGCCGATGACAACGTCTCCGATGAAGACGTGCAGGTGATCGAACGCTCCGCCTGTCCCACCTGCGGTTCGTGCTCCGGCATGTTCACCGCCAACTCCATGAACTGCCTGACCGAGGCGCTTGGCCTTTCGCTGCCCGGCAATGGCTCGACCCTTGCCACGCATGCGGACCGCAAGCGGCTTTTCGTGGAGGCCGGTCATCTCATCGTGGATCTCGCCCAGCGCTACTACGAGCAGGACGACGAAAGCGTTCTGCCGCGCTCGATTGCCACGAAGAAGGCGTTCGAAAATGCCATGACGCTCGACATCGCCATGGGCGGCTCCACCAACACGGTTCTGCACATTCTGGCTGCGGCGCACGAGGCCGAGGTGGACTTCACCATGGACGACATCGACCGCCTGTCGCGGCGCGTTCCCGTCCTCTGCAAGGTGGCGCCGGCAAAGGCAGACGTGCACATGGAGGATGTGCACCGCGCAGGCGGCATCTTCGCCATTCTCGGCGAGCTCGACCGGGGAGGGCTCCTCCATCGCGATGTGCCCACGGTGCACACCGCAACCCTGGGCGAGGCGATCGAACGCTGGGACGTCCGCCGCACCACGGGCGAGAAGGTGCACGAATTCTTCCGCGCCGCTCCCGGCGGCGTGCCGACGCAAGAAGCTTTCAGTCAGGACCGGCGCTGGAAGGAACTCGATCTCGACCGCGAGAACGGCGCGATCCGCGATATCGAGCATCCCTTCTCCAGGGATGGCGGCCTGGCAGTGCTCAAGGGCAACCTCGCGGAAGACGGCTGTATAGTGAAGACGGCCGGCGTGGACGAGTCGATCCTGAAATTCTCAGGTCCCGCGCGCGTCTTCGAGAGCCAGGATGCGGCCGTGAAGGGCATCCTGGGCAACGAGGTGAAGCCGGGCGATGTGGTCCTCATCCGCTATGAGGGGCCGCGCGGCGGGCCCGGCATGCAGGAAATGCTCTATCCCACGAGCTATTTGAAGTCGAAGGGGCTGGGCAAGGTCTGCGCGCTGGTGACCGACGGGCGCTTCTCCGGCGGCTCGTCCGGGCTTTCCATCGGCCATGTGTCTCCTGAGGCGGCCGAAGGCGGCACGATCGGGTTGGTGCGCGAAGGCGACATCATCGAGATCGACATACCCAACCGCTCGATCCGGCTCGCGGTGGACGATGCCGAACTTGCCCGCCGCCGCGCGGAGCAGGATGCGCTGGGCTGGAAGCCCGCAGCGCCCCGCAAGCGTCGCGTGACGGCCGCGCTCAGGGCGTATGCCGCCATGGCGACGAGTGCCGCGCAGGGCGCCGTGCGCCACGTGCCGGATTAAGCTGCAAGGTTAAACCGCTTCACTCTGATAAAGGCTTCACGTGCCGGTCCCTGCTTTTGGCAGGGGGCGGCACAGTGACAGAGAGCCGTCGTGCCAGGGTAGCACTGCCTCAAGAAGGGGACACGCCTACAGCCGCCAGATTCGTCGCGCGTTTTGCGACAGGAGCTTCCGGCGCTCTTCCTCGCTGGCTCCGGCAATGAGCGCGTGGGTGGCGGCAACCCATGTGGACAGGCTGCCTCCCTGCGTGCAGACCGGCCAATCACTGCCCCAGACCACGCGGTCCCAGTCGAAGACTTCGATCGTGTGTTCCACCCACGGCCGCAGCGTCTCGACGGTCCACGTCTCCGGATCGGCATAGGCGATCACGCCGGATATCTTGCCCGCAACGTTCGGCCTTCTGGCAATCTCGCTCATCAACTCGCGCCAGGGGTGCATCTCTTCCGACTTGATGTCGGGCACGCCGCAATGGTCAAGTATGAACTGCACGTCGGGCGCAAGGTCCACCAGCGCGATGGTCTGCGGAAGCTGCCGCGGCAGCACGCACAGATCGAAGGTCAGGCCCGTGCCGGAAAGGCGTCTGATGTTCTCCCGGAAAAGCGGCCGCTCCGACAGGTCATCCGGCATCACGTGCAGAACCCGGCGAAAACCGCGGATGAGCGGATTGTCCCTGTGGCGCTCCAGATAGGCGGGAAAGGTCTCGTCTTCGGGGCGGCAGGCGGCGATCGCACCCACGATCAGGCTTCCGGGCTGATCGACGAGCCGGGCCACATTCTCAGTCTCCGCCTCCATGTCGCTGGCGGCGACATCCACCTCCATGTGCAGCGTGGCCTCTATCCCCACGCGCTTCGCCTCCCGCGCATAGGTCTCGTAGGAAAAGTTCCGGTTGAGTGCAGGTGTCCCGGAAAGCCAAGGATAGGCCAGCACCGACTGGTCGATGACATGAAGATGGGTGTCGACGATCATTGCAGTCCTCCACATGCCGCATCATCCTGTCACGGATAAATCCATCGCTCAAACGGGATTTGGCGGCCGGAAGGTGCAGGCTCTCCATTGGCGCAGTGCGACTGAGTGGACCCGGGATTCTCAGGCGGAAGCCGCCCGCGGTCGCCGTCTGCGCAGCTTCTTCAGAAACCGGTAGCCGAGAAGCCCGGCGATAATCGCGGCGTAGATCAGCGGCTCCAGCGGCCAGGACTTCACGACGAGAACGAAATGCAGGGCCGCTGCCGCTGCGGCCAGATACACCCAGCGGTGAAGCCTGCTCCATGCCTTCCCGAGGCGACGGATCGCCCGGTCCGTGGAGGTGAGCGCCAGCGGGATGAGGATCGCGAAGGCCAGCATGCCGAAGGTGATGTAGGGCCGCTTGACGATGTCGGCGCCGATGGCTGCGAAATCGAGGCGGTAGTCCAGAAGCAAATAGGCCGAAAGGTGCATGAGCGCGTAGTAGAAGGTCAGAAGCCCGAGCGCGCGCCGGTAGCGCAGCAGGTTGATGCCGAAGAGGTCGCGCAGCGGCGTGACCGTCAGCGTGGCGATGAGGAACCGCAGGGTCCAGATGCCGAGTTCCTGCTCGAGGGTGCGGATCGGGTTTGCGCCCAGCTGGTTGGTAAAACCCAGAAAGAGGATCCAGGCAGCCGGGATGACGCCCACGAGATAGACAAGCCCGCGCGGCGGACGCCACGGGGCGCCAGTGGATGTTTTCGGCCTCGTCCGGGCGGGTGCGGTGAAGGACATCAATAATACTTGCGAAGGTCCATGCCGGAATAGAGGTGCGCCACCTGGTCGGCATAGCCGTTGAACATCAAGGTCGGCTTGCGGCTCGCAAACAGGCCTTGGCCGATCGGCAGCTCCGTCGCCTGGCTCCAGCGCGGATGGTCGACCTCCGGATTGACGTTCGAATAGAAGCCGTATTCGCGCGGATTCTGCAGGTTCCAAGAGGTCGGCGGCTGCTCTTCCGTGAGCGTGATCTTGACTACCGACTTGATGCTCTTGAAGCCGTATTTCCAGGGCACCACGAGGCGGATGGGCGCGCCGTTCTGGTTGGGTAGCGTTTCGCCGTAAAGCCCGACGGCGAGTATGGTGAGCGGATGCATGGCCTCGTCAAGCCTAAGGCCCTCCACATAGGGCCATTCGAGGACGGGGAAGAAGGCATCCTGCTGCGGCATCTCCTCCGGCCTCAGCAGGGTCTCGAAGGCGACGAACTTGGCGCTGCCGAGCGGCTCGACCCGGTTCAGCAGCTTCGAAAGTGGAAAGCCCACCCAGGGGATGACCATCGACCAGCCTTCGACGCAGCGCATCCGGTAGATGCGGTCCTCCAGCGTCATGGACGTCATAAGTTCGTCGACATCGAACGTGACCGGGCGCGAGACGAGCCCGCCCACCTCCACCGTCCACGGCCGGGTGGTGAGCCTGCCGGCGTTTCTTGCCGGGTCCTCCTTGCCGACGCCGAACTCGTAGAAATTGTTGTAGCTCGTGATGTAATCGAGCGCAGTCGGTTCCTCCTCGGTCGAGAACTCGCTGGGAACCGTCTTGAGTCGCGCAGCCTGTGCCGGGCGCGGCAGGGCCGGCGCGATGCCTGCGGCAAGCGCCGAAAGCATCAGTTGCCTGCGGTTGAGATAAACCTCGCGCGGCGTGATCTCCGAGGGGCGAATGGAGGCTGCATGGGTGATCGGCATCGATTAATCCTCATGCGATGCAGGCTGAACTGGCCGCATGGTAATGCAGCGTGCGTTCCCGGAAACTCATTTCTGCACACATTATTGTGTTCGTCTGCGGGAAGCATATACGGCCCGCTCGTGTACTCAGCGGCCCCGGCTGCCGGACAAAATGTGGGTTCGCCGATTGATTTGAATTCGCGTGCGCCGTATCGGCGGGCGAACGAGGCACAACAGCAGGCACGGGCGCATGAACGACATGGAGGCGGGCAACGGCCGGTGCGGCAAGCCCGCAGGCAGCGCGACCGAAGTCTTCACCGCTTTCCTGAAGCTGGGTGCGAGCTCTTTCGGCGGCCCGATTGCGCATCTGGGCTATTTTCACGATGAGTTCGTCACCCGACGCCGGTGGCTCGGCGAGAAGGAATTTGCCGATCTCGTCGCGCTCGCCCAGTTCCTGCCTGGCCCCGCTTCGAGCCAGGTCGGCTTCGCGCTCGGCCTCTTCCGGGCCGGTGCAGCTGGCGCGGCGGCGGCGTGGACGGCGTTCACCTTGCCATCCGCGATCCTGCTCATGCTTTTCGCATATGGCGCCAGCGGTCTCGCGGGACCCGCCGGCTCCGGCATTCTCCACGGTCTCAAGATCGTCGCCGTCGCCATCGTCGCCCAGGCCGTGTGGAGCATGGCGAAGAGCCTTTGCCCCGACAGAGAACGCGCAAGCATTGCGCTAGGCGCCGTTCTCCTCGCCGTCTTCGTATCGGGTTCTCTTGGCCAGATACTCGCGATCCTGATGGGCGGGCTTGCAGGGCTTTGGCTGTGCAGGGCGCAAGGGGAAGCCGTCTCCGGGCATCTTGCCTTTCCTGTCTCACCCGTTGCGGGCCTTATGGCGCTTTTTCTGTTTTTCCTCGTCCTGTTTGGATCGCCGGTTCTGGCGGCGGCAACCGGTACGCAGGCGTTGGCCGTTTTCGACGCCTTCTACCGGGCCGGGGCGCTTGTGTTCGGCGGAGGCCACGTGGTTCTGCCGCTTCTTGAAGCGGAGATCGTCCACACAGGATGGGTGCCGGCCGACAGCTTCCTTGCGGGCTACGGCGCAGCCCAGGCAGTGCCGGGACCGCTCTTCACATTTGCCGCCTATCTCGGGGCGGTCATGGAGCCCGGCTTGGAAGGTCTCGCGTGGGCGGCCCTCGCGCTCGTGGCCATATTCCTCCCGGGCCTCCTGCTGCTCGTGGGCGTCATTCCCTTCTGGGATCGGTTCAGAACCTGGCCGGCGGCGCAGGCGGCGATACGCGGCACCAATGCTGCCGTCGTAGGAATTCTGGGCGCAGCCCTCTACCAGCCCGTTTGGGTAAGCGCGATCACCAGTCCGCGAGCGTTTGTGCTCGCGCTTGCCTGTTTCGTGTTTCTGATGGTGTGGAAATGTCCGCCCTGGCTGGTGGTGGCCGTCTCGGCCGCGGGTGGCGTCCTCATCGGCTTATGAGCCGTAGCGACTTCTTCCGGATACATGCCGGCGGGAGGCGCCAGGCGGCGCATCCCGCTCAGCCGATTCAGGCCGCGCGTACGGCCGTGTCCGCCGACCAGGCCTCCTGCTCCAGCAATCGGTCGATCAGCCATCGCCCGCCCGGGCCGGGCGGATCATCGGTCCGATAGGTCACATGGAGCGGATATTCGGCGCCGCGAAAATCCGGTAGGTCGAGTATCCTCAGGCGGCCGTGCTGAATATCCTCGCGCACCATGGGCTCGGGCATGCCGCTCCAGCCCACGCCGGCAAGCAGCAGCGCTCGCAGGGTCGCCAGATCGCCCACCCGCCACACGGATGCCGCGACCACGAAACAGGGGCGCTTGGTAGTGGGGATGGCCTCTTCGCTGTGGGCCAGAAGAAGCTGCAGATGCTCGCGTGCGGCGCCGGGCCTGACCCGACCGGCCGTCACCAGCGGATGGCTGGGTGCCGCGACGGGAATGACCGGAACGCCTGAGATTTGGATCGCGGTGAGCCCGTCACCACCGGTGTGCATCGAACCGCCCACGCCGATATTCGCTTCGCCGCTGCGCACGGCCTGTTCCACGCCGCCCTTTATGGTGGTCTGAAGCCGCACCGGTACGTTCGGGCACTGCGCATGAAGAGCCGCGAGAAGCGAGACGAGACGCTCGTGCGGGAACATCTGATCGACGGCCAGCGAGATTTCTGACTCGAAGCCGTCATGAAGCGCCTTGACCCGCGCCCGCAGCATCTCCGCGCCGTGCATGACGGAGCGTGCCTCGGCCACCACGGCCTGGCCGGCAGGCGTCAGTTTGGGTTTGCGCGTGCCGCCTCTTTCGAAGAGGGGAAGCCCAAGCTGGTTTTCAAGCGCATCGATGGCATAGCTGATTGCGGAGGTGGCCCGGTTCAACCGCCGTCCCGCTGCGGCGAAGCTGCCAGTATCCGCTACCGTTAGAAGGACCCGGAGCTGGTCCAGGCTCAATCCTGGAGCGATCGTCATTTCAGATTTCCTGAACAACAAGATCAAAATTATCGCTGTTTTTTTATCACGCACCCATTCCCACGTAAAGCGGGCGCTGAGGGGCCCATAAGCGGCCCCCTCAGAGAGACCAATATCCTTCCCAAGGAGATGACCATGTACCGTAAGACAGTTTTTGCAACCCTCGGTCTTGTCCTTCTAGCCGGTCCGGCGCTCGCCAAGGACGATCTGCCGCCCGAGCTGCGCCGGCAGGTGGACCCCATTACCACGGCCACTGTGTCTGCTCCGGCTCCGGCTCGCCTTTCCGGCAAGGTGTTCGTCCATCCGAGCGTGGACCAGGATCAGCTCCCGGTCGAGCTGTCGCAGGATGACAACATCCAGGCGACTGCCTCTGCCTCGGCCGAAGCTCCGGCTCAGCTGAGGGGCAAGGTGTTCGTCTACCCGAACCTGGACTAGGACGGACTTCCCATTGAGCTGCCGCCTGAGAACGGTCAGGCGGCTCTCGTCTCCGCCCCGCCAATCTCCAGGGGCAAGCCATTCGCAGAATGGACTTTCGTGCGCGGCCGGGCACCGCAGGAATGGCGGTATCCGGCCTGCACGATAACCATCGCTAATCTTGCAACCGGATTGGCGGTCTACCAGCAAGGCGTGCGCGGCTCTCCAGCCGTCGCGCCTTTTTCTTTGCTCCTCGCCCTCCTGCAGTTATCCTTCGTCCGTTTCATCGGGCGCACAGCAAGGGAGGGAGGAGGCCGATGAAGAAGCTCTATGTCGTCGGCACGATGGACACCAAGGGCGAGGAGCTGCGCTACGCGAAAGCGATGGCGGCAGCCGCCGGTGTCGAGGTTTGTCTTGTTGATGTCGGCACGCAGCAATCCACCACGGATGCGGATATTCCGGCAAGCGCCGTCGCCGCTCATCATCCCGGCGGGGCCGATGCCGTGCTTTCCCTGAAGGACAGGGGCAGGGCGGTCTCGGCCATGGCGGAGGCTCTCGGCAACTTCCTGCTTTCCCGCGATGACGTTGGCGGCGTCCTGGGGCTTGGCGGCAGCGGAAACACCGCTCTTGTGACGGAAGCGATGCGCCGGCTGCCGGTGGGCGTGCCCAAGCTCATGCTGTCCACCGTCGCTTCCGGCAACACGGCGCCCTATGTCGGCCCGAGCGACATCGCCATGATGTATTCGGTCGTGGACATCGCCGGCCTGAATGCGATTTCGCGCCAGGTCATTGCGAACGCGGCCCACGCCGCCGCGGGCATGGTGCTCAACGCCGTTTCCACCTCGCAGGAAAGCCGGCCCGCGCTGGGCGTGACAATGTTCGGCGTTACGACCCCCTGCGTAACGCAGGTGCGCACCGCGCTCGAACCCGATTACGACGTCGTTGTTTTCCACGCCACTGGCACTGGCGGGCAGTCTATGGAAAAGCTTACGGATTCAGGCTTCTTCAGGGGCGTCCTCGATCTCACCACTACCGAAGTGGCCGATCTTCTCGTCGGCGGCGTTCTTCCAGCCACGGAAGACCGCTTCGGCAGCATCATCCGCACGAAAGTTCCTTATATCGGCTCCGTGGGCGCTGTCGATATGGTGAATTTTGGGGCGCGCGAGACCGTGCCGGAACGATTCAGGACGCGAAACCTCCACATGCACAACGCGCAGGTGACGCTGATGCGCACGACGGCGGAGGAAAATGCCGCCATCGGCGCCTTCATCGTCGAGCGGCTCAACCGAATGGAAGGGCCGGTCCGTTTCCTTCTGCCGCTCGACGGTGTATCGGCCATCGACATGCCCGGGCAGCCCTTCCACGACCCGGAAGCCGACCGGGCGCTGTTCGATGCCATTCGCCGGGGCTGGGTGGAGGCGGAAAACCGCCGCCTTATAGAGGTCGACGCCAACATCAACGACCCCGCCTTTGCCGCGGCTGTGGTCGCCAACTTTCGGGAAATCATGGCTGCTGCGCCGGCGCATCCGGTCTGAGCACCCCGCCTTTTTGCCTCCCTCGCTTTAGCTGACGGAGCTCGACTGCTCGCCGGCTATCCGGATTTATCATGTGGGTAATTCTCTTGTACATTTGTACAAGAGATATGGACAAGTGAGAATGACGGCGCTAACGAGTCCTCCCGTCAGGATGAAATGTCACCGATGCCGAAAGCGCCGGCTGCAGCCGACCCCAGATCCGCAATCCTTGAAGCTGCCGAAAACCTCTTTTCGCAGCGCGGCTTCGGTGCGGTGTCGCTGCGCGAGATCGCGCGCGAGGCGAAGGTGAATGTCGGCAGCGTCACCTACCATTTCCACGACAAGAGCGGCATTCTGGAAGCGATCTACACGCGCCACACGCGCCCGATGAACGCGCGCCGGCTGGAGCTCATCGGCGAGGCGAAGCGGATCGAGGATCCCGACGAGCGCCTGACGGCCATTTTGCGGGCCTATCTCCTGCCGGCCTTTTCCTCCTCGGACGATCTTGCCGGGGGCGGCGCGCGCTTCACGCGCATGCGCGCCATTCTGTCGGCTGAAGGCAACCCGCAGGCGCGCGAAATCATCGCCAGGTCGTTCGACAAGACCACGCGCGCCTTCATCGATGCGATTGCCGAATGCCTGCCGGGCGCCAACCGCAACGACATCGTCTGGCGCAGTCAGTTCCTGCTCGGCGCGCTCTACTATACCCTCATCAATCCGCAGCGCATCGACCGCCTGTCGGACGGGGCGGTGGACGGCAGCGACCAGGAGGAGGCGATCAGGCAGATCGTTGCCTCGGCCTTTGCAAGTCTACGGGCGCTCGCCAGGCCCGAGGCGTGCTCAGCGCCGCAACTGGCGCAAACTGAACAGCAATGAACCGGGAGGTTTGGACCATGAAGTTAGGGCGGAATCTTAAGATGCTCGCGGTGGCAACCGCGCTGCTTGCCATGCCGGCAAGCGCCGAGGAGCGCATCTCGATCGGCACCGGCGGCACCGGCGGCCTTTTCTACGTGATCGGCGCCGGCATGGCCGACATCATCAACAAGTACATGGAAGACGCCACGGCGCGCGCCGAGGTGACGGGCGCTTCGGTCGAAAACATCCGCCGCGTTGCCGCCGGCCAGATGACCTTCGGCTTCTCCTCTTCCTCGACGCTCTATGAAGCGAAGAACGGGGAGGGACCCTTCGATGGCGATCCGCAGGCGGTTGCGGCGATGGCCTATCTCTATCCAGCGGTGCTGCAGTTCGCCACCATTGCCGATACGGGCATCAAGGGCTTCGAGGACCTGGCGGGCAAGCGGGTCAATCTCGGACCTCCCGGAAGCAACTCGGCTGTGCTCGCGCAGCGCCTGCTCGAGGCCTACGGCGTTTTCGATCCCGGCAACGCCCAGTTCCTGTCCTACACCGAGGGCACCAACGCGCTGATGAACGGCACGGTGGACGCCACAGTGGTACTGGCGGGCGCGCCGACGGCGGCCTTGATCGATCTCGACGCGCAGCGCGACATGGTCCTGCTCTCGCTCGATGAGGAGAAGGTCGGCGGACTGTTCGAGGATTACCCCTTCTATCAGCCATACGAGATTCCGGCTGGAACCTATCCCGACCAGACGGAAGCGGTAATCGTTGTTAACGACCCCGCGACCCTGTTCGTGAAGGAAGACGCGGATCCCGGACTGATCGAGGCGATCACTAGGACGCTCTTCGAGCATTTGGACGAACTGGGGGAAATCCATCCCCAGGCCAAGGCCATTTCGCTTGAGACGGCCACCCGGACGCCGATCGATCTGCATCCGGGCGCTAAGAGCTACTTCGACAGCGCACAATAGGATCCCACAGGGGAAACAGCATGCTCTCCTTCATCGACGAGGTGAGATTGGACCATCAGGCGCCTCGGAGCGAACGCGAGACGGCGATAGTCTCGCTGGCCTTCACCATCCTTGCGGTGGCGGTTACCGCCTTGGTGGTCTACGGCGCGTATTTCGGCCTGATCACGGCTCTGATCCTGCGTTCCATATTCTTCTCCCTCGTTTCGTCGGCAGGGCTGCTGTTTGTCGGCCTGAAGGCCCGTAACAGTTGGGTCCGGTACCTGTGCTACGCGCTTGCAGCTGTCGCGCTGGTGCCGGGCTTCCATCTCTGGTCGACCTACTTCGACATCATCATGCGGGGCGCGATGGCGACCCCGCCTGATCTATGGATCTTCGTCGGTCTGATGGCGGCACTGCTCGTGCTCGTGCGCATGGCCGTGGGCTGGGCGCTGGTGGTGCTGGTGGCGGTGGCGCTGGCATATGCCTGGTTCGGCTATCTCATTCCCGGGCAGTACGGCCATGGGGGTTATGGCATAAGGCGCCTTGCCTCGATGCTGATGCTTTCGACGGAAGGCGTCTACGGCCTGCCGATGGGCGTTGCGGTCGAATACATCTTCCTTTTCGCACTGCTCGGCACACTGCTGATGAAGGTCGGCACGGGCGAGGTGTTCGTCGATATCGCGCGCGGCCTGACCGGCCGCATGCAGGGCGGGCCGGGCCTGTCTGCCGCCTTGTCGAGCACCATGCTCGGCACCATTAATGGCAGCGCCGTCGCCAATGTGGTGACCACCGGCACCTTCACCATTCCCTTGATGAAGCGCGTCGGCTACTCGGCCACGCTTGCCGGCGCCATCGAGGCGGCTGCGTCGTCGGCGGGCCAGATCCTGCCGCCGGTGATGGGTGCCGCCGCCTTCCTGATGGCGGAGATCATCGGCGTTCCCTATTCGCATATCGCCTTCGCTGCGATCCTTCCGGCCGCGCTCTACTGCATCGCGCTCCTCGTCGCCGTGCGGCTCGAGGCCGGCCGTCTCGGACTCGAGCGCGACATGGAGGGCGGCCTTGCGCTTCTGCGCGAGACGCTGCTCAGACGCGGCTATCTTCTCCTGCCCCTGTTTGCGCTGGTGGGCTTCCTCATCGCTGGCTACACGCCGACGCGGGCGGCGGTGATGTGCCTGGTGATGGCGCTCATCATCTCGCCCTGGCGCGCCGAAACGCGCGTCGGCCCGATCGGCCTGGCGCAGGTCTGCCGCGACACGCTGATTTCATCCATACCCATCGTGGCTGCGGTCGCTGCCGCGGGCGCGGTGATCGGGGTTCTCAATCTCACCGGACTTGGCCTCATGCTGTCCGGCCTCATTGTCGATCTCGGTGGCGACAGCATCTGGACCATCCTGATTCTGACGGCGCTGGTGTCCTTCGTGCTCGGCATGGGGCTGCCCACCTCGGCCGCCTACCTGCTGCTTGCCGTTCTGGTTGCGCCGGCTCTGACCCGGCTCGGCGTGCCGGCCATCGTGGCGCATATGTTCATCTTCTATTACGGGCTGGTCTCCGCGATCACGCCGCCCGTGGCGCTCGCGGCCTATGCCGCCGCCAGCATCTCCGGCGGTGATGCCAACAAGACGGCCTTCGAGGCGGTCCGGCTCGGCTTCGTGAAGCTGCTGGTGCCGTTCCTGTTTGCGACCATGCCGGGCCTGCTGATGATCGGTTCGAGCTTCGAGATCACGCTTTCAGCGCTGCTCGCCACGATCGGCATTGTCGGCCTTACGATCGCATTCGCCGGCTGGCTGGTGCGGCCGCTGGGAGCGGGCGAACGCCTGGTGATGACCGTCACCTCGCTGATGGTGCTGTGGCCGACCGCCGTCACGGCCACCGATCCGGTCACGCTCTTCATGCGGCTGGCCGGCATCGCGGGGCTCGCATTCGTGATCTATCGCGCTTCCACCTCAACGCTTCAGACACTCAGCGTCAACAGCAAGGCATCGTAATGACCGGCCAGAACCTTCCGTATCATCCCTCGCCCAGCAAGCCGAAGATCGCACTGCCGCCCGGTGCCTGCGATGCGCACTGCCACGTCTTCGGGCCGGCCGACAGATTTCCCTTCGCGCCGGAGCGCACCTACACGCCGGTTGATGCGACCAAGGAGACGCTGTTCGCGCTTCACCGCCTGCTCGGTATCGAAAGGGCGGTGCTGGTGCAGGCAAGCTGTCACGGCACCGACAACAGCGCCATGCTCGATGCCATCGCCGCTTCGGATGGGCGCTATCGCGGCATTGCCATGGTGAGGGGCGATGTTACCGACGATGAGCTCGCAAGGCTGCATGAGGGCGGAGTGCGCGGTGTGCGCTTTAACTTCGTCTCCCATCTCGGCAAGGATGCCGATCTTGCCGTGGTGCGCCGGGTGATCGAGAAGATCGTGCCGCTTGGATGGCACGCGGTGATCTATTTCGACTCCGACAGGCTGGAGATGCTGGCGCCGGTGCTGAAATCCTTGCCCCTGAAGCTCGTCATCGATCATATGGGACGGGTCGATGCCAGCAAGGGCCTCGACCAGCCGGCGTTCCGCATGCTTGTCGATCTCATGGAGGACGAGCGCTTCTGGATCAAGGTAAGCGGCTGCGAACGCATCACGCGCGCGGGGCCGCCCTATGCCGATGCCGTGCCGTTCGCGCGCCGCCTGGTCGAGCTTTTCCCGGATCGGGTCCTCTGGGGCACCGACTGGCCGCATCCCAACATCAAGAAGGACATGCCCGATGACGGCGCGCTGGTTGATCTGCTTGAAGAAATCGTGCCGGATGAGGAACATCTGAGGCGCTTGCTGGTCGACAATCCGGCCCGTCTGTATTGGCCCGAACAGGCCGCGGAGGCGGAAAGAGCGACGGGGACAAGGGGATGAATATGGAAGAGCCCTGCTTCGATGTGGCCCATCTCGGCCATGTGGAGGTTTTAACCAACAAACCCGAGGAAAGCCTCGACTTTTTCGTCAATGTCTATGGCCTGACGGAGAGCGGGCGGGAAGGGGACAGCGTCTATCTTCGCGCCTGGGACGACTACGAGTTCCACACGCTGAAGCTGACGGCCTCGAAGACCACGGGCATGGGCCATTGCGGCTACCGCACCTCCTCGGAGGCTGCCCTTCACCGCCGGGTGAAGGTCATTGAGGCGATGGGGCTCGGCATCGGCTGGACGGATGGCGACAGGGGCCACGGGCCCAGCTATCGCTTCCACAGCCCGGACGGCCACGTCTTCGAACTCTATTGGGAGACCAACAAATATGTCGCGCCCGAGGGCGAGAAGCCGGCGCTGAAAAACATCGCCCAGCGCTACCACGGCCGCGGGGCTGCGCCGCGGCGCCTCGACCATTTCAACCTCCTGGCCTCCGACGTTTCCAAGATGCGGGACTTCATGGTCGAGGCTCTGGGCAGCCGCGTGACCGAACTGATCCAGCTCGACAACGGTCGCATCGCCGGCTGCTGGTTCACGGTCAACAACAAGGGCTACGACATGGCCTGCACGGAGGACCACTCCGGCGCCCGCGGCCGCTTTCACCATATCACCTACGCCGCCGACCACCGCGACGACATCCTGCGCGCCGCCGACATCTTTCTGGAGAACGGGGTCTTCATCGAGACCGGGCCGCACAAGCATGCCATTCAGGGCACCTTCTTCCTCTATGTCTACGAGCCGGCCGGCAACCGGGTCGAGATAGCCAACGCCGGCGCCCGACTGATCCTGGACCCCGACTGGAAGCCGGTGGTCTGGACGGAGGCGGAGCGCAAGAAGGGCCAGGCCTGGGGCCTGAAGACCATCGAGAGTTTCCATACCCATGGCACACCGCCGGTAGAGCAAGTGGAGAAATAATCCATGTCGAACAAGACCGCTTTGGTCATCAGCGCGCATTCGGCCGATTTCGTCTGGCGCTGCGGCGGCGCAATCGCGCTGCATGCGGAAAAGGGCTACGACGTCACGGTCGTCTGTCTCTCCTATGGCGAGCGCGGCGAGAGCGCCAAGCTGTGGAAGGAGGAAGGCGCCACGCTCGAAAAGGTGAAGACCGCACGGCGCAAGGAGGCGGAGGGCGCGGCGAAGGCGCTCGACGTCCACAACATCGAGTTCTTCGATCTGGGCGACTATCCGCTGGAGATGGACCGGGAGGCGAAGTTCCGTCTGGTGGACGTGATCCGCAAGGTCCAGCCCGCCTTCATGCTCTCCCACTCCTTCGACGACCCCTACAACACCGACCATCCCTATGCCACGAAAATGGCTCTCGAATGCCGGATGGTGGCGCAGGCCTGGGGGCACAATCCCGGAGAAAAGGTGCTTGGCGCGCCGCAGCTTTACCTCTTCGAGCCGCATCAGACAGAGCAGTGCGGCTGGAAACCGGACACGATCCTGGACATCACGCCGGTGTGGGAGAAGAAGAAGGCGGCCATCGAGTGCATGGAAGGCCAGCAGCATCTGTGGAAGTATTACACCAATGTCGCGGAAAACCGCGCCAACCAGTTCCGGCGCAATTCCGGCGGCCAGGCGGGCGGGCGCGAGGCGAAATATGCCGAGGCCTTCCAGTCGGTCTTCCCGAGAACCGTGGATGAGCTGTGATGGGTATCGTCGTTCAGAATATCGAGCGGCCGGAACGCGCGCTGGTTGACGGGCTTGGCGAATGCGGCGTGGCGACGGTGCACGAAGCACAGGGGCGCACCGGGCTGATGCGGCCCTACATGCGGCCAATCTATGCCGGCGCGCGGATCGCGGGCCCCGCCGTTACCGTCTCCATCCCCCCGGGCGACAACTGGATGATCCATGTGGCGGTGGAACAGTGCCGGGAGGGGGACATTCTCGTTGTGGCGCCCACCAGCCCGTGCGAGGACGGCTATTTCGGCGAACTGCTCGCCCGCTCGCTGATGGCGCGGGGGGTGCGCGGCCTCGTCATCGAGGCGGGCGTGCGGGATGTGCGCGACCTGACCGAGATCGGCTTTCCCGTCTGGTCGAAGTGCGTTTCCGCCCAGGGGACCGTCAAGGAGACGCTGGGCTCGGTCAATGTGCCGATCGTCTGCGCTGGCGCTCATGTAAATCCTGGCGATGTGATCGTTGCGGATGACGATGGCGTGTGCGTCGTGCCCCGGGAAAGGGCGGCCGAGGCCCTGGAGAAGGCGCGCGCCCGCGAGGCCAAGGAAGCCGAGACGCGCAAGCGCCTGATGGCGGGCGAGCTTGGCCTCGATATCTACGGCATGCGCGACAAGCTGAAGGCGAAGGGCCTGAAATATGTCTGAGACGGCGCGTGGCGTGCGCTGCATGTGGATGCGCGGCGGCACGTCCAAGGGCGGTTACTTCCTTGCCGAGGATCTTCCAGCGGACACGGCGGCGCGCGACGCCTTCCTGCTGCGCGTCATGGGTTCGCCCGACCCGCGCCAGATCGACGGCATGGGCGGGGCCGACCCGCTCACCTCGAAGGTGGCCGTGGTGCGACGCTCCGAACGCCCGGGAACGGATGTCGACTATCTCTTCCTGCAGGTCTTCGTGGACCGGCCGATCGTGACCGATCAGCAGAACTGCGGCAACATCCTTGCGGGCGTGGCGCCCTTCGCCATCGAGCGCGGACTGGTCGAGGCGCGGGACGGCGAGACCGAAGTGCGCATCTTCATGGAAAATACCGGACAGGTGGCCGTCGCGACGGTGAAGACACCCGGCGGCAGAGTTACCTATGAAGGTGACGCGCGGATCGACGGCGTGCCGGGCACGGCCTCGCCCGTTCCCATCGCGTTCGAGGATACGGCAGGCTCGTCCTGCGGCGCGCTGCTGCCGACCGGAAACGTGGTGGACATCATCGAAGGCGTCGAGGCGACGCTGATCGACAACGGCATGCCCTGCATCGTCATGCGCGCGGCCGATCTCGGCATTTCCGGCGAGGAGACGCCCGCGGAACTGGAGGCGAACGCCGCCCTGCGCGAGCGGCTGGAGGCCATCCGCCTCAAGGCCGGCCCCATGATGAATCTCGGGGACGTGGCAGAGAAGTCCGTGCCCAAGATGACCATGGTTTCGCCGCCAAGGCATGGCGGGGCGATCTCCACCCGCACCTTCATTCCGCACCGCTGCCATTCCTCGATCGGCGTTCTGGGGGCGGTGAGCGTTGCCACGGCCTGCCTGCTGGGTCGCGGCCCGGCGGCCGAGCTTGCCGTGGCGGGAAGCGGCCGGCAGCGGACGCTCTCCATAGAGCATCCGACCGGCGAGATGACCGTCATCGCCACGGTGGGCGCCGACGGCACGGTCGAGCGCGCGGCGATCCTGCGCACCGCGCGCAAGCTTTTCGACGGGCTCGTTTTCGCGTGAGGACCGGTCATGCACATCGCCTTCATCGGGTTTGGTGAAGCCGCACGCGCCTTTTGCGACACCCTGCGCGCGCATGATGGCGCTCTGGAATTTTCCGCCTACGACATATTGCTCGACCGGGAGGGTAGGGACGGCGCCTGCGCCCAGGCGATGCGCGAGCGGTCCGTCCGTCTTTGCGCGGCACCGAGGGAGGCGGCCGCTCAGGCCGACTGGATCATCAGCGCGGTGACGGCGGACCAGAGCCTTGCGGCGGCGGAAGCCGTGTCGCCTCATGTGAAGCCCGGCCAGCTCTTCTTCGACATCAATTCCGTGTCGCCGGAGCGGAAGCGCGAGACGGCCAAGCTGCTCAACCGAAACGGCGCGCTCTATGTGGACATGGCCGTGATGGCGCCCGTCCATCCGCGTGGGCACCGCACGCCGGTGCTCGTGGCCGGAGCGCTGAGCGAGGCGCATCGCGAGAGGCTGCGCGCCCTCGAATTCGATTTCGATGTCGTGGGCGAAGAGGCGGGCGCGGCGACGGCCGTCAAGATGGTGCGCAGCCTGTTCGTCAAGGGGCTTGAGGCGATCTCCGTCGAAGCGGTGCTTGCGGCCGCGGCCTCGGGATGCCTCGACCGCGTGATTTCCTCGCTGTCGCGGTCCTATCCCGGCCTCAACATATCTCAGCTTGCCCTCTACAACATGGAACGCATGCTGAAGCATGGAGCGCGGCGGGCGGCCGAAATGCGCGAGAGCGCGGCCACGCTCGATCAGCTTGGCCTTGCGGGTGATCTCGGCCGCGCGATCGCCGCCGTGCATGAGCGCATGGGCGCGGTTCCCGATGACGGCAGTGACCTCGGCACCCTGGAGGCGGCGGCACGCAGGATCCTGGACCTGCGGCGGAAAGGCTGAGGCCGCGGCGAAGTGTCTGAAAGTTCAAGAGGGGGATGATCGCGGCCCAGCGCCAGCGCCGGGGTGTCCGCAGCGGCGCCTGTAAAACGGTTTCGTAAGGGGCGGATCGTACCCGTCATGAGGTGTCGGGGCTTTCGAGCGCGGCGAGCGCCAGCGCATGGGCGTGCGCCAGAATCTCGTCCACCTCGCGGATTTTTCGGAAAGGCCTTTTCCCTTCAGGGGCGTCGAAGCGGGAGAGACGCCCGCCCGGCGGTTGGCCGGGCCTCAGCGGCGAGACGCGGCGGGTGAGCCGCGCATCGCGGCGCGCCTTCCAGCGGGCAAAGCGGCGGGCCTGCCCCGGCAGATCGTCGAGCGCGGCGGCAAGGGCGGCGAGGCGCTGGTTGAGGCGCACCGCGCTGACGGGATCGCCGGGCGAGGGCGGGGAGGGAAGGCGATAGGGCTCGATGATCCCCGGCAGCATGATGCGCGGCGCGGCATGGGCAGGCACGGTGCGGGAACGCGGCCCTCGGTCAGGCTTG
>NZ_JAODNV010000070.1 GCF_025398195.1 Chelativorans petroleitrophicus | reverse complement strand
ATCTCCGCCACCGTCGTCCCGTCCTCACCCTGCTTGATGATGAACGCCTTCTGCGCGTCCGTGAACTGCGATGCCTTCATCGCTTCCGCTCCTCTCCCAGCCAGGAAATGGCGCGGAAAACTCTAACCCGATTCGAGGGCATTTAAGGGAGGCAGACCACAACGTGAACAGGGCTAGCTTATAAGCGCGGACAATCGGGAGCAGGTCACTCCAATTCTGCGCCAAGACGGTCATTTGGAGCTGCCGCGGGACAAATTGCGCGCCACGGCCGAAGAAATAGGCCGGCAGATCGCGGGCCTGCGCATCTTGCGCGATACGCTTCGCCATGTTGCCAATTGCAAGGCACCCAGCCGCCTGGAATGCCCGGAGTTCCGCAAGCTCCTGAAGTCTGCGTTCAAAGTGGCTCCCGGGGAACATAGTCATTTGGACTCCTCGAATTACCTCGCGTTTTCGGCTGAGATTTGATTCCATCTGGGAGCTGATTTGCATGGAGATGGTGG
>NZ_JAODNV010000069.1 GCF_025398195.1 Chelativorans petroleitrophicus | reverse complement strand
TCGGCCCATGTTGCGAGCTTGTGCTGCATTTCGCTGATTATCAAAGGTCTTCACCTCATTTGGTCAGGTAATTTGCACTCCAAGCAGATTGAACTGTTCCCCTTCGCCATGTGGCAGGCTTTCCCTGCCGCGGACTACTACGGGAACTCCGCCAGCATGATGGACATCAGGGTCAACTCCCTTGCGACGCAGAACATCGTGGGCATTCCATCATGCCTTCCCTCGTTCATATGCTGGACACTCCACGCACTGGGGAGGTTGCCGGTCGCAGTCCTTGTCCTTGCGTCCCGCAAGTCGATGCCGATGTCATGGTCTGGCTGCGTTCTCCCCATGACTCCCTGCGAGACGCCATACATATACGCCCGCATTCGGACACCCCCCGCCTACGTGTTGGGGGCACCATCAGCATTCCGCCTGTTAAGCCGTGTAGGCGAAGGCGACATTTCAGCCCTCGGATGCGGATTAACCGGTTCGTGTTCCTCAACCTTCCAGTGCTACAGCCT
>NZ_JAODNV010000007.1 GCF_025398195.1 Chelativorans petroleitrophicus | reverse complement strand
TCCACCATCTCCATGCAAATCAGCTCCCAGATGGAATCAAATCTCAGCCGAAAACGCGAGGTAATTCGAGGAGTCCAACTGGCGGTCACATTCACCGACACGAAGGGCTATTTCGTCTCGGAATCTTCAGTCTATCGCCTGCTCAAGGCGCATGACCTGATCACCAGCCCGGCCTTCATCGTCATCAAGGCTGCCGACGAGTTCCATGACAAGACGACAGCGCCGAACCAACTGTGGCAGACCGACTTCACCTATCTGAAGGTCATCGGCTGGGGCTGGTTCTATCTGTCGACTGTGCTCGACGACTTCTCACGATACATCATTGCCTGGAAGCTATGCACCACGATGAAGGCCGGGGACGTCACCGACACGCTGACCCTGGCGCTGCAGGCGTCGGGCTGCGACAGCGCAAAGGTTGCGCAGCGGCCGCGGTTGCTCTCTGACAATGGCCCGTCATATGTCTCGAGCGACCTTGCCGAATGGCTATCCGACAACGGCATGGATCACACGCGCGGTGCACCCTGCCATCCCCAGACCCAGGGCAAGATCGAGCGCTGGCACCAGACGTTGAAGAACCGCATCCTGCTCGAAAACTACTTTCTGCCGGGCGATCTCGAGCGGCAGATTGCCGGCTTCGTCGATCATTACAACCACCGTCGCTACCACGAGAGCATCAGCAATCTCACCCCAGCCGATGTCTACTTCGGGCGTGGCGACATCATCATGATGCAAAGGGAAAGGATCAAACGCGAAACAATCACACAACGCCGCTTGCTTCACCGAGAGGCGGCAGCATAAAATGATAACCCTGATGAACTAGAGCCTCCGTTAGCTCAAACAGCCTGTTGTCCCAAAAAACCTGACGACGGACAGAGCAGAAAAGCTGTATTTTGAACAATTCAAGGAATATATCGAGAACCATCTTCCCAGGCTCGTTGCTGCAAAAACCTTCGTCAATGCGGCGGAGGCGGGTCTACCACGCATTCTCATGGAATACCGGCCCGAACATATTTGGATAGTCAAAGATGTTACTTTGCATCGCAGTGGATTCCTGCACCAAGGCTGGAAAGAGAGGCCTTTCGAAGATCTGGCAGCCAGCATTCGTCTTTCCCATGCCGGATGCAAGATTTGGCATGGTGAGGCCAAGCGGAAAGTTCAAGTTTCTTGACCGCACTATTCTCAAGAAAAACGGAAACCTCCACAAGAAAGCCGTTCTTCACGCGCTGGGTATCCCGTTTTCCATCGAACCGGACAGGCGATATGCGAGCGGATGCCCCAAGGGCGAGGAGGTGTGTCACATAACTAATTATCATATTAAGGAAGATTTCCTCGACGCCGGCTCAAAAATAGCTAACCATCAAGGAAATGATGGAATCAAAAATAAGAAAGAACATCATTTCAGTAATTATGGAGCTTAAGGAAGAAAAATACGGCGCTGGCGTTCTTGAATCTGTATTAAAGAACATCATCCCGTTCCATGAAACCGCTCATAAGCTCCTGTTCGATCCCACCTATGAGGTGTCGCCCGGGGATATCGCGCTGGATCTGGCTTCTCTTGGACTGACGCTCGGCTCGCTCGGTGCGTCTGCCGCGAAATCCGGTGCTGCTGGTCTCAACGCAGCCAAGGCGACTCTTGCGGCGGCGGGAACATAAGCGCGGCCGGCAGAGCGTCCATCATTATCCGGGCCATCGTGAACAGCTACAAGACGAGCTCCTTTCTGCAGCTTGCGGGAAAGGAGCTGACGGACTTTGTCGTGCCGGTATTTACGACGGAAACTATCGCATCGTCAGTCCTCAAGGGCGGAAAGACGCTTGCCAGAAAAGCACTGAAAGGACGCCTGCGCCCGGACGGTGACACGGTCGCCGCTTTCTCGCGGGTCGCCAAAGGGCGCGGCAAAGTCGGGCAACGAGTGCTGATGAAAGTGCTGCAGGAGGCCCGCACAACAGGCTTCACCGTCGAGGATGCGGTCTACCTCGTCGGGCGACACCCGAACAGCCGCTATGTCGATGCGGCGAAAGGCTTTGTCTACAAGGGCTTCGTGTTTCGGGGGGATAAGCGCGGTCCAAAGGAGATCTTTGACCAGGGATTCAGACTGAGAACCGAAATCAAGGATCTCAACGAGGTCAACGGTTTCCGCGGCGGTTTTGGCGGCGCCAAGGATGCGCTCGACATTGACGGCAGGGGCATCTCGACCTCCCCCTTTGTCATGGCCGAAGATGGCACCGGAGCGGACGTCTACGGGCGCGCCAGAGGCTACTATACCTATCTGGTGGATGCACGTGAGCTGGAGGGTTACGACCTCTACAAGAACGCCGCTCTGGAGCGATTCCGCAGCACATATGGCTACGGCACCGACGAAGCAGTCAGACAGGCGGTGCTGTCGCATCCGCGTCCGCTTGAGGTCAATTACGGTACCGACATTCCCCCCGAAAAGATCGTCGGTGCCTTTGACAAGGAAGGGCGATATCATCCCAACCCGGCCTATAAAGCGCCTGAGCTTGAGGGTGTGCCGGCGGCCCAAAGCGCGCGGGCCGAGGCACGTGTCGCGACGCTTGAGCGCATCGCGGATTTTCTCGAGAGGCCCGGGCAGTGGAACGATGAAGCCGGTGATTTTGCTCCCGCGGCCATCGCACGGGCGCTGAACCGGCAAATTGAAATTCGCGATTACCCCTTCGAAGGGCATAGGTGGTATCTCGAAGCACGCGGTCAAACATCAGAGCGCCCGATTAGCATCGTTTACTCATCGCGCCATTACGACGCCTATATCAAAGGCCGGCGCGTAGCCATTCCGCCGGACGGCGATTGCCTGTTCCGCGCTGTTCTTGCCGGCATCCATGAGACCTCCGAGATTTCGGATGATGCGGTAAGGGAGCTGCGCAGGCTCGCCGCGCAGGATATCCGCACCCATCCGGAGGACTATGAAGCTTTCCTGGCGTAAGGGCCGAAAAGGCACTCGGAACAGCACTGAACCTGGCGGGCAACCGGCTGGCCCTTACTGTCCGGCGCGCAATGGCGGCCTATATGGGCTGGCATGGATATTCCAAAGCCGACCATCTTTGCGGCTGCGCTCTTTACGCTTCGCGCGCTCGGCTGGCTGTTCGCCTTCATGGCCGGCTCCGCCGGGTTCGCCGATCAGCTCTTTTCCCAAGAGGAAAACCGCGCTGCAGTCCTCATCCGGCTTGAAGGGGCGGTTACACCGGCGAGCGCCGACTACATCGCGCGCGGGCTGAGGATGGCCGCCGAGCGCAGGGCGGCTATCCTCATCCTTGAGATGGATACGCCCGGCGGCCTTGATACATCCATGCGCGACATCATCCGAGCCATCCTCGCCTCGCCGGTGCCTATGGCGAGCTTTGTCGCCCCGGCCGGGGCGCGGGCGGCTAGCGCGGGCACTTACATCATGTATGCCAGCCACTTGGCTGTCATGGCGCCTGGCACCAATCTCGGGGCGGCGACGCCGGTGGCGATCGGCGGCGGTCTGCCCTTCGGCGGAGAGGACGAAGACCCCGCCGGTGAGGATGGGCAAACAGATGAGGCGGAGAGCCGCGAGAGCTGGGCCGGAGGCCCGCGCAACGCCTCGGAGGCCAAGGCGGTCAACGATGCCGTCGCCTATATCCGCGGGCTTGCCGAGCTACGTGGACGCAATGCCGACTGGGCCGAGCAGGCGGTGAGGCAAGCCGCCAGCCTCTCGTCCTTGGCCGCGCTGGAAGAGAATGTGATCGACTTTATTGCGCGCGATGTCGCGCAGCTTCTGGCGGAGGCCAATGGCCGCGAGGTCCGCGTGGGCGAAACCACCGTGAGGCTTGAGACATCGGGGCTGCCGGTCGAACCACTCGAGCCCGATTGGCGTACCCGGCTTCTTTCCGTCATCACCGATCCCAATGTTGCCCTCATCCTGATGATGATCGGAATCTACGGGCTGCTTTTCGAATTTCTCAGTCCCGGCGCTCTTCTGCCTGGAACGCTCGGCGCCGTCAGCCTGCTGACAGGCCTCTATGCGCTCGCCGTGCTGCCGGTGAGCTATGCGGGCGGAGCGCTGATGCTGCTCGGCATCGGCCTTATCGTGGCCGAAGCCTTCGCACCCTCCTTCGGCATACTAGGCGTGGGCGGCACCATCGCGCTCGTTCTCGGCGCCACCATCCTGTTCGACACGGACGTGCCCGGCCTGCAGCTTTCCTGGCAGGCAGTGGGTGCCATCGGTGCGCTGAGCCTGGCGCTCACCCTGCTCATCATGCGGCTAGCCTGGGCATCGCATCAGCGCGCCGTCGTCACCGGCGCGGAGGCTCTTATAGGTGCGCGCGGCGTGGTGGAGCGTTGGAGCGGAAACAGGGGTTACGTCTTCGTCCGCGGCGAACGCTGGCGCGCGACTTCCTCCTCGCCGCTCAGGGAAGGCGAGGAGGTGCACGTCGCGGAGGTGCGGGGACTTACCCTGAAGGTCGCCGCCGGCGAGCCGGAGGCGCATGCAAGAGGAGAAAAGTCATGAACCTGTTCGGCGGCTTCACCTTTTATGCGGTGCTGATCGTTCTTCTGGGGGCCATCCTCGCTTCGGCGATCAAGGTCCTGAGGGAATATGAGCGCGGCGTGGTGTTCACGCTCGGCCGCTTCACGGGCGTGAAGGGACCGGGGCTGATTCTGCTCGTTCCCTTCGTGCAGCAGATGGTGCGCGTGGATCTGCGCACCCTCGTGCTCGATGTGCCAAGCCAGGACGTGATCTCGCGCGACAATGTCTCCGTGCGCGTCAATGCGGTGATCTATTTCCGCGTCATCGACGCGGCCAAGGCCACGATCCAGGTCGAGGATTTCATGATGGCCACCAGCCAGCTTGCGCAGACGACGCTGCGGTCCGTTCTCGGCAAGCATGAGCTGGACGAGATGCTGGCCGAGCGCGACAAGCTCAACAACGACATTCAGGACATCCTCGACGCGCAGACCGATGCCTGGGGCATCAAGGTGGCCAATGTCGAGATCAAGCATGTGGACATCGATGAATCGATGGTGCGCGCCATCGCCCGCCAGGCCGAAGCTGAGCGCGAAAGGCGCGCCAAGATCATCAATGCGGAAGGCGAGCAGCAGGCGGCCCAGAAGCTCCTTGAGGCGGCAGAGATTCTGGGCCAACGGCCGGAGGCCATGCAGCTTCGCTATCTCGGCACGCTCAGTGCGGTAGCCGGCGAGAAGAGTTCGACCATCGTCTTCCCCTTCCCCATGGAGCTCGCCAGCCTTGTCCCCGGCCTGATGAAGGGAAGCCCAGGTGAATAGAAGGCTAACGGCAAAAGCTGAGGGGATTGGGCCGAACACGTTGCCGCGCCGTCATTATTCCCGATGGCGTCACTGTAATCGATCGGCTATGGTCGCGCCGTTTTTGCGAACGGGCGAGCCATGACAGCACAACGGACTACGGCCGCGGGCGGTATGGAGACGGCCTTCGGCTTCAGGAAAGTCGGCGAAGGGGAGAAGCAGGGTCTCGTCAACGACGTATTTTCGCGCGTCGCCGAGCGCTACGACCTGATGAACGACCTCATGTCCGGCGGGCTGCACCGGCTGTGGAAGGATGCGATGGTGGCGTGGCTCGCTCCGTCGCGGCGCCCGGGCTTCAAGGCTCTTGATGTCGCCGGCGGCACCGGGGACATCGCTTTCCGCATCGTGGAGGCTTCCGGCTATCAGGCGCAGGTGACGGTGCTAGACATCAACGGATCGATGCTCGCCGTGGGGCGCGAGCGCGCCATCAGGCGCGGGCTTGAAGGCAACCTGACTTTCGTGGAGGCGAACGCCGAGGACCTGCCCTTTCCGGACTCCTCCTTCGACGCCTATACGATCGCCTTCGGCATCCGCAACGTGCCGCATATCGACACGGCTCTGTCGGAGGCGTTCCGGGTGCTGCGTCCCGGCGGGCGTTTCCTGTGCCTCGAATTCTCCGACGTCGACATGCCCATTCTCGACCGGATCTACGAAGCCTGGTCATTCCAGGTGATCCCGCGCATCGGCAAGATGGTTGCGGGCGACGACGAACCCTATCGCTACCTGGTCGAATCCATCCGCAAGTTTCCCAATCAGGAGAACTTCGCGGCCATGATCCGCCGCGCGGGCTTCGCCCGCGTGACGTGGCGTGACTATTCGGGTGGCATCGCGGCGGCCCATTCCGGCTGGAAGATCTGACAGGACATGGGTGCCGTCAGCGCATATCTCCGCCTTGTCCGCGCGGGCTGGATTCTCTTGCGCGAGGGCGTGGTGGCGGCTTTTCCCGGGGATCAGCTCACCGGCCTGCCGCGCTTCGGTTGGCGTGTGGCGAAGCTCGTTTCGCGCCGCCGCGCTGGCGGCCGCGACAGGCCGGAGCGGCTTTCGGTGGCTGTTGACAGGCTTGGGCCCTCCTACGTCAAGCTCGGGCAGTTTCTGGCCACACGCCCCGATGTCGTGGGGCACGAGCTGGCGCGCGATCTCGCCACACTTCAGGACCGCATGGAGACGTTTTCGCCGGCGCTGGCGAGGGCGGCCATCGAGGCCTCGCTCGGAGAGCCGGTGGACAAGCTCTATCTCGACTTCGGAGAGCCGGTCGCAGCCGCCTCCATCGCCCAGGTGCACCGGGCCACGATCCTGCGAGAGGGCGAAAAGGTACCCGTGGCGGTCAAGGTCATTCGCCCTGGCGTGCGCCGTCGTTTTTACAACGATCTCGAAAGCTTCTTCCTCGCCGCGCGCCTGCAGGAACGCTTCATCGCATCCACGCGACGGCTCCGGCCCGTGCAGGTCACGGAGACGCTTGCCCAGACCACCAAGATCGAGATGGATCTCCGGCTCGAGGCGGCCGCCATCTCCGAGCTTTATGAGAACACAAAGGAGGATCCGGGTTTCCGCGTCCCCTGGGTGGACTGGCAGCGCACGGGCCGGGATGTCATCACGCTCGAGTGGATCGACGGCATCAAGATGTCGGATGTGGAGGGCCTCAGGGCCGCCGGGCACGATCTGGAGCGCCTGTCCGTCGCGCTGATCCAGACATTCCTGCGCCAGACGCTGCGCGACGGCTTCTTTCATGCCGACATGCATCCCGGCAATCTGTTCGTGGAGGCGGACGGTACCATTGTAGCCGTCGATTTCGGCATAATGGGCCGCCTTGCCAAGAAGGAACGGCGCTTCCTCACCGAAATCCTCTACGGTTTCATCACGCGCGATTTTCGTCGTGTGGCGGAGGTGCATTTCGAGGCGGGTTATGTGCCCGCGCACCACGACATCGCCGCCTTCGCGCAGGCGCTGCGGGCCATCGGCGAGCCGATCCACGGCCAGCCGGCCGAAACCATTTCCATGGCACGCCTGCTCACGCTCCTTTTCGAGGTCACCGAGCTGTTCGACATGCAGACCCGCCCGGAGCTTCTGCTTCTGCAGAAGACCATGGTCGTTGTGGAAGGCGTGGCGCGCACGCTCGATCCGCACTTCAATATGTGGCGGGCGGCCGAGCCGGTCGTCTCCCAATATATCCGCGACAATCTGGGACCTCGCGGGCTGGTGGCGGATGCCCGCGAAGGTGTGAACGCGCTCATCGCCCTTGCCAGGCAGGCACCGGAGCTTGCCGCGCGCACCGAACGTCTCTCCCGCGAGATCGAGGCCATGGCGGAACGCGGCCTTCGCTTCGACCCGGAAACGGCCGAGGCGATCGGTCGGGCCGAGGCTCGCCATACGCGGCTGGGCAGGCTGGCGCTGTGGGTGATCGCGATTGCGGTGGTCGTCATCATGTGGCGCGCCCTGTAGGACGCGGACTGTGTTGGAGTCGCTTCTTCGAAGCTGACCCCATGGATATGCCAGGACCCCGCCGCTTCTTTTCAATGGCCGCGATTTCGTTCATACGGGTAGCGAGTTGGCCCTGAAACAAGGCGTGAGGAGCCCCGGTGAGCCTTTATGGAAAAAGCATCCTTCTCGTCATCGGCGGCGGGATTGCAGCCTATAAGAGCCTCGATCTCATCCGCCGGCTGCGCGAGCGCGGCGCCTCCGTGCGCTGCGTGATGACGCAGGCGGCGCAGGAATTCATTACGCCTCTGTCGGTGGGCGCGCTGTCGGCCGATCACGTTTTCACCGAGCTCTTCGACCGGCAGGATGAGCATGATGTCGGCCACATCCGGCTTTCGCGAGAGGCCGATCTTATCGTTGTCGCGCCCGCCACGGCCGACCTGATGGCGAAGCTCGCTGCGGGACTAGCAAACGATCTCGCCTCAACCGTTCTTCTGGCGTCCGACAAGCCGGTGCTGATGGCGCCCGCGATGAATCCCAGAATGTGGGCACACCCCGCGACGAAACGCAATCTCGCGACGCTCAAGGCGGATGGCGTGGCCTTCGTCGGTCCGAATACCGGCGAGATGGCCGAAAGCGGCGAGGCGGGCGAAGGCCGCATGGCCGAGTCGCTTGAAATCGTTGCTGCAATCGAAAGCCGCCTGAGCGGAGCCGCAAAGCCGCTCGCGGGCAGGAAGATCATCGTCACCTCCGGCCCGACGCATGAGGCGATCGATCCCGTGCGCTACATTGCCAACCGTTCCTCAGGCAAGCAGGGGCATGCGATTGCGGCGGCACTTGCCGAGCTCGGCGCCGAGGTGCACTTGGTTTCAGGGCCCGTTTCCATCCCCGATCCACATGGCGTGTCCGTCATCCATGTGGAAAGCGCGCGGCAGATGCACGAGGCGGTGGAACGCCTGCTTCCGGCTGATGCGGGCATCTTTGTAGCGGCGGTGGCCGACTGGCGCCCGCAGGCCGAAACGGATCAGAAGATGAAGAAAGGGGTAGCAAGCCCAGCCCTGAAACTCGTCGAGAACCCGGACATCCTGGCCGGCGTCGGACATCACGAGAAGCGGCCGGAGCTTGTGATCGGCTTTGCGGCGGAAACGCAAGACGTCCTCGAGAACGCCCGCAAGAAGCTTGCCAGGAAGGGCGCGGACATCATCGTCGCGAACGACGTGTCCCACGACAGCGGTATGGGCACTGGCGGGGTGATGGGCGGGCAGAGAAACCGCGTCCACATCGTCACGGCGGAGGGCGTGGAGGACTGGCCGGAGATGGCGAAGGAAGAGGTCGCCAAAAGACTGGCACAACTCGTGGCGGACAGAGTCGGTACCAAGCGCTGAGACACTATGAGCGGTGCTTACGCGCCTACAGATCGACCTTCACATTCTCACCCATGGCGGGGCGCGCGGACGAGATGGCGGCCGCGGCCATCTTCACATAACTTACCACGGTTCCCGGGCTGTCCCAATATTGGGCGTCCTTGGGCACAATCTTCAGCACGCGAATGGAAGGATCATCGGGGCTGTCCCACCACGCCTTGGCCGGGGTCGACCAGAGCTTTCGCACCAGATCGCGATCGTTGGAGACCTCCGCCGTGCCGGTGAGCGAAAGATATGTTTGGCTGCCGGTGTCGGCGAAAGCCAGCACCACATGCTGGTCGCGTACGATTTCCTCGTCCTTGTGGCTTTGGGCATCGGTGAGGAAGTAGATCACGTTCTGGTCACGCTCGAAGAACGCCGCCATGGGCCGCGCGCGGAGGTCGTCCCCATCGCGGCTCACCAGCATGCAAATGCCGATCTTTTCGACCAGAGCCCAAACGCGCTCCACCGGGTCCCTGTCTGCCATAGCAACATCTCCATCGCTCGATCCTGAAGACGAACGATGGCACAGCCCGCTTGTTCCGCTTGGGTCTCAGACGTCTAGATTGGCGACCGACAGAGCGTTCTCCTGGATGAATTCGCGGCGCGGCTCCACTTCGTCGCCCATCAGGCGGGAGAAGAGCGAATCGGCGTCCGTCGCGTCGGTGATCTTCACCTGGAGAAGGGAGCGGGCATTGGGGTCGAGCGTCGTCTCCCAGAGCTGTTCGGCGTTCATCTCGCCGAGCCCCTTGTAACGCTGCATGGTAAGCCCCTTGCGGCCGGTGGCGAAGACAGCTTCCAGAAGCGCGATCGGGCCGGAGATGGTCTCCGCCTTGTCTCCGCGTCTCAGCACCGGCAGCTCGGCATAGACCTCCCGCAGGCGTTCCGTATAGCGGTCGATTGCGCGGGCATCGGCCGAGCCGATCAGTGCGGCATCGAGGATCACCACGTCGCGCACGCCGCGCACGGTGCGTTCGAACAGATATCCGCCAGGGCCCTCGTTGGAGGGGTTCACCCGGCCCTGCCATCCCCGCTCCGTCTCCTCGGAGATGATGTCCAGACGGCGGGCCACGTTGTTGGCCGTCTCCGCCGCACGCGCGGGATCGGACAGGATTTCCGGGTTGAGCGCGCCCGCAATCGCCGCCTGCGCGACGACGGAGTGATTGTAGCGGGAATGGAGGCGGTTGATCAGGGCGCGGACGGCGCGCGCATCCTCCACCACCTTCTTCAGATCCTGCCCGGAGCGGACCTCGCCATTAGCTAGTTCGAGCCTCGCTTCCTCCAGGCCCGTATCGATGAGGAATTCCTCGAAGGCGGCCTCGTCCTTGATGTACTGCACCGACTTGCCGCGCGTGACTTTGTAAAGCGGAGGCTGGGCGATGTAGAGGTGCCCGCGCTCGATGATCTCCGGCATCTGGCGGAAGAAGAAGGTGAGAAGCAACGTGCGGATGTGGGCGCCGTCCACGTCGGCGTCCGTCATGATGATAATCTTGTGATACCGCAGCTTCTCGATATTGAACTCGTCCTTGCCGATGCCGGTGCCCAGTGCGGTGATCAGCGTGCCGATCATGTCGGAGGACAGCATGCGGTCGAAGCGGGCACGCTCCACGTTCAGGATTTTACCCCTAAGCGGCAGGATTGCCTGATTCTGGCGCGAGCGCCCAGACTTGGCCGATCCGCCTGCGGAATCACCCTCTACGATGAACAGCTCTGACTTGGCCGGATCGCGCTCCTGGCAGTCGGCCAGCTTACCGGGCAGTGAGGTGACGTCGAGCGCGCCCTTGCGTCGCGTCAGCTCCCGCGCCTTGCGCGCCGCCTCGCGGGCTGCGGCCGCTTCCACCACCTTGCCGACGAGCACCTTGGCTTCGGCGGGATGCTCTTCAAGCCACGTGCCAAGCCCCTCGTTGACGAGGCCTTCGACAACCGGCCTCACCTCCGAGGAGACAAGCTTGTCCTTGGTCTGGGAAGAAAATTTAGGGTCCGGAACCTTCACCGAAAGCACGGCCGTCAGGCCCTCACGGCAGTCGTCGCCGGTAAGCGAAACCTTCTCCTTCTTCGTCAGCCCGGAGCTCTCGGCATAGCCCGTGACCTGCCGTGTGAGCGCGCCGCGGAAGCCCGCCATATGCGTGCCGCCGTCGCGCTGGGGGATGTTGTTGGTGAAGGCCAGCACGTTCTCGTGGTAGGAATCGTTCCACCACATGGCCAGCTCGACCGTGATCCCGTCCCGCTCGCCGATGATGGAGATCGGCTCCGGAATGAGCGGCTTTTTGGCGCGGTCAAGATACTTCACGAACTCGATGATGCCGCCGTCGTAGAGGAATTCCTGGGTTTTCACGTCGGCGTGCCGCCGGTCGGTAAGAACGATACGCACACCGGAATTCAGGAACGCCAGTTCGCGCAGCCGATGCTCCAGCGTGGCATAGTCGAATTCGGTCTTCGAGAAAGTCTCCGGCGAAGGCAGGAAGGTCACTTCCGTGCCCGTCTCGTCGCCAGCCTCTCCCGTCACCGTCAGCGGCGCATCCGGCACGCCATGGGTGAAGCTCATCTCGTGGATCTTGCCTTTGCGGCGGATCTTGAGCTTGAGCCAGGACGACAGCGCGTTGACGACGGACACGCCCACACCGTGCAGGCCGCCCGACACCTTGTAGGAGTTCTGGTCGAACTTTCCGCCCGCATGGAGCTGCGTCATGATGACCTCAGCCGCGGAAACGCCTTCGCCCGGATGAAGCTCCGTCGGGATGCCGCGACCATTGTCGGTCACCGTGCAGGAGCCGTCTGGATTGAGCGTCACCGTGACCAGGTTGGCGTGGCCGGCCAGCGCCTCGTCGATGGCGTTGTCCACCACCTCGTAGACCATGTGATGAAGGCCGGAGCCGTCATCCGTGTCGCCGATATACATGCCAGGACGCTTGCGAACAGCGTCCAAGCCTTTGAGAACCTTGATGGATTCAGCGCCGTATTCGACAGGTTCGCCGGGGAGTGTTTCGGGCGTGTGACTCATCAACTGCTTTCGTTCAGGGGAACGCCCGTCTGGGCGCCGGGAAAGCCGCGAATCAGCGGCAGTTGCTGGCTAAGATATAGGCATTTCAACGCATTTTTCCAAGTTTCGAGCCCTCATTGAGCTGGGGACGGGAAAGCTGCGCTCTCGCCCTTTGCCTTCGGCGGGAAAGCGAATTAAGAAGCGCGCGGAAGGCAACCCGAAACCGAGGCATTCATGGCCACCATCAGCGAGAACCCCAAGCTCGTCACAGTATTCGGCGGCTCCGGCTTCGTCGGCCGCTATGTGATCCTGGCACTGACGCGAAGAGGATATCGCGTTCGGGTGGCCTGCCGCAACCCGAACAAGGCTGTGCATGTGCTCACCCTCGGCAATATGGGCCAGGTGCATGCCGTCCAGGCCAATGTCCGCTACCGCTGGTCGGTCGACCGGGCGGTCGAGGGCGCCGACCATGTAATCAACCTCGTCGGGATTCTTCATGAAAGCGGCCGGCAGCGGTTCAGGACCGTGCACAGCGAGGGCGCGCTTGCCGTGGCCGACGCCGCCCGCGCCGCAGGCGCCGGCCTCACGCAAGCCTCGGCCATCGGTGCCGATCTGGAGTCCCCCTCGGCCTATGCGCGCACCAGGGCCGAAGGCGAGAAGGCGGCGCTGGAAACGGTGAAGGGTGCCGTCGTCATTCGCTCCTCCATCGTTTTCGGGCCCGAAGATTCCTTCTTCAACCGCTTTGCGAACATGGCGCGCTTTTCACCCTTCCTGCCGCTGATCGGCGGCGGCCACACGAAATTCCAGCCCGTCTATGTGGGGGATGTCGCCGAGGTCTACGCCCGCTCGGTCGACGGAACGCTCAAGCCCGGCGCGACCTACGAGCTCGGCGGCCCGCAGGTGCTCACCTTCCGCCAGTGCATGGAAGAGATGCTGGAGATCATTGATCGCAGGCGGATGCTGGTGACGGTTCCCTGGCCGTTGGCGCGGCTTATCGGCAGCGTGGCGGGCATTCTGCCGAACCCGCCTCTCACCCTCGATCAGGTGCGGCAGCTCGAGCGGGACAACATCGTTTCCGATGACGCCAAGGCGCGCGGACTCACGCTGGAAGGGCTGGGAATTGCCCGGCATTCTATCCACGCCATTTTGCCCACCTATCTCTGGACCTATCGTCCTACGGGTCAGTTCACCCTGCCGCAGGCCTGAGACCGCGCCTTGGACATCCTGATCGGCCTCCTGCCGGAGTATGTCGGGGCGGCCGCCGGCCTCTTCCTCGTTATTGCAAGCTTTTTACCTCGGCGCTCACCGCCGTCTTCGGCATCGGCGGCGGCGTGGCGATGCTGGCGCTTTTCGGCCTCATCCTCGTCGCCGCGCTCATTCCCGTGCATGGCCTGATCCAGCTCGGCTCCAATACGGGGCGCGCCTGGCACCAGCGGGTGCATATCATGCGAACCATCGCAGCTCAGTGGCTTCCCTTTGTGGGCCTGATGATCGGCGCGGGCTAAGTCGGCACCATCTACGGCAGCCGTTTGCTGGAAAAGCTGCCCGAGGAGACCTTCCGCCGGTGGTTCCGCATTGGGCTTACGCTGCTTGCGCTCGATCTCGTCCGGCGCGGTCTTGCGGGCTCTTCTGACCGTCAGCCGAAAATGAGAAGCGCGGCAAGCCCCAGGGCGCCTACTGCGATGCGCCACCAGCCGAAGAGCGCGTAGCCGCGTTTCGAGACATAGCCGAGCAGGGAGCGCACGACCAGAACGGCTGCCACGAAGGCAGCGGCGAAGCCTGCGGCGATGATCTTCGCGTCGGCGGCGGTAAGCAGATCGTAGTTCTTGTAAAGGTCATAAACGAAGGCGCCCGCCATGGTGGGCATGGCAAGAAAAAAGGAAAATTCCGCCGCGGCGCGCTTGTCTGCCCCGAGAAGCAGCCCCCCGACGATGGTCGCGCCGGAACGGGATGTGCCGGGGATCATTGAAAGGCACTGGAAAAGGCCGATCTTGAAATACATGGAAAGCGGGAAGCGCGTGATGTCGTGATAGCGCGGCTTCCTCACCCAGCGATCGACCCAAAGCAGGATGAAGCCGCCCAGGATGAGCATGATGCAAATCAGCGCCGGAGTTTCGAAGAGCACGGTCTTGATGATCTTGTAGGCCAGGACGCCGATGACCATAGCCGGCAGGAAGGCTACAAGAATGCCGAGCACGAAGCGCCGGGTGGCCGGGTCGTACGGGAAATCGAGCAGCATCCTCCAAAGCCGCGCTGCGTAGACGCTTAAGACAGCCAATATCGCGCCGAGCTGGATGAGGATTTCGAAGGCTTTTCCAGTGGACTTGAAGCCCAGGAAATGACCGAGCAGAAGAATATGGCCGGTGGACGAAACGGGAATGAACTCCGTCAAACCTTCAAGCACGCCAAGCAGGAGCGCTTCCGCGATGGTCTGTTCGGGCACGCTATCCTCCGGTTGGCTTGCTTGTCACGCTCCCCGTCTCACCCTATAGCTCTGGGTGAGGAATCAGGCCCATCCGGAGGATTATCGTTCCGGATCGGAAAAGGCCAGAGCGTTCGTTGAGTAGCTTCTAGATGCTGACGCTGTTTCATCATCCGCTTTACGCTTCATGCCGCTTCGTCCGGCTGGCTCTCGGCGAATATGGCGAGGAGCTGCAGCTCATCGAGGAGCAGCCATGGATGCGACGTAAGGAATTCCTGGCGCTCAATCCGGCCGGAACGATTCCCGTCCTTTTGGCCGAGGGCGACAATCCGCTCGTGGGCGCTACAGTGATCGCGGAATATCTCGATGAAACGCGCGGGGCGTTCCAGCGCCAACGGAGGCTGATGGCAGAGGATTCCATCGCGCGGGCGGAAATCCGCCGGCTGGTGGACTGGTATCTGGTTAAGACGGAGAGTGACGTCACCAAGCATCTGGTGAGAGAGCGCGCGCTCAAATCCCTGATGGGATCGGCTGGCGGCGCGCCCGATTCCGGCGCCATTCGGGCGGCGCGGGCCAATGTGCGCCAGCATCTGAAATACACGAGCTGGCTTGCTGCAACCCGCGACTGGCTGGCCGGGCCACGCCTTTCCTATGCGGACCTGGCCGCGGCGGCGACGCTTTCGATTCTCGACTATCTGGGCGAGATCAACTGGAGCGAGTATGAGGCCGCGCGCGACTGGTACAGCCGCATGAAGTCGCGCCCCTCCTTCCGTCCGCTTCTCAATGATCGCGTGCGCGGCCTCCCGCCCGCCTCACACTATACCGATCTGGATTTCTGATGCGCAGCGCGGCGCAGACCCGTCCGGAACGGCTGCGCGCTTTCGTGGAGCAGGAGGCGCGCGCGGCGGGATTCGACGTGGTCGCGGTTGCCTCACCCGACAGCACGCCCGCTGCGCCCGCGCGTCTCGCGTATTTCCTGAAAGAGGGCCGGCACGGGACGATGGCATGGATGGAGGAGACGGCCATGCGCCGCGCCCATCCGCGCGCTCTGTGGCCCGACGTGCGCTCCGTCATCATGCTCGGCATGAATTACGGGCCGGCGGAAGATCCGCTGGCTGTGCTTCGGCAGAAGGATCGCGCCGCGATCTCCGTCTATGCTCGCAACCGCGATTATCACGACGTCATCAAGGGCCGGCTAAAGACGATTGCGGCCAAATTCGCCGCGCGCTCGGGCGAGGATGTGAAAGTCTTTGTCGATACCGCGCCTGTTATGGAAAAGCCCTTGGCCGAGGCCGCCGGTCTCGGCTGGCAGGGCAAGCACACCAACCTCGTGAGCCGCGAATTCGGCTCATGGCTCTTCCTGGGCTCGATCTTCACCACAGCGGAGCTCCCGCCGGGCAAGCCCGAAAATAACCATTGCGGCTCCTGCCGCGCCTGCCTCGACATCTGCCCCACGGGCGCCTTTCCCTCGCCCTACCAGCTCGATGCGCGGCGCTGCATCTCGTATCTGACCATCGAGCACAAGGGGCCGATACCGCTTGAACTGCGCGGAAAGATGGGCAACCGCATCTATGGCTGCGACGATTGCCTGGCGGTCTGCCCGTGGAACAAATTCGCCCGGGAGGCTTCCGAGGCGAAACTCAAGGCACGGGAGGACCTGCAGGCGCCTGCCCTTGCGGACCTGCTGGAGCTCGACGATCCGGCCTTCCGCGCCCTCTTTTCCGGTTCGCCAGTCAAGCGTATCGGCCGCGACCGTTTCATCCGCAATGTGCTGATCGCCGCCGGCAACTCGGGCGGGATAAAGCTCATACCGGCCTGCGAACGGCTTCTGCGCGATGCTTCGCCTCTCGTACGGGGCGCGGCGGTATGGGCGCTGTCGCGGCTGATGGATGCGGAGACGTTCGAGGCGCTGGCGCGGCAGATGCGACCTTCGGAACAGGATGGCGAGGTGCGTGACGAATGGGAAAGCGCGCTGACCGCTGTGACTGCGTGATGGACGCCAGCGTCTTCATCTTCGGGGCTGGCTATTCAGGCAGGGCGATCGCCCGCGCGCTGCCAGATGTGCGCCAAATCGCCGGAACCACCCGCAGCCCGGCAAAGACCGGGATGCTCGCTGGCATCGATATTGAGCCACATCTTTATGCGGGCGATGGTCTCGGAACCGAAACGGCCGCTGCTCTGCGTGACGTGACACATCTCATCGTCTCGATCGCACCGGGCAAAGGCGGCGACCCGGCGCTTGCGGACCTCAGCCCCGATGGAAGGGATAAGCTGCCATCCCTGCGGTGGATCGGCTATCTCTCGACGGTCGGCGTCTACGGCGATCATGGCGGGGCGTGGGTGGATGAGATGAGCGAATGCCGGCCCGTCTCGGAACGCTCCCGCCAGCGCCTCGAGGCGGAGAAAGCCTGGGCCGAATTCGGCCGTACAGTAGGCGTTCCCGTCGCAATCCTCAGGCTCTCAGGCATATATGGCCCGGGCCGCAACGCCCTCGTGAATTTGGCTAAAGGCACGGCGAAGCGCATCGTCAAACAGGGCCAGGTGTTCAACCGCATTCATGTGGAAGATATCGCCGGAGCCACACGCCACCTCATGCGGGAGATGACCGGCGGCGTCTTCAACATCAGCGATGACGAGCCCTCGCCTCCGCAGGATGTGGTGACCTACGCGGCCGAACTGATGGGCGTCGAACCGCCCCCTGAAATCCCGTTCGAGGAGGCGGAGATGAGCCCCATGGCCCGATCCTTCTATGGCGAGCGCAAGCGGATCTCAAACGCGAAGCTGAAAGCAGCCGGTTACTGCCTCCGCTTTGCGGATTACCGCAGCGGGCTTAAGGCAATGTGGGATTCCGGCGAATGGGAAAACGAGCGCTGAAGCGGGCGGCGGCGAATTAAGGGATTTGCCAGGCAGCGTAGCCCCAATCCCACAGCTCTACCGCCGCAATTATGCTTATATTCGCAACCATCCTGACCGAATCAGGAGGGGTAGATGCGGCCAATTCGTTTCGTGCGGCTCCTTGGAGCCGGCCTGATGCTTGCTCTTGCGTCAGCAGTTCCCGCCAAGGCGGAGCAGCTTGCCAAGGATCTCTTCGGTGCCAAGAAGCTGCCCGCGGCCACGCCCCCGGCCTCCTATGGTTTCTACTCGAAGGGCTGTCTCGCCGGAGGAATCGCCATAGCAGCGGACGGGCCGCACTGGCAGGCCATGCGGCTGTCGCGCAACCGCCGCTGGGGCCACCCCGATCTCATCCGCCTGATCGAGCGTCTGTCGCGCGAGGCTGTACAGGATGGCTGGCCGGGACTACTTATCGGCGACATCTCTCAGCCGCGCGGCGGGCCGATGGTCACCGGCCACGCCTCGCATCAGATCGGGCTTGACGCCGACATCTGGTTCACGCCCATGCCGCCCGAGCGCCTGAGTGTCGCAGAGCGCGAAAGGGTAAGCGCGGTCTCCCTGCTGAAGGAAGGCACGCTCTATGTGGACGACCGCAAATGGACGCCGGCGCATGCGGCCCTGCTCAGGCGGGCAGCGAGCTATCCCGAGGTTCAGCGTATCTTCGTGCATCCCGGTATCAAGAAGAAGCTGTGCGATACGGTGACGGGCAACCGCTCCTGGCTCGGCAAAATCCGCCCCTATTGGGGTCATCACTATCATTTCCACATCCGCATCGCCTGTCCGAAGGGCTCGACCGGATGCACGCCGCAGGCCGCGCCGCCGCGTGGCGACGGCTGCGACGATTCGCTTGCCTGGTGGTTCACCGAGGAGCCGTGGAAGCCAGCCGAGGGTCCTCAGAAACCTCCAGCACGTGACGTCATGACCATGGCGGCGCTGCCGAAGGCCTGTCAGGCGGTGCTTGCGGCTCCGGCGCCGCCCTCCGAGGCGGTGGTGACGTTGACCGGCCAGGGCGGCGTTGCAGCAGCGTCTGCCGCGCCGGCCCTTGTAGAGACGGCCGATCCGGCCTCGCTGCTGCTTTCTCTGCAGCCGGCGGATGTGCCGCGCCCGACACCGCGGCCTTATTGAAGCAATGCGCACTGGTCGCTTTTCACGGCCGCCGCGCTCGCTTATAGAGCTTCAACCGATTTAGATTCTGGTTCTCAAAGTCCGGGGACTGCCTTGGCCCGCTGCGTGGCGCTGATTGCGCATGACCAGAAAAAGGACGACATGGCCGCGTTCGCGCGCGATCATCGCGCGTGGCTGGCCGAATGCGAGCTCGTGGCCACCGGAACGACGGGCCGGCGTATCGAGGAGGCTTGCCCCGAACTCAAGGTGCGCAGGCTCAAGAGCGGGCCCCTGGGCGGCGACCAGCAGATTGGCGCGCTGATTGCCGAGCGGGCCGTCGATCTCCTGATCTTCTTTGTCGATCCCCTAACGCCGATGCCGCACGATGTCGACGTGAAGGCGCTCATGCGGCTGGCGATCGTGTATGATATTCCCATGGCGCTGAACCGCGCGACGGCTGAAGCGTTGTTGCGGCAGGAAAAGGCAGGCGCATGACCGGCAGGGCCTGCGGATACCTGGCGCAAGCGCCGGAACGGGAGCTTGAATGGCCGCATTGCGGATTGGACCGCCCGGGAGGGCGCTCCATGCAGCGCCTTCCCCACCCGACCGGGAAACGAGGCAGCCGTATGCGGCAACTGTCCACTAGCCCTAAAGCAAGGAGGCTCGCATAGACGCGATGGCCTATTCGACGGACCATGAACTGGTGCTCGATTTTCCGATTCTCATTGGCGACATCGGTGGCACCAATGCGCGCTTTGCGATCGTGGTGGATTCCTACGCCGAACCGAGGCAGTTCCCGGTGGTGCAGACAGCCGACCACGAAACCATAGACGACGCGATACAGAGCGTTCTGGATCAGACCAACATCCTGCCGCGCTCGGCCGTGCTGGCGGTTGCCGGTCCGGTGGACGGTGACGAGATCGACCTCACCAACTGCCACTGGGTGGTGCGCCCGCGCCAGATGATCGAGACGTTCGGCTTCCGCGATATTGTAGTGCTCAACGATTTCGAGGCGCAGGCGCTGGCAGTGGTCGCTCTAGGCGAGGAACATCTTGAAAAGATCGGCGGAGGAGAAGCGGAGACCACTGGAAGCCGCGTGGTTCTGGGGCCAGGAACGGGGCTTGGCGTCGCCGGGCTCGTGCATGCGCGGCGTACGTGGATTCCCGTGCCGGGCGAGGGCGGCCATGTGGACCTCGGACCGCGCTCCGAGCGCGATAGAGAAATCTTCCCGCACCTTGAGCGGATCGAAGGCCGCATATCGGCGGAACAGATCCTGTGCGGCCGTGGCCTAGTCAATCTCTATCGGGCCATAGCCAAGGCGGACGGCAAGGAGGCGTCCTGGACCGAGCCGGCGGAGATCACGCAGGCCGGCCTTGCGCACAACGAGCCCATTGCATCGGAAGCGCTCGATCTGTTCGTCACCTATCTCGGGCGCCTGGCTGGCGATCTGGCGCTCGTCTTCATGAGCCGCGGCGGCGTCTACCTTACCGGTGGCATAGCGCAGAAGATCGTTCCGGCGCTCAAGAACGGCCTCTTTCGCTCTGCCTTCGAGGACAAGGCGCCGCACAGAAACCTGCTGGCGGGCATGCCCGTCTTCGTGATCACTCATCCTCTTGCCGCGCTCATGGGCCTTGCGGCCTATGCTCGCACGCCGGCGCGCTTCGGGGTGGAAACGGCCGGGCGGCGCTGGCGGGCGAGCTGATCAACCTGCCCGCGATTGCATGAGCGCCGCCGATAGGGCATAGGCTGCCGGGCATGGGCGAACGGCCATCCTGGCCTTCGCTACAGCACCACGGACGGCTTTTTTGGAACGAAAAGAGCGCAGGACAGGGCCCGACCGGGGCGAGGTGATCGCGGTCCTCCGCCGCGTGGTGGCGGAGAACGGCAGCGACTTTCTCCCCCAATACGGTCTTGCCACGCTTTGCATGCTGGCGATCGCCGCGACCACTGCCTTCTCGGCCTGGATCATGCGCGACGTGGTCGACCAGATTTTCGTCGAGGAGCGATGGGACGCGCTCGGCTGGATCTGCGCCTCCATCATCGCCGCTTTCGTCATCCGCGGCTTTGCGACCTATGGCCAAGCGGTGCTGCTTGCGCTGGTGGGCAACAACATTGTGGCCCGCTACCAGACGCGCATCTTCGATCACCTGATGCGGCTCGACATGGCCTACTTCACCGCGACCCGCTCCGGCCAGCTCGCCGCCCAGATCGCACAGAACGTCACGGGCATCCGCGATCTTCTCAACATGACGCTGGCGGCCGTCGCCCGGGATGCCGTTTCGCTCGTCGGCCTTGTGGTGGTGATGGTGTGGATGGACCCGCTTCTCTCCCTCATCGCGCTCGTCATCGGGCCGCCGCTCGTCTACGCGGTGAACTACCTCATGCGCAGGCTCAGGACCGTGACGCGCGAAGCGGTGGAGGTGAATGCGCGTCTGCTTGGCGCCATGCAGGAATCCGTGCAGGGCATAGCCATCATCAAGGCGTTCACCATGGAAGAGGTGCTCGCGCAGAAGATCGCGGGCCTGATCGCCTATGCCGAGAACCGCTCGAACAAGATCGCCCGGGTATCGGAACGGCTGGGGCCGGTCACCGAAAGCCTGGCGGGGTTCGCCATAGCCGCCGTCATTGCCTATGCGGGCTGGCGTGCGGCCGTAAGCGCGGAGCCGCCCGGCTCGGTTTTTGCCTTCATTACCGCGCTGCTTCTTGCCTACGATCCCGTGCGAAAGCTGGCCCGCGTGCAGGTCAATGTCGAGCGGGCGCTGGTGAACGCCCGGATGATTTACGAAATCCTCGATCTCGAACCGCGGCAGGAAGATGTGCCAGGCGCAAAGGAGCTGGTGGTCAGCAGGGGCGATGTCGTTTTTGACCGTGTGCGCTTCGCTTATGACGGCCACCGGCCGGTGTTGCGTGACGTCAGCTTCGAAGCGCGCGCCGGCAAGACCACCGCCATCGTCGGTCCCTCGGGCGCCGGCAAGTCGACCCTCTTTGCGCTCATCCAGCGCTTCTACGATCTGGACGGTGGCAGGATCACCATCGACGGGCAGGACATTGCGCTGGTAACGAAACGGTCCCTGCGCGGCGCGATCGCCTATGTTTCGCAGCATCCCTACCTTTTTGAAGGTACGATCCGCGACAACATCCGCTACGGGCGGCCGGACGCCACGGATGCCGAGATCGAAGAAGCCGCTCGGCTCGCGAATGCGGAGGAGTTCATCCTTCAGCAGCCGCAGGGCTATGAAACGCTGGTGGGCGAAAACGGCGTTTCGCTTTCCGGCGGACAAAGGCAGCGCCTCTCTATAGCCCGCGCCATCGTGCGCCGGGCGCCCATCCTCCTCCTGGACGAGGCCACATCCGCCCTCGACAATGAATCGGAGGCGAAGGTCCAGGAGGCGCTCGAGCGGGTAATGAAGAACCGCACCACGCTCGTTATCGCCCATCGGCTTTCCACCGTGGTCAACGCGGACCATATCGTGGTGCTGGAAGACGGCATGCTGGTGGAGGAGGGCACGCATCGCACGCTGGTGAAAAAGCCGCACGGGGTTTATGCACGGTTCTACCGCATGCAGTCGCAGAAGGCGGAGGACCTTCTGGAGTACGGGGCAGGCCAAAGCCTCGCCGACGGGCAGGGACTGGAAGAGAATATCGAGGAGAAGCGCGGATGAGCGAGATGGGGCTTGTGGTGGTGGGTGCAGCCGGCCGCATGGGCCAAACGCTGATCCGCACCATTCATGCGATGGAGGGCGTGCGGGTGGTGGGGGCCGTGGAGCGTGCGGGCTCGCCCCATATCGGACGTGATGCCGGCGAGCTGGCCGGTGTCGGCACCATCGATGTGGCGATCACGGACGATCCGCTTCCCGCTTTCGCCAAGGCCGACGGCGTGCTCGATTTCACCGTGCCCGCGGCGACCGTCACATTTGCCGGCTATGCCGCGCAGGCCCGCATCGTGCATGTGATCGGAACCACGGGGCTTGGGGCGGAGCACGAAGCGGCGATCGAAGCCGCGGCACGCCACGCGATGATCGTCAAGTCCGGCAATATGAGCCTTGGCGTCAACCTGCTTGCGGTCCTGGTGCGGCAGGCGGCAAAAGCGCTGGACGCGGCCGATTTCGATATCGAAATCGTCGAGATGCACCACCGCCACAAGGTCGATGCCCCCTCCGGTACCGCGCTGCTGCTCGGGCGCGCGGCGGCGGAAGGCCGCGGCGTGGACCTTGGCGAGAAGAGCGTGCGCGTGCGGGACGGCCATACCGGCGCGCGCGAGACGGGCACCATCGGCTTTGCTACGCTCCGCGGCGGCTCTGTCGTTGGCGATCACTCCGTCATTCTCGCCGGGACGGGCGAGCGGATTACGCTTTCGCACCAGGCCGAAGACCGCTCCATCTTCGCGCGCGGCGCCGTCAAGGCAGCGCTGTGGGCGCGCGACAGGAAGCCCGGGCTCTACTCCATGCTCGACGTGCTCGGCCTCGCCTGATTTTCAACAGCAACAGGGAGACACCATGTCCGGAACGCTGATTCTTGTCCGCCACGGGCAGAGCGAATGGAACCTCAAGAACCTGTTCACCGGCTGGCGCGATGTCGGCCTGTCGGAGCGCGGCCATGAGGAGGCCCGGGCGGCCGGACAAAGGATAAAGGCGAAGGGGCTGAAGCCCGACATCGCTTTCACCTCCGCGCTGAAGCGGGCCCAGGTTACCAGCGACCACATCCTCGACGTGCTCGGCCTGGCGGGGCTCCAGGCCATACGCGACCAGGCGCTCAACGAGCGTGACTATGGTGACCTTTCCGGGCTCAACAAGGACGATGCTCGCAAGAAATGGGGCGAGGAGCAGGTGCATATCTGGCGCCGCTCCTATGACGTGCAGCCCCCGGGCGGCGAGAGCCTGAAGGACACCGGCGCGCGCGTGTGGCCCTATTATATCCGCGAAATCCAGCCCCATGTCCTGCGCGGCGAGACGGTGCTCGTCTCTGCCCACGGCAACTCGCTTCGTGCACTTCTGATGGTGCTCGACGGCCTCACGGGCGAGGAGATCGTGAAGGTGGAGATCGCAACCGGCGTGCCGATCGTCTACCGGCTCAACGCCGATTCCACAGTCGCGTCCAAGGAGATTCTGGAGGGCTGACCGTTCTTTCCCGGCAAAAGGCGGGGTGCACCGGCACAGCCCTCGCCTTCGCTGAGAATCTTCGATAAATCGCGTTGACAGAGGCGCGCGTGCCGCTTACATCGGCTGCGCACCTAGCCCAGGTGGCGGAATTGGTAGACGCGCTGGTTTCAGGTACCAGTGACGCAAGTCGTGGAGGTTCGAGTCCTCTCCTGGGCACCATCTCTCCCTGGCTTTCAAGCGGATGAACACCTGCTATTGGCTATCCGCCGGGACTTCTTCCTTATATTTGACCGCAGTCCACATGAAGCCCTGGATGTCAATCATGTCGCGCGGGCTGAGATCGACGACCTTCTCCTTGGTCGTTTTCGCAAGGTCAAGCAGGGAATCGTAGACAGCAATGTCGAGTTCCGGCTTGTAAATGTAAGCGAAGGGGTGGCCGACGCGCTCGGCAAAGGCCCGGATCATCTCCGGTTTCAGAAAGATGTGCTCGGCCGGCTTCCACAGGAACGGCAAATAGGTGGCCACCGTCCATTTGGCGCTGTCATGTCGCTTCAGGATCGCGGCCATGGCGCCGAGCGCATGCCTTCCGTCGCCTTGAGTGAAGGCGGCCGCGGCTTGGATGAAATCGTCAGCCTCCGGCCCTTTCAGCAGGGGTTCGAAGCGCGCTTTCTCAAAGCGTGAAAGGAGTGTGGTCGCGCGGTAGGCCGAAAGTGCCCCTTCTCCGAAGCCTTTGCCTGACAGGGCCTCGCCAAGAGGAGCCGCCTTGTCCAATATGGTTTTTGCATTCCACTTATAGTCGCGCTCGTCGCTTATGTAGCGGGCATCCGCGAATCCTTCTGGGAAGAAGTGCAGGAAGCGGATTCGTGCTCCGTTGTAGCCGAAGAAGTGCGGATTAAGACGTGCCACAACATCGTGAAGCTGACGCCAGACATCGTCGGGGTCATCCCCGTCAATGATCTTGCGCTTGTCGTCAACCAATACAACGCCACTATATCCGGTCGAAGTTTGAACAAGGCGCAGAATTGCCTTGCCGACTGTGCCTTGACGGATCGTTTTCATTATGCCCCCCTAAGGATTAAGGCTATTGTGCCTGATCTTTTTCGGCGGTGATCCCATTTATCGCTCAGGTGTACGTCCGCCACCTGCTTGTTACAGTAGTTCGGTGCTGGCCAGGATGCCGCAGTCTTGGACGCGTCTCTACAGACTGATTTTATGGAAGGGGTGGTCTTATTGAAGGGGCGACAGAGAAGAACCTCGGTCAGCCGCAAGGTATCCATGCCGCCCTTCACACCACCCTTCGATGCCGCGCCTGAGCGGTACGTTCGATAGCGGCGGCAACCAGGGGCTCCAGCTTCAGCCGGCTGCGTACGATCTGCAGCATGCGCCTTTCCTCGGGCTCCACATAGAGGTCCGCTGCCGCCACCTCCACTGCCAGCGCATAGGCGGTGTCGTGCAGGGCCTCCGGCACCGCGTCGCGCACCAGGTCGAGCACGGCTTCCGGCCCGTTCTGCTTCTGCAGGCGCTGCTGACATTGCCGCGCCACCTCGATGATCCGGTTCTCGTCGAAGCCCTCAAAGACGGGGAGGGTGCGGATTACACTGCCGATCCGGCTGAGCTCCGCATCGGTCATGTCACGGTCGGCCGCCGAGATGATGACCATGAGGTAGATCAGCGCTTCCTGGGTGGAGGGTTTACGGTCCATGTGGCATCCTTTCCTGCTGTCGCGAGAGGTTAGCAGCAGGGCCGCCGCCCGCAACGAAAAATCCGTGCCGCAATTGACGCGTGGGGCGGCTGCGCTTACACGCCTAGGCGCCGATGCCGCCGGCAGTGCCGGCCGCGCCGAAGTATCTCATACGACTGGAAAGCCCCATGACGACGTTGCATGCGCTTGAACCCGAGCTTGTAGCCGCAGCGGCCGAGAGCAAGGCCTGGCCGTTCGAGGAGGCGCGCAAAATCGTCAAACGCTACGAGGGGCGGGATTTTCCAGAGACGGTCCTGTTCGAGACTGGCTACGGCCCTTCCGGCCTGCCGCATATCGGCACGTTCGGCGAAGTCGTGCGCACCTCGATGGTGCGCCATGCCTTCCGCGTGCTGACCGAGAATCGGGTGAAGACCAGGATCCTCTGCTTCTCCGACGACATGGATGGGCTCAGGAAAGTGCCCGACAACGTGCCCAACCAGGACATGCTGCGGGCCCATCTCGGCAAGCCGCTGACGCGTGTGCCCGACCCGTTCGGCACGCATGAGAGCTTCGGCCATCACAACAATGCGCGACTTAAGGCCTTTCTCGACCAGTTCGGCTTTGATTACGAGTTTGCCTCCTCGAGCGAGTACTACGCGTCCGGCCGCTTTGATGCGACGCTTCTGAAGGTGCTGGAACACTTCGATGAGGTGATGGCGATCATGCTGCCCTCGCTGCGCGAGGAGCGGGCGCAGACCTATTCGCCGTTCCTGCCAATCCACCCGAAGACCGGCATTGTCATGCAGGTGCCGATTGAGGAAAGAAAGCTCGATGCCGGCACGATCGTCTGGCGCGATCCCGACACCGGCGAGCGGTTCGAAACGCCAGTAACTGGCGGGCATGCCAAGCTGCAATGGAAGCCCGACTGGGCCATGCGCTGGACGGCCCTTTCCGTCGATTACGAGATGTCGGGCAAGGATCTGATCGACAGCGTGAAGCTCGCGGCCCAGATCTGCACCGCGCTCGGCGGCCGCCCGCCCGAGGGCTTCAACTACGAGCTTTTCCTCGACGAGAAGGGCCAGAAGATCTCCAAGTCGAAGGGCAATGGACTCACCATTGACGAGTGGCTCACCTATGCGCCGACGGAGAGCCTTTCGCTCTACATGTTCCAGAAGCCGAAGGCGGCCAAGAGGCTTTATTTCGACGTCATACCGCGCGCGGTGGACGAGTATTATTCCTTCCTCTCCGCCTATCCCAGCCAGGATTGGAAGACGCGACTCGGCAATCCGGTGTGGCACATCCACGACGGCAATCCGCCGGCGATCGACCTGCCTGTGCCCTTTGCTCTCCTGCTCAATCTCGTGAGCGCATCCAATGCGCACGAGAAGAACGTGCTGTGGGGCTTCATCTCCCGCTATGCGCCGGGGGTTTCGCCCGAGACGCATCCTGAGCTCGACCGGCTTACGGAATATGCGCTGCGCTATTTCGACGATTTCGTGAAACCGGCCAAGCGGTTCCGCGCGCCGGACGAGGTGGAGCGGCAGGCGCTGCATGCGCTGCGGGATCATCTCTCGAAGCTGCCCGAGGGTGCCGACGGCGAGACGATCCAGAACGCGGCTCTCGATGTGGGACGCGGGATCGAGCGCTATCAGGATCACAGCAGAAAGAGCCCGGAGGGCGGGCCGGGCGTGTCGGTTGCCTTCTTCCAGATGCTCTACGAGGTGCTGCTCGGCCAGGAGCGCGGCCCGCGCTTCGGCTCTTTCGTCGCGCTCTACGGGATCACGGAGACCTGCGCGCTGATCGACAAGGCGCTGGCGGGCGAACTGGCGGCGTAGACGCCGCGTGGGGCGAGCCGATAGGGGCTACTGGCTCGCCCAGACGATGCGGGCGATCCACTCCACATCGTTTTTGTTCAGGATGCGGTTCGGATGCTCGGGATTGAGCGACATGAGCTCGATCTGCCGTGCCGTCTGGCGTTGCAGCACCTTGGCCATCACCTCGCCGCCCACGGTCCTGACGACCACGCGATCGCCGCGCTTCACCGTGGCGGCCGGATCGACCACGAGAATGTCGCCGTGCCGGTAAAGCGGCAGCATGGAATCGCCCTGCACTTCAAGTGCATAGGCACCTTCGCTGACTTTCCCCGGCAGTTCGATGTCCTCCCACCCTTCGCCGGCGGGAAACCCAGCATCCGTGAAGTATCCGCCCGCGCCGGCCTGGGCGAAACCGATCAGCGGGACGCTATAGCGGCGCGACTCTCTGCCGCCCGAAGGAGCCTCCTCGCCGATCAGGCCCACGAACTCGCTGAGCGAAGAGCCGGTCGCCTCCATGATCTTGGCCAGCGATTCCGTCGAAGGCCAGCGCGGCCGGCCGTCGGCCGAATAGCGCTTGGAGCGATTGAAAGCTGTGGAATCGAGTCCGGCCTTCTTTGCAAGGCCCGAAGCGGACAAGGAATGGCGCGCGGCCAATGCGTCAATGGCTGCCCAAACCTTCTCGTGCGAAAGCACCCCCACTCCTCCGCAAAAAAGCCCTTCTCCGGGCGAGGTCATCCGGCGCAGAATAGTTCTACGCCCTTACGATCGGCGTGTCCATAAACAGGAGGTTCACGCGGTATAAGCCTTTCGTCCTGTCGCCAGCGCCTGGTCGAGATACTCGATCCGGTCCTGCCCCCAGAAGACTTCGCCATTCAGCACATAGGCGGGTACGCCCACCGCGCCGGCGTCGATCGCCTCCTGCGTGTTGCGGGCGCGGATGGCGGCTGTTTCCGGCTCGTCCGCGGCCCCCATGATTTCCTCCGCATTGAAGCCTTCGGCGCGCAGATGCGCCGAAAGGACGTCGCGATCGGCGATGTTCTCCTCATTCGCCCACACGGCGGCGAACACGCGCTCCATGTAGCTCAGCGGATCATGCCCGCGCTCGATGAGCGCGATGATCGTATGGTCGGCGAGGGTAGGATCGGTTGGCCAGTGCTTCGGCTTGGGATTGATCGGAAGTCCCCGGTAATCGGCCACACGCTGAAGCTCGATCAGGCGGTAGCGCTGGCGCACCGGTGGTCGCTTGGCGGGGACGACGGCCCCTGAGTTCTCGAAGACTGCAGCAAGATTCACCGGCTTTACCTTGAGCTCGGCCCCGTGCTTCCGGGCAACCGCGCGCAACATCGGATGGCCGAGATAGGAGAAGGGCGAAGGCGACGTCATGTAGTAGTCGATGCTGGCAGGCATGGTACCTCCATCTTGCGTTCGCCGGAACCGGACCAGTCGCGCGAAACAGCGAAATGAGCGCGCCCTGATTCTCCCAATCTTGGCTTGCCGGGTGACGGGGATCAAACAGGGCTGTAACGCCATATACAAGGGGAGGCTGTTTCGCCAGTCTTGTGGCCCATTCGGTCCGCGGCGGCAACCTTGCGGATTTTGGGGCTGGTCGCCCGCATGCCCGAAAACATCTTCTCTCACACAGCGTCTAAGAAATATTAAACCATCAGGTTGACTATTTTCTCGCAGCCTCTATGCTCAACCGTATGGTTGAACAACAGCCCGCCACGCTTGATGCGGTATTTCATGCCTTATCCGACGCCACGCGCCGCTCGATGCTGCGCGAGCTGTCTGAGGGCGAACGCAGCATCGGCGCGCTGGCCGCTCCCTTCTCCATGTCCTTTGCGGGAGCCTCGAAGCATGTGAAGGTGTTGGAGCGAGCGGGCCTCGTGCGGCGGCGTGTCGTCGGCCGCACCCATTACTGCCGGCTTGAGGCCGCGGGACTTGCCGAGGCGCAGGGCTGGCTCAGCTACTACGAACGCTTCTGGAACAGGAGGCTCGATGTGCTCGAGGCTCTGCTCAGGGCCGAGGACGAGCACGCCGAAGCCGGGGACGAAAAATGACGGCCGAGAGCTTCGCCGTCAGACTACCATCCGGCTTCCCCTTCCCACATGAATGAGGGCGAAAATGACCATTCATCCCGTGGTGCGAGCGCAGATGCTCATCCGCCGGCCTGTCGAGGAGGTGTTCGAGGCCTTTGTTAACCCAGCGGTGACGACGCGCTTTTGGTTTACCCGGTCGAGCGGCCGGCTGGAGCCGGGCAAGACTGTTAACTGGGCCTGGGAGATGTACGGCGTTTCGGCGGATGTCCGCGTCAGGGCCGTCGAGCCGAACAAGCGCATTCTCATCGAGTGGGACGACCCTCCCACCAGCGTGGAATGGACGTTCACGGCGCGTCCCGACGGCACCACGCTGGTCGTAATCACGAATGAGGGCTTCTCTGGCGAGGACGAGGCCGTCGTCGCTCAGGCGATCGATTCCATGGGAGGATTCACGCTGGTGCTGGCAGGGGCGAAGGCGCTTCTGGAACACGGCATCGAACTTCGGCTGGTGGGGGACCACAACCCCGTTGACTAACGGGCCGCGAAAGGAGAAAGCAAATGCAGAAAGTCCCTTCCGAAATGTCGGCGGGCATTAAAGTCGCTCCGGACACGGTGAGGATCGAGCGGCATCTGCCCGGTCCGGTGGAGCGCCTATGGGCCTATCTCACGGAGTCGGAGAAGCGGCGCCAATGGCTGGCGGCCGGCGAGATGGAACTGTTCGCCGGCGGTCGCGTGGAGCTTCGGTTCCGCCATCATGAGCTGTCGCATGAACAAATGCCCGACCGTTACAGGGATGCGGCGAGCGGCGAGCCGATGTACGGCGAGATCATCGCGTGCGATCCGCCCCGCCTGCTTACCTTCAGCTGGCCGGGCGACAACGGCAGGAGCGAGGTCACCTTCGAGCTAACGCCCGAAGGAGAGGATGTCTGTCTGGTCGTTACCCATCGGCGCCTGCCCGACATGGAGGGAATGATCAGTGTCGCAAGCGGCTGGGAAGCGCATCTCGGCATTCTGGAGGACCGACTGTCCGGTAGGCAGCCGCGCGGCTTCTGGTCAACGCATAAGCAGCTGAAGGAGGAATACGCCAAACAATTTGCCGCCGGTTGAAGCGCCCCCGGGTTCCCTGCGGCTTCGCCGCACCTGCTGTCAGGAGCATTGACCGGATTCAGCGAAAAAACTTGCAGTGCCGCGTGTCCGGAGCATTACTAGGCGTGCTGCACGAGGATGACATGAGAGGGGCAGGAGGTGCGAGGCATGGGCTGGGAGCTGTCGATCCGCAAGGTCTTCGCCGGGATTGCGGTGCTTTTGGCAGTTCTGTTCGCCATCGGCTGGTTCACGCGCCAGGATATCACGAACGACGCTTATCTTCAGATTCTCGGCGGCGGTTTCATGTTCAACTACCGCGAGGGCGAGGTCTATTACGGCTTTACAGCCGAGGTGGTGCGGCCGCTTGCTAGCGGCTCGATCATCGAGGTCAGCTTCGAGGACCCGGACGGCGGGCCGCCCCTCGTCGTGAAAGAGCGGGTGAGCACCATGACCAACCGCTATTCGCTGCGCTCGCCGCCCGTGCATGGGGTGGAGGCCGACAGGCCCTATCACGTCGCCATCAAGGTCTACGACCGCGAGGGCAAGGAGCTCATCTGGCAGACGGAGCGCGACTATACGAGTGAGATCAGCGACCGTGTCGTGCCGGAAAAGCCGCTCACCATCGGCCCGGGCTATCACCGCAATCCCGAGGCGATGAGCCTCAAGTCCCAGTGAAGCTTGTCGGCGCTGGACTGATGAGGCGCGCGGCCCCGTCGATCACCTCATAAACCGCGTAGCCGCGTTCGGTCGTGCCGTCCGGTAGGAAGCGGAAAGCGCCGGTGGCGCCGGCAAAGCCCGTCGGCGCCTGCAGGCTCGCCTGTGTCAGCGCGGCCTCACCCCTGCGGGCGAGCGTTGCCGCCAGGATCACCGAATCATAGGCGAGCGCGGAGGTGACGGACGGCTCGCGGCCGAAGCGCTGCCGGTAGAACATCCAGTAGCGGTTCATGCGCGCGTGGTCCGTATCGGAGAACCAGGCGCCTTGAAGGGCGGGATCGGACAGGTTGACGCTCGCCCATTGGCCTGTGCCGAGTAGCCGCTTGCCCGACAGATCGATTCCGAGAGTGCGGAGCGCGGCGACGATGGCGCTGGGGCTGTTGCCGCCGTCGGGGAGGAAGATGGCGTCCGCCTCGTGCGCGGCGAGCGCCGCTTCCTGCACGGCCCGCTGCATCGAAGCATTGTCGTAATCGTAGCGGGTGACGGCAAGCAGGCTGCCGCCAGCGCTTTCGAGCGTGGCACGTGCCACGTTCTCGTCGATATCGCCTGCCGGACCATTCGGCACGATTGCCACGACCTTCTTCAAGCCCCGCGATGCGGCATGGGAAATGATGCGCCGTACCAGCCCCTCCGGCAGATAGGAGTTGAGATAGATTCCAGGGGCCGCCACCGACCGGTCCGACGAGAAGGCGATGGTGGTAATGCCCTGCGGCGCGAGCACGGAACCGGCGGCGCGCACATTTGCAGCGAAAAGCGGCCCGAGAACCAGCGCGGCTCTTTCGCGCGCCGCGCTTTGCGCGGCAGCAGCCGCACCCGCCTCCGTCCCACCCGTGTCCTTGATGACGAGCTCGAGCGCGTCTAAGCCGGAATGCTCTAGCGCAAGCTGAGCTGCGTTCTTCATTTCGGCGGCGACCTGTGCGCCATTGCCTTCAGCACTCAAGGGCAGAAGCAGCGCAACGCGAATGTCTCCGGTGCCTATGACCTCGCCTTCGGCCGGAATCTGCGTTCCAGTCGCAGGCGGCGGTAGTGACCGGCCCGACGGCAGCCCGTAAGGCACACTTGGCGCGCAGGCGGAAAGGAGGAGCGTGGCAAAAGCCGTGAGCGCGAGGCTCATCATCCCGCAGCGGGCGGCAAAGGCCTGGATCAATTTCCGTCCCCCAATTTTACGGCCGATTCCAGCCGCGAATTTGCAACCGGATTTCCGGCGTGTCAAAGAAGCAGGCGGACGGCGCAAGTGACAGGGGAGCGATCGTGCCGGAAGAGGCAGGCGAAAGATCCTTCATCGTCGGGGGCGTGCGGTTCACGCCGCCCGCGCTTCAGCCGGCGCTCTATCTCGTCTCCACGCCCATAGGAAACCTTGCCGACATCACCCTGCGCGCGCTCGAAGCTCTGGCAGGCGCCGAGCTGGTCGCCTGCGAGGATACGCGGGTAACGCGCGTGCTGCTTCGCCGCTACGGCATCCAACGGCCGATGATCGCCTATCACGAGCACAACGAGGCCGAGGCCGCCCCTCGGCTGATCGCGGCGATTGAGGAGGGCAGGAGCGTGGCGCTTGCAAGCGACGCCGGCACGCCGCTGGTCTCTGATCCCGGTTACCGTTTGGTCCGCTTGGCGCGTGAAAGGGGCTTGCCGGTGGTGCCGATACCCGGCCCTTCCGCCGTGCTTGCCGCGCTCACCGTCTCCGGCCTGCCGACGGATTCCTTCCTGTTCGCGGGCTTCCTGCCGGCAAAGGCTGGGCAGCGCAGAAGCAGGTTGGAGGCTTTTGCGGCCGTGCCGGCCACACTTGTCTTCTTCGAGTCGCCGCGCCGGCTGGGGCCGAGCCTTTCCGATATGGCAGAAGTGCTCGGCGACCGGCAGGCGGTGGTCGCGCGCGAATTGACCAAGGTTTTCGAGGAGGTACGGGAAGACACGCTTCCCCGCCTTGCCCGCTACTATCAAGAGACGGGCGCTCCGAAAGGCGAGGTGGTGATCTGTATTGCGCCGCCCGGCAAAGCGCAGGCGGCGGAGGCGCAAGAGATTGACCGGCTGCTTCTCGAACTTGCGGCGGACATGCCTGCTTCTAAAGCCGCTGGCGAGGCTGCGCGCATGACAGGCGGCAGGAAGGCAGACCTCTATCAGCGGCTCATCGCGTTGAAGGAGCGCGGCGATGGTGGTTGAAACATCGATCCGGCGCCGGCGCGCCGCATATCGCAAGGGGTATCGCGGCGAGTGGCTTGCCGCGCTCGCGCTCATGCTGAAGGGCTATCGCATCGTGGCTCGTCGTTTCCGCACGCCGCTCGGAGAGATCGACCTGATCGCCAAGCGGGGAAACCTTGTGGCCATCGTCGAGGTCAAGGCGCGTCCCACGCTTGAGGAGGCGATGGAGGCCGTCAGCCCTTTCGCGCAACGCCGCATTGACGCTGCTGCCGATCTCTGGCTTGCGCGCAGGCCGGATTATGCTCGCCTCAGCTTGCGCTATGATCTCGTGGCTATCCTGCCGGGGCGGTGGCCCGTGCATGTGAAGAATATCTACTCCGCCTGACCGAGAATGGTCGTCGTTTCCGGCGCTCTGAAGCGTGCTACGCCGCACGCCGCGGAGCATGGCTGCTCCGGCGTACCACGCGCATCGGCAGTCCGCCCTGGGCTTGCGTGGTCAGCTTCTGCACCGGCCAGGGCCTGGTTTCGGGTGTGAGCTCGAAGCGATAGCGGGAAAGAAGGACCGCGAGCGCGATCGCAGCCTCCTGCATGGCGAAGGCCGCACCGATGCACACGCGCGGGCCCGCGCCGAATGGCAGATACTGGAAGCGGTCTATCTTTTCGCGGTTTTCCGGATAGAAGCGCGCTGGCCGGTAGGCCTCGGGATCGTCCCACAGCTTGCGGTGGCGATGCACCGTCCAGGGCATCACGAGCACCTGCGTGCCCTTAGGGATGTGGAGGTCCTGGTAAGAGTCGTCCTCGAGGGCTTCGCGGTTGACGGAGGGCGCGGGCGGATAAAGGCGCATCGCCTCCTCGAAAGCCGCGCGCGCAAGCGGCATGGCATCCAGCCATCTGACCGGATCGGGCTCGGTGGCCAGTACATGGTCGATCTCCGCCTCAATGCGCTCGCGCTCGCCGGGTAGGTTCGCCAGGCAGTAGATCGTCCAGCCAAGCGCGCGGGCGGTGGTCTCGTGGCCAGCGCCGATGAAGGTGATGATGTTGTCCTCGATCTCCTGCCGGGAAAGCCCGTCCGGCCCCTCCGCGCGCAGAAGCAGGGTCAGGAAATCCTCCGGCGCTTCGCCTTCCTGCGCCAGCTTCTGACTGCGCATCTCCATGGTGCGGGCGACGATATCGCGGAAGAAGGCGAGCGCGTTGCGCCCCAAGATCCGCGTGATGCGAGGCAACCAGTCGGGCGCGCCGAGAAGATCGAGCGGATCGACCCGACCCATGGTCTCGAACAGCCGGTCCACCTGATGGCCGAAGTCTTCCGGATTGCCGGCGATCTCGCCCGAAAAGAGCGTCTCGGCCATGATGTCGAAGGTGAGCAGCGTCATGTCGCGGGAGACGTCCACCGTGTCGCCGACCATCCCTTCGTAGCGGGCCGCGAAGGCTTCGGCCTTCCGAAGCATCGGGTGGGCAAAGCCCGCAATATGCCGCGGGGTGAAGACCGGCGCCATGGCACGGCGCGACCGTCGCCACACCTCTCCTTCCGCCGTTAGCAGTCCGTCGCGGAGGATCGGCCGCAGGATCTTCTGGCGCACACGCGCCATCTTGTAGTTCTTTGCATTTTCCACCAGCACGTGGCGGATGAGCCCGGGATCGTTGGCAATGAGCAGCGGCCCGCCGATGCCGCCGGATATGGAAATCCAGGGCTCGTTGTAGGAAGGCTCTCCCCACAGCTCCAGCGGGTTGCGGTACACGATCCGCATCATCTGCAAGGTCGAGGGCGGCTTTTGCCTCGGGCTTGGTGCCGGAGGGCGGAAAGAGGCAGCGGCAGGCTCGGCAAGCGCGGTCATTCAGCGAAGCTATGTATCCGGTGTGGCGTCTTCAATCGCACGAGGCCACCGGAACCACTCCGGCGCTCCCGGAGTTCCGGGAAACGGCGAACCCGCCGCGAAACGCAGGAGCATTCAATGAACTGGAATCAGATCGAAGGAAACTGGGAGCAATTCAAGGGTAAGGCCCAGAAACAGTGGGGCAAGCTCACCGATGACGATCTTCACGTCATCGCTGGCAACCGTAAGGAACTCGCCGGGCGCATACAGGAGCGTTACGGAAAGGCCCAGGAAGAGGCTGAACGCGAAATCGACGAGTGGCTGGCGCGCCACTGAAAACTCTCGCAGAGGCGGCCAGCATGGCTCAGTGCGCTATGCTGGCCGCCTCAAGCCGCCCTTTGAAGCTGGGCGGCCTCCCAGCCGAGGATGGCGCGCTTGCGCGTCAGCCCCCAGTGATAGCCCGTTAGCGCGCCGGACTTTCCAAGCGCCCGGTGACAGGGCACGACGAAGGACAGCGGATTGGCGCCCACGGCGGCGCCCACCGCACGGGAGGCGGCGGGGCAGCCGATCTCGGCGGCGATGTCGGAATAGGCACGCGCCCGGCCCATCGGGATTCGGAGCAGAGCTTCCCAAACACGAATCTGGAAATCCGTGCCGATAAGCACGATGCGAAGGGGCTGGTCCGCGCGCCAGCGTGCGGGATCGAAGATGCGCGCGGCATAGGGTGCCGTAGCTGCCGCGTCCTCAATGTAGGCGGCGTTGGGCCAGCGCGCGCGCATGTCCTCGAATGCCACCTGCTCCTCACCCGGATCGGCAAAGGCAAGGCCCGCAAGCCCGCGCTCGGTGACCATCACGAGAGCGATGCCGAAAGGCGAGAGATGATAGCCGTAGCGGATCGTAAGCCCCGCCCCGCGAGCTTTGTATTCGCCAGGCGAGATTGCCTCGTGGGTCACGAACAGATCGTGCAACCGGCCGGGTCCCGACATGCCAAGTTCCAGCGACGTCTCCAAGAGCGGCATGCCGGCATCGAGCAGCCGGCGTGCATGATCGAGCGTCACGGCCTGCAGGAAGGCCTTGGGCGACAGACCCGCCCAGCGCGTAAACAGCTTCTGCAGGCCTGTGGGCGTCTCCCCCAGCTCGGCCGCCAGCGAATCCAGCGAGGGCTGGTTGCGATAGTCCAGGCTGATCTTCTCGATCACACGCCGAACGATCTCATAGTCCCCGCCCGTGGGCGTGATGTCGCGTTCGAGTATGGCTGGTTCTGCGTTCATGGCATTTCTCCTTGAACGCTCATTTGAGGCGGGAAAGCACAAGATGCCACCCGATTCTTGCCCGGCTTCTATCGACCCTTTGCGGTCGCGAGCGCCTGACCGAACGCCTTGGCAAAGCTCTCCCTGTCGTCCGGATTGAGGAAGCTGCCGATGAGCACGCGTTTCTCGCGCGCTTCGACGGCCATGTCCATAATGCCCAGTTCAGCATGCCGCCGCACGCGGAAGCGAGTCCAGAAGGGATTGAAGCTGTGCTCCTCCGGGCGGCCGGATGGGGGCACCTTGCGTATGTGCAGATTGGTGCGGGAGAGCGACACCTCCTCACGCACGCGCGCGGCGCGGTAGTTCACACGGAATGCGATATAGAGGGCGAGCACGTCCAGACCGAGAAAGCCGAAGATGGGCCACGCGCCCATAGAGAGGAATATGGCGCCGAATGTCAGCCATACGAGCAGCACGCTGCCCATCAGCGTGAAGTATCCGGCACGGCCCAGCGAGCGGTGGGGAACGAGGAGCGCCTTGAAGAAAGGCGTGTCGGCGGCGTTCATTTCGTCCATGATTGGAATTATAGAGGCGGCATGCAAAAGCCCAAGTCAAAAAGTATTGCCTCTGTAAGGGTTCCCCGCCCGAAGCCGAAGAGCAGCAAGGCATCGCCCAGAAGCAGGCAGGCACAGAAGAGGCCGGTCACCGCCTACACTCCGCAGGAGGTAGACGAGATCTTCCGCCGTTTCCGTGTGCAACGGCCGGAGCCGAAGGGTGAGCTCGAATCGGTCAATCCCTTTACGCTGCTGGTCGCCGTCGTGCTTTCGGCGCAGGCGACGGATGCGGGCGTGAACAAGGCGACGCGCCCGCTTTTCGCCGTTGCCGATACGCCTGAGAAGATGCTGGCGTTGGGCGAGGAGAAGCTTGGCGAATATATCCGTACCATTGGGCTATGGCGCAATAAGGCCAAGAACGTCATCGCGCTCTGCGAGGCGCTCATCCGCGATCACGGCGGCAAGATCCCGGAGGACCGGGAGGCGCTTCAGCAGCTGCCGGGGGTGGGCCGCAAGACGGCCAATGTGGTTCTGAACGTCGCATTCGGCCAGCCCACAATGGCTGTCGATACCCATATCTTCCGGGTTTCGAACCGCATCCTGCTGGCTCCGGGCCGGACACCGGAGGAGGTGGAACGGGCGCTGCTTTCCGCGATCCCCGAGGAATACCTGCTTCACGCGCATCACTGGCTGATCCTGCACGGACGCTATGTCTGCAAGGCGCGCAAGCCCGATTGCTCTGCCTGCATCATCGCCGATCTCTGCAAAGCGCCAGAGAAGACGAGCGACGTGCCCGCGCCGCTGGTTCCGTGGGAACCAATCGAGGAGAGGCGGCAGGCGGAAGAGGCGTGAGTGTCGTCAGGTTCGGCTGCCTGGCTTTATCCGCACGGGATCTTGAGTTGCCGCGAATGCCTAGACGGCGCTGCTTCGCTGCTGGGCGCGCCGGCGCACTACCTCATAGAGGATCGCCCCGGCTATGGTCACCACGATCATGATGAGCGCCAGCGCATTCACGGCCGGCGTCAGCCCCGTGCGCACCTTGGTGGCGATATAGACCGTTAGAGGTGTATCGAAGCCGCGCACGAACAGCGTCGTGTTATAGTTTTCGACCGACTGGAGGATCGCCAGAAAGCCCGCGGCGAAAAGCGCGGGCCGCAGGAAAGGCAGGAGGATGCGGCGGAAGACCATGAAGCGGGAGGCTCCCAGCCCGATCGCGGCTTCCTCCTGCGTGCGGTCGAAGCGCTGCAGCCGGGCTGCGACCATCAGCATGACATAGCAAATGATGAAGCTCGACTGGGCAAGCACGATCAGGAAGATGCCGCCGCCAACGCCGATCTGCCGCCAAAGCACGAGCGTAGCGATGCCGACAACCACGCCTGGCGTGAGCAGCGGCGAGACCATGACGGCGTACATGACACTGCGAGCGCGCGCATGAAGGCTGGTGAGCACCAGGGCGGCCGCCGTGCCAATCGGCAAGGAGACGAGGACCACGAAGAAGGCGACGACGATCGAGGTCCAGAGCGATTCCCACATGCCCCGGTCGGCCCAGAGCGCGTTGAACCACTGAAGCGTAGTGCCCTGCCAGGGCGTGATCGTGGGAAAGCGGCTGGCATTGAAGGTAGCCCCCGCCATAATGACGAGCGGCGCGAAGAGATAGATGAAGAAGGCGGCGAAGTAGAAGCCGAACAGCGCCCTCAGAATACGGTCAGCTGCGCTCATTTGGCCACATCCGTGAGGTTTACCCGCGCAAGCTTGAGCGTGACCAGCACGACCGCAAGGCAAAGCACAAGCAGCACGAGCGCATAGGCCGCGCCGCGGTTCCAGTCGCCGCCCTCGAAGAACCAGTTGTAGATGATCTCGGTGAACCAGCGGCTGCCGGGCGAGCCGAGCAGGGCCGGGGCCACATAGCTTCCCGCCGCCAGCATGAAGGTGAAGACGCATCCGGTGGCTATGCCCGCCTTCGAATGCGGGATGACGATGCGCCAGTGGGTGCGCCAGACGGAGGCGCCGAGGTCCCGCGCCGCCTCAAGCTGCGATCTGTCGAGCGATTCGATGGCGTTATAGATCGGGAAGAGCATGAACAGGATGTAGGCATAGGTCATGCCGGCGAGCACGCCGATATCGCCATACCAGCGCACCGGTTCGTCGATAATTCCGATCACCAGAAGAAGCGCGTTGAGCGGGCCGCGAAAGGCCAGCAGGATGTACCAGGCGAGCGTGCGCAGCACCTCATTGATCCAGAAGGGAATGGTGAGCGCCAGGATGACGACGGCCGCCTGGCCGGGCGTTGCCCTCTGCGCCAGCCAGAAGGCGATGGGATAGCAGACGACGAGCGTGATGAACGTCACGAGAGCGCTCGCCCAAACGGTCTTGAAGAAGATCGCGCGGTGCACGCTCTCGTTTGCGAGATAGAGGATGTTGTCGAGCGAATAAACGTCGCGCTGTCCGCCGATCTCCGCCGGCGGCAGGTTGGGCCTGAGCGCATAGTCGATCATGGTCAGATTGGGCGCCAGCACCATGCCTGCGAGCCACACCGCCACGAGGGCAAGGAAAAGGGTGCCAAGCCCCCCACCGAACCGCCGGAAGAGCTCAGCCATCGGGCAACACCACCGCATTGGCCTCGCGGAAGACGAAGGAGACGCGCGCGCCCACCGCGGGCGCCTGGTTTAATTCGGTGCTGGGGATGGAGGCGATCAGTGGCCGGCCGTCCTCCAGGCGGCCGTGGGCCAGGGCAAAAGCACCTTCAAAGTCGATACGCTCGATGGTGGCGGTGAGCTTGTTGGCGCCTTGGCCCTTGTGCTCCAGCGCCTCCGGGCGCACGTAGAGCCGGGCCGGCATGCCGGGAGCGAGATTTGCCACGGCACGCCCGCGCAACGGACCATAGGCGGTGTCGACGCTGGTGATTCCGTTCTCGACCGCCGCAATCCGGCCCTCCACCACATTCGTTTCGCCCACGAATCGAGCGACGAAGGGAGTTACGGGGTTGTCGTAAAGCTCGCGCGGCGCCCCCACCTGCTGAAGCACGCCCTCGCTCATGACCGCCACGCGGTCGGACATGGCGAGCGCCTCCGACTGGTCGTGGGTGATGTAGATGAAAGTCACGCCCGTGCGCTTCTGCAGCGCGCGCAGCTCCGCCCGCATGTGCTGGCGCAGCTTCAGGTCGAGGGCCGAAAGCGGTTCGTCCAGCAGGAGCACCTGCGGCTCCACAGCAAGAGCGCGCGCAATGGCGACGCGTTGGCGCTGGCCACCCGACAGCTCGCCGGGCATCCGGTCGCCATAGCCTTCCAGGGCGACGAGCTTCAGCAACTCCTCCGCCTTCTTGCGCCGCTCCGCTTTGGAGACGCCGCGAGCCTCAAGCCCGAAGGCGATGTTTTCCCAAACGGGCATGAGCGGGAACAGGGCGAGCGACTGGAAGATCATCGCTGTCGGCCGCCTGTCGGGCCCTAGCCCGCGCATGTCGCGCCCGCCGATCAGGATCCTGCCTTCTGTTGGCTCCAGGAAGCCTGCGATCATGCGCAGGATCGTCGTCTTGCCACAGCCGGAGGGGCCGAGAATGGAGAAAAACTCGCCGCCCTCGACCGTGAAGGAGACGTTGCTTACGGCGCGTGTCTGGCCGAAGGCCATGCCGACATTTTGCAGTTCTACCGAGTGTGACATGGCTGCCCGAAGATATGGCAGGGCGGGGTGAAATTTCCCAGAATGCTCACTACCTGCCCCCTCCCTTACGGTTTCTATAAGCTTAGCTGTTGGCTAACATATTGAAACAGCTACCTTCTCTGCAAGCCGGAAGATGGGCCGATCCGCAGTTTCGTGGACAGAACAGAAAACATTCCAAGGGCCTGGACGCATTGCCCAAGCCCTTGGGCGACAGGGCCCCGCGGTAGCGAGGCCACGGTCCCCCTTCCGAAAACGCCTCACGCCGAGAGGAAGCGGTCCTGATACTCGTTGCGCTTGGCGACGAACCAGCTCTCCTGGATCGGCCACCACCACAGCTTGTCCAGCGCATCGCCCGGATAGGCGGCGGCGAAGAAGGCCTTGGCCTCGTCCGAGATCAGGTCGGCTGCGCCCACAGCGGTGGAGTTGATCGAGGTGGCGTTGGTGTACATGGCGCCGGCCTCGGGCGTCAGGAACCAATTGATGAAGGCATAGGCCTGCTCGACGTTTTCCGCGCCGGACGGGATGGCAACGCCTTCCATCCAGGTGAGCGCGCCTTCCTTCGGCGCAATGAAGCCGACCGGCAGGCCCTCCCTGGCGAGCGCCGCGGCGGTCGAGTCCCATGTCTGGCCGATGGCGCAGCCATTGACGCGGAAGGCGCCCTGAGCCTCGTTCTCGTTGTTCCAGAACTGTGCGATGTTGGCCTTGCGGGCGATCGCCTCCTCGATGATGACGTCGTAGATCGCCGTCATGTTCTCTTCGGACTTGAAGGCCTCCACCATGGGCATCGGCAGCTTGCCCTCGGCCTCCAGCCAGAGGCCAAGGCCGACCAGGGCGGAATGCGCGCGCACGGTCGCCTTTCCAGCCATCTCGGGCTTCCAGATGTCGCCATAGGAAGCGGTGCCGTATTCGAGCGGGGCCTGGTCCTTGTCGAAGGCGATCGCCTCGGTGCCCCAGTCGGTGGGGACCTGATAGCGTTTGCCGTCGATCACCGCGCCGAGATTTTCGGAGTTCGACCAGGCGCTCGGCAGGCACTTGTCGACATCAACCTTGGATTCGTCGATCGGCTGGACGAGGCCGAACTCGACGTAGTTCGGTACGCGGTCGACGGTCGGCCAGATGATGTCGAATCCGGCGCCGTTGTTGGCGCGAAGCTGGTTCAGCAGTTCGTCATTCGTGCCATACGGGGTGAAGCTGGCCTTGATCCCCGTTGCCTTCTCGAAGGCGCTCAGCATCTCGTCATTGATGTAGCCGGCCCAGGCGAAGATGTTGACGACGCCCGACGATCCCTGCGCGTAGCTGCGCGAGATGTAAGGTGCCGCCAGCGCGAACCCCGCCGCGGATGCCGCCCCCTGAAGGAATGCACGCCTTGTGACCATTGTCATTTGCAGTTTCTCCCTGTTGCCCCTGCGCGAGTGTGCACAACGGTTAAGGGCGATATGTTACATGGAGATGACCGACGGGCAACGAAAATGCGCGTGCCGGACACGGCTCTAAATGTCGATGCAAAGTCGGTCGTTTCGGCGTCGCGGATGGGTGCTTGACGCGCCTCTCAGCCGCGCCGACCGTCGTCTTCCCGGGCTATCTCGGTCCAGCTGTCATTCTGCGCAAGCATGGCGCGCAGGTAGGCTATGTTGGCCTCGGCCTGCTCGGGAGACAGTTCCTGGCGCGCAATCTGCTCGGCCTCGGCGAACCTTCCCTGAAGCCCGACCACGAGGGCGAGGTTCTGGCGCACGCGACTGTCGGCGCCAGGTGCCGCGGCAGCCTTCGCCATGTAGATTTCCGCCGTCCTGAGATCGCCTTCCAGGAGATAGGACATGCCGAGATTCGACAGCACGGACGGCTCGTCGCGTTGAAGGTCGAGCGCGCGGCGGTAAAGCGCGCGGGCGGCTTCCGCCTGCCCGAGTTGGTCGAGGATGGCGCCCTCGGCAGAAAGCAGTCGCCAGTCGGGATATTCCGGCGTCTGTGCGCGGCGCACCGCATCGAGCGCTGGCTCCAGCTCGCCTGCCGCCGCCAGAGCCTTGCCGTAGGCTGCCAGGACTTCGCGATCCTCAGGATAATCGATCGCAAGCTTGCGCATGACCGCCAAGGACTGGTTCACGTGCCCGCTCATCTGCAGGACGCTCGCATAACGGAGCGCCACCGCCTTGTCCTTCGGATTGCGGATGTAGCGGTTACCCAGACTGCGGGCCGCCGCCGTCAGTTGCGGCATGGACATGGAGGCGATATCGGCGTTCGCGGCAGCGCCGGCGGAGACCGATCCGGTTGTGATGTTTCGGTCCCTGTGCGCGCAACCGGCGGTGGCGAGCGTCAGCGCTAAAGCCGCTGCTGCGAAAAATCTGGCGTACGCCTTGCCCCGCCCGGCTACCCTCTCAGCTTTCACCCGCCCGCTCCAGCTGCTTCACGTCCTTATTCTTCCGTAGAAGTATTCCGTTAACCCTAACGGAGTGTTAATCCGCTCTGGGTTCCGCTCCTCTGCGAAAAGGACGTTCCGATGCCGCTGACGCTTCTTGGCGAAAAAACCAACACTTCATTGCCCGTCTATCTCGTTTCAGGCGGGGCGCTGGAAGAATCAGGCGCGACTTCCGCCGCCTGCGCTTGGGCCAGGGCGAACGGCTTTACCGGTGCGGAAGGGGCGGTGCTGACCATCCCCGGCAATGAAGGGGCACTTTCCGGCGCCTTTTTCGGACTCGGTGGAGGGGAACCGTCGCCGCTCGTCTATGGCAAGCTTGCCCGTAAGCTGCCGGCTGGCGACTGGCATTTTGCCAACCCGCCAAAGGCGCCTCAGCTTTGCGTGCTCGCGTTGCTGCTCGGCGGCTATGCCTTTACGCGCTACGGCGCCAAGGCGACGCCCGACATCCGCTTCGCCGCGCCCGACGGTGCGGATGTGGAGGCAGCCCGGCGACTTGCTGAAGGGACGTTTCTTGCGCGCGATCTCATCAACACGCCGGCCAACGACATGGGGCCCGATGCGCTGGAGGAAGCCGCCCGCGCGCTTGCCGCCCGCCATGCGGCGGAAATCTCGGTCACCACTGGCGAGGCGCTGGTCGAGAACAACTTTCCAATGATTTACGCCGTCGGCCGCGCCGGTCTTGTCGCGCCGCGGCTGATCGACATGCGCTGGGGCGCGGAATCGGCGCCAAAGGTGACGCTGGTGGGTAAGGGCGTGTGCTTCGACACGGGCGGGCTGGACATCAAGCCGGCGAGTTCCATGCTTCTGATGAAGAAGGACATGGGCGGCGCGGCCAATGTGCTGGGCCTTGCATCCATGGTGATGGCGGGAAAACTGCCGGTGCGCCTGCGCGTGCTCATCCCGGCGGTGGAGAATTCCATCTCGGCTGGGGCGTTCCGCCCCGGCGACATTCTGAAAAGCCGCAAGGGGCTTACCATTGAAATCGGAAACACGGATGCGGAAGGACGGCTGGTTCTTGCCGACGCTCTCGCGCTCGCTGACGAGGAAGCGCCCGACCTCCTGATCGACATGGCCACGCTGACGGGCGCAGCCCGCGTGGCGCTGGGTCCGGATGTGCCGCCCTTCTACGCCCGCGACGAAGAACTTGCCGCCGCACTCTCCGCCGCGTCCGTGCAAACGGCGGATCCGTTGTGGCGCCTGCCGCTCTGGCGACCCTATGCGGAGAAATTGCGGTCGAAGGTGGCGGACATCAACAACGTCACCAAGGATGGTTTCGCTGGCTCCGTCACGGCGGCGCTGTTCCTTGAGCGCTTTGTCGAAAAGGCGGCCCGCTGGGCGCATTTCGACATCTTCGGCTGGTCGCCGGATGAGAAGCCCACCTGCCCGCAAGGGGGCGAGGCACAGGGAATACGGGCGATCGAGGCCGTTCTGCGGCAGCGTTATGGGGCATAAGCGTCTTGCATCTGCCACATTCGCGCCTAATGATACGGGACCGAAACGATTGCGGACGAGCGTATGCCGGTTATGCTCAGACCGAGTCAGGCGCTGCGATTGTGGCAGCAGGTGTGCCTTTACGAGGTGCGCGCCGGGATGCCCGATCTGACGGAGCGGCAGCTTGCGATCCTCCTCACCATCTATCTTGATCCACCGCCGCACACGGTGCGCGGCCTGGCCGAGAAGCTGAAGGTAACGAAGCCAGTGATTACACGCGCGCTGGACACGATGAGCGCGCTGAAACTGGTGTCCCGCCGGCGTGACGAGCGCGACCGGCGCAACGTGCTCATCCGGCGGACGGTCGAGGGCGCGCTGTTCGTGGAGCGCTTCGGCGATGTGATCGTCGAGAAAGCGCGGGAGCTTTCGCCTTAATATGCTGGACCGCCGCCTTCACGCTTACCGAAGCGACCTTGCGGACGCGCGCCTGAAAGGACGGGTCGAGGCGCAGCATTATGTGGAAGGCCGGCCGGCAATGGTTGCGGCACCCGTGGCAAACGTGCATTCCGCGCCGAGCGTCACGGTGGGCATGGACACGCAGCTCCTCCACGGCGATACGGTGCTCGTCTTTGAGAGCAAGGATGGCTGGAGCTGGATCCAGGCGGAGCGCGATGGCTATGTCGGTTACGTGGTCGATACGATGCTTGGCAGTCCCGGACCGGCGCCCACGCATGTAGTCTCCGCACCGCGCAGCTTTGTCTATCCGGAACCGGAATTGAAGACGCCGCCGATTGCGGCCTATTCGATGGGCGCGCGGATAACGGTGGTGGGCGAAGCCGAAAAGCGCAGCACGCGCTATTTTCTGCTTTCCTCAGGTGGCGCGATGATCGCAAAGCACCTGAGGCCGATTAACGAACATGCCTCCGACTTCGTTTCGGTGGCGGAACAGTTTGTGCATACGCCCTATTTATGGGGGGGGGCGAGCGGTTTCGGGATCGACTGCTCGGGCCTCGTCCAGCTTTCCCTTTTCATGGCTGGCCAGCGCGTGTCTCGCGATACCGACATGCAGGCGAAAGAAATCGGCCGGGCGATTGATCCGAGGGCGACTCTTCGGCGCGGCGATCTTGTCTTCTGGCGCGGTCATGTCGCCATCATGACGGATGGAGAAAACATCATTCACGCTAGCGGCCACGGCATGATCGTCGAGCGCGAGCCGTTGGCAGCGGCGATTCAGCGCATCGAGCCACTCTACGGTGCGCCCGTTATCTATCGCCGGCCGGACTGATCAGGAGAATTCCTTCACCGCGACCACCGCGTTAGTGCCGCCAAAGGCGAAACTGTTGCTGACGGCGGCGCGCACGGGGCGCTCACGCGCCTTATTGGGCGTCACGTCAAGATCGCATTCAGGATCGCGTTCGCGAAAGCCGATGGTGGGTGGAATGACGCCTTCTCGTACCGCGTTTACGCAGGCGATCAGTTCGATCGCGCCGGAAGCGCCCAAGCAGTGACCGTGCATCGACTTCGTGGATGAAACCGAGAGCTTTTCCGCATGAGGGCCGAAGACCTGCTTGATCGCCTCCGTCTCCAGCCGGTCGTTCGCCTTGGTGCCTGTGCCGTGGGCGTTGATGTAATCCACCGCATCGGGGGAAAGGCCCGCATCCTCAAGGCAGGCCCGCATTGCGCGGACAGGGCCTTCCAGCGTGGGTGCGACGATGTCAGCGGCGTCGGCCGAAAGCCCCACGCCTGCAAGTTCGGCCAGAATGGGCGCGCCCCGCGCCTCGGCATGCTCCAGCCGTTCCAAAACGACTATCCCCGCGCCTTCGCCGAGCACGAGCCCCTGACGGTCGGCGGAGAAGGGGCGGCAGGTGTCAGGCGCCAGAACGCGCAGTGCCTCCCAGCCTTTCAGAATACCGTAGATCAGCGGCGCGTCGGTGCCGCCGGCCAGCATCACGTCAGCACGGCCTAGGCGAAGCTGATCGACCGCCGCCGCGATGGCATGGTTTGCCGAGGCGCATGCGGAAGTGACGCCGAAGACGGGGCCGGTCAGGCCATGCACCATCGATATCTGCCCGGCGGGAGCCCCCGGCATGCAGCGCGGCACGCTGAAGATGCCGATGCGGTTTTTGCCGTCCACCAGGATGGAGCGGTAGCTTTCCTCAATGGCCTCCCAGCCGCAGACGCCCACGCCCACGACGGCGCCCATGCGATGCGCGTTTCCGGCATTGACGGAAAGCCCCGCCTGGGCCAGCGCCTCGCCCGCAGCGATAACGGCGAGCAGGCTGAAGCGGTCCATGGTGACCAACCGCTTGTGCTCGATGCCATGGTCAGGCAGGGCCTTGATCTCGGCGCCCACCCGAATCTTCACCTCGTGCAGTTCGGCATTCTCAATCGGCCCGATGCCGCAACGGCCTTCCCGCATCGCATGCCAGATGGCCTCCGCATTCGTGCCCAATGCGCATATGCCGCCCAGTCCGGTGATGACGATGCGGGATTCGGGATGCCGGCTGCTCATCGGGTCAGGATTTCGCATTCACCAGCGTTCGCACGGCTTCGACGATGTCCCGGACCTTTTCGAGATTCTCCCACGCTTGCGCCGTGTTCATCTCGATTTCAATCCCGAAATCTTCCTCCAGGTCGAAGATGATTTCCGTCAGCTCGAGGGAGTGAATGCCCAAATGCGAAAGCGGCGTGTCAAGATTGACGCTGGACGGCTCTTCGCTGTGTTCCCGTATCCTGGCAAGGATGCTTTCCCCCAAAGCATCAAGTGGCTCATGGCCGTCCACGCCCATCTGTCCTCCAGCGATTTGCTATCTTTCCATCGCCGTCGTCCGGTGCGATGAAAATGGATTCCCCCGTTCTGCAGTCATATGACCGTAATCCGGGCATTCCGGCAAGTATGTTGATGCCGCTGTGCCGAATGTGTGGCGGGCGACCGGTCAATTTGCCGATTTCGCCGCAATGGACTGGCTATTCCTCTCCGGTGCCGTTCACAAATATCGTCACGGTGTCATCCTCGGCAAATTCCACCGCGATCACGTCGCGAAGGAGGATCGAGCGCGAATCGATGGCGTGGTAGAACATGGCGCTGCCTTCGATGGACTCGCGCAAGGTTTCGATTTCCGCCTCCTGCTTGGCCATGGCCCGTTCGATGACGCCGTCTTCGTCGCCCAGGTCCGGCACGTAGACGATCTCCAGCGTGTTGAGGCTGAAGGTTTTGCGGACTTTCTCCGCGCTCTCCCGGGTGTTCTCGATGGCTGCCAGAATGCGTTCGGTCTGCGCTTTCTTGCTCGTCTGGTCGGTTTTCACGTCCGACCCGACGATGGCGTCGATCGCCCCTTCCCTGTCCAGCCCCTGCGCCAGTAGCGGATGGTAGGCGAGCGGCACAAGCAGGAAGGCGAGCACTGCCAGGACAAGCAGAGCCTTGCCGAAGGATTCGGCAAACACGTTTTCACGCGCTTCCATTAAGGGCATCACATCGTTCTCCCAGAGATTTCGCGGGCTTGAAACCGCAACGGTTGCCTCAGGCAGCGGTTCCATCGGGGCAGACGGCACCCCGCCTCGCGTCCGCATGTGGCCCGGATGCGCCGGTCCAGCAGTCGTTCGCGGGCTGCCGTCACTCCCCCAACCAGGCAGGGTAGTCGGAAACGAGCAGGCGGTAGGGCTCTTCGTCCTCCTCGATTTCCGAGAAACGGGACACCGGTTCGGCAAAGACGTTGTCGGTCAGGTCGTCGTTCACCGTCGAGACCTCCCCAATCAGAACGTCGGAGTCCTCGGCCCAGAACGCGTGCCAGACACCGGGCAGCAGCGTCACGCTCTCGCCTGGGGAAAGGCGCAGGATCCCACCCGCCTCGAAGCTGCGCAGAATGCCGTCGCATGGAACCGTGACGGGCGATTCTGGGTCAACGCTGCCGTCGGGCGCGGAGGCGTGAAGCTTGATGCACAGCGTGCCGCCGCCGCGATTGATGATGTCCTCGGCTTTCACCACGTGGCGGTGCATGGGGGAAAGCTGATCGCGGCGGGAGATCATGATCTTTTCCGCATAAAGCATACCGCGGCCCTCCTTGAGCGCTGCGGCATCGCCATTGCGCACGGTGAAGAGGAAAAGCCCCTTCGTGGCGAAATCGCCTCCGCCATAGTCGGTGATGTCCCAGCCGAGGCGGGCCTTGACGATGCCGTCGATCTCGGCGCGACGCGCCTTCATCTCCGCCGGGGTCCAGTCCGCAAACGGTGGCAGGGCATAGCCGAAGGAACGGATGAAGCCTGCTCCTTCGCGCAGAATGTCGTTGACCCTCGATCGTTTCATGACGGGTACCTCCGCGAGCGGTCTCGTCCTATACCAAGCGGGCGGGGCAGCCAACCCTGCCTTGGGCCGGCCAAATCTTTGGCGATCAGAACGCCTTGAAAGTGAGCGTCGTCAGCGAGCGCACAATGCCCGGCACATTGGCGATCTTCTCGTTCACGAATTTTCCGATGTCCACCCCGTCCTCGATATAGACCTTGAGCAGCAGGTCGTAGTCGCCGCTGGTGGAATAAAGCTCAGAGGCGATCTCGCGCTTGTAGAGCTCGTCGGCCACCTCGTAGGTCTTGCCGGGCTCGCAGCGCAACTGGACGAAAACGGGTCTCATGACATCCTTCCGAAACTCGGGTTATGCGAGAGTAGAGTCTCGATTTACTCTGTCAACAGCGTCCTCGTGAGCGGATGGTCCGCCTCTATCAGGCCGTCGACGATGTTGAAATGGTGGCGGTCCGGCTCCACGACTGCAGCCGTGCTTGCGCCGAGGCCCACCCAGATATTGGCGATCAAAGCATTCTGCCGCAGGAACTCCGATCGTTCCGCCGCTCCCACCCAGGCGATGAGCCGTGCTTTCGGCATCGGACGCAGCAGGGCTGGACTCTCCGCCAGCGCTTCCGCATCGTCGAGCCTCAGCCCCTCGTTCATCGCCGTCATCATCAGTGGGCGCAGGTCGTGGAGGCCCGAAATCGAAACCGTTCTTGCAATGCGCTCTTGGATTTCGAGAGCAAGCGGCGACGTGGCCGAGATCATGCGGGTGACGAGATGTCCACCCGCCGAATGCCCGGCGAGGAAGATGGGTCCGGCCACCCGCTCCGCCGCAAAGGCGATGGCGCGGGCCACTTCCGCCGTAATGCCGGAAATGCGGTTTTGTGGGCAAAGCGTATAGGACGGAAGTGCTACTGCGAAGCCGTGTGCCAAGGGGCCCGCGGCAAGATGCGACCAGTAGCTTTTGTCGAATTTGAGCCAATAGCCGCCATGGATGAAGACGACGAGGCCCTTGGGTGACCTTTCGGGCCGGAACAGATCGAGGCGGTTCCGCGGCCCCTCGCCATAAGCGAGATCCAGTTCCGCCCGGGATGCCTGTATCGACTCGCGGAACCGCGCGGCCTGCGCCGCCCACCGTTCAGGCCAGCTGTCGCCGCCCGGAATATAGGCGGCGTTGGTGTAGGCGTCGTCCCAGTCGGTGATCGTCCGTTCAAGCAAGGTTCCCTCCCTAAGGCTTTCTCCGTCCATAACGCCGGCGAAGTGACATGTCATCCCGCTTACGCCTAATGAGGCTTCGCGCTGAAATGGGCGAAAGAAAGTGCAAGAACAGGCTTGCGCGGAGCGCTCAATATGAAACTATTTGCCCAGCTGCGGGAACGCCTCGCAGGCCCGCATGAGAGAAACGCGACGAGACAACAGGGGGAGACATTCATGAAAGGCGTCCTTGCTGCCGGCCTTTCGGCACTCATCTTCGGCTTCGCCGGGCCGGCCATGGCCGAACCCGTCAAGATCGGCATGATCACGACGCTTTCGGGCGGGGGCGCTGGCCTCGGCGTCGACGCGCGCGACGGTTTCATGCTCGCTATCGAAGAGTCCGGAAACAACGAGGTTGAAGTCGTCATCGAGGACGATGCTCAAAAGCCGGAACTAGCGGTGCAGATCGCCGACAAGATGATCCAGAGCGATCAGGTCGATATCCTGACGGGCATCATCTGGTCGAATCTCGCCATGGCCGTCGTGCCGAACGCGGTCAACCAGGGCGTTTTCTACCTGTCGGTCAATGCCGGCCCGTCGCAGCTCGCCGGCTCGATGTGCCATGAGAACTATTTCAACGTCGCCTACCAGAACGACAATTTCCACGAGGCGATGGGCCAGTACGCCAACGACACCTTCGAGAAGACCTTCATCCTGGCGCCGAACTATCCGGCGGGCCAGGATTCGCTGACGGGCTTCAAGCGCTATTACAAGAAGGAGCTTGCAGGCGAGGTCTACACCCAGCTCGGCCAGACGGACTATGCTGCTGAGATCGCGCAGATCCGCGCCTCGGGCGCCGATTCGGTCTTCTTCTTCCTGCCCGGCGGCATGGGGATTGCTTTCACGAAGCAGTATTCCCAGTCCGGGCTCGATATTCCGCTCACCGGCCCTGCCTTCTCCTTCAGCCAGGACGTTCTGCCGGCCGTGGGCGAAGCTGCGCTCGGCGTGAAGAACTCCGCATCATGGTCTAAGGATTTGGACAACGCGGCCAACAAGGCCTTTGTCGAGGCGTTCCAAGCCAAGTACGACCGGCTGCCCTCGGTCTATGCCGCGCAAGCTTATGATACCGCCAGGCTGATCCTCTCCGCGCTTGAAAAGGCGAGCGTGAAGGACAAGGAGGCGTTCAGGGCAGCGCTCAAGGAGGCGGATTTCGACTCGGTCCGCGGCAAGTTCAGCTTCAACTCCAACAATCACCCGGTACAGGACATCTATGTGCGCGAGGTGGTGAAGGAGGGCGACGTGATCACGAACCGGATCATCGGAACGGCGTTCACGGACCACAAGGATGCCTACGCGGCGGAGTGCGGGCTGTAACCTGCTTGCGAACCACGCTGGCTGCGGCGCGCCCATACCTCTCCCTCCTGCAGGAGGGAGAGGTATGGGATTAAGGTAAAGGGCGCGGCCGCCACCCTGCACGTTTCCACCATCGCAAGTCGCCACAGGCCTCTCCTTGTCCGCCGCCCTGTTCATAGAGCAACTCCTGAACGGCCTTCAGCTCGGCTTCATGCTGTTCCTGATGGCGGCCGGGCTGACGCTCATTTTCGGCGTCATGGGCCTCATCAACCTGGCGCACGGTTCGCTCTACATGGTGGGGGCGTTCGCCTGCGCCATTGTTGCGGCGGCCACTGGCTCGTTCTGGCTGGGGCTTGCCGCTAGCCTGGCGGCGGCGGCCGCGGCCGGCGCCATCATCGAAGTTCTCGTCATCCGCCGCCTCTACGCCCGCGATCATCTCGATCAGGTGCTTGCCACCTTCGCGCTGATCCTGATTTTCTCCGAGGGTGCGCGCTGGCTGTTCGGCTCCTTTCCGCTCTATCTGGATATTCCCTCCGCCCTTGGCGGCGCGGTGCGGCTGCCGGGCGGGGCAACCTATTCGGCCTACAGGCTTGCCATCATCGGCATCGGCATCCTGGTCGCCGTCGGGCTTTGGCTTCTGGTTTCGAAGACGCGGCTCGGCATGCGCATCCGCGCTGGCGAGTCCGACCGCGAGATGGTCGCCGCCCTCGGCGTGGATATCGGCCTGCTCTACACGCTCGTCTTTGCTCTTGGCGCGGCCCTGGCCGGTCTTGCGGGCGCCATGGTCGGCGCGCTGCAGTCGGTGCAGGTGGGCATGGGCGAGCCGGTGCTCATTCTTGCCTTCGTCGTCATCGTCATCGGCGGGATCGGGTCCATCAAGGGTGCGCTCGTGGGCGCGCTGCTGGTCGGCGTAACCGATACGCTCGGCCGATTCCTGCTGCCCCGCGGCTTCGAGCTGTTCATGGGAACCTCCGATGCTGCGACCGTCGGCGCGGCCATTGCCTCCATGCTCATCTATCTCGTCATGGCGGTGGTGCTCGCCGTCAGGCCGCAGGGCCTGTTTCCGGCTAATCGGTGAGCGGCATGAGACGCGAGCAGACCGTCAACGCCTGCCTGATCCTTGCGCTTCTTGCCGCTCCCGTCTTGGCGCAGCTTGCGGGTGAGCCCTTTTTCATCACGCTCGCCACGCGCGTTACCATTCTTGCGCTAGCTGCAACGGGGCTCAACATCGCGCTCGGACTTGGCGGGCTCGTCTCCTTTGGTCATGCGGCCTTTTTCGGCATTGGCGGCTATGCGGCGGGCATTCTTGCCACGCACGCCTTTAACGGTATGCCGCTTTTCTTAGGCATTCCCGGCACGAACCAGATGCCGGTAATCTGGATCGTGGCGATGGCCGCGGCGGGCCTGCTTGCGCTGCCCATCGGGGTCATCTCGCTGCGCACCTCCGGCGTCTATTTCATCATGATCACGCTCGCATTCGCGCAGATGATCTTTTACTTCGCCATCTCCTGGCCGGCCTATGGAGGCGAAGACGGGTTGTCGATCTATGTGCGGAACGCCTTTCCCGGCATCAACACGCTGAAGCCCATGCCCTTCTTCCTCATCTGCTTCAGCCTGCTTGCGGTGGCGCTGCTCGTGTTCTCGCGCTTGCGCGATTCGCGCTTCGGCGCGGCCCTTGAAGCGGCGCGGCAAAATCCGGAGCGCCTTGCCGCCGTGGGTATTGCGCCTAATCGCATCCGGCTTGCCGCTTTTGTCATCTCGGCAATGGTGACGGCGCTCGCCGGCGCGCTCTTTTCGGATCTCAACCGCTTCGTCAGCCCCTCCATGCTCTCCTGGCAGATGTCGGGCGAGCTGATCGTCCTCATCATTCTGGGCGGGGTCGGGCGTTTGGCCGGTCCGCTCGCGGGCGCGACACTCTATGTCCTCTTCGAGTATGCCTTGGGAGGTATTACGGAGCACTGGCAGCTTTTCCTCGGGCTGATCCTGCTGGCTGTCGTGCTTTTCGCGCGCGGCGGCGTCATCGGCATGCTTGCCGGGAGAGCGAAGCATGGCTGAGCCGGTGCTGGAAATCCGTAATCTCAGCAAGAGCTTCGGTGCGCTGAAGGCGGCCGTTGGCGTCAATTTCGACCTGATGCCGGGCGAGATTCATGCGCTGATCGGGCCGAACGGAGCAGGCAAGACGACCCTGATCCATCAGATTGCCGGCACGCTCACGCCTGACGAGGGGGAGATACGCTTTCTCGGAAAGGATGTGCGCTCCTTGAGCGTTGCGGAGCGGGCACGCATGGGGCTGGGGCGCACCTTTCAGGTCTCATCGCTCGCGCAGGAATTTTCCGCGCTCCGCAATGTGATGCTGGCGGTGCAGGCAAGACAGGGCACGAGCTTCCGGTTCTTCCGCCCGGTGATGAGCGATCCCAGCCTAACCGAGCCCGCCATGGCGGCGCTTCAGCGCGTCGGGCTTCAGGACCGGGCGGATGTACCCGCCGCCGAGCTTTCCCACGGCGAGCGTCGCCGCCTTGAAATCGCCATCGCGCTTGCGCTCGAGGCCAGGGTCTTCCTGCTTGATGAGCCCATGGCCGGCATGGGGCCGGACGGCTCGCGGGAGCTGACGGCGTTCCTGGATGAACTGCGGCACCAGGCGCCGATTCTGCTCGTGGAGCATGATATGGACGCGGTTTTCGCTCTCGCGGATCGCGTTTCGGTGCTTGTTTATGGCCGCGTCATCGCAAGCGGCCCGGCGGCCGAAATCCGCCGTCATCCGGCCGTGCGAGAAGCCTATCTTGGCGAGGGGGCATAATGCTGCTCGAGCTTGACCGCGTGCAAGCATTTTACGGCCGCTCGCAGGCGCTGTTCGATGTTACGTTCCAGATGGCCAAGGGCGAGGTCGTGGCGTTGATGGGCCGCAACGGCATGGGAAAGACCACGACCATCCGCACCATCTGCAATCTGCTGCCGGCACAGGGCGGGACGATCCGCTTCGCCGGACAGGACGTGAGAAGGCTGCCGCCCTATCGCGTCGCGCGGCTCGGCGTCGGGCTGGTGCCGGAAGGCCGCCGCTGCTTCGCCAATCTGACGGTGGAAGAAAATCTGCTGGCCACCGCGCGGGCAGGACGCTGGACGCTCGCGGCGGTTCACACTCTCTTTCCCTGCCTTGCCGAGCGGCGATCGCAACTGGCCCGCACGCTCTCGGGCGGAGAGCAGCAGATGCTCGCCATCGGCCGCGCGCTGATGACCAACCCGCGTCTTCTCATATTGGACGAGGCCACGGAGGGCCTCGCGCCCGTCGTGCGGCAGGACATCTGGGCCGCCGTGCGTGCGCTCAAGGAAGAGGGCCAGTCGATCCTCATCGTCGACAAGACGCTGGGGGAGCTTCTTCCGGTTGCCGACCGTTGCGTTGTCCTTGAGAAAGGGCAAACGATGTGGCAGGGCAAACCTGCCGCGCTCGACCCGCAGACGCAGGAGCGTTTCCTGGGCGTTTGAGGATGCGGCTGCGGGGCACCAAGGGGGCGCAGGCTTTGCAAGGTGAGCGGTTCTGAAGCATAGTCCGACCATGGCCGAGAACGTTCGCAGAAAGCACGACTACGAACAGGAATTGAGGCGGGCCGGCGTGCGAATCACCCGCCCCCGGCAGGTCATCCTGCGCATCTTGTCGGAGACGGAGGACCATCCCGACGCGATGGAAATCTTCAATCGCGCTTCCGAGGTGGACGAAAGCATCTCGCTTTCCACGGTTTACCGCACCATGAAGCTTCTGGAGGAGATCGGCGCCATCCACCGTCATGAATTCGAGGGCGGCAGGGCGCGTTTCGAGCAGGCAAGCGGCGGCCACCATGACCATCTGATCGACATCGACACAGGCGATGTGATCGAATTCCATTCGACCAGGATCGAAGCCCTGCAGGACGAGATCGCGCGTTCTCTAGGCTACGATATCGTCCACCACCGGCTGGAGCTCTACGGCAGAAAACGGCGAGGCAAGCGCCAGTAGAACATTCGAGAGAGCGCGAAGGCGCGAGCAAGGTAAGGTCTCATGATAAAAGCTGATATCGGGTTGATCGGCCTTGGCGTTATGGGCGCCAATCTGGCGCTCAACATCGCGGAGAAGGGCTTCCGCGTGGCTGTTTTCAACCGCACGACCGAGCGCACGCGCGCCTTCGTGCAGGAGGCCGGCCCGCTTTCGGAGCGCATTGTTCCGTGCGAAACGCTCGAAGGCCTTACGGCCGCGATTGAGCGGCCCCGCCCCATAATCCTGATGGTGCCTGCCGGCGCCGCGGTGGACGAGCAGATTGCCACCCTCCTTCCGCTGCTCGACCGGGACGACATCATCATCGATGCCGGTAATGCGAACTTCCGTGACACGCGCCGGCGCATGGCGGAGCTCGCTGATTCAGGTCCACGCTTTATCGGCATGGGGGTTTCGGGTGGCGAGGAGGGTGCCCGCCACGGGCCGTCCATCATGGTCGGCGGCCCGGAGGAGTCCTACCGGCGCATCGCGCCCATTCTCGATGCCATTGCGGCCCGGTATGAAGGCGAGGCCTGCCAGGCCTGGCTGGGCCCGGACGGCGCGGGGCACCTAGTGAAAACCATCCACAACGGCATCGAATATGCCGACATGCAGATGATTGCCGAGATCTACGGCATCCTGCGCGACGGGCATGGGCTGCAAGCGCACGAGATCGCGCCGATCTTCACAAAGTGGAACGAAGGCCGGCTCAACTCCTACCTCATCGAGATCACAGCTGCCGTGCTCGCCGCGACGGACGGCGACACGGGCAAGCCCATGGTGGATGTCATTCTCGACCGTGCCGGGCAGAAGGGCACCGGGCGCTGGTCGGCCATCGAGGCCCAGTCCTTGGGAGTTCCGGCAACGGCAATCGAGGCCGCCGTTGCGGCGCGCAGCCTCTCGGCCATGAAGGCGGAACGTGAAGCGGCCGAAAGACGCTTCGGCGTACCGGCGCCGTCTGCCGGACCGGTGACCGAACAGGCGCTCTCCATCCTCGAGGCGGCGCTGTTCGCCGGCAAGATCGTCGCCTATGCACAGGGGTTCGCGGTCATGGCCGCCGCCTCGCGCGAGTTTGGCTGGAATCTTCCGCTTGCCACGGTAGCGCGCATCTGGCGGGCGGGCTGCATCATCCGCTCGCAGTTCCTGGGAGAGATCGCGGCTGCCTTCGAGAAGGACCCGGAGGCGGAGAACCTCTTGACGACGCCTGCCTTTGCATCGCTGATCGAAACGTCTCATCCGCATTTGCGCCGCGTGGTGGCGCGCAGCGCGGAGGCGGGCCTTCCGGTACCCTCCCTTTCCGCCGCGCTCGCCCATTTCGATACCTTCCGCCGTGCGCGGGGCACGGCCAACCTCATCCAGGCGCAGCGTGATTTCTTCGGCGCGCACGGCTTCGAGCGCATCGACCGCGAAGGAACGGGATTTCACGGCAATTGGGCGAAGGGGTGAGCCCAAAAAAAGAAGTGCCGCCGTGGCGGAGGGGAGCCACGGCGGCCTTGCATGAAATGAGCGGCAGCCCGGAGAGGGGGGTGAGGCTGCCGCCAGCTGTCCGGTACAGGCGGGGGACGAGCCTTACCGGACTCGGCGGAATATTGCCGGTAACGGATATGTCGTGCGGTAAAGTGGCTATTCAAGGGCTGTGAGGTTACACATTCGTAATATTTCCGTTACCTGCCGAGAGCGTCATGAACTGACGGCAGACTGCCGCCCGTGCCGCGCTTTGTATGGACATGCCGGAGAGGGCGCGCTACCCGTTCACGCATGAAAAATGGCGATCATCTCTTCCTCGTAGACGGTTCAGGCTACATTTTCCGGGCCTATCACGCTCTGCCCCCGCTCAACCGCAAGTCGGACGGGTTGCCTGTCAGCGCAGTGCTCGGCTTCTGCAACATGGTGTGGAAGCTACTCAAGGATGCGCGCGACACGGCCGTTGGCGTCACGCCCACCCATTTTGCCGTCATCTTCGATTATTCCTCGAAGACCTTCCGCAACGAGATATTCCCCGAATACAAGGCCAATCGTACCGAGCCGCCGGAGGATCTCATCCCGCAGTTCGGGCTCATCCGGGAAGCAACGCGCGCTTTTGACCTGCCCTGCATCGAGATGGAGGGCTATGAGGCCGATGATCTGATTGCCACCTATGCCAGGCTTGCCACCGAGGCCGGAGGCGATGCCACCATCGTCTCGTCCGACAAGGACCTGATGCAGCTCGTCCGCCCTACGGTCTCCATGTATGACCCGATGAAGGACAGGCAGATCGGAATTGCGGAAGTGATCGAGAAGTGGGGCGTGCCGCCGGAAAAGATGATCGATCTCCAGGCGCTGACCGGCGATTCAATCGACAATATTCCAGGCGTGCCGGGCATCGGTCCCAAGACGGCGGCACAGCTGCTGGAAGAGTATGGCGATCTCGACACGCTGCTTTCCCGCGCGCATGAGATCAGGCAGAACAAGCGCCGCGAGAACCTGATCGAATATGCGGAGAAGGCGCGCATCTCGCGCGAACTGGTGCGGCTCAAGGATGACGTGCCGGTGGAGCTTCCGCTCGACGCGCTGGCGCTCAATCCTCCCAACGGACCAAAGCTGATCGCCTTCCTGAAAGCGATGGAGTTTTCCTCGCTCACGCGCCGTGTGGCCGAGGCCACGGGCACGGACGCGGCAGCGATCGAACCTGCCTATGTGGAGGTGCAGAAGGGGGCGGAGGCGCACGGACCGGACCTCACCATTCCGGCTACCGGAACCGGCGAGCTCGGAGCCGAAGGCGAAGTGGCGCCGGAGCGTGCTGAGGAGACCGAGACGCCCGAGAAGCTCGCGCGCAAGCTCGCGGAGGCTGCCGTAGGGAAACAGTTCGACCGCTCGCGCTATGTCTGCATCCGCGACCTCGAAGCGCTGAACCAGTGGGTGGCCGAGGCTCGCGAAACGGGGCTGCTTGCGCTTACCGCGGAAACCACTTCGTCGGACCCGATGCAGGCAGAGCTGTGCGGCATCGCGCTCGCCACGGCGCCGGGCAGGGCAGCCTATGTGCCCCTCGCGCACAAGGATGGATCAGCAGACCTGCTGGGCGGCGGTCTGGTGGACGGCCAGCTTGCCATTGCCGACGTTCTTGGCGTTCTGCAGCCGCTTCTGCACGACTCGGCCGTACTCAAGATCGGCCAGAACCTCAAATATGCCTGGCTGCTTCTTTACCGGCACGGCATCGAGATCGCCCCTTACGACGATACGATGCTGATCTCCTATGTGCTGGAGGCCGGGAGCCAGGCGCATGGGCTCGATGCGCTTTCACAGCGCTGGCTCGGCACCACGCCGCTTTCCTACACGGAGGCGGCCAAAGGTCGTGCGAAGACGACGTTCGACATGATCGAGCTGGAGCGCGCCACCATCTATGCGGCGGAGAATGCCGACATCATCTTCCGCCTGTGGAAGGTACTAAAGCCGCAGCTTGCCGCAAGAGGGCTGGTCTCGGTCTACGAGCGGCTGGAGCGGCCGATGATCTCCGTCATCAGCCGCATGGAGCATCGCGGCATCACGGTGGACCGACAGATCCTCTCTCGCATGTCGGGCGAGTTCGCGCAGACCGCCGCGGCCATGGAGGAGGAGATCTACCGGCTTGCCGGAGAGCGTTTCACCATCGGCTCGCCGAAGCAGCTTGGAGAAATCCTCTTCGGGAAAATGGGCCTGCCGGGCGGCGCCAAGACCAAATCCGGCCAATGGTCCACCTCAGCCCAAGTGCTGGAGGAACTGGCGGCCGAGGGGCACGAGCTGCCACGCAGAATCGTGGATTGGCGGCAGGTCACCAAGCTCAAGTCCACCTACACCGATGCGCTGCCGGGCTACATCAATCCCGATACGGGCCGGGTGCACACCTCCTATGCGCTGGCCTCCACTACGACCGGGCGCCTTTCCTCCTCGGAGCCGAACCTCCAGAACATCCCAATCCGCACCGCCGAAGGCCGGAAGATACGCACGGCCTTTGTGGCAGCGCCCGGGCGGAAGCTCATTTCGGCGGACTACAGCCAGATCGAGCTTCGGGTTCTGGCCCATGTGGCGGACATCCCGCAGCTGAAGCAGGCCTTCGCTGACGGCCTGGACATTCATGCCATGACGGCATCCGAGATGTTCGGCGTACCGATCGAGGGCATGCCAGCGGAGGTGCGCCGCCGCGCCAAGGCCATCAATTTCGGCATCATCTATGGCATTTCGGCCTTCGGCCTTGCCAATCAGCTCGGCATCCCACGCGAGGAAGCAAGCGCCTACATCAAGCGCTACTTCGAGCGCTTCCCCGGCATCCGTGACTATATGGAACACACCAAGGCGTTCTGCCGCGAGCATGGCTATGTGGAGACGGTTTTCGGCAGGCGCGCCTATTATCCGGAAATCCGGTCGTCGAACCCTTCCGTGCGCGCCTTCAACGAACGGGCGGCCATCAACGCGCCCATTCAAGGCTCGGCGGCGGACATCATCCGTCGCGCGATGATCCGCATGGATGCCGCGCTTCAGGATGCGGGCCTCGGCAATGTCCAAATGCTGTTGCAGGTGCATGACGAGCTGGTCTTCGAGGCGCCGGATGAGGCCGTGGAAAGGGCGATCCCCGTTATCCGCACCGTGATGGAGGGCGCCGCCTGGCCCGCCCGCGCTCTTTCGGTGCCGCTGAAGGTGGATGCGCGCGCGGCGGATAATTGGGACGAGGCCCACTGAGCCCCGTCAGGCGCGTGCTTTTTCTTTCATTTGATCGGGCAGCCCATGATAGGGCTGTTCAGTTTGCGCCGGCAGCCGCCTTCCTGATGGCTTCCATATTGGCGCGGTAGGCCGCCTCGCCATTGCCCCTGAACACGGCGGAGCCAGCGACCAGAACATTGGCGCCCGCCTCGACCACCGCAGCAGCCGTTTCCGGTGATATGCCGCCATCCACCTCGATATGCACGGGCCTGTCGCCGATCATCGCCCGGAGGCGACGGATCTTTTCCAGCGTGGCCGGGATGAAGGCCTGGCCGCCGAAGCCGGGGTTGACGGTCATCACCAGGACGAGGTCAACCTCGCCGAGCACATGCTCGACGGCGCTTTCGGGTGTCGCGGGATTAATCGCTACCCCCGCCTTCTTGCCAAGCCGGCGTATGGTCTGCAGCGAGCGGTGCAGGTGCGGGCCCGCCTCCGCGTGAACGGTGATGAGATCGCAGCCGGCCTCCGCGAAGGCTTCGAGATAGGGATCGGCTGGGGAGATCATCAGGTGGCAGTCGAAGAACTTGTCCGTGCAATTGCGGATCGCCTTCACCACGGCAGGACCGAAAGTGATGTTGGGCACGAAGTGCCCGTCCATGATGTCGAGGTGGATCCAGTTCGCCCCGGCAGCGGCAACGGCCGTCACCTCATCGCCGAGCCGCGAAAAATCGGCAGACAGGATGGAGGGGGCAATCAGCGGTGGGCGGTCTGCCATGTCGTTTCCCGAAGTTGCTTGAAACCGCGGTCAGGAACCTTTCACGGTTGGACGTAAAGCTGCCAACCACGAAAGGCTGTTAAAACCTTTCAGCGGCAGTGTCGAGGCGCATCCACCCGTCATCCCGAAGCCGCGGAGCGGCTATCCGGGATCCAGTAGCCTCATCTCCACCGCTTGTCTGGGTCCCGGCTCTCGCTTTGCTCCGCCGGGATGACGGTAGGAAGATGGCCGGGATGGCGCGGTGGGGAGCGACCGCGTCATACTAAACCGCTGCGCTTATGCCACCATGCTCTACAGCTGCGTGACCATGCGGTGCGAAGGGGGATGAACAAGGCGTGCCAGCGTGATCGACTTGTTTCGCAGCCGTGTTATGCGCTCGCCTACGAAGACAGGCGTACCTTCCTGCAGTCCGAGAACGGCGGCTTCCTCCGCGCTGGCGGCCGCAGCGAAGAAGGTGAATTCCGCATCGGTGAACGGCTCGTGCTCCACAAGCCATTCGTTGGGGCTGACGGTCGAGAAATCCACATCCCTGACTGCGGGGACGGTGTCGAGGCTGATCCAGCGGTCCTCGAACTGGTAGGGCGAACGGTCTGCCAGGTGCAGCGAGCGCACGTGCAGAAGCCGCGCCTTCTCATCAAGCCCCAGCCGGGCGCGCACGATGTCTGGGGCCGTTGTCTCGTGGCGGCTGAGCAGCTGATACTGGTAGCTCTTGCCCTGTCGTTCGATCTCCTGCCGCACCAAGGGGATCACGAAGCGCGCTTCGCGCACCGGGTGGCGTGCGACGCGGGTGCCGGCCCGCCGCCGCCGTTCGATGAGCCCGGCGCGCGCCAGCTCCTGCAGGGCGCGGTTCACCGTCGCCCGCGCCGCGCCGAACTCACGGGCCAGAGCTTCCTCGCCCGGAATGAGGGCGCCGGGAAGCCAGCGCCGCTCGGCAATACGCCTGGCCATCTCGTCGCGGATGGTGCGGAAGGAAACTCTTTCGCTCATAGTGCTTTGGCTAACCTGTCTACACACGCCCTGTACCGGCGGGTGATGGCCTCGCGTGCAAGATGCCGTCCGCCGCGCACCATGTGCCGCCCTGCCGACCACAGATCGGTGACCGCTTCGTTGCCGCTTGCGAAGATCCAGCCGTCGAGAATCCCATCCCCCTCGGAAACGCCCGTATAGACATCCGGTTCTATCGCAACAAGATCCGCCCACTTGCCTTTCTCTAGGGATCCGCTGTCGCGCCCGAGCGCCTGCGCGCCGCCGGCCAGCGCTGCCTCATAGAGAGACCGCCCGCAGGACTGCCCTGGCTCGGCCAGCAGGGCGCGGGCATGGTGTTTGAGCCTCTGCGAATATTCGAGCTGGCGCAGCTCCTCGGCCACGGAGATACGGATGTTGGAATCCGTGCCGAAGCCGAACGTGCCGTCTGCCTGGCGGAAGGGCAGGGCGTTGAAGAAACCGTCGCCCAGATTGGCTTCAGTCACCGGGCAAAGGCCTGCCACCGCGCCGGAGCGGGCGAGTGCATCTGTCTCATGGGTGTTCATGTGCGTGCAGTGGATGAGGCACCAGCGCCGGTCCACGTCGATCTCGTCGAGCAGATATTCCACTGGGCGCGTGCCGAAGGCCTGAAGCACCTCGTCCACCTCCGGCACCTGCTCGGCAATGTGCATGTGAAACGGTGCATCCGGCCGCAGGGCCGCCACGGCACGGATCTGCTCGATGGCAGCGGCGCGCAGCGAATGCGCGGAGATCCCGAGCACGGCGTCTTTCGGCAGGCGAGAAAGGTGCTTCTCCGCCTCGTCCACAAGCTTGGCAAAATCATCCAGGTCATTGCCGAAGCGCAACTGCCCGCCCTTGAGCGGCCGCCGGTTAGCGCCGCCGTAGCGATAGAACACGGGTGCCAGCGTTAGGCCGATGCCGGTTTCCTCCGCCGCCTCGATTATGCGGGAGGAAAGCTCCGCGATGTCGGCATAGGCCTCTCCGCCCGACCGGTTGTGCAGGTAATGGAATTCCGCCACTGCACAAAAGCCTGCTTCCTGCATTTCCATGAAGGCGAAGGCCGCAATGGTCGCGACGTCTTCCGGCTCGAGCTGGTCGAGGAAGCGGTACATGACCTCGCGCCACGTCCAGAAGCTGTCATGGCCCTCCAGGCTGCGCCGCTCAGCCAGCCCGGCGAAGGCGCGCTGGAAGGTGTGGCTGTGGAGGTTGGAGACCGCCGGCAGAAGGACCGGCACCTCGATGGCGTCGCCACCAGCCTGTACATCGGGCGTGACGGAGGCAATGCGCCCGTCATCGCCGATCGTCAGACGGACATTGTGCCGCCAGCCGGCGGGTGTGAGGGCGGTGCGCGCGAAAATCTCTTGCATGGGGCGCCGGTCCTGACCTAGAAAGTTTTGTATAGACATATAAGCTAAAGTCTAAACATAAGGCAGGCAAGAGCAGCGATGAAGCGTCTCCTGTTAATTGAAGCCCGGCTGGCAACCATGGTTCCTGGTGGCGAGCCCTATGGCCTCATTGATGACGCGGCTGTCGCTGTAGAGGGCGGGCGAATCGCCTGGGCTGGTTCCCGGGCGGACATCCCGTCGGAATGGGCCGGGGCGGAACGGATGAGGCTGGGAGGCCGGCTCGTTACGCCTGCGCTGATTGACTGCCACACCCATCTCGTCTTCGGCGGAAACCGGGCGCGCGAATTCGAGATGCGCCTCAACGGCGCGACCTACGAGGAAATCGCCCGGGCTGGGGGCGGCATCGTCTCGACCGTTTCAGCCACCCGCGCCATGAGCGAGGACGAGCTTGTAGTGGCGGCGCTGCCGCATCTCGATGCGCTGATTGCCGAAGGCGTCGCTACGGTGGAGATCAAGTCCGGCTACGGGCTTTCCATCGAACATGAGCTCAAGATGCTGCGCGCCGCGCGCAGGCTTGCCGCAATGCGCAACGTGCGGGTGAAGACCTCCTATCTCGCCGCCCATGCCGTTCCCCCCGAATTCAAGGGCAGGGCGGACGCCTATATCAACGAAGTCGTCCTGCCGGGACTGGAAGCCGCCCATGCCGAAGGCCTTGCGGATGCCGTGGACGGTTTCTGCGAAGGCATCGCCTTCTCGCCGGAACAGATGGCGCGGGTGTTCGACAAGGCCCGGGCCCTTGGCCTGCCCGTCAAGCTTCACGCCGAGCAGCTTACCAGCCTCGGTGGGGCAAAGCTCGCCGCCCGTTATGGAGCCCTGTCGGCGGACCATCTGGAATACCTGGACGAGGAGGGCGTTGCGGCCATGGCGGCGGCTGGCACTGTGGCAGTGCTGCTTCCGGGGGCCTTCTACACGCTGCGCGAGACGCGTCTTCCGCCTGTGGAAAGTTTCAGGCGGGCAGGCGTACCGATCGCTGTGGCGACTGACTGCAACCCCGGAACATCGCCGCTCACCTCGCTGCTTCTGTCTCTCAACATGGCCTGCACCCTCTTCCGCCTGACGCCGGAGGAAGCGCTTGCCGGCGCCACCCGGGAGGCCGCCCGCGCCCTGGGCCTCGCCGCCGAACTGGGCACGATCGAGCCCGGCAAGCGCGCCGAGCTCGCCGTCTGGGACACCGAGCATCCCGCGGAGCTTGCCTACCGCATCGGCTTCAATCCGCTTCACCGCCTCATTGCGGGAGACGCGGCATGACGCTGGTCATCATGCCTGGCAACGTCACCATCCGGTTGCTGGAGCGCATCTGGCGCGAAGAGCTTCCGGTGCGTCTGGACCCTTCCTGCCATCCGGCAATTGAGGTTTCCGCGCGGCGCATAGCGGAGATCGCGGGCGGGGAAGCGGCGGTCTACGGCGTCAACACCGGGTTCGGCAAGCTGGCCAGCGTGCGCATCCCCGCCGCGGATGTCGCCACGCTTCAGCGCAATCTCATTCTCTCTCACTGCTGTGGCGTAGGAGAGCCGCTCGATGTCGGGATCGTGCGCCTCATCATGGTGCTGAAGCTGATGTCGCTCGGGCGTGGTGCTTCTGGCGTCCGGCTGGAGATCATTCGGCTTCTGGAGGGGATGCTCTCACGCGGCGTCATCCCCGTCATCCCCGAAAAGGGTTCGGTCGGCGCGTCGGGCGACCTTGCGCCGCTCGCCCATATGACGGCGGTGATGATCGGCGAGGGCGAGGCCTGGCATAAAGGCGAACGGCACTCTGGCCGGAGGGCCCTGGAAAGGGCCGGGCTCGAACCCGTGACGCTTCAGGCCAAGGAAGGACTGGCGCTCATCAATGGCACCCAGGTCTCCACGGCGCTGGCGCTTGCGGGGCTGTTCCGCGCCCACCGGGCGGCGCGCGCGGCGGTGATCACCGGTGCGCTGTCCACGGACGCGGCAATGGGTTCCTCCGCGCCCTTCCATCCTGAAATCCACGCATTGCGCGGCCACAGTGGCCAGATCGACACCGCGGCAGCTCTCTGGAAGCTGCTCGAAGGGTCGGAGATCCGCGAAAGTCACCGCGAGGGCGACGAGCGTGTGCAGGATCCCTACTGCATCCGCTGCCAGCCGCAGGTGGACGGTGCCTGCCTGGACTTGCTGCGCCAGGCCGCACGCACGCTCGAAATCGAGGCCAATGCAGTCACCGACAATCCGCTGGTGTTGTCCGACGGTTCGGTGGTCTCCGGCGGCAATTTCCATGCAGAGCCGGTCGCGCTCGCGGCGGACCAGATCGCGCTTGCGATCTGCGAGATCGGCTCGATCGCCCAGCGGCGCATCGCCCTGCTGGTCGATCCTGCGCTCTCCTTCGGCCTGCCGCCGTTCCTTACGCCCAGGCCGGGGCTCAACTCCGGCCTCATGATCGCGGAGGTGACCTCGGCGGCGCTGATGTCGGAGAATCGGCAGCTGGCCCATCCCGCCTCGGTCGATTCCACGCCGACCTCGGCCAATCAGGAAGATCACGTCTCGATGGCCTGCCATGGGGCGCGGCGGCTCCTTGCTATGACGGAGAACCTTTTCGACATCATCGGCATCGAGGCGCTCACCGCCGCGCAGGGCATCGACCTGCGCGCGCCCCTGAAGACCAGCCCCGAGCTGCAGAAGGCGCACGCGGCCATCCGCGCCGTGGTGCCCGCACTTGGAGAGGACCGGTTCATGGCATCCGATCTCGAGGCGGCCATCGACCTGGTGCGTTCGGGCCGGCTCAACGCCAGCGTCTCGCCAGGGATCCTTCCCGAATTGAGGAGCGAACCATGAAACCCGTGGAAGTGGTCGAGGGCACGTCGCCCATCATCCTGGGCTTTCCGCATACGGGAACCCATGTCCCGGAAGACATATGGGCGCGGCTGAACGACGAGGGGCGGCGCCTGCGCGACACCGACTGGCACATTCACCGGCTCTACAGCGGGCTCCTGGCTGGCGCGACGACCGTGCGGGCAACCTTCCATCGCTATGTGATCGATGCCAACCGCGACCCCACCGGCAAGAGCCTCTACCCCGGACAGAACACCACCGGCCTCGTGCCGCTGACGGACTTCGACAATCAGCCGATCTGGCGGGAAGAGCCGGACGAAGAGGAGATCGCGCGGCGGCTCGCCGCCTTCCACCGGCCCTATCACGAGGCCCTTGAGGCGCAGATCGAGCGCGTGAAGAAGCTGCACGGGATTGCGGTGCTGTACGACTGCCATTCCATCCGCTCGCGCTGCCCCTTCCTGTTCGAGGGCACACTGCCCGACTTCAACATCGGCACGGACGGCGGCCGCACCTGCGCCCCCGCCTTCGAGCGCGCGACGGTGGAAATCTGCGCGGCTGCCGACGGATATACCCATGTTGTCAATGGCCGTTTCCGCGGTGGCTGGACCACCCGCCACTACGGCCGTCCGCAGGAGGGCATGCACGCCATCCAGATGGAGCTTGCCCAACACACCCATCTCGAAAGCGAGAGCGAGCCGTTCGCCTACGATGAGGAGAAAGCCGAGCGCCTGCGCGTCCATCTGAGGGCAGTGCTCGAGCGGCTGGAGGAGATTGCCCTTTCCATGAAAGAGGAAACACGATGACCAATCCGCGCCACAATGTCCGCGAGGTGAGAGCGCCCCGCGGCACCCAACTCAACGCCAAGAGCTGGCTCACCGAAGCGCCGCTGCGCATGCTCATGAACAACCTCGATCCCGACGTGGCGGAGAATCCGAACGAGCTGGTGGTCTATGGCGGCATCGGGCGGGCTGCGCGCACTTGGGATGATTTCGACCGCATCGTCGCGACTCTCAAGACCCTGGAGGAGGACGAAACTCTGCTCGTCCAGTCTGGCAAGCCGGTGGGTGTGTTCCGCACGCACCCCGACGCGCCGCGCGTGCTGATCGCCAACTCGAACCTCGTGCCGCACTGGGCGACGTGGGACCATTTCAACAAGCTCGACCGCAGAGGCCTGATGATGTACGGCCAGATGACCGCGGGCTCGTGGATCTACATCGGCTCGCAGGGCATCGTGCAGGGCACCTACGAGACCTTTGTCGAGGCGGGCCGCCAGCACTACGGGGGCAACCTCCGGAACCGCTGGATCCTTACCGCGGGCCTGGGCGGCATGGGCGGCGCCCAGCCGTTGGCAGCAGTGATGGCCGGGGCGAGCTGCCTTGCCATCGAGTGCGACGAGAGCCGCATCGATTTCCGCCTGCGCACCCGTTATCTCGACGAGAAGACGACGAGCCTGGACGAGGCGCTCGCCATGATCGAGCGCTGGACGAAAGCCGGCGAGGCGAAGTCGGTCGGGCTTCTGGGCAACGCCGCCGAAATCCTGCCGGAGCTGGTTCGCCGCGGCGTGCGGCCCGACATCGTAACCGACCAGACCTCAGCGCATGACCCGATCAACGGCTATCTGCCTAAGGGATGGACGATTGCCGAGTGGAAGGGAAAGCGCGAGAGCGATCCGAAGGCGGTGGAGACAGCCGCCCGAGCCTCCATCCGCGAGCATGTGGAGGCGATGGTCGCCTTCTGGAAGAAGGGCATCCCCACGGTCGACTACGGCAACAACATCCGCCAGATCGCGAAGGAAGAGGGCTTTGAAGAGGCCTTCGCCTTCCCTGGTTTCGTGCCGGCCTACATCCGCCCGCTTTTCTGCCGCGGCGTTGGACCATTCCGCTGGGCTGCCCTTTCCGGCGATCCTGAGGACATCTATCGCACCAACGAGAAGGTGAAGGAACTGCTGCCGGACAACAAGCATCTTCACAACTGGCTCGACATGGCACGTGAGCGCATCGCCTTCCAGGGCCTGCCGGCGCGGATCTGCTGGGTGGGGCTTGGCGACCGGCACCGCCTTGGCCTCGCCTTCAATGAGATGGTGGCAAAGGGTGAGCTGAAGGCGCCAATCGTGATCGGCCGCGATCATCTCGATTCCGGCTCCGTCGCTTCGCCCAACCGCGAGACCGAGGCCATGAAGGATGGCTCGGACGCGGTTTCCGACTGGCCGCTTCTTAACGCGCTCCTCAACTGTGCCTCGGGCGCGACTTGGGTTTCGATCCATCATGGCGGCGGTGTCGGCATGGGCTTCTCGCAGCATGCAGGTATGGTGATCTGCGCCGACGGCACGGAGGCCGCCGCGCGCCGCCTCGAGCGCGTGCTGTGGAACGATCCGGCGACCGGCGTCATGCGCCACGCCGATGCCGGCTACGAGGAGGCTCTCGAATGCGCTCGCCAGCACAGGCTGAACCTCCCGGGCATTTTGACCTGATACCTGAAACCAAGAGAGGGGAGTTACCCACGTGAGCGAGATCGCAACAGCCACCCAGAGCCCCCGCGGCTTTGCGCTGTTTAGGCTGATCGCCTACAGCGCCATCGGCATTTTCATGTTCTTCGTGCCGATCACCATAGGCGGCAAGTCGACCATTCCTCTAGATCATGCCGCCACGGCGGTCACCACCTATGCCTATCCCTTGGCTGTGGTGTTCGTCTGCCTGCTCATCCTCTACGGGGCCATCGCGCCTTTCGTGAAAGGGACATGGAAGTCGAACCTGACCGAAAAAATCTTCTCATTCCTGCGGCTGCTCGGTCTCGTTCTCGCAGGCATGTACCTGGCAAAGGTCGGTCCGGCCGCTCTCTTCGAGCCGGACATTCTGCCCTTCCTTTTCGACAAGCTGGTTCTCTCCGTCGGCCTCATCGTGCCGATCGGCGCGCTCGCTCTAGCCTTCTTGATCGGCTACGGTCTGCTGGAGTTCACGGGCGTGGTCGTTCAGCCCATCATGCGTCCCGTGTGGCGCACGCCAGGCTGGTCGGCCATCGATGCGGTCGCCTCGTTTGTCGGCAGCTATTCGCTTGCCTTGCTCATCACCGATAGGGTTTTCAAGGAAGGCAAGTACACCGTCCGCGAGGCCGCGATCATTGCCACGGGCTTCTCCACAGTGTCGGCCACCTTCATGATCATCGTTGCCCGCACGCTGAACCTGATGGGCTCGTGGAACCTCTATTTCTGGACCACGCTGATAGTGACGTTCATCGTCTCGGCGATCATGGCCCGCCTCTGGCCGATTGCGCAGATGGACCATCCGGTGGATCGCGATGCGCCGCTGCCTGCCGGACGCAACCGCCTCCAGGCAGCGGTTGATGCAGGTCTCGATCAGGCGGCCGCGGCAAAGTCACTGCCAGCGATGCTGCGCGACAGCTTCATCGATGGGCTCAAGATGGCCTCCCTCATCTTGCCGAGCATCATGGCAGTCGGCCTTCTGGGGCTGCTGGCCGCCAAGTACACGCCGATTTTCGATATCCTCGGCTACCTGCTTTACCCGTTCACCTGGGTCGCGCAGCTTTCGCAGCCGATGCAGGCGGCGGGCGCTCTCGCCTCTGGCCTTGCGGAGATGTTCCTGCCTGCGATCCTACTGCAGGAAGCCTCGCTGGACGTGAGGTTTATTGCGGCGGTTGTTTCGGTCAGCCAGGTGCTGTTCCTGTCGGCCTCCATCCCCTGCGTGCTCGCCACCTCCATTCCGCTCACGATGAAGGACCTGCTTATCATCTGGTACCTGCGCACGGCGTTAAGCATTGTCATCACGGCGCCGATTGCCTGGCTTGCAGTTTCGCTCGGCTGGCTCTCCTGACAGGAACGCCAGGTTCTTCCTTCTGAGGAATGGCGGCGGGAAGGTGGCTCCTTCCCGCCGCAGATGCTTTTTGCCTCGGATGCAGGGGCATCGCATGCTCATTCATCCCCGCCGCGCTTTCGCCAGTCCCGGCCGCTTGTTATTGAGGGTTGTAAAGTTGTCACGCAAATCGCTTAATGGCTCCGGCCTGCGAGGATGAATCATGCGTTATGCAATCTACTACACGCCGGAACGGGACGATCCGCTGACAAAGGCGGCGGAGCGCTGGCTGGGCCGCAGCGCTTTCGGAGGGCAGGAGACGGGGCCGAACGCCGTTGGCTCTTTATCCGCCGCCGAAATCGCCTTCCATACGGCCGCGCCACGCCGTTACGGCTTCCATGCCACACTGAAGGCGCCGTTTCGCCTTGCCGAGGGCAGGAGCGAGGCTGAACTGGTCGCCGCGCTCGACCGTTTCGCGGCCGAGCGCGAGCCGTTCTTGGTGAAGCGTATCCGGCTGGCGCGGCTGGACGACTTCTTCGCGCTCGTGCCGGCTGAGCCCTCCCCCGAACTCGACCGGCTGGCTGCGGATGTGGTCACCGCCTTCGAGCCTTTTCGCGCGCCGCTCTCGGCGGAGGAGATTGAGCGCCGCAATCCCGACAGCCTTTCGCCGGCTCAGCTTAAAAATCTCCACAAATGGGGTTATCCTTTTGTCTTTGAGGAGTTCCGTTTCCATATGACACTAACGGGGCGAGTTCCGGCTGACGAGGCCGGGCGCATGGAGGCTGCCATCACATCCTTCTTCGAACCGTTGCTTCAGGAGCCGCTGAAGGTTTCTTCGCTGGCCCTGTTCGTAGAGCCGGAGCCGGGCGCCCCGTTCCATGTAAGGTCCATCCATGCGACGGGCGGCCGACGCGAAAGGAAGACTGCTTAAATATGCCGCACGAAACCGCTCTGAAAAATGCCCGTATCGTGCTGGCCGACGAGGTTGTTCTGGGAAGCCTCTCGATCCGGGACGGCTGCATTGCGGATGTGACGGAGGGCGTCACGCAAGGCGGGGAGGACATGGAGGGCGACTTCCTGCTCCCGGGTCTCGTCGAGCTGCATACGGACAATCTGGAACGGCATTATTCGCCGCGCCCGAGGGTGCGCTGGCATCCGGTCGCCTCCGTGCTCGCGCATGATGCGCAGGTGGCTTCCTCCGGCATCACGACCGTGTTCGACGCGCTGCGGGTGGGCCTTGATGAGGATGCCGATGTGGAGGCGCCAGAGGTACGCAATCTCGCCAATGCCATCGAGGAGAGTATGGCGAACGACCGTCTGCGCGCCGACCACTTCATCCATCTGCGCTGCGAGGTCTCGGCATCGGACTGTCTTGAGGGGTTTGCGCTGTTCGAAGACGACCCGCGCGTGAAACTTGTCTCGCTCATGGATCACTCGCCGGGACAGCGGCAGTTTACCGATCTCGAGACCTATGCCTCCTACTACAAGGTCAAGATGAAGCTGTCGGACGAGGAATTCCGGCGCTTCTGCGAGCGGCGCATGGGCGAGTCGCAGAGAAATGCAGGGCCGAACCGGCGCGCCATCGCGCAGGCTGCGCGTGCGCGCGGCATCATTCTGGCAAGCCATGACGACGCGACGCGGGAGCATGTGGCGGAGGCCGCCGCCGACGGGGTGCGCGTGGCCGAATTCCCGACAACCGCCGCGGCGGCCCGGGCCTCGAAGGAAGCCGGAATGGCCGTGCTGATGGGTGCGCCGAACGTGGTGCGCGGGGGGTCGCACTCCGGCAATGTCTCCGCCCGCACGTTGGCGCGTGCGGGTGATCTCGACATCCTGTCATCGGACTACATTCCCTTCAGCCTTCTGCAGGCCACCTTCTTTCTCGGCGAGGTCGTTGAAGGTATTTCGCTTCCGCAGGCGGTGGCGAAGGTGTCGAAGAATCCGGCGGAGGCCGTGGGCCTTACGGACCGCGGCGTGATCGAGCCGGGCCGGCGCGCCGATCTGGTGCGCGTGCGGCTGGACGGGGACATTCCGGTGGTGCGCACCGTCTGGCGCGAGGGACGGCGGGTTGCCTGATGAGCGCCTATCCGGTCGAACGCGCGGCGGATGAAGCGGGCTACCCCATAAAGCAGGGTGTGTTCGTGGCCGTGGCTGGGCCTTCCGGCAGCGGCAAAGATTCGCTGATCGCCTATGCTCGTGACCGGCTGGGGCACCTTCACAACGATATTGTGTTCGCCCGGCGTGCCATCACCCGCCCCGCTTTGCCGGGAACGGAAGAACACGACACGTTGAGCAAGGCCGATTTCGAGCGCGCGAGAGCCGCAGGCCGCTTCGCCCTTTCCTGGTGCGCCAACGGGCTTTCCTACGGTCTTCCCGCAAGCCTTGATGACGAGATGCGCGCGGGGCGCGTGGTGGTGGCGAATGTCTCGCGCGCCGTCATCCCCCAGCTAGGCGAACGCTATGCGCAGGTCGTGCCAGTGATCGTCACCGCGCCGCGCAACGTGCTTGCTCGGCGGCTGTCGAGCCGCGGCCGGGAGACGATGGAAGAAGTGCTCGCAAGGCTGGAGAGAAGCGAGGCGGGCACGGTTCCCGTGCCCGGCGCGATCGTCATCGACAATTCAGGATCGCTTGAGGAAGCGGGAAACCGCTTCTTGGAAATCCTGCGCAAAGCTGCCGCCTGGAGCGATACTTGTGATAGGGTTTGATGCGGCAGCGATTGGGCCCGTCGCGGAAATCTCATAGTCACGCACCCGGACGTGCCTTATCTGGCCCAATGCAGCCATTATTGCCGCAAGTCGACGGTTCCCATTCATTATCTATTTCTAGATAGCCATTATACTCGACAGTGATTCTCCCCGTATGGGTTCAGATCCAATAGGGTAAAGTGATGTTGCGTGCCTATTTTCTTTCGATTTCCTTCCTGTTTTCCCTCGCTTTGGCGAGTTTTCCTGCCGCTCATGCAGCCAGCTTCGATTGCGCAAATGCAAAGGAGCCGGACGAGATCGCCATCTGCAGCTCGCCGGCACTTTCCAGGCTGGATACAAAAATGGCCGCGCTCTGGTTTTCCTATGAAAAGATTCCGTTTTTGATGGGCGTCAGCGCAGAGCGTGCGGAGGAGGCCGAGGCCTTTCTCGAGCGCCGCCGTGCGTGCGGCGCGGACGAGGATTGTCTGCGCACAGCCTATCAAGAGCGTATTCGCATGCTCGAAAGGGCCATCGAGAGCTGGATGAAAGATCAGGCAAGTGCGGATGGCGCGGCGCGATCCTGGTCGCCCGCCGTGCTGCCCGAAGCCGTCCGGACGGTTGCCGAGGGTTATCGGGACGAGTGCGCGCAACTCGGCGGCACGCTTGAGGAGGGCTTTGACCAGCCGCTGGTCATGACCGGCGATCTGGATGGAGATCGTCTGCAGGACTTCGTGCTCAATCCGCAAAACATGCAGTGCAGCGCTGCCGCGACTGCTTTCTGCGGCAATGGTGGATGCGACATCCGGCTTGCCCTCTCGATCCACGACTATGCTCAGCCGGTTGAAATTCTGGGCGGAGCACCCGCACTCAAGCAGAACGAAGCTGGCACCGTCCTCGATGTCTGGGTCGATGACACGAATTGCGCGGAGATGAAGGAAGAGGGAGACGCCTGCCTTGCCCGCTATTACTGGAAAGACGACAAGCTCGCCATCTCCTACATGAGGCGCGATTACGCGGATTGATCAGGCTGGGCCGGCTGGTGGCTGCTTGCTCTCTGGCCACCACCGACCTTCACAAATCCGCTCGTCCCCGGCTAAAGGCTCTAGGTATCTTCGGGCGGGTGCACCCATGAAAGAAAGGGAAATGCAGCCCTCATGGCTTGAGACGGCGGCCGGGCGCCTGCGCCGCAATCGTGTCCTGCTTGCCGCTGCGGCTGCAAGTCTGCTGGCCGTGGACCTGTTTCTGGGCGGGCGGGGCATAGCCGCCATGCTTGCGGTTGCCTTTGTTCTTGCCGTAGCCGTCCTCCTGCCCGAACGGGAGGGCGAGGGCAAGCCGAACGCAACTGGCCGTAACGGCACGGAGCAGGCGGGCGCGCTTTCGGCTGTTGACCTCGCCGCTGTCGTGCAGGACCCGCTCTATATTTTCGACCGGACCGGCGCGGTGCTTCATGCCAACGAGGCGGCCACGCTCGCTTTCGGCCCCATCGCGCCAGGCGGGTCCCTGCAGCTCAAGTTCCGCGCGCCGGAAATACACGCTTTCATCGGCCACGTGCTCGAGGGCAAGGAGGCGCCGCCCGCCATCGACTATATCGAGCGCGTGCCGTTCGAGCGCGCCTATCGCGTCGCGGCCATGCCTATTGGCGGGGAAGGCGGCCTCTATGTCCTCCTCTTCAGGGACCAGAGCGAGGCGCGGCGGATAGACCGGATGCGCACGGATTTCATCGCCAATGCCAGCCACGAGCTGCGCACGCCGCTTGCGTCCATTGCCGGCTTCATCGAGACATTGCGCGGCCCTGCGCGCAATGACGCGAAGGCGCGCGACAATTTCCTGCAGATCATGCAAAAACAGACCGCGCGCATGGCGAGACTGATCGACGACCTGCTGTCACTGTCCCGGCTGGAGGCAAAGCCTTATGTGAGGCCGACGGAGCGGGTCGATTTGGGCCGTCTGCTGCGGGAAGTGAGCGACTCGCTTTCGCACCTCGCCACCGAGACCGGCGTCGCTATTAAACTCGATCTGCCCGAAGCGCCGCTCGAGGTGACGGGCAATCGTGACGAGTTGGTTCAGGTGTTCGCAAACCTGCTCGAGAACGCTTGCAAATATGGCAGCTCAGGCGGACGGGTAACACTCCAGGCCCGGCGCGAAAAGCCTGGCGCGGAAACGGCCGTTACCGTCACCGATTTCGGACCCGGTATCCCCCAGGAACATATTCCGCGCATCACCGAACGCTTCTACCGGGTCGATGTGGAGACCAGCCGGGCGCAAAAGGGCACCGGCCTCGGGCTTGCGATCGTCAAGCACATCCTCACTCGGCACGGCGCGCGTCTGTCCATACGTTCGAAAGTGGGCGAAGGCTCCTCTTTCACGGTGTATTTCCCGCCCGGATGAAGGAGGACGGAAGCTTTCGGCTCATTGTTGGCCCCGGGACCCGCCGGCCTATTTCTTTTTCCTGCCATGCCGGTAGCCTAATGACGTGATTGATTTGCTCGCGGGGACGTGAACCGATGCCAGGCCAGAATATCAGGCGCTCGTTCGATCAGGAGCTGCGCTCGCTCGCGAACCAGATCGGCGCGATGGGCGGCCATGCCGAGCGCATGGTGGAGCAGGCCGTGGGGGCACTGGTGAGCGGCGATACGGAACTGGCCAGGATCGTCATCGAAAACGACGCCTTCCTCGACCTCAAGGAGCGGGAGATCGGCGAAAACGCCGTCGCTATCATCGCCAAACGCCAGCCCATGGCGGGCGATCTGCGCGAGATCGTCGGCGCCATCCGCATTTCCAGCGATCTGGAGCGTGTGGGGGATCTGGCCAAGAACATCGCAAAGCGCGTGGCGGCCATTGCCGAGGTTCGCCAGCCCACGCAGCTCTTTCGCGGCATCAGCGCGCTCTCGGACCTGGCGCTCGCCCAGCTCAAGGAAGTGCTTGACGCCTATGCCTCGCGTTTGCCGGACAAGATCAGCTTCGTGCGGGACCGCGACGAGGACATCGACGCCATGTACACTTCGCTGTTCCGGGAACTTCTCACCTATATGATGGAAGACCCGCGTAACATCACCGCCTGCACGCATCTCGTCTTCTGCGCCAAGAACATCGAACGCGTCGGCGACCACGCCACCAACATCGCCGAGACGGTCTATCACATCATCACCGGCGCGACTTTGCCCGCCGAACGCCCCAAGGAAGACATGAGCCATCGGGTGACGGCGCCGGGATCGGTGCAGAAAGGCGGCTAGGCCTATTGTCCACGCCTTTGCAAATGTCTGACGAGGCGATAAACCGCGTGAGCAGCCTGCCATCCAGGCCCCGCAATCGGAGTTCCTCATGAGCGAATTCGACGTCCTGTGCATCGGCAACGCCATTGTCGACATCATTGCCCGGTGCGACGAGGCGTTCCTGCTCGACAACGGAATCATCAAGGGCGCGATGAACCTGATCGACGTGGAACGCTCTGCTCTTTTGTACGAACGCATGGGGCCGGCGGTCGAGACCTCCGGCGGCAGCGCCGGCAACACGGCGGCGGGTGTGGCGGGGCTCGGCGGCAAGGCAGCCTTTTTCGGGAAGGTGTCGGACGACGAGCTTGGCAAGGTCTACAGGCACGACATTCGCGCACAGGGCGTGACTTTCGATACGCTCCCGCTGGGCGGCAATCCGCCCACTGCCCGCTCCATGATCTTCGTTACGCCGGACGGGGAGCGCTCCATGAACACCTATCTGGGCGCCTGTCTGGAGCTTGGCCCGGAAGATGTCGAGGTGGACAAGGCAAAGGCTTCGAAGATCACCTATTTCGAGGGCTATCTGTGGGATCCGCCGCGCGCCAAGGAGGCCATCCGTCTGACGGCCCAGATCGCGCATGCGGCGGGTCGGGAGGTCTCCATGACGCTTTCCGATCCCTTCTGCGTCGACCGCTACCGCGACGAGTTCCTCGAACTGATCCGCTCGGGCACCGTGGATATCGTATTCGCGAATGAGCATGAGCTGATGTCGCTCTACCAGACCGCCTCATTCGAGGCCGCTCTGGAGGCGATCCGGCAAGATTGCAGGCTGGGCGTGGTGACGCGCTCGGAGCGGGGCTCCATAGCGATGACACGCGATGAAACGGTGCAGATTGACGCGGTGCCCGTGGAGCAGGTGGTGGACACCACCGGTGCGGGCGATCTTTACGCAGCCGGTTTTCTGTTCGGCTATACGCGGGGCCGCAGCTTGGCCGAATGCGGCCGGCTCGGCTCCCTGGCGGCGGCCCTTGTGATCCAGCAGATCGGGCCGCGCCTGCAGACGAGCCTGAAGACTGCCGCCGAACAGGCGGGGCTTCTTTAGCGCAATCCAGGAAAGGTAGATCGCCTGCGCTGAGAAGCCGGCCCACATCGTCATAGCCTGCATCAAGCTCGCTGGCTTCCTGTTCGTGGTTCCGCCGCGCCCCTCATGCGCCGGGCGGGGTAGGCACTCCCAATGTTGCACGGTTCGGGCCGCTATGGCAGAAGCGGCACGGCCTGGATCATCCCGGCGTTCCTTAGAACGCCAATGATCCAAGCTTTTGATTTCGCGCAATTCCGAACGAAAACGTTCAGCCGCAGTTCCCGGATTTGCGCCAAGCTGTGGAGATCTGGTGAGATCCTTGCTCGAAAAGAAGCGCCATCAGAGGCAGCGCAATGACGGCCCAGAGGGCACTCGGACGGCGGCGCGTCCGACGATGCGCCTGTCCGGCGCGCTGCCCGAGGAACGCGTGCCGGTCGTGCTCGAAGTACATCCGGATGAGGACTACGCACTTCTCGATTCGGGCGATGGACGCAAGCTTGAACAGTATGGGCCGTACCGCATCATCCGCCCCGAGGGTCAGGCGATCTGGCGGCCGGCCTGGGACGGGGCCGAATGGGCGAAGGCCGACGCGGTCTTCACCGGTGATCTGGACGAGGAAGGAATGGGGCGCTGGCGCTTCCCGCGCACGTCTTTAGGCGAGACCTGGCCCATGCGTTTCGACGGAATGAACTATCTCGGCCGCTTCACCTCGTTCCGCCATGTCGGCGTCTTTCCCGAGCAGGCTTCCCACTGGAAGCACATGGAAACGCTGATTGAGGCCGCGCGGCGCCCCGTAAAGGTGCTCAACCTTTTCGCCTATACGGGGCTCGCCTCGCTGGTGGCTGCGCGAGCGGGCGCGCAGGTTACCCACGTCGATGCCTCGAAAAAGGCGGTGACCTGGGCGCGCGAGAACCAGGAAGTCGCCGGCCTTTCTGACAGGCCGATCCGCTGGATCGTCGAGGACGCGCAGAAATTCGCCGAACGCGAGGCGCGCCGGGGAAACGGCTATGACATCATCCTGCTCGATCCGCCCGCCTACGGCCGCGGCCCCAAGGGAGAGGTGTGGCAGCTCTTCGAGCATTTGCCGAATCTGATCGAGGTCTGCCGCTCCATCCTGTCGCCGAAGCCCCTGGCGGTGGTGCTGACCGCCTATTCCATTCGCGCCTCCTCCTTTGCCATGCACACGCTGATGCGCGACGCCTTTGCGGGCATGGGCGGATGTGTGGAATCGGGGGAGCTGGTGATCCGCGAAAAATCCGCCGGCCGGCGGCTGTCCACGTCTCTTTTTTCGCGCTGGGTGACCCAATGAGCACGAAGGAAAGGCGTGCGCCCGGCAGGGTGAAGGAAGTCACCAGCCTGGCCAATCCGCTCGTAAAGGACATCAGGGCGCTGGCGCTCAAGAAGTATCGCGATCGCGAGCGCGCCTTCATCGCCGAAGGGCTGAAGCTTGTGCTCGATGCGCTGGACTCAGGCTGGACCATCCGCACCCTCATCTACGGCAAGGTAGGGCGCGGCAACAAACTGGTGGAGAAGGCGGCCGCACGCACGGTAGCCCTTGGTGGCCTCGTTCTGGAGGTGAGCGAGAAGGTGCTTTCGGCCATCACGCGGCGCGACAATCCGCAGATGGTCGTCGGCGTTTTCGAACAGCGCTATCGGCCGCTCACGGAAATTCAGCCTGCCACGGGCGATGTCTGGGTTGCGCTGGACCGGGTTCGCGATCCCGGCAATCTCGGTACGATCATACGCACGGTCGATGCGGTCGGCGCCAAAGGCGTCGTGCTTGTGGGGGAATGCACCGATCCGTTTTCGCTGGAGACCGTGCGCGCCACCATGGGCTCGATCTTCTCCGTGCCTCTTTCGCGCTGCGACGAAGCGGGTTTCCTGGCCTGGCGGCAGGCTTTTCCCGGTCTCGTCGTCGGGACCCATCTCAACGGGTCGGTGGATTATCGCACCATCGACTATGACCCCGGGCCGGTCTTGCTCGTCATGGGCAATGAACAGCAGGGCCTGACAGATCGGCTTGCCGTAAGCTGCGACCGGCTGGCGCGCATCCCTCAGGCCGGCCGCGCCGATTCGCTTAATCTCGGCGTGGCAACAGGCGTGATGCTGTACGAAATCCTCAGGAATCGCCTGCCCGTGGTGGAGGAGCCCGCGCCTTGAAACAGGAAAGACTGGGGCTTTACGGCGGCATTCTCCTTTTGGCCCTTGTCGCCGACCAGGCGATCAAGTACCTCGTTGAAAGGCACCTGCCGCTTCATTCCGCGGTCGAGCTGCTACCGTTCCTTTCCCTTTTCCACTCGCGCAATACCGGCGTGGCCTTTTCCCTGTTTTCCGGCGTGGATGGGCTGTGGCTCGGCTTTCTGGTGCTCGCCATCACCATTTTCATCGTGGTGGTTGCAGTACGCACCAGCCCGGCTCAGGTCCTCGCACGGCTGGGCTTCGCGCTCATCATCGGCGGCGCGCTTGGCAATCTGATTGACCGGGCGGTTCGGGGCTACGTGGTCGATTACATTTACTTCCATACGCCCATTTGGTCCTTTGCCGTCTTTAATCTGGCCGACGCGCTGATCACGATCGGCGCTGCGCTGGTTATCCTGGAGGAGGTCCTGGGCTGGCGCCGTGCTGATGGCGGAGATGAAAAGTGGCCTTGAGAGGATGGACCGAGACTGACGCCGGCTGAAGCGCTCCGGATATCCGGAAAGTCAGCAACGCGCGCGCGAAGCGTCGGCCGACTCTGATCGCGGCAGCCATTCGTTGATCTTCGCTTCCAGACGGGCGGGCGATACAGGCTTCGTGAGATAATCGTCCATGCCTGCCGCGAGGCAGCGCTCCCGGTCGCCTTCGAGCGCGTGAGCAGTCAAACCGATGATCGGTGTCCGCTCAAGTTTTTGCTCCGTCTCCTCCTTGCGGATGGCCTGCGTAGCCTCAAGCCCGTTCATTTCCGGCATGGAAATGTCCATAAGAATGAGGGCCGGGCGATTGCGCCTCCAGAGAACCAGAGCCTCATTGCCGTTGGTGGCAATTGCGAAGCTGTAGCCAGAGTGTTCAAGTATCTGTCGGAAGACGAGCTGGTTTACGTCATTGTCCTCCGCCACCAGAATTTGCAGCGGTTCTGGCGGCACTTCCTTGCTCGGCATCGGAAGAACGGGAGCGTTCTCCCTGGGCGCGGTGTCCGCCTCCGGCTGTTGCGCCGCCGCCCCGTCTATCTGCTGGGCAGGCACATGCTTGCTCCGCTGCCCAAGGACGTCGGCAATTGTCTTGCGCAAAAGCGCCGAGCGGACCGGTTTGATCAGCACGGCCCGCGCGCCGGAGGTCTTCAATTCGTGCAGCGCCGTTGCGTCATCAACCGAGGTGAGCAGGATGGCCGCAGTCTCGCTTCCGTGACCGGAAAGCTGCATACGGGGCAAAAGATCCGCACCCGTTATTCCAAGCATCTGATAGTCGAGCAGGACGAGGTCTACGGGTGCTCCGAGCCGCCGCGCCTCGTCAAGAACGGCAAGCGCCAGTGTGCCGTTCTCCACCGCGCAGCAATCGAGGCCCCAATGCTTCATCTGCTCCGTGAGAATGCGCCTGTTGACGTCGTTGTCATCAACGATCAATACGCGCGCACCCTCCACCGGCTGGACGGGCTGCGGCTCCCTGCGCGGAGCTTCGTGGGCGGGAAGCGGCAAGCGGCAGCGGAACACCGATCCTTCGCCGAGGCGGCTCTCCGCTTCGATCGTGCCTCCCATGAGTTCCGCCAGCTTTGACGCTATCGCCAGGCCGAGCCCTGTCCCCTCATGCCGCCTTGTGGAGGAGGCATCCACCTGGCTGAACTTCTCGAACACCGTTCCAATCTTGTCCTCCGGGATGCCGATACCCGTGTCGGTGACCTGGAAAACAATGCCTTTGGAATCGCTCAGGGCTTCGATCAGCACATAACCCTGATCGGTGAACTTGACCGCATTGCTGACGAGGTTGGACAGTATCTGGCGCACGCGCCCTTCGTCGCCCACAAACCATTCCGGCAGCTTGGGATCGATCCGCACGATCAGTTCGAGGTCCTTTTCCGATGCGCGCGAGGAGAAGAGGGCTGCGACATCCTCCACGGCCTCCGTCAGGCGAAAGGGCGCGGGGTCTAGATGGGCCTGGCCGGCGTCGATCTTGGAGTAGTCCAGTATGTCGTTGATAATGGCCAGGAGCGCGTTGCCGGAACTGACGATGATGTCGTTATAGGTGCGCTGGCGCGGGTCGAGATCGGTGTTTGCCATGAGCTCCGCCATGCCGAGAACGCCGTTCATCGGCGTGCGGATCTCGTGACTCATATTGGCGAGAAATTCTGATTTCGCGCGGTCGGCCGCCTTGGCGCCCTCCAGCGCCGTCTTCAGGCGAGCCAGCGCCTGGCGGATCGAACGGTCCATAGGCAGGAAGATGAACAGGAAGATCGCTGCCGCGAAGACCGCAAGCGCCACCGCCAGCACGAAGATGGCCACCCGGGCCTGTTCCGCAAGCTCGCGGTTGAACCGGCGCAGCGCTTTGGCAAGCTGTCCGAGCGCCGGCTGCACGATATAGCCGATGGTGACTTCCAGATGCACGCCTTCGGCGACGCGCCGGTCCCGGCTGCTGCCGATGGCGTTTTCCAGTTCGGCATGGAAGTCTTTGAGAAGTTCGAGCGGCTCTACCTTCCCTTCGGGCGTTCGCGCCATAAGCCGCGCCTTGAGACCGTCATCGAGGCTCTGCCACAGGGTCTCCATGCGCTCGATGACGGTCGCCAGGCGTTGAGACTGGATTTTCAGCGCGTCCCTCGTCCAATCGGTTTCCTCGATGGGCTGGCGCGACATCTCGATGGCGGCACGCCCTGCCCGTTCGATTGTCTCCGATGCCTGGGCCACCAGGACGGCCATGGAGGTGGCGGAAGAAAAGCGATGATTAGCAATCTGCGAGCCGACGACGAATGCCGTCGCCGGAATGATGAGGGCAGCCATCACCACCAGATAGCGCTGGCGTACGCCGCGCACCGCACGGGCTATGGTTTGGGAGGGGTCGCCGCTTTCCTCGTGCCGCTGCCTGCGTTTGCGGGCGCGCACGGCCCAGAATACCGCGCACAGGATGCTCGCAAGGGCAAGTGCCACAACCGGCACAACCGCTCCAAGAGCGAACAATGCCCCCCTTTGCGGCTCAAGGCCGAAAAAATCGAGCATCGCCGACGTTCTCCCCACCGCCGTCAAAAGCACCGGCTGATGAGCAGGGCCATAGCCGGCGCGCGCCGTCACCAAAAACATGAGGTGGCAACGTGAAGGTTCGGTTAAGCGGGGGACGCGGAGGACTGCATGTCAACGACGTCCACGGGCAGGGACGCTCCGATCCTGCCCGTGAGGACGATGGAAGGTCAAAGGCGCGTCAATGCAGGCTCACCGGCTGCAGATCGTTCTGGAATGCGCCTGCGAGAGCGGCGTCGCGTCCGTCGGCCAGAAGGATGGGGCGGCCGTTGGCGGCGAAGAGCGCCCACAATTTCGTGCCGGGGGCCATGTCCGGCATGCCCGGGAACTTGCCCTTCAGTTCCGCGGCATCCATCTCGCGCATGTAGGCGATGGCCCCTTCGCCAATATGGGCAAGCTGCTGCGGAGTCACCGTTATCTTGCGTTCGTTGTCGGTCATGTCAGCCTCCTTTTCCGCGGGCCGCTCATGGAGCCAACCCACTCAAGAGCCTCGGGTTCCGGTAAAGGTTCATCGCTTCACTCCTTCACCGAAATGTCTATCCGGCGCACCAGCCGTTCGGGCTCGGGCCGATCAAGGTCTATGGCCAAAAGGCCGTTCCTCAATTCCGCGCCCAGCACCCGCATGCCGTCTGCGAGCACGAATACACGCTGGAACTGCCGCGAGGCGATACCGCGGTGCAGATATTCACGTTCCGTGTCGTCATTCTGCCGGCCCCGGACGATCAATTGGTTCTCCTCGATGAGGACCTCCAGATCCTGTTCGGCGAAGCCCGCCACGGCCAACGTGATTCGCAACCGCTCGCCGCGCCCTTCCTTGTTGCGGATGCGCTCGATGTTGTACGGCGGGTAGCTATCGCCCGACTTTGCTATCCGCTCGAGCGTTTTCTCCATGCTGTCGAACCCTAAAAGCAGCGGGTTCGAGAAGGGCGTCATGCGCGTCATGTCTTCCTGTCCTCAAAGAGCGACGTGGACAGCAAAAACCCGAATGGCGTTCTTGCCGGCACCGCTGATATGGTCTGTTCGCGCAACGAGTTCAAGAAGGATGCGAATTCATGGCGGGCCTGAGAAAAATCATTATCGACACCGATCCGGGCCAGGACGATGCGGTCGCGCTTCTTCTGGCGCTGGCAAGCCCCGAGCTGGACATCCTTGGCATCACAGCGGTTGCCGGTAATGTGCCGCTGGCGCTCACGGAAAAGAACGCGCGCAAGGTCTGCGAACTTGCCGGCAGGCCGGATATGAAGGTTTACCCCGGAGCAAGCCGGCCCATGGTGCGGGATCTGGTGACGGCCGAGCACGTCCATGGCCAGACGGGACTCGATGGACCTGACCTGCCTGAGCCCGCCATGCCGCCCATGCAGATCCATGCGGTCGATTTCATCGTCGAAACGCTGATGAATCATGCGCCGGGCGAGGTTACGCTGTGCACGCTGGGACCGCTTACCAACGTGGCGCTGGCTCTCGTGCGCGAGCCCAGGATCGCGGAGCGCGTGCGCGAGATCGTGATGATGGGCGGCGGCTTCTTCGAAGGCGGCAACATCACGCCTGCCGCCGAGTTCAACATCTATGTCGATCCGCATGCGGCGGATGTCGTCTTCCGCTCGAAGATCCCGATCGTCATGATGCCGCTCGACGTCACCCACAAGGCGCTGACTTCGCCGGAGCGCATCGCCACATTCCGCGAACTTGGTACGCGGGTGGGAGACGCGACGGCCATACTGCTGGAATATCAAGAGCGCTTCGATACGGAAAAATATGGCTCCCAGGGCGGCCCGCTGCACGATCCCTGCGTCATTGCCTATCCGCTTGAACCGAAGATCTTTGGCGGCCGCAGATGCAATGTGACGGTTGAGACGGCTTCGGAACTCACCATGGGCATGACGGTGATCGACTGGTGGCGCGTCACCGACCGTCCAGCAAATGCGCTCGTGATGCGTGACATCGATGATGAGCGCTTTTTCGCGCTTCTGGTGGAACGCATCGGGCGGTTGCGGGATCCGATTTCACCCCCTCGTTTCGCAATAGAGAATGCCCGGCGAGGGACAGCCAAGGCTGGAGTAGGCGACGTTGGCCGGGGGTCGAGCTCCGGCCATTAAAATTCGCGCGGCCGAAACTTGCCTTGACATTTAATCAAACGATTGAATAAATGCCTGCCATGACAAGGGATGACTTTCTTCACGAAACAGGTTCTGCAGGCGGTTCACGGCGGATTGGCGCCGCGGAGCGGACGCGCGAGGCGCTGATCCGCGCCGCTATACGGCTTTTCGGAAAACGCGGATTCGATGCCACATCGACACGGGCCATCGCCGCGGAGGCTCGCGCCAATATCGGTTCCATCGCCTATCACTTCGGCGGCAAGGAAGGCCTGCGCACGGCCTGCGCGCAATACATCGCTGCCATGATCTCGCAAGTGGCCGGGCGTGCGCTTGGTGATCTCACTGCCGATCCGTCGCGCCTTCAGCTTGCGCCTGAGGAGGCCGCCGCCCGGCTCGTGCGCGCTATAGAAACTCTGGTAGGCTTCATGGTAGCCCGGCCCGAGGCGGGGGAGATCGTGCAGTTCATTCTGCGCGAGCTGGGTCAGCCCACGGACGCCATCGATGTCATCTACAACGGCGTGTTCGAGCCGGTGCACAGGCATTTGTGCGGCCTGTGGGAAGCGGCCACCGGCGACCCCGCCGAGAGCGAATACACCAGGATCGCCATTTTCACGATGGTCGGCCAGATCGTCTATTTCCGCATCGGGCGAGAGCCGGTGAAGCGTCGCATGGGCTGGGGCGAGATCGGCCCGCGCGAGGCATCCGCGGTCGCGGCGGTCGCACGCGACAATCTGAAGGCCATCCTTGAGGCGCGGAGGAAAAGATCATGAGCATTCTTTGCGCCATTCCCCTGGCCGGCCTCATCTTCGCCGCCTGCGCCGTGCCGCAGCCGCTCGCCGTCGGCTATGTGGAAGGCGAATATGTGCTGCTCGCGCCGGTGGAAGTCGGGCAGGTGCGATCCGTCCAGGTCGGGCGTGGTAACCGGGTGGAGGCGGGTGAGGCGGTGGCGCTGATAGAGGAGACCGGCGCCCGGATTGCCGTTACCCAGGCGGAGGCCGCGCTTGCGGAGGCTGAAGCCGCGCTAGCCAATCTGCAGGAAGGCCAGCGGCGAGAGGAGATCGCAGTGCTGGAGGCCACTCTCCGCTCGGCCGAGGCACAGGTGGCGGAGGCCGACCGCGTTCTTGCCCGCACGAGCGACCTTTTCCGCAGAGGCATTGCCACTCAAGCAGAGCTGGACAAGGCGCAGACCGAGGCGACGTTGGCGGAGGCGCGCGTTGGGGAAGCGAGAGCGAAGCTGGCCGTGGCCCGTCTGCCAGCCCGAGCTCAGGAGATCGAGGCAGCCGAAAGGCGGGTCGAGCAGGCAAAGGCGGTCCTGGAGCAGGCCAAGTGGCAGCTTTCCGAGCGCACGATCCGGGCGCCGGCGACAGGCCGCGTGAACGATGTGATCCGCAATGCGGGCGATGTCGCGGGGCCTTCGGCGCCGGTCGTTTCCATGCTGCCGGATGGCGCCGTAAAGCTGAAGCTCTATGTGCCGGAACCGGACATTTCCGCCATCGAGGTCGGTTCCGTGCTGGCGGTGCGCTGCGACGGCTGCCCCGAAGGGCTTGAGGCGCGTGTCTCCTACGTCTCACCGGAGCCCGAGTTCACACCGCCGGTCATCTACTCGCTCGAGACGCGGCAGAAGCTCGTCTTCCTGGTGGAGGCGAAGCCGGAAGGCGAGGCGGCGGACCGGTTGCAACCGGGGCAGATCGTCGATGTGATCCTGGGCGCGCAGCCAAATAGTGGTTAGCGAACAGGGAGTAGCGAATAGCGAGTAGGGAAGGATTGCTCTGAACAGTTCAGCACTCCCATTCGCCAATCCCTATTCGCTACCCGCTATTCCCTATTCGCCCCTTTCGGAGAAATACATGCATGCCATCGACGTCCATGGGCTGGTCAAACGCTTCGGCGAGAAAACCGTTGTCGACCATGTGTCCATGATGGTGGAGCAGGGCGAGATCGTCGGCTTCTTGGGGCCGAACGGATCCGGCAAGACAACCACCATCCGCATAATGTGTGGGCTTCTGACACCCGACGAGGGAGGCGGCCGGGTGCTCGGCTACGACCTCGTCACCGAAGCGCTGAAGATCAAGCGCGAGGTCGGCTATATGACACAGCGCTTTTCCTTCTACGAAGACCTGACAATCGCGGAAAACTTGGAATTCGTCGCTCGCCTCTACGAGCTGAGGCCGGTACGGGAGCATGTCGACCGCACGCTGGAGGATTTGGGGCTGACAAGCCGCCGCAACCAGCTTGCGGGCACGCTTTCGGGCGGCTGGAAACAGCGGCTGGCGCTGGCAGCCTGCATCATGCACAAGCCAAAGCTGCTGCTGCTCGACGAGCCCACCGCGGGCGTGGACCCAAAGGCGCGCCGCGATTTCTGGGACGAGATCCACCGGCTGGCGGCGGAAGGACTCACCGTGCTAGTCTCAACCCACTATATGGACGAGGCCGAGCGCTGCCACCGCATTTCCTACATTTCCTATGGCAAGCTGCTGGCTACGGGCACCGTGAGCGGGGTAGTGCGCGAGGCGGGTCTCGTCACCTTCGTGGTCGAAGGGCCGGGGCTCGAGCGCATGGTGTCTGAGATCGCGCGCCTGCCGGGCGTCGAGCAGGTGGCTCCGTTCGGGGCAACGTTGCACGTGGTGGGCTCCGACGAAAAGTTGCTTTCCGACTCTCTTGCCGTCATCGCGAGCAGGCCAGGCGTGACCGTGACACGCGGCGACACGAGCCTTGAGGATGTCTTCATCCAGTTCATGAGCAAGGCGCAGGACAATATGGCATGAGCCACAGCCGCTTCCTCTCGCTTTCCCGGTTCCGCGCGCTGCTCATCAAGGAATTCATCCAGATGCGGCGCGACAGGATCACCTTCGCAATGATGCTCGCCGTGCCGCTGATGCAGCTTGTGCTGTTCGGCTATGCGATCAACAGCGATCCGAAATATCTGCCCGCGGCACTCGTGACCACCAGCCAGGACCACTACACCCGCGCCATGGTCTCCGCCCTGGAGATGACGGATTATTACCGCTTCGAGCATGTGGTCGGCAGCGTGAGGGAAGCGGAGGCCCTGATGGCGCGAGGCGACGTGGTGTTCGTGGTCACCATCCCCTCCGATTTCGCGCGCAAGGTGGACCGGGGCGAGCGCGCGCAGATCCTGATCGAGGCGGACGCGACCGATCCGTCCGTCGCAAGCGGGGCAATCTCGACACTGAGCACTGTGGCAAGCCGAGCACTACTGCGCGAGCGCGGCATCACTCCCACCGAAGCCGAGGCGAACCGGCAGCTCGAAGTGGTGGTGCATCGCCGCTACAATCCCGAGGGCATCTCACACTACAATATCGTGCCGGGCCTGCTCGGCGTCATCCTGACGATGACCATGGTGATGATGACCTCCATCGCGCTGACGCGTGAGCGCGAGCGCGGTACAATGGAGAATCTGCTCGCCATGCCGGCAAGCCCGCTCGAAATCATGCTTGGCAAGATCCTGCCCTATTTTGTTGTCGGTGCCGTGCAGGTGGCCGTAGTGCTCATCGCCTCGAGCCTGCTCTTCGACATACCTTTTGTGGGCAGAATGTGGCTGCTTCTGCTTGCCGTGCTGATCTTCGTCATGGCGCTCGTGCTGCTCGGCTACACGATCTCCACCGTTGCAAACACACAGATGCAGGCCCTGCAGCTCACCTTCTTCTTCTTTCTGCCTTCCATCCTGCTTTCGGGCTTCATGTTCCCGTTCCGGGGTATGCCCTTCTGGGCGCAGTGGGTCGGCGAAATCTTTCCACTCACCCACTTCCTGCGCGTCGTGCGGGCGGTGATGCTGAAGGGCGCTGACATGCCCGCCGTCGCGTTCGAAATCGCGGTGCTTGCGGGCTTCATCCTCGCCTATGCTGCAATAGCGCTTACACGGTTCCGGCGGACGCTGGATTGAGGAGCGTCAAGCCTCCGACCTTTCGGCACGCTACGACATTTCCGACAGCACCATGATCACCAGAAAGCCCGCTCCCACCGCGATCGCGGCTGACTGAAGATATTGGTGCTCCTCCGCTTCGGGGGCCAGGCTGGTGACGGTAAGATAGAACATGCCGCCCGCGCCAAGGGCGAGCAAGAAGTACCCTTGCTTTCCTTATCCGGCTTCTTACTTTAGAATGGTTCTAAACTAATTGGATCTCCGTTCTCATGTTTAACCGGCTTTTCGGCTTCAACCGGCGCGCATTCTCCTCGCTTTCCGAGCAGGAGATACTGGCTCTGGCCATCTCTTCCGAGGAGGATGACGCGCGCATCTATCGCGCCTATGCAGACGCTCTGAGGGATGAGTATCCGCATTCGGCGGCCATGTTCGAGGAGATGGCCGCGGAGGAAGACCGCCATCGCGCATCACTGATCGAATTGCACCGCCGGCGTTTCGGCGAACGCATCCCGCTTATCCGGCGGGAGCATGTACGCGGCTATTATCAGCGCCGGCCGGACTGGCTGGTGCGCCCGCTCGGGCTCGACCATGTGCGTGCCCAGGCCGCGCTGATGGAGGAGGAGGCGCAGCGCTTTTATGCGGAGGCGGCCAAGCGCACCGAGGATGCCGCCACGCGCAAGCTTCTGGGCGATCTGGCCGCGGCTGAGCAGAAGCACGAGACGCTGGCCGAAAGGCTCTCGGAAAAGCATCTCGGCCGCGAGCAGCGCGATGAGGAGGACAGGACGGCACGCCGGCAGTTCATCCTCACCTATGTCCAGCCGGGGCTGGCGGGGCTGATGGACGGCTCGGTCTCCACCCTGGCGCCGATCTTCGCCGCCGCTTTCGCGACAGGCGACACATGGCAGACATTTCTGGTGGGGCTTGCCGCCTCGCTCGGTGCCGGCATTTCCATGGGTTTCACGGAAGTCGCCTCGGATGACGGGGTGATCTCCGGGCGCGGCTCCCCCGTCAGAAGGGGGCTTGCGACCGGGGTCATGACGGCTGTGGGCGGACTCGGCCATGCGCTTCCCTACCTCATCCCACATTTCTGGACAGCCACGACGCTCGCCATCATCATCGTCTTCATAGAACTGTGGGCCATCGCCTTCATCCAGAACCGCTACATGGAAACGCCGTGGAGCCGTGCGACCTTCCAGGTGGTGCTGGGGGGCGCGCTCGTCTTCGCGACAGGGATGCTGATCGGGAACGCTTGAGACCGCAGCCACGGCTCGGCGTTCATCGAAATATCGGGCCGTCCGGCTATGGAAGAATGGCGAGCGGCTATCGCCAGAACGGCGTGGAACACTCGCGCTCCACATCCGCCTGGGTGAGGCCGATGTCGGCAAGCAGGTGGTCGTCCAGTTCGGAAAGATGGAGGCGCTGACGTCGGCGGTCCTCAAGCCGGAGGACCAAAGCCAACGCAGCGGCAGCCAGGTGGCGGAAGGCGCCGGGGCGAACAAGCGTGCGGTCTTTTCTGCTAGCGGGGGTGTTCTGCATAGCCTCGCTCCTTCAGGAGGAGGAATAGCAGTTGCCGTGCAAGAATAGTTCGATTAATATCAAACTATGAAAGCAGGAACGGATATCGCGCAGATCGGAAGCCTTGTGGGCGATCCGGCGCGCGCCAACATGCTCGCCGCGCTGATGGGCGGGACGGCGCTCACGGCAAGCGAGTTAGCGCTGGAGGCAGGCGTTACGTCTCCGACCGCGAGCACACATCTTGCTAAGCTGGTCGACGGTGGCCTCGTTCGCGTGAAGCGTCAGGGCCGCCATCGCTACTATGCGCTCGCGGATGAGAGCGTCGCGGGAATGCTAGAGACGATCATGGGCGTGGCGGCGACCCTGGGGCCGAAGCGCGTGCTGCCCGGCCCGGGCGACAAGGCCCTGCGCGAGGCCCGCCTGTGCTACGATCACCTGGCGGGAGAGGCCGGGGTCGCGATGCTGGAAAGCTTTGTAGATCGCGGCTTCGTTCGGCTCGATCGGGAGACCGCCGCGCTAAGCCCGGCCGGTAGCAGGTTTTTCGCCGATTTCGGCATTGATATCGAAGCCATGAGCCACAAGAGACGGCCCGTCTGCCGCATCTGCCTAGACTGGAGTGTGCGCCGGTGGCATTTGGCAGGCGGTCTCGGCGCTGCCATCCTTGAGCACATGATGCGGGCTGGCTGGGTAAGGCGCGAGAAGGACAGCCGCATTCTACGCTTCACGCCCGCCGGGAGGCGGGAGTTCGACCTTTTCCTTCACCAATAAAAACTCTCCGCCCCGCAGGAGATGCAGGGGCGGAGAGGCAGGACAAGTCGCTTGTCTATTCTGAGGCGAGCATGTTGATACGGCTTTCCGCCAGTTCGCTGAGCTTCTCGTCCGTGGCTTTCTCGTCAGCCAGGTTCTGCTTCATGATCTCGGCACAATCGTCATACCCGAGCTGCTCGGCCCAGGTGATCAGCGTGCCATAGCGCGTGATCTCGTAGTGCTCTACGGCCTGTGCGGCAGCAATCAGCGCCGCGTCGAGCACATTCTTGTCGTCCACCTCTCCGGCAACTTCATTGGCTTCCTCGATGATGCCGTCGATCGCGGGGCAATCGACGCCGCTCGGCTGCATATCCATCAGACGGAACACCTCGTCCAAATTGCGGATATGCCCCTCCGTCTCTCTAAGGTGTTGTTCGAAACCCTGCTTGAGCTGCTGATCGGTCGCCTTGTCGATCATCTTGGGCAGTGCCTTCGTGATCTGATTTTCGGCATAGTAGATGTCGCGCAGTGTATGGACGAACAGATCGTCCATCGTCTTGATATCCTTGGAGAACATACCCATCGTCTTTTCCTCTTCTCATAAGTCCGGCCGAACGGTACCTGGCCCGCCGCCCGGCTGCTGACCTAACAGCCGGCAGGCCGGTCTGTTCCATGAGCATTCGACCTATTGAGAGAACATCCCCCGGATTGGGGTATGACGGGGTATGGAAGATCGTGGTAATTTTGTCACAGCGGATACAGGATCCCGTGCGGCCACCACGACGCCGCAATGAATCCCATTTTCCGCCATGGAAGGCGGCTTTCTAAATTGCGGATTCACCGTGCATTCATTTGCTGATGCTAGGGTGAACGGGAAGGGATGCCCGAAGAGTCGAGGGTACGGGACGATGGGGTTGGTTAAGCTCTTGGTCGGTTGCGTGAAGGCTATTCGCGAATTTTTCGGCCCGCGGTATCATCCCGAGCGGCATTACATGCGCGGCCCGGGACCGGCTTGCGCCCGGCGCGGCAACGATCGCTCGGCGCACGCCTGAAGGTTCAAGGACAGGGTTTCAGCATGACCGGAGCACTGGCCTCCGCGCCAAGCTGCCTGCACTTGCCTCCCGTGCAGAGGCGCCAGGCGCTTACGGTAGCGCCTGATGCGGCGAGCCGCAGCTCTGGCACAATTCCGAGCTGCGGCGTATAGACCCACCAGCCATTCTCGAGACGCGCATCGGGCGGCGGATCCATGCCGGCGCCGGACCCCTTAATACGCGCCTCGACGATCTCAAGTCCGGCGGGCAGCACCCGCCACGTCTCCTGCCATTCGATCTTTTCCACGGAGTGGGTCCAGGAGAGCGTGAACAGGCCGGCGGCGAGCGTCAGCGCCTTGCCGCCAACCAGAAGGCAGGCGGGCACCCGCTACTCCTCGACCAGCTTCTGGCGAGCCTCAGGACTCCTGCCGCGCGCCCGATACCAGTGCTGACCGATGACAAGTGCAGAAAGCAGGAAACCGAACTCGTCCGTCCACGGCAGCGCCAGCACGAGGAGCAACCCCGCAACGAAGGCGGCCGCTCTCTCCCAGGGCGCCATGCCGCGCAGGAAGAAGCCGACGAACGCCATGCCCCACAGCCCCACGCCTAGGCAGGCCTTAAAGACCACGTAGACCAGCTCTACCGGATAGCCCCAGGCTGCGGCGATCGCGCCACCCTCCTGCAGCATCAGCGATGGCGTATAGACGGCCATGAATGGTACCACGAAACCGGCGACAGCAAGCTTCGTCGCCTGGACCGCTATTTTGAGGCCGGAGGTCTTGGCCATAGGAGCGGCCGCGAAGGCCGCGAGCGCCACCGGCGGCGTGAGGTCAGCCATGATGCCGAAGTAGAACACGAACATGTGGCTGACAACGAGCGGCACTCCAAGCTGAAGAAGCGCGGGCCCCGCCAGAGACGAGGTGATGATGTAGTTCGGAATGGTGGGGATACCCATGCCGAGGACCAGGCATGTGATCATCGTCAGGACCAGCGACAGGAACAGGTTGTTCTTGCCGATGGCGATGATGGCGCCGATGAAGGTGGAGGCAATGCCAGTCAGGGTCAGCGTGCCAATGACAACGCCGACAATGGCACAGGCGATGCCGACAGGCAGCGCGTTCTTGGCCCCCTCAGCCAGAGAATCGCGACAGATCAGCAGCGTCTCGCGCCCGCCCTTGAAGGTCGCACAGGCAACGATCAGCCCGACCAGGACGATCGCCAACAGGTCGACGCCGTAGCGGATGAAGGAGGCGGCCGCGAGGCCGAGCGCGATCCAGAACACCACACGGAAGGCAAACGGGCCGATCAGCGCGGCAAGCGGCGTACCGAGGATGAGCACGATCGTGAGCGCCAGGCCCATCGTGCCGGCGAAGATCGGCGTGTAGCCGGCAAAGAGAAGGTAGACAAGGACGGCGAGCGGCAGCACCAGCGGCCAGTGCTGGCGCACGGCGGCCCACGGATCGGGCAGTTCGGCCTTGTTCATCCCCTTGAGGCCCGCCTTGCCGGCCTCCAGATACACGGTCCAGAAGCAGACGCCGAAATAGAGGAAGGCGGGGATGATCGCCGCCTTGACGACTTCGGCATAGGGGATGTTCAGCGTCTCGGCCATGATGAAGGCGACCGCGCCCATCACCGGCGGCATGATCTGGCCGCCCATCGAGGAGGTCGCCTCGACGCCGCCAGCGAATTCGGAGCGGAAGCCGAAGCGCTTCATCAGCGGGATGGTGAATTGACCGCTGGCGACCACGTTTGCCACGCCGGAGCCGGAAATGGTGCCCATCAGCGCTGACGACAGCACGCAGACCTGCGCCGGCCCGCCGCGCGCACCGCCAACGAGACCGAGGGCGAAATCGTTGAAGAGCGCGATCATGCCGGCGCGCTCGAGGAAGGCTGCAAAGACGACGAAGATGAAGATGTAGGCCGCTGAGACATAGATCGGCGTACCGTAAATGCCTTCGGTTCCGAAGCCGATATGCTCGATGATCTGCTCGAAATCGTAGCCGCGATGCACGAACGGCCCGGGCATGTACTGGCCGAAGAAGCAGTAAGCGAGAAAGACGCCGGCTATGATGGTGAGCGGCAGGCCCATCAGCCTGCGCGCGCCCTCGAACACCAAAGCGATCATCACGGTGCCGACGATAAGGTCGGGAACCGTGTGAAAGCCGCCCGCACGCAGCAGAAGTTCCTTGTAGAAGATCCAGTTGTAGACGCCGGTCAGGAAGCCGAGAATGCCGAGCGCCCACAGGATGGAGCGCATGAGGGTGGAGTGGGATTTGAGATTGCCGAGGAGAGCAAATCCTAGCAGCAGCAGAAAGCCCACATGCATCGCACGGACGACCTGGCTCGGCAGCGTGCCGTAGGCGGCCGTCCAGAGCTGGAACAGCGAGAAGGCAATGGCAATGGAGAACGCAGCTGTGCCCCAGAGGCCGGTGCCCCATCCCGCCGGAAGACCCTCGGTCGGAACCTCTTCCGTGGGCGTGAGAATGGTGGAAGTTTTTTCAGCGGTCATGTGCATGTCCCGGAGCGCCGGCTTCCCTTATCTTGCGGGGATCGATCGCGCAGCGACGCAGGTAAGGCGTCGCAGCGATGTCTGAGACAAGCCTGCCCCATCCGATAGTCGCGCCAGCACCCTTCCCATCCGAAGACAGGGCAATCGCATATGGTACGCCCTTTTACCCTTTCACTGTCCCGGCTTCGCCTCACCTCCTCTCCTCCACGCGGAGGAGAGAAAGGGTAGCAGGCATCGGCGGCCGTTGGCCTTGCAAATCGCAGACGCGGGCGACTGGCAGCGAGGTTGATGCCGGCGATTCCTCTCCCCCGCCTGGCGGAGGAGAAGTGGCTCGGGCAAAGCCCGAGACGGTGAGAGGGAATCGCCATATGCAATCGCTCTGCCGCCGGGGCAGATCGCGCTACAAGAGGCCCTGTTCCTTATAGTAGCGCTCGGCGCCCGGATGCAGCGGGACCGGCATGCCATCGAGCGCGGTTTCGAGCTTGATGGCCTTCGCCGCCGCATGAGCGGCCGTCAGCCGGTCGAGATTCTCGAAAAGCTGCTTGGTCATCTGGTAGGCCGTTTCTTCCGAAACGTCGGCATGGGTAACCAGCATGTTGCCGACGGCAGCCGTCTGCACGTCTTCGTCCTGGCCTTCATAGGTGCCTGCGGGAATGGTGGCGGAAATGTAGGGGGCACCGATCTTCTCCACGACCTCCGGCGGCACCGCGACAACGGTGATGGCCACCGAGCTTGCCAGGTCACGGATCGAGGCCACGCCGAGGCCCGCCGACTGAAGCGTCGCATCGAGCTGGCGGTTCTTGATAAGCTCCACGGACTCGGCAAAGGGCAGATATTCGATCTTGCCGAGGTCGTCATAGCTCATGCCCGCAGCCTCGAAGATGGCGCGGGTATTGAGCTCGGTGCCTGAAGCCGGTGCGCCGACCGACAGGCTCTTGCCTTTCAGATCCTCGAGCGTCTTGATGCCCGATTCCTCACTGGCCACGATCTGGATGTAGTTCGGATAGATAGCGGCGATGCCGCGCAGCTTGTCGAGCTTGCCGGGGAAGCCGGCCTCGGTTTCGCCCTCCCAGGCGAGTTTGACCGAATCGCCGAGCGCAAACGCGATCTCTCCGCGCCCCTGCTGCAGGAGGTTCAAATTCTCTACGGATGCCTTGGTCGCCTGAACCTGCGTGCGCGCACCCTCGATCGTGTCGCCATAGATTTCGGAAAGAGCCACGCCCAGCGGATAGTACACGCCCGACGTGCCGCCGGTCAGCACGTTGATGAATTCCTGCGCGCCGGCCGCCGCGCTGAAGCTCAGACCGAGCGCCATGGCTCCGGCAGCCAGCAGTTTTCCTTTTTTTCTGAACATGTGCTCCTCCGCGTTCGGTTTTGTTATCGATGCACCCTCCCCGGGGAGGGCGGAATGTAGCTCATCATGGCGCGATGCCAACACCAAAAAATCGCGCTACGCCGAGCCTGTAGGTCCAGCATAGCGGCAAGCGCCGGCCAGCGGAACCGGCCGGCTTTCGACCTTGGACGCAGAATCCCCGACGGCTGCCGCTATCCGGCTTCTGAAAACGTCTCCTGAAGGCGGGCGAAAGGCATGCTGTCCCGGTCATAGGTGAAGGCGCCCTCGTCCAGCATCTCCTTGGCCGCGCGCTCGATCGCAGCGAAGGCCAGACAGGTGAGTTTGGAGCCGACCGAGATGCGCTTCACGCCGGCCTCGGCCAATTCGGCAACGGTGAAGTCCGCCGTGGCAAGCACGTTCACGGGCCGGCTGACGGACTGGCAAACGGCGCGTACCTGCTCTATGCTGGTAAGCCTTGGCGCGTAGAGCACATCGGCTCCGGCCTTCTCGAAGGCCTGCAGCCGGCGGATCGTATCGTCCAGATCGGGCCGGCCCCATAAGAAATTCTCCGCCCGCGCGGTGAAGACGAAATCCCGCTTCAGGGCACGCGCGGCTTCCGCCGCAGCGGCAACCCGCTCGACGGCCAGCGAGAACTCGTAAATCGGATTGGCCGGATCGCCGGTCGAATCCTCGATCGAGCAGCCGGCAAGGCCGGCCGCCTCCGCCGCGAATATTGTCTCGGCCGCGCTGTCGGGACTGTCGCCCTTGCCATGCTCCAGATCGGCCGAGACTGGCAGCGGTGTGGCGGCAACGATCTCGCGGCAATGGTTTATCCTCTCCTCGAACGGAACCCCGCCATCGGGCAGGCCGCGGGAGAAGGCGTAGCCGGCGCTGGTCGTTGCCAATGCCTTGAAACCGAGCGCGGCAAGCAGCTTCGCCGTGCCGATATCCCAGGGGTTGGGAATGATGAAGGCGCCTTCAGCCTCGTGAAGTGCGCGAAAGATGGAACCGATGTCAGCCATGTGCCATCCCCAGATTTCCTCTTTACCCACGATGAGGCGCCTGCGGCGTGGCGCTGTCAAGGGGAGGCTCTGGTCAGGCGATGGGCGGGAGAGGGCCTCAGGCCGTTCCGGTGGAGCCGAAGCCGTCAGCTCCGCGAGCCGTCGCGCCGGGTCCGTCGCGCTCTTCGATCCGGGCCTGAAGCACAGGGGCGATGACAAGCTGGGCGATGCGCATGCCGCGCGTGACGGCAAAATCGTCCTCGCCCAGATTGACCAGCAGAATCTGCACCTCGCCGCGATAGTCGCTGTCGATCGTTCCGGGTGAGTTCAGGCAGGTGATCCCGTGACGCAGCGCAAGGCCGGAACGCGGCCGTACCTGACCCTCGAAGCCTTCCGGAATCTCTAAGATAAATCCGGTCGGCACCAGGACGCGCCGGCCCGGCAGAAGGATGATCTGCCGGTCCTCAGGCACGGCGGCGCGCAAATCCATGCCGGCGGCACCGGCCGATTCGTATGCGGGCAGCGGCAAGCCCTCGCCATGCGGCAGACGCACGACGCCGACAGTAGGACCGATGACAGAGATTGAAGCAGGTGATGTATCCATACGCACTATCTGACGCCGGGAGGTTCCGGCGTCAATTCAACCTCGCCCAACGGCCGGAATTTTCAAACGCTTTTCAGGCGGCCGCGGCGGCCTCTTCTGCATAAATGGCGAGAAGAGACTGCCAACCGCCTTCCGAATCCAGCCTTTCGCTGGTTGCCGCTGCGCGCTCGCCATAGTTCTCAAGCAGCCTGTGCTCCAGTTCGACGCGCGTGCCGGCTTCGCCCAGCGGAACGAACCGCACTTCCACTTCGGTCAGAAGTTGGGGATCGTATTTCCAGTCCGCGCCGATCCGCCAGGCAAGAAGCACGCGCGACGGCGGCTCCCAGGCAAGCACCTCGCCCCATTGGCATTCCCGGCCGTTTTCTCCCGTCTCGTACCAGCGTCCGCCGACGCGCGGCTCAATAACCGCCGTCTTCAGCGGCGAAGAACCGATGCTGTGGGAGGCGGGCCACCAGCGGCCGAAGCCGGATGTGAAGACCTCGAATGCCTTCTGCTGTGATGCCTTCACGGTAACCGAACGACGGACCGGCGCCGGCGAGATCATCCTATCCATTATCTTCCTTCCCTTCCGTCTCGATTTCTCTCTTGAACTCGTCCAGGGCAGCGGCCCAGAGCCGGTCGAGCCATGCGCGCATCTGCCCGAGTCCCGCCTGATCGATATGGTAGATGTTGCTGGCGCCTTTCGGCTGGGCCCGGACGAGCTGCGCCTCTCTTAACACCTTCAGATGCTGCGAAACGGCCGATTGTGTAACGGGAAGGGCGCGCGTGATCTCCGCCACCGAGCGTGGGCGCTCCGCGATCAGCTCAAATACGGCCCGCCGCGTCGGGTCCGCGAGAGTGGCCACTTGCCTCATATCATTAGCCATAGCTAATCATTAGTTTCAGCTAATTAACTTGTCAACCATTCCGAAAATGCGGATTCCTGGCCTCCTTTCTCTTGAACGGTAGGCATGAAATCGCCGCACGGGCTTTCTATATGCGGGGGTGATTTCCATTCGACAGCGGCGGCCGCGGCTGGTAAGAGCCCGCTATCAAAGGGAATTCCGGATATGCCAGAGAGTTTGGCCGACGCGGTGGCGCGCCGCCGCACCTTCGCGATCATTTCGCACCCGGACGCGGGCAAGACCACGCTCACCGAAAAGCTCCTGCTTTTCGGCGGCGCAATTCAGCTTGCCGGCGAGGTGAAGGCGAAAAAGAACCGCATCCAGACGCGCTCGGACTGGATGAAGATCGAGCGCGAGCGCGGGATTTCCGTGGTCACCTCGGTGATGACGTTCGAATATGGCGGCCATGTCTTCAACCTGCTCGATACGCCGGGCCACGAGGATTTCGCCGACGATACCTACCGGACGCTGACGGCCGTCGATTCCGCCGTGATGGTGATCGACGCGGCCAAGGGCATCGAGCCGCGCACGCTTAAGTTGTTCGAGGTCTGCCGGCTGCGCGACATCCCTATCATCACCTTCGTCAACAAGCTCGACCGGGAAAGCCGTGATCCCTTTGAAATACTGGACGAGATCGAGGAAAAGCTTGCGCTCGACACCGCACCGGTCACCTGGCCGATCGGGCGCGGCAAGTCCTTTGCCGGCACCTACCACCTGGCGGACAACACGTTCCGCCATTCGGACGAGGATGTGAAGCCGATTCCCGTCAACGGACCGGAGGCGGACGCCATCTCCGGCCTGCTACCCGAACACGAGCGCGACGCGCTGGTCGAAGAGATGCTGCTGGCAAAGGAAGCCTGCAAACCGTTCGACCTGCAGGCCTTCCGCGAGGGGCATCTTACGCCCGTCTATTTCGGTTCCGCACTCCGCAATTACGGCGTGCGTGATCTGATTGAGGCACTTGGAAAGTACGGCCCTGCACCGCGCGCCCAGGAGGCCGACACACGCAAGGTCGAGGCGACGGAGGAAAAGATGACCTCCTTCGTCTTCAAGATCCAGGCCAATATGGACCCCAACCACCGCGACCGCATCGCCTTCGTGCGCGTCTGTTCCGGAAAGCTAGAGCGCGGCATGAAGGCAAAGCTGGTGCGCACCGGCAAATCCATCAGCCTCACCGCGCCGCAATTCTTCTTCGCCAAGAACCGCATCACCGCCGACGAGGCATTCGCCGGCGACGTGGTGGGCATACCCAATCACGGTACGCTCAGGATCGGCGACACGCTGACGGAAGGTGAGGACATCCTCTTCCGCGGCGTGCCGAATTTCGCGCCTGAAATTCTCCGCCGCGTGCGCCTTACCGATGCGATGAAGGCGAAGAAGCTGAAGGAGGCGCTGCAGCAGATGGCGGAGGAGGGCGTTGTGCAGCTCTTCTCGCCGGAGGACGGCTCGCCCGCAATAGTCGGCGTCGTCGGCGCACTGCAGCTCGATGTCCTGAAGGAGCGCTTAAAAAGCGAATACGCTCTTCCCGTCGATTTCGAGGCTTCCCGCTTCTCCGTATGCCGCTGGATTTCGGCCGAGGATAGGGCGGAGCTAGAGCGCTTCATCGCCGCCCATCGCGGAGACATCGCGCGCGATCTCGACGACGATCCGGTCTTCCTCGCGCCGCATGAATTCGGCCTCAATTACGAGGCTGAGCGCTGGAAGGCGATCACCTTCACGGCCGTGAAGGACTATCAGGTGCGCGAAAGGGCCGAAGCCGCGTAGCTTATTAAAGACGCTTGCGCCGAACCCTCAAAGCCGCGCGCGAATCTTCTCCGCGAACTGATGCAGATCCTCGCGGCGGTAGGGCTCACGCACGCCGTGGCCCCAGACGGGACCCGGCCAGCCGGGATCGTTCTCGTTGCGCGCGACAACGTGGACGTGAAGCTGGCGCACGATGTTGCCGAGGGCAGCACAATTTATCTTGGTGCAGCCCGTCAGCTCCTTGAGTGTCTTGGAGACGAGATTCGTCTCGAAGGAGAGCATTGCCTGGTCAAGCGGCGTAAGATCGTGGACTTCCTCCACGCCGGGCCGCTGCGGGATAAGCAGAAGCCATGGCCAGCGCCGTTCGTCCCTGATGCGCAGTTCGCACAGCCCAAGCCACACGACCGGAAGACTTTCCCCCTCCAGCCGCGGATCGAGCACGAATCCTTTCCTGCTGCCCGGCAGCATCCGCATCTCCTCATCCTCGTGTCGCGAGGCTAAATTGAGCCAGAAGCCGCTGCAAGCCTTTCCGTGGTGCTGGGCTTGCATTTGTGCCGGCAATTGACGATATGGGGGCGGGAGGTTGGTGGTGGACGCGCCACTCGCCAACCGGGTCAGGTCCGGAAGGAAGCAGCCCTAACGAGCAACGGCACGGGTCACCGTGCCAGCCTCCCGCCCTTTTCCCCTCCGTCCCCATTGACGTGGCCGGCCATGCAAGGGAAAGTCCCGCGTGGGGCGCGCGACGCCTTTGCAGATCATCGACCAGGGAGCGCGCACGATCCTATGAACGACGCGGTGCAGATGGCACAGGGCAAGGCGGGCGTCTATCGCGTTCTGGCCAGGAAATACCGACCACGCGACTTCTCGGGCCTCATCGGCCAGGAGCCGATGGTGCGCACCCTTACCAACGCCTTCTCCACCGGGAGAATCGCCCAGGCCTGGATGCTGACCGGCGTGCGCGGCGTCGGAAAGACCACGACCGCCCGCATTCTGGCCCGCGCGCTCAACTACAAGACCAAGACCGTCGACCAGCCTTCCATCGACCTGACGGAGCTTGGCGAGCATTGCGAAGCCATTCTCGAAGGCCGGCATGTCGATGTGATAGAGATGGACGCCGCCTCGCATACGGGCATCGATGACATCCGCGAGATCATCGACCAGGTGCGCTACGCGCCGGTCTCTGCGCGCTACAAGGTCTATATCATCGACGAGGTGCATATGCTCTCCAACCAGGCCTTCAACGGCCTGTTGAAGACGCTGGAAGAGCCGCCACCTCATGTGAAGTTCATCTTCGCCACCACGGAAATCCGCAAGGTTCCGATCACGATCTTGTCGCGCTGCCAGCGCTTCGATTTGAGAAGGATCGACGCTGCCCTCATAAAGAACCACCTCGCCCATATCGGGCAGCTTGAGGGTGTGGAGGCCGACGACGAGGCGCTCGCCATGATCGCGCGGGCGGCCGAGGGCTCCATGCGTGACGCGCAGTCCATCTTCGATCAGGCGATCGCGCATTCCTCCGGCAGGGTGACGGCAGAGACCGTGCGCGACATGCTGGGGCTCGCCGACCGCGCCCGCATCATTGATCTGTTCGAGTATCTGATGAAGGGCGATGTCGCCGCCGCCCTCGCCGAATTTCGCGCGCAATACGATGTGGGCGCGGACCCGGCGGCCGTGCTCACCGACCTTGCCGAATTCAACCACCTTGTCACCCGTCTGCGCTTCGTGCCGGAGGCGGCGGAGGATGCCGCCCTCTCCCAGGAGGAACGCAGCCGCGGTCTCGAACTCTCCGGAAAACTCTCCGTGCGCATGCTCTCGCGCACATGGCAGATGCTTCTGAAGGGCATTCAGGAGGTGCAGGGCTCCGCCCGACCGGTCGCCGCGGCCGAAATGGTGCTGATTCGCATCGCGCATGCGGCCGATCTGCCCACACTCGATCAGGCGCTGAAGGCGCTGGAGGGGGCTGGCGGGAATGGCGGTGGAAGCGTTGCAGTTGGTTCCGCCCCGGTTTCGTCTGCGCCAGGGCCGGCTTTCGCTTCGGCGCCGGCCAGTCCTGTGAGCACACCGGCGCTTCCTGCCCGGCCCATTCCCTCTGCACACGGCCGGACCATGCGTCTCGTCCAGCCGGCGGCGGAGCAGGAGCCCGCGCCGGCGCCTGCCGCCGCTGCACCTTCCCCGGAGAAGCCTCCAACCGTTCCGGTTGCTTCCCTTGCCGACATTGCCGCGCTTGCCGAACGCAACCGCGACCTGGCCTTCAAGGTCCAGTTCAAGCGCTGTGTGCGGCTCGTGCAGATCGAACCCGGCCGTCTGTCGGTGAATCTCACGGATGACGCTCCCAAGGGCCTTCTGAACGATCTGTCAAACCGCTTGCAGAAGTGGACCGGGCGGCGCTGGGTCGTCTCGCTGTCCAAGGAGCCGGGCGGGCCCACGCTCGCAGAGGAGGAGAGCGGCCGCCGCGAGACCGCGCTCGCCGATGCGCGGGCCGATCCCACGGTGGCTGCCATTTTGGAGCGTTTCCCCGGCGCGCGCATTCTGGATGTGCGTATACCGGATGCCGTGGCCGAAGAGACGGGCGAGGACGCCGTTCCGGCTGATCCCGACGCGGACGACGACGAAGACGAACTTTAGCGCGAATTGGAGACGAAGATGCGCGACCTGATGAGCCTTATGGGCAAGGCCAAGGAAATGCAGGCCAAATTTCAGGCCATGCAGGAAGAAATCGCGGCGATGGAGGCGGAAGGCCAGTCTGGAGGCGGCGCCGTCAAGGTCACGCTTTCCGGCAAATTCGAGATGAAGAAGCTGCAGATCGACCCCTCGCTCTTCAAGGAAGAGGAGGTGGAGATCCTGGAAGACCTCATACTCGCCGCGCACAACGATGCCAAGGCGAAGGTCGAAACAGCCATGCAGAAGAAGACGCAGGAAATGACCGCCGGCCTGCCCCTGCCGCCGGGGTTTAAGCTGCCGTTCTGATGGAGGTGAATGGTGAAAAAGGGAGTAGCGAGTAGGGAATAAGGGGCGGTTAACCGCTTGGCATGCCTTTCTCCCACGTCATCCACCCGTCTTTACCATTCACCATTCACTATCATTTCCCCTACTCCCTATTCGCTCTATTAAACGATTCCATGTCCAAACGAATCGCCGGCCCAGAGATCGAGCGCCTCATTCAGCTCCTGGCCAAGGTGCCGGGCCTCGGCCCGCGCTCGGCTCGGCGCGCCGCTCTTTACCTCATCAAGAAGAAGGAGCAGCTCTTTGCGCCTTTGTCGGCGGCGATGAGCGAGGCTTTGGAGAAGGTGCGCCTGTGCTCCGTCTGCGGAAATGTGGACACGAGCGATCCTTGCACCGTCTGCACTGACCCGCGCCGCGACGGGGCGACGCTGATCGTGGTGGAGGATGTGTCCGATCTCTGGGCGCTGGAACGCGCGGCGGCGATGAGTGCGCGCTACCACGTGCTGGGCGGAACGCTGTCGCCTTTGGACGGCGTCGGTCCGGACGATCTCAACATCAAAGGCCTTATCAGTCGCGTCGCCGAAGGCGGCATTTCCGAGGTCATTCTGGCGGTCAACGCCACCGTGGAGGGTCAGGCGACGGCCCATTACATCACCGACCAGCTCACCGGACTCAACGTGAAGGTGACGCGACTTGCCCATGGCGTGCCGGTCGGAGGCGAACTCGACTATCTGGACGAGGGCACGCTGGCGGCGGCACTCAAATCGCGCACGGCGTTTTGAGGGTGGTGACCGATGGGTTTCGTGAGGGGTCTTAGCGCAGCAGCCTTTCTCACCGCGCTTCCCCTCGCCCTCTCGCTTCTTGCGCCGCTACCCGCCGCGGCGCAGAATGTCACTACCCTTTTCCAGCAGTGGCTGCGGAGCGACCTCTGGCCCGAGGCCCGCGCGCGCGGGATTTCCGAAGCCACCTTCAACGCTGCCTTCGCGGGCGTGAAGCCCAATCTAAAGCTGCCGGACCTCGTGCTGCCCGGCGAGAGCGCGCCGCGCTCGGATAAGCAGCATCAGGCGGAATTCCGGCAGCCTTCCGCCTACTTCGCCCATATTGACGGCGTGGTTTCCGGTGGGCGCGCCCGAGCCAGGGCGTATGCCTCGACCCTTGCCGCGATCGAGCACAGCTTCGGGGTGCCGCGCGGCATCGTGCTTGCCATATGGGGACGCGAGTCGGGCTTCGGGCGTGCCGAGATTCCATACAGCGCCTTCGAGGTGCTGGGTACGAAGGCGTTTCTCGCCACCCGCAAGGAGATGTTCCGCGGCGAAGTGCTCGCGGCGCTGGAGATGGTGGAAAAGCGCGGCATACGGCCGGAGGCGATGCGCTCCTCCTGGGCGGGCGCGATGGGCCAACCGCAATTCATGCCCACCTCCTATCTGAAATATGCTGTCGATTTCGATGGCGACGGGCGCGCCGATATCTGGAACTCGGTGCCCGACACGCTCGCTTCCATCGCCAACTATCTCGCAAGCCACGGCTGGATACAGGGGCGCGACTGGGGTTTCGAGGTCGCGGTGCCGCAAGGCGTTTCCTGCGCACTCGAAGGGCCCGACCGCGGCCGTCCCATTGCGGAATGGGTGGCGATGGGGATCAGGCGCGTGAGCGGCAAGTCTTTCCCCGAACATGAATTGCGCGGAGAGGGTTATCTGATGATGCCCGCCGGGCGCTACGGCCCGGCCTTTATCGTCACGCCGAACTTTTACCGGCTCAAGGACTACAATGAGAGCGATCTGTACGCGCTGTTCGTGGGCCATGGGGGCGACCGCATCATGTATGGCGATATGCATTTTGCCGAAGGCTGGAAGAATGTGGGCGGGCTGAGCCGCGCGGATGTCGCGGCCATGCAGCGGGCGCTGGAACGCCAGGGCTTCGATGTGGGCGGAGCCGATGGCTTGGTCGGCTTCAAGACCCGCCGTTCCATCGGGCAGTGGCAGCAGCAGGCCGGCATGAAACCCACCTGCTTTCCGGATCGGGACTTGACGGCGCGGATCAGATAGGCCCTCCTCTGGTACGGAACGGGACGGCTTTGCCGGGGGGAAGCGGGAGACGCGACAGGAGGGCTTTGCATGAGACCCGTATCGATGGTCATACTTGCCGTTGCTGCCACGCTGCTTGGCAGTTGCACCGTGGAAGTTGTGGATGGCCCGCCCCCTGGCCCGCCTCCCGGCCGCCCGCAGTTCTGCACGCAGGAACATGCGCCGGTCTGCGGCGTGCGCGGCGACCGCCGCAGCACCTTCCCCAACGCCTGCATGGCCGACAGGGCAGGCTACCGCATCCTTCACCGCGGCGAATGCCAGGCGGGCCGTCCGCCGGACAGAGGCCCGCAGGCCTGTACGCGGGAATATCGCCCGGTTTGCGCGGTGCGCGGCAGCACCCGCCGCACCTTCCCCAATGCGTGTGAGGCGGATTCACAAGGGTTCCGCATTCTCCATCCGGGCGAGTGCCGCCCAAGCGCGCCGGACCGGCCGCAGGCATGCACGATGGAGTACCGGCCCGTCTGTGCGACCCGCTCCGGGCGCCTGCGCACCTTCGGCAACGCCTGCCAGGCAAATGCGGAAGGCTGGCGCATCGTGCGGCCGGGCCAGTGCTAAGGCACCCGCCCTTCCTGAAAATTGAGAAGGGGAGGGCGGGCAACCAGCTCATTTCTTGCATAACGGGAGCCGTATTCCCCCCGTAAGAGGGCGGGCTGTCGGACGCAGCAGACGACTGCTTCTATCTTCGGTGAATCAGAGAGGCCTCAAAGGCGCGGTGTCTCCGCGTCCTCATCCGGCTGCGAGTTTTGTCAGCGCCCACTGCATTAGCGGCGTGTCGCCATAGGCGGCAAGCCCGCCGAACCCAAGCGCGATCCCATAGGGAATGCCGGCCTTGCTGTCGGCGATATAGCGCAGAGGCGCGAAGGTACCGGCGAGCAGGCCGATATTGGAATTGCGGAACATCAGCAGCGCCAGCGTGAGGAACCCACCCGCAATAGCGGAGATGAGAAGATAGCTCATCAGTCCGGTGTCGAAGCCGAACCAGACTGCAGTTGCCGCCATCAGCTTGGCGTCGCCTCCGCCCATGCCCCCGATGGCGAACAGAACGAAAGTGATCGCAAGCACGGCGGCCCCGGCAAGCAGATGCAGGCCGACATCCGGCAGGGCCATGCCGGTGAGCGGCGCCAGAATCAGGAAGGAAGCGACGAGAAGGATGGAAACTCGATTGGCAATCGTCATCGACAGCGCGTCAGAGACGGCCGCATAGACCATGCAGAAGGGGAAGAGGACAAGAATTGCGGCTTCGAGCATGGGTGTTTAACGGAATCGACGGTCCGGTGCGGCTAGCAATCCCAGCCTCTAATGAAGTCTTCAGAGATATCAAGTTAAGAGAAACTCAGATGGATGAAGAAATTAAGAAGGCCGCTTCCAGTAAGAAGGCGGCCTTCTAGTAATTACGGTAAAATTAACCTGTAAGACCTTCTTCCTTAAGACCGTCAGAGACTCTTTGGAATGCGGCCTGGATTTGGTCACCCAGTGTGCCGACTAATGTAATAATCGCGGCCGCGATCAGCGCTACGATCAGGCCATACTCCACGGCAGTGGCGCCCGACTCGTCCTTCAGGAAACGAGCGAAAAGCTTGGACATTGAATCACTCCTTATGCCCCGTTTGACAGCACCGTCGGCCGTCTTCCCCGCCGATCGGTTGACGTGACCTTACGCGGCGCCGCTTTCGGCCGTATTAACAAACAATATTACTGAAATCTTTCCGGCGCGATTGCTTTGCTTCGGTAAATGTATGGTAACGCGAAGCATAAAATTTGACTTACTTCCATCTGCCTCACGCCCGCAACCGCAGGCTGTTTCCGTTTACCAATGCTTCACCAGTTGCGTTCATATTCCGTTGAGCATTTCATCGGGGGCTACACGCATGAGAATTCCTGGCGTCAGTGCCGTCTTCGGCGCGATCCTTCTGGCCGGGGCGCTTGGCCTGCCTGCGGCCGCCGGAGCCGAAGGCATCGCGCTCACCATGAATCAGGCCAAAATCATCAAGATCGCGCGACCCGCCAATACGGTGGTGATCGGCAATCCGGAAATTGCGGATGCCGTGGTGCAGGATTCCACAACCATCGTGCTGACGGGCCGGGGCTTCGGCGTCACAAACATCGTGGTTCTCGATGCGGAGGGGCTGCCGATCGTCGATGAGCAGATCGTGGTCTCGCGACAGACGGTCAACTCCGTGCGCGTCTATCGCCGCGCGGACGTGCAGACGCTTTCCTGCACTCCCTTCTGCGAAAGCTCCTATAAGAGTGAGGCCGAGCGGACTTCCGAAATGGAGATGAGCCGGCAGTAAGCATGTACCGGGGGCCTGCCGACGAGGGGATATTTCACGCCCGCCACGACGGAATAGCCGAGCCGCCCGATGGTTGACGATCAATTGAACCGGACGGGCGCATTTTACCGGCCCTGAAAACGGGAAGAAAACCGGGCCGGGCTATGCTCGCGGCGGCGTGAGGCAAATGGGGTTGGGGGCATGGATCGACCTGAGTGCAAGGCCGGGGTGAGGGCTGTATCGGCCCTTGGCCGCCTCGCCGGCCGCTTTGCCAGGGAACGCCGGGGCGTGGCCGCCATCGAGTTCGCCATCCTCGCCTTTCCCTTCTTCCTGCTCATCTTCGCCATTCTCGAATGCTGCATCGCTTTCGTCGCGCAGGAGCTGATGTCCAATGCCGTCGATGACGTCGCGCGGCTGCTGCGCACCGGGCAGTTGAAGCCTGATGATATCGACCGCGAAGAGATGCGCGACGCGCTCTGCGACCGCATGGGCGTCCTTTTTCCTGGAGGCTGCCCGGAGATGCAGATCGATCTGCGCAGCTTCACGACCATCGATTCGGCGAGCCGCGTGTTTGACAGCGGGGTGGTTCCGGCCGAATACAGATTCGATCCCGGCCCGGCCTCGTCAGCGAACGTGCTGCGCGTGTTCTATCCCTGGCCGGTGATCACTGACATCCTGCGCGAGCGCATCTCCTCTCCTGACGGCAAGTGGCTTCTGTTTGCCACCGCTACCTGGCAGAACGAGCCGTTCGATGACTGACGAGACTTTGCAAAACAGGGAAAACGCGCCGCGCCGGTTCCTGCGCGACAGACGCGGCGTGGCGGCGGTCGAGTTTGCGCTCATCGTGCCGGTTCTCCTGGTGCTCTACTTCATGACCATGGAGATCGCGCAGGCCATCGACACCAACAAGAAGGTGAGCCGGATCGCAAGCCAGGTGGCCGATCTGGTGACGCAGCAGAAAACGGTGACTCCTGCCGTCTTGGATTCGGTCATGAAGATCAGCGTGCCGATCCTTGCGCCCTATGGGCGCAGCGCGCCGGTCATCACCGTGACGGCCATCATGGTCAGCAACGACAAGAACCCCGAGGCGGAGGTTGTATGGTCGCGCCGCTATTCCGGCGGCAGCGGGTCGCGCGGCCTGCCGGCCGGAACGAAGGTCACGGTTCCTGAAAGCCTCATGACACCCGGCGCCTTTTTCGTGCGGGCCGAAACCGAGCTCGAATACTGGCCGGTGATCGCTTGGTCGGCGCAGGGATTGGGCGCCATGGGCATTGCCGGCACGCTATTTCCCATCGACATGGGCGAGCGCTATTTCCTGCGGCCGCGGCATGTGCCCGCGATCCCCTGCAGTTCGTGCTAGGAGCGGCGTTGCCAAGCCTTGCCCACGCCTCTATGTCTCTGAGGCTTTCGGAGACGTTCAATGGCACGCGCCTTCCTTTTCGTTCTCGATTCCTTCGGCATCGGCCATGCACCGGATGCCGCGCGTTTTGGCGATGAGGGCGCGGATACCTACGGCCACATCGAGGCGGCCTGCGCTGAGGGAAAAGCCGACCGCGCGGGGTTGAGGCATGGTCCGCTCAAGCTGCAGCACATGCGCGCGCTCGGGCTTGACGGCGCGGGGGCGATCGCTGCGGGGCGCGAGCCTCCGGCAGGCATCACGGGCTTCTTTGGCGCCGCACAAGAGAAATCGAGCGGTAAGGACACGCCCTCCGGCCATTGGGAGATCGCCGGCGTGCCGGTGCTCTTCGAGTGGGGCTATTTTCCCGAGACCGTACCCGCCTTTCCCGAGGCGCTCACAGAGAGGCTGATCAGGGAGGCGGGGCTTCCCGGCATCCTCGGCAACTGCCACGCCTCGGGCACGGAGATCATCGCGCGGCTGGGTGAGGAGCACACCCGCACCGGAAAGCCGATCTGCTATACCTCCGCCGATTCGGTCTTCCAGATCGCCGCGCATGAGCATCATTTCGGGCTCGAAAGGCTCTACAGTCTCTGCGAGACGGCGCGCAGGATTGTAGATGATTACCGGATAGGCCGCGTTATCGCTCGTCCGTTCATTGGAGAAAGCGCGGATACGTTCGAGCGCACGGCCAATCGCCGCGACTATGCCGTGCCGCCGCCTGAGGACACCCTGCTTGACCGGGTCGAGGCGGCCGGAGGCCGGGTCATTGGTATGGGCAAGATCGGCGACATCTTCGCGCATAGGGGCGTGACCGAGGTGCGCAAGGCGACAGGCAACATGACCCTGTTTGACGCCACTCTGCAGGCCATGGATGATGCGCGGGAGGGCGATCTGGTCTTTGCCAATTTCGTCGATTTCGACACGCTATACGGCCACCGCCGCGATGTGGCGGGTTATGCCGCGGCGCTTGAGGCGTTCGATGCTCGCTTGCCGGAGGCGCTGGCCAGGCTGCGCGATGGCGACCTTCTGATCCTCACGGCTGATCACGGCTGTGACCCGACATGGAAGGGGACCGATCACACGCGCGAGCGCGTTCCCGTTTTCGGCACGGGGCCGGGCCTCTCCGCTGGCTCGATCGGCCTCAGGGAAAGCTATGCGGACATTGGAGAGACCATAGCCGCCCATCTGGGTCTGCCGGCCGGGCTGCATGGGCGCTCCTTCCTGTCGGTGATCGCGCCCAATGCCTGAACTGCCGGAGGTCGAGACCGTCCGGCGCGGGCTGGAGCCGGTGATGGAGGGCGCGCTCGTGGAAAGGATCGAAACCCGCCGCCCCGATCTGCGCTTTCCGCTGCCTGCGGGCCTCGACAAGCGGCTTGCAGGCAGGTGCATCACGACTCTGGCCAGACGCGCGAAATATCTGCTCGTTCACATGGAAGATGGTGCCGTTCTGATTTCCCACCTGGGAATGTCAGGTTCCTTCCGGGTGGAGAGGGCAGGGGAGGAATCATCCATCAGGGGGAGATTTCACCACCAGCGTTCCAAGGACGGTAAGCACGACCACGTAGTCTTCCATCTTAGGCGGCCGGAGGGGGCGCGCCTGCGCGTGATCTACAACGATCCGCGACGTTTTGGGTTCATGCTGCTGGCAGAGACGGCGGATCTCGAGAGCCATCCTCTGCTGGCGGGCCTAGGAGTGGAGCCTACGGGCAATGAACTCGATGGCGCACTGCTTGCGAGTCTGCTTCAGGGCAAGCGTACCTCGCTCAAGGCGGCCCTGATGGATCAGCGCGTAATCGCGGGTCTCGGCAATATCTATGTCTGCGAGGCTCTATGGCGGGCGGGCCTTTCGCCGCGCCGCATCGCAGCCACCATCGCCGGCCGCAACGGTGCCGCCACGCGCCGCAGCGAACAGCTTGCAGAGGCCATCCGAGCGGTGATCGCGGACGCGATTGCCGCCGGGGGCTCGTCGCTGCGCGACTATGTGCAGGCGGATGGCTCGTTGGGCTACTTCCAGCATTCCTTCAGCGTCTATGACCGCGAAGGCGAGCCCTGCCGCAAGGAGAGATGCACGGGCACCGTGCAACGCATCGTACAGGGCGCCCGATCCACCTTCTACTGCCCCACCTGTCAGCGATAGTGAATCGCATTGCCTGCGCCGGAAGCGCACGCCTCATGCGTAAGCCGTTGACGGCTCTGGCAGCCTCGACTATAAGCCGCCTCGACTGAGGTGGCCTTGGGGCCGCCCTTTGTTTGCGCCAGGACCAGCATGCTTCGCGACCGGTCCGGTTGTCACGACTGAACGAGAGAGGAATTATGGCCAATACCCCGTCGGCCAAGAAGGCGGCGCGCAAGATCGCCCGTCGTACCGCAGTGAACAAGGCGCGCCGCTCGCGTATCCGCACCTTTGTCCGCAAGGTCGAGGAGGCCATTGCATCCGGTGACAAGGCCGCAGCCGAGCAGGCGCTGCGTGCTGCCCAGCCGGAGCTGATGCGCGCTGCCTCCAAGGGCGTGGTGCATCGCAACACGGCGGCGCGGAAGGTTTCGCGACTCGCGCGGCGTGTGAAGACGTTGAACGCCTGATCATCCTTCACATCGATGCCGGCCCGGCCGTCCGGCCGGGTTTTTCCTTTGCCGGCAATGGCTTGGCAAAGGGAGAGCTGTTGCGCCAAATTTATTTTGCCGGCGTCATGTCGCATTTCTTTAGGAAAACTGTCATACAGGACCTTATCGCAGAGATTGCATAAAGCTATTTTATGTAATGGAAGTAATGAGTTACGGAAGTTTATCCACAGCAAAACCCCATCGTTCGGCAGGGTCAAACCACGCGCAAAAGTCAAGGGTATTTTTTGTTTTTTTTTCGATCCACGGCTGCCGCGAGAAGGGCCCCGAAAAGCTTCTTGAATCAAAATGGTTTAACGCTTCCGTCGCTGGTGGAGAGTGTTGTTACAAAGCCGCAGGGAGGCGTCATTGACGAAAAATGCGCTGGCGCCGCCCTTGCCCTTGCCGCACGAGTTTCGGTAATGTCTGGGCATCGCTGAGGCAGGGCCCTGAGCCCGAAAAACCAAGGATAGTCGATGGTCTTCGACGCGCGGAATCTTTTTCGCGTGGATTGGAGTGTTTTGACTCGGCGATTGGGAGTGGTCTGGATCGGCTGCAGGGTGAGTTTGGTCCGGCGGTGGGTGCGGCATCAGGAGGGGCGCCGCCCCCAGCGGAGAGGTACAGGTCAGGGGGTCGGTTTACAGCAGCAAGAGGTATGAGAGAAGGCACTATTGCAGGTGCCGGTGAAAGCCAAAGAACGGGCAGTCAGGCACTCTTTGCCGGGAAGCCCGTTAGAGAAAGAAGCTATTTTAAACAGGGACACGAGGATGCAAAGCGGCGTCGAGAGGGAAACTGGGGGAGGGTTCTCTTTTCACAATCCAGCAGCAGCCCGGAAGGAAGAAGGGGAAAATTCCTGCGGGTCCATAGCGATATTCGACAGGGTGAGAGCCCAATTGAAGGCCCGCCTCGGAAGCGAGGTCTACTCGAGCTGGTTCGGCCGCATGAAGCTCGCCGAAACTTCCAAGGGAGTGGTTCGCATCTCGGTTCCCACCGCCTTTCTGCGCACATGGATCAACGGTCACTACCTCGATCTCATTACGGAACTGTGGAAGAAGGAGGAGCCCACGGTTCTGAAGGTGGAGATCGTCGTACGCACCGCAACCCGCAGCATGCCTGTCCGCGCCGAGGCCAAGGCGGCGCCTGCACGAAAGACATTGCACCAGCCGCAGGCAGCTGCTGGCGTGCCTACCGGAACGCGCGTTACCGCTCTGCCCACGCAGCGGACGGAACAGCCGCAGCGGCCCGGCGCCTTCGGCTCCCCGCTCGATCCGCGCTATACGTTCGAATCCTTCATTGAGGGTGTATCAAACCGCGTGGCTTGCGCTGCTGCGCGCACCGTGGCGGAATCCGCCGCCGGGGCCATACGCTTCAACCCGCTGTTCCTTCATGCTTCTGTCGGCCTCGGCAAGACGCACCTCCTGCAGGCGATCGCGGCCTCGTCGCTCAACAGCCGGCCGCAGTCGCGCGTGGTTTATCTCACGGCCGAGTATTTCATGTGGCGGTTCGCGACCGCCATCCGCGACAACAATGCCCTGACGCTCAAGGAGCAGCTGCGGGATATCGATCTGCTCATCATCGATGACATGCAGTTCCTCCAGGGCAAGTCGATCCAGAACGAATTCTGCCACCTGCTCAATATGCTGCTCGACAGTGCCCGGCAGGTGGTCGTGGCGGCCGACCGTCCGGTCTCGGAACTCGAATCGCTCGAACCGCGCGTCAAATCGCGGCTTAATGGTGGCGTCTCGCTGGAGATTGGTCCGCCGGATTACGAGCTGCGGCTTGCCATTCTCAAGCAGCGCTACAATGCCGCCAGAGCCGAGGACGCCTCGCTCACCATTCCGGCGGAAGTGCTGGAGCATGTGGCGCGGGTGGTCACCGGCAGCGGGCGTGAGCTCGAAGGGGCTTTCAATCAGCTCGTCTTCCGCCATTCCTTCGAGCCGCAGATCACGCTCGACCGCATTGACGAAATTCTCGGCCCCGTCTGCCGTACCGGTGAGCCGAGGCGTGTGCGCATCGAGGACATCCAGCGCATCGTTGCGCGGCATTACAACGTCTCCAAGACGGAGCTGCTTTCGAACCGGCGTACCCGCTCCATCGTCAAGCCGCGGCAGGTGGCGATGTATCTGGCCAAGGTCATGACGCCTCGCTCGTTGCCGGAAATCGGACGCCGCTTCGGCGGGCGTGACCACACGACGGTGCTGCATGCGGTTCGCAAGATCGAAGGCATGTCGAGCGGCGACAAGCAGCTTGCCCAGGAAATCGAACTCCTGAAGCGGTTGATCGCCGAGCAGGCATAACTACGGAAGAATAGCCGCGCCAGCGCCTTAAGACGCAGGCGACCGCGGAAGCGCCGTGCGGGACGCCTCACGGGGTGCGTTATCCCCAAAAAGCCTGCGGAAAACGGTTGAAGCCGTTCCGCGGGCTTGCCTTTCACCGGGAATTCCTGTCAGTTTGGCCTCTCGTAGAGCCAAGTCCCGGCAGCGCGTTTGCCGGGTCGATTGCGCTCTCTTCCAGGCGAGATTCACAGCTCATGCGCGTAGTTCTTGAACGCTCCAATCTTCTGAAATCTCTCGGGCACGTCCATCGCGTGGTGGAACGGCGGAACACGATCCCTATCCTGTCCAACGTGCTGCTTACTACCGACGGCGCTAGCCTGGAGATGAAGGCCACCGATCTCGATCTGGAGATAACGGAGGCTGCTCCGGCCGTTGTCGAGCAGGCAGGCGCCACTACGGTTCCTGCTCATCTGCTCTATGACATCGTGCGCAAGCTCCCCGAGGGGGCGGAAGTGATGCTGAAGATGGAGGAAAGCGGTCAGTCGCTCTCGGTCATCTCAGGGCGCTCGACCTTCCGTCTGCAGTGCCTGCCGCAGGCAGACTTCCCGGCGCTGACGGCGGGCCAGTTCTCGCACATCTTCCGCCTGGAATCCTCCGCGCTGCGCGATCTGATCGAGAAGACCCAGTTCGCCATCTCCACGGAGGAGACGCGCTACTATCTCAATGGTATCTATCTCCACACGCTCGAATCGGACAGCGGGCTGAAGCTTCGTGCGGTGGCGACGGATGGCCACCGGCTCGCGCGTGCCGAAATAGAGGCGCCGGCCGGATCGGAAGGCATGCCGGGCGTCATTATCCCGCGCAAGACGGTGGGCGAGTTGCAGAAGCTCGTGGACGATCCGGATGTGGCCGTCACCGTGGAGCTTTCCGATACCAAGATCCGCTTCACCATCGGCAGCGTCATCCTCACATCGAAGCTCATCGACGGGACGTTCCCGGACTATCAGCGCGTCATCCCCACGAACAACGACAAGGAACTCATCATCGACCGGCAGAGCTTCGCCGCCGCGGTTGACCGCGTCTCCACCGTCTCGTCCGAGCGCGGGCGCGCGGTGAAGCTGTCGCTTGCGGACGGGCAGGTGACCTTCACCGTCAATAATCCCGATTCGGGCAGCGCTACGGAGGAGATTCCGGCAGGATATGACGCCGAGCCGCTGGAGATCGGCTTCAACGCCCGCTATCTCCTTGACGTCGCCGCCCAGCTTTCGGGCAGCGAGGCGAGGTTCCTGCTGGCCGATGCTGGCTCGCCGACGCTCATTCAGGACACGTCCGACGAGCGCACGCTCTACGTCCTGATGCCCATGCGGGTGTGACCCAGGCGCCTTCCGCAGCTGGCGACCGGAGCGGGCGGCCTGCGCGGGTCTATCTCGCCAGCCTCGGGCTTGCGGATTTTCGCAACTACCACACGCTGCGGCTCGCGCTGGAGCCGGGTGCCGTGGTGCTGACCGGCGAGAACGGCGCGGGCAAGACCAATCTGCTCGAAGCCGTGTCCTTCCTGTCTCCAGGCCGGGGGCTGCGGCGCGCCACCCTTGCCGAGGTGACGCGCATCGGCGCGCCAGACGGGTTTGCCATACATGCCGACGTGGAAGGACCCTATGGCACAAGGCGCATCGGCACCGGTACGGCAGGCGCCGCTGGCGAAGGCTCCGAACCCATGCGCCGCGTGCGCATCGACGGCGAAAACGCGCGAAGCGCTGAGGCCTTGCTGGACTGGCTGCGCGTGATCTGGCTGACGCCGGCCATGGATGCGCTTTTCACCGGCCCGGCGGGTGATCGGCGGCGCTTTCTCGACCGGTTAGTTCTCGCCATCGACCCCGCCCATGGGCGGCGCGCGCTCGACTATGAGAAGGCCATGCGCGCGCGAAACCGACTCTTTGCCGATGACGTGCGCGACGACGCATGGTTCGAGGCCATCGAGCATCAGATGGCGCAGACGGGTGTAGCAATCGCGGCGGCCCGGACGGAGGTGTTGCGACTGCTTTCCGCGATGATCGAGCGCCTTCCGACTGGAGGCGCCTTTCCTCAGGCGCTGCTCTCGCTCGAGGGCACGATCGATGAAGCAATCGGCCAAGGCATGCCTGCCGTGGAGGTGGAGGAAGATTTCCGCGAGCGGCTCAGAAGGGAGCGCCCGCGCGACCGGGCGGCGGGCCGGACGCTTGAGGGTCCGCACAGGAGCGATCTTCTGGTGCGGCATGCACCCAAGGACATGCCGGCCGAACGCTGCTCCACCGGTGAGCAGAAGGCGCTGCTCGTTGGCCTCGTGCTTGCTCATGCGCGTCTGACGGGGGAGCTTTCCGGCATGGCACCGGTGCTGCTCCTGGACGAGATCGCCGCCCATTTTGACGCCGACCGCCGCGCCGCCCTGTTCGATATATTGGAGGACCTTAACTGCCAGGTCTTCATGACGGGCACGGAGGCGGCGCTCTTTTCAAGCCTCAAGGGCCGGGCCCAGTTTCTCACCGTTTTGTCCGGTTCGGTGCGCCCTCTGCCTTAAGCGCCCTGACTGCTCGGCAGGGCTGGATTGTCGTTTGGCTATCGTGCGAGGTCGGCCACCAGCGCGTCGAGAACCATCACGCCGGAAGGTGTGGCGCGCAGGCGCGAATTGCCTACAGGGGCAAGCAGGCCCTCCTCGCGCAGCATGGCCACCCGCTGCGGGGCAAGCGGCCGACCGGCAAGCCGCTCGTAGCGGTCGAGGTCAATGCCCTCTGTAAGCCGCAGACCCATCAGAAGATATTCGTCCGCTTCTTCCGAGCGGGTTAGAATTTCGCCGCCCACCACGCCGGAACCCCTTGCTTCGACAAGGGCGAGCCAGGTTTCTGGATGCTTCTCGGTGAAGGTGACCACGCGCCGCCCGTCCTCGATAAACCGCCCGTGCGCGCCCGGGCCGATGCCCACATATTCGCCGTAGCGCCAGTAGATGAGGTTGTGCCGGCTTTCCGCGCCAGGCTTGGCGTGGTTGGAGATCTCATAGGCCGGCAGACCGCGGGCGGCCGTTACCTCCTGCGTCACCTGATAGAGATCGGCGGCAAGGTCCGGATCGGCCTCCACCAGCTTCCCAGCGGCCCGCAGCGCATGAAAGGGCGTGCCCTCCTCGACGGTCAGCTGATAGAGCGACAGGTGGTCGGCCGCATAGCCGATCGCCTCTTCCAGTTCCGCTTTCCAGGCCTCAACCGTCTGGCCGGGCCGGGCGTAGATCAGATCGAAGGACATGCGCGGGAAGATCGAGCGCGCGAGCCGGATGGCGCCCAGTGCCTCCTCCACATCGTGCAGCCGCCCGAGAAAGCGCAAATCGTTGTCATTCAGCGCCTGCACGCCCAGCGAGACGCGGTTCACGCCTGCCGAGCGATAGCCCCGGAAACGTTCAGCCTCGACAGAGGACGGGTTGGCTTCGAGGGTAATCTCAACGCTCGGTTCCACGCGCCACTGCGCGGCGATCGCATCGAGGATTGCCGCAACGGTCTTCGGCTCCATGAGCGAGGGTGTACCGCCGCCCAGGAAGATGCTGGAGACGGTGCGCGGCCCCGTGCGTTCGCGCATATGCGCAATCTCCCGCGCGAAAGCGGCCGCGAAACGCGGCTGGTCGACCGGCTGGTGCCGCACATGGCTGTTGAAGTCGCAGTAGGGGCACTTGGCCGCGCAGAAAGGCCAATGAACGTAGACGCCGAAGCCCGGACCATCGTCCGACATTTTCATGACAGCCGCGCCTCGGCGAATTTCTTGAAGGCACGGGCGCGGTGTGACAAGGCATGCGGCTCACCCGGCTTCCAGCCGTGCTTTTGCTCCGCCGTCATCTCGCCGAATGTCGTCGCATAGCCGTCGGGTTGGAAGACGGGATCATAGCCGAAGCCGAGCTTTCCACGCGGCGGCCATACGAGCCGCCCTTCCACTTCCCCACGATAATATTCTGCCTCGCCGTCCGGGAAGCACAGACACAGGACGGCCACGAAGCGCGCGCGCCGCTGTTCAGGGGAAATGGCGCCCTTCTCTCGCAAGAGCTTTTCCGTCTTCTCCATGGCCATATAAAAGTCGCGGCTGCCATCCGACTTCGTTGCCCAGTCGGCGGTGTAGACGCCGGGCGCACCGTCAAGGGCATCAGCGCACATGCCTGAATCGTCGGCGAGCGCCGGCAGGCCTGTGGCCGTGGCGGCGGCGTGGGCCTTGATATAAGCATTCTCCTCGAAGGTCGTGCCCGTCTCTGCGGGTTCGGTGAGGCCGAGCTCGGCAGCCGAGCGGACATTGTAGCCAAAGGGTGCGAGCAGATCCGCAAACTCGCGCAGCTTGCCCTTGTTGTGGCTGGCAAGCACGAATGCCTTATCAGGAATAGGCCTCACGGCAGCCCCCAGATGCGTGGTTCGGCAAATTCCAGTGAATTGCCCGCCGGATCGCGGAAATAGATCGACCGCCCCACCCTTCGGCCATTCGAAATCGGCTTCGATATCCACGCCGCGATCCTTTAGCAGGTCCTTCCAGGCTTCGATTTCCTCGGCATTTGCGGCGAAACAGAGATGCCCCGGGCCGTCCGCGCCATGCGGCGGCACCGGCAGTCGGGTGCCCGGCTCCGGAGGCGTCCTCGTCGCCTGTGCGTTGAACAGGAGAAGCACGGCATCTCCGCAGCGGAAGAAGACGTGCCGCCCTTCCACCTTGGCGATTCGTTCGAGGCCGAGTACGCCGCCATAGAAGCGCTCGGCTTCCTCGAGGTCGTTCACATAAAGAGCGGCTTCCAGAATCCGCGAGGGCTGCATGTGCGCCTCTTACAACACCGCCATCTTCTGCAGCTCGATGAGCCGCGCGATTCCCTTCCTGGCAAGCGCGAGCAGCGCCTGGAACTCTTCCTCGCTGAAGGGCGCGCCCTCGGCCGTGCCCTGAATTTCGACAATGCCGCCACTGCCGGTCATGACGAAATTGGCGTCCGTGCCGGCCGCAGAGTCCTCGGCATAATCGAGATCGAGCACGGGCACGCCTTCGCAGATGCCGCATGAAACGGCTGCGACATGATCCTTGAGCACGCGGTCTATCGTGATCATTTGCCGTGCCTGCATCCAGGCAAGGCAGTCGTAAAGGGCGACGAAGCCGCCAGTGATCGCCGCCGTGCGCGTGCCGCCGTCCGCCTGCAGAACATCGCAATCGACCGTGATCTGCAACTCGCCAAGTGCCGTAAGGTCAACCACTGCGCGCAGACTGCGGCCGACCAGGCGCTGAATCTCCAGCGTGCGTCCGCTCTGCTTGCCGCTGGCGGCTTCCCGCCGCGTACGCTCGCCCGTGGCGCGTGGCAGCATGCCGTATTCGGCGGTTATCCAGCCCTTTCCGGAGTTGCGCAGCCAGGCGGGCACCTTTTCTTCGAGGCTGGCAGTGCACAGCACATGCGTATCCCCGAAACGGACGAGGCATGAGCCTTCAGCGTGCTTGGACACGCCCCGCTCGAAGCTGACTGCGCGCATCTCGTCTGGCTGGCGTTTCGATGGTCGCATAGGCTAGGCGTCTCCCGGTTCGGTGCTGGTGCTCGTCGGCGGCTTTTAGCCCTCCTTCTTATTCTACGCAAAGGAAAATCCTGGCGGGGCAACGGCTCCACAGTTGTGTTCTCCGCGGGGCCGCTTATACTTTTCGGCAGGAGAAGGACGAGCCATGACGAAGCCCGTCACCGACCAAACTCTGCAAAATCTGGACGCGCGCTCACGCGACATTTTTCGCCTTATCGTGGAAAGCTATCTCGAGCACGGGGAGCCGGTCGGTTCGCGCAATCTTTCCCGCCTTCTGCCGACCAGCCTTTCGCCCGCCACGGTGCGGAATGTGATGAGCGATCTGGAGCAGCTCGGGCTCATCTATTCGCCGCATGTCTCGGCCGGGCGGCTGCCGACGCAGCAGGGGTTGCGCTTCTTCGTGGACGCCTTCATGGAGATTGGCGACCTTTCGGAAGCGGAGCGGAATGTCATAGATGCGCAGATCAAGGCTTCCGGGCAGGCCCATTCGCTGGAGCATCTGCTTACGGAAGCCAGCCAGATGCTTTCCGGCCTTTCGCGCGGGGCCGGTCTGGTGATCGCCGCGAAAACCGAAGCGCCCCTCAAGCATATCGAGTTCATCCAGCTTGAGCCGAGGAAGGCGCTCGCGATTCTCGTCATGCAGAATGGTGATGTCGAGAACCGTGTCATCGACCTTCCAGCGGGAGTCACGGCGGCGCAGCTTGTCGAGGCGTCCAACTATCTGAACGCGCATATCCGCGGCCGCACCCTTGCGGAGGCCCGGGCTGAAATGGCCCGCCTCAAGGAGGAGACGCGCGCTGCGCTCGATACGCTTTCCCAGTCGCTCGTGGAGCAGGGTCTGGCGATCTGGGCTGGTGCGGAGGGGGATATTCCGGCGCGGCTCATCGTGCGCGGCAGGGCCAAGCTGCTCGAAAATGTCAGCGCTCAGGCCGATCTTGAGCTTCTGCGCCACCTGTTCGAGGATCTGGAGACCAAGGAGGCGCTGATCCAGCTTCTGCAGCTCGCGGAAGAGGGGCCCGGCGTGCGCATCTTCATCGGATCGGAAAACAAGCTCTTCTCGCTCTCCGGCTCGTCGCTGGTGGTCGCCCCCTACAGGGACGAGCAGGCGCGCATCGTGGGCGCGCTCGGCATCATCGGTCCTACACGGCTCAACTATGCGCGGATTGTCCCGATGGTGGACTACACGGCACAGCTCGTAAGCCGCATGCTGCGGTAGGAACCGTGGCCTGGGCGGGCACCGTTGCCTGCCCGTTATTGTCTGAAAACCAATGGATTGAGAGGAGAGGGATATGTTTGGCCTGATTGGCAAGATGCGTGCCGTACCGGGACAAAGGGACGCGCTGATCGCGATTCTGCTGGAATCGACCACCCAGATGCCTGGCTGCCTCAGCTACATCGTGGCCAAGGACGAGGCCGACGTGGATGCGATCTGGGTCACGGAGGTGTGGGATAGCGAGGACAGCCACCGGGCTTCGCTCTCCCTGCCGCAGGTACAGGCCGCCATTGCCAGGGCGCGGCCGATGATCACCGGGTTCGACAGCCATATCCGTACGGCGCCGGTTGGCGGGGTGGGGCTCGGTGGCTGAGCACCCCTTGATTTTGCTCCCCCGAACATCGATATCCGGCGCGGTTTAGCAATCAGACGGTATGAGCAGGGAATGAGCACGCATCCCAAGGACGAGAACGCACCCGAGAATGTCGCGCCCGAGGAGCAGGCCCCCGAGGCGGCCGAATCCACCGCGGGTGAGCAGAACGAGGCCGGCGTTTCCGAGGAAGACGTCCTGGTGCGTCTGGCCCGGGAGAATGAGGAACTGAAGGAGCGGGCGCTGCGGCTTGCCGCCGATATGGAGAATTTGCGCAGGCGCACCCAGCGCGACGTGGCGGACGCGCGCGCCTTCGGCATCACCAATTTCGCGCGCGATATGCTCACTGTAACGGACAATCTGCAGCGCGCGCTGCAGGCCGTCAGCCAGGAGGCGCGGGACCAGGCCGGGCCGGCGCTGAAGGCGCTGGTGGAAGGCGTGGAGATGACGGAGCGCGCCATGCTCGCCGCTCTGGAGCGCCACGGCGTGCGGCGCATCGATCCCGAGGGAGACAAGTTCGACCCGCATTTCCACCAGGCGATGTTCGAGGTCGAGAACCCGAATGTGCCCGCCGGCACAGTCGTCCAGGTGGTGCAGGCAGGCTACATGATCGGTGAGCGTGTTCTAAGACCCGCCATGGTGGGCGTGTCCAAGGGCGGCCCTAAGGGGCAGGATGCCGCGGCGGAGGCGCCCGCGCAGGAAGACACGCCGGCCGAGGAGAACAACGCCGAGGGTCCGGCGAACTGATCGTGTCGCCAGGGCGGCCGGAAGCCAGCGCGCAAAGTGACTTCGCGCCGCCCGCCCTGTGAAGCCAAACAGGCCTTACACTCCCGCCAGCGCCTGCTCGATATCGGCCAGAAGATCGTCCGCATTCTCCAGCCCCACGGAAAGTCGCAGGGTGCCGGGATTGATTCCAGCTTCCAGGCGGGCTTCCTCCGCCAGGTTCTTGTGCGTCGTGGTGGCCGGATGGGTAATCAGGCTCTTGGCGTCGCCCAGATTGTTGGAGATGCCGATGATGTTGAGCCGGTTGGAGAAGGCAAAGGCGCTCTCCTTGCCGCCCTTGACGTCAAGGCAGATCAGGGTGGAGCCGCCCTTCATCTGACGTTTGACGATGTCGGCCTGCGGGTGGTCCGGCCTGCCGGGATAGACCACGCGGGCGATCTTCGGATGGTCGGCAAGATAGTCGGCAATGCGGGAAGCGCTTTCCATCTGCCGCTGCACGCGAATAGGCAGCGTCTCCAAGCCTTTGAGCAGCGTCCAGGCATTGAAGGGCGAAAGGCTGGGGCCAGTGTGGCGGAAATAGTCGTGCAGATGCTCGTCGATCCAGGCCTTGTCGGAAAGAATGATGCCGCCCAGGCAACGGCCCTGGCCGTCGATGTGCTTGGTGGCCGAGTAGACGACCACATGCGCGCCGAGCTCCAGTGGCTTCTGCAGAATAGGCGTAGCAAAGACGTTATCGACCACCAGCCGGGCGCCAATGCTGTTCGCAAGCTCGGCGATTGCCGCGATGTCGCAGACCTCCAGCGTAGGGTTCGTCGGGCTTTCGAGGAAAAAGAGCTTGGTGTTCTTGCGCACCGCGCCTTCCCAGGCATCGATGCTTCGCCCGTCCACCAGCGTGGATTCAATGCCATAGCGCGGCATTAGCGTTTCGATGATCCAGCGGCAGGAGCCGAAGAGCGCGCGGGCCGCCACCACGTGATCCCCCGCCTTGAGCGAACAAAGCAGCGCGGCGGCGACGGCGGCCATTCCCGAGGCCATGGCACGCGCATCCTCGGCGCCCTCCAGTGCGCACATGCGCTGCTCGAGCATGTCCACCGTGGGATTGGCGTAGCGCGAATAGATGAAACCGGGCTCCTCGCCCTTGAAGCGCGATTCAGCGGCCTCCGCGCTCTCGTAGACGAAGCCCTGCGTCAGATAGATCGCCTCGGAGGTTTCGCCGAAGGACGAGCGCAGGGTGCCGCCATGCACAAGGCGGGTTTCGTCTTTCCAATCGTCGCGGAATCTCTTCATCATCGCTCTTTCCCATCATCATAAAAACGGCCGCAAAAGCCGGTCCGAGGGAACGAGCGCGGCCTTTTAGCGACTTGTTTAACGTGGCTGCAAGCCGACCGGCCAAATCACCACGGGATAAGCCCTCTTTAGACGGTGGTTTTACTTGCGTCAATCGCAAGGCGCATTCATGGTCCGGCAGGCATTGCACGGAGGAAAGAGTTGGCGAAGGCGGGCATCCTGCCGGATACGGAAATCGAGGCGCTTTTTGAGAAGGGCGCGCTTGCCGCGGCGCTGCCGCTCGACCCTGACCAGATTCAGCCGGCCAGCCTGGATCTAAGGCTCGGCGATGTTGCCTACCGCGTGCGCGCGAGCTTCCTGCCTGGCCCTGGCTGCCGGGTGGCCGACAAGCTTGAGCGGCTGAAGCTGCACGAGATCAGGCTTGGAGAGGGCGCGGTGCTGGAGACGGGCTGCGTCTATATCGTCCCGCTCATGGAAAGCCTGGCGCTGCCCGTGGATGTTTCCGCCTCGGCCAATCCTAAAAGCTCCACGGGCCGCCTCGATATCTTCACCCGCGTGATGACAGATTACGGTCCCGAGTTCGATAAGATCGCGGCGGGGTATCGTGGTCCGCTCTATCTCGAAGTAAGCCCGCGCACCTTCCCGATCGTCGTGCGGCCCGGCTCGCGACTGTCGCAGATCCGTTTCCGCCGCGGCAATTCCCAGCTGTCGGGTGACGATCTTGCCGCGTTGCATGCGCGTGAGACGCTCGTTGCGGCCGAGCAGCCGAACATCTCCGGCGGCGGCATTGCGCTTTCCATTGATCTCGAGGGCGGGCCGGGCGGACTCGTCGGCTATCGCGCCAAACATCACACGGGGCTCATTGATGTCGACCGGAAGGCGGCCTATGCCGTGACGGATTTCTGGGAACCGCTTTACAATTTCGGCTCCAGGGACCTCGTGCTTGACCCGGATGAGTTTTACATCCTGGTTTCCCGCGAGGCGGTACATGTGCCTCCCTCCCATGCGGCGGAAATGACGCCCTTCGACCCGCTGGTCGGGGAGTTCCGCGTTCACTACGCCGGTTTCTTCGATCCCGGTTTCGGCCATTCGGCGGCGGGAGGCACGGGAAGCCGCGCGGTACTGGAAGTGCGCAGCCACGAAGTGCCCTTCATCCTGGAGCATGGGCAGATCGTCGGCCGGCTGATCTATGAGCGCATGAGTGCGGAGCCGCGCACGCTTTACGGCACGGACAGGAAGTCCAACTACCAGGGACAGGCCCTGAAACTGTCGAAGCATTTTCGCGCGCCCTGAGGGGCGGCGAATCCGGCTTGGGAAGGCTGCTGTGCGGCCTCTTTCCTTCTTGTCTAGGCTCTTCCTCCTCGTGTAAGAAGAGAGCCGCTCCGTACGGCGCGGGCGTAGTTCAGTGGTAGAACGTCAGCTTCCCAAGCTGAATGTCGTGGGTTCGATCCCCATCGCCCGCTCCAGATTTCTTCAAGAAATTCTTGGTTCCGGATAACACCTCGCGGCGCGAGTGCTAGCTATTCACGCCGGCAGCGAGATGGCCGACGTGGCGAGACGTTCTAGGCAGGTCCCCGGGATGCAACCTGAATCGGGGCGGCGGCATTCACCGGTAAAATAGCGGAGTGCGCGTTGCTGCTGGATACTCACCAGAACCCGATAGGGATCAACGCGGCCATATTTCTCGTCGCAAGCTGCGCCGTCTGGTGGGGCGGAACACGGCTCACGCTTCATGTGGACCGGATCAGCCACCTGACGGGGCTGGGGCAGGTCTTCGCCGGCATGCTGCTTCTGGGGGTGATCACGTCCCTGCCGGAGGTGGCCAACGTGATCACGGCCTCATCGATCGGCAATCCGGCCCTCGCCCTGAACAATCTCCTTGGCAGCGCAGCCATCAACATTTTTCTTCTGGCCATCGGCGACACGCTCGTGCGCGCCGGCGCCCTGACATCGGTGGTCGCCAGCCCCTCCACGCTCATGATGAGCGTGCTTTGCATCCTGGTGCTCATCATGATCGCCATTGCCGTCACGGTGGGCGATGTCCGGTTTCTTGGCGTGGGCGTCTGGAGCGTGAGCATCACGGCCGTCAGCGTCGGCTCTTTCTGGCTCGCGTCCGGCTATGGGCACCGCAGCTCCTGGACGGTGAGCGACGAGGCGGAAGATGTGCGCGATAAAACGAAGAGCGAGGCCGTTCTTCAGGAATCGCTTCGCGCTGCGATCTGGAGGGCAGGCGGCCTAGGGCTCGTGATCTTCCTAGCGGGTTATGCGCTGTCGCAGACCGGGGATGCGATCGCGGAACAGTCGGGCCTCGGCTCCGGCCTGGTCGGATTTGCACTGATCGGCATCGCGACTTCGACGCCGGAACTCAGCACCGTCGTGCAGTCCGTGCGCATCCGCCGCTACGAAATGGCTTTCGGCCAGATTCTGGGGACGAACTTCGTCAATCTCTCGCTCTTCGTGCTTGCGGACGCGGTTTATGCGGGGGGCCCGGTGATCGGCGAGCTGGGGCAGTTCGAGGTGCTCTCGGCACTCATCGGCGCGGTGCTCATTGCCATATTCCTGATCGGCCTTCTAGAGCGGCGCGACGCCACCCTGGGCGGCGTGGGCTACGACTCGCTCACGGTGATCCTCGCTTTCCTGTTCGGGCTGGGGCTGCTTGCCTTCCACGGCTAGGCCCTCGCCTTCGATCGTGACGCTGCCGGCGCGCCGGATAGCTTGACTTTCTCCTCCCGAAGGCCCACCTCTGATACATGTACAAGACTGCGCGCCATTTCCTTACGTTTTACAGGGTGTGCCCCATCGCGGGCACTTGACCCCCGGCCAGGTCGCGTCGCGCGCCCCGGCCGCGGGGCAATAACAGGCCAGTCTCCCGCACCGCGGGAAAGACGAGGCCGGGTACGCGACACAGTTCCCGACACAAGAACACAATAACTCGACCGCATCGGCGCAAAGGATGCGCTGAGAGGCAGTTTTCAAGGAGGCGTGAGATGGTTTCTGAGACGAAGAGACGGCGTAAGCCCGCTATCAAGATTACACGCACCGACTATGAGAGGCTGACGCGGCTCGCCGAGTCCCATATGGCGAGGAACCCGGAAGTGGCCGAGCAGCTTCTGGCGGAACTCAACCGCGCGCATGTGGTTGCCGACGCGGTGATCGCGGACGACGTCGTCCGCATGGGATCGAGCCTGCGGTTCAAGACTGACACGGGAGAAGAGCGCGACGTGACGCTGGTCTTCCCCGGCGAGGCTGATATCGCCGAAGGCAAGATTTCGATTCTCACCCCGATCGGGGCCGCGCTGATCGGCCTCTCGGCCAGTCAGTCCATCGACTGGACTGCCCGCGACGGACGTGCCCATCGGCTCACCGTGATGAGCGTGAAGGCACCGGCCAGTGTCGCGGCCGAGCACACCGATGTCGAACTCGGGGCGGTGGTATGACGAGGGCCATTCCGCCGCCGTGCCGCCTGTCTTTGTTCGGGGGCTGCCTCATCGCAGGCTTCTAGCCCCTGCTCCGCACGCGCGGGCAGGGGATTCTCCAATTCGTTTCAACGTAACGGCTCCCGCGATGGAGCGATGGAGAACTGCGATGCCGAACGAGAAATGCATCCTCACCACTAAGGACTTCACCATCCTCGAAGTCATGCGCGACCGCTGCCCCGACCCGGACGATGCTCTTGCGCGGCTCCTGAAAAGAAAGCTTGAGAGCGCGGTTGTCATGTTCCGTGACGATGTGCCTGAGAACGTGGCCACCTTGAACAGCCGCGTCACCTTCAGCGTGAATGGCCGCGACCCGGACACGCGGATAATCTCGCACGACCAGATGAACGCGCCCGTGGGCCTGTTCCTGCCGATCACCATCCTGCGGGGGCTCGCGCTCCTCGGGCTTTCGGAAGGCCAGGAAATCAGCCTGATCAATTATGACGGGGCGGAAGAGCGGATCAGGCTCGAGAAAGTCTGCTACCAGCCCGAGGCAGCACGGCGCGAAAAGCAGGCGGTGGATCGGCTTGCGGAACCAGCGCGCGGGAGACCGAAGCTGAGGCTGATCCGCGGCGCGGCGCAAGATCGGCCGCAGCCAATGCATGCTGGTCCGGACGGCTTTGACGATCCCGGTCCGTCGGCCGCGTAGGGCCGGACGGGCATTTTACGGCAGCCGGTGGCTCGCTCCCCCTGGAGCGGCTAGAGCCTGCACGAGCGGATTTGCGCGTCGTAGGTCTGGGCCATGGAGGCAGCTTTCTGTGCCGCGCGCTGTATGGCCGGATTGCCTTTCCAGGAGCCGTTGGCGTAGCCGCTGTGCCCGGAATAGTAGGCAAGATAGAGATTGTAGGCGTCGTTCAGCGCGATCCCGTTCCGTTCGTGGCTGCGACGGTGATACCATCCAACGAAGTCGATCGCGTCCGCGAAATTGCTGCGCCTGGCACCGTAACGGCCCGTCGCGCGCTTGTATTCCTGCCAGGTGCCGTCGAGAGCCTGCGAGTAGCCATAGGCGCTTGAGGGGCGCTTCCAAGGGATGAAGCCGAGCAGTTTCTTGCGTGGCGGCCTCGCATTGCTCTTGAAGCCGGATTCCACCCTGATGGTCGCCATGAGGACCGATACCGGAACGCCATAGGCGCGTTCGGTGCGTTTGGCGGCGTTATACCAGTTGTTGAACCAGCCATCCCGCTGTTGGAAGACGGCACAGGCGTTGTTGATATTGCGGGGCGCGGTGGCGCATCCCGCAAGCGCCAGCAACAGGATCAGAAACACAGCACGCATATAAGACCTCGCCTTTGCGGCGAGGCCTATCGCGAAGTTCTAAAATTCCGCTTAAGGCGACGTTAATGATTCGAGCCGCGCCAAGCCTGCCAAGATGGCGGCGCGCCGGTCGTGCATAGCTGGCTCGCCGGACGGGAAAGCGGCCGGCCAAGGGCCGGTTCACATGGTCCGTTTTCTTCTCTTCAGGCCGCGTTTGAAGCCGGTGCTTGGGCGAGGAATGTGTGGATGGCGGCGGCGTCCCTGGTGCCGCGGATCTTCGCTGTCGTATCAGTGTCGCGCAGCACGCGCGCAATCCGCGACAGGGCCTTGAGATGGTCTGCGCCGGCCCCTTCGGGCGCCAGGAGAAGAAAGACAAGATCGACGGGCAGGTCGTCAAGAGAATCGAAGTCCACCGGCGTCTCCAGCCGTGCGAAGACACCCGTGATGCGCTGGATGCCCGGCAGCTTGCCGTGCGGAATGGCGATGCCATTGCCCACGCCGGTGGAGCCCAGGCGCTCGCGCTGCAGAATCGTGTCGAAGATTTCGCGCTCCGGAAGACCGGTCACCTCGGCTGCCTTTTCGGCAAGTAACTGCAAGACCTGCTTCTTGGAATTCGCTTTCAAGGCCGGCAGTATCGCCGAGACCTCGATCAGATCGCTCAGATCCATTTCCAGCATCCTCTGCTTCGGCCGCGCCCCAAACCCGGCGGAATGATCATCCGCCGCTGGCCACCGAGGGATCGATCCAGCCGATATTGCCATCGGCCCGCCGATAAACAATGTTCACCTGGTTGTTTCCGGCATTGCGGAAGACGAAAACCGGGCTGTCCTTCATGTCCAGCTCTTCCACAGCGGCAGCGACCGACATGGTTTTCAGCGGAAGCCGCGTCTCGGCCACCACGGTCGGTGCATAATCCTCCGGCACCTCGTCATCGTCGTCGGGAACCGGTGCGACCACGCGATAGGTCATATCGCTCTCCGCCACTCCATTGCCCCGGTGGGCGGGGCTATGCGACCGCAATCTGCGATTGTAGCGGCGCAGTCTTTTTTCGATGCGCTCGGCGGCGGCGTCGAAGGCGATCTGCGGGTCCTGCGCCTCACCGGTGGCCTGGAGAACGGCACCAGTGTCGAGGTGAACCGTGCAGTCAGCGGAAAAACGACTGCCCGCCCTCTCCTTCTCCACAGTCACGCGTCCGGAGAAGCCGCCATCGAAATATTTTTCCACTGCTTCGGTGATTCTGCTTTCGATCCGCGTCCGGAACGCGTCGCCTATGTCCATGTGCTTGCCAGATATGCGGAGGCTCATGGGAAAACGACCTTTCCTGGTCAGGGGTTCAACGTCCGAGAGTTTATACAGGTGACCCGCACGCACAAGGCTTCTAAGCGGTAAAACAGGGTACTCCGGCGTCTACTGCTGGCTGGGCTTCGGCCGCCACTAACCAGGAGATCGTGTCGCCGACCCAGCCGCTCATGGGGGCGGGCTTCTAGTGCTTCCGTCCGTGCTTGTCAATCGAGGGTGGTGAGGGATTCTGCCGCGCCCTGCAAACCACCCTTTATGCCACCGCGCCCGCCATAGCCTTCTTTTCGCGGCGCCGCTGCACCGAGGAGGGAATGTTCATGCTCTCCCGATATTTGGCGACGGTGCGGCGGGCGATATCCACACCTTCGCTGCGCAGCAGCTCCACAATGGCATCGTCGGAGAGCACGGACGAGGCGTCCTCCGCCTCGATCAGATCGCGGATGCGGTCTCGCACGGCCTCCGCCGAATGCGCGTCACCTCCATCCGCCGCGGCGATGGCCGTGGTGAAGAAGTAGCGCAGCTCGAAGACGCCGCGCGGCGTCATCATGTATTTGTTGGCGGCCACGCGGCTCACCGTCGATTCGTGCATGCCGATCGCCTCAGCCACGTCGCGCAGCTTGAGCGGGCGCAGATGGCGCACGCCATGCGTTAGAAAAGCATCCTGCCGGCGCACGATTTCGGACGTGACCTTGAGAATGGTGCGGGCGCGCTGATCGAGGCTGCGGACGAGCCAATTGGCATTCTGCAGGCACTCGGAAAGAAACAGCTTTTCCTCGCCCCTGGCGCGGGCGGACACGGTGGCGAAGTAGGTTTCATCCACCAAGACCCGCGGCAGCGCCTCCGGATTGAGCTCCACGGCCCAGCTGCCATCGGCGGACCTGCGCACGATGACATCTGGCACGATCGGGTCGGCCGTCCCGCTGGTGAAGGCTGCGCCGGGTCTGGGATCCAGCGTGCGGATTTCGGCCAGCATGTCCACCAGATCTTCCTCGTCGACGCCGCACAGCCGCTTCAGCGTTCGGAAATCGCGCCGAGCAAGCAGATCGAGATGGGAAAGCAGCGCCTGCATGGCGGGGTCCAGCCGATCTCGCGCCTTGAGCTGAAGGGCCAGGCAATCGGCAAGGTCGCGCGCAAACAGCCCCGGCGGATCGAAGGTTCGGCACGTTTCCAGGACGCGATCCAGCATCGCGCGGTCCGCGCCGGCGCGGAGCGCGATCTCGTCCAGGTCAGCGGCAAGGTAGCCCGCCTCGTCAAGCTCCTCGGTCAGCGCTTCGGCCAGAATACGGGAGGCGGGATCGTGAAAGGCGAAGGCGATCTGCTCGCGCAGGTGCTCCCGCAGCGTGACCGGCGCAGCCGCCACCGCTTCCAGGTTGAAGTCGTCATTGCCGGCCGCGGCAATCCCATTGCCGGCTGCCGACCGCCATTGCGCCGAGAGGTCCGGACCAATGGTCTCCTGCACACCGGGATCGTCGGGGAACAGGTTTTCGAGCGAGCTGTCGAGCCGCTCCGCCATTGAGGCGGCGCTATAGGGGAGAGCGTCGTACTCACCCCCTGTCCCCTCCAGCTCCATCTCGGCCTCGCGGTCGCCGCGTTCATCGCGCTCAAGCAGGGGATTGGATTCGATCTCGGAGGCGATGAACTGCTCCAGCTCGGTGTGAGTGAGCTGCAGTAGCCGGATCGACTGCAGCAATTGCGGTGTCATGACCAGCGACTGAGTCTGCCGCAGTTGCAATTTGGGGGACAGCGACATGCACGCTTCCTGAACGATACCCGCGCGGGGCAGATAAAACTGGCCTGGGATTTGCTTGTCAAGGAAGCGCGTCACGCTGGCGTCAATGGCAGTCGGAAAATCCGCATGGCGAGCCTGGGAACAGGCGCAGGCAGGAGCGGGTTACGGACCGCACCTTGGCCCATCGTGTGAACCCGAATGATAGCCCTTGCAGACAGAACGCGCCCGTCTAACCGCTTCTCACCCGCCCTCGGCTGGGCTGGCTACATGCTGGGCTTTGCCATCGGCGGGTTCTTCGACGGCATTCTGCTGCATCAGGTGCTGCAGTGGCACCACCTGCTTTCCGGGCTGCGGGGCGGACGGTTCGATGATCTCCGTTTCCAGATCATGGCGGACGGGCTGTTCCACCTTCTCATGTATCTGATCGGCTTCGCGGGCCTTTATCTGCTGTGGCGTTCCCATGAGGAGTTCGCGGCACCAGGGGCCGACCGGTTTCTGGCCGCCTGCGCACTGATCGGCCTAGGCGTGTGGCACATTCTCGATGCATTCGCTTCCCATTGGTTTCTCGGCATCCATCGCATCCGGATGGATTCCGCCACACCGCTGGTATGGGATCTGGCCTGGTTCATCGTCTTTGGAATCCTGCCGCTTGCCGTTGGCTGGCTTCTGCGGACGGACAAGCCGGGCTCCGGCACCCGGCCGGGCGCAGCCGCTACCTTGATCGTCCTCACTCTGGCGGGCGGGACCTGGGCATCGTTGCCTCCCGCGGGCCTCGCTCAGGGCCCTCTGCTGGTAGTGTTCAGGCCAGGCGTCACGCCTGGGCAGGCCGCCGCGGCGATGAACGCCGTGGCAGGCCGGCTCGTCTGGTCGGATCCTTCCGACCAGGTTTGGGCGATCGAGGTGCCGGAGGGCACGAACGCGCTGAGGCTCTACGCCCAAGGGGCTTTGGTGGTCGGCGGATCGCTGCTGCCAGCGGGATGTCTCGGCTGGACGCGCGGACCGGTGGATTTGAGCGGACGCAAGCCGCTCAGAGCGTAAAGCCTTCGCCGAGATAGAGGCGGCGCACGTCGGCATTGCCGACAATGTCCTGCGGCCTGCCGTGGGTAAGCACCTGGCCGGCATGTATGATGTAGGCCCGGTCAATTAGGCCCAATGTCTCGCGCACATTGTGATCGGTGATCAGCACACCGATGCCGCGCGCCGTCAGGTGCTTGACGAGCTGCTGAATATCGGTCACGGCGATCGGGTCGATGCCTGCGAAGGGTTCGTCGAGCAGCATGAAATTCGGCCGGCTGGCCAGCGCCCGCGCAATCTCCAGCCGCCGGCGCTCGCCCCCTGAAAGGGAGATGGCGGGGGCTTTGCGCAGATGGCTGATGTGAAACTCCTCGAGCAGCGCATCGAGCGTACGTTCGCGCTCCTTGCGGCTTTTTTCCACCACCTCGAGAATGGCGCGGATGTTCTTTTCCACCGTCAGGCCCCTGAAGATGGAGGCTTCCTGGGGCAGATAGCCGACGCCAAGCCGCGCCCGCCGGTACATCGGCATGGCCGTAACGTCGTGGCCATCGATGTGGATGCTTCCCTGATCGACCGGCACGAGCCCGGTGACCATGTAGAAGCAGGTGGTCTTTCCGGCGCCGTTGGGGCCTAGAAGGCCGACGGCTTCGCCTGCACGCACGCCAAAGGACACGCCGCTAACGACCTGGCGGTTCTTGTAGGACTTGGTCAGGCCGCGGGCGATCAGCGTGCCCTTGTAACGCTCCAGATCGGGACCCGGCGTCGTTTCCGGCGCCCTGCCGTTTTTGCGCTTGCTGGGATGGATGGTCACTGGATCGCCGTCAGTTCTGGGACTCGGGCGTCAGGAGCATTCTCACACGGCCAGGCGACTCGCCGCTCTTGCAGCTTTCGAGCGTTGCGTGTCCCGTTTTCATCTGAACGGTTAGCGCGCAGCCAACGATGACGTTCTTGCCCTCCGTCAGCACGACCTCATCACCGGTCAGTACGAGCACCTCGGTCTTCATGTCGAAGGTGCCGCGATCGCCGGTCGCTACCTGGCCTTCGGACTTAAGGTAGACACCGCCCTCCGCCTCCAGGCGCTCGATCTGTGCGCTGCCCGTAGTCGCAGAGCCATTGCTTTTGGCGTAATGGACCGTCATGCGCGCCGTCTTCAGCAGTGTCGCGCCCTGCACCACCGACACATTGCCAATGAAGACGCCGATATTCTTGCTTTCATCCACTTCGAACCGGTCGCTTTCGATCTGGATCGGTTCGTCGCTCGAAAGGTTGAGCCGGGTCGCGCCAGCTTGACCCTCTTGCGCCAAGGCCGCGGGCGGGAAGAGGAGCCCCAAGGCAAGAATCATCAGCATGTGGGGCCTGCTATTCATCGTTTCCGCTCTCCTCTTCCCGGTTTTGCCTGATCGTGGCTGGATCCAGCTCCATGCGCACGCGATTCTCGAATATTAGCTTGTTGCCGCCGTCGCTGGCGCGGAAAGTGTCCGCGCGCAGGCGCATTCCTTCCATCTCGATCTGCACCGGCTCGTCGGAGCTCAGGACATTTGCGCCGATATCGACCTCGGCCGACTGCAGGCGCGCGACGATGCCGGAGGTAGTGGTCATCGTGATGCCTTCTGAAAGTGTCAGGCGGTCCTTCTGCCGGTCAAAGACGCCCGAACGCGCCGTCAGCGTGGCGCGGTCGGTCTCATCGAGCGGCAGCGAAGCCTGGATCCCCTCCAGCCTTATCGCTCCGTTTTCGTCTCCCACGGCTTGGCGCGCGCGCTCGGCCGTCATGCTGTAGGGCAAATTTTCGCGGGTGTAGCCGTCGAGCGAGGGATTCCGCATCACCAGCTCGCCGTTCTCGATGGAGGTCAAGCCGAGATCGACTCCGCCCCAGCCGGCCGATGACAGAAGGGAGTAGCCGAGAAACAGCGCGGTGATGACGATTGCCGCTCCGGGCAGCACGAATTTCAGGACGCGCACGAGGCGCGAATGCCGCCTGGCGCGCGCGAAAGCTTCCGCTCCGCGCTCGCTGCGCTTGATTGCATGCGCCCCGCTTTCGTCCACTTCAGCCATGACCGCGCTCGTCATCCGCTCGCTCCAGATAGAGGCCGCGAGTCTTCCGCGCCCGTCGAAAGGCCGCCGCCGGCAAGCTCCTGCCGCCCATGGTTTTGCAGCTGGCCGGCCCCCGCCCGGTGTCGCCGTTGCAACTGTAATATGGCTATTTTGCGCGAAGCTCAAATACTTGGCGATGAGTTGTGATCACGAGGGCGCGAAACACGGTAGCTCATATGCGTGGCTTCGTCTAAAAGGCAAGCCGAACAGCATTTGCGACAGTTGCGAGGCTTTCCCATGTCCACCCGAGCCGACGACCTGATCGACCGGCGGCGCCTGAGGCGCAAGGTGACCTTCTGGCGTGCTGCCACATTCCTCTTTATCGCATTCGCGCTTCTTGCCACCGCGCGCTGGCTGTTTGGCGACGCACTCTCCTTTACGAGCTCGCACATTGCGCAGGTGCGCGTTGAAGGCACGATCCTTGAAGACGAAGAACTTCTCGACCTTCTGGAAAGCGTGCGCGAGTCGAGCGCGGTCAAGGGGGTCATCCTGACAGTTGACACGCCCGGCGGCACCACGGCGGGCGGTGAAGCCATTTTCGAGGCGGTCCGCCGGCTGGCGGAGGAAAAGCCGGTCGTCGCACAGGTGGGCACGCTGGCAGCCTCGGCGGGCTATATGGTTGCGTCCGCCGCTGATTATATCGTCGCGCGCCAAACCTCCATCGTCGGCTCCATCGGCGTCATCGTTCAGTATCCGCAGATCACCGGGCTCTTGGACAAGATCGGCGTGAAGGTGGAGGAAGTGAAGTCGGCGCCGCTTAAATCCGAACCGTCGCCCTTCAACCCGACAACCCAGGAAGAGCGCGAAATGCTCATGGCGATGGTGCGGGACAGCTACAACTGGTTTGTCGATCTCATCGCTGACCGGCGCGCGCTTCCGCGGGATGAGGTGCTGGCCCTCGCCGATGGTTCCATTTTCACGGGGCGCCAGGCGCTTCAGCTGAAACTCGTGGATGCGCTCGGCGGCGTGCGCGAGGCAAAGGACTGGCTTGTCGAGCAGGGGGTGAGCGCGGAACTGGAGATCGTCGAATGGAAGCCGCGCAACGCTGACGGCTCACTCTTCCTGCCGGGTTTTGCGGCGCAGTGGACGGCACGGCTTCTCGGCCTGCCGTCCGGCGACATTTGGGACCAGCTTGCCGGGAAACGCATCTTTCTTGACGGCCTCTTGTCGCTCTGGCAACCTGAACGAATGGCCCTGCCGGATTGAAAACATAGATAATTCAGTTCACTATCTGGCAGCCTAGGCAACCAGAAGCGGCGGAACCGAAGCCATGATCAAGTCCGAGCTCGTGCAGACCATTGCGAACCGCAACCCGCATTTGTTCCTGCGGGACGTGGAGAATATCGTCAACGCGATCTTTGACGAGATTACGGAAGCCCTCGCCCAGGGCAATCGCGTCGAACTCAGGGGCTTCGGCGCCTTTTCGGTGAAGAACCGCCCGGCGCGGAAAGGACGCAATCCGCGAACCGGCGAGACCGTCTACGTCGAGGAAAAGTGGGTTCCCTTTTTCAAGACCGGCAAGGAGCTGCGCGAACGGCTGAACGCCGACAGCTAAAGGCGCTCTCTATGCTGCACCGGGTCATCATCGCCGTAGTTGTCGTACCGCTGGCGATCATCCTCGTTGCCCTTGCGGTCGCCAACCGAGCGATGACACCGTTCACGCTCGACCCGTTCAATCCGGGGAATCCCGGCCTGACGATCGAACTGCCTCTATTCGTTCATCTCTTCCTAGCCCTCATTCTCGGCGTGATTGTCGGCGGCGCGGTCACCTGGGTCCGGCAGGGGCGGTACCGGCGGCTTGCACGCGAACGCACGCAGGAGCTCGAGCGGCTGCGCCACGACAGCGGCCAGCGGGCGCTTGCTTCCACCGATCCTGCCGCATGATCCATATTTCCGCCGAGGACATTGACCGCTGCCTGACCCATGCCGGGCTGGTGGACATCCTGCGCGAGGCGTTCCGCGCCGGCGCCGTGCAGCCGCTGCGCCACCATCATACGGTGGAGCGGCCGCAGGGCTCGGATGTGACGCTTCTCCTCATGCCTGCCTGGAGCGATCCGTCGAATGGAACAGGCGAGACCTATATCGGGGTCAAGGTCGTCACCGTCTCTCCGGACAACAACACTATCGGCAAGCCCGCGATCATGGGCGTCTATCTGCTGCTTGACGGAGCCACGGGCGAGCCGCGCGCCCTGATCGACGGCCAGCGGCTGACCCTCTGGCGCACCGCCTGCGCCTCGGCCCTTGCCGCATCCTATCTGGCGCGTGAGGACGCCGAACGCCTGCTGGTGGTAGGCGCGGGGGCGCTCGCGCCGCATCTGGCGCGGGCTCATGCCAGCCAGCGCCCGATCAGAGAGATCAAAATCTGGAACCGCACGCCCGCCAATGCGGAAAAAGTGGCCGAGGCGCTGCGCGCCGAGGGGTATCACGCCAGCATGGCCGGCAATCTCGACGCGGCGGTGAGCTGGGCGGACATTGTTTCCTGCGCCACCTTGTCGTCCGAGCCGCTGGTGCGCGGCCAATTCCTCAGGCCCGGCACCCATGTGGACCTCGTGGGCGCCTATGCGCCGACAATGCGCGAGGGCGACGATGCTGCGATTTCACGCTCCGCCGTCTATGTGGACACCCGCGCCGGCGCCACCAAGGAGGCTGGCGACATCGTGCAGGCCATCAAGTCGGGCGCGCTGGCGCTTCAGGACATCAAGGCCGATCTTTTCGAGCTTTCACGCGGTGAAAGGCCGGGGCGGCAAAGCCCGGACGAGATCACGCTCTTCAAATCGGTGGGCGCGGCCATCGAAGATCTGGCCGCGGGAATTGCCGTCTATAAAGCCTTCAACGGCGAAACCGGCCCGCACTGACGCTTCGCGGGTGCTGGTGGAGGCGCGTCTCTTCCCGCTGGACCGTGAAAGCGTCTCAAAGGATGTTGGGTTTTGACTCTGTGCGGAAAAGATCCTCAGCCTGAATGCCCATCGGGCCCAGACGGAGAAGCATTATGAGCGAACGTTTCGAAGCTGTTCTCATCACCCGCGACGAGGAGAAGAAGCAACGGGTCTCCTTTGTCGAGATGGGCGAGGACGAGTTGATGCCGGGCGACGTAACCATCGCGGTCGAGGCAACGACGGTGAACTACAAGGATGGGCTGGCAATTACCGGCAAGGCACCGGTTATACGCCGCTTCCCGATGATCCCCGGCGTGGACCTAGCAGGCACGGTTGTCCGCTCGAACCATCCGGAATGGAAAGAGGGCGACAAGGTGGTTCTGAACGGCTGGGGTCTAGGCGAGACCCATTATGGCGCCTATGCGGGCCGTGCCCGAGTCTCCGGCGATTGGCTGGTGCCGCTGCCGGAGGGCATGAGCGTTCATGACGCCATGGCTGTCGGAACGGCGGGTTACACGGCCATGCTCGCCATCATGGCGCTCGAGCGCCATGGAATTACGCCGGACCGCGGCCCCGTCATCGTCACGGGCGCGGCGGGCGGCGTAGGGTCCGTCGCCATCGCCCTCTTGTCCAGGCTCGGCTATCACATCGTGGCGTCCACCGGACGCACCGCGGAGACGGAATATCTGAAGTATCTGGGCGCCAGCGAGATCATTTCGCGGGAGGAGCTCGCGGGTCCCGCGCGGCCACTCGGCAAGGAACGCTGGGCCGGCGGTATCGATGCGGTCGGCAGCCATACGCTGGCCAATGTTCTGTCCATGACAAGCTATGGCGGCGCGGTCGCCGCCTGCGGCCTCGCGCAGGGCATGGATTTGCCCGCGACCGTGGCACCTTTTATCCTGCGCGGTGTCTCGCTGCTCGGCATCGATTCGGTGATGGCGCCCAAGCCGCCGCGGCTTGAAGCGTGGCAGCGTATCGGGACTGAACTGGATCACGCAAGGCTTGCCGCCCTCACCAGCACCATTTCCTTCCGCGACATCCCGAAGGCCGCCGAGGACATCATTGCCGGAAAGGTCCGTGGCCGTCTGGTCGTCAAGATGTAGAAAGGCTTTTGCGGAACGCTAAAATTTGGCTGAATTGCCACAGGCTTCCGTAATTCGCGGCCTGTATCCTGCCCGCCATGAAGGTGGCAGGTACCAACGAGTTGCTTGAACAACCCATGGCGGCCGGTATGCTGCGCGCCGATCCGCATGCGCGGCCGGCGCGGCCAATGCCGGTTCTCAGTCTGCTCGTCCTCGGCATCCTGATCCTGTTGCTTGCGGTGCTGTCCCATATGACCGGCGGTGCCAGGCCGGTCACTGGTTTCGCGATTCTTCTTGGTGCTGCGTCCATCCTGTGGGGGCTGATCAATCGACGCCTGGCAGCGCGTGATGCCGCTGCCGCCGGAGAGTCTGTGGAAAGACAGATCGAGCTGCTTGCCGACCGCATGTGGGAGATGCAGGAAAGCGAGCAGCGCTTCCACGATCTTCTAGAGGCGCTGGGCGATCTTGTCGTGCACCGCGACCGTGACGGCCGCATCCTTTATGCGAACCGCGTTCTCGCTAATCTGCTGGAGATGGAGCCGCAGGAGCTTGCGGGCAAAAAACTCGGCCAGTTCGGCATAGAAGTTCCGGCCGTGCCGGATGGCTTCTCGGGCAGCGAAAATCTCGGTACAACGGATGTCGCCATTCACACGCAGGGCGGCCTGCGTTGGTTCGCGTGGACCGAGCTTTCCCTGCGCAACCGCGACGGCACCGCCTCGCATTGGGCCATCGCGCGCGACATCACCAGCCGCAAACGGGCCGAGATGGCGCTCGTCAACGCGCGCGAGCGCGCGGAGCAGGCGAGCCTGGCCAAGTCGCGCTTCCTGGCCACGGTCAGCCACGAAATCCGCACCCCCATGAACGGGATACTGGGGATGACGGCGCTGCTTGCCGGCACCCGGCTCACGGCGGAACAGCGCACCTACATCGGCGCCATTTCCGCCTCCGCCAACGCGCTGCTGGCGCTCATCAAAGACCTGCTCGACTACTCCAAGATCGAGGCTGGGAGGCTTGAGCTGGAGCTTCAGCGCGTGGCCGTGCGCGAATTGGTGGAGAACGTCGTGGAACTGCTCGCTTCGCGCGCCTTCGCCAAGGGGATCGGGCTTGGCTGCCATATCGCGCCCGATGTGCCTGAAACGATCACCGCCGATCCGGGGCGGCTGCGCCAGATTCTGCTCAACCTCCTCGGCAACGCTATCAAGTTCACCGATGAGGGCGGCGTACTCGTTACCGTGACATGGGCCAGGCAGGGCGATCGCCCCTCGCTCGCCTTCAAGGTGGATGACACGGGCCCCGGCCTCGAGCCCGAAGCGGCCCAGCGCATTTTCGAGGAGTTCGAGCAGGCCGCCAAGGGGACTCCCGGCCGGCAGGACGGCGCAGGGCTCGGCCTTGCCATCACGCGAAGGCTGGTGGAAGCCATGGGCGGCACGATCTCCGTTGAAAGCGCGCCAGGAGAGGGGGCAGCCTTTACCGTGTGCCTGCCTTTGCAGGAAGCCGATGCCGGGCCGCAGGATGTAGCGCTCGCGCTTAAAGGCTGGGATGTCGTCATTCTCACCCCGTATGCGGTGGAGGGAGAGGCGCTTGCCCGGACCGTGCGCGCCTATGGCGGTAAGGCGCGTGTGCTGGATGGGGAGAAAAGCGCACTTGTGCTTCTGCGCCGCCGCAAGACCCCGTTCGAGGCCGTTCTCATCGACGCTTCGCTGGAAGACGAGGCAGCTGATCTGCTCGGCCGGCTTCGTGGGAACGGCCTGCGCGCCGCCCAGGCGCTGACGCTGATCTCACCCGGCGATCGCAAGCGGATCGCCCTTTTCCGAGCCAAGGGTTACGACGCCTTTGTCGCTCGCCCGGTGCGCGGACGCACGCTTCTGCGGCTGCTGCTCAACGGCCGCCCGGCGGAGGCGGGCGTTCCGGAAGCGCCTGGGCGTGAAGACATGGAGAATCCGGCGCAGCCGAAAGCCGGGCGCGGGCTCCGGGTGCTGGTCGCGGAGGACAACGAGATCAACGCAATGCTGGTGCGCGCGGCGCTCACGAGGGCAGGGCATCAGGTTTCGGTCGTTTTCAACGGGCGGGCGGCTGTCGACGCGCTCACCCATCCCTCGCGAGAATACGATCTGGCGCTCATGGACCTCCACATGCCCGTACTGGACGGGCTCGATGCCATCGCCAGCGTCCGCCGCTATGAGGAAGAGACCGGGCTTGCCCCCCTTCCCATCCTCGTACTCTCCGCCGACGGGCAGGAGGCGACCCGCAGGCGCGTGCTCGCCAACAGCGCAAGCGGATTCATCACCAAGCCGCTCGATCCGGATGATCTGCTCGCGGCGCTGAAGGATCACGTTGTCGCGTAAGTGAGGGCATTGCCAACCGGCTCGCTCCCTTGCCATCCTTTTGTTGTAGCCCCATTCTATCCTAGCCGCGGCAATGGAGGGAGAATCAGCCGTGCAGGGCTTGGCTCTGAATGAGAAATCCGCCGATCCGGCTCTTGCCAGGAGGGCCTGCGAGGCGTTGGCCGAACAGACCGTCCTGGGCCGGATTGGGCAGCTTGAGGTACGGCTTGCGCGCGAGGAAGAGGAGATCGCCGCAGCCCAGGCGGTCCGCTTTCGCGTCTTTCATCAGGAATTGGGCGCCCGCCTGCCGGCAATCACGGCGCAGGAGGAACGCGACGCGGACCGTTTCGACGCCGTGTGCGATCACCTTCTGGTGATCGACACCGAGTCGGCTGGCCCGACAGAAGACCGTGTTGTGGGCACCTACCGCCTTCTACCGCAGGAGCGCGCCGCGATGACGGGCGGCTTCTACTCAGAGGATGAGTTCGAGCTCAATCGTCTGATCGAGCGCCATCACGGGCGGCGTTTTCTAGAGCTGGGACGCTCCTGCGTTCTGCCGGCCTACCGCTCCCGTCGCACGATCGAGCTTCTGTGGCAAGGCATTTGGGCCTATTGCAGACGCTACCGTTTCGACGTCATGACAGGCTGCGCCTCCTTCCCCGGAATCGTGCCGGCCGCTCACGCGCAAGCCTTGTCCTATCTTTCCCATTTCTGCCGCGCGGAGGAGCCTTGGGACGTGCGCGCCAAGGCCCACCGCTACGCCTGCATGGATCTAATGCCGCCCGAGGGGGTCGATGCCAGGGCCGCCCTCTCGGCCATGCCGCCGCTGATCAAGGGCTATCTAAGGCTCGGTGCGAGGTTCGGCGAAGGCTGTGTGATCGACCACGATTTCGGCACCACCGACGTGCTGGTGGTGCTGCCGGTGGAGATGATCTCACAGCGCTATATCGCCCACTACGGCGCGGAGGCGGAGCGTTTCGCGGTACAGGATCTCGATAACCGCTGAGGCAGCTACTGGTCGGCGCTGTAGGCCGCGATGGCTGCCATGTTGACGATATCGGAATCCTTCGCGTTCATCGACACGATCTGAACCGGCTTGTTGAGGCCGACAAGCAGCGGACCGATGACCGTCGAGCCGCCCAGCTCCTGCAGCATCTTGGTCGAGATGGATGCCGAGTGGAAGGCCGGCATGATGAGCACGTTGGCCGGCCCGGAAAGGCGGCAGAACGGGTACTGATGCATCAGCCGGGGATTGAGCGCCACGTCGGCCGCCATCTCGCCGTCGAACTCGAAGTCCACCCGTCGCTTCTCGAGAATGTTCACGGCTTCCTGAATGCGTTCGGAACGCTCGCCGGGCGGATGGCCGAAGGTGGAATAGGCAAGCATGGCGATGCGCGGCTCATACCCCATGCGTCGGGCGAAATTCGCCGTCTCCTCGGCGATATCGGCAATCTGGTTGGCATCAGGCATGTCGTGAACGGCCGTATCTGCCACGATCACCGTGCGCCCGCGCGCCAGCACGATCGATACGCCGATCACCCGGTGGCCGGGCCGGGCATCGATAACCCGGCGCACATCGTCGAGCGCGGTGGAATAGTTGCGCGTGAGACCGGTGACCATGCCGTCGGCATCACTCAGCGCGACCATGCACGCGGCGAAGTGGTTGCGGTCGTTGTTGATGAGGCGCTGGCAATCGCGGAAGAGATAGCCCTTGCGCTGCAGGCGCTCGTAGAGGAAATCCGCATAGATGCCGTTGCGGCGCGATAGCCGCGCATTGATGATTTCGATGCCCGGGCGGGCGAGATCGACGCCCGCGTTCCGCGCCGTCTCACGTATACGCTCCTCGCGGCCGAGTAGGATGGCCGTGCCCAGCTTCTGGTTCACGTAGGAGACCGCCGCGCGCATCATCTGCTCCTCCTCGCCCTCGGCGAAGACGATCCGCTTGGGCTGGCGGCGCACCCGGTCGTAAATGCGCTGGAGCGTCGATGCGATGGGATCGCGCCGCGCGGACAGTTCGTTGACGTACCGTTCCATGTCGAGAATGGGCCGGCGCGCCACGCCCGTTTCCATCGCCGCCTTCGCCACGGCCGGCGGCACCGACGTGATCAGCCGGGGATCGAAGGGTACGGGGATGATGTAGTTGGGGCCGTATTTGGGCCGGTTCCCCTGATAGGCGGCTGCCACATCGTCCGGCACGTCCTGGCGCGCGAGCGCGGCAAGGGCCTCGGCCGCCGCCACCTTCATCTCGTCGTTGATGGTGGTCGCGCGCACGTCGAGCGCGCCGCGGAAGATGTAGGGGAAGCCGAGCACGTTGTTGATCTGGTTCGGATAGTCCGAACGCCCGGTGGCCATGATCGCGTCGGTGCGGATCTCCGCCACCTCCTCCGGCGTGATTTCCGGGTCCGGATTGGCCATGGCGAAGATGATCGGATTCTTCGCCATTGAGCGTACCATAGCGGGAGTCAGCGCGCCCTTGGCGGAGAGGCCAAAGAAGATGTCGGCGCCGTCGAGTGCTTCGGCGAGCGTACGCCTGTCGGTTTCCACCGCATGAGCCGACTTCCACTGGTTCATGCCATCGGTGCGACCCTTGTAGACTACGCCCTTGGTGTCACACAGGATGATGTTTTCCGGGTTGAAGCCCATTGACTTGATGAGCTCGACACAGGCGATGCCTGCCGAGCCCGCGCCATTGCAGACAAGGCGGGCCGTCTTCATGTCGCGGCCGGTCAGGTCCAGCGCGTTGATGAGACCGGCCGCGGCGATGATGGCTGTCCCGTGCTGGTCGTCGTGGAAGACGGGAATGTCCATCAGCTCGCGCAGGCGGCTTTCGATGATGAAGCAATCGGGTGCCTTGATGTCTTCCAGATTGATGCCGCCGAAGGACGGGCCCAGAAAACGCACGCAGTTGATGAACTCATCGACGTCCGTGGTGTCGATTTCCAGATCGATAGAATCCACGTCGGCGAATCGCTTGAAAAGCACAGCCTTGCCTTCCATCACCGGCTTGGAGGCGAGCGCTCCGAGATTGCCGAGGCCCAGGATTGCCGTGCCATTTGAGATGACGGCGACCAGATTGCCGCGCGTGGTATAGTCAAAGGCCTTTCCGGGGTCTTCCGCGATGGCCTTCACCGGCGCGGCCACGCCCGGCGAATAGGCAAGCGAGAGATCCCGCTGCGTGGCCATCGGCTTTGTGGGGTTGACCTCCAGTTTCCCGGGCCTGCCAGTGGCATGAAAGTCAAGCGCCTCCTGCTGGCCGACCGACGGGCCTAATCCTTCCCGCTTGTTCGCATCCGCCATCGCCTCTTGTTCTCCTCCCGCCACAGGCTTTCTGTGGAGTTTTGCCGAACACCGGTGCATAAGGCTACACTTCGTGTGCGTAAATGGCCAAAACCGCGTATCCGGAATTTTTGCTGAGGGTTCCTTGAACAGGCAAACGCCCGTGGACGAGCAGCAGGCTGTCGCCGTGCCGCCCCCTTCTGCGGACGGGGCGACGCCCATGATGCGTCAATATATCGAGATCAAGGCCGCGAACAGCGACTGCCTCCTGTTCTATCGCATGGGCGATTTTTATGAGCTCTTCTTTGAGGATGCGGTCATCGCCAGCCGTGCGCTCGGCATCACGCTAACCAAGCGCGGCAAGCACCAGGGCGAAGACATTCCCATGTGCGGCGTGCCGGTGCATGCAGCCGATGACTATCTTCAGAAACTGATCGCACTGGGGCACCGGGTGGCCGTCTGCGAGCAGATGGAGGACCCAGCGGAGGCCAAGAAACGCGGTTACAAGGCCGTCGTGCAGCGGGATGTCATCCGTCTCGTCACGCCCGGCACGATTACCGAGGAGAAGCTTCTCGATCCTTCGCAAGCCAACTATCTCATGGCGCTTGGCCGGGTGAAGGGTGGCGAGGATGCCATGGCGCTTGCCTGGCTCGATATCTCCACGGGCGTCTTCCGCGTGGCAACCACTCTGCCCGACCGGCTGCTTGCCGATATCATGCGGGTCGACCCGCGCGAGCTGATCGTCGCCGAGCCGGTCTATCACGATCCTGCCTTGCGGCCCCTGTTCGATACTCTGGGGCGCATGGTGAACCCACAGCCGCCGGCCTTCTTCGATTCGGCCAGCGCGCCCATGCGGCTTGCGCGCTTTTATGGCGTGGCCACGCTGGACGGCTTTGGCCGCTTCTCCCGGGCGGAGCTTTCGGCCATCTCGGGCGCTGTCGCCTATGTGGAGAAAACCCAGGTTTCGGAGCGTCCGCCGCTCGGCCGCCCCGAGCGCGACGATGAAACTGCGAGCCTCTTCATCGATCCGGCCACCCGGGCCAATCTGGAGCTGACGCGGACCCTTTCAGGCGAGCGCGAAGGCAGCCTTCTGAAGACCATCGACCGCACCGTGACGGGAGCGGGCGGTAGGCTGCTTTGCGAGCGGCTGATGTCGCCGCTTACCGACCCGGAGGCGATCGCAGAGCGGCTTGATTCTGTTTCCTTCTTCCTCAATGAGGCGATGCTGCGCGACGGGCTGCGCGAGCTTTTGAAAGCTGCCCCGGACATTAGCCGCGCTCTGTCGCGTATCGCGCTGAACCGCGGAGGCCCGCGCGACCTCGGCGCACTGGCGGCGGGACTGGAGGCCGCACGAGCCGTCTGCGATCTGCTCCAGGGAAAGGAGCTGCCTGCCGAGCTGTCCCGCGCGGTGCGCGACCTTGAAGTGTTGCCCGCTCACCTTGCGAACCACCTGGCCCGCGCCCTGGCCGACGAGCTTCCCCTTATGAAGCGCGACGGCGGCTTCGTCCGCCCGGGCTATGACAGCGAGCTCGATGAAATGCGCTCGCTTCGTGACGAATCCCGCCGCGTGATCGCGGCCATGGAGCGGGATCTCATCGAGGAGACCGGCATTCGCTCGCTGAAGATCCGGCACAACAACATTCTCGGCTATTATATCGAGGTCACGGCCAACAATGCCGGCGTGCTGACTAACTCGGATGAAGCCAAGGCTCGCTTCATCCATCGCCAGACCATGGCCAACGCCATGCGTTTTACCACAACCGAGCTGGCAGGACTGGAAACCAAGATCGCCAACGCCGCCGACCGGGCGCTTTCCATCGAGCTCGCGGTCTTTGATCGGCTGGCGGCGGAGGTGGTGGCCGCGTCTGAAGTGCTGCGCGACGGGGCGGCGGCGCTCGCTGTTCTTGACGTATCGGCCGCACTCGCAACGCTTGCCGACAGCGAAAACTATTGCCGCCCCGTCGTAGACGATAGCCTCGATTTCCACATCGAAGCCGGGCGTCACCCGGTGGTCGAACAGGCGTTGCGTAGGCAGCTTGGCGAACCGTTCGTGGCCAACGATTGCGATCTTTCCCCGGCGGATGGCGAGAAGGCGGGCGCGATCTGGCTCCTGACCGGCCCCAATATGGGTGGCAAGTCCACCTTCCTGCGCCAGAACGCGTTGATCGCCATCATGGCCCAGATGGGCTCCTTCGTACCCGCGCGTTCAGCGCGCATTGGCGTTGTGGACCGGCTCTTTTCCCGCGTCGGTGCCTCGGACGATCTTGCCCGTGGCCGTTCGACCTTCATGGTGGAGATGGTGGAGACGGCGGCCATCCTGAACCAGGCGGGCGAACGCTCGCTGGTGATCCTTGATGAAATCGGCCGGGGAACCGCCACTTTCGACGGCCTCTCCATCGCTTGGGCAGCGGTGGAATATCTGCACGAGAAGAACCGCTGCCGTGCGCTCTTCGCCACCCACTTCCATGAGATGACCGCACTCAGCGAGAAGCTTTCCCGCCTTGTCAATGTGACAATGCGGGTGAAGGAATTCGAGGGCGAAGTGATCTTCCTGCACGAGGTGGCGCGTGGCGCGGCGGACCGTTCCTACGGCATTCAGGTGGCGCGGCTTGCCGGCCTACCGCCCGCCGTCGTGGAGCGGGCGCGGGAGGTCCTGCATCTGCTCGAGGAAGGTGAAACGGGGTCCAAGGCTGCGCGCATCGTGGACGATCTGCCGCTGTTTTCGGCGGCTATGCACAGGGACCCGCCGATGCGGAAAACGTCCGACCGGCTACGGGAAGAGCTGAGCGCATTGAACCCGGACGAAATGACACCGAGGGAAGCGCTCGATGCCCTCTATCGCCTGAAGGGGCTGCTTCTGGGCAACTGACCGGATATCCCGGAGCTATAGTCGCCATGCGAGCTATAGCTCCAACATGTCACCCCATTCAATCCGGCGTGCGGCCTTGAAGGCTCGGCCTTCGCGCCGGGTGACGAGCCGCTCTTCCAGCTTGCCATCGGGACCGCAGAGCTTCAGCCGGATCGCGCCGCTTGCCGTTCTTGGCGGCGTGAGAACGCGCAGGCCGACTTGCCGCGTCGCGGTGCGCGATGCCGCCAGATAGATGAATTTCTCGTCTTCCCAAGGCACGTCGCCGCCTTTGGCTAGCCGGTGCAGGCGCGACCGGGCGACCCGGCGCGAAAAGTGGCACCAGTCGGGCGGCGCGACCGGGCAGGGGGCGTAATGGGGGCAGGGTGCAAGGATATGCGCCCCGGCCTTAAGCAGAATTTCGCGCGCGGCCATAATGCGCTGCCAGCCCGCTGGCGTACCCGGTTCGACAATCACCAGCATCCTCAGGCTGAGCGTCCAGAGACGTTTGACCAGAAGATCGCGAAAAGCGGGGGCAAGCTCGTCGAGCACATAGCAGAGCGTGACAAGTTCAGCGGGTTCCGCTTGGCCGGAAAGGTCCTCGGCCTTGAGCGCGCGCCAGGAAAGCCGCTTCAGGTTAAGCGATCGTGCGAGCCGCTGCCCGGTTTCACGCATCGGACTGCTTGCTTCCACCAGTACCGCCTCCTCGATCTGCGGCCACTCTTCGAGTGCCGCCCACAGCGCGGTGCCGGGTCCCGAGCCGATGTCGAGCAGGCTCTTCGGCTGGCACTCCGCGTTGCGCCTTGCTGTCTCGGCAAGGCTCTGCCGGATCGCGGCATAGGTCGCGGGTAGCCGCGTGACGAGATAGGCCTTTGCCGCCAGGACGTCGGAAACATGCAGGCACCCGTCAAGGACCTCGCCGCGATATCGCTGCGAGAGGCGTTCCGCGGCTCGCCGCAGATCATGCAGGGATACGCCCTCCAGAATTTCGTCGGCTGCCTGCCGCAGCGTGGCGGGAAGCTCCATCGGTCCATACCCTCGAAAGAAAGCCTCGCCATAATGGACGGCCTCAAACGGGACAAGCTGTCACGAAATGGCCGATGCCGTTTCTTATGCCGCGAGAACGCGCTATACAGCGCCGCCGAACGGGGAAAGACGAAATGGCAAAGGTCCCCCTGAAACTGGACCAGATCATCGACGCTGAACGCCTTCGCGCCGATCTGGAGGCGATCGCTTCAGACGCCGAAGGCGCCTCCTCGCCCGCTGCTCGCTCGCGCGTGATGAAGCTTCTCAAGGAACGCCTGATCGGCGGCCGGAAAATGGCGGAGACCATGCTGGCGGAAGACGGAGGTGGAACCGCTTGCGCCACCCGCCTGTCTCATCTCATGGATGAGATGATCCGCGCGCTCTACGAATTCGCCGCCGTTCACGTTTACTCGGTGCGGAACCGCTCCGCCGCTGAGCGCATGGCCGTGGTCGCCGTTGGCGGGTACGGGCGCGGCACGCTGGCGCCGGGGTCCGACATCGACCTCCTGTTCCTGCTTCCCTACAAGCAGACGCCCTGGGGCGAGCAGGTCGCCGAATACATGCTCTACATGTTCTGGGACCTGGGCCTAAAGGTCGGCCACGCGACGCGCACGGTGGACGAGTGTATCCGCCACGCGCAGACGGACATCACCATCCGTACGGCTGTTCTGGAAGCGCGCTACATCTGCGGCGAGGAGGCCCTTTACGACAAGCTGATTGCCCGCTTCGACCGAGAGATCGTCAAGGACACGGCTACCGAATACATCCAGGCAAAGCTCGCTGAGCGTGACGCCCGGCACGCCAAGGCGGGCGAAAGCCGCTATCTGGTCGAGCCCAATGTGAAGGACGGCAAGGGCGGGCTGCGCGACCTGCATACGCTTTTCTGGATCGGCAAATATTACTACCGCGTACGCGAGGCCGAGGAACTGGTCGACAAGGGCGTTTTCACCCGCCGCGAATACCTGCAGTTCCGCAAGGCGGAGGATTTCCTGTGGGCCGTGCGCTGCCACATGCATTTCCTGACCGGAAAGGCGGAGGAGCGGCTGCATTTCGACATCCAGAGCGAGATTGCCGAACGGCTCGGCTATACCAGCCATCCGGGCCTTTCCCCCGTCGAGCGCTTCATGAAGCACTACTTCCTGACCGCCAAGGCGGTGGGAGACCTCACGCGCATCTTCTGCGCCGCGCTTGAGGAGGAGCAGGCCAAGCATGTGCCCGGCTTCAACCGCATCTTCCTCACCTTCTCGCGCCGCAAGCGCAAGCTCGCGGGAACGAGCGACTTCGTCATCGACAACCATCGCATCAATGTGGCTGACGAGCGCGTCTTCGAGCGCGATCCCGTCAACATCCTGCGGCTGTTCTGGTTCGCCGACAGGCACGGGCTGGAGTATCACCCCGACGCGCTGAAGCTTCTGACACGTTCGCTCAAGCTGATCGACCGGAACCTGCGCCGGAACGCGGAAGCGAACCGGCTTTTCATGGACCTGCTCACCTCGCCGCGCGATCCGGAGCTCAACATGCGCCGCATGAATGAGGCCGGCGTGCTGGGCAAGCTCATCCCCGATTTCAACAGGATCGTGGCGATGATGCAGTTTTCCATGTACCACCACTACACGGTCGATGAGCATCTGATCCGCTGCCTCGGCGTACTGGCCGAGATTGAACGCGGCGAATGCGAGAAGTTGCATCCGCTCATCCATTCGCTCATGCCGAGTCTCAAGCCTTGGCGCGAGGTGCTTTATGCTGCCCTCCTCTTCCATGACATCGCCAAGGGACGGCCGGAGGACCACTCGGTTGCAGGCGCCCGCATCGCGCGGCGGCTGTGCCCGCATATGGGTTTCGACAAGGCCCAGACCGAAATGGTGGCCTGGCTGGTGGAACAGCATCTCACCATGTCCATGATCGCGCAGATGCGCGACCTCAACGACCGTAAGACGATCCAGGACTTTGCCGACATCGTGCAGTCGGTGGAGCGGCTGAAGCTGCTTCTTGTCATCACCGTCTGCGACATTCGTGGCGTGGGCCCCGGCGTGTGGAACGGCTGGAAGGGCCAGCTTCTGCGCACCCTCTATTTCGAGACGGAGCTCCTGCTTACCGGCGGCTTCTCCGTGACCTCCCGCGCCGCGCGGGCGGATGCCGCGCGCGACCAGCTTGTCGAGGCGCTTACCGCCAGGGATTGGACGGCGGAGGAAGCGCGCCGCTACGCCGAACTGCATTACGAGAATTATCTACTGACCGTGGATACGGCAGACCAGGTGCGGCACGCCGAATTCATCCGCGACGCCGATCGCGGGAGCAGGGCGCTTTCCACCATGGTGGAGCCGCACGCCTTCGAGGCTGTGACGGAGATCACAGTGCTTGCGCCGGACCATCCTCGGCTGCTCTCGATCATTGCCGGAGCATGCGCGGCCGCCGGAGCCAATATCGTAGACGCCCAGATTTTCACCACCGCCGACGGACGGGCGCTCGATACGATCCTCATCAGCCGTCAGTTCGATTTCGACGACGACGAACGGCGGCGGGCCGAACGGGTGGGGCAGCTCATCCAGGATGTGCTGTCGGGCAAGACCTACCTGCCGGATGTAATCGAGAAGCGCGTCAAGCCACGCCGGGGTCCGCGAACCTTCCGCGTCGAGCCGCGCGCCGAGGTGCAAAACACCTTGTCGAACCGCTTCTCGGTGATTGAGCTTGAATGTCTTGACCGGCCCGGCCTGCTTTCGGAAGTGACAGGCGCGATGTCGGACCTGTCGCTCGACATAGCCTCGGCGCACATCACCACCTTCGGCGAAAAGGTGATCGACACGTTCTATGTCACCGATCTGACCGGCGCGAAGATCGAGAACCCCGACCGGATGGAAGCGATCCGCCGCGAACTGCTGGATGTGCTGGAAAACGGCCGGCGCCTGCGCGGCAGCCGCTCGCGCGCGAAGGCGGCGGTCGCGTAATGGCGGCAGGGAAGAATGTGGCAAGATCCTTTCCAAACTTCCCGGAAACACGGAAAGGATCTAAGTTATTGTTGTTGCTTAATTCCGTCCGGGATATCCGTATCCCTTTTTCCCGGCATTGCGCCAAAGCGAGGCAGCCGTCCGTGATCCCCACAATGCATTCAACCTCCTCACCGTCTACGGCCATGGGCAGGGGACGGCGCGCATGAGCCTTGTCGCTAAGTTCGCCAGCGTGGGAAGCGCCACCATGGCCAGCCGCATGCTGGGTTTCGTACGTGAGGCGCTGATTGCCGCAGCCCTTGGCGTGGGGCCGGTAACCGACGCCTTTTATGCCGCCTTCCGTTTCCCGAATCTCTTCCGCCGGCTGTTTGCCGAAGGTGCCTTCAACACGGCATTCGTGCCTCTGTTCTCCAAGGAACTGGAAGGCGGCGGGATGGAGGCGGCCCGGCATTTCGGCGAGCATGTGCTGGCTGCGCTTCTGGCTGCGCTTCTGGCTTTGACGGCTGTCGCGATGATCTTCATGCCGTTCCTGGTAAGCACGCTGGTTGCGCCCGGCTTTCTGGACGATCCGGAAAAGTTCGACCTCACGGTCGTCATGACACGGATCATGTTTCCGTATCTTGCCTGCATGTCGCTGGTGGCGATGCTTTCAGGCATCCTGAATTCCATGCGCCGCTTTTTTCTCGCCGCCCTGGTGCCGGTCTTGCTCAACGTGATTCTGTCCGCCGCGCTGGCGCTGTGCCTGCTTCTTGAACTGCCCGCCCGCCTCACGGGGCTTTGGCTCGCATGGGGCGTGTTCATCTCCGGCATCGCGCAGCTTGCGATCCTCATTGCCGCCGTGCGCAAGGCCGGGTTCACGTTGCGGCTGCGCCGCCCGCGCCTGACGCCGGCCGTGCGGCGCGTGCTGGTGCTTATGGCTCCGGCGCTGGTGACCGGCGGCATCATGCAGATCAATTTGCTCATCGGCCAGATCATCGCCTCGGCCCAGGACAAGGCGATCGCGCTTCTGAACTTTGCAGACCGTATCAATCAGCTTCCGCTGGGCGTCATCGGCATCGCCGTGGGCGTCGTGCTTCTGCCGGAGCTTGCGCGTGCGCTGAAGGCCGGCAACCAGCGCGAGGCGCAGCATCTACAGAACCGCTCCCTGGAGTTCGCCCTCGGCCTCACCGTGCCGGCGGCCGTGGGGCTGATGGTCCTTCCGGGCCCCATCGTCGCTCTGCTTTATGAGCGGGGCGCCTTCACCGCGCACGACACGGCCATGACGGCCTCCGCGCTTTCCGCTTTCGCCTCCGGGCTTCCGGCCTATGTGCTGGTGAAGGTGTTCCAGCCAGGATTTTTTGCACGCGAGGACATGAGGACGCCGATGTGGTTCTCGCTGATTTCCGTGATCGTCAATATCGCGATGAGCCTGGTGCTGTTCCGTTGGCTCGGGCACGTGGCGATCGCGCTTGCCACCTCGGTATCGTCCTGGGTCAATGTCCTGCTTCTTGCCGTGACCCTGTGGCGGCGCAATGCCTTCCGCCCGTCCGGCATCACGTTGCGCCGGGTGGCGATGATCTGCCTCGCTAGCGCGGCCATGGGCATTGTTGCCTATGGGCTGGACGTGCTTGTGATCGCGCCGCTCGAAGAGGCAACTGTCGTCCTACGCGCGATCGCAGTGCTGGTCGTGATAGCCGCCGCAGCGGTGGTCTATCTGGCGCTCGCGCTGCTAACGGGCGCGGTGGACCGGCAGGAGCTCGCCACCGCCCTGCGGAGGCGTAGGGCTTGATTGCGCGTGCGGGCTCGTTCATAAGCGCCACGGCCTCGCTTCGCGCGGCGCGCGGCGTAAAGCTTTCAGGGAATGCCCATGAGTGAATTCAGGCAGCTCGTCTTTTCCGGAATACAGCCGACAGGCAATCTGCACCTCGGCAACTATCTCGGCGCCCTCAAGAAGTTCGTCACGCTGCAGGACACCTATGAGTGCATTTACTGTGTCGTCGACCTACATTCCCTGACGGCGACGCTGGTGCATGAGGACCTGGCGGATCAGACCCGTGCCATCGCGGCGGCCTATCTCGCCTGCGGGCTCGATCCCGAAAAAAGCATCATCTTTAACCAGGCACGGGTGCCCCAGCATGCCGAGCTGGCCTGGATATTCAACTGCGTCGCCCGCATCGGCTGGATGAACCGGATGACGCAGTTCAAGGACAAGGCCGGCAAGGATCGCGAAAACGCCTCTCTCGGCCTTCTCGCCTATCCGAGCCTGATGGCCGCCGACATTCTCGTCTATCGCGCGACCCACGTGCCGGTGGGCGAGGACCAGAAGCAGCATCTGGAACTGACCCGCGACATCGCCCAGAAGTTCAACAACGATTTCTCCGCGCGCATAGCCGAGCTCGGATACGGGGTGGAGATGGCCGTCGGCGAGGAGAAGGTGAGCGGGTTCTTCCCCCTTACCGAACCGCTCATCGAGGGGCCGGCGACACGGGTCATGAGCTTGCGCGACGGATCGAAGAAGATGTCGAAATCCGACCCGTCGGATCTTTCGCGCATCAACCTTACCGACGATGCCGACGCCATCGCCCGCAAGATCAGGAAGGCGAAGACGGATCCCGAACCGCTGCCGAGCGACCTTGCAGGCCTTGAGGGAAGGCCTGAGGCGGAGAATCTGATCGGCATCTATGCCGCCCTGGCAGACATTTCGCGCGAACAGGTGATCGCCGAATTCGGCGGGCGCCAGTTCTCCGATTTCAAACCGGCACTTGCCGATCTCGCCGTAGCCACGCTGGAGCCAATCGGCAAGGAGATGCGGCGCATCGCCGCTGATCCCGCCTATGTGGACAAAGTTCTGCGTGACGGCGGGGAGCGCGCGGCCGTGATCGCGGAGGAGACGATGAAAAAAGTCCGCGAAATCGTCGGGCTTCTGGCTGACTGAGTTCCCATATCACATGGAAACGCGCGGCTTGCCGCCCGGCCTTGCCAATGGCAGATTGGCCGGGGCGGCCAGGTGCCGCCCGTGGAGGAAGGGACGTACATGGTCTCGAAACGTCTGAGCCGGGAAGCCGGCCACAAGCGGAAATTCCTCGCCATTGTCGATGAATCGCCGGAATGCGAGCGTGCCGTCGCCTATGCGGCGCGGCGCGCCAAGGCCACCAACGGCGCTGTGATTCTGCTCTATGTCATCGAGCCCGGAGACTTCCAGCACTGGCTGGGCGTGGAGCAGATCATGCGCGAGGAGGCCCTGAAGAGCGCTCACGCCGCGCTCGATGCGCTGGCCTCCAAAGTGCGCGAGACGATCGGGATAGAACCCGAACTCATCGTGCGGGAGGGGCAGAAGATTGAGCAGATTCACGGGCTCATCGAGGAAGACCAGGACATCGCGATTCTGGTGCTTGGCGCCAGCAACGCCAAGGAAGGGCCGGGGCCGCTCGTTTCTTCGGTTGCTGGGAAGGGCGCCGCATTCCCGATTCCGGTCACCGTCATCCCGTACGGCTTGACCGACGAGGAGATCGAAAGCCTGGCTTGAAGGCCGGCTGCTGCCTATATGCGGCTTGAACAGCCATTCCTTTCGGCTTATTTTAGAACCATTCCAAAAAAGGCAGCACGGAGATCCGTCGATGTTCATCCAAACGGAAGCTACACCCAACCCCGCAACGCTCAAGTTCCTGCCGGGCCGGGTTGTGCTTGAAGAGGGTACGGCGGATTTCCGCGATGCGGAATCGGCGCGCGCCGCTTCGCCGCTGGCCGGCCGTCTGTTCGACATACCGGGGGTGATCGGCGTCTTTTTCGGGTATGACTTCATCACCGTCACGAAGGAGGGCGCGGAGTGGCAGCATCTGAAGCCCGCCATCCTCGGTACGATCATGGAGCATTTCATGTCCGGCCAGCCCGTGATGGCGGCCGGCGAAAGCGGGAATGAGGCGCCTGAAGGCGGCGAGTTCTACGACGCGGCCGATGAGGAAATCGTCGCTGTGATCAAGGAGCTGCTGGATACGCGAGTGCGCCCGGCGGTAGCGCAGGACGGCGGGGACATCACCTTCCGCGGATATGAGAACGGTACGGTGTATCTTTACATGCGCGGCGCATGCGCCGGCTGCCCGTCCTCGACCGCCACGCTCAAGCACGGCATCCAGAACCTGCTGCATCACTTCGTGCCGGAGGTTCAGCACGTCGAGCAGGTCGTCTGACAAACGGGCGCTCTGCTCCACTGGCAGGTATCTCCGCTCCATCGGCTGGTAAAAGAAAAACCGGGCCCGCGAGGCCCGGTTTTCGTTCGCGCGCCGGATCGGCGCAGCGTCTGTCACCGAGACGGTTCCTACCGTTTCACGATTACTTTTGCACCGATCTCGGTGCGGTTGTAAAGATCAATGATGTCCTGATTCAGAAGGCGAATGCAGCCGGAGGACACTTCCTTGCCGATGGACCACCATTCCGGCGTGCCGTGCAGCCGGTAGTGTGTGTCCTTGCCGTTCTTGAACAGGTAAAGCGCGCGCGCGCCGAGCGGGTTTGACAGGCCGGGCGGCATGCCTCCCGCCCATTTGGCGAGTTCCGGCTGGCGCTTGATCATCGCTGCCGGCGGTGTCCAGGTGGGCCACTCGCGCTTCATGGCCACGCGGGCTGTGCCCGACCACTGGAAGCCCTCACGCCCGACGCCGATGCCGTAGCGCATGGCCTTACCGTCCTCCATCACCAGATAGAGGAACTTCTCCTTGGTATCGACGATGATGGTGCCGGGCTTTTCGTCCGTTTCGTAAGGAACGATCTGCCGGTGATACTGGCGCGGCACCTGCGAGATCGGGATCTGCGGAAGCTGATATCCGGCGTCGACGACGGCGCCATATTCTGAAGTGAACAGCTTTCCCGTGCCGTCGCTGCTGCAGCCGGCGAGTACTGCAGAGAGCACCAGAGCAGCAGCAACGGAAAGAGCTTTAGATGTCATTGAGAGAGCCCCGATCTATGCAAATAACGGGTAGGTCTTTCCTACCGTTTCTCATTAGAGTGGCGGGTAATCTCTGCCAAGATGGTTAATAATCGGCTTATGAGTTCCGCCCAGGATGGCGGAGCATTATTGCATTTGCGCAACACCGGCGGTCGTGCCATGGGGATCGTCCCTGCTGTCAGGAAACCGCCACTGCCGGCGCCTCAAAGCCTTTTCCGCGGCCGGTTTTGCTGGCAATCTTGGTCCATGCCCATCGTATCACCTTTTCCCGTCAACCCGCTGGCCGACGGTCGTCAATCCGACCGCGCCCTTGTAGTGCGCCGCGGCGTGCAGCGGCTTCTCATGGAAATGGGAGCCGCCGTCTTGCCGGAGCTGCCCCTTGCCAGCGGGCGCCGTGCCGACCTTGTGGCGCTGACACCCAAGGGCGACTTCTGGATCATCGAGATCAAGTCGTCGGTCGAGGATTTCAGGGTGGATCGGAAATGGCCGGAGTACCGGCTGCATTCGGACCGCTTCTTCTTTGCCTCGCATCCGGACGTACCGGAGGAAATTTTTCCGCCGGAGTGCGGCTTCATCCTTTCGGACGGCTACGGCGCGGAAATTCTGCGTGATGCGCCCGAGCACCGGCTGGCTCCCGCCACGCGCAGGGCGCTCATGCTGCGCTTCGCGCGTGCAAGCGCGGCACGGCTGACGGCAGCGGAGCTCGCGGGCGTTCCCATTCCGCTGCTTGACGGCGAGGATCGCTGAGGGCGTTTGCGGCGGCGCAGCAACAGCGTGTTATTTCGCCACTCTCGCGGCCGCCCGCTCCGCCTCCGCCTTTTCCGAAGCCTCTCCCGAGCGCTTCAGTTCCTCCAGCACCGGCATGGAGACGATGTGGTAGCCCGAATCCACGTAATGGATTTCGCCCGTCACACCAGTTGAAAGGTCGGAGAGCAGATATAGCGCCGAGCCGCCGATCTCATCGATGGTGACGGTGCGGCGCAGCGGCGAGTTGCGCTGCTGGTAGGTGAACATGTGCCGCGCGTCGGCGATGCCTGCGCCGGCGAGCGTGCGGACCGGGCCGGCGGATATGGCGTTCACCCGGATGCCGCGCGGGCCGTAATCGTTGGCGAGATACCTAACGCTCGCCTCGAGGGCCGCTTTGGCCACGCCCATCACATTGTAGTTGGGCATGACGCGCACGGAGCCAGCATAGGTGAGCGTAAGAATGCTGCCCCCGTTTTCCATCATGGCGGCAGCCTTGCGGGAGATTTCGGTGAAGGAGTAGCAGGAAATCACCATCGTGCGGATGAAGTTCTCGCGCGTGGTGTTGGCGTAAAGCCCCTTCAGCTCATTCTTGTCGGAAAAGCCGATGGCATGCACGACGAAATCGAGCGTGCCCCATTCGGCCTCCAGCACCTCGAACACCTTGTCGATGGAGACGCTGTCCTCCACGTCGCAGGGCAGAAGCAACTTCGAGCCCACCTGCTCGGCGAGCGGCCTGACGCGGCGGCCAAAGGCCTCGCCCTGATAGGTGAAGGCGAGCTCCGCCCCGTGCTGGGCAAGCTTCTTTGCAATCCCCCACGCGATCGAATGATCGTTCGCGACCCCCATGATGAGACCGCGCTTGCCCTTCATCAAAGCGTCCATTCCAAACCTCTCAGCCTGCGTAACGCTGGAAGACAAGCGTTGCGTTTGTGCCACCGAAGCCGAAGGAATTCGACAGAACGGTGTCTATCTTCGCGTTGTCGATGCGCTTGCGCACGATGGGGACACCCTCGAACTCCGGATCGAGTTCCTCGATATGGGCGCTTTCCCCTATGAAGCCTTCCTTCATCATGAGGAGGGCGTAGATCGACTCTTGCACGCCAGCCGCGCCGAGCGAGTGGCCCGTAAGCGACTTCGTGGATGCGATGTACGGCATGTCATCGCCGAAGACCTCGCGGATGGCCGCGATCTCGCGCGAATCGCCCACTTCCGTCGCCGTGCCATGCGTGTTGATGTAGTCCACCTTCTCCTTCACCGTGGCGAGCGCCTGGCGCATGCATCGCACCGCACCTTCGCCAGAAGGAGCCACCATGTCGTAGCCGTCTGAAGTGGCGCCATAGCCGACCACCTCGCCGTAGATCTTCGCACCGCGCGCCTTGGCGTGCTCCAGTTCCTCGAGCACCACCACGCCGGCGCCGCCGGCGATCACGAAGCCGTCGCGGTTGACGTCATAGGCGCGCGAGGCAGCCGCCGGGCGGTCGTTGAACTTGGAGGACATGGCACCCATGGCGTCGAACAGGTTCGACATGGTCCAGTCAAGATCCTCATGCCCGCCGGCGAAGATGATGTCCTGCTTGCCCCACTGAATCAGCTCGTAGGCATTGCCGATGCAATGAGCCGAGGTGGAGCAGGCCGAGGTGATGGTGTAGTTCACGCCGCGGATCTTGAACCATGTGGCCAGCGTCGCCGAGGCCGTGGAAGACATCGCCTTGGGCACGGCAAAGGGGCCGATGCGTTTTGGCGATCCTTTTTCGCGCGTGATGTCGGCCGCCTCCACGATGGTGCGCGTGGACGGACCGCCCGAGCCCATGATGATGCCCGTGCGCTCGTTGGTGATGTCCTTTTCCTCGAGGCTGGAATCGGCAATCGCCTGTTCCATCGCCACGTGATTCCAGGCCCCGCCTTTGGAAAGAAACCGCATGGCGCGACGGTCGACCAACTCCGTGGGGTCGAGTTTGGGCGCCCCCCAGACCTGACAGCGGAAGCCGCGATCCGCAAAATCCTGCGAGAAGCTGATGCCCGAACGGGCCTCGCGCAGAGAAGCCGTGACTTCTTCGGCATTATCGCCGATGGAGGACACAATACCGAGGCCGGTGACTACGACACGTCTCATCCCATAGCTCTCCTTGAGGCTTTATGGCCCTGCATGCCGCTGACCTACGCGGCAGCTCCCTGCTTGAACAGGCCGACACGCAGGTCGCTGGCACGGTATATGGTCTCCCCATCGGCCTTCAGCCAGCCGTCGCCGATGCCCAGCACGAGGCGCCCGCGCATGACGCGCTTGAGGTCTACCCCGTATTCCACCTTGCGGACAGCAGGCGTGACCATGCCGCTGAACTTCACCTCGCCGGTGGAGATTGCGCGGCCTTTCCCCGGCTCGCCCAGCCAGCCGAGGAAGAAGCCGGTCATCTGCCAAAGGGCATCGAGGCCGAGACAGCCCGGCATGACCGGGTCGCCGATGAAGTGGCAGGCGAAGAACCACAGATCGGGCTTGATATCCAGCTCGGCGCGAATGAAGCCCTTGCCGAACCCACCGCCTTCCGCGCTCACCTCGGTGATGCGGTCGAACATGAGCATGGGCGGGGCGGGAAGTTGTGCGTTGCCCGGCCCGAACAGCTCGCCGCGGGCACAGGCCAGAAGGTCCTCGTAGTCGTAGCTGGATTTCGTCTGCGCCATGAATTCCCATTCTCGCTCACCGCCTCAATTGGCGGTCTGGTGATCATTCGGGACTCTCCCTATCACAGCTTGTTTCAAGGAGGAAACCGCCTGCGTGTACAATCGCCCTATCGGCCCGTCTATTGATCGCTTTTCCGTGTCAGAATATATGTGGGCCCAGGCCGGCGCTTGACGCGCCGTTCCGCGGGATCGAACCGAAAGGGACAGGTAAGGTTTCCTTGGTCACAGCGACAGTCCATTTCGACGAACATGCGCTGGAGAAGCGGGTGCGCGAGGCGGGCTTGCGTCCTACACGCCAGCGTGTCGCGCTGGCCGCACTGCTGTTCGCTGCGGGCGACCGCCACATATCGGCGGAAGAGCTTCACGAGGAGGCGCTTGCGGCCGGAGTCCAGGTGTCGCTGGCCACCGTATACAACACACTGCATCAGTTCACCGAAGCGGGCATGCTGCGCATCCTGCCGATCGAAGGGTCGAAGACATACTTCGACACCAACACCTCGGATCACCACCATTTCTTCCTGGAAGGCGAAAACCGTCTTGTGGACATTCCCGAGGGACCCGTCACCGTCACCAACCTTCCTTCCCCGCCCGACGGCATGGAAATCGCCCATGTGGACATCGTCGTGCGGCTGCGTCCCAAGGCCAACAGGGCGAACTGACGGGCGAAGCCCAAGCCTGAATCCGTGACTGTCTCGCCACAAACGGAGGCGCGATAGCCCGTTAATCGGATGCTTTTGAAGAGATTCCAACCGTCTGCAGGATAAAGCCCGTCTGCAGGATAAAGCCGAGCAGCGCCGGCTTCACCTACTCCGTGATCGTCTCCCCCGGATAGACCCCCCAGATGGCGTCCTGCTCCATCCAGCCGGTATGTCCGGAGAAGGTCATGCGGCACCATTGGCCGTTGCACGTGACCACTTCCCCGATGGCACCCGCCTCCACCAAGGCGATCGTGCGTGCGCCTTCCCGAGGGTCCGCCAGCAGCGGAAAGTTCGTCTCCCTTCCCTGGAACCAGGGTGCTATGACGCCGGTACGGCGGCCCGACAGCAGCGCCTGATGAATCCAGCCTTCCGCGCCATTGGCGTCGCGCACGCGCCGCCAATTGTCATATTCCTGGATGATCTCCATCGGCAGGCCGGGCTTGAGATACATCCATTCAACCTCGTACTGGGTGCCCGGACCCACGCGCATGTTGACGCGGCCCGACTTCAGGCTGACAAAGCGTGGAAGCGGCAGGCCGCTCGGCCCAAGCGTTACGGGCTGGCTCTGGTCCGCCTTTGCCGAAGGAGTAGCCAGACCCGCGGCGAGGCTCACGGCCACTAGAACCGGCGCAAGCCGGCGGAGGATTCGCGCCGCGGAACGGACTTGAGCCTTCATGTGCGAAGATACCCCTGATACCATGAGCGCAGACGGTCTTTTTCTTTGTCTTGGCCGTCCCTGCTTGGTAGACATCGGACCCGAGGCCGCGAAGCAGGACGGCAGCCTTTCAAATGTCGCTCTTCCTGGTTAACGAGGCCTCAATGCGGGGAGGTTGCACGCAAACATGGCTGGCCGGAAGAAGCCGCTCGTCGTCATCACGCGAAAACTGCCGGATCAGGTCGAGACACGCATGCGCGAACTGTTCGACGCGCGGCTCAACGTGGACGACCGGCCGCTTTCCCGGGAGGAGCTTATCGCTGCCGTGCAGGAGGCGGAGGTGCTGGTGCCCACCATCACGGATCGCATCGATGCCGACCTTCTGGCGCAGGCGGGCGAACAGCTGAAGCTGATCGCCAATTACGGCAACGGAGTCGACCACATCGACGTGGTGGCCGCCAATGAGCGCGGTATCACTGTCACCAACACGCCCAACGTGCTTACGGAAGACACGGCCGACATGACGATGGCGCTGATGCTGGCCGTGCCCCGGCGGCTGACGGAGGGCGCGGCGATCCTGCGTGGCAGCGGCAAATGGGCTGGTTGGTCGCCCACCTGGATGCTCGGCAACCGCATCTGGGGCAAGAGGCTCGGAATTGTCGGCATGGGCCGCATCGGAACCGCCGTGGCGCGTCGCGCCAAGGCCTTCGGCATTTCGATCCACTACCACAACCGCCGCCGCGTCGCGCCCATGATCGAGGATGAACTGGAGGCGACCTACTGGGACAGCCTGGATCAGATGCTTGCCCGCATGGACATCATTTCCGTCAACTGCCCTTCGACGCCGGCCACCTTCCACCTGCTGTCTGCGCGGCGGCTGGCGCTGATGCAGCCCACGGCTTATCTCGTCAACACCGCGCGTGGCGATGTGGTGGATGAGGACGCGCTGATCCGCATGATCGAGGAGGGCAGGCTTGCCGGCGCCGGCCTCGACGTGTTCGAGCACGAGCCGGCGGTTAACCGGAGGCTCGTCAAGCTGGCCGAGCGCGGCAAGGTCGTCATCCTGCCGCATATGGGCTCCGCCACCATCGAGGGCCGTATCGACATGGGCGAGAAGGTGATCATCAACATCCGCACCTTCTTCGACGGCCATCGCCCGCCCGACCGCGTGCTGCCGCGCAGGGCGTAAGATTCGGCCGGCTCCTACCGCCCGCTCCGTCAGGGGATTGCGCAGGCGTCTCTTTCATGGAGACGGGCTTCGTTGAGAACGCTACGCTGATTTCAGGGGAGACACGGCATGGAGCAGTTCACGGGCGGCTGCCTTTGCGGGAAGGTTCGGATCGTGGCGACAGGCCGGCCGTACCGGGTGGGCATTTGCCACTGTCTTGACTGCCGGAAGCTTCATGGAGCGCTTTTCCACGCCTCCGCGATCTTCCCCGAGGACGCGGTGACGGTGGACGGTGAAACGCGCGACTATGCCGGGCGGCATTTCTGTCCGCACTGCGGCTCCTCGGTTTTTGGCCGGAGCGGCGACGAGATCGAGGTGAATCTGGGCTCGCTGGATGCGCCGGACCAACTGAGGCCGACCTATGAACTCTGGACCATTCGCCGCGAGTCCTGGCTGCCGCCATTCCCGCTTGCAAGACATTACGAGCGCGACCGGGACACAGCGAGCCGTTTCGAGGATTAGGGCGCGACGGCGGCCTTTTTACGGAAAAGTGATCGCGCGCAAGGTGTTATACGCGGACCGTGGCAATTTGACCTCGCCTGCGCGGATAGACGCCTGAGCGGGCCGGGTTTATGATCCGGCGGCAACCCAGGAAGGCAACATGGATTATCAGCGGTTCTTTTCCGAGGCGATTGACCAGCTTCATGCGGAACGTCGCTATCGTGTCTTCGCCGATCTGGAGAGGATCGTGGGCTCGTTCCCGCGCGCCATCTGGCGCTCCGGCGGGCAGGCGCGCGAGATCACCGTCTGGTGCTCCAATGACTATCTGGGCATGGGCCAGCATCCGGAGGTGATCGCCGCAATGCAGAAGGCCGCGGGGCGCATGGGCTCCGGCGCGGGCGGCACGCGCAACATTTCCGGCACCAACCATCCCCTGGTGGAGCTCGAAGCCGAGCTTGCCGATCTGCATGGTAAGGAGGCGGCGCTCGTCTTCACCTCCGGCTTCATATCCAATGAGGCCTCGATCTCCACCATTGGCCGGCTGCTCCCGAATGCGCTGATTCTCTCCGACGAGCTGAACCACGCCTCGATGATCGAGGGCGTGCGCCGCTCGGGCGCGGAAAAGAAGATCTTCCGCCACAACGACCTCAACCATCTGGAAGACCTGCTGAAAGCAGCCGGGCGCGAGCGCGCGAAGCTGATTGTCTTCGAGTCGGTCTATTCCATGGATGGTGACATCGCGCCCATCGAAGGCATTGCCGATCTTGCCGAGCGCTACAACGCCATGACCTATATCGACGAGGTGCATGCGGTCGGCATGTACGGCGCGCGTGGTGGCGGAATCACCGAGCGCGAGGGGCTTGCCCACCGCATGGATGTGATCGAGGGCACGCTCGCCAAGGCGTTCGGCGTCATCGGCGGCTATATCGCGGGATCAGCCGCGATCATCGATGCCGTGCGCTCCTATGCGCCGGGCTTCATTTTCACCACGGCGCTGCCGCCGGCAATTGCCGCCGCCGCCAGTGCGTCGATCCGTCATTTGAAGGTTTCCAGTGTCGAGCGCGAGCGGCATCAGCGCCAGGCCCAGCGCACGAAAGATGTGCTCAAGGCCGCGGGATTGCCGGTCATGCCGTCCGAAACTCATATCGTGCCGCTCTTGGTCGGGGACCCGGAGCTTTGCAAGCAGGCGAGCGACCGGCTTCTGGAAAAGCACGGCATCTACATCCAGCCGATCAACTATCCGACCGTGCCGCGGGGCACGGAGCGTCTGCGCATCACGCCCACGCCATTCCACACGGACGAGCTGATCGACGTGCTGAAGGATGCGCTGCTGGAGACCTGGGAAGCGCTCGGCATTCCCTATGATGAGACCGCGCAGGCGCCTGCCGCCCGCTCCGAGCGGATCATCCCGCTGGTGGTGGAGAAGTCCGGAGGCTGACCCGGCCGCAGCCTGCTCGTCAGGCGGCTAACCCGTCTTTCTTATCCACACGACGAGCCGCTCGGCCGCTTCCTCGATGTGGTCAGTGCGCCGGTTGAAGCAGAGCCGGAAGAATTGCTCGCCACCTTTTCCGAAGGCCGTTCCGGGTGCCAGGCCCACGCCTGTTTCGTCGACGATCCGTACCGCCATGTCGTGCGAGTTCCCGATGCCGTCGATTGCGAAGAACAGGTAGAAGGCTCCGTCTGGCCTCGTCAGCCGGATGCGACCCGTCTCGCCCAGGATTTTGCCCAGCACATCACGGCCGATCCGGGCGCGTTCCACTTGCTCGGCCACGAAACCGTCGCCATGATCGAGTGCGGCCACTGCGCCGCGCTGCATGAACTCGGCCACGCCCGAGGTCGAGTATTGCACAAGATTCTCGAAGACCTGGCCGAGCGAAGGATGGATTCGCACCCAGCCGATGCGCCAGCCGGTCATCGCCCAGTTCTTCGAGAAGGAATTGACGTAGATAATCCGGTCCTCGTCCGAGGCGATGTCGATGAAGGAAGGTGCACGGGCTCCTGAATAGAAGAACTTCGTGTAGATCTCGTCGGCGATGATCCACAGTCCGCGGCGCCGGGCGAGATCGAGAAGGGCCTTCAGCGTCTCGTGGTCGGCCGTCCAGCCGGTAGGATTTGCCGGGGTGTTGACGAAAAGCGCTCGCGTGCGCGGCGTGATCGCGGCCTCCACGCGGTCAAAATCAAGGCTCCACCCGTTTTCGGAAAAATCGAGCTCCACCGGCACGGGTCTGCCGCCCGGGATCGCGAAGGCCGCCGAAATGTTCGGCCAGGCGGGAGAGCAGTAGACGATCTCCTCTCCCGCGCCCGCCACGGCCTGGAGCGCAAGCTGAATCGCCTGCATTCCGCCGCCTGTGACGATGAATTCCTCGGGGACAAAGGGCCGTCCGAATGTGCGCTCATAATAGCGCGCCAGCGCGGCGCGCAGTTCAGGAATTCCGCCCTGCCAGGTGTAGAAGGTGTGCCCTGCGGCAAGGCTTTCCGCCGCCGCCTCACGGATGAAATCCGGCGTGGGCAGATCGCCTTCCCCGACCCAGAGCGGGATCACCCCGGGACGGCCCCGCGCGTGCTCGGCAACGGCGACTATGCCACTGTGCGGCGCCGAGCGCGCTTCGGCGCGTAAAAATCCTTCCAATCCCGTGGATGGCTTTACAGACAGCACGTCAGCTTTTTGCTACATCGAGACCGGGTGCGGCTATTTTTTGGCCAGAAGATCGCGAATTTCCGTGAGAAGTTGCACATCCTGCGGCGGCGCTTCCGGCTCGGCGGGAACCTCCTGCTGGCGGCGCAGGCTGTTCACCCCCTTTACCATGAGGAAGATGATCCAGGCCAGGATCAGGAAGTTGATCACAACGGTGATGAAGTTTCCATAGGCAAGGACGGCCCCCTGCTCGCGGGCGGCTTGCAGTGTGGTCGCGGTCACCTCCGAGGACAGGGGGATGAAATAATTCGAGAAATCAAAACCGCCGAAAATGGCGCCGACGATCGGCATGATGATGTCGTCGACGAGAGAGCTGACGATCAGACCAAAGGCGCCGCCGATGATGACGCCGACGGCCAAATCCATCACATTCCCTCTTGCGATGAATTCCTTGAATTCGTTCAGCATGGATCCTCCTCACTCTAAGAGCTTCGCTTCCGCCGCAGATTGGCAAAACATAGCAGAACTGCGGGCGATGTTCATCGTTATTTGTCGGCTTACATGCGCACCCTTCGCAAGGCAGGGGATTGCGCGGCCTTGCTCCTTGTGCTTGGCTTTTCTTAGGGAGGAGTGAGGGTCCGCCACGTGCAGGGCTGGGTCATCGCCATCATAGCGATCGGCTACGTCACGCTTTTGTTCGTGATCGCAAGCCACGGCGACCGGCGCGCTGCCATCAGAGGGGAGGCGCGGCCGCGCTCCTTCATCTACGCGCTGAGCCTCGCAATCTACTGCACGTCCTGGACGTTCTTCGGCTCAGTGGGGCTAGCTTCCGAGCGGGCCTTTGAGTTCCTGACGATCTATATCGGCCCGATCCTAGTCTTCCTGTTCGGGCACCGGCTGCTTCAGCGCATCATCAGGCTTGCAAAGAGCGAGAAGATCACCTCCATCGCCGACTTTCTGGCGGCGCGTTACGGCAAGAGCTTCGCCGTGGCGGCCGTGGCCACGCTCACGGCGACCTGCGGCGTCATTCCCTATATCGCACTGCAATTGAAGGCGATTTCCGATTCGGTGAGCCTGATGGTGGAGCATTACGACGGCGCTCTGCCCCGGATCGACCTTTTCGTCGGCGACATATCGCTCATGATCGCCATGCTGCTTGCGCTGTTTGCCGTGCTGTTCGGCACGCGCCATGCCGACGCGACGGAGCACCAGAACGGGCTGGTGCTGGCGGTGGCGGTCGAATCTATCGTGAAGCTTGCGGCGTTCCTAGCCGTCGGGGTGGGGGTCACCTTTGTGCTGTTCGGCGATCCGACGGATCTCGCCCGACGCGTCGCGGCGGAGCCGCAGGTGGTCCGCGCGTTCACCCATCCCACCTCGCTCGCCACGTGGATCGTCATGACGACCCTATCGGCCTGCGCCATCGTCATGTTGCCGCGCCAGTTTTATGTGGGTATCGTCGAAAACAAGGGTCCGGAAGAGCTGAAGACAGCGGTCTGGCTCTTCCCGCTCTATCTGGTTCTCATCAATCTGTTCGTCATCCCGATCGCCTTTGCCGGCCTCAGCATCGTCGGGGAGCGGACCAGTTCCGATCTCTACGTGGTCGCGCTGCCGCTCCTGTCTGGGCACGATTTTCTGGCGCTTGCCGCCTTCATCGGCGGGCTGTCGGCGGCCACTGCCATGGTCATCGTGGCGAGCGTGGCGCTTTCGATCATGATCTCCAACGACCTCGTGATTCCGCTGTTCGTGCGTCGTGTTCTGCTGAAATCGGACAGCCGAGAGAAGGAAGACCTTTCCGCCGTCATCCTGAACATCCGCCGGGCGGCGATCTTCCTGATCCTCTTTGCGGCCTTTCTCTACTACCGGGAGACGACCAACAACACGCGGCTCGCCGCCATCGGCCTCATCTCGTTTGCGGCGATAGCCCAGTTCGCGCCGGCATTTCTGGGCGGGCTCATCTGGCGCGGCGCGAACAGCCGCGGCGCTCTGGCCGGCATGATCGCTGGATTTGCGATCTGGGCCTATACGCTGCTTTTCCCTTCGCTGGCGCCAGCAGGCACCGAGATCATCACTCATGGCCCCTTCGGTATAGAGGCGTTGAAGCCGCAGGCTCTGTTCGGCACAGTGGCTGAGCCGCTGAACCACGGCGTTCTGTGGAGTCTGAGCATCAACACGCTGTTTTTCGTGTTTGGGTCGCTGTCGCGCGCAGCCACCCCCCTTGAGCGCATCCAGGCCTCCATCTTCGTGCCACGCGAGACGGCGCCGATGCCCAGCCTGCGCCGTTTCCGCACGGCGGTCACAGTGAACGATCTCAAGGACACGATTTCCCGCTATCTCGGCGTGGAGCGTACGGAGCGTTCGTTCCTCACCTTCGAGGCCAGCCTGAATGTGCCGCTCAACGGCAACGAGCCGGCGAGCATGGCGGTCATCCGCTTCTCCGAACAGCTTCTTACGAGCGCGGTCGGCTCGTCGTCGGCCCGCCTCATCCTCTCCCTGCTTCTCCAGCGCAACGGCGGCTCTCCGCGCGATGCCATGAAGCTGCTGGACGATGCCTCGATCGCGCTGCAGCACAATCGCGACATGCTCCAGACCGCCCTCGACCAGATGGAGGAGGGTATCACCGTCTTCGACAAGGACTTCCGCCTGACCTGCTGGAACCGGCAGTTCCGCACGCTCTTCGACCTGCCGGACACGCTAGGGCAGGTGGGTGTGTCGCTCGGCCAGATCGTGGGTCATCTGATTGCCCGCAACGAGCTGGACCGCGAAGCCGAGAAGTCGGTGCCGGAGCGGCTAATGTCCTTCGGTTCCCCTTGGGAGATGCGGCTGAAGTCGAGCGGCCGCATCATGGAAATCCGCTCCAATCTGATGCCCGGTGGCGGTATCGTCGCCACCTATACCGACATCACCGCCCGCGTGGAGGCTGACGAGGCCCTGAAACGGGCCAACGAGACGCTGGAGCAGCGCGTGGCCGATCGCACGGCCGAGCTTCTGCGCGTGAATGAGGAGCTGGCGCAGGCGCAGATGCTGGCGGAGGAAGCAAACCTCTCGAAGACACGGTTTCTGGCGGGCGCGGGACACGATATTCTGCAGCCGCTCAACGCCGCCCGCCTTTATTGCGGCCCGCTGAAGGAGGCGGTGAAGCGCCCGGACCTCGTTGCTCTGATCGAGAATATCGAGTCGTCACTCGACTCGGTGGAGACCATCCTCGGCGCGGTGCTCGATATCTCCCGGCTCGATACGGGGGCTCTGAAGCCGACGGAGACCGTCTTCTGCCTGGAAGATCTCTTGCGCCAGGTGGGCACGGACTTCCAACCTCTGGCGGCGGAGAAGGGCCTGAAGCTCACCATCGTCCCTTCGTCTGTAAGAATCCGCACCGACCGCAACCTGTTCCGCCGTCTGGTGCAGAACCTTCTCTCCAACGCGATCAAATATACGCGCAAGGGCCGCGTGCTCGTCGGCGTGCGGCGCCGCGGACCGCTGGTCGAGCTGCAGGTGCTGGATACGGGCATCGGCATCGCAGGCGACCAGCTCAACATGGTCTTCCGGGAGTTCACGCGCCTCAGTGAGGGCATGCGCGAGGCGCAGGGGCTCGGCCTTGGCCTTTCCATCGTGGACCGCATCGCGCGCGTGCTCAGGCTGGAGATCAGGCTTTCCTCCGAGGTCGGCAAGGGCACGCGCTTCTCCGTTCTGGTGCCCGTCAGCAGCGAGCCCGTGGAGGTGCCATCCGAACGCCCGGCGCTGTCCGTGGCTCCTGAGGCGGTGACTGCCGGTCTCAACGTGCTCGTCATCGACAATGACGTGCAAATCCTGAAGGGCATGCGGCTTCTGCTGGAAGGCTGGGGCTGCCGGGTGAATGCCATTTCAGGCCTCCCTCCGCTTGAGATGGGGGAGAGGCTCGGCGCGCCGCCGGATATCATCTTGGCCGACTATCATCTGGACGGCGAGAACGGGCTTTCCGTGGTGCGCCGATTGCGCCAGGCTTGGAAAGCGGAAATCCCCGCCGTGCTGATTACGGCCGACCGCAGCAGCGACGTGCGGATGGCCGCCGATGCCATGGATATCCCCGTCCTCAACAAGCCAGTGAAACCCGCTGCGCTGCGGGTGCTCCTTGCGCGGCACCGCCGGATGCTGGCGGCAGAGTGAACAGGCGCTTCAACCCGCCTGCGCGGAAGGGGGTACTTCCTGTCCTCCTTCCGAAAGCGGGGTGGCTCCGATCTTCGAAAGCAGGATCACGGCCTGTGTGCGGCTGTCAACGCCGAGCTTCTGCAGCACGGCGGAGACATGCGCCTTGATCGTCGCTTCCGAGACGTTCAGCTCATAGGCGATCTGCTTGTTCAGAAGCCCCTGGCCAAGCATGGTCAGCACGCGCGCCTGCTGCGGCGTAAGCGTATGGATGCGGTTGATGAGATCGGCGATTTCCGGATCGCCTTCCTCGCCAAGTTCTATTTCCGCAGGTGTGAAGATGCCGCCATCGAGCACCGCACGGATCGCCTTGCGCAGTTCCTCCATACGGGTCGATTTGGGAATGAAGCCCGAGGCGCCCAGGTCGAGCGCGCGGCGGATCGTCTGCGGGTCGTCATAGGCGGAAACGATGACGATGGGTACGGAAGGCGAAAGGCCGCGCAGCGCCACCAGACCGGAAAGGCCGCTGGTGCCGGGCATGGCGAGGTCGAGCAGCACGAGGTCGATGTCCTCGTCGCCGGCAATCAGCGCCTTAGCGCTGTCGAAATCCTCCGCTTCCAGAATGGAGCAGTCGTCACCGAGCCCGCCAAGCGCCTGCTGCAGCGCACCGCGGAACAGCGGATGATCATCGGCGACCACGAAACGGTAGCCCAAGAAAGTCCTCCCCCGGTTTCCCGCTCACTTGATCGTGTATTTCTAGAGCGGGACATAACAGCGATTATGCGGGGAACGGCCCACTTTGCAAGGCGCCCGCAAAATGCAGTCACCTGCGGGAACAAAAGCCCGGCGCCCTTATTCCGCCGAAAAGGGGGGCAGAGGTGCAAGGCCATGGAGAAGATACGCAATACAGCCTATGTCTGCATCGGCCGCGCGGTCATGTTCGGCGCGCTGGCGATTATGCTCGTTATGCTGAGCCTTTCCTTTGACCCCGCGCTCGCCCTGTTTGCCGGCGCGCTGCTGACGCTGATCATGGCCCAGGTATTGATTTTGAAGGCCTTCTTCGTTCCCTGGCAGAACCCGAAGCACACCGAGGTCTGGACGTGTCTAGATGCCCCATCCCAGCCCGCCGATACGCGAAGTCTGGCGATTTTCATCACGATTCTGCGGGACGTGTACAGCACGTTTGCGCGAAACAGCTTCACGGTCGCCTGCTGCTTCTTCGCGATGTCGCTTGCGCTGAGGGCCGTGAGGCTGGTGTCCTGATTCAGGTGCGCTCGGCGGGTGTGCTGCCTCCTTCGGGAGCGGGTTCCTGCGGCTGCTCTTCCTCTTCCAGCCCGCGCACGATGTCGATGAAACGACGGAAGAAGCGCTCCATCAAAGTGAGCGACTGCTCGAACTCCTCCTGCAGAGGAACGGAGCTCTCTACCTGCTTCTCAAGAGCTTCCACCCGCTCCTCCAGTGCGGCGATACGCTCACGCAAGGCGTCGGTCTCAGCGGGGGCGGGATCATCGCTCTCGGAGGCGGGGCGGCAGACAAGCTCGCCCTCGCGTTCCTGGCAGAGCGTCATCGCGCCCGTGCGCGTATCCATGCGCACATAGCCGTCTTCCGTGCGCTCCAGCCGGTATCGCTCTTCCTCCTGGGCCAAGGCTCCGACCGCCAAGGGAAGGAGGGCGAGGCCCAGAATGGCTGCGCGTGCTTTCAGCATCGGTTTTCCTCCAGTCGGATGACTTTACCGTAACGAACGATTGCGCCGCAATTTGGGTGCATAAGCTTCCGCCCGAGCCTTGGTGCCACTTCCACTCTCCGACCGTTCGGCCTATAGCGCGGTCATGCCGGATTTGATCTACAAGATTTGCGCTTCCACGCTCTGGCGGCAGGCCGAGCGGGAAGGAGCGTTCCTGGGCGCGCCGGTGGACCTCACCGACGGGTTCATCCACTTCTCGACCGCCGAGCAGGTGGAGGAGACCGCCAGAAAGCACTTTTCCGGCCAAGATGACCTCCTTCTCATAGCGGTGGAGGCGGAAAAGCTCGGAGCAGCGCTCAAATACGAGGTCTCGCGCGGCGGGCAGCTTTTCCCTCACCTTTACGGTCCCCTTTCCCTTTCCGCGGTGCGTTGGGTGAAGCCCCTGCCGCTGGGAGACGATGGCCACCATCTTTTTCCGGCTCTGGACGCATGATGAACCTGATCGACCTTGCGGCGCGGCCGCTTCTGTTCGCGCTCGATCCGGAGAGAGCGCACGCCCTTTCCATTGCCGCGCTCAAGTCGGGCATCCCCGTCTGCGCTCCGACATCGCCAAGTCCGAGACTTGAGCGCACGATAGCGGGCCTTCGTTTTCCCAACCCGGTCGGTATGGCCGCGGGCTATGACAAGAATGCGGAAGTACCGGATGCGCTTCTGCGCCTCGGCTTCGGCTTTGCCGAATGCGGAACGGTCACGCCGCGCCCGCAGCAGGGCAACCCTAAGCCCCGCCTATTCCGGCTTGCCGAGCAGCGCGCCGTGATCAATCGTCTCGGCTTCAACAATGAGGGGCACGAGGCGGTGCTAAGGCGGCTTTCCCGGCGCGGAGGGCGCGGAATCGTAGGCGTCAATATCGGCGCCAACTGGGACAGTGCCGACCGCATCGCCGACTACGAAGTGGGTGTGCACACCTTCGCTGCCGTGGCGTCCTACCTCACGGTCAATATTTCCTCGCCCAATACGGCTGGCCTCAGGGCGCTGCAGGCGCGGGAGAACCTTGCGGAGTTGCTTGTTCGCGTGCTCGGCGCATGTGACAGGAAGGCGGCCGAGATTGGCCGCAAGATCCCGGTTTTCCTCAAGATCGCGCCGGACCTTTCGGAAGCTGAGTTGGCGGACATCGCGGAGGTGGCGCTGGAAAAGCGGCTCGACGGGCTCATTGTCTCCAACACGACGATTGCGCGCCCCGGCGTCACCGGGTCGGCCGCGCGGGAGGAAGGCGGGCTTTCAGGCGCGCCGCTCTTCGAGCGTTCGACGATCGTCCTTGCCAAGATGCGCAGGCTCGTCGGCCCCGCCTTGCCCATTATCGGCGTGGGCGGCGTTCACTCCACCGAAACGGCGTTGGAAAAGATGCGCGCGGGAGCTGATCTTGTGCAGCTCTATACGGGCTTGATCTATGAGGGCCCGGGGCTTGCCGGCCGCATCGTTCGCGGCCTTGACGCCTATGCCGAGCGGCAGGGCCTGAAATCCATCGCGGAAATCCGCGACGCTCATCTTAACCGCTGGGCGGACCGCCCGCTCGTCTGAGTCAGGCGAAGGTCTGGCGCGCCCTCCTGGGTAGAATGGCCGCCAGGCTCACACCGCGCGTGATCAGGAAGATGTGTAGGGCCGCCCACAGGCCATGATTGCCGAAGCGTGCGCCCACGACCATGAGCCAGAACACGAAGATGGCGAGCGAAAGCAGCATCATGTTGCGCATGTCGCGGGACCAGGTCGCCCCGATGAAGACGCCGTCCATCTGGAAGGCGAGAACGCCGCTTACAGCGGTAAGCGCCGCCCAGGGCAGGTAAAGTGTTGCCGCCTCGCGCACTTCCGGTGCCGTCGTGATCAGCCGGATGAAGCTGTCGCCGCCCAGCAGAAAGACTGCGGCACACACACCGGAAAGTGCGAAGCCCCACAGGCAGGTGAGTCGGATCGCCCTTTGAAAGGCGGGGGCGTAGCGCGCGCCCACCGCGCGGCCGGCAAGCTGTTCGGCAGCGGTGGCGAAGCCGTCGAGAAAATAACCGGAAACGAGAAAGAAGTTCATCAGCACCGCATTGGCGGCGAGCGTCACCGTGCCAAGCTGCGCGCCCTGGCGCGTGAAGAGCGCGAAGGCGGCTAGCAGCGAGAAGGAGCGGATCATGATGTCGCCATTGAGCGCCAGCATGCGCAGCAGGGCCTTCGTGTCGAGGAGGCGCGCCCGGGTGAGGCGCGGCATGCCTGCGGATCGCCTCACAATGATGGCAAGGCCTGCAAGAGCCGCCAGCGCCTCGCCGCCCACCGTGCCCCAGGCCACACCCTCAAGCCCCCAGCCGAGCTTGAGGCCGAGCAGGATGGAAAGCGCGATGTTTGTTCCGTTGAGCAGCAACTGGATCGCAAGCCCGAGGTTTCCCTCGCCGCGACCCAGCACATATCCGAGGATGGAGAAATTGATGAGCGTGAGCGGCGCGGCCAGCATGCGGATGCCGATATAGCGGCGCATGGCTTCCGCCACCTCCGGCTCCGGGCTAATGAACCAGACACCGGCCGCTATGACGGCGGGCGTGAGGAGGGCAAGCACGATCCCGATGCCTGCGGAGGCTATGAGCGACCGCATGAGGATCGCGCGCTCTTCCACGCTGTCGCCCCGGCCGAACGCCTGGGCGACCAGCCCGGTCGTGCTCGACCGAAGCGCGTTGAAGGTGTTGAAAACCACGTCGAAAACGATGGCCCCTGCCGCGAGTCCGCCCAGAAGCGCAGCATCCCCGAGCTGGCCGACGACCGCCGTATCCACAATCCCGATGAGCGGCGTCGTGAGATAGGCGAGCATCATCGGCACCGCCACCGACAAAACGAGCCGGTGGGTGACGTCGAATGGCAGTACGCCACGGTCTTGGGTGGCCAGCTTGTCCAAGGGAAGCCTGCGTTTAGAGCGTCTAACAAACGGCGGTATCAATGCCTATTCGGTCAGGCTCCACAAAAGCTTTACCGCCGTTGTTGGCTAAGCCAAAAATCCGCATTCAGCGCCGGATGTTCAGGATACGGATGATGAGGAAAACCGGCACCACCACCATCGCGCCGAATATGATGTAACGCAGGAAATCGCCGATGGCCTCCCATCCCATGTTCCAGATGCGCGCCACCGTGTCGCGCAGCGCATCGTAGATGTCCCAGGGCGTCCAGTGAAAGACGTTCATCAAGAAGCCGACGATCAGCGAAATGACCGTCAGCTTCACGATTACACGCAGCGGGCTGTCACCCAGGAATCTCGTCAGTGCCGACACGGCTCGCTCCTGTTGGATCGGTGTTGCGGCGCAGATATGGCCTGAAGCGCCGGAGTGCAAGCGCTTCGGCTAAATAGAGATGAAGGACGTGGGTCAGGCGACGGCTTCCGCTTCGATGCCCTGCATCTCAAATCCGAGGGCACGGCAGCGCTCGATCAGATCGGTGCGCTGATCCGTATCGAGCTCCACCAGCGGGGGCAGAAGGCGCCGCCATTCCGGATCATTCCGGAAATGGGTGACAACCGCCTTGAGCGCAGAGATTTGCGGGAAATCCTGGATGGTCTTTCGCAGCGCTACGGCCTTCTCGTGCCGTTGCGTCGCGCCGTCATCATTCCAGTTGCGGCAGAGCTCGGCTATGGTGCTCGGATTGATGTTGCAGGTGGCCGAGATGACGCCGGCCGCACCCATCTTCATGGCATCCAAAAGCCGCAGTTCGTTGCCGCAGAAGACGCCCCAGCCCGGGAACCGCTCAAGCATGGCGCTGGTATTCTGCCAGTCGCCGGAGGAATCCTTGATGCCGGCGACGACACCCGGATATGCCGTGATGAGACGCTCGATCAGATCGAGGCTGAAGCCGACCTGTGCGATCGGCGGGATGTGGTAGAGATAGATGCGCAGGGATGGATCGCTGACGCCGTCCACCACCGCGCTCACATAGCGGTAAAGCCCCTCATCGCTCACGTCCTTGTAGTAGAACGGCGGCAGCATGAGCACGCCGCCGCAGCCGAGCTCGGTCGCGCGGCGGCTCAAGGCTATCGTGTCGCGCAGAGAGCAGGTGCCGGTGCCGGGCATCATGCGCTCGGGCGGAAGCCCCTCGCCGACGAGGCGCTCGAGCAGCCCGATCTTTTCCTCGACACCAAGCGAATTGCCTTCGCTGTTGGTGCCGAAGACGGCAAGCCCGCAATCCTGCGCAAGCAGCCAGCGGCAATGCGCGATCAGCCGTGCCGCATCCGGCCGGAAATCCGGCGTGAGGGGCGTGAGCACAGGCGCCAAGGCGCCTTTCATCGGGGAGGGCATGGTGGCAATTCTCCTTTGGCGTTCTCAGGGCTTCGGTCGATGCGGCAGCTATTCATGGGCCGGATCACGCGCTCTGGCAAGGACATCTCCTGTGCGACACGGCATCGGTGAATTTGACAGTACCGGAGGGGAGTGGAAAAAATTCACATATGAGTCTGGATGCGGCTTTGGGACGGCATCCGGCCTCGGCTGATCCTGAGGAGGGGAACAGTGGTTGACATGAGCGAGCCGGTTCCAGGGGGGCCAGACCTGAAGATGCGGTGGGGCTGGATCGTGGCCCTGGGCATCTTTTTTTTGATCGGAGGCATCATCGCGCTGGGAAGCGTCATCGCGGCCACGGTGGCAAGCGTCTTCGTGGTGGGCCTGATGATGACACTCGCGGGCATTGCCGAGATTGTCCACGGCTTTCAGATGCGAAGCCGGGGCCGGTTCTTCCTGTGGATCATCATCGGCGCGCTATATGTGGCGGCAGGCTTCATCGCCTTTGCCGATCCGCTGCTGGCTTCCGCAGTGCTTACTCTCATGCTCGGCATCGGGCTGATTGCCGCTGGGCTGGTTCGCGGCATTCTGGCGGTGAGATTGCGCAAGGAAGGCGGATGGGGCTGGGTGCTGATCTCGGCGATCATCACGGTAACCGTCGGCCTCATCATCGTTGCCGGCTGGCCCGCGTCGAGCCTCTTTGTTCTTGGCATCTTCCTGGGCGTGGACCTGCTCTTCGCCGGCGCCGGCTGGATTGCGGCGGGGCTGGCGCTGCGCAACGCCCAGGACTTTACCACGTCGGCCGGGCGCTGACGCCACCGTCAACCAGAAGGTCCGCGCCCGTGATCCAGCGCGCCGCATCGGAGGCGAGGAAGAGTGCGGCGACCGCCACGTCGTCCGCCCGGCCCAGCCGGCCGAGTGGTGCCGTCTCGCGCCAGCGCTCCACGCCCTCCGGCCAAGCGTCCTCCAGTCCCTCACGCTCGATCAGGCCGGGTGAAACCGAGTTCACGCGGATACCGAGAGGCCCAAGCTCCAGCGCCGCCGCTCTGGTGAACATGACGAGAGCGGCCTTTGACGCGGCGTAATGGGCGTGTCCTGCCGCGGGCTGGTGTGCCTGGATCGAGGCGATGTTGACGATGGCCCCGCTCGGCCCTCCGCGGGCTTTGACATGCTCGGCGAAGGCCTGGGTCAGCAGGAAGGGACCGCCCGCGTTGACGGAAAACATGGCTTCCCAGCCTGCCTGCGAAATGTCCAGCAGGGCTTCGTCGGGCTGAATGCCGGCATTGTTGACAAGGATATGCACTGCGCCGAAGCGGCGGACGGCTTCTGCCATAAGGGTCTTGGCACCCGAGCGCGTGGAGATATTGGCTTCGACTGCGACAGCCTCGCCGCCCGATCTTTCGATAGCGGCAACGAGAGCTTCGGCTTGGGTGCGATTGCTTCGATAATGGCAGACCACCTTTGCGCCAGCTTCCGCAAAGCGCTTCGCGATGCCCCGGCCGATCCCGCCGCTTGCGCCGGTGACGATCGCGGTGCGGCCTGACAGGTCAAGGAGCCGGGAAATGGCGGGCGCTTCGGCTGTCATGGCTCAGCTTCCCGAGCTGGGCAGTTGCGGCAGCAATTCGCCAAGAATGGCTGCGATCTTCCTGCCGCATATGGCCGCGTTGGCAAGCACTTCTTCGACCGTGTCGGGCTTCTGGTCCGGCCCTCCGGTCGCGGCATTGGTGATGGCGGAAAGCCCGACCACCCGCATGCCGGCATGGACGGCGGCGATCACCTCCGTGACGGTGGACATTCCCACCGCATCACCGCCTGAGGCACGCAGGAAGCGCCGCTCGGCTGACGTTTCGAGCGAGGGGCCGAGAATGCCCACATAGATGCCGCGGCGGACCTCCTGTCCCGCACGTTCCACCGCCTTTTCTGTCAGCCGCAGGAGATCGGGATCATAGGCCCGGGACATGTCCGGGAAACGCAGGCCGATCTCGTCGTCATTCGGGCCAACCAGGGGATTGAGGCCGGTGAAGTTCATGTGATCCTCGATCAGCATGACATCGCCAGGGCGATAGTCCGGGTTGAGCCCGCCGGCGGCATTGGTGACGACCAGCGTCGGAGCGCCAAGGCGACGAAGCAGGTAGACCGCAAGCGCGATGTCGCGCGGGGACCAGCCCTCGTAGAGGTGCAGCCGCCCCTGCATCACGGCCACCCGCCGTCCGAACAAGGTGCCGATGACGAGCTGCCCCTTGTGGCTGGGTGCCGTTGAGACGGGGAAGCCCGCGATTTCCGCATAGGGAATGACCGTGGCCTCTTCCACCGCCTCAGCGAGATGGCCGAGGCCGGAGCCGAGCATGATGGCGATCTCCACCGGCGTACCGACGCGGTCGCGGATCGACTGGTGTGCCCTGTTCAGGCGGGCAAGCTGGCTTTCCTGCATCCTTTCCCCTCAGGCGATGCTGGCCGCAATCCTAGGCTGAAGGCTGTTCACCTCCGCGAGCGTATCCTCGATGTTGTGGCGCGTGAGCTGGCCGTCGCGCACCACCTGCACCCCGCCCACGAAGACATGCCGCACGTCCGACTTGGCCGTCGAATAGACCAGATGGGTCACCGGATCGAACATCGGCACGGCGTGCGGGCGCTGGCAATCGATCAGGATCATGTCCGCAAACTTGCCGGGTTCAAGGCTGCCGATCCGGTCGCCGGCGCACAGCGCCCTGGCGCCCGCGCCCGTGGCCATGTGGATCGCTTCGGTGGTCGATACGGCGTCCGCCCGGCCGGTATTGGCCTTGTGGATCGTTGCAGCGAGCCGCAAGGCCATCCACATGTCGAGGTCGTTGCCGCTGATGGCTCCGTCGGTGCCAAGCGCCACGTTGATCTTCGCCTCCAGCATGTCTGGCACGCGCGCAAAGCCAGAGGCGAGCTTCAGGTTGGACAGGGGGTTGTGGACCGCGGTCGTGCCCGTGCGGGCGAGGATCTCGATTTCCTCGTCGTCAAGATGCACGCAGTGCGCAAGCACGGTGCGCTCATCGAGCAGGCCGAGATGATCAAGGTGCCGGATCACCGGGCGGCCGTAGCGGCTCTCAACATCGGCCCGCTCGGCCCTGGTTTCAGCTGCATGCGTACAGAAAAGCGCGCCGTGACGGTCGGCAATCTTCTTCGCGGTGCGCAGGTTTTCAGGCGAGACCGTGTATGCGCCATGGGGCAGCACCGCCGAGAACACGTCCTCCGCATCGCCGAATTCCTCGAAGAATCGCTCGGCAGCCGCGATGCGGCCCGCAAGATCTTGGCCATTCACTCCCGGCGGATCGAAGAAGATGCCGCCGGTCGAGACCCGCATACCGAGAAGGCGCGCGGCGCGGACCGTCTCGTCCGGATACCAGAACATGTCCATCACGGTGGTGACGCCCGAAAGAAGCAGTTCCGCAAGGCCGAGCACGTTGCCGAGATAGGTGGTCTGGCGGTTCAGTATCGCGCCTTCCGCCTTCCACACGGTCTGGAGCCAGGGCTCAAGCGGCAGGTTCTCCACGAGGCCCCGGAACAGGCTGTCCGCGGCATGGCAGTGGGCGTTGACGAGCCCAGGCATGAGGATATGGCCGGAACCGTCCACCACTTGCCTTGCATTGGCGGCGAGAGGCTCCAGCTCCGCCGACGGCGCGACACGGACGATGCGGCCATTTTCCACCGCAACGCCGCCTGACTTGATGACCGTGCCATCGGCGTCACAGGTCACCACCGTGGCATCCTTGATTACCAGATCCATCGTTCCATGCTCCTCAGGCCGTCTGCCGCTTGCGCCACCAGGACAGTGCGACCAGCACCATAAGCGTTGCAAGATAAGGCATCATGTCGGTGAATTGCTGCGCCAGACCCAGGCCTTGAACGCGGAAGGAGAAGCTGTCAACCGTGCCGAAAATGGCGGCGATCAAGAAAAGCGGCAGCGGCCGCCCGCGCGTGAGAAGCACAGCGACAATGGCGATCCAGCCTCGTCCGGCGCTCATGTTTTCGACAAACAGGTTCACATTCGCGATCGATAGCTGCGCCCCGGCGAGGCCGCAGAAGGTGCCGCAGCCCACCAGCGCCCACAGCCGTACCCGGCGCGGGCTGACGCCGCCCGCTTCAAGCGCCGCCGCGTTTTCTCCGGCTGCGCGCATCCTGAGGCCGAGACGATGGCGGGCGAGGAAGATGTGGACCGCCGGCACCGCAAGCAGGGCCACATAGACCAGTGGCGACTGGCCGCTGAGCACACGGCCGAGCACCGGAATGTCCGCAATCAGCGGAATACGGACAGGCTGGAAGCCGACGATCGCCGGATCGCTGAAAGCGCCCATCACATCGAAAATCGCGCGCAAAAGATAGGTGGTCAGCCCCGCGGCCAGAATGTTGATGGCGATGGAGACCACGATGGCATCGCCTCCGCGACGCAGATGAAACTCGGCAAAGACGAGGCCGATCGCAATGCCCGCCGCCATCGCGGCAATTGCGCCGAGCCAGGGAGAGCCCGAGAAATAGGAGCCCAGAACGGCGGCAAATGCTCCTGTCAGGATGAAGCCTTCGAGCGCAATGTTGAAGACGCCCGCCCGCTCGCAAAGCGCGCCGCCCAGCGCGGCAAGCAGGATGGGCGTCACGAAGCGGGGAACCGAGGCCATGAAGGAGGCGTCGAACAGAAGGTCAAGCATCGTCCGCTCCCTTCCGCTCCGCACTGACCGAAAGCGCGCCTGACACCCGGCTTGCCACGAACAGGATGATGACAGCCTGGATGACGAGCGCGATCTCCTTCGGCACGGCCGCCGCCCTCTCCATCCCGGCAGCGCCGGTCTCGACGGCGGCGAAGAAGAAGCCCGAGAGCGGCACGGCCCAGGGAATCATGCCCACCAGCAGCACGGCAATGATGCCCGTCCAGGCATAAAGCGGCTGCACCAACATTCCGTCGATGTAGCGGTGGTGAATGCCGAACACGGCGATGGCACCGACAAGGCCTGCGATGGCGCCGCTCATGGCCAGCGTTTGAAGCGCAAGCTTTTTCACAGGCAACCCAACTGCGCGAGCGAAGTCAGGCGAAAGTCCGTTGAGACGTGCGTGATAGCCGTGGAGCGTGGCGTGGCTGTAGATGACTGCGAAAATGGAGGCGGCGGCAATGAACAGAATGCCGATGTCGAGCCGCGTTCCGGGAAAGTAAGGCAGCCAGGTTTCCTGCGGCACGAGATGCGATTGTAGCATGCCGGAGGGCACGTCCCGGAACGGGTGCGCCACCAGATAGGAGGCGATGTAGCGTGCTGGATAATTGAGGAGCAGCGAGCCGACAAGAAGCGGCACGCCGACGTAAAGCTGCAGCACTCCTGCCAAAAGCGCCCACAGCGCGCCCGCCAGCATGGCGGCCAGAACGGAAACCGCCAGCACCAGAAGCGGTGGGCCGGGAAGCAGAATGGCCGTCAATGCGGCCACCAGCCCGCCCGCAACAAGCTGCCCTTCGCCGCCGATGTTGAACAGCCCGGCCCTGAAACTCAGCAGCACCGAAACGGCCATGCCGATGATGATCGCCGCGCGTGAAAGCGTGGTCATCAGATAAGCATAGCGCCGCCCGCCGAAGGCTCCCGACCAGAAGCCCTGCAGCGCCTCGCCGACGGGCGCACCCACCATCAGCATCAGGACAAGGATGACGGCAAGGATGGCCCCGGCGACGCCGAGCCAGGACAGGAGATCCCCCGCCAGAAGCGTGCGGTAAATGTGTTTACGCATGTGCCTGCCCACGGCGTGCTGGCAGGGGAAAGAATGGGTGCCATGTGAACGAGCCGTTCATATTCATGCCACCTCCGGCAGCAGTTCGGCGGCGCCCGAGGTCATCATACTGCCGATCCGTTCGGGGTCGGCCTCCGCGCCGCTCACCTCTCCGGCAAAACGGCCATCGAACATGACAAGAATGCGGTCGGACAGCGCAAGGATCTCGTCCAGTTCGGAGGAGACGAGAAGCAGGGCATGACCCTCGCCGCGCAGGCGCAGCAACTCGCCATGGATGAAATCGATGGCCCCGATGTCCACGCCCCAGGTGGGGTTTTCAGCAATGATGAGAGGCGTGCCGCGCTCAAGCTCGCGCCCCACCACGAGCTTCTGCTTGTTGCCGCCGGAAAGTGTGGCCGCTGGCACAGATGGGCCAGCGGCGCGTATGCGATAGCGCTCGATGAGCATCCGGGCGAAGCGCGCCATCGCCTTGCGGTCGAGAAAGGCGCCACGCGTGAAGGCTGTCCTGTCATCGCGCCCGGCATTGGCATTCTCGCTGATGGAGGCGGCAAGAGCGAGCCCCACGCGCTGGCGGTCTTCGGGGATATAGCTCATGCCAGCGCGGCGCCGCGCCTCCACGTCAAGCGCCTCTATGGGGCGGCCAAGAAGGCTGATGGAGCCTGAAAGTGGCCGCCGCAGCCCCGTCAGTGCCGCAATGAGCTCCGCCTGGCCATTGCCGCTGACACCTGCGATCCCAACAATTTCTCCGGCCCGAACCGAAAAGGAGAGGGGGCCTACCGTTCTGCCGCGGCCTGCCACCTCCAGCCTCTCGACCGAAAGCACCGTGTCTCCTGCCACCCGCGCCGTCCGCTGGCGCGGGGCGGGAAGTCCTCCGCCGACGATCTGCCGCGCGATTTCTTCTCGTGATGTGGCCGAAAGAGGGCCGGAGGAGACTAGATGTCCGCCGCGCATGACGCTCACCCGGTCGGCGCTTTCCATCACCTCATCCAGCTTGTGGGTGATGAGCACCACGGCGCGCCCTTCATCGCGGAAGCTTTTCAGAACGCCGAACAGCCGCTCCTTCTCGCGCGGCGTCAGCACCGAGGTGGGTTCATCGAGGATCAGCAGGCGGGAATCGCGGTAAAGCAGCTTCAGGATTTCTACCACCTGCTTCTCGCCCACCGAAAGCGAGTCCACCCTGCGATCGAGGGGAAGCGTTATGCCGTGCGCCTTGGCTCTCGCGGTAAGGAGCCGTCTCGCGCGGGCAAAATCCACAAAGCCTAAGCGGCCCACCGGCTCGGCGGTGAGAACGATGTTTTCCAGCACCGTCATGGAATCCTGCAGCATGAAGTGCTGGTGCACCATGCCAAGACCGGCCGCGATCGCCTCCTGCGGGGATGCCCAGTGCCGTTCGTTGCCGTCCAGCAGAATCTTTCCCGCCTCCGGCTGCACAAGGCCGAACAGTGCATTCATCAGCGTCGTTTTCCCGGCGCCGTTCTCGCCGACGACGGCGTGAATTTCGCCCGGCTCGATCGTTAGCGAGACGTTGTTCACGGCGACAAGGTCGCCAAAGCGGACGGTGATACCGGAAAGAACGGCGCGCATGGGTAGAGGCTGGGCTTTTTCAGGATTGGGCAAAAGGGTGCGGAGCCGGCCCACTCTTACTCATTCTTTCACCTGCACTCTGCCGCCTGGAGGTGCCCGTCACTGGGCAAACATCGGGTCCTGCAGCTCCAGCGAGCCGTCGATGATGCTGGCGGCAACCTCGCGCACCTTCTCGATCACCTCCGGATGCTCCGCAATCAGGCACTGGCTGTCGGCAAGCAGGTCCCCTTCCAGAGCAAGCGTCGACATGCCGCCCTCCTTCAGGCCCAGCGACATGACGATATCATGCTGGCCTTCCAGAATGTCGCCGATCGCTTGCACCACGGCGGTGTCGACGCGCTTCAGCATCACATCGACGATGTGGCCGGGTGTCGAGGGGCAGTGGTTCACATCGACGGTGAACACCTTGAAGCCTTCCTCGCGCGCTGCCTCGAACACGCCGAAATCGCCGCCCGAGGTGGCCGAGAGGATATAGTCCGCGCCCGCAGCGTGCATGGCAACGGCCTGCTCCTTCGCACGGACCGGATCGGCAAAGGGGTTTTCGCCGCCGACCCAGCGCACGTCCACTTCCGTGTCGGGAGCGACCGAGCGGACGCCCTCGGCGTAGCCGTCGGTATGGCGATGGAGGAAGGGAATGTCGAGCGCGCCGACCACGCCCACACGGCCCGTCTCGGACAAGAGGCCAGCCTCGACGCCCAGGAGGTAGCTCGCCTCATATTCGCGGAAAACGGCGCAATGCACGTTTTCCGGCCGGTCCTCTATGCACTGGTCGACAATGAGAAATTGCGTATCCGGCGCCGTGGGCGCGATCTGGCGCACAATGTCGTTGAACTCGAAACCCAGCAGAACGACGATGTCGGCCCCCTCGTTGACGGCGGCGTTCACGTTTTCCAGCCGTTCGGCGGCCGTGCGGCTTTCATAGGTGCGCACCTCGGCACCATATTCCTCGCCCGCGGCCTCAATTCCCTTCTGCCCGAGCTGGAGGAAGGCGTTGACGCCGATCGGGTCAGGCGAGACGTAAACGAAGAACCTGTCCTGCGCCGCAGCCGCAGTGCTTATCAGCGCGGCACCCGCCGCTGCGTAAAATGCCTTCCGCAATGACATGGCTCTTCCTCCTGTCTGGCCTCGCCCTGGCCGGGCAGCGTTCTTTGACAGATAACAGGGGATTTCTAACAATTGTCAAGGAAGGTGAGTTTTGCTGATTTCATCGAGAAGGACTATTTCATGGCGCCGCAATGGTACGTCCCGTCGAAGGGTGCCGAAGAGTTCTGGACCACGGAACGCTGCTACATCACGGAGCTCCTGAACGATCCGGCTTCTCCCGAAGCGTCGCTTGCCATTGCGAGGGTGGAACCGGGTGTGACGACAGAGCTGCACAAGCTTTTGGGCATCTCCGAGCGTTACATCATCAGGAAAGGCGAGGGGACCGTGGAGATAGACGGCGTGCAGCAGGCGGTCCGGAGCGGAGACCAGGTGATCATCCCCGCCAACGCGCCGCAGCGCATCACCAATACGGGCGAGGGTGATCTCGAGTTCTACTGCCTCTGCGTGCCGCGCTTCCGGCCAGAAAGTTATGTGAGCCTCGAAGGGTAGACTTCAGGCGCCCAGCTCGATGGAGCGTTTCTTGGCCGCTGCCACGGCCTCCCGCATGAGGCTCTTCAGCCGGTCCTCTCCCATCAGGACCGAGAGCGCCGCGGCCGTCGTCCCTCCTGGGCTTGTCACCTGCTCTCGCAGCCTTGCCGGGTCCTCGCCGCTTGTCTTTGCAAGCGCGGCCGCGCCATAGATGGTCTGCATCGCCAGCAGCCGGGCCGTTTCGGCAGGCAGGCCCGCTTCCTCGCCAGCCGCCATCAAGCATTCGATGAAGTGGAAAAGATAGGCGGGACCGGAGCCGGAGACGGCGGTGACTGCGTCCATCAGCGCCTCGTCCTCTACGGTCGCGACCGCACCGTTGGCCGAAAGCAGATCGCTGACGAACTCTCTTGCCTCGGGCCGCACGCGGGCGTTTGCGAATAGAACCATCACGCCTTCGCCAATGGCAGCTGGCGTGTTGGGCATACAGCGGATGATGGCGGCATCAGTGCCCAGGATGTCCTCGAACGTGGCTATGCTCGTGCCTGCCGCGACGCTAAGAAAGGTCGCATCCGGCATGAAGCGGCGATAGGCGGGCACGACGTCGCGGATCATCTGCGGCTTGACGGCGAAGACGACGAGATCGGCCGTACTCGCCTCCAATTCCTCGGGTGCCGCAGCGGCATGGATGCCGTGGCTCACGGCGCGGCTGCGCAGGGTTTCATTTGGCTCCACCACCGCTATCTCACCGGCCTTCAGCTTGCCAGCCGCCAGCCAGCCCTTGAGCATGGCGTAGCCCATATTGCCGCAGCCGACGAGAATGATTGTCTTGCCCATCGGGACCTCCTTGTCGCGGAGAAGGAATGGCGCTTTCGCGCGCGCGATGCAACCGCCGTCAGTGGTTGAATTTTCCGGAGACGGGAAAGCGCGCCGCCAGCCTGAGACCGAACAGCGCGAAAACCAGGAGCAGCCACACCGGATCGGCCCGGCGGAAGAAGAAGCTTTCCAGAAATGCGTTGAGCAGCGTGAAGGTTACGATCATCAGGAAGAGATCGGCCAGGAGGACATTTTCCTTTAGGGGCGGCACGCGCAGAAACTCGCGCAGAGGGGCGGCGATGAAAGCGAGAACGGCGACCAGGAGCGCCGGCAGCCCCATGGTGATCGCCAGATCCAGATAGCTGTTGTGGCCATGAACGATGGCTCGGATGTCCCACTCAGTGTCGAAATGATAATCGGAAAAGAGCACTGTGCCCGTGCCCCAGAAGCCGTCGAGGCCGTAGCCGCTTAAAGGGCGCCTGGCGAGCATCTCGCCCATATATTCCCAAAGCGTGGTACGGCCGGTGTAGGTGAGATGTGGCAGAAATTCCCGGTGCAGGGCCGCGAGCGGTTCTATGAAGACGATCCCCAGGGTGGCGAGCCCCGTGCCGGTCAGCGCTATGAGCACCAAAACCGGCGCGAGAAAGCGCAGGCCGAACAGCGCTGGGCCCATCACCATGAGGATGGTAAGCGGCACTGTGCCGAGCGTGGTCTTCGAGCCCGCATTGGCTATGAAGGTCATGGCAAGCACGATTATGAGCGCGCCGCAAAGACGCCAGCCCCGCCGCCAGAGAAAGATCCCGGCAAAGGAAAGGCAGGCCATGACCGGAGCGGCGGAGTTCTTGTGGGGAAAGCTGCCGCGCCACAGGCCCGCATGCTGCGGCTCCGCTCCCTCCGCGCCGTGAATCGCCACATCAGGCATGACCAGGACGCCGAAATAATTGAGGCCAAGGATGGCGAGCGCCGCACAGGCGAGCATGGCTGAAAAGCCGTCGGCATCGCGCGGAAGCGTGAGCGCGGCGAGCATGATCAATATGCCGATCAGGGTCAGGATTGCCGTCCGCATCGCGGCTGGCGGGTAGGGGGCGTTCAGCACCGAGAGCGCGAAGAAGAAAAGAAGCAGCAGCCACCATGGGCTGAGCAGGGCCGCGACCACCCTGCGATCAACCAGCATGAAGAGGGTAAGGACCGCCAGGGCGCCCAGCGAGCCGTAGCCGAGTTGGTTGAAAATGTCGCCCCCGCTCTGCACGTCCGGCCCCGACGGTTGAAAGGGACGGAAGGAGATGACGGCGAGCGAAAGGAGAACCGCGGCAAGCCCGGTGGCAAACCAAGCGGCTGCTTCCGCAGGCAGCGCCAGGCGCTCAGTTCTTCTCGGGCTCGCGATATTGCTCATTTGTGTAGCCGAATTCCGCCATGACGCGGCCGAGGCCGATATAGACGGGGTACATGGCGATGGAGGCCGAGCCAGTTGCGACAAGCCGGCATGCGCCGCGCAGCGGGGAAAGTGCCAGAAGCGCCAGGCTCTTGACCAGCACGCGCAGGGCGCCGAGCCGTTCGCCGGCCCTCTGCCTTTTTTCCACCAGCGTCGAGATGACGCCGTTGCGCAGGCTGCGCGCGCGGATCCAGTCGGGCTCGAGCCGTCGCGCAGGCACGGTCTCGTGGACGACGGCCTCCTCGGACCAGGCGAGCCGGAAGCCTTTCTTCGCCGCCCGCATTAGAAAATCCGCGTCGCCACCTCCGAGAAAGTTGAAGGCGGGGTCCATGAAAGGCCTCTCCATCCGTTCAAGCACGTGGCGGCGGATGAGAAGGTTGCCTGATCCGTAGAGCGCCGGGACCACGCCGCTTTTGGCATAGGCCGGCTGGAAGATCGGATGGGCCTTAAGCCGCTCCGGTACCCCTTCGGCAAAGCGCGGCAGAACCGGGCCCCCGACAATGTCTGCGTCAAAGGCGTCGGCCGCCCTGCACATGACCTCGAGCCAGCCTGCGGTGACGGTCTCGTCGTCGTCCACGACCAGCAGGGAACAGAAGCAGGGAAAGGCCTCCAGAGCCGTTTGCCAGCCCGCATTGTAGGCTGAGCAGTTGCCGCGTTCGTGAGCAACGATCACGAGGCCGGAGATTTCACCGCTCAGGAACAGGGGGGCTGCCGCTTGCGCCCCCTGGCGCTCTTCGGCCTCGTTCTCGACGACAATGACGGCAAAACGTCTATCCGTCTCCTGGGCGGCGATGGATCGAAGCGTCTTTAAAAGGTGCTCAGGCCGCCTGAAGGTTGGCACGGTCACCACGCACTCCATCCCGTCCGCCGCAAGCTGAGGCGTGCGCGCGAAGATGGAGACGGCGTTCGTCCCGGCGTACGGTTTCAAGGCCTGCCCCGCCAATGGTCAGAAACGCTCCCATGAGAACGGCTCCCGATTAAGCTTCCGTTAAACACCTTCCGCATGAAAGCGTGATTTTTCTTGCAGTGCGTGTTGTCAGCGGCGGTCTTAATCAAGACTTCAGGAGGAGCCTGATATGAGGGCGCAACAGGAAGGCAGAATGCGTCCGCCGTTTGCAACTTCAATCGACCCCCAGCAGGAGGCTGGAACCAGCCGTGAAATGCGGAGCGCCGGACCCGGCGCACCATTCGCCTTTTGCCAGTTGAATGGGACGATCTTGCCATGACTGCGCGGGCGGGAATGCAGGAGTTAAGCACGGCCGGATCCGTGACGCCGCTGAACGGCGCCGCTCTGGTCACAGCCAGCTATTCCACCGATTTCGAGCGCTGCCGGCTGCTCTGCGAAAGCGTGGACCGCTTCGTGACCGGTTTTCAGACGCACTATCTGCTGGTGGCGGGCTTCGATACCGCCCAGTTCCGCAAGCTTGAAAGCCGCAACCGGGTGGTCATCGACGAGCGCGATCTCCTGCCTTCCTGGTTGCACAGCCTGCGCGACCCGACCAGCCTTTTCCGCCGCCATATATGGCTCAGCACGCGCACGCCGCCGTTGCGTGGGTGGCATGTGCAGCAGCTTCGCCGCATTGCGCTTGCCAGCAAGGTGCCCGAGGCGGCACTGCTTTATTGCGATTCGGACGTGTTTTTTCTCAAGCCTTTCGATCTTTCCTGCCTCTGGCGGGACGGGGCGTTGAGGTTCTACCGGCAGGATGGCGGGCTGCCGATCGAGGACGGGGCAGGGCACGTGGACTGGCACGCAAATGCCGGCTTTACGCTTGGCCTTCCGGAGAAAGCGACCGAGCTGCACGACTACATCTCGAACTTGGTCCACTGGCGCCGGGATACGGTCCTCGCCATGGTCCAGCATATCGAGAACGTTCATGGTCGCCATTGGGTGGAGGCCGTCGCCGCCAGGCGGCATTTTTCCGAATGCATTCTCTATGGCCGCTATGTGGATGAGGTGCTTTCGGGCGACGGCCATTTCCACGCCGATGTGCCGCTTGCTCTCACCTACTGGTGGGGGCCGAGCCTGGACGAGGAAGGATTGCGCCGGCTGATCGGCTCCATGAGACCGGAACAGGTGGCCGTCGGAGTCCAGTCCTTCACCGGGACGGATCTCGATATGCTCCGCCGGCTGATCACCTAGAGGGTGGCGGATGGGGGCGACAGGCTATCAGGAGGAATGGCGGCGCGTGGCGCGGGTCTCTCGCGCAGTATTCGGCATGCGCTTTTCCACCGCCGGGACCCAATCCCTCGCCGACTATCTGGCGAACGCCTCGCCGCATGGGCAGTGGGCGCAGCTCCTTTTCACGGCCAATCTCGACCATATCGTGAAGATGCGTGGCAACGCGGCTTTTCGCGCCGCGTATGAGCGCGCGGCGTTTGTGACGGCAGACGGAATGCCGGTTTATCTCTATGCGCGCCTGCGTGGGGTGCCGCTTGAAGAGCGCGTGACCGGGGCCGACCTGCTTCCGGCCCTGATGGCGCGGCTCGATGCGGCACGGCATCGGCCGTTTTTTGTGGTGAGCGATACCGAGACCGCGGCCAGGATCGAAGCGCGGCTCGCCGAGCGCGGCTTCCCAGATGTGCCCGTCGCCGTGCCGCCCTTCGGATTCGAGACCGATGAAGCCTATTCCTCCGCGCTGGCGGGGAGAATCGCCTCATGCGGAACCACGCATCTGTTCTTCTGCGTCGGCGCGCCGAAATCCGAACTCTGGCTTGACCGCCATCGTGAGGCGATCGGCCCCTGCTTTGCCATGGCATTGGGTGCGGCCGCTAATTTCTGGGCCGGAACCGCCCGCCGCGCGCCGCAATTCATGCAAAGCATCGGGGCGGAATGGATCTGGCGCTTCCTGTGCGAGCCGCGCCGCTTGTTCCGCCGCTACTTTGTCGACTCCTGGGCGTTCCTGCTGGCCATCGCGGATGATCTGCTTCTACGGGACGCTCGGGGAGAAAGCAGTGGGCATTATGGTTCCTTGCCGACAGTTGCCGATTTTTCCGTTTCCGCGGAAGAAAAGGGGATGGGCAGGCTTGCGATCCTTTTCCTCACGACGGTTCTGCCCTCGGAGCGGCGCACGGGCGGCGAGATCGTCAGCGCCCACATCGCCGACGCCCTGCGGGATCTTGGCCATGAGGTGCGCGTGTTAGGCTATGCGCGCCCGGGCTATGCCGGGCACGAGGGTGAGGTTCTGGTGGAGCACCGCCCGATCGAAACGCGCGACGCTCCGCTCGATGCCGCGCGCTGGCTCGCACGGGCATTCATCGGCCGGAATGCCTACTCGATCCAGAAATATGCCGGACGCGCCTACACTGCTGCGCTGAAGGATGCGCTCGCAGAGCAGGCATGGAACAGAATTATCCTCGATCACTCGCAGATGGGCTGGCTGCTGCCGCACCTTCGCGGCCATCATCTCATCCACGTCTCCCATAATTGCGAGGGGCAGCTTTACGCCGGACAGGCGAAGGAAGGCGGCGTCCTGCGGCGCATCATCTATGCCCGCGAGGCGCGGCTTATGGGAGAGATGGACGCCCGGCTCGCCCGCGCTGCAAAAAGCGTGTGGACGTTGACGGAGGCTCACGCTGCTGCGTTCCGGGAGATGGGTGCTCGCTCGGTTTCCATATTGCCGGTTCCGCCCATGCCGCTGCCTGAGGACTTCCGCCTACTTCCGCCGGAATGCGACGTAGCGCTTCTCGGTACATGGAGCTGGGGCCCCAACCGAGCTGGCCTCGACTGGTTTCTGGAGCGGGTTGTTCCGCTTGTGCCGGGGCTTCACATACAGATCGGCGGCGCGGGTGCGGACGATCTCCGGGGCCGTTTCGCGAATGTCGAGGTCCTGGGTCGCGTGCCGGATGCCGCGGCCTTCCTTGCCGCTGCGCGCGTCATCGCCGTTCCGTCCATTGCGGGCGAAGGCCTTCAGATCAAGACGCTCGACGCGATCGCTGTCGGACGTCCGGTGGTGGCAACGGGTTTTGCGCTGCGTGGCATCGATGGGCTGCCCGAGCGGGTGAGGGTGGCCGACAGCCCGCAGGCCTTTGCGGATGCCTTGCTGGAAGCGCGGAACGCGGGTGAAGCCGCCATTGACAACTGGCGGCGAGAGCGGCGTGAGCGGTTCCGCATTGCGCTCGATGAGGCGTTGCGGCTGCACGAGCGCCAATAGCCGCTAGACGCGATTAGCCGGCCGCCTGAGCGCGTAATAGGTGAGCAGCAGCGAAGCGAGATAAAGGGCTGCAAAGACCCAATTGAGCGCGCGTACGATCTCGTCCGCCGACGGGGCATCTCTCAGGATAAGGGCAAGTAGCGCCGCCTTGACCCCGGCAAGGAGAACGAGATTGACGGCGCGAAGCAGCGTTTGTCCGCGCGCGAACAGAAGCTCCGCCTGATATTCCATAAGGTTGCGGAAGCCAGGCACCAGAAGCGCCAGCAGAACCAGCGGTGCGGCCTCGGCAACGTTGCTGCCCAGGATCTCCGGCAAGAAATGAAGGAGAAGCGCAAGCGCCAGCATGGCGAGCGTCGATACGATGAAGACGCCCGCCTCGATGCCGAAGCGAAGGCTGAGACGAGCCAGAATGTCTGGCGCGCGCATCATCTTCTGCACAAGAAGGACTGAGAATGTGCGGATCGGGATCGCGGTCAGATCCACGAGACGCATGATGATCGCATAGATGCCCGCAAGATACGGGCCCGCGAGGGCCAGAACCAGAAGCTTATCGAGCTCCGACTGCAGGTAGAAGACTACCTCCGCGCAGGCGACATAGATCGAGTCAGCCAGCCGGCGCCAATAGAGCACAGGTTTGAGCCTGAGCTTCTGGCGCGGATAGAAGAACAGAATTCCCACCGCGAGCGAAAGAGCATTCGCGGCGGCATAGAACAGCGTCCAGCTCCAGAGGTCGCGCGTGGCGGAAAGCACGAATATGGCGGCCGCAAGGGCCCGGATCGCCGTACCGAAAATGGTGAGAAACGCGCCACGGCCGAAACGTTTGAGCCCATTGTTGACGATGATGACCGCTTCCGTGGGCCGCCATAGAAGCGCTTCCGCCCCAACCACCATCGCAAAGGCGGCAGGCGGCATGTCGGCGTTGAAGAAGAGGAAATAGACGGCGGAGCTCGCAAGCGCTAGCAGGGGCAGGGAGACCGCGCTCATCGAGAGGAAGCCCGCCGTATAGGCGCCGATGAGGTGCGGCTTGACCGTGGCGATGCGGTAGAGCGGGGCAATGAAGCCGAAGGCGAGTATCCGCGAGAGCACGACGCCCGCGGCCGATGCGGTAGCAAACAGGCCGAACTCGGAGATGCTGAGCGCGTTGGCGAGGATGACGAAATAGGCGAGCGAAAAGACAAGCCGCCCGGCCGATCCGCTGATCACCGAGAGATAGTCGCGCAGCACCTGCCGACGCGCCGAAATCAAGCCTGCGATCGATATGGTAGGCCCCCTGCAGTCTTCCTTTTGGAGGCTTAGCAGAAAAAGCTTAAGTCCCCGTTTTCGGCCGTATTGGCGCAATGAGCCGATGCGCGCTGGGCGTCATTAACCCTTTGTTACCCTTATCTGTTTAGCTTGGTTTAATCGCGCGACCACCATCGCGCAGCGTGTAATGGGTGGCGGCTTTAATGTTCGATCCTTCCCGGAACAACTGGGAGAACCAGTCCCTCCTGTCTCTGGCGGGCAGGTGGGATGCAGCCGCACAGCACCTCTCTGCATCTGGCGCCTCGCTCGAGCCGGCCTTTACCGCCCCACGCGGGGGAAGCAATCTGCGATCCCTGTTTGACCGCTTGAAGCAGCGTTTCGTTCGAGCAAAGGCCGAGGCGGTGGAGGCGCAGCATCATGCGCCCACCCGCGGCGAGGGTCCCAGCGAAGAGCTGCCGGAACCGGTGATCCCGGAGCAGGCGGAAGTACCGCCCGCCGGGGCCTACGCCCCCGGGGAGCCGCTTTACTGGCGCCCCTTGATCAATCCGTTCAGCGTCTTTTCCGGCATCGCGCGCTCGAAGCGCCTGATTTTTGCTGCCACGGTGCTGGGTGCGGTCGCCGGCGTTCTGGTCGCGCTCGCCACGCCGCGCGAATACTATGCGGCGGCCGAGATTCTGTTCGATCCTCGCAATCTGCAGCTTGCCGAGCGGGACCTGACCAGCGGCAGCCTTCCTTCCGACGCCACGCTGGCGCTCATCGAGAACCAGGTGGCCATCATCATGTCCAGCACGGTTCTGGGAAAGGTGGCAGAACGGCTCAATTTGACCGAGGACCCGGAGTTCAACGGCGAAGGCGGCGGATTCCTCGGCCTGCTGCTCAACCCTCGTGCGCTCCTTTCTGTTGGCGCCAGCACCGGTGGCATCGACGCGCGGCGGGCGATCACCATCGAAAACCTGGCGGAAAAACTGCACGTCGCGCGCGGAGACCGCACGTTCATAATTCATATCGGCGCTGCTACGCGGGATCCGGAGAAGTCGGCGCTCGTGGCAAACACTACGGCCGAGGTGTATCTGGAGCAGGCGAGTCAGCTTCACCAGCAGACCGCGAACCGCGCCAATGCCGAGCTGACTTCGCAGCTCGACGAGCTGCGGGCGGCGGTCGAGGCGGCGGAAAAGGCCGTAGCCGATTACAAGGCCGAGAACGATCTTGTGGAGGCGCAGGGCAGGTTCATCGCCGACGACGAAATTATCCGGCTGAACGAGCAGCTCGCCGTCGCGCGCGCCCGCACGGCGGAGCTTACCGCCCATGCAAACTCCGCTAAGGACCTGGACCTGGAAGGCGTCCTTGGAGGTGCTCTGCCCGAGCAGATATCCTCGCCGGTGATGACGGAACTTCTGTCCCGCTACGCTGCCCTTCAGCAGGAGGCAGACCGGATGGCCGTGCGCCTCGGGCCACGGCATCCGGACAATCTGGCAATACAGGCGGAGCTTACCGGTGCGCGTGAAGCGATTGCGGCGGAGTTGCGCCGCGTGGTCGCCTCGATCCAGGTCGAACTGAGGCGCGCCGTCCAGCTGGAGCAGGAACTGGCAGCCCGTCTGGCCGAACTCAAGGCGCAGAAGGGCAGCCGGGCGAGCGAGCATGTGCGCCTGCGCGAGCTGGAGCGGGAGGCGGCGGCACGGCGCGCCGTCTACGAATCTTTCCTGCTGCGCGCCCGCGAGACGGGTCAGCAGGGCAGCCTCAACACGGCAAATGTGAACGTCATCTCGCAGGCCTATCCGCCGCTCCTGCCCATGGGGCCCGGGCGCAGCACCATAGCGATCGCCGGAACGCTGCTCGGTTTCCTGGCGGGCATTGCCCTGGGTGCGGGCCGTGGCGCGTGGGAGAGCCTACGCGAGAACATGGAAGCGGATCGTACCGCGCCCCGCCAGGTCCGTGCTGCCCAAAGTGCGCGCCGCCGCCCGGAGGACAAGATACTTACTGCCAATGAGGGATTCGACCCGCCGCCGGATGACGGCCCGGGAGGCGGGCAGCGCTCGCAGGACCGCAACCGTGCAAACGTGCCGCATCTCGCGGATGTCTCCTATATGCAGGACAGGGTTGGTCCGGGCATTCATCCGGTAGCCTCATGGAGAAGAGACGCGGACGAGCCCCCGCGTCTGCGCGGGGATGCACAGTATTACCCGGCGGCTACCTCTTATCCGCCCACGTGGCAGGAAGCAGTGACGCCCAACGAAATTGACGATTCCTGCGACGCTCCGGAGCCTCTGACGATCGAAGACTTGCGCGACGAGCTGCGCGCTCTTCGCCGCGAGGTCGATGCGCTGGCTGAACGGCGCGCCCTTCGCCGCGCTTGAGCTCTTCGCGCGATTGCGTCAAAAGGCGGCGCAATGCTGGCATTGCGCGCGGACTGTTTGCCGCATAAGCGAGAAAGCGCAACGGCGACGGCGAGGAGAATCATGGCAGAGATTATCGACGGCAAGGCGGTTGCGGCCCGGATCGTAGACGAGGTGACACGACATGCTGCTGAACTCGCGGCATCCGGTACCGTGCCGGGGCTTGCGGTGATCATCGTCGGCGAGGATCCGGCCAGTCAGGTCTATGTCGCTTCCAAATCCCGGAAGGCCGAGGCCTGCGGCTTTCACTCCGTTCAGCACTCGCTGCCGGAGGCGACCACCGAGGAGGAACTGGTGGCGCTGGTGGAGGAACTGAACCGCAATCCGGCGATCCACGGAATTCTTGTGCAGCTTCCGCTGCCCGCCCATATCAATTCCGGCCGCATCATTCAGACGATCGCGCCGGAGAAGGATGTCGACGGCTTCCACTACCTGAATGTCGGCAAGCTCGGCACGGGCGCCATCGGCGACGGGTTCGTGCCTTGCACGCCGGCCGGCTCCATGCTGCTTATTCAAGGGGTGCGCGGGAAGGATCTCTCCGGTCTTTCGGCCGTCGTCATCGGGCGCTCCAACATTGTCGGCAAGCCCATGGCCAACCTGCTGCTTGCGGCAAACGCCACCGTCACCATAGCGCACAGCCGCACGGCGGATCTGCCCGCGGTGTGCCGCAGCGCGGACATTCTGGTGGCCGCCGTCGGGCGGCCCGAGATGGTGAAGGGCGACTGGATCAAGCCGGGCGCCACCGTCATCGACGTGGGCATCAACCGCATTCCCGCTCCCGAGAAGGGCGAGGGGAAGACGCGGCTGGTCGGTGATGTCGCTTTCGACGAAGCAAAACAGATTGCCGGTGCGATCACGCCCGTTCCCGGCGGGGTCGGACCGATGACGATCGCCATGCTGATGGCTAACACACTCGCCTCGGCGTGCCGTGCCGCCGGACGCGAGCCGCCGGCCTTCTGACGCGCTGGTGGAGCGCCATGAACCTGCGTCTGCCCGCTCATCCCGCTGGAGACGCCGCCGCGAGTGCGGACGGAGCGCAGGGGCGGACATTCGCGTTTCTGCTCGTCGACAAGTTCTCGATGTTCTCGCTATCGGCGGCGATCGACGCCTTCCGTCAGGCAAACCGGCTGCTGGACCGAGACTTCTATAGCTGGATCACGGCCTCGGCCGACGGCGAAGCCGTGATGGCTTCCAACGGGCTGGCGATCAAGGTTGACTACGCGGTGGCGGACCTGCCGCCAGCGGACATTCTCTTTGTCTGTGTCGGCCTCACGACGGAATTTCCCGGCAAAAGCAAGGTGCTTGCCGCCCTGCGCAGCTGGGGGCGCCAGGGCAGGGCGCTGGGAGCATTGTCGGCGGGCTCCCTGCTGCTGGCGGAAGCCGGGCAGCTCGATGGACACCGGTGCACCATCCATTGGGAGAACCGCGTCGGCTTCCGCGAACGTTTTCCCGATATCGAGTGCACAGGCAATGTCTACGAGATCGACCGCAAGCGGTACACCTGCGCGGGCGTGACCACCTCCATCGACCTCATGCTGGAGATCATCCGCGCCGATTTCGGCAATGAACTGGTGAACGAGGTGGCCAACCAGTTCCAGCACGAGCGTATCCGCTCGGCCGAAGACCGCCAGCGCATCGGACCGGAGCGGGAGCTTGCCGGAAAATCGGACAAGCTGAAGAAAATCGTTGCGCTGATGGCCGAAAATCTCGAAGAGCCCTATTCGGCCGTGCAGCTTGCCAAAGCAGCCGGGCTTTCCGTGCGCCAGGTTGAGCGGCTGTTCCTGCGCTATCTGGGTGTCACCCCCGGCCGCTACTACATGCGCCTTCGGCTCGAGCGTGCCCGCCAGCTCCTGCGCCAGACCAATATGCCGATCCTGGATGTGGCCATCGCCACCGGCTTCGCCTCCCACTCCTATTTTGCGCAGAGCTACAGGATGCAGTTCGGCCGCCCGCCGAGCGAGGAGCGGAGGAAAACGTACTGAAAAGCAAATAGCGAGTAGCGAATAGGGGGGGTGAAATGGTGAATAGTGAATAGTTTTAAATATTCTGGTTTTATTCTCTTTAGCTATTCTCTACTCGCCATTCGCTATTCGCTCCCTCACGGATGTTCCGGCCCGGCCGCTTCGCCCGCCACCGTGGCCGGCCCGCGCACCTTCTCCGTCACGTCATTGAATTCATAGAGTGTGGCATCGTTCGGGAAGGCGAAGATGCGGTCGGGTAAGAACGGAAAATCGGTCCCGAAATAGGTATTGAACACCGCGCGGTAGCTGTTGATCGGCGTCAGATCCTGGCGGAGCGCGCTATAGTCTCCGTTGGGAAAATAGAAGGCATTCAGGATGCCGGTCTTGATGCGCAGTTCCTCTGCCGGCGCGTCCTGCCAGGGAACACTGTAATCGCGCTTGGGGAACGGCCCCTCATCGGCCTGAATGATGATGATCGGGGGCGTGCGATCCGGGCTCTGAAGGGTAGCAACGATCTCCTTCATGATGCGATTGGCATAGGCGATCTGATCGACATAGCCCTGATCCTCGCCGCGCTTTGCGGATTCTTGCTGGCTGAGACAGCGTCCATCGGCGGCGAAATTGAAGGGGCCGTGCGGCAGGAGGAAATGGGCGAAGACGTAGACCGGACGATCGCGTTCACCGATGGCCTTGATCTCTTCCACCTGGGCGGCAACGCGCTGGCACTGCGCATTGTCCCAATCGAGCCGCATGGTCAGAGGCGTGTCGGGCAGGGCATGGAAGAGCGGGCGCAGGATGGTGCGCCTTAAATAAAGCATCTCGAATTCGCTGAAACCGTGTGGCCGGTTCTCGTCCGCGATGGCGCTGCGGTAGGTGCCCGCCCACCAGGAGCCGAATTGGACCATCTCATAGCCGCGGGATTTGAGAAAACGCCCCACGCGGTGGTCGCTCAGCATCTTGTAGATCGGGCGCCAGTTGCTGCCCTTCACCCGCTCGTCCTCCTCAAGCGGATCCAGATAATCCATGTAGAAGGTCGAGGCGAGCGAGTGTCCCGTCTTCAGATAGTTCGAGTTGCTGGCATGGGCGACATAGAAGCCGTGATCCTGCAGGAAGCGGCCGATGTCGCTGTTGTCTACACCGTAATGGCGGCGCAGGATGTCCTCGGACGCATAGCGGTCGAAGACGAAGTGATAAATATCCGGGGGGCGATCTGCCGCCCCGTCGCCCGCCGGCAGATATGGTGCGATCTCCTCCATTGCCTTGTCCGCGTCATAGGCGGCGGTCGCCGCGCCGTGGCTCCACTCGTAGGTTGCGGCCTGCCAGGCAGGGGTGACGAGCAGGACGGCGGCAATACCGGTCAGCACGCTGTGCATTGCAATCGCCGCGCGGCGTAAGCGGAATGCCAGCACCGTAGCCAGGATGAGAATAAGCAGGGCGACCGGCAGCGAGCGCACCATAGGATAGCCGCCGTCCAGAAGCTGGTTGAGGCGGCCGAACAGAGAAAGATAGAACAGGCATCCCGCCACCCAGATGCTTGCGATGATGGCGGAAAGGCGGTCGAAACGGCGCCGGATCAGCGCAACGGCCAGATAAACCGCCAGCGCAAAGAGAAGAGCGCCGCCAAGTGCCGGGAAAATGCCGGCAAAGGTGGTGTGGTCGAGGTTGCGGGCCATCATCGCCATGACCGAGGCCGCGGCGAAGAGGAACGGGTGCAGTGGCCAGGATCCGTCCCAAACCGGCTGCCCCCGCCGCGCGGGCGGTTCTTTTCCCTGCGTGTCTCCCTGCACCACTTCCATCGCTGCCGATCTCCTTGCGCAGGACGGGGCAATGTCGCCGAATTTGCAAAAGTTCCCCCGCAACTGAAGGTCGGCTGTCTATTGTGTCGGATTCATGACATTTTTTTAAAGCAGTAAAGGAACGTCCTTGCGGCAATCGCGTTGAAGACGGTTGCGGGGCAAATCGCAGACTAGCAGGAAAGGCAGGATTTCCGATGCGTCTGAAGCTTGCAACTCGTGTGTTTCCGGTCACTCTCGCAGCGCTGTTCGTAGGCATCTCCACGACCGCCGCGCACGCCTACCTCGACGGCGGAACCGGCAGCATGATCCTTCAGGTGATTTTAGGCGGTGCAGCAGGTCTTGCGGTCGCGGGAAAACTGTACTGGCACAAATTCCTCACCCTCGTGGGCGTCAGACGCAATCCTCCGCCTGATGAGACGGGCGAAAAATCCCTTTCTGACGGAATGCGGGCCGACAGGTGAACGATCCGCGTACGCTGACGACGCAGCTTTCCACCACCGCCAGTACTCTTGCGGAGATTTCGCGCGCAAGCGAGCGCGTCGAGAGGGAGGCTAGCTCCTATCGTGACCGTAACGGCGCGGTCTTCTACAGAGGGGAGCGCGTTTTCCGTTACCTGAGCGAACGCGCGCTCGACAATTGGCGCCGTCTGGAAGGCGAGACCTTCTTCCAGACACTTCTGCGTGACGGCAAGGTGGTGGGCACCGGGCTCGTCGATCCAGCGGAAGAAGATATCAATCTGGACGGCTGGGCGGGCGTGCTGGAGCACACCCGTATTCCGTTCGTTTCCTACCCTTATGAATGGTCCTTCGGCATGCTGAAGGACGCGGCACTGTTGCATCTGGAACTGATGCGGCAGGCGCTTTCGGCGGACATGATCCTGAAGGATTCATCCGCCTACAACATCCAGTGGTCCGGCGTGCGGCCCGTCTTCATCGACATTCCCTCTTTCGAGCCGCTAAAAAGGGGCGAGCCCTGGGTCGGCTACCGCCAGTTCTGCGAGCTGTTCCTCTATCCGCTGATGCTGATGGCCTACAAGGGCGTCGATTTCCGTCCGTGGCTGCGCGGCCGCATCGACGGCATTCCGGCTGAGGACATGCACCGGCTGATGTCGGCGCGTGATCTTTTAAGGCCCGGCGTGCTTCTGCATGTGGCCGCGCAGGCAGCACTGCAGCGGCGGTATGCGGCCGGCGAGAACGTGCGTGGGGCGCTTGCGGAGGCGGGCTTCAGCAAGGAACTGATCGAAAGGAATGTCAGGGGGCTGGAGAAGATCATCCGCCGGCTGGAGCCGGCAAACACCAAGACTGTCTGGGCCGATTACGACAGGACCCATTCTTATGATGAGGCCGATCACGCACGAAAGCTCGCCTTCGTGCGGGAGGCGGTGGCCACGCGGCGCTGGAAGCTTGCCTGGGACCTCGGCTGCAATACGGGCACTTTCTCGCGCGCCATTTCCGGGCAGTGCGACCATGTGGTTGCCATGGACGGGGACTGGATGGCGATCGAGCGGCTCTATCAGGGTGAGAGGAGCAGGGCGGGGAACATCCTGCCTCTGGTCGTCAACCTTGCCGATGCTTCGCCCAGCCAGGGCTGGCGCGGCACCGAGCGCAAGAGCCTTGTCGAGCGCGGGCGGCCCGAGCTGGTGCTGTGCCTGGCGCTCATCCATCACATCGTGATTTCGGCCAACATTCCACTGGCGGAGTTCATCCGCTGGCTGGCGGAACTTGGCGGCGCGGTCGTCATCGAGTTCGTGACGCGCGAGGACGAGATGGTGGAGGCTCTGCTGGCCAACCGGGAGGACCAGTACGACGACTACCACCCTGGGATCTTCCGCCAGCTTCTCTCCTCCTTCTTCGACATCAGGGGCGAAGCTCCCCTGAAGGGCGGCAAGAGACAGATCTATTTCGCCACGCCGCGATAGGGTGCGGCGTGACCACCGGCGGGACAGGGGGCGGCGACGGTCAGCCCGCCAGCGCGTTCCCGAACACGGTTGCGCCTTCCTCTGCGCGCGAGACGGCGCTGCGGAAGGCTGCGAAGAGTTCGCGCCCCATGCCGTAATGCTCGTACGAAAGGTCGGGTGCGGCGGGCGTGCGGCGGGCGAACTCCTCCGCATCGACGAGCACCTCCAGCGTGCCCGCTTCCGCATCCAGCTTCACCACGTCGCCATTCATGATCCTGGCGATCGGTCCGCCTTCGGAAGCTTCCGGCGTGACATGGATTGCGGCTGGAACCTTGCCGGACGCACCGGACATACGCCCGTCCGTCACCAGCGCCACGCGATGGCCGCGGTCCTGCAAGACACCAAGAACAGGGGTGAGTTTGTGCAGTTCCGGCATTCCGTTCGCCTTCGGCCCCTGGAAGCGGATGACGGCAACGAAATCCCGGTCGAGCTCACCAGCCTTGAAAGCCGCCTGCAGCTCTTCCTGTGAGTGGAAAACTATGGCTGGCGCTTCGATCACCCGATGTTCCGGTTTCACGGCCGATATCTTGATGATGGCCTGGCCGAGATTGCCTGTGAGGACGCGAAGACCGCCCGTGGGCTGGAAAGCCTTCGAGATAGGCGCAAGCACCTTTTCATTGCCGCTTTTTTGCGGCGCGGGTTCTCGTATGACAGTGCCATCCTGCGCGAGCTTCGCTTCCACGGCATATTGCCTGAGGCCTGGACCCCAGACCGTATCCACGTCCTCGTGGAGCAGCCCCGCGTCGAGCAGTTCGCGCACCAGGAACCCGATACCACCGGCGGCGTGGAAATGGTTAACGTCCGCAAGGCCGTTCGGATAGACGCGGGCAAGCAGCGGCACATGCTCGGAGACTTCCGCAATGTCGGCCCAGGTGAGCTGGATGCCGGCCGTGGCAGCCATGGCGATGAGGTGAATGGTGTGGTTAGTCGAGCCACCGGTGGCGTTGAGACCCACGACGCCGTTGACGATCGAACGCTCGTCGATCATGCGCCCCACCGGTGTGAATTCGTTGCCTAGCGCCGTGATGGCCAGCGCCCGCTTGGCCGCCTCTTTCGTTAGCGCATCGCGCAGCGGTGTGTTCGGATTGACGAAGGAGGAGCCCGGCGTGTGCAGGCCCATGATTTCCATCAGCATCTGGTTCGAATTCGCCGTGCCGTAGAAGGTGCAGGTGCCCGGGCCGTGATAGGACTTGGCTTCTGCCTCGAGCAGTGCGTCGCGCCCCACCTTACCCTCGGCGTAGAGCTGACGCACCTTCGCCTTTTCATCGTTGGGCAGGCCGCTTGTCATCGGCCCGGCGGGAATGAAGACCGCGGGCAGGTGCCCGAAGGTCAGGGCCGCAATGGCAAGTCCCGGCACGATCTTGTCGCAGATGCCGAGGAAGACCGCGGCGTCGAACATGTTGTGCGACAGGCCGATGGCGGCGGCCATCGCGATGACGTCTCGCGAAAAAAGTGAAAGCTGCATGCCTGCCTGCCCTTGAGTGACACCGTCGCACATCGCGGGCACCCCTGCGGCCACCTGCGCAACGCCGCCCGCCTCGCGCGCCGCCTCCTTAATGAGCGCGGGAAAGGTCTCGTAGGGCTGATGGGCGGAGAGCATGTCGTTGTAGGCGGTGATGATGCCGAGGTTCGGCACCGTGTCGCCCGAAAGGGCGGCCTTGTCCTGCGGGGCGCATGCGGCAAATCCGTGGGCCAGATTTCCGCAGGAAAGCCTCGCGCGGTGCGGGCCCTTGGAGGCAGCCTCGTCAATCCTTGCAAGATAGGCTTCGCGGCTTACGCGCGAGCGTTCGCGAATGCGGGCGGTAACGGCTTCGATCTCTCGCCTTGCAGTCATTGTTCCTGTCCATTAGCGAGCCGGAGACGGAGCTCCGGCGTAAACGGGAATCAGGGTGTGGCCGGAGCGGCAGGGTCGCTCTTCGCCGCGGAAGGCGCCCAATAGATTTGAACCGGCGTGGCTGCCCGGCTCACGAGCGTGTGTATCGGCGCCTCCGCTTCCGCGCTCTCGGCGAAGGCTGCCTCGAACGCCTTCTTCTTTTCCTCACCCTCGATATGCAGCACGATGAGGCCCGCGCCGCAGAGCAGAGGCAGCGACAATGTCAGCCGCGGCTCCTTGGCGCTCGGGGCATGCACCGGCAGCACGTGGCGGCGCTCCTCCGAAAGGAGCTCTGAAAGCCCCCTCGCATCCGGGAAGAAGGAGGCCGTGTGCCCGTCCGTGCCCATGCCGAGCACGGCAACGTCGAGCGGCAGCGGCAGCGCCGCGATCATCCGGTCTGCCTTTTTCGCAGCCTCCTCCACATTGTCGGCTTCATGGTAGAGAGGCACGAACTCAGCCCGCGCCGCCTCGTTCTGCAAGAGGTGCCGGGCCGCGAGGCGCGCATTGGAGCGTTCGGAGGAAGGCGGCACGAAGCGCTCGTCCACCAGCGTGACGGTCACGCGCCGCCAGTCCAGCTTCCTGCGCGACAGGGAGCGGAAGAATGGCGGGGGTGTGCTGCCGCCGGAGACGGCAAGCAGCGCTGCGCCGCGTGTCTTGATCGCGGCGTCAAGGCGACCAGCCACGGCATCTGCCAGCGCCTCGGCAAGATGCGGTCCGGAGCTGAACCGATGCCAAACCTTGTTTGCCATCACACGCTCTCGTGCCATGTGCGGCCGTCCCGCTCGATGAGCGCGATGGCCGCGGAGGGCCCCCAGGTTCCGGCGGTGTAGGCCTGCACCGTCTGTCCGCGTTCCTCCCATGCGGCCAGGATCGGGTCGATCCAGCGCCAGGCCGCTTCCACCTCGTCGCGGCGCATGAAAAGCGTCTGGTTGCCGCGGATCACATCCATGATCAGGCGCTCATAGGCGTCCGGATTGCGCACGCCGAACGATTCCGCAAAGCTCATGTCGAGCGGCACGTGACGCAGCCGCATGCCACCAGGGCCCGGATCCTTGATCATGATCCACTGCTTCACACCCTCATCCGGCTGCAGGCGGATGACGAGCTGGTTGGCAACGATACGGCCGGCCTGGTCGTCAAAGATGGAGTGCGGGATCGGCTTGAACTGGATGACGATCTCGGAAACGCGCGCGGCCATCCGCTTGCCGGTGCGGATGTAGAATGGCACACCGGCCCAGCGCCAGTTGGCGATCTCCGCCTTGATGGCCACGAAGGTCTCTGTGTCGCTGACGCCACCGTCCAGCTCTTCCAGATAGCCCTTGACCGCGCCCCCCGCAGAGGCGCCGGCGCGGTACTGCCCACGCACAGTTAGCCGCTCGGCATTGCTGGCGTTGATCGGCTTCAATGCCCGCAGCACCTTCAGCTTTTCGTCCCGCACGGCATCGGCGTCGAGCGAGGCGGGCACCTCCATGGCGACAAGGCAGAGAAGTTGGAGGATATGATTCTGCACCATGTCGCGCAGGGCACCGGCCTTGTCGTAATAGCTCGCGCGGCCTTCAAGCCCGACCGTCTCGGCCACAGTGATCTGCACGTGGTCAATATGCGCGGAATTCCATAGGGGCTCGTAAAGGGCATTGGCAAAGCGCAGCACCATCAGGTTCTGCACCGTCTCCTTTCCAAGATAGTGGTCTATGCGGAAGATGCGCGCTTCATCGAAGGAGCTGCCGACCGCGCGATTCACCTCCTGTGCCGTCTCCAGGCTGCGGCCGATGGGCTTCTCGACGATGACCCGCGAGGTGGGGGTCGCAAGACCGTATTCATCGATAGCCTTGACGATCGCGCCGAAAAGGCTGGGGGCGACAGCCAGATAGAAGGCGCGCACGCTCTGGCTCGTGCCGATGGCGGCCTTGAGCTCCTCCATGCCACGGCCCTTGGTGGCGTCGGCAGAAACATAGGAGATTCGGGCGAGAAAGCGCTCCAGCTCCTTGGCGTCGATCTCACCATTCGCCACGTGCGCGTTGATCGCTTCACGGGCAAAGCTACGATACTGCTCGTCGGTGAGCTCCGAGCGGGAGGTGCCGATGATGCGCGTCGGCTCGGAGAACTGGCCGGCCCGCTGCCGCTGGTAAAGGGCAGGGAGCAGCTTTCGCTCGGCAAGATCGCCCGTGGCACCGAACACCACGAGATCGAAAGGCTCCACCGGTATGGTCTGGCTCGTCATGTTGGCTCCGGATCCGCTTGTCGTGCCCTGCCGTACATAGTCTAATCGATTTAATCATGCCAGAGGCTTTACGGTCGGCTTTTCGCCGCAGCCGATAACATGCGGACTTGCGCCGCCGGACCTGCAGGATAGGCTTGCAGCATCACATTACAACCCGCCTCGGGAGGATGACGATTATGGGCAGCCATCTGGCGCGGACCGTCGCGGAAGGACGCGCCTTCATGCAAGTGATCGCAGGGCGGCCTGCCGATGCGCTTTCGGGCAGGCGCATCGACGTGGTCTGCCCGTCCGACGGCAAGATCTTCGCCTCCATTCCCGCATCGGATGCCGCCGATGTCGATGCAGCCGTGAAGGCGGCGCGGCGAGCGTTCGATGAGGGGCCGTGGAGCCGCACACCTGCCTTTGAGCGCGGCCGATGCCTGGCAAGGTTGGCAAGCCTGGTGGAGCGGGAGGCGGAGGCGCTTGCCGCGCTGGAATCGCGCGATACTGGAAAGCCAATCCGGCAGGGCAGGGCCGACGCGGCCGCCGCGCACCGCTACTACGAGTTCTACAGTGGCGCGGCCGACAAGATTCATGGCGACACGATCCCCTTCCTTGAGGGGTATACGGCGCTCACGCTGCGTGAGCCGCATGGCGTGGTGGCGGGCATCATCCCCTGGAACTATCCGTTGCAGATCCTGGCGCGGGTCGTGGGCGCGGCACTCGCCATGGGCAACACGCTGGTCATCAAGCCCGCGGAGGACGCCTCGCTCACCGCCATAAGGATGGCGGAGCTCGCACTCGAGGCGGGTATTCCCGAAGGGGTCGTCAATGTCGTAACGGGCTATGGCCACGAGGCGGGGGCGGCGCTTTCCGCGCATCCCATGGTGGATTACATCACCTTCACGGGCTCTCCGCCCACGGGAACGGCAATTCAGCAGGCGGCTGCCCGCAACAATCGTGGCGTGACGATGGAGCTTGGAGGCAAGTCTCCGCAGATCGTTTTCGCCGACGCCGATCTGGACGAGGCGCTGCCGGTTCTGGTGAACGCCATCATCCAGAATGGTGGGCAGACCTGCTCTGCGGGCAGCCGGGTGCTTATCGAAAAGCCGATCTACGACAAGGTGGCCGCCGCGCTGGCGGAGCGCTTCGCGGCTTTGGTTGCCGGTCCGCACGATCTCGATCTGGATCTGGGCGCGCTGATCAATCTCCGACAGAAGGCGCGGGTGGAGAACTATGTGCGCGCGGCGGAGGAAGCGGGGGCGAAGGTTTTGGCGCGCGGCCGCATCCACGAGCAGGCGCCCAAAACGGGCTTCTATTTCCCGCCTGTGCTTTTTGCCGACGTGGACCCGGCGGAGCCACTGGCGCGCGAAGAGGTGTTCGGCCCGGTGCTGGCGCTCTTTGCCTTCGAGGATGAAGCCGAGGCCGTGCGCCTTGCCAACGGCACTGAATATGGGCTGGTGGCCGGGATCTGGACGCGCGACGGGGCGCGGCAGCACCGTATGGCCAAGCGGGTTCGGGCCGGTCAGGTGTTCGTCAATGCGTATGGGGCGGGCGGCGGCGTGGAGCTGCCATTCGGCGGCTTCAAGAAATCCGGGCATGGGCGGGAGAAAGGCTTCGAGGCGCTGTTCCACATGTCCGCCACCAAGACCGTCGTTTTCAGGCATGGCTGATGCGGCTTGCACGGGATTTATTCGGGCGTCGAGGCGCCACAGCCATTTCAAATGAGGGAAGGATTTTACATGCGGCTGCAAGATAAGGTTGCGATCATTACCGGCGGGGCATCGGGTTTCGGCAGAGGAATGGCGCTTCGATTCGCCCAGGAGGGGGCTAAAGTCGTGGTCGCCGATATCAACGGCAAGGGCGCTGAAAGCGTCGCCCGCGAGATCGGGACAGGGGCTGTCGCCGTGGCAGTGGATGTTTCCCGGAAGGAGGATATCAACACCATGGTGGGGATCGCCATGAATGTCCACGGCCGAGTGGACATCATGGTCAACAATGCAGGATTCACCCACCGCAATGGCGACATGCTGGCGGTCGACGAAGAGACGTTCGATCTGATCACTGCCGTCAACATGAAGTCGATCTATTTTGCCGCCCGCGCCGTCGTGCCCATCATGGCGAAGCAGGGCGGCGGCGTGATCCTCAATACGGCCTCGACCGCCGGCTTGAGGCCACGGCCCGGCCTTACATGGTACAATGCGTCCAAGGGCTGGGCCATCACGGCGACGAAATCCATGGCTGTGGAGCTCGCGCCGAAAAACATCCGCGTGAACTGTCTTTGCCCCGTCGCCGGCGAGACCGGCATGCTCGCCCTTTTCATGGGAGAGGATACGCCGGAAAAGCGGGAGCAATTCAGGTCATCCATCCCTCTTGGCCGCCTTTCGACCCCGCTCGACATCGCCAACGCCGCACTGTGGCTCGTCTCCGACGAGGCCCAGTTCATCACCGGCGTTGCGCTGGAGGTGGACGGCGGGCGCTGTATCTAGAGCATGGCGGCCTTGCGATGATGTGGCGCTGGGCTCTCTCCTACTGTCATCCTGACCTTTTCTCCACCGTCATCCCGGCCGAGCGAAGCGAGAGCTGGGATTCAGGGAGACGGTGGAGATGGCATACTGGATCCCGGATAGCCGCTACGTGACTTCCTCCGGGATGACGGGAAGGGGTATCGTGGTTTCCGCGATGACGGCAGGTAAGCGCGGCGGCTTCCAGGATGACGAAAGAAGGTGTCAGAACCGGTCGCGCAGAGCGTACCAGTTGAGCGCGAGGAACAGGAGGGCGTGGCGGAATAGCCGCCCGCCCGGGAAAGGCGGGATTTTCAGCTCCTCGAACAGTTTCAGCCGGTCGCGGTTGCCGGTCACGGCTTCGGCGTAGAGCCTGCCCATGAAGTTGGCCAGCATAACGCCGTGGCCGGAATACCCCCCGATGGAAATGACTTTGGGCATCACTTCGCGCACGAAGGGCTGGCGTGGGAGGGTGATCGCGACATAGCCGCCCCAGGCATGCGTGATTTCGATCTCGCGGAGTTCCGGATAGACTTCGGAAATCTGCCGCCGGATCTGCAAGCGGATATCCTTGGGATCGGATTTTGAATACACCTCCCGGCCGCCAAAGAGCAGCCTGCCGTCGGGCGACTTGCGGAAGTAGCGCACGACGAAACGGGAATCGTCCACGCTCTCGCCGCCCGGCAGAACGGGCGTGTCGGCAGGAAGCGGAACAGTCGCCCCGATGAACGATCCGATGGGCATTAGATGCGCGGCGGTGGCGGGTTCCAGGCCGCCGCCATGAGCGTTGGTGGCGATCAGGCATTTTTCGGCGGTGATCGTCCCGCGTGAAGTGGCAATGTGCACCTTCCCGCCGGTGCTGCGGATTTCGCCGGCCTTCGTATGCTCGAAGAGCCGCGCTCCGCTTGCAGCGGCCACGCGCACCGTACCGATAAGCAGCTTCAGCGGATGGATGTGGCCGGTGCCCATGTCGCGCACGCCGCCGAAATAGCGTTTGGAGCCGAGCCGTTCCGCTGTCTCGCGGGCATCCATGAAGGAGATATGTGGATAGCGGTAACGCTCGGCCAGAATATCCGCATGCGCCCGGTAAGCCTCTACGTAACGCTGCTTGTGTGCCACGGACAGCTGCCCGGGGCGATAGTCGATCTCGATGCTATGGGTTGCGCAGAATTCGAGAAGATGCGCTTTGGCTTCCTCTGCCAGATCGAAAAGCGCCTTTGCGCGGGTGAAGCCGAGATCACGCTCCATTTCCTCCGGCCAGGCGCGCTGGCCTGTGCCAAGCTGGCCGCCGTTGCGGCCCGAGGCGCCGTCGCCGAAGCGATGAGCATCCACGAGAACCACATCCACGCCGGCCCTGGCCAGATGAAGCGCCGCCGACAATCCGGTGAAGCCGCCGCCGACAATGGCCACATCTGCCCGGGTGTCGCCCGCAAGAGACGGATATTCCGGCCGTTCACCGGCCGTTTCCTCATACCAGGAGCGGCCGGGAGAGATGGGAGACTGATAGGGCATGAGCGAATGAATAGCAGCTAGTAAACATGTGGGAACTTGTGTTTGCCGCCGGAAGGGCGGACTAGTATACGGCACTCGCTGCCGGTCATTCGTCATTCCCTAAATTACACGTTCAACAGCAGATACTCCCGCTCCCACGGGCTGATCACCTGCATGAAGGTCTCGAACTCCATCCGCTTGATCGCCGCGTAGGTGGTTGTGAAGGTGGTGCCAAGAATGTCCCTCAATGCGGAATCCTCCTCGAAAAGGGCCACAGCCTCGAGCAGGCCACGCGGCAGTTCGATCAGATCCTTGTTGACGGCGCTCTGCGCGGGTGCATCCGGCTCCACTTCCTCCAGAATGCCGATCAGTCCGCAGGCAAGGGAGGCGGCGAGCGCCAGATAGGGATTGGCATCGGAGGAGGGAATGCGGTTTTCCACGCGCCGCGAGGAAGGATCGGATCGCGGTACGCGGAAGGCGGTGGTGCGGTTGTCGTATCCCCAGCGTGTGTTGACCGGTGCCGAACTGGCTTGGGTAAGCCGCCGATATGAGTTCACATAAGGAGCGAGCATGATCAGCGCGTTAGGGATATGGCGCTGCAGCCCCCCGATGAAATGATGGAAGGTCCTCGATTCGGAGCCGTCCTCATTGGAGAAAACATTGCTGCCGTTTTCCAGCGAGATGACCGATTGGTGGATATGCATGGCTGAGCCGGGCTGATCCTGAATCGGCTTTGCCATGAAGGTGGCATAGATGTCATGCTTCAGCGCCGCCTCGCGGATGGTGCGCTTGAACAGGAAGACCTGATCGGCGAGCTCGATCGGATCGCCATGACGCAGATTGATTTCAAGCTGGCCCGCGCCTTCCTCGTGAATGAGCGTATCGATCTCCAGCCCCTGCGACTCGGAGAAGTGATAGATGTCGTCGATCAGCTCGTCGAACTCGTTGACGCCGGCGATGGAGTAGCCCTGACCGCCACCGATGGGGCGGCCGGAGCGGCCGACGGGCGGCGTGAGCGGGTAGTCGGGGTCCGGGTTCTTGTGTACCAGATAGAACTCGATCTCAGGCGCCACGATGGGCTTCAGTCCGTGCTCGGCATATTTCGCCACCACGCGCTTGAGAACGTTGCGGGGGCTGAACTCGACGGCGCGCCCGTCCTGATGCACCAGATCGCAGATCACTTGCGCGGTGGGATCGCTCTCCCACGGCACAACGGAGAGCGTGGAAAGGTCCGGCACAAGCTTCAGGTCACCGTCGTCTTCCGGGTAGGTGAAGCCATTGCCGTCTTCGGGATATTCGCCCGAGATGGTCGTCAGGAAGACGGCGGAGGGAAGCGCAAGGGATGTGTTCGAGGTAAACTTCTTCGACGGCATCATTTTGCCGCGCGCCACGCCGGCCTGATCCGGCGTGATGCACTCGATGTCCTCGATGCCGCGCCATTCAAGCCAGGCTACAGCTTCCTTCCACCCCTTGACCCCCCGCAGATTTTTCAGAAATGCCGGCGTACGGTGCGCGCTTCTGCCCACCGTGCGGCTGGTTCTTTTATCGTTGAGCATCAGTCACCAGGTTGGTTCCAGATGCGGGAAGTATAGACGGCGGCGGGCTGGAAGGGAAGGAAGTGCCCACGCGGCGAGCCCTGCTCGTGGCTGCTACCGGCCTATCAGGCGTTCGATGACGGGCTGCAACGTGTCCGGTGTGATTGGCTTGGCGATTCTGGCATCCACCAGCCCGGCAAAGCCGGGCTTTAGGTCTTCCTGATCGGGTTCCTCGATCATGAGCACACGCGGCAGCACCTCCTGCGAACCCCTCCGCAGGCGGGACAATTCGGCAAGCAGCGGATCGAGAAATTCGTCGTCCGTCGCCGCATCGAAAATGACCGTGGAGGGGCGGCGGCTTGCGAGCGTGGTCACCGCTACGTCAGGGCGCACCGGTATTGGCTTCAGATAGATACGTTCCAAAGTGCGCGCCACGACGATGCGCAGTATGGGAGAGTCCGCAACGACGAGTACCTGATTCATGAACAATCCATCTATGCTGTCCCACGCACTTTGTCTGGGGGACAATCGCGTTCGAACGGGATTTTGCTGGTTTACGATGGTAAACGGAGCATATCCGATGTTCGTTGGACCCGGGTCGCATCGAGCGCGCGCATGGTCGCTCTCCGGCAGTCTTTGTCAACCCGCATATCCGTTCGGGAGGAGCGCGCTTGAAGGCAGCGATGTGTTGTAAAGGCGGGTTTTGCGGCTGGAACAGCCGGGACGGCCGCATATCATGCACAGGGATATGCGACTAAAGTATATATCCGATTATTTTAAGCCGATTATTTCCGCCTATTCGCTTCCCAACGGGCGTTGTCCGGCAAACAACAGAGCATGGCTGGTCAGAAGATCGACAATGCGGTCGATCACTGTGCGAACCTCAGGCCGGTGGCGGTCGTCGTTGTGCATGACGACCCATTGCCCCTCACGCAGTTCGGCAATTTCCTCGCCAGCACGCTCCAGCAGCGGATCGCGGTCTCCCGCAAAGCATGGCAGCACGCCTTTGCCGACGCCTGAACGGATGAGGTCGTAAAGCGTGTGAGGCGTATTGGCCCAGGCAGCAACGGTGATGTCCTTGCGGGAGGCGACCCAGCGGGCCGAGGGCGTGATCGCATCCTCGGGTGCGATCGCAACCCAATCCTCCCGCCCCGGCAGGGGGCGATTGCGCGCGCGGAAAGGGGCCTGAGCCACCTCGCAGGTCTTGCGGGCGGCGAGATTGGGGTTTTCCGGTGGCCGGTTCCTGATCCCGATCTCGACTTCGCGATGGGCGATGTCAAGTCGCGCTTCCGTCGTCTTGAAGGCGATGCGGAAGCGATCCTCCGGCGTCCACAAGCGCGAGAAATTGGCGGCGAAGAAGTTGGCCGTCCATGTGCCGGCCGAAATCCGCACGAGGGGCCGGCTGCTTTCGTCCGACAGCCAATCCTCGATGGGGCGTGCGCTTGCTTCCATGGCCAGTGCCCGCTCAAAAAGCGAGCGCCCGTCATCCGTCAGGCCGTAGCCCGTCTGGCGTCGAACGAAAAGCGGCCGGGCCACCGTCGCTTCAAGTGACACCATCCTGCGGCCTATCGTAGCCGGGCTGAGGCCGCTGGCGGTCGAGGCCCCCGACAGCCCGCCATGGCGCGCCACGAGAATGAAAATCCGCAGATCGTCCCAATCGATATTTTTCATAATTGAAAAAGTTACTGCGATTTTGACGGCTATTAAAGCCGGTTGGGGCTCTTAAATTCCGCTCACGAAAAATCGATGGAGACACGGCAATGGATTATGTGAGCGGGATCGGCCTCTACCTTCATCTGCTGCAGAAGAAGGATAATCACCTTAAGGAGACGTCGGATGCCTGTATCGAGCGTCGTTCGTCATGGAATACGCGCTCTGTCTCGTGGTCGCGGCTGTTTCGCCCGATCGCCTACGCCGTACCGCGCGGCATGGCGATGATCGACTTGTTGAGACCGAAAATCCTTTCGTGACTGATCTCGGCGTCATCGAACAGCCGGCGCATCTGCCGGGTCGAGACCAGGCTGTGATGGGCGATGATCTCGCGCGCCTCCTGAAGGTCCTCCACGCGCTCGAAGAAGCCCAGCGGGAAACGGCGGATCAGCGCGATGCGAAGCTTCTCAGGCAAATACTGGAAGCCGGGAAAGCGAAAATGCGGCTCGTAGGGAAACCAGTAATTCGGAGTCTGTACGTAGTAGCGCTTTGAAAGCCGCTTCACATTCGACGCGAAGCGGACCATCTGCGCCCAATCGCCGACATGCTCGATCACTGAGTTGGAATGCACGAGGTCGAAGGTGTCGCCCGCAAACAGATCCGGGTCGGTAGCGTCTCCCGCTACAGACTTGAAAAGGGCCGGATCCTGAACGGTTTCCTGTTGAAGATTAACGAACGTGATTTCCAGCCGATCCCTGTTGCGGCGGAGGAAATCTTCGCCGATCAGCCAATATGTCTCGGTTCCCCCCAGATCGAGGATGTGTGCCTTTCCGCGTTCGGCCAACGCGTCCTCGATGAGGGCTTGAACCTTCGCAAAGCGGCGCGCTCGAAAGCGGAATTCCAAGCTCGTGCGGTCGCGATAGGGGTCGCGGACCGGCCTGTCTGCCAGGGCACGGACTTCGCCGGATGTCATACTTTCCCCCTCCGTCCGTTTGTGATGCACCCTCGTAGAAATACCGAAGCGCGAACGGCGCGTCCAAGAGCGTTTCTGAAGTTGGTTAAACCATTGTCAAGAAACAGCCGGACCGGCGGTGCCGGCGCGGCGGGCGGGTATCTGCGGTTTCGCTAAATTTCGCGCTTGTCGCACCGTAAAAACGACAATAGGCTCTCCCGCTACAACCGACTGCCCTCCGGGCGGGCGGCGGGCCGCAATTGGGGTCGTCAAGGGAATTGTTCGCATGAAAGGCAAAGCCGTTCTGCTCTCCTCCGTCTCGCTTGCCGCAGCGGTGTTCGCCTGTGCTGCCGCGGCGCAGGAGCGTGTCGTCCACGTCTACAACTGGTCGGATTACATCGACGAGGAAATCCTGCAGGAGTTTACCGCCGAGACGGGGATCAAGGTGGTCTACGACGTCTTCGATTCCAACGAGATTCTGGAGACAAAGCTGCTTGCGGGCGGAACGGGCTATGATGTGGTCGTGCCGACGGGTGAGTTTCTCGGCCGACAGATCCAGGCGGGCGTGTTCCAGAAGCTCGACAAGTCGAAGCTCACCAATATCGGCAATATGTGGGATGTGATCGAGGAGCGCACGGAAAAGTACGACCCGGACAACGCCTACTCCATAAACTATATGTGGGGCACGACCGGCATCGGCTACAATGTCGCAAAGGTGCAGGAGGTTCTCGGCACTGACCAGATCGACTCCTGGGACGTGATCTTCAATCCGGAAACCATGGCCAAGCTTGCCGAGTGCGGCGTGCATTTTTTGGATACGCCGACAGAGATGGTGCGCTCGGCGCTGCATCACCTGGGCTTCGATCCCGACAGCCGCGATCCGGATGAACTCGGCAAGGCCGAGGAACTGCTGCTTTCCGTGCGGCCCTATGTGCGCAAGTTCCACTCCTCCGAATACATCAACGCGCTCGCGAATGGCGATATCTGCCTCGCCGTGGGATGGTCGGGCGACGTTTTCCAGGCCCGCGACCGGGCGGCCGAGGCGGATCAGGGCGTGGAGATCGCCTATGTGATCCCCAAGGAGGGAGCACAGATGTGGTTCGACCAGATGGCAATTCCCGCCGATGCGCCCCATGTGGAGGAGGCGCACGAGTTCATCAACTACATCATGCGGCCCGAGGTGATCGCCAAGGCCTCGAACTATGTGTTCTATGCCAACGGCAATCTGGCCTCTCAGGAACTCCTCGATGAGGACGTGATTGGCGACCCGGCCGTCTATCCCGATGCTGCAACGATGGAGAACCTCTTCACGACCTTGCCTTACGACCCGCGCACGCAGCGCCTCGTGACGAGGCTGTGGACGAGAGTGGTGACGGGACAGTAGCAGCAGGATGACTGCGGCGGCTTCTGCCGGGACTCTCGGGCTGGCCGCCGGTTCATCGGGGCGAGAGGGCGAGCAATGGCATCGCTGGGCAGCACGCGACGGTCCTTTGCGCCTTGGACCGATCCGAACGCCAAAGCCTATATCCGGTTCGATAACGTAACGAAGCGCTTCGGCGATTCCGTCGTCGTGGATAATCTGTCGTTGACGATCTACGAGCGCGAATTCTTCGCCCTTTTGGGCGCCTCGGGCTGCGGCAAGACGACTCTCCTGCGCATGCTGGGCGGCTTCGAGACGCCGACCTCGGGGCGCATTCTGCTCGACGGGCAGGACCTTGCCGGGGTTCCGCCCTATCGGCGCCCTGTCAACATGATGTTCCAGTCCTACGCGCTCTTTCCCCACATGACTGTGGAGAAGAACATCGCTTTCGGCCTGAAGCAGGAGGGCATGCCCAAGGCCGAGATTGCCGAGCGCGTGCGGCAGATGCTGAAGCTCGTCAAGCTGGAGGCCTATGCGGACCGCAAGCCGCATCAGCTTTCGGGCGGACAGCGCCAGCGCGTGGCGCTTGCCCGCTCGCTCGCCAAGCGGCCGAAGGTCCTGCTGCTCGACGAGCCGCTCGGCGCGCTCGACAAGAAGCTGCGGGAGGAGACGCAGTTCGAGCTCATGGACCTGCAGCAGGACCTTGGCCTCACCTTCATCGTGGTCACCCATGACCAGGAGGAGGCCATGACCATGGCCGACCGCATTGCCATCATGGATCAGGGCAGGGTGATGCAGGTGGCGACTCCTGCCGAGATCTATGAGGCTCCTGTCTCCCGCTTCGTCGCCGACTTTGTGGGCTCCATCAACCTGCTGGAGGGCACGCTGCTCGAAGCAGGCCGCAGCGGCGCGCGCATCCGTGACGTAAGCGGTGCGGAATTCGGGGTAACGGACGCGGGCGAGGGGCAGGTTGGACAGACCGTCTGGCTTGCCGTGCGGCCCGAGAAAGTGCGGGTGACGCGCCAGCGGCCGGCAGATGTCCGCAATGCGCTTGAAGGTGAAGTCTGGGACATCGCCTATCTTGGCGACATGACAGTCTATAACGTGAAGCTTGACGATGGAAGGTTGATCAAGGCGAGCTCCATCAACAGCGTGCGTGCAGTGGAGGACGCGCTGACCTGGCATGACCGCGCCTGGGTTTCTTTTGCCGAAGACGCCGGCGTGGTCCTCGTACGGTAGCCGAAGATGCGAAAGTCGCGCCAGCCAAAGGGAAGTTGGGGCCGCCGGTTTCTGATCGCCGTGCCCTATCTCTGGCTGTTCGTCTTCTTCCTCGTTCCGTTCTTCATCGTCTTCCGGATTTCGCTGTCGCAGCCGGCGATCGCCATGCCGCCCTACACGCCCATTTTCGAGCTTGACGCGGGTCTGTCCAGCTTCGTTCAGGCGCTTAAGGAACTGTCTCTCGACAACTATCTCTTCCTGCTGGACGACCCGCTTTATGTGAATGCCTATCTGTCCAGCCTTCTGATCGCGGCGGTCTCAACCGTTTTCACGCTTCTGGTGGGCTATCCGGTCGCCTATGGCATGGCGCGGGCGCCCACGGCGATCCGACCCGTGCTGCTGATGATGGTGATCCTGCCCTTCTGGACGAGCTTCCTCATCCGCGTCTATGCCTGGATCGGAATCCTGAAGCCCGAGGGCCTGCTCAACCAGTTCCTTCTCTTTTTGGGTGTGATTGACCAGCCTCTTGTCATCCTGAACACGACGGCCGCGATCATCATCGGCATCGTCTATTCCTATCTGCCATTCATGGTGCTGCCGCTCTACGCGACGCTGGAAAAAATGGACTATGCCCTGGTCGAGGCGGCGGAGGACCTTGGCTGCACGCCGCTTGCGGCCTTCTGGAAGATCACCCTGCCGTTGTCCATGCCGGGTGTAATCGCCGGCTCGATGCTCGTTTTCATTCCCGCCGTGGGCGAGTTCGTCATACCCGACCTGCTGGGCGGCTCCCGCACGCTAATGATCGGCAAGACCTTGTGGAACGAGTTCTTCTCTAACCACGACTGGCCGGTCTCATCGGCCGTCGCGATTGTCCTGCTTGTCGTTCTCGTCGTGCCGATCGCCTATTTCCAGCGGGCGCAGGCGCGCGCGAGAGAGAGGGGGTTGTAGTCGTGGCCGGCACCTGGGGACGCTTCAATATGGTGAGCCTGGTGCTCGGGTTTGCGTTCCTCTATCTGCCTATTGTCCTGCTTGTCATCTTTTCCTTCAACGAATCGCGGCTCGTGACCGTGTGGGCCGGTTTCTCCACCCGGTGGTATGTTGCCATGCTGTCCAATCAGGGGCTGATGGAGGCGGCCTGGGTCACGGCGCGGGTGGCCCTTATTTCCGCCACCGTGGCCACCGTGCTTGGCACGCTCGCAGCGGTCGTGCTGACGCGCTATACTCGCTTTCGTGGGCGGCTTCTGTTTTCCGGCATGGTCTATGCGCCCATTGTCATGCCTGAGGTGATCACGGGCCTTTCGCTCCTGCTTCTTTTCGTGGCGGTGGATTTCGAGCGCGGTTTTGCGACGATTACCATCGCGCACATCACTTTCTCCATGTGCTTCGTCGCGGTGGTCGTTCAGTCCAGGCTGCTCTCTTTCGACCGATCGCTGGAGGAGGCGGCGCTCGATCTGGGCGCCACGCCGGTGAAAGCCTTCTTCCAAGTGACCTTGCCGGTCATCCTGCCCGCGGTAATTGCCGGTTGGATGCTCGCCTTCACCCTGTCGCTCGACGACCTCGTGATCGCGAGCTTCACCTCGGGGCCGGGCGCTACAACACTGCCCATGAAAATCTACAGTTCCGTGCGCCTCGGCGTTACGCCAGAGATCAATGCCGTCTGCACCGTGCTCATTGGCATGGTGACGGTGGGCGTGATCGTGGCCTCACTGGTCAACAAGCGCAGGATGCGGATAGCGGCCGGGAGATAACGCTTTCCGGCATTCGATCCTTTAGATGCTGCTTGTTACCGGTAATTGGTCAGCGGCGCGATGAAGGGCGCGCTCCAAGAGCCGCCGACGAAGAAGGAAAGCGGAGCTTCCTCGGAAGCCTCGTCTTCGGCAGATTCGGAAATCCTGCCGTAGAGCGCAAGCGCCCGTCCGGCTAGGGGCACAAGCCCATCGAGCGAAATGGTATAAGCGCCGGAACGCGCCACGGCCGTTTCGAGCCCCGCGACACCCTTGGTTATGCTGGCCTTGAACTCGGCCCCATCGATGGGCAGCGAACCTTCCTCGATGGCCGAAAGAGGGAAGAATTCGCCAGCGGCACTGTGTTCGAAAAATGCGTCCAGGTTCAATCCGGATATGGTGCCGGGCCCGAGACTTGCCGAAACGGTTCCGCTTCCGCTTCTGAGCACCGACTGGAGGTCAGCGCCCGGGCCCTTCAGGGCGAGCGAAAATGTGCAAGGCGCTTGCGGCACGAGCCGCTCGCGGCCTAGAGCGGCGGCAAGCCGGCTCAGATCGATCCGCTCGCCGACCATCCGCAGCTCGACGGTCTCCCGTCCCTCCGTGCGGTCCGCGCGCACGCCGAACTGGATGGTGCCTCCGAAAGCCGTGGCATCCGAAATGTCGAAGGTGGCAAGCTCGTCGTTCACCTTGGCGGCGGCCGCGACATTGGTCAACGTAGCATTGCCGAAGGTGGCATTTGCGGCGGAGAAGCGAAGGTCGAAATCAAAGTCGCCGCCCCCGATGGACTGGGAGAGTCCCTCGGCATTTGTTGGGCCGGTGGAGATGGGACTGAACGCTTGGATCAGCGCGGGAAGGTTGAGCGTGTCGAAGGCGAGCGTGCCGGCCACCAGCGGATCGCCGGCGCTGAAGCTCACATCGATGAGGCCGTTTCCGGAACTGCCCGCGATGTTGAGCACGGTGTCCTCGAATTTGAGGCGCCGTACGTCGCCGACGATACGCGCGCTCAGTTCGACCGGGCCGACACTGTTAGTGGGCAGCGAGAGGGCATGCGTCCAATCGATCAGCCCGGCGAGCGAGGGGGCCGCGATTTTCAATTGACCGTCGATGAAATTGTCTCCCGCAAGGCTGGCGCTGCCGGTGAAGGAGACGTTCGCGGGTGCTGCCTGAAGCGAGAAGGTGAGCGGCGCTCTTCCGCCGCCTAGCAGAATGAGCGGCTGTGTACTGGACGCAGTCAGCGATACGCTCTCGCCATGCCAGATGCCGCTTGCCAGGAGAGCGACCTGGCGATTGAGCGCAGGCCATTCGAGGGAGCCGGACAGACTCGTAACGATATTCGTCTGCTGGTTTCCGTCATCGGCAATCACGCGGCCCTGTTCGAATTCGATCGTGCCGAAGGTGTCGCCCGGCAGCCCGCTCGTGTCGGGATCGGTGGGCGCCTTGGAAACGGCATCCCGCGCCGTTTCCACCGAACGGTTGAGCCGGCCCCAGTCCTGCGGGGCGGGAAGGCGGAGCTTCTCATTCCGCTCGGTGAGGCGAAGCACGGGGCGGACAAGCCGCATCCTGGTGAAAACCACGTCACCACGCAGCGCGGCAAGCGCCGACAGGTCCATCTCCACGCGCTCTGCGGCGAGCACCGTCTTGGGCTCGGCCTCGTTCCAGTCAAGCAGCGTCACGTCGCTGAGCACAGCGCGGAATGTCGGCCAGACATGGATTTCCGGCGAATTGTTGAGCTTCACCCGATAGCCGGACCAGGCGCTCATCTGAAAGGCGATCCGGTCGCGCACGATCTGCGTGGAGGCGATCAAAGGCAATCCGGCCATCACAAGGATGACCAGAACTACCGCTGCGCCGACGATCCAGACGCTTCTCCTCGCCAACCAGTCCGGCATCAATCCTCGCCCCTCGGACCGGCAAATTGGTCCGACATGCCCCAGCGGGTTTAAACGACATGTCTTTAATTTCAAACCTTTGTGGCACTGTTAAGTTGTGATCTCGGGCCATTTTGCCCTATACCGGCCACACGAGGCCGCGCCGGCCCATTGAAGGAGGAGCCCCATGCATAAAGAAGCGCCGCTGTGGACCCCAAGCGCTGAACTGATTCGGTCAAGTCCGATGACAGCGTTCATGAGGGAGGCGGCGCGGCTTTCCGGCCGGCCGATCGAGGATTATCCCGCGCTTCACCGCTGGTCGGTGGAGGATCGGGCAGCGTTTTGGACACTCATATGGGACTTCTGCTCCGTCATCGGGGAGCGCGGCGAGCGGGCTTTAGAGAATGGCGACAGGATGCCCGGAGCCTCCTTCTTTCCCGATGCGAGGCTTAATTTCGCCGAGAACCTGCTGAGGAAGACCGGCGAAGAGGATGCCATCCTCTTTCGCGGCGAAGACAAGGTGGAACGCCGGCTGAGCTGGGACGAACTGCGCGCGCTCGTCTCGCGGATGCAGCAGCTCTTCAAGGCGAATGGCGTGAAAGCGGGCGACCGTGTCGCCGCCATGATGCCGAACATGCCCGAAACGGTGGCTGGCATGCTGGCCGCCGCCTCGCTAGGGGCGATCTGGTCTTCCTGCTCGCCGGACTTCGGCGTGCAGGGGGTGCTTGACCGTTTCGGGCAGATCGAGCCCGTGATCTTTATTGCTCCGGACGGTTACTGGTATGGGGGCAAGCGCTTCGAGGTCGCGGATAAGACCGCCGAAGTGCTCAAGGCTCTGCCCAGCGTGAAACGGGCGTTCATCGTGGATTATCTGGGTGAGGCGCGGGATGCGGCCGCCCGCATGGAGCGCGCTGATGCACTCGACGACGCGTTAGCTCCTTACCAGTCGGCGGAGTTGACCTACGAGCGCCTGCCCTTTGCCCATCCGCTTTACATCCTCTTTTCCTCCGGCACGACGGGCGTGCCGAAGTGCATCGTCCATTCCGCCGGAGGCACGCTGCTTCAGCACCTGAAGGAGCACCGGCTCCATGCGGGCATCAGGGAGGGCGACCGGGTATTTTACTTCACCACCTGCGGCTGGATGATGTGGAACTGGCTCGTTTCGGGGTTAGCTTCCGGCTCCACGCTGCTACTTTATGACGGCTCGCCTTTCTATCCCGATGGTAATGTGCTCTTCGACTTCGCGCAGGCGGAGCAGATGACGCATTTCGGAACCTCGGCGAAGTTCATTGACGCCGTGCGCAAAGCAGGTCTCGAACCCGCGAAGAGCCACGATCTGTCGAGCGTGCGGACGATCGCCTCCACAGGCTCGCCGCTCGCGCCGGAGAATTTCGAATTCGTCTACCGCTCCATCAAGCAGGATGTGCATCTCGCCTCAATTTCCGGCGGCACGGACATCGTATCCTGCTTCGTGCTCGGCATCCCGATCCTGCCGGTGTGGAAGGGCGAAATTCAGGGGCCGGGCCTCGGCATGGCCGTCGATGTGTGGGACGACAACGGCCGCCCGTTGAGAAGTGGCAAGGGAGAGTTGGTCTGCACGAAGGCGTTTCCCTCTATGCCTATCGGCTTCTGGAATGATCCTTCGGGTGAGAAATACCGGTCGGCCTATTTCGACCGCTTCGACAATGTTTGGTGTCACGGCGATTTTGCCGAATGGACCGCCCACGGCGGTATCGTCATCCATGGCCGTTCGGACGCAACGCTGAACCCTGGCGGCGTGCGCATCGGCACGGCGGAAATCTACAATCAGGTCGAGCAGATGCCGGAAATCCTCGAGGCAATCTGTATCGGCCAGGACTGGGAAGACGATGTGCGTGTGGTCCTGTTCGTGCGGCTGGCGAACGGGGTGGAGCTTGACGAGGCGCTGGAGAAGAAGATCCGCGACCGGATCCGGACCGGCGCGAGCCCCCGCCATGTACCGGCGAAGATCATCGCCGTGGCGGACATTCCCCGCACCAAGTCCGGCAAGATCACCGAACTTGCCGTTCGCGACGTGGTGCATGGGCGGGAGGTGAAGAACAAGGAGGCGCTTGCCAATCCCGAGGCGCTGGAGCTCTACCGCGATTTGCCGGAGCTGAAGTGTTAACAAAGCCTTGCCTGGAAATTTACCGAGATGTCAGGGCCGGGCCGAGCGGTTTTGGAGCCATTGACGATGGTAAGATTGCATTAAGGACTGGAACGAATAGTCGGGGGCAACTTGACGGACATTCCTCGCAGACTGAACGTGGCGCGTTCGCCAAGCCCCTTTTTGACAGCATCCATTCTGATTTGCGGCGCCTCAGGGCGCCGTTCTTCTATCCGCTTTGAACTTATGCGTCGCGATCCCGCGTCAGTGATCCGGACAACAGAATGACCGGCACCGTGGCCGTGGCGATGATCAAGAGGGCGGCCATGGCGCCATCCTCCACGGCGCCGCGGGCGGCGTTCTCGTGCACATAGGTGGCAAGCGTTCTGAAGCCGAAGGGACGTAGAAGAATGGTGGCGGAAAGTTCCTTCACCGTGTCCACGAAGACGAGTATGCCGGCGGTCAGGACAGCGGGCTTCAACAGAGGCAGGAGCACGGTGGCCGCGCTGACCGGCGCCGAGCGCCCCAAGCTGCGTGCGGCTTCATCGAGATGCGGCGGCAGCTTGTCGAGCCCCGCCTGAATGGCGCCTTCGGCAAGCGCCAGAAAGCGTATGGTGCAGGCAAGAACGACGGCAGTGGCCGAGCCCGTCAAGATGAGACCTGTCGAGAAGCCGACATATTCGCGCGCCAGCGCATCGATGAAGTTGTCGAAGCGGGCAAGTGAGATCAGGAGCCCGAGCGCGAGGATGGTGCCCGGCATCGCGTAGCCGATGGCCGCAAAGCGCACGAGGATCGCCATTGAGCGCCGGCGGGAAAGCCTCGCTGCGTATATCAGGAGAAGGGCTATCCCCACGGTGAGCACGGCTGTCGCAAACCCCGTGCCGAGGCTCGTGAGGAACGCTTTGGAGAGCGCGGGTTCCGTCGCCTGGTGAAGGCGATTGAGCGCATAGCGGCCGAAGATGAAGAGCGGAATGCCGAAGCCGAACAGGATGGGTGTCAGCCCGAGGGCGGTGGCGAGCAGCCCGCGCCAACCCGAAAGATGTATGCGGGGCGGCCGCGCGTTCATCTGCGTGCCGCGCGAGGCATGAAAACGCTGCCTGCGGCGGGCGATCCGCTCGGCCGCTATGAGCAGCAGGACGAGGACCAGCATAACCACGGCGATCTGTGCCGCGCCCTCCAGGCTGCCGCGGTTGAGCCAGGTGGAGTAGATCGCCAGCGTCATGGTGCGCACGCCCAGATGCTCCACGGCGCCGAAATCGTTGATCGTCTCCATCATTACCAGCGCTACGCCGGCGACGATGGCTGGGCGGGCGACCGGCAGGAGCACGCGCCAGAAGACGCGCGCGGGGGCCGCCCCCAGCGTGCGCGCGACATCGGCGATGTTGCGCCCCTGCATGAGGAAGATGAAACGCGCCGTGAGATAGACGTAAGGAAACGTGACGGATGTGAGGACAAGCGCCGCGCCCGTGGTGGACCTGATGTCGGGGAACCAGTAGTCGCTCGGCCGCTCAAAGCCGAAGATGCTCCGCAGCAGCGTCTGCACCGGCCCCACATAATGGAAAAACTCATCGTGTGCATAGGCGGCGAGATAGGGCGGCACGGCAAGCGGCATAACCAGCGCCCAGGCAAGCACCCGCCGTAGGGGAAATTCATAGGCGATGACGAGCCAGGCGGTGCCGACACCCACAAAGGCGGTGCCGCAGCCTACCAGAAGCAGAAGAACCAGGGTCGTCGTTGCCGCCTGCGGCAGCACGTAGCGCGCCAGATGCGGCCAGTCCGCACCCGTGCCCGACAGGGCAAGAACGAGGGTGGCGGCGATGGGAAGCAGGACAAGCCCCGCCACAAGTACGGCCACCGCCATTGCAAGCGGATGCCGCTGCGCGCGCGTCCGTAGGGCCGGGGCAGCCGGTGAAGGGACGGTTTCCCGAAGGGCGAAGATCGTCATGCCCTGCCCACCCCCATGAAAGCGAAGACCGGACCGGCTGTGCCGGCCCGGTTTTGCGTGATGAGCAAGCTTGCGTAACGGTCAGCTTGCCGGGCCATCGTCAAGGCCGACCCGGTCTACCATCTCCGAAGCCGCGTCGCTGTTCTTGGCGATCTCGGAGAGCGGCAGCGTGTCCGGCTTGAGTTCGCCGAAGGACTTGACGGTCTCGGAGATCTCGGCGCCGGGCAGCACGGGATATTCATAGTTGCGCTCGGCATAGATTTCCTGCGCCTCAGGGCTCACAAGGAATTGCATCAGCTTGAGCGCATTCTCCTTGTTCGGAGCGTGTTTGGCCAACGCCATGCCGGAGATGTTGACGTGCGTGCCGCGGTCTTCGGAATTGGGGAAGAGCACCTTGATGGCGGCGGCCCACTCCTTCTGCTCCGGCTCCTCCTCATTGTTCATCATAAGGCCGACATAGTAGGTATTACCGAGCGCGATGTCGCACTCGCCGGCAGCGATCGCCTGCGCCTGATCGCGGTCTCCGCCGGCGGGCTTGCGCGCGAGATTGGCCTTCAGCCCCTTCATCCACTCTTCCGTCGCCTCTTCGCCGTGATGGGCGATCAGCGAGGCGAAGAGCGCGATGTTGTACTGATGCTGGCCGCTGCGTACGCAGATCTTGCCCTTCCACTTGGGATCGGCCAGTTCCTCATAGGTGATGGTGTCCTGCTCCACGCGGTCCTTGGAGGCGTAGACCACGCGAGCGCGCGTCGTCAGGCCGAACCAGTGGCCCTCGGGGTCACGATACTGCGCGGGAATGGCGTTGTTGATGACTTCGTCTTCGACCGGCTGGGTGACACCGGCATCGACCACGGCCGCCAGACGGCCGATATCAACGGTCAAGATGACGTCGGCGGGCGAGTTCTGGCCCTCGGCGGCGATGCGTTCCGGCAGCCCCTCGTTCAGGTGGAGCACCTCGGTCTGAATTCCGGTCTTCTCAGTGAAGGCTTCGAGAAGGGGCTCGATCAGGAACGGCTGACGCTGCGAATAGATGTTTACCACGCCATCCGCCTGCGCCGCCGAAGGCAACGCGAGAGCAGCGGCGGTGAGGGAAAGGGCCGCCAGGCCTGCCTTGAGCCTAAAGTTACCTGCAAACATTATCATTCTCCTGGCCGTCGGGAGACAAGGTCCCGGGGAGGTTGAAGTCAGGCGGAGGCTGTCCGCCACAGCCCCTATTGTGCGAAATGAATCGGCCGGTCAAGGGATTTGCAAGAAAAATCAGTACTTTAGAACAATTCTAAACTAGGATTATCAAGTTTTTGTCTGCAAGCCATACAGCAGGGAGGGGGTGGTCCGTAAGATGCGTCCCTAATCGGCCAGAACGCGCGTGGGCGGAAAGATGACCTCCACCAGAGTGCCCTCGCCAGGCGTGGAGGAAATCGAGAATTGCGCCCGGTTGGCCTCCACCATGGCGCGGGTGAGCGGCAGGCCCAGCCCGGTGCCGTCGCCGCGCTTGCGGCGCAAGGTGTTGATCTGCCTGAAGGGCTTCAGCGCCTCGTCGATTTCGGCCGAGCTCATCCCCACGCCGGTATCCCGCACCCTAAGCGCGACGGAGCCGTCCTTCTCATAGGCCGTGGAGACGATCACCTGCCCGCCGGCCGGCGTATAGCGCACCGCGTTGGACAGAAGGTTGATGGCGATCTGGCGCACGCTGCGGGAATCGGCCACTACCTCGGGCAGGCGCGAGGCGAGGCTGGAGCGGATGATGACGCGCTCGCTGTTGGCTTGCGGTTGCATCATGGCGACTACCTGGCTCAGCGTATCGTTGAGCGAGACGGCCTCGTAGGACATTTCCTGTTGACCGGCCTCGATCTTGGAAATGTCCAGGAGGTCGTTCACCAGTTCGAGCACGTGATTGCCCGAACGGTTGATGTCGCGCAGATAGTCGCGATAGCGGTCGTTGCCGATGGGGCCGAACTTCTCGTCTACCATGAGTTCGGAGAAGCCGATGATAGCATTCAGCGGTGTGCGGATCTCATGGCTGACCCGGGCGAGGAACTCGCTTTTCTGCGAGGAGGCCCGTTCGGCCTGCGCGCGGGCCTGGGTGAGTTCCTCCTCGGCGCGTTTCCAGTGGGTGATGTCGCGCAGCACCGCGCAGTGGCCCTTGCCGCCGGGCAGGCGGCCGATGGTGATGAAAAGCGGTATGAAGCGGCCCTGTGCCTCACGGCCGATCACCTGCCTTCCGTCGTTCAGCACGCTTGCCACGCCATTATCGGAGAGCGCCGCAAGATATTCCTCCACCGTGCGCTGGCTCTCGATGGCAAACAGCGAGGTGAAGGGCCTTCCGGTCACGTGCTCGGCATCGAAGCCGAACAGCGCCTCGGCCGGCCGGTTGATCGAGCGGATGGTGCCATCTTGGGCGATCACCACGATGCCGTCCGTCGCCGTGTCGAGGATGGCGTTCATTTCCGTCAGACGGGCCTCGAGCTCGCTGATCCGCTCGGCAGGCGCGGAAGCGGGGCGCAGCGCCAGCATCAAGGCCTTTCCGCCCTCCCAGGCGATCGACTGCAGATACGCCTCGACCGGCAGGCGCTCGCCCTCGGCCGTGCGGAGGCTGACATTTCCATGCGGCGCCTCGCCGGGCTGCGACGGCTCCTCGAAGAGCGCGCCGATGCCACCCGCCGCTTCCAGAGCGGCCAGGTCTTTATAGCCGACGAGCCGGAGAAACTCCCGGTTGGCATAGTGCAGCCGATCGCCCGAATGGACGAGGACAGGCAGCGGCAGGGAGGCCAGCAGAGCCCTAGCGGTTTCCACGCCGGTATCCTGCTTCGGCAGGAAGAAGGCGGAAGGCACGATATTGGGGTGTCGGGAGAAGGCTAGCTTCTCCGCTTCGTCCGACTGTGCCATCCGAGGAGCGAGGATTTCCTTCCTAAGCTCTCCGCCTTCCGGTGAAGCAGCCTCAGGCTCTGCGGTATCGGCTACGCTCGCCTCCGAGGCCAGGTCTTCCGCCAGCTGTTCCTCAGCGGCTCCTTTTGCTTGTGGCGGAATACTCGGTGAGGCGCTGCCAGTTTCAGTAGGGTCGCCCGCTGGCGCCGAAGGCGCCTCCTGCTTTCCGGACTCAAGGGCCAGCGGCTCCCGCGCCTCTGCTCTTTTCTTCTCAGCGCCGTGGGCTGTTTGCTCAGGCTCGCCCCCGGCCGGCGCAGCTGCCGAAGTAGCTTCCTGCGGCTGCGTTGTCACCGGCTCGTTGGTATTGCCGGCTGCCGGAACATCATGCGCTGGCCGTTTGCCCTCCTTTTCGGCGCGCGCCAAGGCTTCGTTCGCCTGACGAAGCCGTTCGCCAATCTCGCGAAAGGCGGACCGCTCGCTCGACGACAGGCCGCTTCTGCCGTTTTCGCGGTGCTCGTCGAGACGGATGATCTTGACGCTGCGCTGATGCTCCTCCGTTTCGGAGAGCAGAATCGCGGGTTTTTCACCCTGGAAGGGATCACTCTCCGGCGTGGGGACTTGTTCGCCCGAATCACTTTGTGGCGCTGCTTCTTCCTGTTCCTGCTGTTCCGCCTCTTCCTGATGACCGAGTGCCTCGGCCGGTTCCGGCTCCGGCGTCACCAGCACCTTGCCGACCGCTTCCGGGTCCACTTCCGCCTCGCCCAGCCGGGCAATGCCGAAGCCGCGAAAACCTTCAAAGGTGCGGTCGCGGCCGTAGACGGGTAGGGCGGCGAGGTCGACCGGTACCTTGAGATTCGTGCCCGAAAGCGGCCACAGGACCGTCCGGCCGGACCAGGTGTCGCGCCGTTCGAGAAGCCGCGCGATGTCGCCGTCGGGGTCGAGTCCGAAGGCGTTGGAGACCTCGCGGAAGCTGCGGCCGATGATGTCGGCGGCAGGCTTGCCCATGGCCTCGGCAAACTCTTCGGAGAGCGCGGAGAACCGGCCCTCTGCATCCGTGCGCCAGGAAAAGCGCACGGTAGGCGGGAAGGGCGGCGCCTTCTCCTGTAAGGCTGCATCGCTTTGCGTGGCCTCTTTCGTTGCTCCTTCGGGAGCGCCTGTCCTCGCAGGAGGCATGGCGGCCGCGGGCGGCGTGACGGCTTGCATCGGCTGTGCTGCGGGAGCTGTCACAGCCTGCTGCGTTGGCCTTCCGGGCTCTGTCTCAACCGACGCGGTGGCGCCGCTATCGTCAACCACCACCAGAAGATGGCGCGCCGGAGCGTCGGTGAGACGCGCGATGCCGGCCGGGAGCTTGCGGCCGCCCGCCGTTTCGATAAGCTTCTTTACTAGCCGGTCATCCTCCTCGCGCACGTCACGCACGAGCCCTTCCAGCGTCCCTGCCGCGATGCCGAGCGTTTCGAAACCGTCCGACGCCGCAGCAACCGTGCCATCCGCCTCGACGAGGGCCGCGAAATGTCCCGGCCCGTCGAAACCCGATACGATGTGGTGGGCCTGCTCCGCCGCTTCGTTCTCCGGGGCGGGCAGGGCCAGGAGCAGTGCCCGCTCTCCGCTCGGCAGCGTGATGGCGCTTGCGGTAAGCGATACGATACGGCTCTTCACACCGCTGGTGATGCGCATCGCCATCGGCCGGTCGCGCCCTATATCCGGAAAGCCGGGTGCGGCGGCGATCTGCCTCAGGGCCGCGGCCGGCAGGCGGGGTTTCGCCCCGATCGCCGCCTCTACGTCCGGATAGCCGAACCAGGCGGCGCCGGCGCCGTTCGCCCAGAGAATTTCATCCAGCCCGCAGGAAAGCACCGCCAGCGCCTCGCCGGAGGCGAAACGTTCGCGCACCTCGTCGAGAACAACGATGTCCAGGAACGGATAGGATGCCGACGCCATGCCCGACCTATGCTAAGTTCCATTAACCGGTTGTTAATAAGAGCACGTTCGCGCGCCGTCCACAAACTCCGGCAGTCCCAGAGCGCGGATTTTTCGCACGTGGTTAATCTTCACAAGCCCAGCCTATATTGCACTGCAAAATTTATATTGCAGTGCACAAAATGACTTGCTATATGGGAGCTGAGACTAGAAGCACTGCGGTATTGCGCAGGAAAGGACAGCTCAATGAGCAAGACGAGCAATAAGACCTCGGAGGCGTTTCCCGGCTTCGATCATTCGAAAACGACCGAACAGCTTCGTTTCTTCGCGGAAAGGACCGCCAGGCAAACCGAGGAAGCCTATGAGCGGATGAAGGCTGGCGCGGAGGCCTTCGAAGCCTCCCTTGAGGTGGCCAAGGAGGCGGGCGACGAACTCATCCTCAAATCGATCGCTGCAATGCGCGCGGGTGCCGAGGCGAACATATCGCAATTCGAGGCGCTGGCGAACGCCAGGACCTTCTCTGAAGTGATCGAAATCCAGGGCGCGTATATGCGCAAGCAGACCGAGCTGGCGCTGGACCAGGCGCGTGAGTTCCAGGCGATTTCGCAGAAGGTCATCGCGGAACTGGCAAGGCCCGTTCGCGAGGCCTTCGACAAGGGGGCGACGCAGGCTGCTGCCTGAGGCGAACGGTCGCGCTGCAATTCGCAGCGAACACGGCTATATGCGCCGCGTTCGTCAGAACGGGGATCGGCTCCTCCCTCCTCCTCCCGCCGATCCCAACAGAAAAGACCGGGTCCTCCCCCGGTCTTTTCCTTTTCTGGAGGACAGTTCGCACGCCATCAGCGCGCCGATGCGGCGAATTCCGGCCCAGCCGCTCATGGCACTTGAAAAGGATGGCATTTGCTCGTAAGGACGCGGGCGGAACGGGCGGTTGTAGCTCAGTTGGTTAGAGCGCAGGATTGTGGCTCCTGAGGTCGGTGGTTCGAATCCACCCAACCGTACCAGGTTTTTTCCCGGTCCATTCCGAACACCTAGTTTACTTCATTCCCGAGAGATGGATGAAGCTCTCCGGGGCGAGCGGATTCGACCACTTTCTCCTGATCGGGAAGCGAGATCAATGGTTGAGGGATAAGGCGAGCTAAATGCCGGCATTCCGCGGCCGTAGGCGAAACCTGTCGCAAAAAGTGTATCGCGTCGGGCAATAAAAAGAGCCTGAGGCAGCCCGCAACGGGATACCTCAGGCAGCGCGGTCAATGATGGGGCGGACGCATGTCGGTCCGCCCTTGGCTGATCATTCGTAGACGGGCAGCCCTGCTTTCTCTAGCGCGGCGCGGCGGGCCTCCAGCCAGCGCTCCGTCTTTTCGGCTTCGGGGGCGTCGGCGAGGCTTTCCCACACCTCCTGCAGCAGTTCCTGTCGCTTGACAAGCGCGTCATTGTGCGCCTGCGCCTCATCGGTCCACAGACCCAGTTCTTTCCAGTAGCGGATTGCGCCTTCGTGGTACGGCACGACCCACTGGAAGTCCTGCCGGTCGACGCTCCAGCCCACCATCGCCGGCTCAATCTTCACATAGGCGTCGAACTGCTCCGCCACAGCCTTCGTCAGGTTGTAAACGAGGTCCGCGTCGCGGTCGGGATAGGTGAGAAGGACCGGGAAGGGAAAGCCCGCGCATTCGAGCGGATTTTCCTTGCTCATGTTTGGGCCCAGCGTACCGACGCGCGGCGAGAACTGCGGCTTAATTTCCTGGAGACGCTTCCATCCTTCTGTGTTGGATTTGGGCAGAGGCAGCCACTTCAGCCCCCCGGGCGAGGCCGCGGCCTGTTCCGCCAGCGCGCCGGTGGTCAGGGTGGTGATCGCATCCACCTGGCCGTTGATGAACGCCTCCCACGAAGCACCGTAGCTTGCCACTTCCACCTTCTGGACATCATCCCAGGTCATGCCACCGAAGGCGAGGAAACCGGCAACATTGCTCTGCAGCGCCGGCGCACCGACAACCCAGCCGACGCGCTTGCCTTTGACGTCTTCGATGGTTTCGATGCCCGAGTCCCCGCGTAGGGCGAGCGTGAAGCAATTGTCCGAATTGGAGCCGACCAGCATGCGCAACGGCTGAGGTCCGATTTCGGGTGCTGCAAAGGCTTCGGTTCCCTCGACCGCGTTGAACGATTCGGAGCCCACCACGCCGAAATCGACGCGGCCCTGCCGAACGGGCAGCAGACGCGCGACGTCCGATGTCGCGGGCAGCACCCGAAGCGAGATGGAATAGGCGTTTCCGAGCGCCGTGCCCAATGCCACCGCCTGGTTGTAGGAGGCCGCGCCTACGTCGTAGGACGTCATGGCCAGCGTGGACGGCAGCTTGACCTCTTGCGCGTCAGCAACGCCAGCCGATACAAGCCCTGCCATGAGAACGGCCGCAACGCCGCCGAGCCGGGTTTTCTCCAACATGATTCTCCTCCACCTGATGTCATTACGTTATGCTTCTATTGGACTACCGGGGGGCGGTGCCGACAAACCACGATGTCCAAATGTTCCGCTGCGCGGAATATTCATTAGGCGGGGTAGCCGAGGATCGCCTTGACCTCGAGATACTCCTCGAACCCGAAGACACCGAACTCACGCCCGTTGCCAGACTGCTTGTAGCCGCCGAAGGGCAGCCTGCGGTCGAAGGGCGCGCCGTTGAGATAGACGCGCCCGGCGCGGATCCGGTTGGCCACGCGGCGGGCGCGTTCGGCGTCTTTCGACTGAACGAAGCCGGCGAGACCGAAGGGCGTGTCGTTTGCGATCTCGATCGCTTCCTCCTCCGTCTCGTAGTTCATGATCGACAGGACCGGCCCGAAGATCTCCTCGCGTGCGATTCGCATCTCCGGCTTGACGTCGGCGAAGACGGTCGGCCGCACGTAATACCCCCGGTTCACCTCGGCGGGGCGGCCCGTGCCGCCCGTGACCAGCATTGCGCCTTCGTCGATGCCGGACTGGATCAGGTCCTGCACCTTGTCGAACTGCGCCTTGCTGACCAGCGGTCCCATCGTAGTTGCAGGATCGAGAGGATCGCCGAGCCGGATCGTCTCGACAGCCGCTCGCGCGGCCTCGATCGCAGCATCCCGCTGGGAGACATGGATGAGCATCCGCGTCGGCGACTGGCAGTTTTGCCCGCCATTGGTGTAGCAGGCATGAACGCCCGCTATGACGGAGCGCTGAAGATCGGCATCCGGCAGGATGATGTTGGCCGACTTTCCGCCAAGCTCCTGAGCGACCCGCTTCACGGTGTCGGCGGCGAGCTTGGCCACGCGGATGCCGGCGGCGGTGGAGCCTGTGAAGGAAACCATGTCGATGTCCGGATGGGCCGCGATCGCCTCGCCGACGGTGGGCCCGTCTCCATTCACGAGGTTGAAGACCCCGCGCGGCACGCCGGCTTCGTGGATGATCTCGGCCAGGATCATGGAGCTCAGCGGTGCAATTTCGCTGGGCTTCAGCACCACGGTACAGCCGGTCGCAAGCGCCGGCGCCACCTTGGATGCGACCTGGTTCAAGGGCCAGTTCCAGGGCGTGATGAGACCGCATACGCCGATGGGTTCGTGGCGGATGATGCCGGCGCCATCCCGATGCTCGAACGCGTAGTTTGCGAGAACCCGCGCGGCCTCCTCGAAATGAAAGAGCGCGACGGTCGCCTGCCGCTCCGTAGCGAAGGTGATGGGCGCGCCCATCTCCAGCGTCATCGTACGCGCAAGCTCTGGAAGGCGCGCGCGGAATCCCTTTATGATCCGCTCCAGGATCGCGAGGCGGTCGGCAACCGGCGTTTCCGAATAGGTGGCGAAGGCGCGGCGCGCGGCGGTGACCGCACGATCCACATCCGCAGCGGAGCCGAGGCTAATGGTGGCAAATTCCTCCTCGGTCGCAGGATTGATGACGCCCAGCGTTTTCGGCGTGGCGGGTTCGACCCAGGCGCCGTCTATATAGAATTTCAGATTGTTCGGCATGCTCCCTCCTCCAATCCGACTTTCATCGGATCAGTTACGGACAGCGTCATCGAATGCAAATGCGCCGACGCGGCGTTCCGCCAGATGAACGAGGTAGGTGCATTCCGCGAAGCGGAACGCCCATAGCGAACGGTTTTCCCGCTGCGTGAAGGCGCGTATCACCTCCGTGCTCATGCGACGGCAAGGGAGGTGCTCGCACGTGCCGATTTCCTATGAGATCGTGAGGCAAGTGGCGCGGGACCTTTATGGCTGGTCGCTGAAAAAGGTGCCGGACGATACGCTGGCCGCACTGGCCGAGGCGCGGCGGCGGGAGACTCATCCGGCTTCGCAGCGCACGCTGGACTTTATGCAGGCGGCGGCACGTAAGGCCGAGCAGGAGGGCCGCCATGCCTGTTCGGATGCAGGATTCCCGACCTATTTCGTGAAGATCGGAACGCGGCTTACGCTCGAGGGCGACATCCGCCGGGCCTTCGTGGACGGCTTTGCCGATCTGGTCGAAACCATCGAGCCGCCGATCTTGAAATTCATCACCCACCCGCTGACTCTCGAGCGCAGCTATATGGGCAAGGACATGCCCATCGTCTCTTTCGATGTGGCCGACGGCGCCGACTACATGGACATCGTCTGCTCGCCCAAAGCGCTGGGATCGGGACGCTGGGCCGATCTCAAGGTGTTCAGCTATCCGACCATCGCCGAGATTGAAGCCTACATCATGGAATGCGTGCTGGAGGCAGGCTCGCAGCATTGCCCTCCGGTGGTGATCGGCGTGGGCATCGGCGGCTCTTTCGACAATGCTGCCAAGCTTGCCAAGCTGTCAACGCTGAGGAAGATCGGCACGCATCACCCGGAGCCGATGGTGGCGGACATGGAGAAGCGGCTGCTCGATGCCGTGAACAAGACGGGCTTCGGCCCAATGGGCACCGGCGGCGACACGACCGCGCTGGCGGTGCATATCGACTATTCGCACGGGCACGGCTTCGTGCCGGTGGCCGTATGCTTCAACTGCTGGATTAATCGGCGCACTGCGGCGCGCATCCATCACGACAACAGGGTCGAACGCCTTGAGTGAGCCTCATCTGCCGGACCTTCCGCGCCTCACCCTGCCGTTGACGCCCGAGCAGGCGCGCAGCCTCAAGCTCGGCGACACGGTGCTGCTTGACGGCGTGGTGAGCATGACCGCCGGTCTTCCCGTGCATCAACGCATCGCAGAAGCCCTGGCGCATGGCGGGGAGCTGCCCCTTCCGTTGGAGGAAAGCGCCTTCTTCCACATGGGCAGCTCCTGCCGGCAGGACGGTGGCAGATGGATTCCGAACTACGTCAATCCCACCACCTCCTCGCGCTTTGATGCCTATATGCCTGCGCTGATCCGAGGCCTTAGGCTCACATCGGTCGGGGGCAAGGGCGGCATGGGTGCGGCCTGTGTGGAGGCCATGCGGGAGGTGGGCTGCGTCTACTTTTCCCTGCCGGGCGGCGCTTCGCCCCTGTTAAGCGAGGGCGCTGCCGAACGGTTGGAAACCGGCTGGGACGATCTGATCGAGCAGTTCCGCCTTTCGCGTTTTCGTCTCTCGGGCCTCGGCCCGGCAACCGTCGCCATCGACGCCCACGGCAACAGCATGTATGCGAACCTGCAGCGGCGGGCACGGGAGAGACTGCCCGACATATTGAAGGAACTCGACGAGCGACGGCAGCAGGCGTCGAACGCCTCCGGCCCCGCTGCCGGTTGAGGCTCTAGCCTTTCAAACGCGCATTCACGGAGAGACTGGAATGCCCCGCTATTTTGAGGATATCGAGATCGGCGAAACATGGATCAGCGAGCCTGTCGTGCTCTCGGAGGAAGAGATCATCCGCTATGCACGTGAGAATGATCCGCAGCCGATCCATACCGATCCGGAGAAAGCTGCTCAGAGCCGCTTCGGCTCGATCATTGCGAGCGGCTGGCAGATCGCCGCGCTCTCCATGCGTCTTTTCATTCAGAGCGGTGGATACGGCGATACGCCCGTGGTTGGCATGGGCATTGACGAGTTGCGCTGGCGCAAGCCGGTGCGGCCGGGGGACAGCCTGCACGTCATCCGGGAGATTGTCGACACCCAGCGTTCCCGCAGCAACCCGAAATACGGTATCATCCGTACAAAGGTGGCGGTCAGGAACCAGCATGGCGAGGAGGTCATGACTATGATCTCGATCGGGCAGGTGCCTGCCCGCGAGCATCAGTCCTCTTCGTAGAAGCTATAGGTGCCTGCCTTCGTCTACCGGCACGACGATGCCCGTCGAACTCGTCAGATGCACCACGCAGGCGATCACGGCCCGCGCCACGTCATCCGGCGTCGTGATCCGGCGTAAGGGCAATCTTTCGGCGGTCTTTTCGAGCTGCTCGCGCGTTCTGCCGGGCACGAAATCCGTATCGACGCCGGCCGGCGAAACGGAAAAGACCCGGATTTTCGGCGCGAGAACCTTGGCAAGGCCGATGGTCAGCGCATCCAGGCCGCTCTTGGCGGCGCAATAGGCGAGGCTGCTGCCGACGCCGGTGCGGGCGGCGATTGAGGAAATATTGACGATTACCGGGCTGCTTCCGCGCTCAAGCAGCGGCCGGAAGACACGGATCATGGCGAAGGGGCCGCGAAGATTGACCGTAACCGTGCGGTCGAAGATCTCGTCGGTCAGCCCGTCGAGGTCGTTAGCGGGAACCGGTGTGGTCGCTCCGCCGCAGTTGACCAGCACGTCGAGCTTTCCATAGCGCTCTTCGACACTGTGGGCTGCTTCCTCCACCGAAGCGGTGTCGTCGATGGCGATCCGCATGGCGGTGTGACCTTCGCCCTTGAGCGAACGCACCACCTCCTCGGCGGCATCCCCGCGGCTGTGATAGCCGACGATGACCTTCGCGCCCAGCGCGGCCAGCCTCAAGGCGGCTGCCCTGCCGATGCCGCTACTTGCGCCGGTCACCAGCGCCACTTCGGGCGTGGGAAGCGACGGGATCTCCGCACTGCTCATCGGTGTCCCTCCCAATAGGGTTTGCGAAGCTCCTGCTTCAGCACCTTGCCGACATTGGAGCGCGGCAGTTCATCACGCAATTCGAGGGCCGAGAGTCTTTGCGTTCTGCCAAGCTGTGCATTCGCCCAGGAAAGCAGCTCTTCCGTATCGACTGTCCTGCCGGGCTTGGGCACCACCAGGCCGAGTGGCGTCTCGCCCCATTTTTCGCTCGGTATAGCGATCACGGCGGCGTCGGCCACGTCCGGATGCGCAAGAAGCTTCTCCTCGAGGTCCGATGCGTAGATGTTGAAGCCACCGGAAATGATCAGGTCCTTCTTGCGATCGAGCAGAACCAGGAAACCGTCCTCATCGAACATGCCGATGTCGCCCGTGCGATGGAAGAGCACACCATCGGCATCGCGCCAGTAGAAGGCGGCATTCGCCTCCTCGTTCCGGAAATAGCCGGACATCATCGTGGCGGAACGGCCGACGATCTCGCCGCGCACACCCGGAGGCTGCGTTCTGCCCTGCTCGTCGATGACCCGGATTTCATTGCCAGTTGCCGGCCGACCGACCGTATGCGCCTTGTCGGGATGGGCCGTCAGATCGAGAATGCAGGTGCAGCCGCCTTCGGTCAGTCCATAGACCTCCAGGAAGCGGCCGGGCCAGCGGTTAAGGATTTCGCGCTTGGTGGCTGCCGGCAGTGGCGCGCCCGTGCACTGCTTCACCTGAAAGCTGGAAAGGTCATGGGAATTGAAGCGGTCGGCTGCCAGGATGCGCTGGTACTGCACCGGCACGAGCATCGTGTGCGTCGCCCGCTCCGTCTCCGCCAGTTCGAGATAGCCTTCCGCGTCGAATTTCGGCATCAGGATCACCCTGCCGCCATGGAAGAGCGTGGCCAGAAGCGGCATCAGCGTCGTGTTCGAATAAAGTGGGGTTGCAAGCAGCATCGTGCTTGCCGGCCCGAGGTCGAAGAGGCTGCGCGCGGCCTGCCGGTAGCGCATGGCATGGGAATGGACGATGCCCTTTGCCCGCCCGGTCGTGCCGGAGCTGTAGATGATGTTAAAGTCCGTTTCCGGCGAGGGGACCCGCGCCGCCTCGAGGGGACGGACCACATCACCCAATGCCAGCCCGCGCCCGGGTTCCACGGCGAAGGTGGGCACGGATTGCGCCGTCGCAATCCGGTCGAGGTCTCCTGCATGCGCAATGAGCAGGTCAGGCTCGCAGTCGGCGAACATGCCGGCCAGCGCGTCGGGATGCGCCGAAACGGGCAGCGGCACCGCACAGGCGCCGGCGGCGATGGTGGCAAGATAAGCGACGACCAACTCGGCGCTGGCGGAACCCAGGAGTGCTACGCGGCCCGTGCCGCCTTCCGTCCGCGCTGCGATTGCGCCCGCCGCACCGAGCACCGCCCGGCGCAGCTCGCCCCAGCTCAGGCTCGTCTCGCCGCATCTCAGCGCCTCGTCCCTCTGGCGCTCGAGCCCGTGGTCCAGGATCGTGGCGAGGAGGCGACCCTCCTCGGCCCCCGAAGATGCCATTTCCATCATTCGTCCTCGATCAGCAGGATGTTCGATGCCACAAGCGCCGGCCTGTCGGACCCCTCCAGCTCTATGGTGGTTTCCGTCTCCACGCGGGTGCCGCGCGGGTGCGGTGCCGCATCGATCAGTTTCAGGGTCAGCCTGACGCGGCTGCCTTCCTGTACGGGGGACACGAAGCGTACGCGGTCATAGCCGTAGTTCAGGCCCCGTCCGCGGCGGCGCACCGCATAGATCGAGCGTTGGAGAAAAGGGATGAGCGAAAGCAGGTAAAGGCCGTGGGCGATGGTCCGGCCGCCTGGCATTTCCCGCCTGGCGCGCTCGCGGTCCACATGGATCCAGTGATCGTCTCCCGTAAGGCGCGCAAAGGTGTCGATGGCCTCCTGTTCCACCGTGACCCAGTCGGAAGAGCCCAGCACCTTGCCCGCATGCGCCTTGAGATCGATGGCGCGCTCGACCGTCAACATGATCACACTCCCGTCAGGGCGTTGGCACGCGGCACGGATTCCGCAAGGGCCGTGTCGACCGCCAGCACGACCTTGCCGATCTGCTCGTTGCGGTCGAGCAGCGCATGCGCCTCCCGCACCTCATCGAACGGGAAAACGGCGTGGATCCGGGTCACGATGCTTCCGTCCTCGATGAGCGGCCAGACGTGCTCCACCAGTTCGGCGGCGAGTCTGCCCTTGTATTCGGGAGGGCGGGGACGCAGGGTGGAACCGCAAAGCGTGAGCCGGCGCCGGACGACCGACCGGATGTTGACCTCGGCCGTCTCGCCAAGATGGCTGGCGATGAAGACAAGCCGGCCGTCGGGCCTCAACAGGTCGAGCTGCTTTTGCGTGTAGGGTCCGGCCTGTGCGTCGAGAATGACGTTGACGCCTTCGCCGCCTGTCAGCGCGCGAACTTCTTCTTCCCACTTGCCCTTGTAGTCGATCGCGGCATGCGCGCCGATATCGAGACAGACCTGCCGTTTCTCGGCCGTACCCGCCGTAGCATAGACGGTGGCGTTCCGCAGCCGCCGGGCGATCTGGATGCCGGCCATTCCCACGCCGCTGGTTCCGCCCTGAATGAGGAGCGACTCGCCAGCTCCGAGCCGTCCGAGCCAGATGATGTTGTTCCACGCGGTGAAGAACACTTCCGGCAGGGAGGCAGCCTCAACGAAGGTGAGGCCGCGTGGTATCGGCATGCACTGCACCGCCGGAACCCGGCAATATTCCGCATAGCCCCCGCCATTGACTAGGGCGCATACCGTGTCACCTTGGGAGATGCCCTTAACCTCGGGGCCAACCTCCTCAATGATCCCGGCAACGTCCAGGCCGAGGATCGAAGAAGCGTCGGGCGGCGGCGGATAGAGACCGCGCCGCTGCTGGATGTCGGGGCGGTTGACGCCTGCGGCGACGACACGGATGACCACCTCTCCGGGTCCGGCGGCCGGGCGGGGCTGCTCGGCAAAGCGTAGCACCTCCGGGCCTCCGGGCCGCTCGACTTCAACCACACGCATTTAGCGCTCCCAATCATGCACCACGGGGTTTGAGAGACGGCCGAGGCCTTCAATCTCGATGTCGATGACGCCTGCAAGCTTGTGCATGTTGACAGAGCGGTGGCCGTTTGGGAACTTGCCCACGCCCTTGGCCGAGGTGCCGAAGCAGATCACGTCGCCAGGTTGCAGGGTGAAATAGCGGCTAGCCTCGGCAACCACTTCCTCGATCCTGAACCGGTAGCTCGATGTGGAGTCGACCGCAAAGGGCTCACCGTCGAACCAGCCCTTCACTTCCAGATTGTTCGGGTCCGCCACTTCGTCAGCCGTGGTCAGCCACGGACCCATCGGACCGAACGTGTCGGTGGCCTTGGAGCGCGCATGATAGACGAAATATACGTCCCGGTCGTCATCCCCGTGCCGCTTGCGCCAGGCAAGATGATGGGGGCGGATCAGATCGGGTTCGCGTGTGGTGGCGATCGAGTCGAGCCCGAATTTCAGCCCGTGCGAGGTCACGTCGTTGGTGATCGTGTAACCGAAGATGGCGTCACGTGCCTCCTCCACAGAAATCTTTCGGCAACGCCTGCCGATCACAGCGGCAAGCTCCAATTCGGGAATTGTATCGCCGAAATGCTCTTCGATGATGATCGGCTTGTTGTGCCCCGTCAGGCAGGAGGGCGCTTTCAGGAAGAAGTTTGGCACGCCTGGATCGCGGTGAGCCGATTTGCGGATCCCCATATTGTTGAAGGCCACCCCGATGATCTTCGAGGGTCGCGTTTGCGGCGCCAGCCAGTCGAGCGTAGCTTCGTCCAACTCGGTTGCCTTGCCCGTCTCCAGCGCTTGGCGGGCGCGGGCGAGTTCCGCTTCTCCGCCTTCGATGAGCTCATTCATTGTCGCGGGTGCCGGCCCCAGCCCGGCCGACTCATAGAGTTCGGACAAGAGTACGGCCGCACTGCCCCGGCGTATGACCAGGGCTTGTCGGCCGTCGTGATTGATGGTGCCAAATTTCACGTGCGTCTCCTTGAAATATAGGGCTTACGCGGAAGTGGATTGGCGCACCGCGCTCTGGTTCTCGAAAAGTGCGAATACGACCACCGGGACGACGAGCGCGAGTGCAAGCAGGACGAGGTCCAGGTCCGTCCATCCGGGAATGATGTCGGCCGGCATCGCGATCAGTATGGCCGCGACAAGCAGGACAATGCGTAGCGGAATTCCATACCATCGCGACGGAAAAAGCGGCCCGACCAGGGGCAGATATCCCTGCATGGCGTAGGCAAAGAGCGCAACGCCTGCCAGCGCGAGGGCGGTGTAGAGGGCGATCGTCGCGGCGCTTCCCTGTAACACCAGCGCGGGCTCGTAAACGAAGAGGAAGGGAACGAAGTAGATGACGCTGCCGAGCCGCATGGCCTCAAACCCCGTCTGCATCGGCGGCGTTTTTGCGAGGGACGCTGCCGCAAATGCGCCGAGAGCCACGGGCGGCGTGATGAAGGACAGCATACCCCAGTAGAAGATGAACATGTGGACGGCCATCGGTTCGAGGCCGACTTGTATGAGCGCGGGAGCGAGGAGGATCGCCAGAAAGATATAGGCCGCGGTCGAAGTCATGCCCGTGCCGAGGATCAGGCCGGTGATGGCACCCATCAGAAGCAGAAGCGTCGGGCTGCCGCCCGCAAGGCGTAGGAGGTCGTTGACCAGCGTGGCAGCCACGCCCGTCATCGACAACGCACCGATGATCATGCCGACGGCGGCGAGGATGCAGACCATATTGGCGAACAGCGCGCCGAGAGCGTCGAAGAAGCGGCCGACATCCGCCCAGCCCCAGCGATGGCGTTTCGAGAAAAGCTGGTTCAGCAGGATGAGCAGCGGCGTGGCATAGAAGGGCGCCAGCGCCTCGCGCCGCATGACCAGAAGCATGTAGATGAGCAGCCCGAACGCGAAGATGTAATACCAGCCCTCCTTGAGGGTCGTGCGAAGCGAGGGCAGTTCGTCCGCCGGCAAACCCTTCAGGTTCTCCCTGGCGGCAAGCCCGTCGATCTGCACGAAGAGGCCGAAGAAGTAGAGGACTGACGGTATGACCGCGGCAAGCGCTATTTCGGCATAAGGCACGTTCATGAACGAAGCCATGACGAAGGCCGTCGCGCCCATGATGGGCGGCATCAGGACGCCGCCGGTCGAGGCACAGGTCTCGACGCCGGCCGCTACCGTGCCGCGGATGCCTGTCCGCCGCATGGCAGGAATCGTCATCACCCCGGTCGTCAGCACGTTGGTGATGACGCTGCCGCTCATCGAGCCAAGCAGTCCACTCGAAAAGATTGCCACCTTGGCAGGGCCGCCACGCACCTTACCCAAAAGCGCGAAGGACAGGTTCATGAAGAACGAGCCGGCGCCCGTCTGCTGCAAGGCGGCGCCGAACAGCAGGAAGCCTATGATAAGCTGTGCGAAGGTGCGAAGCGGGATGCCGAGGATGCTTTCCGAACCCATCGCGTGATAGGCGGCCGTGTAACTCGGCGGAGAGCCGAAGCCGGCAATCGCAGTTGGCAAATAGTCGGTGTAGATGGGATAGAGCGACAGTACCCCGACAATGATAGCCAACGGCAGTCCGCCAGCACGCCGTCCACCCTCCAGTACCAGGAGCCACAATGCAAAGGAGAAGTAGACGGCCAACTCCGGCGGTGCCATCTCCCAGCCGCGCAGGGCGATGTTGAACGCGTTGGCGAAGAAATATCCGCACACGACAAGGGCGGCCACTCCCAGCACCCAGTCGTACCATGCAGGCGGAGAATCGAGGCGGCCGGAGCGCAGGGGATAGACCATAAAGCAGGCGAACAGGCCCAGCGCGATCATCGCGTAGTAGTAACGCAGGTCGATCAGCGTCCAGCCGACGAGGAAGCCCAGATTGAAAGTCTGGTTCACCGCCAGGATCAGGATGATTGCCGCGATGATTCGGACGATGAGCCGTGGCAGACCGGAGAGATTGCGCGGCCCGGATTCGAACTGCGCCGCCTCTTGCTCGACGTCGGCCATATCCGGTTCCACTTTCACTCCTCCCGCGGTCATTTCATTCCCCTATTCGACGTCCAGCCCCACCAGCCTGGCGGGATTGTCGCGCACCATCATGCGCACGTCGTCCTCCGAAAAGCCGAGCGCGAGGCAAAGCTTGATCGCTTGCCGCAGCCCTTCCACCGGGGTGGGGTTGTCCACCTGCCCGAGATCGGACCCGATCGAGGAATGGGCGACGCCTGCCGCCAGGATGTGCTCCCTCAGTTCCTCTGGTGAGAACACATTGAAGCGGGAATCGATGTAAAGGCACGCCGACTGCTCTATGAGCGCGCCGAATTCGGCCATCTCCTTGATGTCTTCATAGGTGAAGTGCAGGCCATACATGGGATGGTTGACCAGGAGCCGCTTGACGCCGCGCTTCTTGGCCTCCGTGAACAGCTTCCAGATTTCCCAGACATGAAGGTGGCCCGAGGAGAGGATCGCATCGAACTCGGCGATCGAATCCAGGATCTGCTTCACCTCATCAAGAATCTCCCCATAGGGATCGACGACGGTGAGGCCGGGAGAAGGCCTGAGCTGCACATTGGAGGCAAGCCGCTGCTTGCGGTGGGAGCTGCGGATGTGATTGGCGGCTTGGGCCGTCGGCATCCAGATCAGCTTGGCGCCCTGCTTGAGCTGGGCATCCACAACGAATGGGTTGAACCCGCCCGTGCTGTTGTTGAGCACAAGGCCACCATACATCGCCACGTTCAAGTGCCCGAGCACCCGTTCCATGAGCGGGATGAACGGAGCGACGGAATAATGATGGTCCTTGAAAAGAATGCCGCGCATACCGGCCGCGGCCGCTTCTTCCACGGCCTGGAAGTGATCGACCTGCCGCGGCATGGTCGATGGACCGGAGTGAACGTGAAGGTCCACCGCACCGCGCAGAAGCCTGTCAGCCTGCGCGTCGTCAATCTGCGCCATCAAAGCGCGCGCCGCCTCACGATTTTCCGCCGAACCCATCTGGACCTCCGTTGCACTACGCAACTTGGGCTTAGAGCTTGACTCAGCGACATCACAACGTATGCCATTTCAATGTTCCGTCTGGTGGAATAGGGGCCGTTCGAGATGGGTATACGGGCGATTGAGCGGGCGATGCTCGTGCTGCAGGAGATGAATATGCAGCCCTACACGTCCATCGCCCATCTGCACGCCCGAACAGGCCTGCCGAAGGCGACGCTTGTGCGCATTCTCAGGACGTTCGAGGAACTTGGCTATGTGGAAAACGACCCGCGGCTGGGAGGCTATCAGGTCAGCGCGCTGGTCAGCTCATTGAGTTCCGGGTTCCACAAGGAGCCGATGGTGGTCGAGGCGGGCCGGCCTTGGGCGATCGCGGTCACGCGCAAGCATCAGTGGCCGGTTTCGATTTCGCTGCTCGATAGGGATGCGGTGGTGGTGCGTTTCAGCACCGTGCCGGACAGCACTATGTCGCCGTTCCACAAGACCGTAAACATGCGGCTGCCGCTGATCACTCGCGGCATGGGGCTCGCTTATCTTGCCTTCACGCCGCGTGAGGAATTCGAGCTCATTGTCGACATGCTGCGCAAGTCCAACGATCCGGAGGACAGTCTCGCCCACCAACCCGAGAGGCTCAACAAGCTGGTCGCCCAGGTTAGGCGCCAGGGTTATGCCGTACGATCGCCGCATGTGGAGCCCAAGAACTCCAATACGATCGCGGTGCCGATCCTGAACGAGTCGGGCCGCGTGATCGCGAGCTTCGGGCTTACCTATTTCACTTCCGCCTTCTCCTCCCTGAGCGAGGCATGCGAACGGTACGTCCCCGTGCTGCAGGCGACGGCCCGGGAGATCTCGCAGGATCTTGCAAGGATCAACAAGAGTTCACTGGCGTAGATCGATAGCCGCTGGCATCTGCACGATTCCGGCAGGTGGAATGGCTGGCACTCGCTGTCGACAGACTAGCCGTCAGCGCATAATGCCCGGCAATCTGCACCTTTGGGAGGAAACAACATGAAACGATTGGTTGCCGCGCTGACTGCGCTTTTCACTTCGGCGTTATCTGCACCTGTGGCAACGGCACAGGAGCAACAGCCCTACCCCGTCGATACGGTGACCGTCGTTGTTCCCTATTCGGCCGGGGGCACCGGCGATACGGTCGGTCGCCTCGTCGCCGACGAATTGAGCAAACGATTCACGGCTGACTTCATCGTGGAGAATGTCGGGGGCGCCAGCGGAACGATCGGCGCCGAGCGCGTTGCGAGGGCGGCACCCGACGGGTCGACCCTGCTGCTTGCGGGCAACGCGATCATCACCACCGCTCCGCATTTGGCGCCGGTGGGATTTGATCCCCTTAAAGACCTCGTGGCGATTGCCAATGTGAGTGAAGCGCCGCGCATGCTGGTCGCCTCCAAGTCTCTGCCCGTGAGCAACTTCGAGGAGTTCGTAGCCTATGCCAAGGAGCATCCGGGCGAGCTCAATTTCGGTTCGGTTGGCGTCGGTTCGACGGGCCATATCGCCACTGTCGACATGCTCGCCAATATCGGCATCGAGGCTAACCACATTCCCTATTCGGGCGCATCTCAGGTGGTCCAGGCCGTCCTTTCAGGCGACGTGCAGTTCATGCTCGACGCTGCCGCCATCCCGCAGGCGCGCCAGGGTGCGGTGACCCCGCTGGCCGTGCCCGGCGACAAGCGCTTTGAGGACTTCCCCGACGTTCCGACACTGGCCGAGGCCGGCTATCCCTCCATCCGTGGGACCGGCCTGCAGATGATCATGGGGCCAGCGGGAATGCCTGAGGAACTCATCGCACTTCTCGAAAGCGCGCTGGAGGACGCCAGCAAAACCGCGGAGTTCACCGAGCTTCTGGTTCGCTCCGGCGTCACGCCGCGTTTCTTAGGCGGAAGCGATCTTCAGGCGGATCTCGAGGCCGAATATCACAATTACGATGAGCTGCTGCGCAAGATGGGGCTGAAGCAGTAGCGTCCGGCATCCTTTCGGTCCGGCGGTATCGGTATGCCGCCGGACCTTTGTTCGTCTGCCGCCATTCGGGATACTCCATCAATGACGACGTTGAGCACGAAGCTTGCGGAATGGGCTCTGGCGTTTTCCCTGGAAGACGCTCCCGCCGAGGTGATCGAAAACGCCAAGTTGCGCATCCTCGACATCATCGGTGTCATGATCGCCACCTACAGCCATCCAACGGTGGCCGCTGCGGAACGCGCTCATGCCGATGCCGATGCGGGCGGCACCGGGGCTTACGCCCTCATGTCGCCGGCCCAAACGTCGCTTGCAGGGGCTGCTTTCGTCAATGGCGTAGCCTCGGCGGTGCTCGAGTTCGACGACACCCACATCGCCAGCAACATCCACCCCACCGGCGTCATCGTCTCTGCAAGCCTGCCGCTTGCGCAGGCGCTCGGGCTTTCCGGCCGCCAGTGGCTGGAGGCCGTCATCATAGGCTCGGAAATCCTGTGCCGCCTTGGGCTTGTCTCGCCGATCCGGATGCACGAACTCGGCCTTCACCCCACCAGCGTCTACGGCGTGTTCGGCGCCACCTATTCCGCCGCAAGGCTGCGCGGGCTTTCCCTTCGCCAGACCGTCGATGCCGTGGGAACGGCGGCAAGCCTGTCAGCCGGCTCCATCGCATCGTTCGAGGAAGGCACCTCGACCAAAACGCTGCACGTGGGATTTGCCGCGGCCGCGGCTATCCGCTCCATGGCACTAGCCGCGCATGGAATCTCGGGGCCGGGCAAGGTATTCGAAGGTAAGTTTGGCTGGTTCAGAAGCTACGTGCAATCCCAGCCCGAGTTCAGGTTCGCACAGCTTACGGATAGGCTGGGAACGCATTGGGAATCCCTTGCAATTGCAACCAAGCTCTATCCCTGTGCCTACACGCTGATGCCCTTCATCGCGGCAGCCCTCAACTTGAGGGCAGACCATGCGATCGATCTTGATCAGATCGCGGAGGTCCGCTGCGAGATCATGCCGCGCTCGTTTCATACTGTCTGCGAACCGGTAGAGGAAAAGCGGCGGCCACTAACCTCTTGGCACGGACGGATCAGCCTTCAGCACACGGTGGCCGAGGCGCTGGTTCTCGGCCGGTTCGACAAGAATGCCTATGCCGAAAGCAGCCTGAGGGATCCGCGGATCAACGCTCTGGCGGACAAGGTCGTCCATGTCGCCGATCCGATCGCGGCCGCCGACACCTTGCGCTCGCGCGGCGTGGTTTCGGTGATCTTTCAGGATGGGCGAACGATCAGCCACACCATCGAGGATATGCTGGGCACGGCCAGGAACCCGGCGCCGGCTTCGGTGTATCTGGAGAAGTTCCGCGCCAATGTCGACGGCGTCATCTCCGCCTCGCTGGCGAACACGCTGATCGAGGCCATCATGGGCCTCGACCAGGTTTCCGATCTCGACAAGTTCTTTTCGCCTCTGAGAACGGCGCGGCATTGAGCCGAAGCCGCCCTGACGCCACCGCCTGATTGGGACTCTTCCCGACTAACCCTCGGCCGCCTCCTCGCGGCCGCGGCGCACGAAGGACGTCGTGGCGAGGGCGAGGATCGCCAGGCCCAGCAGGATGAATATCAGGCTAATCGGGCGCTGGAAGAAAACCAGCGGATCGCCGTGGGATACGGCCATGGCGCGCCGGAAATTCTCCTCAAACATCGGCCCGAGAATGAAGCCGAGGATGAAGAGGGCTGGGCTCAGTCCCGCCGCCTTGAGCAGATAGCCGAGCAGGCCGAAGAAGATGAGCACGTAAACCTGGAACGCCGACGATCCCATGGTGAAGACGCCGACACAGGCAAAGGCGAGCACGAATACGTAGAGCCAGTGGTAGGGAACCTTGAGGAGGCGAACCCAGAGGCCGATCAGTGGCAGGTTCAGCAGGACGAGGAACAGGTTGCCGATCCACATGGAGGCGATCAGCCCCCAGAAGAGTGGTGCATGCTCGCTCATCATCCGGGGCCCGGGCGCCACGCCGTGGATCATGAACGCGCCGAGCAGCAGCGCCATCACCGGGCTGCCGGGGATGCCGAGCAGCAATGTGGGGATGAAGCCGGTCTGCGCGGCCGCGTTGTTGGCAGATTCAGGCGCCGCCACACCCTCAATTGCGCCTTCGCCAAACCGTTCCGGCTCTTTCGCAACGTTCTTTTCAACCATGTAGGCCGAGAAAGAACTCATGGCAACGCCGGCCCCGGGCAGCACGCCAAGCAGCGCACCTATGCCGGTGCCGCGCAGGACGGCGGGCCAGGCCTTGCGGAAATCATCTTTCGTTGGCCACAGCCTGCCGATGGCGCTCGTCGAGCTGTTGTCGCGCGACGGCGAGGAGATGTTGTCGATGATCTCGGCGATAGCGAACAGACCCACCGCCAGCGCTGCAAAGTCTATGCCGTCGCGCAGCTCCGGCGCGCCAAAAGTGAAGCGGAAGACGCCGGTCATGACGTCCGCACCGGCGAGGCCGAATATGATGCCGAGCAACGCGGCTCCAATTCCCTTGACCGCTCCGCCTCGGGTCATGGTCGCGACCATGAGCAGCGCGGCGAACACCAGCGCCGCATATTCGGCCGCGCCGAAGCGCATGGCAATGGCTGCAAGCGGCGGGCCGGCAAGCGCGATCAGCAGGGTCCCCACCGTGCCGGCGAAGAAGGACCCAAGCGCGGCCACCGCCAAGGCAGCGCCCGCTCTGCCCTTCTTGGCCATCTGGTGGCCGTCGATGCAGGTTACTGCGGAAGAGGCTTCGCCCGGAAGGTTGACCAGGATGGACGTGGTCGAACCGCCATAGGAGGCCCCGTAATAGATGCCGGCCAGCAGAATGATGGAGGATTCCACCGGCAGGCCGAAGCTGAGCGGCAGCAGGAGTGCGATGGTAATTACGGGACCCACGCCCGGCAGCACGCCGATCGCCGTACCGAGGCTTACGCCGATCAGGCAATAAAGCAGGTTGACTGGATTGAGGGCGACCTGCAGTCCCGTGGCGAGGAGGGATACGACGTCCATGCTTCTAGAACCCCCAGACGAAGAGCCGTAGGGGCAGCCCCAGGCCGTATTTGAAGATCGCGATGATGACAGCGATGACGAGCGCCATTGCGCCGGCGATTTCCCATTTCGGGCCGCCCTTCTGGGCAAACCACGAAATGACGATGAGTGCGACCAGCGCGGGAATGAGGCCGGCAGGCAGTATCAGCACCGCGAAGGCGAACACGGCGCCGAGGATCAGCACCAGCGGGCGCAGCTCAGAGCGGCGGAATGCTGGCGCACCGGCCGTCATTGCGGCTTCCCGCACCGCTCCGAGGAGTTGGACGATGCCCAATGCAACCAGCGCGCTGCCTATGACGACGGGGAGGGCACCGCTTCCTGGCTGCCTCATCGTACCGAGACCATAGCCCCAGCCGAGGACCATGGCGGCTGCGCCGAAAAACAGAAAAATGCTTCCGGCGAGCATGTTTGAACTGAAGGTTGCCCCCGGTCGGGCTGAATCCCGTTCGTGCATGATTTCTCCTCCCAGCGATCGACGCGTCGCCCAAAGATATTGCCGTGCCCTGCGCGCGGACCGACTTATCGCGCCCGCCTCACCAACACTATCCCATAGCGGCTGTGCTTGCCTCACCCTCAAGCGCGGGCGGAATGGCCACGCCAAGAGCCCGCGCCTTCTCGCTCAGGGCCTTTGCGACCGCCGGCGCAAGTTTCACCATTCCGTTGCTCTTGGCGAGCGCTTCGGCGCTGCGCTCTCCCGGCGTGTAAAGGCGCTTGACACCGGACGCTCGCTTCGATTGGCGCACCCGCCTTACCGCCGCGTCAGCCTCCTCCACAAAGCCTGGGAGCGCACGGAAATGCGCGATGTCCAGAACGATGAAAAGGTAGGATGACAGCTGCGGCTTGGTGGTATCGTCACCGGCCTCGCCGAGCTTGTCGCCCCATGCACCGCTGGACAGGAGCCCGGCCATGAGGTCGATGGCGAAGGAAAGCGCGAAACCTTTCGCTCCTCCCATGGGAAGGAGCATGCCCGCCATGGCGGCCGCTGGGTCGATCGTCGGCTTTCCCTCGGCGTCGACTGCCCAGCCCTCCGGAAGGGGTTGGCCGGCCGCGTGTGCCTCGCGAACGCGCCCGAAGGTGCCCGCCGTCGTGGCCATGTCCATGACGATCGGGTTTCCGCTAGCCGGAATGCCAATGGCAAGGGGATTGGTCCCGACCAGGCGCTCGGCACCGCCAGGTGCAGGCATGACCGGCTTGGCATTGCCCATCGCTATGGCGGCACAACTGGCTTCCGCCGCAATCCGCACATAGCGTCCCGCCACCCCCATGTGCTGGGCGTTGCGCACGGCCACGGCGGCGACACCATTCTCGCGTGCCTTGGCTATGCCTATGGCGATGGCTTCCTCGGCGGCCAGATGGCCCTCCATATACGCCGCATCGAGCACCACCGCTCCACCGGATTCGCTGACGATATGCGGCTTTTCGGCCGTCGACATCGCCCCGGACATGAGACGGGCGAGATAACGGTCGGCCTGCAAGACGCCGTGGGAACCCCTGCCGGACAAGTCGGCCTCGATCAACGCGTCGGTGACCCGCCTAGCCGCTTGGGCGGAAAGACCCGCCGCTTCAAAAAGGTCTGCCACGAACTGGCCGAGCACCTCTGCAGGAACGGTGTGCTGGATCGTCATGAATGTAGCTCCAAACGGTGTCAGCCGTTGCCCGGGCGCGAGCGACACGTCAGACCTCGCGCCCTGCCCCCGTCTATTGTGCGGTGATACCGGCTTTTTCGATGACCTTGGCGAATTTCTCGTAATCCCCGGAGATCGTCTCCTTGAATTCTTCCGGGGTGCTGGCGTCGATCTTCGTTCCGAGCTTTTCGAAGAAGGCCTTGGCCTCATCGCTCTGGAGATATTCGGTGATGGCATCGTTGAGCGCTGTGATGATTTCCTTCGGCGTGCCGGCCGGTGCGACGAAGCCGTTCCAGGCAGTCAACTCGTAACCCGGCACCTCCTCGCCTACCGCAGGAACGTCAGGCAGGATTTCGGACCGTTCGGCGCTCGTGGTCGCAAGCGGAATGAGCGCTCCGGATTCGATATGAGGTATGGCGGTGGTCAGCGTATCGAAGGCGAAGGGCACCTGGCCGGAAATCAGGGCACCCAGGAGATCGCCACTGCCGGAATAGGGAATGTGAACCGCCTCGCCGTCGATGGACTGCAGGAGCATCTCCATCGACAGATGCTGGCTGTAGCCGATCCCGCCGCTGCCATAATCGAATTTACCGGGGTTCGCCTTCACCTTCTCGATCCATTCGGCTAGCGTGGACACCTCGAAGGAGGGATGCACCAGCAGCAGATTGGGTGCGGACGAGACCATGGCGATCGGCTCGAAATCCTTCACCGGGTCGTACCCGACCGCGGGATTGAGGGACGGCAGGATCGAGAACGAGGAAAAGATGAACTGAATCGTATACCCGTCCGGCGCGGCCGTCTTGACGGTCTTCGCCGCCAGCGCGCCGCCGGCACCCGGCAGGTTTTCGACGACGAATGTCTGGCCGAACTTTTCCGTCAGGGCCTCTGCGATCAGCCGCGAAACGGTGTCGGCCGTGCCGCCGGGCGAGGAGCCGACGACAATGCGGACGAGATCGTTGGGATAGGCCGCTTCCTGTGCGGTTGCGCTGGTGCCAAGCCCTGCAAGGGCCAGCGTGAACGCTGCAAGCAAAGACAAGAGTTTCATTGGGGGTCCTCCCATGGGATGTCAGATCATGCGCGAATTTTTGAGTTCAGCGATTTCTTCCGCCGAGTATCCGAGTTCTTTAAGCAGACTTTCGCTGTGCTCTCCCATCCTGGGCGGCGGGCGGTCCATCTGCGCGCCGCCATGGGCAAGCTTGAAGGCCGCCTTGGGCACCGTGATTGAGCCTGGAATGCCCGGCGCGTCGATGAACTGGTGCAACACGTCCCGGCTTTCGAGCTGCGGATGCGCAAGCGTCTCCGGCAGGGTCCAGATGCGTGCGGCGGGGATATGGTTGGCCTGGAACCAGTCTTCCCATTCCTGGGCGGTCTTCGTCATCAGGATGGGCCGCAGGATCTCCCGTTCGCGCTCGGCGTCGGCCCTGCGCTCTTCATTGTTGTTCTTCACCAGTTCCGGGTGCCCAAGCAGCCGCCAGAACCGTCGTTGCTGCCGCAGGTTGATCGCCGCGATCTGAACCTGGCCGTCGGCGGTATCGTAAAGGCCGACCGTTGCAAACTCGTGGCGGTTGCCGCCCGCCTTGGGCGCCCGCCCCGAACGGCTGTAATTGGTCAGATGTGCGCCGAGCAGCATTAGGGCCGTGTCGAGCATGGACAGATCGATGTACTGCCCGCGCCCGGTTCTTTCGCGCTGTAGCAGCGCGGAGGCGATGGCGAAGGCTCCCATCGTGCCGGTCGCATAATCGACGGCCGGCGTTCCGACCTTCATCGGCACAATGTCCGCGGTTCCATTGACCATCATCAGCCCAGAGACGGCCTGGATCACCTGGTCGTAGCCGGTCTGCCCTCCCCTGGGGCCGTCCTGTCCGAAGGCCGACATGGAAGTGTAGATCAGACGCGGATTGAGCTCGCGCAGGTCCTCGTAGCCGAGCCCGAGCGCCTTCATCGCGCCGGGGCGGAAATTTTCCACCAGCACGTCGGCCGTCGGCACGAGGCGGCGCAGGACCTCCCGCCCAGCGGGCGTTTTGAGATCGAGTGTCAGCGAGCGCTTGCCGCCGTTCTGGATGATGAAGTGCGTGCCGATCTTCTCGGCCGAAAGCGCCGGGTCGCTGCCGTCGGTCCGTGTCTGGTCGGGCTCGTGCGGATTTTCGATCCTGATGACGTCGGCGCCGAACACCGCAAGCTGATAGGTGGCGAAGGGCGCGGCAAGCACATGGGTGATGTCGAGAACCCTTATACCCTCGAAGGGACGCATGGTCTGCTCATCCTTCATGGCTTATTCCTCGCTGAAGGCTTCTTCGCGCCGGCGGGCAATGGCCGGAGCGGTGATGAGCAGCAATGCGGCCGCTGCGGCAATCAGGAAACAGAGGCTGATCGGCTCCGTCAGGAACACGGTCGGATCGCCGCGCGACATCAGCATGCTGCGGCGCAGCTGCTCCTCCATCATCGGCCCGAGGATGAAGCCCAGGACCAGCGGCGCCGGTTCGCAGCCCAGGCGCATGAAGACGTAGCCGAGCAGCGAGAAGAAGCCGAGCTCGTACATGGAAAACAGGGTGCCCGAGGCCGAATAGATGCCGACGGCGCTGAAGGCCATCACGGCGACCACGAGCACCGGATAGGGCACCGTCAGGAACCGGACCCACAGGCCGATCAGCGGCAGGTTGAGCACGATCAGCATCAGATTGCCGATCCACATGGACACGATCAGTCCCCAGAACATGTTGGGCTGCTTGATGATGATGTCCGGCCCCGGCTGGATGCCCTGGATGATCATGGCGCCGATCATCAGCGCCATCACGGCATTGGACGGCAGCCCTAGCGTCAGCATGGGAATGAAGGCGGTCTGCGAGCCGGCGTTGTTGGCGGCTTCGGGCGCTGCGACGCCTTCAATCGCGCCATTGCCCATTTCGCCGCGGTTTCGTGAGACCTTCTTTTCGATGATATAGGCCGCATAGGAGGACAGCATCGCTCCGCCGCCCGGGAGAATGCCCAGTGCGGAGCCGATGGCCGTACCGCGCAGCGAGGGCATGACGATCCGCTTCAGATCCTTCAGGGAAAGCCATAATCCATTGACCTTGTCCGTCAGAACGTCGCGGTTTTCCGGGCTCTCGAGATTGCGCAGGATTTCGGCGATGCCGAACAGGCCGATCGCAAGAGCGACGAAGTTCACGCCTTCGGCAAGCTCGAGCATGCCCATGTCGAGGCGGGTGGTGCCGGTGTACATGTCGGTGCCGATGATCCCGAGCAAGAGGCCAAGCATGACCATGGCGATCGCCTTGAGCACAGAACCATGGGCGAGAACCACAGAGGCAATAAGCCCCAGCACCATCATCGAGAAGTAGGACGGAGGCCGGAAGGCCATCGCAACCTTCGTCAAAGGCGTGGCGAAAAGCGCCACAATCACGGTGGCAATCGTGCCTGCCAAAAACGAGGCAAGTGCTGCGGTGGCAAGCGCCGCCCCCGCGCGTCCCCGTCTGGCCATCTGATAGCCGTCGAGCGTGGTGATCGCCGACGACGCCTCGCCCGGAAGGTTGAGCAGGATTGCCGTTGTCGATCCGCCATATTGGGCCCCGTAATAGATTCCTGCCAGCATGATCAGCGCCGAATCCGGCGCCATCGAGAACGTCACGGGCAAAAGGATCGCGATGGTGGCGAGCGGTCCCACACCCGGCAGGACACCCACCAACGTGCCTCCAAGGACGCCGATGAAGCAGAAGAAGATGTTTTGCAGGGCAAACGCTACGGAAAAGCCGAGCGAAAGATTCGAGATGAACTCCAACGCCGCCTCCCTATCGCAGCCAGTCGCCGACGAGCGGCAGGTTGAGGCCGAGCCCGATGTGGAAGATCGCGATGGAGAGCGCGGTGATGGCGGCCGACAGAACGGCGGCCCTTGCTAGGGTCATGCCCTTGACCGACATGGCCGAGCAGAAGCAGAGCGTGAGAAGGGCAATACCAAGGCCCAATGGTCGCATCGCGGCACCGAACAGGATGAGCCCGACAGGCAGGAGCACCACGCCTCTCCACGGTACGGTGGCCGGTTCGACCGTCTCGCATTCCTCACGCCAGCCCTTTATCGCGATCGCAAGACCGAGCGCGAAAAGTAGCCCGCCGACGATTGCGGGAAAGAAACCCGGTCCCATGCGGAACGCATTGCCAAGGTTGAGATTGAGGAATGAACTCGCACTGAACCAGCCGCCGAAAATCGCGAACAGTAGTCCGGAGGCGATGTCGACGTTGAATTTCAGATAACGCATGCTTTGAAGCTCGTCTTCGGTTCAGGGTCATCGCTGGGGGCAGACCATAGCTTTCAGCGCGGGCTCCAAAACCTATAACGGAGACTGTTCCGCCAGCCGGAACAAGCCTCACAACGGGGCGCGGTGGTCCGTACGGCCTTCCATAATGCGCGAACGCAACCTTTTCGCGCGCGACTGGAGCCACATCATGAAAATAAGACGGGCGACCTGCAGGGCATTCCGGATGCCCCTCAAGCAAGTGGTCTCATCCAGCCGGGTGACGATGACCCATCGCGAACTGGTCGTGATCGAGGTGGAGACCGATGAGGGTGAGACAGGCGTCGGCTGGTGCACGACAGCGGGTGTGGGGGCTGCAGCGGTGCATGCCTTGATTACCGGCTATCTCGCTCCGATGCTCGTGGGACTGGACCCCCGCAACACCGAACGGATCTGGCAGCGGCTGTGGATGGAGTGTCATGCGGCAGGCCCCGCCGGCATCACCACGCTTGCGATTTCGGCGATCGACATCGCCCTGTGGGATCTTAAGGCCAAGAGCGCCGGGGAGCCGCTGCACCGGCTTCTGGGCGGCGCCAGGGAAAGTGTTGAGGTCTATGCCAGCGCCATAAACCTGCATCTTTCCTTGGACGAGTTGGTGGAGCAGGTCCGCGCCCAAGCGGGCGAGGGCTACACTTCCTTCAAGATCAAGATCGGCCGCCCCGGCCTCTACGAGGATCTCCAGCGCTGCCTGGCGGTCCGCAGGGTCATCGGCGACAATGGCTTGCTGATGCTCGATGCCAACCAGAAATGGTCGGTGGGCGAGGCGACTCAGCGCATCCGCATCCTGCTGGAGGCCGCCCCCCTCTTCATCGAGGAGCCGCTCTTGTCCGACGACATCGAAGGTCACGCGAAGCTGCGCGACGTGACGGGCATGCCGATTGCCATGGGCGAGCAGCTCTGCAACCGTTTCGAGTTCTGGAACTATGTGAGCCGCAGAGCCGCCGACTATCTCCAGCCGGATGTCTGGAAAGTCGGCGGCATCACCGAGTTCCTGAAGATCGCCGCCCTGGGTGCTGCGGCCGGCATTCCCATTTCGCCGCACGGCGCGCTGGAACTGTCGGTCCACCTGGCAGCCGCGCTCCCCAACGCTATGCACGTGGAGAATATCTTCGGGCTCAACCTTTTCGACTTTGCTGCGACATCAACGCCGATGATAATTTCGAATGGGCGATATGTACCCGGCTCAGCGCCGGGACACGGTGTCACCTTCGACCGTGCGGCACTGGAGGAGCATGAACTGCCGTTGGGTGAGGCAATCGAGCGGCAACCCCTGTACGCCTTCTCCTAGGCGGCTGCGCGCAATTGTGCAGGCATGTTCCCACGTGCCTATGTTATGAGTACCGTCACACATTGTGGGGGCCGGGGCCTCTTCTTCGCCAGATCACGTCGTTGAGATACTGATCGAACTGCTCCCACTGCTGCTTGATCCCGGGGGAATAGGGCTTCAACCTCTCCGCTTCCTGCAGGGAACGGACGAGGCCGGTTAGGCGGTTGAAAAGGGCTCCGCGTTCCTCTTCAAGAGATGTCCCCGACAGGGCTTCCGAAAGCTTGGGGTCATTAAGGGCGCGTAGAAATTCCGCGAAAGAGTCGACGGTGGTAGCAGCGCTTCTCGAATATCTGAGGTCGGCGGGTGCCTGGTTCGAGGCCAAGAGGGCCAAGCCGGCATTGATCGTTTCCCGGCCGAGGCCGCCGACACCGCCCGTCATCAGCGCGCGTACGTGATCGCCGATTCCCAGTGAACTCCGGTCGTTGAAACGCCGGAAGATTTCAGTCTTCAGATATTGCGATGCCACCGAGCAGACCGTGCGCAGCGAGACGCTGACGGTTTGCCGGCAATACTCGCCATATTTTTCGCTTGGCAGGAGAGCTGTCAGCAGCGCGTCCATCGACACATTCGTGGTTGAGTTAAGCAGCTGGAAGAGGGCCATCGCTCCGGCATCCTTGAAGATATCCTTGATCGGCGCGCCCGAAATGGACTTGCCGGTGATGTTGGCAAGGGAGCCGATGGTGAAACTCACTAGACCGGTCGCGGTCTGCCCGATGGCGGATTGCTTGACAGCGGTTCCGACCCGTTCGAGCGTGCTCGGAGCCTCCCGCTTGAAGGCGAGGCTTTCGCCTAGCCCGCGTGTCTGGAATTTCTGTCTCAGCAGGTTTGAGGAGATAGCAATGGCGCTGCCCGTTCCGAAGGCATGCGCGATCTCGGAACCGTAAATCAGCGCTTTGGAGGAGCTGCGCTCGTCCAAGATGGAGCTAGCAGGCTTGGCAAATTCAAATCGCGCCTGCTCGAGCTGTTCGGGTGTCAGGTCCGACAATGTGGCATGGGCATTTGCCGCCGCGTTTCCGATCTGGGTGGCCACGGCTTCGATGTCATGCTCGCTCATATTGGCGAGCGCGGCGAGCTCGTCCCTCGGCATGAGCGCGAGAAGTTCCTCGACCTGCCGACGGGAAAGGCCTGCGCTTTTCTCCGGCTTCTCGCCAGTGCCGGCGATGCGGTCGATGATTTCTTGCGGAATGACGTCCGGACTGTTCCGGGCGATCCGGTCCAGAATGAGATAGGTGAAGTACTGCACCGCACTGCCCGATAGCGCGAGCAGAGCCGAACGCAGAAAGAGCGCCGTCAATGTGTCGCCGAAAAACAGCGTTCGCGCATCGCATAGCGCGGGGCAGGAGCTCTGCTTCTGCTTGATGCGCAGGTCGAGGAAATCCTCGTAGTCTTGCGCCAGGGTCTCCAGCTGCTTCTGAAGGCCGTCATAGGCCTTGGACAGCCTCTCCGCCCCGGCGTTTTCAAGCAGCCGGGCAACCACGCGCTCAACAAGGCTGCCGATCGGGCGGTTCGCATCATCCTCCCTGAGCGTGGACAATGCTTCATGCAGCAGCCTGCGCCGCACGTCCTCCGTTTTCGCCCGTTGCTCTTGATTCAGGCAGTAGTTGAAGAAGCCCGGCTTCTTCGGCGCATCCGCGTCACCGATCGGAATGGGGAAGGCTTCCGCACCGTAAGGTGCGGCCGGCTCTTCGAAAACGGTGGCAGGATTGACAGAGCCGGAAGGCGCCGGAGCGGCAGGCTGCGGCACAAGCTCTCCCATTTCGATCCAGACCGAGGAATCGCGTGTTTGATGCACGCCGCGACCGTTGCGATTGCTGAGCCCCCGCGGATCAAGAACGATTTCTGCCGGCCGCGCCCGTACACTCGGCAGCGAAAAGCCGCTGCCGGTTTCATCGATCACGATGACCGGCCGCGCTTCCCATACCCTGTTTTGAGCCGCGCCGCCCGCGCCTGTTCCAGATCTTCGAACTGATTGCGGATGCCGATCATGGAGGCCGATATCGTAAATGCGCGGACGCGGAGAAAGGGAGGAACTGCGGTGGATCGGCATTCCCGATAAATCTCCTCGGACGATCAGCTATCTGAAATCAAGTTAAATTTTCCACGAAGGCATGCCGAAATCAGATTTTTCTATATTCGCCTGCAGTTCCGCATCCGGCGGGCGGAGATATCCGAAAAAGCGATTTTCCCATAACGCCGCCCGGAGCGATTTTAGCGCTTCGATAAAGGAGCGGATCATGGACCGATCGGGTGAGACTTACAGCTATTTCTCGCAGACCGGGGTAAGTTTCGATGAAATCGTTCTGGAAGGCGCCTCGGGAGGTGTCGATTCCCTCATCCGTTACCTGCAGTCACGCCGCCAGATGTTCTTGCGCGACAGCTCCCAGATCAGTCTGCGGAACGAGGATCCGGCCCATTACGTGCGTGCGATCGAAGTGTTCGACGATGCCCTGAGCCTGCTGGAGCGGATCAAGCAGATGGATGTCCAGGCGGAGCTCGAACGGGCCGCCAGCCAGATGGAAGAGATGGCGGAAAACGGCACCTTGCCGGAGGCACCCGGCAGCCGGGCCCAGCCCCACGTGTGACGGCGCCACGCAGGAAAGATGAGAGGTCGGGACGGAAAGAGGGGCGGTTTTCTGTAGAACGGGTCAAGCCTGCCGGAGAGGCACATGATTGTCGCGAAACTGTCCAGAGCAGGAGTCGACGACCAGGTTTTCGATCTGGAGCCGGGCCAGCATCGGCTGGGCTCAGATTTCGGCTGCGAGATTGTTCTAATCCATCCGGCCGTCGCGTCGGAGCATCTGACCCTCAAGGTGGAAGAGGGTCACGTCGCGATCCTGCCCAGTCGCGGCGCCGCCGTCATGGTTTTCAGGCAGGCCAGCCAGCAGGTCGTGACGCTCGAGTCCGGAGAATGGGCGCCGTTTCATCTCGGCGACCGGCTGATCATCGCTGACATTTCCCTCGAGATCGAGGGCATAGAGCCTGAGAGCGAAGCGCCGAACGGTTTGTCCGAAAGACCGGTTTTGCGCGCGGTGGTTACGGCCATCCTCCTCATCGCCGTAACCGGTCTGAACATGTCTTTTTCCCGCGGACCGGAAAGCCTGGCGGCGGCCCTCGCCGTACCTCGTCTTTCCGCATCTGACAGCGGCCAGCCGGGTGTTGAGGAGGTTGTGCCGCAGCCGGAACCCGATGCGGCGCTGATCCGCCGGACGCTGGCCGGCCTCGGCGTCAAGGTCGAAAGTCTGACCTTCAAAGACGGCAGATGGCAGACCATCCTCAGGGTGGGTGACGCGGCGGCCCGCGCGCACGTTCTGGCGAGGCTTGCGGAGCTTGGCCTTCCGGTTTCCGCTGACATTTATGCGGACCGAGAAATTGCGGAGGCGGTGACGCTGATTGCGGTCAACCTTAATTCCGGGGCGCAGGTGCTTGGTCTGAGGAACGGCGTGGTTACGCTCTCGGCGATCCACGATGAGGCGCTACGCGAAAAGCTCGTCAAGACGCTGAAGTCTGATGTGCCCGGCCTTGCCGACGTGCGCTTCCAGGACCCTTCGCCGGTGGACCTTACGGCACTGGGCAAGCGGATCACCGGCGTGTGGCACGGCGCCTATCCTTACGTCGTCCTCGATGACGGCGCCATCGTCCGCCTTGGCGAAACGCTCGAACGGGATGTGAAACTGCTGGCGATTGCGGAGGGGCATCTGCTGGTCGAGGTCAAGGGGGAGCAGAAGAAGGTTCTTGTGGATGAGAATGCCGGAAGTCGAGTACACCAGCGATGACATCTTCATCCTGGGCAACATAGCCTCGCTGGCCAAGCGAATTGGCCTGGGCGAGAGCGCGCAGTCTCTCTGGAAACTGGTTCAGGAGGTCCGGCCCGACAATGCCGGCGGTTTCCTGATCGAGGCGATGCACCTGTTCTCCACGGGGCAAACCGCGGCGGCCATCGAACTGCTCGAAAATAGCGGTGCGCTGGAGGCTGCCGTCAATCGAGATGAGGCGCTCGCCTTCCATCTCTACATGCTGCAGCAGGATGGCCGGCTCGAGCATGCCCACAATCTGGGCAGAATCTATCTCGACGAGGACCTTCTTCAATCGGAAGCCGCCATCGAAGCGGTGCAGATCGTTGTGAATGAGTGCTCTGAGGCGTTGGGGCTCAACAGCGACGAATGAGCGAGCTCAACGGCCGAGCGGAATGGAGTTGATGTTCAATGAGTATGTCCTTCACGCTGACGGCGCCCGAGGCCGAGACCCGGGCGACGGGCATCAATGGCCTGCAGGAGCGCCTTGTCGAGGCGCTGCGTGAGCAGGAAGAATATATCATCGGAGATATCGAAGCGGCCGTCGATCTCTCCAGCCCCCTGATGAGCCTGCCGGAACCGGTGAAAGAGCAGTTCCGCCGCTGGGCGGCTGACGCGGCCAATCTGACGCCGGAGCAGGCAAGGCTGCTTCAGGTGGCGAAAAACAAGATCATCGAGCTGCATAACGACAATCGCGACTACATCCGCAACAAGGTGGAGGTCACCGCCGACAAGATTCGCCTGGAACTGTCGATCAAGGCCATCGGCAAGGTGATGACCGGGGTGCAGCAGCTGCTTTCGAGCCAATGATGCGCCGCACTCTTTGCACTCTTCTCCCGGTGGGCGCTGGTCGGATGCGCTGCCGCGCGGTGCGGCTGCGTGGCATCCTCCTGTCCTGCCTGCTTTGCGTGCTCCTCTCAGGCTGCAAGGTGCCGCTTTATTCCGGGCTCGGGGAGCAGGAAGCCAACGAGATGCTCGGCAAGCTCCTCGAATATAATATCGACGCGACGAAACAAACCGGCGAGGCCAACCAGGTCACTCTGCTCGTGGACGAGGCGCAATTCGGCCAGGCGGTGGACCTTCTTCAGAAGCTTGGCCTTCCGCGCCCGCACTATGAAACGATCGGCAAGGTCTTCACCGGCGACGGGCTGGTGACGAGCCCGATGCAGGAATGGGCGCGGTTCAATTTCGCCCTGTCGCAGGAGCTCTCCAGCATGGTCTCCTCCATACCGGGAGTGATCTCGGCAGAGGTGCGCGTCGCCAATCCGCGAAAGGAAACTCCGTTCGACGAGGCGCAGCCGCCCAGCGCTTCCGTTCTGGCGCTGGTAAAGCGGGACGCCATAACGGCGGAGCTTGTCCCGCAGATAAAGCAGCTAGTCGCCTACGGCATCGAGAACATCGAATATGACCGGGTGGGCGTGGTCGTCTCTCCGGTTGATCCGCCGGCGCGGCCGGCCGTGGAGCTCGTCACCTTCGGCGGCGTGGTCATGCAGCGAGGAAGCGTTACGCGTGCTCTCTTCCTTCTCGGTGCGATCGCCCTTCTCGGCGTCGCGTTGGGAGCGGCAGGCGGTTTCGTTGCCGAAAACTACCTCAAGACACGCGGAAAGAAGGCAGCCTGATGCAGAAGCATTCAGCCCTGGACGAGGCCCTTTTCGAGCACATCCCGCCGGAAAATCTGCCTGCCGCGCTGGGCCTGAAGGACGCCAGCCTCGCGGCAAGGCTTGCATCGAGCCCGCTTTTGAAGAAGCAGATCCGGGCGCGGGTCCTTTCTTCGCTTCCGCCGCTGCCTGATGCGCTGCCCTCAGAAAGCGCGGAACTGTTTGCGGAACTGTCGACGACGACGGCGGATACGCTCGAACGGCTGTGCCGTGTCATGACCATTCTGATCAACCACCGGGCGATCCTGGCCACCACCAGCGGCGCAGTGCTGACGCAGATTGCCGACTGGTGCGGCGGGCGCGCGCTGATTTTGGGATTGCGGGACCGCCGCTTCCCGGCCTTCGCGAACTTCCGTGTTTTGAAAACGGTCTCGAGCGCAGAGCTGGAGCTTTTTGCGCAGACAGTGAAAGGCTATCTCATTGGCATTCTGCCGCCAGCCTATCGGGCGCGGCTGAAGTTGCGGCTTGCGCCCGCAGATTTCGCCGAACCGCTGTCTTTCGCGCCGGGCGACCCCGACGCGGTGTGTTTCCTGCGCTATGCGCTGATGGCATGGGAGTGTCGCCATGCTGAAGATTAGCACCGCCGCGATGTTGGACACGGATGTCTTCCCGCCGGACGGCCTTCTGAAGGCGGAAAGCTTCCAGCGCCTGCGGTCCGCAGAGGCGATCGAGGTGGCTGCCCGGAAAAAGGCGGCGGGCTATCTGCGCCGCGCGCGCGAAACCGCACGCCAGATCCGGAAGAAAGCCCGCGAGACGGGCTATGCGGAAGGGCTGCTGCGCTTCTCGCAGGCGGTGGAACGGCTCGATGCGGCGCAAGGCGACCTTCAGACGCGCCTCGAGGCGCTGCTGCGTCAAGGGCTGCAGGGCGTGCTTCGCCGCGTTCCGAAGGAGGAATGGCTGACGGCGATTCTCAACGACGTTGCGGGCGAGCTGCAGGCGGAGCCGGAAATCGTCGTGATGACCCATCCAGTCAACATGCGAGCGCTTGCGGCGGCGATTGCGAGTCTGAAGCAGCGCAACCCTGACCTTCTACCTATCCGGCCGGAGTCCAACCCGCAAATGGGCAGGGACGAATGCTTGGTCTACGCCGGACTCGAAGTGATCGACGTGAGCATCCCGGTGGTCGTGGAGGAGATGATCGCTGCGCTGAAGGTGGTCCGTCCATCCGGCAGCAACGATGAGGAATCCGCGCATGATACAGAAGCCGAAGCTGAAGCCGATCTCGGCCGCTGATGCCGTCGGAAGCTGTATGGCGGAACTGCGCTTCGACACCGCCCGGCCGTTCAGGCGGCGTGGCCGCGTCAGCAAGACGACCGGCCCGGTGGTCCGCGCGGCAGGTCATTTCTGCATCGGAGAAATCTGCTCCATTTCCCGCGTCAACGACGAGCCGATCCTGGCCGAAGTCGTAGGCTTCGATCAGGGCGAGGCGATCCTGACGCCCTATGGCCGCACGGTCGGCATCTCGTACAACTCCACCATCGAGTCCCTCATGAACACCTTCGAGGTACCGGTGGGCGATGAGCTTACGGGCCGGGTCCTCGATGCCATGGGCAGGCCGCTCGACTCCGGCCCCAGGCTGACGACACGCCGCTTCTATCCGGCCAACCAGTCGCCCCCCAATCCGATGCTGCGGCCGCCGATCGAAAAGCCTTTCAGCCTCGGCGTAAAGGCACTTGACGGAGTGCTGACCTGTGGCGAGGGCCAGCGCTTGGGTATTTTCGCCGCCGCAGGCGGTGGCAAGTCCACGCTGGTGTCCCTCATGGTACGCTTCGCCGACTACGACCGCTGCATCGTGGCCCTGATCGGTGAACGTGGCCGCGAGGTGCGCGAATTCGTGGACGACCAACTTGGGCCGGAGGGCCTCGCGAAGTCCACCATCGTGGTGGCGACCTCGGACCGACCCGCGATCGAGCAGGTGAAGGCGGCCTATACCGCGACGGCCATTGCCGAATACCACCGCGACCGCGGCGAGCGCGTGCCGCTGATCATGGACAGCCTCACGCGCTTTGCCCGGGCCCAGCGGCAGATCGGCCTTGCCGCGGGCGAGCCGCCCACGAGGCGCGGCTTCCCTCCCTCCGTCTTCGAACAGCTTCCCGGCCTCGTGGAACGGACAGGACGCAGCGGCAGCGGCTCGATCACGGCGCTGTACACGGTACTGGTGGAGGGCGACGACATGAACGAGCCGGTGGCCGACGAGGCTCGTTCGCTGCTCGACGGGCATATCATCCTTTCCCGCAAGCTGGCGGGCGCGGGCCACTATCCTGCCATCGACGTCAATGCCAGCGCGAGCCGTGTTCTCAGCCGTATCGTGACTCCCGATCACCTGCAGGCGATCAACAAGCTGCGCGCGTTGCTCGCCAAATATGAGGAGATCGAGCTTCTTCTGAAAATCGGGGAATACGCACAGGGCGCTGATCCGCTCGCGGACGAGGCCGTGGCCCGCAAGCCCGCGCTCGATCGCTTCCTGCGCCAGGGAACCGACGAGTTCTCGAGCTTCGAAGAGACGGTCGAGGCATTGAAGCAGGCGGTGGGCCATGCATGACTTTTCCAAAATTGTCGCTCTGCGCCAGCGCCGGCTCGACCGCAGATTGAAGGCCGAAAGCGCCGAGAAGGCTGCCGTGGCCGAGGCGAAGGCGGCGCACGAAGCCGCGCAGAAGGCTATTGATGACTATCTTGCCGAGACCAAAAGGATGGAAATCGACCTCCTGACGGAGCTCCTTCACAAATCCGTATCGGTGAATGACCTTCTCGCCGTCGAGGAGACGCTGAAAAAGGTTCAGAAGAAGGCTGAGGAGCTGGTCGCCCGGCGCGCCGAATGTCAGACCCGGCTTGCCGAAGCCGAGGAGCGCGCGCGTATCGCCAGCCGCAAGCGCGCCGAGAGCGCGCGCAAGCTCAACAAGAGCGAGCACATTGAGGAACGGCTTCGCCTGATGCAGATCGCGGCCGAAATGGCGCGCGAGGAAGCCTCCATCGATGAATTCTGCGAGCAGATGGCCGCGCGGGCCGGCGGAGGCTGCAATGGCGCCTGATCTTTCTATCCTGCCCACCATGGAGCCCGCCATTGCCGAACTCGTCAACCGGTTCGCGGCCTCCGCATGGTTTTTCCCGCTGCCGCAGGAGGCGGATGCCGATCTCGTCGTTCAATTTAGGCATGCCAGACTGGAGCAGGGAACGTGCGCGGAAATTGCCATTTCCGCCAGCTTTGGAACAGTGTTTCTGTACGTTGACACCGGCCTCGTAGATGTTCTGAGCGATCTCTTGCTGCCGGGCTGGCGCGAGGAGGCGCCGGACTCCCTGCCGCTGGAATGGCGCGCCGTACTGATTCTGGAGGATCTGGTAAGGGGTACGAGGTTCGAGAACCTCGGCGCTGTCGAGCTGCGCCTGACTTCAGCCCCGGCCCGGAAGGACGGCCCGCCGCTTTCCGCCCTATCCGGCGTCGTTACGGTCGCCGGTGATGATTTCGGCTTTATGCTTCAGCTTTCCGGGCTCGGAGAGGAGGCGGCGGCTGCCTTTGCCAGCCTTCAGCCTCACGGCCGGCTGAATGCCTTCGATTCCGGCTTTTGCTGCCGGCTTTGCCTGCCCGGCAAGCCGCTTCCGATCGCCTCCTACCGCACGATCGCGCGGGGCGACACCTTGCTTGCTGGCACGATCAGCCAAGATCGTCTTCCCGTTTTTATCGAAGTGCCGCAAGTCGCGCGGTTCCGCGCGGAGCTGGAGCGCGCCGGAGGCACCATAAGGATTGAAGAAAAAATCGGATTTCAGAATATCATGAATGATATTGATGATGATTACGGGCCTCCGGAGCTCGAAGCCGGAGCGCTATACGATCACCCTCCCATCGCCGATCCGCTCGAAGACCTTCCGGTGCGCCTCGATTTCCTGCTGTCCACGCGGCGCATCAGCCTGTCGGAACTGCGCGCGCTCGGACCGGGCGCCACGCTCGACCTGAACCTCGATCTTACCCGGCCGGTCACAATTCTCGCCAATGGTGCACCGGCAGCAAAGGGCTATCTGGTGCAGATTGGGGACCGCGTCGGCGTGCAGATCAGCCATTGGCCGGGCATCGGCGAGGGCGGCGATGGTTGAGGACTTCCCGGCCATCATACCCACCATCATCGCGATCATGGCGTTCAGCCTGATCCCTTTCCTGGCGGTGATGGGTACGGCTTTTACGAAAATCTCGATCGTCCTGATGCTGGTGCGCAACGCCATCGGCGTGCAGCAGGCTCCGTCGGGTCTGGTCATCAATTCCATCGCCCTGACGCTGACGATCTTCGTGATGGTTCCCATCGCCGACATGATCATCACCGAGGTGCAGCGGCAGAACCTCGGCTTTTCCGGCTGGGATAATGTTTCGCGGCTGTTCGCGGTCGTGTCGGACGCCTTCACCGGCTATCTGAAGCAGTTTGCCTCGCCACGCGAGGTCAGGTTCTTCATGGACGCGGCGGAGAAGATGTGGCCTGAAAGGCTGCACGGCCAGGTCACCGAGGACAATCTGTTCATCCTTCTGCCGGCGCATGTCACGTCGGAGCTTACGCGCGCGTTCCAGATCGCGTTCCTGATCTTTCTGCCCTTCGTGATCGTCGACATGGTGGTCTCGAACATCCTTCTGGCGATGGGCGCGATGATGGTGCCGCCCATGCTGGTGTCGCTGCCGATCAAGATCCTTCTGTTCGTCGCCGCCGACGGCTGGGCACTGCTGCTGCACAATTTGGTGCTGAGTTATGCGCGATGAGGCAGGCGCATGAAAGGTTGGAAAATCAGGAGGCTGTGCGTTGTCGCCCGATGAAGTGATGATGATGGCGCGCAACGCGATCATCATGGTGTTTTATCTCTCCATGCCGCTTATCGTGGTGGCCACGGTGGTGGGGCTGATCGTGGCTGTACTCCAGACGCTGATCCAGCTTCAGGAGCAGACTCTTGCCTTTGCGGCCAAGCTTGCCGCCGTCGTCATGATGCTTTCCCTCACTGTTGGCTGGATGTCGTCCCACCTGCTGAGCTTCTTAAAGCAAGCGCTGGGAAGGATTATCGGTATTTGAAAAATGGATAGCCTGCCCTCGCTCCTGTCGTCCGGCAACCGGGAACTGATGGACTGGACGTTGGCCTTCCTCCTGTCCATGTCGCGCATGAGCGGGTTTCTGGCCGTCTCGCCGTTCTTTTCCCGCCGCAGCATGACGAGGACGGCGCGTTTCGGCGTGATGGCGGCCGCAAGCTTCCCCATCGTTCCGGGCCTTGCCGACGAGATCGCGCTGCGGGTGGCCGAGCAGGAGGGAGCCTTTCCGGCCTATCCGGTGGTGATCCTGAAGGAACTGGCACTGGGGCTCTTCCTCGGCGCCTTGACGTGGCTGCCCGTGCGCGGGCTCGAACTGGCCGGCGTGATCCTCGACACCCAGCGCGGCGCCACCCAGGCGGAGGATTACGACGTGATTTTCTCCGCACAGACGACGCCCACGGCCGTGTTCCTCTCGCAGCTCTTCGCTGGCTACTTCTTCGCTGCGGGCATCTTCCTGATGGTGCTGGGCATGTTCTATCAAGCCTCGCCATCTGGCCCCCGCTGGACGTGTTTCCGGAGGTCACGGCCGATACGATGATGCTGTTCATCAGCTTTGCTGGCGCGGTCTATTTCACCGCCATGGCGCTGGTTCTGCCGATCGCGGGCTTCATGCTGCTGAGCGACATCTGCATCGCCTTCCTGGCGCGCACGGCTCCCTCACTCAACGCGCTCACTCTGGGAATGCCGATCAAGTCAGCCGTCCTCATCGTCATGCTGATCTTCTATATCGGCGTGCTGTTTCCGAAGGTCCGCGAAACACTCGCCGGTGCCCTGGAGCTGCTGAAGCAGGTGCTTGGCGCATGAGCGGAGAAAAGACTGAGCAGCCCACACAGCGCCGCCTGGAGGACCGGCGGAAGGAAGGCCAGATTCCCCAGCGCAAGAATGTCGTGGAGGCGGCGCTCCTGACATTCACCGCCTTGCTTCTGGCAGGCATGTTCGGCCCCTTGGCCTCCGGGCTTATGGACCTGTCAACAATCGTTTTTTCCAGCGTTGATCGCGATTTCGATGCGGCTCGGGCCGCAAGCATCACAGCGGCCATGGGGCCTGTCTGGCTTACCTTGGGAATTTGCGCCGCGGCCGCGCTCTTTACGCTGGTCGTGGGTCTGCTGGTGAACAGGTTCAACTTTGCGCCAAAGGCGCTTGCCCCCAAGTTTCAGAAGTTCAATCCGGTCGGTCAGATCAAAAACATCTTCTCCAAGGCAACACTCTATAATTTTGCACGGATGATGGTCTATTTTACGGCAGTCGTCCTGATCCTCTATTTTGCCGTCTGGGGCGGCATCGAGGATGCCATCAACGCCAGCTACTGCGGCATCCTCTGCCTCTTCCCCTTTTTTCTGTCGAAATTCACCACTGTCATCATTGCGATTTTGATCGTCATGGCTCTGATGGCGGCGCTGGATTACCGGATCCAGACGCGGCTGTTCATCTCGCAGAACAAGATGACCAAGGACGAGGTCAAGAGGGAGTTCAAGGGTCAGGAAGGCGATCCGCAGATCAAGGCGAACCGCCGGTCGATCGTCATGAACGATGCCGTGATGCCGCTGCCATCCGAGGCGACACATGTGGTGCACAGCGATCAGGTGCTCGTGGCGCTCATCTTTTACCCGGCAGCAGGGCAGCGGCCCTACGTGGTCTATAAGGCCAAGGGAGCGGCGGTGCCCGGCCTTTGCAGAAAGTTTAGGGCATTGAAGATTCCGACGGTCAATCTGCCGGGAGCGGCGCTCGAGCTTTACCGCATGGCCGCCGTCGGCCAGTACATGCCCGCCCGGTCGGCGCGCCCCATGGAGAAGGTCCTGCGGGCCACGCTCGGCCAGCATTGATTAGGTTCGATGCGCGCGCCGGCGTGGATGACCGCCCAAAGGCGGTGTTTTCATCATAAACGGCCATGTTGGTATGCGTTGGCCGACTCAGTTGGTTGCGGCGAATGTTCTTAAAGCGCCGCTTTGCGCACCCATAGTCAGGATTCTGTTCCTGTCCGTTCCGTCAGGATTCCGAGCCTCCTGTGCAGCCGGAAATCGCGCAACGGGTGTGAAGGTCAGGTTCTCTTTCCGCGTTTTCCCGTCACGTCTTCTCCTGCCGATCCGTGCTGCCGATCCAGGCTGCGTTGCATCGTCCTCATTCGTATCAGCGTGCGTAAACGGCGGGTGTCAACGGCGGTGCAAAATCCGGCCACGCGGCGGCGCAAAACCAGGCCAGGTGGCAGTGGCCTGCGCCATGGCGC
>NZ_JAODNV010000068.1 GCF_025398195.1 Chelativorans petroleitrophicus | reverse complement strand
TGAACCGCGCCGGGATTGCCGGAGGCATTTTGGTTTGAGTCACGCTGCCATGGCCGGCTCTTCGAGCATAGCGTAGTAGCGTTCCTCGGCTTCGGCCGGCGGGATGTTGCCGATGGGCTCCAGCAGCCGGCGATTGTTGAACCAGTCGACCCATTCCAGCGTCGCGAACTCGACGGCCTCGAACGAGCGCCATGGCCCGCGTCGATGGATCACTTCGGTCTTGTACAGGCCGTTGATCGTCTCGGCGAGAGCGTTGTCGTAAGAGTCGCCGACGCTGCCGACGGAGGGCTCGATGCCCGCTTCGGCCAGGCGCTCGGTATACTTGATCGACACATATTGGACGCCTCTGTCCGAATGATGCACCAGACCGCCTCCATGGATCGGGCGGCGATCATGCAGCGCCTGTTCGAGCGCATCGAGAACGAAGCTCGCATGCGCCGTTCTGCTCACCCGCCAGCCGACGATCCGGCGGGCATAGGCATCGATGACGAAGGCCACGTAGACAAAGCCTCTCCAGGTCGACA
>NZ_JAODNV010000067.1 GCF_025398195.1 Chelativorans petroleitrophicus | reverse complement strand
TGCAAATTACCTGACCAAATGAGGTGAAGACCTTTGATAATCAGCGAAATGCAGCACAAGCTCGCAACATGGGCCGAAAGCGATCCGAACCGACGGTTCGATCGTCTTGTTCGGCTCATTGCCGATCGGGAATGGCTTGCTGAGGCCGCCCGGATCGTTCTGGCGTCGAGTGGCGCACGGACGCCGGGCATTGACGGAATGGATAAGCGACGGATGCAGGCCGGGCTGGATCACCATGTGGCCGACCTGCGGACGAACCTGCTGAAGGGCACCTATCGCCCGAAGCCGGTCAAGCGGATCTATATCCCGAAAACCAATGGCAAGCTACGACCGCTGGGTATACCGACCTTGACAGATCGTATTGTCCAGCGCGCCATGCTGATGGTCATGGAGCCGATCTGGGAAGCGACTTCCATCGCTTGTCCTATGGCTTCCGGCCGGAACGCAGCGTGCACCATGCCGTTCGTACCGTGAAGTTGCAGCTTCAGGATGGCACGGACACAACGAGGGGCCGCTGGATCATCGAAGGTGATCTGGCGAGCTACTTCGACACCGTTCATCACCGGCTGCTTCTGCAATG
>NZ_JAODNV010000066.1 GCF_025398195.1 Chelativorans petroleitrophicus | reverse complement strand
TGCAAATTACCTGACCAAATGAGGTGAAGACCTTTGATAATCAGCGAAATGCAGCACAAGCTCGCAACATGGGCCGAGGCCGGTCCGAACCGTCGGTTCGATCGTCTCTTGCGGCTCATTGCCGACCGGGAATGGCTTGCCGAAGCCGCCCGGATCGTTCTGGCGTCGAGTGGCGCACGAACTCCGGGCATTGACGGAATGGATAAGCGACGGATGCAGGCCGGGCTGGATCGCCATCTGGCCGACCTGCGGACAAACCTGTTGAAAGGCACCTATCGCCCGAAGCCGGTCAAGCGAATCTATATCCCGAAAGCCAATGGCAAGCTACGACCACTGGGTATACCGACCCTGACAGACCGCATTGTCCAGCGCGCCATGCTGATGGCCATGGAGCCGATTTGGGAAAGCGACTTCCATCGCCTGTCCTATGGCTTCCGGCCGGAACGCAGCGTGCACCATGCCGTTCGTACCGTGAAGTTGCAGCTTCAGGACGGCGCGGACACGACGAGGGGCCGCTGGATCATCGAAGGTGATCTGGCGAGCTACTTCGACACCGTTCATCACCGGCTGCTTCTGCAATG
>NZ_JAODNV010000065.1 GCF_025398195.1 Chelativorans petroleitrophicus | reverse complement strand
CTCCATGCAAATCAGCTCCCAGATGGAATCAAATCTCAGCCGAAAACGCGAGGTAATTCGAGGAGTCCAACTGGCGGGATGGGCGGCCTTCTACAAGTTCACCGACTTCACAGCGCGCATCTTCCGGCGCATCGACCATGTCGTGTTCTGGAAACTGGCGCACTGGCTGGCGCGAAAATATCGGTCACGCATCAAACCCCTGATGCGGAGCTGGTATCGAGCGCCAGGGGCGGGCAAGGCGAAGACCTGGCTCGTCTATGGACGAAGTGAACGTGGAGACCGCGTCGGCAAGGCTCTGCGCCGAATGGTATCGAGTCCCAAGGCGCAGTTCCGGTGGCGGAATCCGGAGACCAACCCATACATCCTCCGGAGCGAAACCCGCAGCACCGTAACCTCACGCTATCATGATGTTGCTATGGCCATGGGCCAAGCTTGAACGGAGAGCCGTATGCGCTGAAAGGTGCACGTACGGTTCGGGGAGGAGAAGCGCACCAGCGCTTCTTACTCCACTCGCCACCTGGACCGGCTTCGTCTATGTCGCCTTTGTCATCGACACCTTTGCCCGGCGCATCGTCGGCTGGCGGGTGAGCCGGACGGCGCATGCCGGCTTCGTCCTCGATGCG
>NZ_JAODNV010000064.1 GCF_025398195.1 Chelativorans petroleitrophicus | reverse complement strand
AAGCCCCGGACGTTCTACGATCTCGTTGTGCAGGTGGCGATCGTCCGTCCCGGTCCGATCCAGGGCGACATGGTTCATCCCTATCTCCGCCGCCGAGCAGGACTCGAGCCCGTCGAATACCCGAAGCCGGAACTGGAGAAGGTCCTGGGCAAGACGCTGGGCGTGCCCCTCTTCCAGGAGCAGGCCATGCGCGTGGCCATTGAATGCGCGGGATTCACGCCGGGCGAAGCGGACATGCTGCGCAAGTCCATGGCGACCTTCAAGCACACGGGCGGGGTGAGCGCATTCAGGGACAAGCTCGTCCAAGGCATGATTGCCCGAGGTTACGACCGGGCGTTCGCGGAGAACACCTTCTCGCAGCTCGAAGGATTCGGCTCCTATGGGTTCCCGGAGAGCCACGCGGCGTCCTTCGCGCTGATCGCCTACGCCTCGGCATGGCTCAAGTGCTGGCATCCGGACGTGTTCTGCGCCGCGCTCCTGAACTCGCAGCCGATGGGATTCTACGCGCCCGCGCAGATCGTCAGGGACGCCATCGAACATGGCGTGGAAGTGCGCCCAGTCTGCATCAACGCCTCGCGCTGGGACTGCACGCTGGAGCCAACCGGTGACGAGAGCCGCTTCGCGGTTCGGCTCGG
>NZ_JAODNV010000063.1 GCF_025398195.1 Chelativorans petroleitrophicus | reverse complement strand
AAGCCCCGGACGTTCTACGATCTCGTTGTGCAGGTGGCGATCGTCCGTCCCGGTCCGATCCAGGGCGACATGGTTCACCCCTATCTCCGCCGCCGAGCAGGACTCGAGCCCGTCGAGTACCCGAAGCCGGAACTGGAAAAGGTCCTGGGCAAGACGCTGGGCGTGACCCTCTTCCAGGAGCAGGCCATGCGCGTGGCCATTGAATGCGCCGGATTCACGCCGGGCGAAGCGGACATGCTGCGCAAGTCGATGGCGACCTTCAAGCACACGGGCGGGGTGAGCGCATTCAGGGACAAGCTCGTCCAGGGCATGATTGCCCGAGGTTACGACCGGGCGTTCGCGGAGAAGACCTTCTCGCAGCTCGAAGGATTCGGCTCCTATGGCTTCCCGGAGAGCCACGCGGCGTCTTTCGCGCTGATCGCCTACGCCTCGGCATGGCTCAAGTGCTGGCATCCGGACGTGTTCTGCGCCGCGCTCCTGAATTCGCAGCCGATGGGATTCTACGCGCCCGCGCAGATCGTGAGGGACGCCATCGAACATGGCGTGGAAGTGCGCCCGGTCTGCATCAACGCCTCGCGCTGGGACTGCACGCTGGAGCCAACCGGTGACGAGAGCCGCTTCGCGGTTCGGCTCGG
>NZ_JAODNV010000062.1 GCF_025398195.1 Chelativorans petroleitrophicus | reverse complement strand
GTCTGCATCAACGCCTCGCGCTGGGACTGCACGCTGGAGCCAACCGGTGACGAGAGCCGCTTCGCGGTTCGGCTCGGCATGCGCATGGTCAAGGGACTGGCCAACGCGCATGCCGCGGCAATCCTGGCAGCGCGCGCGGACACGCCCTACAGGTCGGTGGATGACCTGTGGCGCCGCGCCGGCGTTCCCGTGCTTGCGCTGAAGCAGCTGGCCGATGCCGATGCCTTCCGGCCGTCGCTCGGCCTCGAACGGCGTGAGGCGGTCTGGCAGGTCAAGGCACTGCGCGACGAGCCGCTGCCCCTGTTTGCCGCGGCATCGGCGCGCGAGTCCGCCACCGTGCCGGAACTGGACGAGCCGGCTGTGCCTCTCAGGCCGATGACTGAAGGAAGCGAGGTCGTCGCCGACTATGGCCGCACGGGACTTTCCCTGCGCCGCCACCCAGTCTTTTTCCTGAGGCAGGACCTTGCCCGGCGCGGGATAGTCACCTGCCGGGAGGCGATGGGCGCGCGGGACAGTCAGTGGCTTGAAACCGCGGGCATCGTGCTTGTGCGCCAGCGGCCAGGATCGGCAAAGGGCGTCATGTTCATCACGCTTGAAGACGAGACCGGGATCGCGAACCTCGTGATCTGGCCGAAGGTCTTCGAGAAGCA
>NZ_JAODNV010000061.1 GCF_025398195.1 Chelativorans petroleitrophicus | reverse complement strand
CGACATCATGATTGCCGGAAAGGGTCTCGGTCAGTTTGCGAACAAACGCCTTGGCCTTTTCCTTGGGTATCGTCGTGACGACGGACATATGCCCGTTCGACCCCCGCTTGCGAATGATCCGATGCCCCAGAAAGACGAACCCGTCATCGACGTGGGTGATATGGGTCTTTTCCATATTCAACGTCAGCTTCAGGCGGTCTTCCAGAAAGGCCCGGCATTCCTCGCGGATTTCCTCGGCATGAACCTTCGTCCCCTTGACGAGGACGACGAAGTCATCGGCATAGCGACAATAGGCAATCGCAGGTTTCCATTGCCGGTTCTCTCGAACCGTGATGGGGCGGCCCTGCTGAATGCCGAAGTTCCATGCCCAGCGATCCTTGCGGGCTTTCCGGTTCAGGTATTTCGCCTCCAGCCACGCATCAAACTCGTGGAGCATGATGTTGGACAGGAGCGGCGACAGCACGCCGCCTTGCGGAACACCCTCACTGGACGCTGCAAACAGGCCACGGTCGATGTGACCCGCTTTTAGGATGCGCCAGAGAAGATCAACAAACCGTCCGTCCCGCACCCGCCGCCGAACGCATTGCAGAAGCAGCCGGTGATGAACGGTGTCGAAGTAGCTCGCCAGATCACCTTCGATGATCCAGCGGCCCCTCGT
>NZ_JAODNV010000060.1 GCF_025398195.1 Chelativorans petroleitrophicus | reverse complement strand
CGCTTGTTTGCCATTGTGGTCCTCCTTCATGGTCAAAACCATACTTCAAGGTGGACCCGTTCAATGGGGGTGGATCAAAGGTAGTCGTGGTCTGAAACGCAGGGCCTTGCGTCGGTTGACATTCCATCTAGGGCGCTGTTCCTCAAGACATGATGGGCGCCAGTGCAAGGAAAACTAATAGCGCAGACGTCGCTTGCTCTCATTGCATTGCTCCACGACATTAGAAATCGACCTTATTGCGGGTCATCGGATACGATAACCGTCGGCCCAATATGGGCTTTATGTTTAGTGACAGAAGGTCTGTGCGAACGAAGGTCTCGGGGACCTAAGTCAGAAATTTTGACACCAAAGCCGCACTCATCTCTGGACAAGTGAATGCGATCTCTGGGGCGGAGCAGCGATGCCGTTAGTCGCGTAACGTCGTCGCCACAGAAGTCAGAACGGATGATGTTGCCATCGGGCTCAATCATTGGCAGGGCGCGGCGGTAGGTCTCCAAGCAAAGCCGACATCGGCGTCCACCTGTCCGGAAGCACATCCTGTACAGGCCATGGGTTCGTCTTGTTCGCTATGATCCGGCCGCCGGATTCGCATTTTCGACTCGACTTCCGCCTTGGAACAAAATAGGAACATTGTCCTTGTTCCAAGGAATGAGCACGGTGTCCAAGGGGGATGTGGCAGCGCTGCGGG
>NZ_JAODNV010000059.1 GCF_025398195.1 Chelativorans petroleitrophicus | reverse complement strand
TGAACCGCGCCGGGATTGCCGGAGGCTCCCCCTCTTGAGATTAAGGAGCCATCATGACGAAACGGAACGGCAATACCTATTCACCTGAAGTGCGCGAGCGCGCGGTTCGAATGGTTCTGGAGCACCGGGGCGAGTATGCTTCGGAATGGGAAGCTATCAATTCGATCGCTTCGAAGATCGGCTGCACCGGGGAGACGCTTCGCGGTTGGGTGCGGCGTGCTGAGCGGGATGCAGGCATACGGCCTGGGCCGACGAGCGCGGAGCTGTCGCGGATCAAGGAGCTTGAACGGGAGGTTCGCGAGCTTCGTCAGGCCAATGAGATCCTGCGCAAGGCGTCGGCTTATTTTGCGATGGCGGAGCTCGACCGCCCACTGAAGCGATGATCGCCTTTATCGACGCTCACCGCGATGCGTACGGGGTCGAGCCGATCTGCCGTGTGCTGCCGATCGCCCCGTCGACCTGGCACGAGCATGCCGCCCGGCGCGCCGATCCTTCCCGATTGCCAGCCCGTGCAAAGCGGGATGAGGTCCTGAAGGAGGAGGTGCGGCGCGTGTTCGACGAGAACTTCGGCGTCTACGGCGTACGCAAGGTCTGGCGACAGATGAAGCGGGAGGGCTTCGACATTGCCCGTTGTACTGTCGCCCGGCTGATGAGGAGCATGGGCTTGCAGGGCGTGATCCGCGGCAAGCCGGTGAAGACCACCATCAGCGACAAGGCGGCACCTTGTCCACTCGACAAGGTCAACCGGCAATTCCAGTCGCCGGCGCCGAACCGGCTGTGGGTAAGCGACTTCACCTATG
>NZ_JAODNV010000006.1:110000-295270 GCF_025398195.1 Chelativorans petroleitrophicus | reverse complement strand
GCGATGCCGCCCGCGCTGGCGCCACGACCATCATTGCACTAACAATCAAATTGGACCCGTCCGTGGGGGCCGATCACCTTCCTATCGGGGCTCATTCTAGCGGCGTTGAGTGCAAGAAGAAAGCACTCGACTGGCAGGCTAGTGCGTCATGGGCAGATGCCCGCGCGTTGAGGGGACGACGCCAGAGATGATGCAAGGACCCGCTGTCTTTACTCCTGCCACTCTAGCAGACCGCTGGGCTTGCTCGGAGCGACACGTAAGACTCATGGTAGAGCGTGGTATCTTGCCTGCCTTCAGACTTGGCGGCAAGCTGATCCGCATTAGGAGGGAAGATGTGGAGGCTTTTGAATGCAACCATGGCGTATCACCAAATTGCGAGGCGAGTTCGCCATTACATGGACAGATGAAAACGGGATTCGCAGACGCTATCGCCTCGGAACATCGGACAGGCAAGAGGCGGCGCGCCGCGCCCCGGCTCGATACGCCGCGCTAACGCGCCCGCGTGGGAAGACAGTAGAAGAGCTATGGAAAGGCTACGAAGCCGACATGGCTGGCCGCGCCGTGGTAGGTACTATGAAGCACACTTGGAAGGCCCTCCGAAATAGGTTCGGGCCTATTGAGGCCGATGCTATCACCATCGCTGACTGCAGGGCGCACACAGACGAACGTCGCAACGCCGGAATAAAGGATGGCACCATTCACACAGAGCTAGGCCACCTGCGCATGGTACTTCTGTGGGCTGAGAAGCATGGCCTTATCGAAAAGGCGCCAGTGATTGAGCGCCCCTCGAAACCGGAACCGAAAGACGCATATCTGACAAAGGATGAGGCACGAGCGTTGTTGAAGGCGGCAAAGATGCCGCATGTCCGGCTCGCTATCCTACTCATGCTGGGCACGGGCGCAAGAAACGAGGCGGCGCTGCAGCTCACCTGGGATCGAGTGGATTTCGAGCGCCGAATTATTCAACTACGCAATCCTTTCGATAGACAGCGAAGAAAGGGAAGAGCTACAGTGCCAATGAATGATACGCTCTATAAAGCCCTGCAAGAGGCCAAGTCAGGTGCCCTTACCCCTTACGTTATCGAGTGGGGCGGAAGGCCCGTAAAATCCATCAAGAAGGGGCTGAAGTCGGCGGGTCGAGCAATCAACCGCCCTGACGTGTCACCCCACATGCTCCGCCATAGCGCAGCCGTGTGGTTGGCAGAGGACGGTCACTCCATGCACGAAATTGCACAATTTCTGGGGCATGACGACGTGAAGACGACAACTCGCGTCTACGCCCGTTATTCGCCAACGCATCTCAGAAAATTGGCCGATTCGCTGGTATTCTAATGACAACAGGTTCAATGAACCCAAGGAGCACTTCATACGCCAATGCTAAGTCTTTGATTTGGATGGTGGGCGTGCCTGGGATCGAACCAGGGACCCCTACGATGTCAACGTAGTGCTCTCCCGCTGAGCTACACGCCCATCCGCCGCGCGATACACCACATATCCGCCAGCCCCGTCAATAGGAACCTTAAGAACCTTTCAGCGAATTTCATCCGGCGCGGTTTGCGGATGAACCGCCTCCGCGCTTTCTCAGGCGGCGTGCAGAAGCTTGTCGACCTCGTCGACGAGTTCGCGAAGGTGGAACGGCTTCGAGAGAACCTTGGCATCGCGCGGGGCGTCCGAATCGGGATTGAGCGCGACAGCGGCGAAGCCGGTGATGAACATGACCTTGAGGTCGGGATCGATCTCAGTCGCACGCCGGGCAAGTTCGATACCGTCCATCTCCGGCATGACGATGTCCGTCAGAAGCAGCGAAAAGGGCTCCTCACGCAACCGCTCGTAGGCACTCGCACCATTGTCGAAATCCACCACCTCATGGCCGGCGCGCTCGAGCGCCTTGACGAGAAAGCGGCGCATATCCCCGTCATCTTCCGCGAGAAGAATTCGTGCCATCGCCCTCTACCGAAATGCTACCCGCCCCGCCTGCCGCAGCGGGGCAAAAACAATGTTTCATATGGCCGGGGCATGGTAAATATCAAGTGAATGCGCATGGCCGCTACCACGCGCCGCGCTGGACATACATTCTCCCGAATGGCACGCTCGTCTGCAGGGAGCAGCGCATTTTATGCGAGGTATCGATGGGCGCAGAGGCGGACTTTTCGGAAATCCCGGCCTTTCAGGTGCTTATGGCCGGCGAACAGCGGGTTCCCTTCGTTTTTAACTCTCCCCATAGCGGCCGGCACTACCCTTCCCGCTTCCTGGCCATGAGCCGGCTCGACGCTGCGTCCATCCGCCGCTCGGAAGATTGCTATGTGGACGAGCTGTTCGCCGCAGCCGGCACCATCGGCGCGCCGCTGCTCGTGGCCAATTTCCCGCGCGCCTATCTCGACGTGAACCGCGAGCCCTGGGAGCTCGATCCGCGCATGTTCCGTGAGCCGGTACCGGCCTTCGCCAATACCCGCTCGCCGCGCGTTGCGGGCGGGCTCGGCACGATTCCAAAGCTCGTAGGCGAAGGTCTCGACATCTATCGCCATCGCCTGCCGCTTTCGGAGGCGCTCACGCGGATCGAGCACATCTACCGCCCCTATCACGCCCGGCTGGCCGAGCTGCTTGTGCGGACCCGCGAACGCTTCGGCTATGCCGTGCTCATCGATTGCCATTCCATGCCCGCCAATATCCGCGTAGGAGAGGGGGTGCTGAGGCCGGATTTCATCATCGGCGACCGCTTCGGCGCCTCGGCGGCGCCTGCGCTCAGGGATCACGCAGTCGCGCTGCTTGCCGCGAAGGGCTATACGGTCATCCAGAACAAGCCCTATGCGGGCGGCTTCATCACCGAACATTACGGCCGGCCTGCCGAGCGCCTGCATGCGCTGCAGATCGAGATCAACCGCGGGCTCTACATGGATGAGCGGACCTTACAGCGCACCCGCCAGTTCGAGACACTGATGCGGGATCTGGGGGATTTCGTGCGGGACCTGGTGGCACTGCCGGCCCAGCACTTCCTGACCATGCCCCTGGCCGCGGAATAAGCTTAAGTCATTAAAAAGAGACCGTATCGTTTACACGACACGGTCATAAGTCTAGGGAGGAAACGCCCAAGGCGGGCACTGGACAGAATCACCCGTCCGAATTGAAGTCTATGTTGCGACGCACAAGTGTCAAGTCTCCTGCATGAATTCGCAGACTAGAGTTGGGGGAAAACTTGTTCTCAATTAGATTAGCCAAGGAGAAATAATGTCCGTGAGTATCTCGCCCGACTTCATGCGCAGGATCGCCGCCGCGGCAGCGGCCGAAACATTGCCGCGTTTCCGGCAGCAAGGCGAGGTCATGAACAAGCACAAGGCGGGTTTCGATCCGGTGACGGAGGCCGACCGGGCAGCGGAGCAGGCCATCCGCGCGCTTATCCGGGCCGAGTTTCCCGATCATGGCATCATGGGCGAGGAATTCGACACGGAGGGGGAAGACAAGACGCACCTGTGGGTGATCGATCCCATCGACGGGACACGGGCGTTCATCTCCGGCCTGCCGCTTTGGGGCACGCTGGTGGGCTTCACGGTTGCCGGCAAGGCGGTGGCCGGGCTGATGTCGCAGCCCTTCACCGGCGAGCTCTACTACGCCAATGAGACGGGCGCCTTCTATGAGGGTCCCGGCGGAGCGCGCAGGCTTGCCGCCCGCCGCACCACCGAACTGTCGCTGGCGACCCTGTGCACGACGAGCCCCGCCCTGTTCGATGGGCGCCGCAGACGGCTTTACGACCGGGTGGAGGCCGCCGTGCGCCTGCCGCGCTACGGCACGGATTGCTATGCCTATGCGATGGTGGCGGCGGGGCATGTGGACCTGGTGATCGAATGCGATCTCAAGCCGCACGACATCGCGGCCCTCATCCCCATCGTGGAGAAAGCGGGCGGCGTCATGACCACATGGGACGGAAACAGCGCCGAAAAAGGCGGGGATATCGTCGCCGCGGCAACACCGGAGCTGCACGCCAGAGCGATGGAGTTCCTCAGGGGGTAGGCCTTACAGGCCGTCCCCGGCATCCATCAGCGGCAGGTCTTCCGGACCCGCACCCTCCCCCTTCGGTACCGCAAAGGCCATGAACGCGGCGAGGGCCTGCTCGCGATAGAGATCGGCCTCCTGCAGGAGCTCATGACGGGCGCCGTCTACGGTCAGCACCCTGGCCGAGCGCAGCGTCCGCCCGTACCGCTCGATCGCCGGCGTAGAGACCACCTGGTCCGCGCCGGCCGCCAGAAACAGGATCGGCACGCGAATCTTCGCAGCAAAATCCGGGTCCCTAACCTGCGCCATCGCCAGGGAGGCGGCGCGGTACCAGGCCACGGTGGGCCCGCCGATGAAGAGCTCCGGGAAGGCGCTCACCAGCGCTTGATTGCGTGCAAAGCGGACAGGGTCGCTGGTCAGCCGGCTGGATCCGAGCGGCGTTTCCTTCCCGCGCCGGCCGCGGCCGCCATAGTAAATCCTGCCGAGGCCCAACGCATAGAGGACATGCGCGAGCCCGTTGACGAGGGAGGCGGGCAGCCCGGTGCGGACTTCAAGGAGCGGCGCAGTCAGCACCATCCGGCGCACGCGGTTGGCAAGGCTGGGAGCGGCCAGAAGCGCAATCAACCCGCCTGTGGAATGGGCAAGGACCGTGTAGGGTGGGCGGCAATCGGGCAGCACCACCTCGCGGAAGAGCTGGTCCAGATCGGCCACATAATCCCGAAAGGTTTCAACATAGCCGCGCCTCGGGTCGTCAAGCAGGCGCTCCGACCCCCCCTGCCCGCGCCAGTCGAGCGCCACGGAGGCGAAACCCGCGGCGGCAAGGTCGCCCACCGTTTCGAAATACTTCTCGATGCACTCGTTGCGGCCGGGAAGCAGCACCACTGTCCCGTTCTTTCCGCCCCCGCGAAAGCAGGCGTAACGGATCTGTCTGCCGTCGAACGCGGTCATGTATCCCGCTACCGCACCCTCCGGTACCGGATTTTCGGGGATTTCGCGCAAGACAGGGGACATGGTCGCAACTCGCGCCGGTGCTCTTGCCGTGTGTGAAGGAGCGTGGCCGTGAAATCAACAGATTTCCGCGTGGCAGACAAGAAGCACGCCGGGAGCGGACCCGAAGGGCGCCCCCGGCACCGCCGGACCGGAGGAAGGGACGGTAGCATCCGGCCCGGAAGCTATGCCGAAGGGTAAATCAGGACACCTGAACGGCAGTCGAAGGGATTGTTCAGCCTGCGTTCATGTTTGCTGAAGGAGAGCCCGCCTTCACTCTCCCTTGAACCAACGTTTGCCAATACCCAAATTTGGGTTGCAGCCGCCGCGGACGGGGCTGCTGGCCAGAGTGGAAATGCCAGGACTGGGTTCCCGATACGGCCAAACGCAAACTTGTTGCTCAACAGGAGGACAGACCATGCGTCACGTCGATTTTTCCCCTCTCTACCGATCGACCGTCGGTTTCGACCGGCTTTTCAGCATGCTCGACTCGCTCGGGCAGTTCGATAGCGGCCAGACCTATCCGCCCTACAACATAGAGCGCACCGGCGAGGACGCCTATCGCATCTCGATGGCGGTCGCGGGCTTCTCGGAGAACGACATTTCGGTCGAGGCCCATCAGAACATGCTGACCATCAAGGGCGAGAAGCGCGAGGAGCGGAACGACGAGAGGACGGAAATCCTTCATCGCGGCATTGCTTCGCGTTCCTTCGAGCGCCGCTTCCAGCTCGCCGACCATGTTGAGGTCACCGGCGCTGTGCTGAAGGACGGCCTGCTCCATATCGATCTCGTGCGCAACCTGCCCGAGGACATGAAGCCGCGCCGCATTCCCATTGCACGCGCCGAGACGGGCACGACCAAGCAGATCGAGGCGACCAAGGCAGCCGCCTGACGCGCCCTCTCCTTTCAGAACAAAAAATGGCGGCGCCGTCGGCGCCGCCATTTCGTAGGCAGTGGCCGCGACCGGTCAGGCCTCCTCCACCATCAGCTCGCTGCCCTTCGCGGAAACCACGCGCACACGGGTGCCTGCCGGCAGGTCCGGACCGGTGACCATCCATATGGTATCGCCCAAGCGGATGCGCCCGCGGCCCTCGCGGATCGGCTCGTCAAGGGCGGCGGTGCGGCCCACAAGCTGCTGCGCCCGCAGATTTAGCAGCGGTTCGTCCGTTTCCGCATCTTTCCGCGCGTCCGTCAGTTTCTTGCCGAGCCACGCGGCGGCCAGCGAAAGGGCGAGGAAGACGAGCACCTGCACCTGCCACGACCAGAAGGCAAATCCCCAAAGCTGCAGGGACAACGCGCCGGTGAGGATGGCGGCAATGCCGATCCATAGCAGGAAGATGCCGGGAACGAGAATTTCCGCCGCCAGCAGGGCGAAGCCGAGCACCATCCAGTTCCACGGCCCTAGCTCGGCGAAGATGCGCATGAGCATCGGGACTACTCCGCGCCGCCGCTATCGCGCGGCGTCAACGGCGGACGGGCGGGAGAGCGGCGCGCGGCAGGCCTCTCCTCGCCATTGGCGAAGACCTCACGGGCAATGGCACCGATGCCACCGAGCGTGCCGATGAGCGAGGACGCCTCGAACGGCATGAGCACGATCTTGTTGTTGGCCGAAGAGCCGATCTTCGCCAACGCCTCGGTATACTTCTGGGCGATGAAATAGTTGACCGCCTGCACGTCGCCCTGCGCGATGGCCTCCGACACGACCTGAGTGGCGCGCGCCTCGGCCTCGGCCGCGCGCTCCCGGGCTTCGGCATCGCGAAACGCCGCTTCGCGGCGCCCCTCCGCCTCCAGAATCTGCGCCTGCTTGCGCCCCTCGGCCTCCAGGATCTCAGCGCGCTTGTTGCGCTCCGCCATCATCTGGCGCGCCATGGATTCCACCAGATTGGCGGGCGGGTTGATGTCCTTGATCTCTACACGGGTGATCTTGATGCCCCAGTTCGCCGCCGCCTCGTCGACGATGCGCAGGAGCCGTTCGTTGATCACATCGCGATTCGACAGAAGCTCGTCCAGGTCCATCGAGCCCATGACCGAGCGGATATTGGTCATGGTCAGGTTGAGAATGGCATTCTCGAGACCGGATACCTGATAGGCCGCCTGCGGCGCGCTCAGCACCTGGTAGAACGCCACGCCGTCCACCGCCACGGTGGCATTGTCGCGCGTGATGATTTCCTGGGTGGGCACGTCCAGCACCTGCTCCATCATGTTCATTCTGGCGCCGATGCGGTCGATGAAGGGAACGATGATGTTGAGGCCCGGCATCAGCGTGCGCGTGTAGCGGCCGAAACGCTCGACCGTGTAGTTGTAGCCCTGCGGCACGGTTTTGACGCCCGCCAAGAGAAAGAGGAGGACGAAAACAACAAGAACGGGAATGAGAATGTCGAAACCGGTGAATGTCATGGCTGATCTCCTAGGCGGCAATAAACTATGAAAGCAGCCGCATTAGCTCCCCGATTATGGCGGGAATGTAGCCTAGACGCTTCACCGCAGCGAGACGAAAATGCGCCGGCGAACGATCCTCAGAGCCAGCCGGACAGCTCGCGCCGGACGAGCGACTCGATCACCCGCATACCCTCTTCGCTGTCGTTGAGGCAGGGGATATGGGAGAAATTCTCGCCACCCTCCTCGTGGAAGATCCTTGCCGCCTCGACAGCGATTTCCTCAAGCGTCTCCAGACAGTCGGAAACGAAGCCCGGATTGAGAACGGCAATGGACTTCACTCCCTCGCGGGCGAGCCGCGCGACGGTTTCATCCGTGTAGGGCTGCAGCCATTCTTCAGGTCCGAAGCGGGACTGGAACGTCGTCAAGAGCTTCTTGCCGTCCCAGCCGAGGCGCTCGGCAAGCAGGCGCGAGGTGGTCAGGCATTGCTCGTAATAGGGATCGCCGCGTTGGGAATAGCTTTTCGGGATGCCGTGATAAGAGGCGATGACCACCTCAGGCTCGAAATCGAGACCCGCCAGATGCCGCTCGACGGAAGCCGCAAGCGCCTCGATGTAGACGGGTTCGGCGGGATAGGCGGGCACCGTGCGCACGGCGGGCTGGAAGCGCATCTTCATCAGCGCCTGAAAGAACGTGTCGTTCACCGTGGCCGTCGTCGTGGCCGAGTATTGCGGATAGAGCGGGAACAAAAGGATACGGTCACATCCCCGGTCCATCAGGCGCTTCGTGACGGTCTCGATGGACGGGATGCCGTAGCGCATGGCCCAGTCAACGATGACGTTGCTGTGGTCCGAAAGGGCGGCAGCCAGCTTTTCGCCCTGAGCGCGCGTGAAGGTGCGCAGGGGCGATTCGTTCCTCTCACGGTTCCAGATCTTGGCGTAAAGAGCGCCGGACGCTTTCGGGCGCCTTGAAAGCACGATGCCCTGCAGAATCGGGTACCAGACGATACGCGGCCATTCGATCACCCGGCGGTCCGAGAGGAATTCGGACAGATAGCGCCGCATCGGCCAGTAATCCGTGCCCTCCGGCGTTCCGAGATTGACGAGCAGAACGCCCACCTTGCCGGCGCTGCCGGGCTTAACGGTGTCAGGCTGACGATCAGTCTTTGCAGGTGCGGTCATGAAGGGCTCCCTGTGGCACCTTCACGACCTAGCAAACTTCCCCGCAAAGACAATGCCGCTTCCGGCCGCAGGTACGGCAAAGCCTCGCCGGAGCGGGGCTTTGCCTGGCGGGAATGGCCTACATCCCGGCGGGGATGGTGAGCGTTGCGCCGACCGGCAGACGGCGCGGCTGATACTGCGGATTGGCCTCGGCAATCCGGCGCCATTCCAGAGGATCGCCCAGATAGCGCTCGGCCAGATCCCAATAGGTGTCGCCCCGGGCGATCGTGTGCGTTCCTTCCCCCGCAGGTTCGGCGGCTGGTTCGGTCTCCATCGGTTCCGCCGCTTCAGGTGCGGCCTCGGGTTCCGCCGCCTCGGGTTCTTCCATTGCGGGCGCAGCAGGTTCCGATTCGGCGGGTTCATCGGCAGCTTCAGGCTCCGCCTCGCCGGCCTCCGACTCCGCCGCCTCATCTTCCGCCGCTGGCGCTTCCGCCTGTGCCATCTGCTCGGCAGCGGCGGCTTCGGTGATTCGCCCGTCCGTATAGGGCTGATAGGGGCTGTTCGCGGCGAGATAGTCGGCCAGCACCTGCTCAAGCCCCGGCCCGTAGTCGTAGGCGTCGGTGGCATTCTCGGCAAAGAGGCTGTAGCCGTCACCGCCGGTCCGCATGAAGTTGTTCGTGGCTATCGTGTAGACGGCATCGGGGTCGATGGGCTCCCATCCATCACCCGACTGCACCTGCACATCGCTGATACGGCTTCCGGGTTCGGCCGAGGCATCGAAGGTGAAACGCAGGCCGGAGACCTGCGGGAAACGGCCCGCCCCCTCCTCGATCTGGCTCACGCCGCTTTCAAGCGAGGCCACCACGTCCGCTCCCTTGAGCCGGAAGGTGGCAAGCGTGTTCTGGAAGGGCAGCACCTCGAGCACCTCGCCCATGGTGACTTCGCCTCCGTCGATGGAAGCGCGCAAGCCGCCGCCATTCGTGATGGCGAACTGCACACCCTGGTCCTTCGTGCGCGCCAGCATGGCGTCTGCCACCAGATTTCCCATCTCGCATTCGCGCGCGCGGCAGTTCTCGCGGCTGCCGTCGATCGGGGCCATCGTCTCGGCAACAACCCTGCCCTTCAGTTCCTCGATCGGGCCGGCAAGCTCCTGAACGCGCGCGACCACCGCCTCGTCCTTGGCCACGGACGCATCGATGAGATGCACGTCGCCCGTCGCTTCCTTCACCACGCCATTGTCGTCAAAGACGACCTTCAGCTCGCCAAGATATTTCGAGTAGGACGCCGCCTGAACGACCGGAACCTGATAGCCGTCCGGATTGTCAACCATGGTCGGATAGGGGCCCTCCGCGCCCTCGACCGTGTTCGAAAGAAGCGTGTTGGTGTGGCCGCCCACCACCACATCGACACCCGGAATCCTGGCGATCGCCTCCAGATCGCGCGGATAGCCCACGTGGGTGAGCGCGATGATCTTGTTGACGCCTTCGGCCTGCACGGCCTGCACTGCGGCGGTGATTCCCTCCACATCCTCGATGATGGAGACATGCTCGCCCGGCGAGGAAAGCTCGGCCGTGTCGTTCGCCACCGCGCCGACAATGCCTATGCGCTCTCCGCCCTGCTCGAGAATGACATATTCGCGCACGCGGTCGCCAAGCGCGGAAGCCTCGCTCGCCTTCACGTTCGAGCCAAGCACCGGGAACTGGACAACCTCCAGAAACGCCGCAAGCCCGTCCTCGCCGTCGTCGAACTCATGGTTGCCGACCACCATGGCGTCCGTTTCCATCAGGTTGAGGAATTCGGCCTCCACGGTGCCCTTGTATGTGGTGTAAAAGAGCGACCCCTGAAAATTGTCGCCGGCATTGAGGAAGAGCACGTTCTCGCCTTCCAGCGCGGCGCGCCGGTCCCGAACCGCGGTGACCAGCCGGGCCGCTCCCCCGAAGCATTTGCCCGCCTCGTCATCCTCGGCCGAGCACGTGGAATCGAACGCGTTGATCGGCTCGATGCGGCTGTGCCAGTCGTTGATGTGCAGGATGTTCAGCGTGTAGTCGGCAAAGGACGGCACAGCTGTCAGCGCCAGAGCCGATGTGCTCAGGGCAAGGACGGCGAATGTCTTCATCTTCGTTCTCCGCAATGCTCGGGTATTCCCCTCTAGCGCCGCTCTATGTCGGCTCCGTAACACCGGGTATGTTCACACCGCCGCCCGGCCGATGCAAGCTGTCTGCATCAGGAGGTGCGTCTTAAGATGAAATTCTGCCCCTGATCGTTGGTGCAGTTAAGCTGCGAAGCGGTAACCATCGCGCAATTCACGAGGCTCTGCCGCTGGCGGATGAGCGACATCATCGAGATTTCGATGTTCTGCCGGTCGCGATAGCGGTACGTCCCCTCCGACAGGCGGTTGCCCGTATCGGTGGCGACACTCACGAACTGGCCGCCCGAAAAAGTGGATAATGCGACGCCCTGGGCATCCGTCCACTGCCCCTCGACGCCCGCTCCGCCTGTCGCGGGGCCGCTCGGCACGCTGACGCCGGCGCAACCGGAAATGATCAGGAGGGATGACAGCGCCGCGCAAGCGGCCGATCTGCGAACTGTGACCATGACGGCCTCCTCAGCTAGGTCATGAATGTTCCATTCGGCGGATTTTTCGTGCGATTGCAAGCCGAAGGCGTTGCCCTGCTGCATCACCGCACGAGGATGTTGCGGAATTGCCATGGGTCAGACGGGTCGATGTCCTCGGGAAACAGGCCTGGACGGTCCGTCAGAGGCGTCCAGTCCGTATAGTAGCCCCTGACCGGTCCCAAATAGGGCATCTGCACCTCGAGGCAGCGGCGATAGTCCATCTCGTCGGCCTCCACGATGCCGGCATTCGGATTCTCGAGCGCCCAGACCATGCCGGCGAGGACGGCGGAACTCACCTGAAGGCCGGTCGCGTTCTGGTAAGGGGCAAGCTTGCGCGTCTCCTCCAGCGAGAGCTGGGAGCCGAACCAGTAGGCATTCTTGGCGTGGCCATAGAGAAGCACGCCCAGCTCATCGATGCCGTCCACCAGTTCATCCTCGTCGAGCACGTGCTGGACGGGCTGCGGCTTGCCAGCCGCGCCGAACATCTCATGCAGCGAAAGCACCGCGTCATTGCAGGGATGATAGGCGTAGTGGCAGGTGGGTCGGTAGAGCACCTCCCCTCCCTCACCCCGCAGAGTGAAGAAATCGGCAATCGAGATCGACTCGTTGTGGGTGACGAGGAAGCCGTATTGCGGCCCCGGCGTCGGGCACCAAGTCCGCACGCGCGTGTTCGCGCCTGGCTGGTCGAGATAGATGGCAGCCTTGCAGCCCTTCTCGTGCTCGCGTGCGTTTTCCGGCCTCCACTTTTCGTGGGTTCCCCAACCGAGCTCGGACGGCTGCAGACCTTCAGCAATGAAGCCCTCGACGGACCAGGTGTTCCAGAAGACGTTCAAGGGCTTCGGCCTTCTGGTGCGCTGGGTGTCGCGCTCGGCGATGTGGATGCCCTTCACGCCCACCTTTTGCATAAGCCCCGCCCAGCCCTGGCGATCCTCCGTCGCCGGCTCGGTGAAGTCGAGATTCATGTCCCGCGCCAGATCGAGCAACGCCTGCTTGACGAACCAGGACACCATGCCGGGGTTGGCCCCGCAGGTGGAGATGGCCGTCGTACCACTTGGATTGCGGAACTTTTCCTCCCGAACCGTCTCGCGCAGCGCATAATTCGTGCGACCCGCACTGCCGAGCGCCGGATCGAGATAGAAGCCGGCCCACGGCTCCACCACCGTGTCGATATAGAGCACACCGAGCTCACGGCAGAGCCTGATGAGATCGAGCGAAGAGGTGTCCACCGACAGGTTGACGCAAAAGCCCTGGCCGGTGCCCTGCGTCAGCAGCGGCGTGAGCAGCTCCCGGTAATTTTCCCGCGTCACACGGGTCTGGATGAAGCGAATGCCGCGCTCATCCAGCAGCGCGCGGTTGGTGTCCACCGGGTCTATGACGGTCATGCGCGATTTGTCGTAGCGGAAATGACGCTCGATGAGCGGCAGCGCGCCACGCCCGATCGAGCCGAAGCCGATCATGACGATGGGCCCTGTGATCTCACCATGAATTGGCCATGCACTGCCAGCCATTCGCAAAGCTCCTTCGTGGGTGCCAAATTGCGCCGGTCAAAAACATGGATCGGCGCGAGAATAAAGTGCGAATGAAGGGGAAAGTAACAGATCGCAGTATTGAGCGGTGCAGGCTGGAGGCTTCGTCCGCCCCAATTATGTGAGATCGGCGTCCGTAAAACGGGCCTTCAGCAGGCATTCCTGATATTCCGCCTCGGCCGTGGAATCGAATACCACGCCTCCGCCGACATTGAAGACGGCTTCACCGCCGGGATAAAGGGAGATGGTGCGGATCGCCACGTTGAAGCGCATGCGCCCGTCAGGCGCGACCCAGCCGATGGCGCCGCAATAGACGTCGCGCGGCGCCACCTCCAGCGAGCGCAGAATCTTCATCGCGCTGATCTTCGGCGCGCCGGTGACCGAGCCGCAAGGAAAGAGAGCGGCGAGGATTTCGAGAAGTGTCGAACCGGGCAGCAGCCGGGCCCGGATGCGGCTTACCATCTGGTGAACCGTCGGATAGCTCTCAACGCGGAAGAGCTCGGGCACATCCAGCGTGCCCACCTCGGAAATACGGGAGATGTCGTTGCGCAGCAGGTCCACGATCATCCGGTTCTCGGCCTGATTCTTGGGATCGTTGCGCAACGCTTCCTTAAGGGCTGCGTCTTCCTGGGTCGTCTTCCCGCGCGGCATTGTTCCCTTCATGGGCAGCGTCTCGATCCAGCCGTCAGCGGAAACCTCGAAGAAAAGCTCCGGCGAGCGCGACAGAACGACGGGACCGGCAAGATCGATAAAGGCCGCATAGCGCACCGGCTGACGCTCCATCAGCCGTTCGAAGAGCCTGAGCGGATCGCCCTGCCAGCGCGCAGAAACGGGGAAGGTGAGATTGCCCTGATAGCAATCGCCCATGCGGATGTGGTGATGCAGGCGGGCAAAGCGCTCTTCATACTCGGCCAAGCGCCAGGCGGGCGTGGCATCAAACAGCAGGGGCTCGGTCGTCTGCGGCGAAGACTGCGGCGGCAGTTCCGAAGGGCCGTCGAAAACACCAAGGCAAAGAAGAGGCGCGCGGCGATCTTCCGGCAGGTGCGGGACAAGGGAGGCATCGAGCAGATAGCCCGCCTCGTAGGAGACGTAGCCCGCCAGCCACTTTCCGCCGCGCCTGAACTCTTCCGCCTGCCTCAGCGCAGGAACGAACTCTTCGGGCTTCTCTGCAAGGAGAATGTCCTGCGGCGCCGAGAAGGTGATTGTTTCATGCGTAAGGTCGTTGCGGAAGAGCGCAATAAGGTCGTGACGGGAAGCGCCCGCGGCCTCCCGCCCCTCTTTGCGCAGGGAGGCCGTCGTCCCGCCAGCTTCGCCGGACCCAATTTGAGACGGATCGTGCGGCATGTGCTCCCGCGCTATTGCCCCTCGTCAAGAGCTTCCAACTCGTCGATCAGCCCTTCGATCACCGCAAGGCCCTTGCTCCAGAAGGCCGGGTCCGAGGCGTCAAGCCCAAAGGGCGCAAGAAGCTCCGAATGATGTTTCGTGCCGCCCGCCTTCAGCATCTCGAAATATTTTTCCTGAAAGCCCTCCTCGGCCTGCCGGTAGACCGCGTAGAGCGAGTTCACGAGGCAATCGCCGAAGGCATAGGCATAGACGTAGAAGGGCGAATGGATGAAGTGCGGGATATAGGTCCAGAAGGTCTCGTAGCCTTCCCGCAGGGCCACGGCAGGCCCGAGGCTTTCGGCCTGCACCTCAAGCCACAGCTCCCCGATCCGGTCGGAGGTCAGCTCGCCCTTACGGCGCTCGGTATGAACCTTGCGCTCGAACTCATAGAAGGCGATCTGGCGCACGACCGTGTTGATCATGTCCTCCGCCTTCTGCGCAAGCATGGCCTTGCGTTCTCGCCTGTCCGACGTGCGGTCGAGCATCGAGCGGAAGGTGAGCATTTCGCCGAAGACGGATGCTGTCTCCGCCAGCGTCAGCGGTGTCTCCGACATCAGCGCGCCCTGCTCCGCAGCCAGCACCTGATGAACGCCGTGGCCGAGTTCATGCGCCAGCGTCATCACGTCGCGCGGCCGGCCCATATAGTTGAGCAGCACGTAAGGATGCGCGGACGGCACCGTGGGATGAGCAAACGCGCCCGGCGACTTGCCGGGCCGGACCGGCGCATCGATCCAGCCTTTCGCAAAAAACCGCTCCGCGATCTCGGCCATTTGGGACGAGAACGCGCTATAGGCTGAAAGCACCGTTTCCTTCGCATCCTTCCACGAAATCAACGTCCTCGGCGTTTCGGGAAGCGGCGCATTGCGGTCCCAGTGATTGAGCTTGTCCATGCCCAGCCACTTGGCCTTCATCGCATAGTAGCGGTGCGAGATGCGCGGGAAGGCCTCGCGCACAGAGGCAGCCAAAGCATCCACCACCTCGCGCTCGACCCGGTTCGACAGGTGGCGCGCATCCGCCACGTCCTCGAACCCGCGCCAGCGGTCGACAATCTCCTTGTCCTTGGCGAGCGTGTTCGTGATGAGGGTGAAGAGGCGCAGATTCGCCTTCAGGGTTCCCGCAAGCGCCTCGGCCGCCTTGCGCCGCTTCTCCCCATCCGGGTCTTCCAGAAGGTTCAAGGTTGGCTCGAGCGTCAGTTCCTCGCCGTCAACAGTAAAGCGCAAGCTCGTCATCGTCTCGTCGAAGAGGCGATTCCATGCCCCGCGCCCGGTGACGGAGGTTTCGTGAAAAAGCTGCTCGATGCGATCCTCAAGCTGATGGGGCCGGTCCTTGCGCACGTCGAGCACCCAGGGCCGGTAGCGGCCGAAGAGCGGGTCGTCCTCCAAGGCCTTGTCGATCAGCGGGTCGTCGATCTTGTTCAGTTCCAGCGTGAAGAAGAGCAGATGCGTACTCGCATCCGTGAGCTTCTCCTGCACGTCGCCGTAAAACTTGGCGCGCTTGGGATCTGAGGTGTCGCCCGCATAGATGAGCCCGGCATAAGAGCCGATGCGGCCGAACAACTCCACCAGCGCCTCATAGGCCTGCAGGGCTTCGCCAAGCCGGCCTTCGGCACCCTTGCCAGCCTCCTCGGCCAGCCGTCCCTTCCAGGTCTTTTCGAAGGCCAGCGCCTCCTGGCTTGCTCTTTCGAGATCCGCGGCAAGCTCGGGCGCGTCCATCGACGGGTAAAGATCGGCGAGATTCCACTCGGGCAGAACGCCAAGGTCCAGCGGCTTGTGCGCGCCTCGGCTGGCCGCGTCCGCCGTCGCGTGGCGCATCTGGCCGGAGCGGTTCTGATCCTGGGCCATAAGGTGCTCCCTGACTTGCGAGCCGGTTTGCGGTGAAATCAAGAAATCGTTCACCGGGTTTCTTGAATGCCTGTTTAGAAGCCGGTGCCATAGAGTTCCAGTGCGCAGGCGCATGGCCTGACGCGATTTTCTGACGCTGTGGCATTCATGTCCGATACCGTCCTGATCGTCGATGATGACCCGGTGCAGCGCCGCCTTCTCGATGAGGCCGTGCGCAGGCTCGGCTATGCTCCGGTGCTCGCGGACGGCGGCGCCATGGCGCTCGAAACCCTGGAAGAGGGCGGCGCAGCCGGCCTGCGGGCGGTCGTGCTCGACCTCGTGATGCCGGGCATGGATGGCATCGAGGTCATGCAGCGGCTGCGCAAGAAAGGCATCGATGCACCCGTGATCGTGCAAACGGCCAAGGGCGGGGTCGAGACTGCAGTGGCGGCCATGCGGGCGGGAGCCTTCGACTTCGTCGTCAAGCCCGTATCGCCTCAGCGGCTGGGGACTGCCATTCGCAATGCACTGAAGGTCGGAGAGCTCGAAGGCGCCGAAAGGCACAAGCGCGGCCGCATGTCCCGAGGCTTCTCCTTCCGCGAGATCATCACCCGCAGCCCGGCCATGGAGCGCACGCTCCGGCTAGCCCGCAAGGCGGCCGCCTCCGACATACCGATCCTCATCGAGGGTGAGTCCGGCGTCGGCAAGGAACTGATCGCGCGCGCCATCAAGGGCGAAAGCGCACGGCGCAGCAAGCCGTTCGTCACGGTGAATTGCGGCGCCATTCCGGACAATCTTGTTGAAAGCATCCTGTTTGGCCACGAGCGCGGGGCCTTCACCGGCGCCACGGAGAAGCACGCCGGCAAATTCGTGGAAGCGGATACGGGTACGCTCTTCCTGGACGAGATCGGAGAGCTTCCGGCCGACGTGCAGGTGAAGCTTCTGCGCGCGGTGCAGGAAGGCGAGGTGGATCCGGTGGGCGGGCGCAACACCGTCAAGGTGGACATCCGCCTGATCTCGGCCACGAACCGCGACCTTCTTGCCCGCGTGCGCGAAGGGCATTTCCGCGAGGATCTTTACTACCGGCTCAATGTCTTTCCCATCACGGTGCCGCCGCTGCGCGACCGCAAGGAAGACATTCCGCTTCTGGTGCAGCATTTCATCGCCCGTTTTTCCTCCTCAGCGCCGAGCGGCGTAATCTCGGGCATCTCGGCCCATGCACTCGACATGCTGTCGGCCTATGACTGGCCGGGCAACATCCGCCAGCTTGAAAACGCCGTCTTCCGCGCGGTTGTGCTGTGCGAGGGAGACGTTTTGACGGCTGCCGAGTTTCCGCAGATCCGTGCCCAGGTGGAGGGCATAGACGAAAGCGAGCTTGCCGAAGGCGAGTCGAAAACCCCCCGGCCTCATGTGCAGACGGCCGCTTCCGCGGAACGGTCCGAGCCGCCCGCGCGGCAGCCTCTCCATCCCGGCCTCATCCGGCTGATCGGAGAGGACGGGCATCTGCGCTCGCTCGCCTCGGTCGAACAGGAGATGATTCGGCGCGCCATCGAACATTACGGCGGCCGCATGAGCGAGGTCGCGCGGCGGCTGGGCATCGGCCGCTCGACCCTGTACCGCAAGCTGAAGGAAATGGGCCTGGAGCAGGCCGGCGACCCTTCCGAAGAGAACGAGCCTTAGACAGATATTCAGCCCTCCCGCCGACGGCGTGAAGGCGTCCGGATAAGAAGGTTTGTAGATAAACTGTTCACCACGTTGCACGATTCTCGCCGTGCTTGTGATCTTGCCATCGTCTCAGCGCATTCCTGCTTCAATAAGCGTCAATTAACCATTATGGTGAATACTCCGGATGCTTCGGGAGACATCCGGGGCCAAGTGGGGACAGTTCCAGTCGACAGGCCGCGTTTTGACAAGCGACGACGTTCAACCGCATGAATGGTGCCGGACGAGGGTCAGTCCGGGCAAATTGATAGCCGGGCTTCTTCTTACGGTGAATATCCTGCTCATGGCAGCACCGGTTGCGAGTGCGGAGACGCGCACGCTGAAGCTCTATTTCCTGCATACCGGGGAACGCGCCGAAATCGCCTACAAGCGCAACGGACGCTATCTCAAGAGTGGCCTGCAGCAGATCAACCACATACTGCGCGACTGGCGCCGCAACGAGCCCGCCGAGATGGACCCGCGCCTGCTTGACCTTCTTTGGGAGGTCTACCGCCAGTCCGGCTCGCGCGAATACATCCACGTAGTTTCCGCCTACCGGTCTCCGCAGACCAATGCCATGCTTCGGAGCCGTTCCAGCGGCGTGGCCAAGAACAGCCAGCACATGCTGGGCAAGGCGGTCGACTTCTTCCTGCCCGACGTAAAGCTTTCCAAGCTTCGCGCCATCGGCCTCAAGATGCAGGTCGGCGGTGTGGGCTATTATCCGCGTTCCGGCTCTCCCTTCGTTCATCTGGATGTGGGCGGCGTGCGGCACTGGCCGCGCATGAGCCGCCAGGAGCTTCTGGCCCTCTTCCCGGACGGCGAGACGCTGCACATACCTTCGGACGGCAAGCCGCTGCCCGGCTACCAGCAGGCGCTCGCTGCCTACAAGGCGCGCCAGAGCAGTGGCGGGGCAGTCCAGGTCGCCGACGACACGACAAGCAGGAACAACCGGCGCGGTCTGCTCGCCATGCTCTTCGGCGGCGGCGCCGACGAGGAGGAGGACAACGCCGAAGCGGCAATTGCCGTCGCCCAGCGCTCGGCACCCGCACGGCGACAGCAGCCTCAGCCCGCGCAGCCCCAGCCGCAGCAGGCCGTCGCGCCTCAGCAGCCGGTCACGCCGCAGCAGCCGGCCGCCCCGCTGGAGGAACCAGCCAGCCCCGCCACCATCATCGCCGAACTGCCCGCGCGCTCGCTTCCCGTACCGCGTGAAGCGCCGCGCCCCGACGCGGACGTTGGTGCGGTAGTGGCGGCTCAGGCGGGTGTGCAGCCTGAACCCAATGCCAATGAGACAGCACTCGAACAGAGCGTGCTCGCAGCCCTGAATGTGCCTCTGCCCACGCCGCGCCCCAAGCATCAGCCTGAGTCGACGGTGGATGTGGCGGAAGCAATGACGGAAGCGAACAGCGATCTGCCTATGCCCGTCGCCTATGTGACGCCGACCCGCCGCCCCGACCGGCCTGCGCCAGCCGACGCCATCGCGGAACTTCTCGCGGCGGAAGCAAACAAGCCGACTCCTGTGGTTGTCGCCAGCGCGCCAACGTCCGACGAGCGGCCTGAAATTTCGGCCTCCGATCTTCTTGCGGCCGCGCCGACGCTCGCCTCGCTGGGCAATAGCGGGCGCCCGGCAAACGGTGACAGCGCCGCAGCCAAGGCCAAAGCTGTCGCGGCCCTCTCCTCCGCCACGGGTGCGGAATCGGAGGAAAATGCTGAAGCGGCATCGACGCAACTCGCTTCCCTCCGCGAAAGCGCCCACGCCTCCGGCGAGCGCAAATCGGACGGCGCCCGCGTGGCTTCAAAAGGACCGCGGCCGCGTCCGGACGACGCCGCAGAGCGGACACCGGCTGTCGCACGGTTCGGCGGAACGCCGACCGACCGCGTGCTCAATGCTCATTCGTTCCTGAATACCCGGCCGAGGCTGGTCGCCTCCGCCTCACGCTTCAGCCCGGAACTGACTCAGGCGCCGCGCGTGGCCTACACCGCAGGCTTCAGTCATATGATTCCGGTGCCTGACGCGCGCCGTTTCACGGGCCAGGCGGTCACGTTCCTCTCGCTGGCCAGGTTTGACGGCGAATAATGAATGGGGCGGGGGCAGTTAGCCCCTGCCCTTCAACCGGCTGCCGGCTCACACCTCGTCAAAGCGTCCACCCTCGCGCGCATTGTTGCGGCGCAGGACTTCCTCCTCCTCGTCATTGGGAAGGGCCTCGTCGCTTTCTAAATACGGGTTGTCCTCACCCTCACCATAGTGCTCGTCCGTGTTGACCCGGCCGGATGTGTCAGCGGGCACGTTGTCACCTTCAGCGTCCTCTGGCGTGAACTCCACTCCCTTGACCGCATCCCAATCCTGTTCGCGGCGGCGCGGCGCTTCCTCGGAGACGTCTCCCGGCGTCTGGCGGCTGTCTTTTCTGTCCGTTGGCATTTTCTTTTCTCCTGCCGGATAGGCGGGCTGCCAATCCTGCGCAGGAGCCGAACACGCGCATACCCTGCGGGTTCCCGCTCCGGCGGTCGTTTCAGAGAAGACTCACGCTCGGCCTTCTGTTGGTCAGGGTATTCCGAACGGAAGACGAAAGGAGCCGATCCTGGCCATCACCGAGCTCGATGTGGTCGAGCGGACACTGCACACCACGAATGCCCGCCACATCGCCCAGCCGTGATGATCGCCGCTAACGCTGGAGCTTCAGCCCCATGAAGAGGCTCGTCGCGTCGTAATCGCGACCGGGAAGGCTGCTCGTCTGGCGTTCATGGCGCAGCCGGCCGGTGAGGCCCGCATAGCGGTTGAGCCACCAGGTCAGAATCGCCTCGCCCGTGAGGATGACGTCATGCCCACCAGCCTCGTAATCGCGATAGGAAGCCCCAAGAGCCGCTTCGCCGGTGAGATTGGAACGCAGCTCCCGCTCGATCCGCAGCGTCCCTGAATAAAGGAGCGAACCGCTCAGCCCCGGATCGGTCGAGCCCTCTATCTCGGTCGAGGCATCGAGGCCGACAACCGTACCGCGGCGCGGCGACCAGGTCAGGCTTGCCGCAAGTGCAGGCCCGGAAATCGTGGCCAGGCGCGAATCCTCGAAATCCTGGCTGAGCCAGCCAGCGGACAGTTCCCCCCTCAGCTTCTCCGAAAGATCAAGGGCGACGCCAGCGCGGGCGCCCAGCCGCGTGGCGGAGCGCTCATAGCCGGCGCTGTCGCGCTCATTGTCATAGATGCGCCTGCCGGCCTCCACCTCCACAAAAGGCGTGAGTGCAGGCGAAATCTCATAACCGCCCCGAAGGCGGGCCAACACGAGCGTGGAATCGCGATCGGACTGGGAGAGCGTCCCCCCGCCCACGAGCTCCGCATCCCCGTACTGATCGCGCTGGACCTCACTGGTCAGGCCAAGACGCAAACGTCCGAGCGACCGCTCGAGCCCGAGCGAGCCGTGCAGGGTATGGCGGAGGGGCTGCTCTTCCACGCCGGGAATGGCTACCGGCGAGGACGCGCCCTCGCGCACCGCCTTGTAGGCGAGCAAAGCGCGGGCGGTGAGATCATCGAGAAGGTCGAGTTCGAGACGCGTCTCCGCCCCACCTTCTAGCTCCTTCACCTCCTCACCCGAAACCGATTTGCGGAATGTGCCGTAGGCTTCAGCCGTGGCGCGGTGGCGCGGCCAGTCGGATTCCGCGCGGAGACGTAGAGAGGTCTCGGAGAGGACGGCATTGTCTCCCCCCGGGCTCTTGTCCGCGTTGGTGGTCGAGGTCAACCCCTGTTCGAGCTCCGTCACCACCACAAAAGTGCCGACGCGGAGTCCGAGCGGAGCGTATGGGTCTTCCTCCGACTGGCGTGCCCCGCCCTCTATAGTCGTGGCGCGCTGGTTGAGCCGCAGCGGCAGCGCCTCCCGCTCCGCCGCGTCGACGGAGACGGCGCGGACCGTTGCCGTGTTCACCCCATCCAGAGCCGGTACTGCCGCCGTCGCCGCCGGACTTTCGTCCTGGCGCTCCGGTACCCCCGCGCCTGCGGAACGGCGGGCTCGGCCCGGCAGGGCGTCAGAGCGCCCGAAAAGTTCTTCGCTATCCAGAAAAACGTCCGCGCCCAAGCTTGCCGGCTGGTAGGGCTCGGCGGGAATGCCCGTTGAGCCGGCCTCCTCATCGGAAAATTCGTCGGGTCCAAGCAGAAGCGCGTTCACGTCGGATTCACGTACCGCTCCGCGCAAGTCCATCTCTTGGCTGGCGGCCGGCAGGACGGCCGCCACCAGGCCTGCCGCGCAGGCCAGATAGACCGCGTACCCTTTGCCCAAGCGATCGCGCGCCATTGCCACCCCAATCCCCGCGGTCCGGGCCGCGTATGGTAATCAAAAGGTAAAAGCCTTCGGTTAACACAAGGTGAAGCTCACCACCGGCGCGCGATGGAAGCCAACCGATGGACATGCCGGAGCGAAAGAGGTAAGCGCATCCTCATGCTGACCAAGACCACCAAGCGGCTCGACCGGAGCAAGGCGATCGCCTCCGCCACCCGCACGCTTGAGGCGGAACAAGCCGCGCTTGCAGCGCTTGCCGAGGTGCTGGACAACGGGCTCGCCGAACCGTTCGCCCAGGCTGTTGAAACGATCGCCGGCATTCCCGGCCGTGTCATCGTGACCGGCGTGGGCAAGAGCGGCCACATCGGCTCTAAAATCGCCGCCACGCTCGCCTCCACCGGCACGCCCGCTTATTTCGTGCATCCGGCCGAGGCTAATCACGGCGATCTGGGCATGATCACACGCGACGATGCCATCGTGGCGCTGTCCTGGTCCGGTGAAAGCCCGGAGCTGAAGGGCATTGTGGCCTATGCGCGGCGCTTTTCCATTCCCATCATAGCAATCACCTCCGGGCTGAGCTCGGCGCTCGCGCGCGAGGCAAGCGTCGTGCTCATGCTGCCCAAAGTCACCGAGGCCTGCCCGCATGGGCTGGCGCCCACCACCTCCACCCTCCTGCAGCTCGTCATCGGCGATGCGCTGGCCGTGGCGCTTCTGGAAGCGCGCGGCTTTACGGCGGATCATTTCCGCACCTTCCATCCGGGCGGCCAGCTCGGCGCCAATCTCACCCATATCGGCGACATCATGCGCCGGGGCGATGACATCCCGATCGTGCCGCCAGGCACGAAAATGCCCGACGCAGTCATGACGCTCTCGAAGAAGCGGGTCGGCTGCGTGTGCGTGGTGGACGGGGACGGCCGACTTGCCGGCATCATCACCGACGGCGATCTGGCTCGCAACCTTCACCGCAATCTGGCCGAGCTCGTGGTGGACGACATCATGACGCGCGCGCCAAAGACCGTGCGCCCGGACATGCTGGCGAGCCAGGCCATGGCGCTGCTCAACCAGCATGCAATCAGCGCGCTGGTCGTGACCGAGGACGATCGCCCAGTCGGCATCGTCCACTTCCATGATCTTCTTAGGATCGGCGTTGCCTAGACGCGCTTGATCCAGCGCTGAGCTCCTTTGTGGTTGCGGGGGTTCTGACAAGCCGCTGGCAACGCCACCTTAAAATCCCCTCTCTGGTCTGGCCCGCGCGCTCCACATGAGCCACCTCTCCCGCACGTCGTGGGGGACAGGAAGGGTGGCCGGCACCAGCCGCTCAGGCTCCCAATTCAAGGGAGTGGACGAGAACGGCAGCGGCCGCCGGCGCACACCGCTCCGTCCGCCCGAAGCCCCGCTACCGGTCAAGCATCGCGCCAAAAACCTCCACTTCCTCCACCGTCGTGGCGAAGGAGGTGACGAAGCGGTAAAGCCCCTCACCCCGGGCAAGCTGGAGCCCGGCGGGCGCATTCCAGGGATAGAAGAACGCCCCGCGCTCGCGCAGGGCTGCGGCGGTTTCCTCCCTCAGGATGGCAAAGACCTCATTGGCCTGCGGCTGCCAAGCAAGGCGGGCCGTCGCGGCTTTGCTGATGTGCGCGGCAAGGCTGGCGGCCATGGCATTGGCGTGCCGAGCATTCCTGAGCCACAGATCGTCGCGGAAATAAGCCTCGAACTGCGCGGCGATGAATCGCGACTTCGAGAAGAGGTGCGCCGCGCGCTTGCGCAGGAACGGCATGTCGCGGGCGCGTGCCGGGTCCATCACTACAATTGCTTCCGCGCACCAACAGCCGTTCTTGGTGGCACCGAAGGAGACGATATCCACGCCCCGCTTCCATGTCATCTCGGCGGGCGTGGTGCCGAGCGAGACCAGCGCATTGGCAAAACGCGCGCCGTCCATGTGCAGCGGCAGATCATGGGCGCGGCATATGCCTGCAATTGCCTCGATCTCCTCCAGGGAATAGACCCCGCCGATCTCGTTCGACTGGGTGATGGAGACGGCCATTGGCTGGCCGGCGTGGATGAACTCGGCCGGATAAAGGCGAATGGCGGCCTCAAGCGCCGCGGGATCGATACGACCAAGCGGGCCGCTCACGCCATGGACGCGCGCTCCGCCGGTCAGATATTCCGGCGCCCCGCCTTCATCCTCCCGCATGTGGGCCTGCTGATGGGCGAAGACCACACCACCCGGCCGGTTGAGAAGGGTCATGGACAGGGAATTGGCGGCCGTGCCTGTCGCCACAAAGAAAATGGCCACATCGCGCTCAAAAATCTCGCAGAAGAGTCGCTCGACCTTCCGGTCGAGTTCACCCTGACCATAGGCCTCATGGAACCCGTGCGCGTGAGCGGAAAGAGCTTCGCAGATGGCTGGATGGGCGCCTGCCCAGTTATCGGAAGCAAAATTCATCGGCATCTGTCCCTGATTTGCGGCGCGCACACTCGCGTGTTGCCAGCCGGGTTTCAAGGCTTAAGTAAAGTGGAAGGCCTGCTCGAGATGGCGGCAACGTGCTGGAAAAGCGGCATTTCCGTAACTTTGTTGCGTCAGCAGCATGGATTTTTTACATTTCCGTCTTGTACGCCACGCCATTTTCTGGCATGGGAGGAAATAGGACAGGATTGCTGTCTTATTTATCCGCGTCGTTGGAGGCCAACTCACGCAGCAGATTGCGCTGGGTTTGAGCCGAGAAATACGCGGATATGGCGGCGCCACAGGCATGGGCCTGCTTGTGCCGTCCAAGTGAAAGAAGCGTGCCGTAAGCGGCGGAAGAGTACGCCTTCCGCTCCTTCGCAAGACATGCAGAGCGATCCTTAAGGATGCGCTGCCGAAACGGCCGCCCAGACATAGAAAAACCGACGCCCCGCTAGGGGCAGAATGCAAAGGACGCGACGATGACGGACCTGACGCCCTCGGTACCGACCCGGCAGGCGCCCGCTCTGCGGGCCCGGACTGAGGCCGTCAAACGCGCCGGCGGAGCCGCCGGCCTGCCGCCGCCGCAGGGCCTGTACGACCCGCGCAATGAGCATGATGCGTGCGGCGTCGGCTTCATCGCGCACATGAAGGGCGCCAAGTCCCATTCCATCATCGAGGACGGGCTGAGGATGCTCGAAAACCTCACCCATCGCGGCGCGGTAGGCGCAGACCCCCTGGTGGGGGATGGCGCCGGCATGCTGGTGCAGATACCGGACCGCTTCTTTCGCGAGGAGATGGCGAAGCAGGGTATCGAGCTTCCGCAACCCGGCCATTATGGAATCGGCCATCTCTTCATGCCGCAGGACCCTGCCCTGCGCGCGCATATCGAAGAGATCATCGCGGATGTGGCGCGCTCCGAGGGCCAGGTGCTTCTCGGCTTCCGCGATGTGCCGGTGGACAATTCATGTCTTTCCAAGGCGCCGGACATCGTGGCTTCCGAGCCGGTGCATCGGCAGGTCTTCATCGCGCGCGGTCCCGGGATCAAGGACGAGGAGGATTTCGAGCGCCGGCTCTATATCCTGCGCAAGGTGGTCTCCGGCCGCATCTATGAAGAGACGGGCGGCCGCGACAACGGCTTCTACATCGTCTGCCTGTCGGCGCGCACCCTTGTCTACAAGGGCATGTTCCTGGCCTACCAGCTCGGCGCCTACTACAAGGATCTGAAGGACCCGCGCTTAGAATCCGCGCTGGCGCTCGTCCATCAGCGCTTTTCGACCAACACCTTCCCCTCCTGGAAGCTGGCGCACCCTTACCGCATGGTCGCGCACAACGGCGAGATCAACACGCTGCGCGGCAATGTGAACTGGATGGCGGCGCGCCAGGCTTCGGTGGATTCGGAGCTGTTCGGCAACGACATCTCCAAGCTCTGGCCGATCTCCTACGAGGGGCAATCGGACACCGCCTGCTTCGACAACGCGCTCGAGTTCCTCTATCAGGGCGGCTATTCGCTTGCCCATGCGATGATGATGCTCATCCCCGAAGCCTGGGCCGGCAACAAGCTCATGAGCCCGGAGCGGCGGGCCTTCTACGAGTATCACGCCGCGCTGATGGAGCCGTGGGACGGCCCTGCAGCAGTCGCTTTCACCGACGGTCGCCAGATCGGTGCCACGCTCGACCGCAACGGCCTCAGGCCCGCGCGCTACATCGTGACTGACGACGACCGGGTGATCATGGCCTCGGAGGCCGGTGCGCTTGCGGTGCCCGAGGAAAAGATCGTCACCAAGTGGCGGCTGCAGCCGGGCCGCATGCTGCTCATCGATCTGGAAGAGGGCCGCATTGTCTCGGACGACGAAATCAAGGAACAGCTTGCCACCAAGCATCCCTTCCGGCAGTGGCTCGACAACACCCAGCTGATCCTGGAAGAGCTGAAGCCGGTAGCGCCGCGCGCCCTGCGGCAGGACGTCTCCATGCTCGACCGGCAGCAGGCCTTCGGCTACACGCAGGAAGACATAAAGATGCTGCTGCCGCCCATGGCCACGACCGGCCAGGAGGGCATCGGCTCCATGGGCACGGACACGCCGATCTCCGCCATGTCCGACAAGCCGAAGCTGCTTTACACCTATTTCAAGCAGAACTTCGCGCAGGTCACCAACCCGCCGATCGACCCGATCCGCGAGGAGCTGGTGATGAGCCTCGTCTCCTTTATCGGCCCGCGGCCCAACATCTTCGACCTTGTGGGCAATTCGCGCCGCAAGCGGCTCGAAGTGCGCCAGCCGATCCTGACCAATGGCGACCTCGAGAAGATCCGCTCGATCGGCCACACGGAAGACCGCTTCGACACCAAGACGCTGGACGTCACCTATTCCGCGCTCGAAGGGGCGGCCGGAATGGCGGGCGCGCTTGACCGCCTGTGCGAGCGGGCGGAGGCGGCGGTCGCAGGCGGCTACAACATCATCATCCTGTCCGACCGACAGATCGGACCGGACCGCATCGCCATTCCCATACTGCTCGCCACGGCGGCCGTGCATCATCACCTGATTCGCAAGGGGCTGCGCACGGCGGTCGGCCTGGTGGTGGAATCGGGCGAGCCGCGCGAGGTGCACCACTTCTGCTGCCTTGCCGGCTATGGTGCCGAGGCCATCAACCCGTATCTCGCCTTCGACACCCTCCTCGACATGCATGCCAGGGGCGAGTTCCCCCCCGAGGTGGACGCCGAGGAGGTGGTCAAGCGCTACATCAAGTCCATCGGCAAGGGCATTCTCAAGGTGATGTCCAAGATGGGCATCTCCACCTATCAGTCCTATTGCGGCGCGCAGATCTTCGATGCCGTCGGCCTGCGCTCGGACTTTGTGGAGCGCTACTTTACCGGCACGGCGACGACCATCGAGGGCGTGGGGCTCGAGGAGATTGCCCGGGAGACGGTGGCGCGCCATCAGGCGGCCTTCGGGGACGATCCGGTGCTGAGGACCTCGCTGGAGGTCGGCGGCGAATACAACTACCGCATGCGCGGCGAGGATCATGCCTGGACGCCGGATGCAGTGGCCACGCTCCAGCACGCGGTGCGCAAGGGGTCCTGGGAGACCTATCAGCAGTTCTCCGATCTCATCAACGGCGAAAGCGCCAAGGCCAAGACGATCCGCAGCCTTTTCCAGATCAAGACGGCGAAGGAGACCGGGCGCGAACCCGTACCGCTCGACGAGGTCGAGCCAGCGTCGGAGATCGTCAAGCGTTTCTCGACGGGCGCCATGTCCTTCGGCTCCATCAGCCGCGAGGCGCACACGACCCTTGCCCGCGCCATGAACGCCATCGGCGGCAAGTCCAACACCGGCGAAGGCGGCGAGGAGCCGGATCGCTACATGCCGCTTCCCGACGGCTCGCCCAACCCGGAGCGTTCGGCCATCAAGCAGGTGGCGAGCGGGCGTTTCGGCGTGACCGCCGAGTATCTCGTCAATTCGGACATGATGCAGATCAAGGTGGCGCAGGGCGCCAAGCCCGGCGAGGGCGGGCAGCTTCCCGGCCACAAGGTGGACGCCACCATCGCCAAGGTGCGTCACTCGACGCCCGGCGTCGGCCTCATCTCGCCGCCGCCGCACCACGACATCTACTCGATCGAGGACCTGGCGCAGCTCATCTTCGACCTGAAGAACGTCAACCCGGCGGGCGACGTGTCGGTGAAACTCGTCTCCGAGGTCGGCGTCGGCACGGTGGCGGCGGGTGTCGCCAAGGCGCGCGCCGACCACATCACGATCGCCGGCTATGACGGCGGCACCGGCGCTTCGCCGCTCACCTCCATCAAGCATGCCGGCAGCCCGTGGGAAATGGGCCTTGCCGAAACGCACCAGACGCTGGTGCTGAACGGGCTCAGAAGCCGCGTGGCGCTGCAGGTGGATGGTGGGCTTCGCACGGGCCGCGACGTCATCGTGGGCGCGCTGCTCGGAGCGGACGAGTTCGGCTTCTCCACCGCGCCGCTGATCGCGGCGGGCTGCGTGATGATGCGCAAGTGTCATCTCAACACCTGCCCGGTGGGCGTCGCCACCCAGGATCCGGTGCTCAGAAAGCGTTTCAAGGGCGCGCCCGAGCACGTCATCAACTACTTCTTCTATGTTGCGGAAGAGGTGCGGCAGATTCTGGCGGAGATGGGCTTCCGCAAGCTCGATGAGATCATCGGCCAATCCGATCTTCTCGAGAAGAAGACGCTGATCGAGCACTGGAAGGCGAAGGGGCTCGACTTCTCGCGCGTGTTCTACAAGCCGGAGGCGCCGCGCGAGGCTATTCGCTGGACCGAGCGGCAGAAGCATCCGATCGACGACGTGCTCGACCGCAAGCTCATTGCCGCCGCACAGCCGGCACTGGAGAAGAAGGAGCGGGTGTCGCTCGCCTTCGACATCTGCAACACAGACCGCACGACGGGCGCGATGCTCTCCGGCGAGGTGGCGAAGCGCTACGGCCACAAGGGGCTGAAGGACGACACCATCTCGGTGAAGTTCACCGGTACGGCCGGCCAGTCCTTCGGCGCCTTCCTCGCGCGCGGCATCACCTTCGAGCTGGAGGGAGACGCCAACGACTATGTCGGCAAGGGGCTCTCGGGCGGACGCATCGTCATCAAGCCGTCGGGCAAGGCGAAGATTGTGCCGGAAAACTCGATCATCGTCGGCAACACGGTCCTTTACGGCGCCATCGAAGGCGAGTGCTACTTCCGCGGCGTGGCGGGCGAGCGCTTCGCCGTGCGTAACTCCGGCGCAGTGGCGGTTGTGGAAGGCGTGGGGGACCATGGCTGCGAATACATGACGGGCGGCCTCGTTGTCGTGCTCGGCCAGACCGGGCGCAACTTCGCCGCCGGCATGTCGGGTGGCGTGGCCTATGTGCTCGATGAGGCGGGCGACTTCGCCGAGCGCTGCAACATGGCCATGGTGGAGCTCGAGCCGGTCCCGGAGGAGGACGACATCCTCGAAAAGCTGCACCATCACGGCGGCGACCTCGCCCATATGGGTCGGGTGGACGTCTCCGGGGACATGACACGGCACGATGAGGAGCGCCTCGCCCACCTCATCTCCAACCATTACCGCTATACGGGCTCCGAGCGGGCGCGCCAGATCCTTGATAATTGGGCGGACTACCGGCCGAAATTCCGCAAGGTCATGCCGGTCGAATACCGCCGGGCGCTGGAGGAGATGGAGCGCATGCGCATGGGTGTCGCGGCGGAGTAGGTTTGAAAGGAGAAATCATATGGCAGATGTCACGGCATATGCCATATGGAGGCGCGCATGGGTATCCACCAGCGGGAAGAGAAGGAAGTCAGTGTGTTCCGCAACGGGCGGAGCCAGGCAATACGCATTCCGAAGGAGTTCGAGTTTCAAACCGACAAGGTTCTCGTCTCGCGAGACGAGAACGGCTCCCTGCATCTGAGGCCCAAGGCGCGCAAGATGTCCCTCATCGAGGCGCTGGACTGGCTCAAGGAGCAGGGCCCTATGGAGGACTTTCCCGGCGACCCCGGAGACGCCGACATGCTTCCGCTCGATGATGTCAAACTATGAGCCGGTTCCTCCTCGACAGCAACGTGATCTCCGCGGCAATCCGGAATCCGGGTGGCTCTGTCGATGAAGCTCTCCGGTCCCACAGCAGCGATGAGATCGGAACAGGCATCGTCGTCAAAGGTGAGATTCTGTATGACTTGAAGAAAAACGGGAATGTTCGTGGCCGGGAACGTCTGGATATTCTCCTTCAGGCCATTCCCGCCTGGCCCCTGGAGGACCCGGCGGACGATCTTTACGGCGACCTTCGGGCCTGGGCCGAACGGCAGCGCAAATCCATGGGCCCGAACGATTTATGGATTGCGGCGCATGCACTCGCTCTGGATGCAACGCTCGTGAGTGATGACAAGGGGTTTACCGGCGTACCGGGTCTCAAATTGGAAAACTGGGTTCGGGCTTAGGGCCGTCAGGAACAAGGAACAAGCATGGGCAAGGTGACAGGCTTTCTGGAGATCGACCGGCAGGAGAACAAGTACCAGCCGGCGTCGGATCGCATCCGGCATTTCCGCGAATTCACGATACCGATGTCGGACCAGGAGGTCTCGAAACAGGCCGCCCGATGCATGGACTGCGGCATCCCCTATTGCCATGGGCCGACGGGCTGCCCGGTGCATAACCAGATTCCGGACTGGAACGACCTCGTCTATCAGGGCAACTGGGAGGAGGCGATCCGCAACCTCCATTCCACCAACAATTTCCCCGAATGGACGGGCCGCATCTGCCCCGCGCCATGCGAGGAGGCCTGCACGCTGAACCTTGAAGACGTGCCGGTGACGATCAAGACCATCGAGCAGGCGATTGCCGACAAGGCCTATGAGCTCGGCTATCTGCGCCCGCAGCCAGCGGAGAAGAGAACCGGCAAGCGCGTCGCCATCATCGGTTCGGGTCCCGCTGGCATGGCGGCCGCCCAGCAGCTTGGGCGCGCGGGCCATGAGGTGCATGTCTATGAGCGCGAGAGCCGCCCCGGCGGGCTGATGCGCTACGGCATCCCCGATTTCAAGATCGAGAAGCGCTTCATCGACCGCCGCATCGAGCAGATGCAGGGTGAAGGTGTGACCTTCTTCTGCGGCGTCAATGTCGGTGTCGACAAGCCGGTCGCCGAGTTGCTAGCCGAATATGACGCGGTGCTTTATTGCGGCGGCTCGGAGAAGCCGCGGGCAGCGGGCATTCCGGGTGTCGAGCTCAATGGCGTCTATGATGCCATGCCCTATCTCGTGCAGCAGAACCGGCGCATCGGCGGTGAGAACACCCAGTCGGTTGCCTGGGCGTCCGAGCCCATACTTGCCAGCGGCAAGCATGTGGTCGTGGTGGGCGGTGGCGATACGGCGTCAGACTGCATCGGCACGGCCTTCCGCCAGGGCGCGGTGCGCGTGACCCAGCTCGACATCCGCCCGAGACCGCCTGAAAAAGAGGACAAGCTTACCGTTTGGCCCTATTGGGCGACCAAGATGCGCGTGTCCAGCTCCCAGGCGGAGGGTGCGGAGCGCGCGTTCCAGGTGGCAACCCTCGAATTCATCGGCGAGGACGGCCAGCTTACCGGCGTGAAATGCTGCCAGGTGGATGAGAAACGCAAGCCGATCGCCGGCACGGAATTCGTCATCAAGGCGGACCTTGCGTTCATCGCCATCGGCTTTTCCGGGCCGCTGGAAACGGGGGTTCTGAGCGAACTTGGCGACAAGCTTGCCACCACCGTCGACCGGCGCAATTCCACCAACGTTCTGGCCAATGACCGGGATTACCGCACAAGCGTGGATAAGCTCTTTGCGGCCGGAGATGTGCGCCGCGGTCAGTCGCTGGTGGTGTGGGCGATCCGCGAAGGCCGGCAGGCCGCCCGCGCCATCGACGAATTTCTGATGGGATGCAGCGTTCTGCCGCGGTAGCTTGGAAGTTCTGCACGGGCATGCGGGGGGCAGGTCCGCAGGCCCGGCATCAGCCCGTCATAACGCGTGCCTTCACCCACAGGAAAAGCGGAAGGCGGCTCCAGCGGCCCGTTGGACGGACAAAGCGTACTTACGGCAGGCGGAAGTCGTCGGCGCGGCCCCGCTGGGCTGACGGCACCGAGCGGTCAACAGGAGATAAGGGCGTTGCGCCCATGAGCGCGTCGCCGCCGTCAAGCTGAGGTGCGGCGAGCGAGATCGGAGCCGTGCGCGAAAGATCGCCTGGCTTGCCGGCGAGCAAGCCCGGGGGCGGCAGGTTCGCAAGCTCCTCGCGGCCGATGCCGGGAGAAGCGGCAGAGCCCAAGAGCTTGTTCAACGGCTGCTCGACATAAAAGGCCACCTTGCGCTTGGCCGGGCGGGTGAGATTGATCCCGTCGCTGCCGCGCAGGCGGACGGGCTGGCCGTTCACATCCGGCCCCGTGAAGGTGAAGGCGCCGTTCTCGTCGGCAAAGCCGTCCCAGATGTCCACGAAGGTGCCGTCGACCTCCTCCGCCGCCTGCTTGTACATATCGTTGAAGGCCAGCATGTCCGACGACATGGATTGCGAACGGAAGGGCGGCAGGCCCACCCAGATGATGGGAATTCCAGCGTCCTGGATCGTCTCGGCGAAGGCCGTGACGCGCCTCACATATTCGCGCTGCCAGGCCTCCGTCCGGGGCCGCTCCGACCGCCCATCGACGAGCAGCGATTGCCTGTCGTTGGAGCCGATCATTACAATCGCGACCGCCGGCTCGACTCCCTCGAGGATGGGCCCGATCTCCGCGTTCCAATCGTAAAAGTCGTCGCGGACGAAACCAGATGAGCCGTTGGTGCGGTCAACGATGGTGACGCCTGGCGATTCCGCATAGGCCTCGTTCAATCCCTCTGCGAGGCCCGCCGCCAGGAAATCGCCGACCACCAGCACCCTCACAGCGTTGTCGAGCTTCTCAATGACGGGTGCGGCCGGCTCGGGCGCAGGCGCGGCCACGGCGGGCGCCCTCCTCGGCACGCCGCGCTGGGCGGGAGCGCGCATGGATGGCTGCTGCCTTGGCGAAACGGCTCCACCCGGAGGGGGCGGCAAGGCCTCGCGCGGGGGCGGCCCGCCGAACAGACGCTCGAAAAAGGTCTGCCGGCGAATGAGCTCCTGAGCTTCGGCCTGCCCGGCGCGCCATGCGAAAACGGCGGAAAGAGCTACGAGAAGGATGCAAACGGCGCGCGCGCGGGACCGCCGTCGCGCCTCCCGCTCGCCCTTAGCCGCCGCCATCCTGATTTCTCCCTAGCTGGCGCAATTCCGGACGCCGATTTCCGTCCGGAACTGCGCAAGACATAATTTAGTGCCTTTCCGTGCCTCTGAAACACAGCAAGGGGTTTAGTGGCCTCTGAGCTTCATCAGCACCGCCTTGCTGGGATAACCGTTCTGGGTCATTCCCATCCGGGCCTGAAACTCCATGATCGCCTTGCGCGATCCGGAACCGATCTTTCCGTCAATCGGCCCGTCATAGTAGCCCAAAGCGCCGAGACGCTGCTGCAGTTCCGCCGTCTCGGTGTGGGTGAGCCGCTCGAAAGGCCGGTTCCAATCGCGCACGAGCCCGCCATAGCCGGCGATCTGATCGGCAAGCAGGCCAACGGCCAGCGCATAAGTGTCGGCGTTGTTGTAGCGCTTCAGCACGAAAAAGTTCTTGATCATCAGGAAGGCTGGCCCTTCCCGCCCATCGGGAACCTTCAGCTCCGCCGCCTGTGAGGGACGCGGGAAAGCCTTCCCATTGGCGCGCACCACGCCGATGGAAGCCCAGCGGGAAAGCGGCATGGTGCCGGCCGGGAATTTGCGGCCCGGGGGAAGCACCACCTCATAGCCCCAGGTCTCGCCCGGCTGCCAGCCGTTCTTCCGCAGAAGGTTGGCCGCCGTCGCCAGCGCGTCGGGCACGGAGTTCCAGATGTCGCGGCGGCCGTCGCCGTCCATGTCGACCGCATAGGCCTGATAGCTGGTGGGGATGAACTGTGTGTGCCCCATCGCGCCAGCCCAGGAGCTGGTGAGATGGCCTACATCGATATCCCCGCGTTCGAGGATCTTCAGCGCGGCGATAAGCTGTGTGCGGGCGAATTTGGCCCGTTTTGGATCGGCATAGGCAAGCGTGGCCAGCGAGCGCGGCAGGCTGCGCATCACACGCGGATTCTTCAGGGCCTCGCCATAGTTCGATTCGATCGACCAGATCGCCAGAAGAATGTAGCGGCTTACGCCGAAGTGTTGTTCGATTCGGTCAAGCCAGGGCGCCCATTGCCTTGCAAGCATGCGGCCCTTGGAGACCGTTCCTTCATTGATCCGATTGTCGAAATACTCCCAGGGCTCGGCCCTGAACTCGGGCTGATGGTGCGCCTTTTCCAGCACTTCCGGATCGGGCGCGGTGACACCCTGAAAAGCCCGGTCATAGGTCCGGCCGGAGATGCCGTTCTGGATCGCCACCGCACGGAACTCCGCTATCCAACGCTGAAATCCGGCATCCGCTAGTGACGCCTGCGCCCCGAGAAGCACCAACGCGATCGCCGCAAGCATTCTGGTGGCAACACACCCCCATGGGGTTGCACTCTTGAACATTGCAAACCTCCATCCGACAAATCGGACGGGATTGTGATCGGTTGTGGTTAGGAAAGAGTTTACCATTGTTCGCCGATCCGCTGCCTGGGACGCAGGGAGGCTCCTCCCGTGTCTTACGTCCTGATGCAGGAACTGAAGCGACAGCCGGGAATTAAGGCTTTGAAGTTTGCACCGCCTTTCCTTAATTCCTAGGCAGGCTCACGTTCCCGATAAGCATTGTCCGAGGCGTTCCGAACGTCAAGCGCGAGGAGCTTTCCGCATGAAGAGAATCCGCAAAGCCGTCTTCCCCGTCGCCGGTCTCGGCACCCGGTTCCTGCCGGCCACCAAGGCGCTGCCCAAGGAAATGCTCACCATCGTCGATCGGCCCGTGATCCAGTATGTGGTGGAAGAAGCGCAGGAAGCCGGCATCGAACATTTCATCTTTGTCACCGGCCGCAACAAGACCGCCATCGAAGACCATTTTGACGTGGCCTTCGAGCTCTACGAAACGCTCTCCAGGCGCGGCAAGACGGACGTTCTGGAACGCCTCAAGTCCATGCAGCCGAAGGCGGGCGAGCTCAGCTACACGCGCCAGCAGGAGCCGCTTGGACTGGGGCACGCCGTATGGTGCGCGCGCGAACTGGTTGGCGACGAGCCCTTCGCGCTGCTGCTTCCCGACATGATCATGCGTTCGGAACCGGGCTGCCTGAAGCAGATGGTGGAGTTCTATGAGGAAACGGGCGGCAACGTCGTTTCCGTCGAGGAATGCGACCCGTCCCAGACGCACAAATACGGCATCGTGGGGCGCGGCGGTGACGTCCGGGACGGCTTCGAAATCACATCCATGGTGGAAAAGCCGAAGCCCGAGGATGCTCCGTCAAACTTCTTCATCAGCGGACGCTACATCCTGCAGCCGGAGATATTCCAACTCCTGGAAAATCAGGAAAAGGGCGCGGGCGGCGAGATCCAGATCACGGACGCCATGCTGAGGCTCCTTTCCCAGCAGCCCTTCTATGCGCACATCTTCCGGGGCAGGACATTCGACTGCGGCTCGCCGGAAGGGTTCATCGAGGCGAATATCGCGATGGCCTTCGAGCGCGAGGAACTGCGGCCGCTTCTCGAGCGGCAGTTCACGAAGCTCTTCGGCGGTAGGGAAAGTTAGAAGAAGCAGCCCTTAGCCAAGGTCGCGCACCATCCTCGCTTCCTGATCGAGGATGGCTGCCACTTCCTCCTGGCTCATATGCGTCAGCATGAGGCTGACGCAGCATTCCAGGTAGGTTATGGACGACCGCCGAAGGAAGGCCTCGGTCTGCTCGCGCGACAGGCGGTCGATCTTTCTTTCCCGATCCGGCATGGTTACCTCGTGCAGCGCCAGTTGCCGCCCCGTCCCAATCCCCGGGGGCGGCACTTGGTTCCGCGTCAGATCAGCGGCCCTGCACGCAGGCACTGAGAATGGCGGCAGCCGTTCCCGCCCACAGAATTCCGGCGAGCGAAAGCAGGCCCGTGAGACGGGAGATGGCGTCGTAGGTCCGTTGCCCGGCTCTGCCGTCCGCGATGCCGAACAGGCGACCGGCTCGGCGCTGTATGAGGAGCACTAGAGAGAGCGGAACCGCGATCAGAACGGTAGCTGTAATGACAGTGGCCCTTGAGGCAGCAGCACCACCGCCAAGAGCACATATCAGCGTGTTGGCGCCATAGATCAGCGTCAGATGCAGACCCCAGAGCATCGGCCCGAGCATCAGATAGATGAGCATGGCGAAGGTGCCGGGCCTTTCTCCGGGATTGCGCAGGTCCTCAAGGCTGCCCATGGCCTCGCTCCCTCAGCTTGCCAGTGGCGGAAAGCCGTGGAGCAGCACAAGCCCCAGCAGCATCTGCATGGCAGCGTAGTAGTAAAGCAGCGCGGCGTTGTCGAAGTTCACCCGCCGCTCAGTGTCGAGCTTGCCCGCGAAATAGCGCGCGATGGCATAAAGGGCGAGGATCGTGCAGGCTGCGATGACCTGAAGGTTGAGAAAGCTCGCCATATAGACCATGGCGCCATAGGCGCTGTCTGTCGGGCGCAGGCCGGTTTGCCAGTGGCTTAAACCCTCGCAAATGAGCGCGGCAAGGAAGCTGATCGCGCCAAGGCCGAGGAGGAGGGCAAAGGCCCGCGCTCCCCTGCCCGGCCGTGGAAGCAGCCGCCCCGCGGCGCTCACCAGTGCCGAGCCCGCCACCACAAGCACCCCGGCGCTCACAGGCCAGGCTTCCTCCGGCAGTCCAGGCACGCCCGCTGCCGCGGGCCACACTTCCGGCGAGACCACCCAAAGATAGAGATAGGAAAAGACGTAGGCGATGTAGAGCGAAGACGCGACGATGATCAGCACCACCATCGCCCACCACGCATGCGAGAGCGGCCCGGCCATATAGGTCGGCAGCCGGACGCCCGCGCCGATCTCGACGGAAGGAATCTCCGGGCCATGATCGAGCTTCCAGGCCCAGATGAAGCAGGCCACGATCATGACGATGCCGGATAGAACGGCGGGGACCACCAGCTTGACTGTCAAGAGCAGGAAGAAGCCGGCCATGCCGACCGCGGCCAGAAGCGGCATCCAGCCCGGACCGGGCATGCGGATGACGTATTGCGGCCGCGCATCGATCGGGCTCGTGACGATGGTCTCGCGCCCGCCGGTTGGCGCGCCGGGGAGGAAGTGCCTCCCCTCCTCCACCTCGCGTGCAAGCTCCGGCTGGTCCCACAGCGGCTCCCGGCTTTTCACATACGGGATGCTTCGCGTGGAGTAGGTATCCGTGGGCAGCCATTCCAGCGTACCTGCGCCCCAAGGGTTGTCGACACTGTCGGCAAAGGTGGGCCGGAAGCGGCGGAACAGGTCGAAGACGAAAAGCGCCACGCCGGCAGCCAGGACATAGGCGCCCACGGTGGAGATCATGTTGAGCGTCTCCCAGCCGAGACCTTCGGGATAGGTCCAAACCCTGCGCGGCATGCCGAGCAGGCCGGTGATGTGCATGGGAAAGAAAGACACGTTGAAGCCCACGAACATCAGCCAGAACACCCAGCGCCCGAGGGTTTCGGACAGCATGTTCCGGCTCACCATCGGGGTCCAGTAATAGAACGTGGCGAAGAGCGGGAATACCATCCCGCCGATCAGCACGTAGTGAAAATGGGCAACGACGAAATAGGTGTCGTGCACCTGGAAATCGACCGGCACCAGCGCCACCATCACGCCCGTCACCCCGCCGACGGTGAAGATGAAGAGAAAGCCGAGGATGAAGAGGGACGGCGTGGTGATACGGAAGCGCGGCCTGCCGGCGGCCATCGTGGCGATCCAGGAGAAGACCTGGATTCCGGAAGGCACGGCTACCGCCATGCTGGCGGCTGAAAAGAAGCCGAGGCTGAGCGAGGGAATGCCCGTGGTGAACATGTGGTGCACCCACAGGCCGAAGGAGAAGAAGCCGGTGGCGATCAGCGCCACCACGATCAGCCGGTAGCCCACCAGCGGGTGGCGCGCCATCGTGGGCACCATCATAGAGACGAGTCCCGCCGCCGGAAGGAAGATGATGTAGACCTCCGGATGACCGAAGAACCAGAAAAGATGCTGCCATAGAAGCGGATCGCCGCCCTTTTCGGCGGTGAAGAAGGGCCAGCCGAAGGACCGCTCGATTTCGAGAAGCATCGTGCCGAGGATGACCGCCGGAAAGGCGATCATGATCATGGCGGCGAAGATCAGCATCGCCCAGGCGAAGATCGGCATCCTGACGAGCGACATGCCCGGCGGGCGCGTCCTCAGCGTCCCCACCACGATCTCGATCGCGCCGGCGATCGCCGAAATCTCGATAAAGCCGATACCGAGCAGCCAGAAATCGGCATTGTCGCCCGGCGAATACTCCTTCAGCGTCAGCGGCGGGTACATGAACCAGCCGCCCTTGGGCGCCAGGTCGTAGAAGACGGTGGAAAAGAAGACCAGCCCGCCGATGATATAGGCCCAGATGGCAAAGGCGGAGAGCCGCGGGAACGGCAGGTCTCTCGCTGCCAGCATCTGCGGCAGGAGCATCACGCCCAGCGCCTCCACCACAGGCACGGCGAAGAGGAACATCATCGTGGTGCCGTGCATGGTGAAGATCTGATTGTAGAAATCCTGGCTGACGAGATCGTTCTCCGGCACGGCGAGCTGCGTGCGCATGATGAGCGCCAGGATGCCCGCAAGGATGAAGAACAGGAGAGCGGCACCGATATAGAGAATGCCGATCACCTGATTGTTGACCGCGGTGACCAGGCGGAAGCCGCGCGGCACCGCCCAGGCGCGCTTCAGCGTCTCCAGCTCGCCGTCGGGCCTCGGGGCCGTGTTGGGGAGATCCCTTTCCATGGCTCACTCCAGCCCGTCCAGATAGGCGGCAAGTGCTGCAAGGTCCGGCGCGGAAAGCTGGCGGAAGGGCGGCATCAGATTGTCCGGCTTGATGTGCTGGTTGTCGGTGATCCAGCGCGCGAAGGCTTCCGCATCGTTGGGCAGCGTGGCGGCGGCCAGCGAGTGCCGGCTGCCCACATGCGTCAGGTCCGGGCCGATCACGCCTTGCGCCGGGGTTCCGCCTATGCGGTGGCACGCGCCGCACCCATTCTCGAAAAACACCTCCTGCCCGTGCGCCGCTTGCGGCGTATCCGGTTCCGCGCCCGGCTCCGCTTCACGCGCGAGCCACGCGGCATAATCCTCCTCGGGCATCGCGATGACGAAGAAGGACATCAGGGCATGGGGGCCGCCACAATATTCCGCGCATTGCCCACGGCTGACGCCCGGCTCGGTCGCCTCCAGGACCACTTCATTGGTCCGCCCGGGGATCATATCCAGCTTGCCGGCGATCTGCGGCGCCCAGAAGCTGTGGATCACATTGTCAGATTCAAGAAGCAGGCGCACGGGGCGACCCACGGGCAACCTGATCTCATTGGCGCTGACGATAGGCTCGCCTTGCGGCGTGGCGTAGGTCACCTCCCACCACCAGCGTTTGCCTGTCACTGTCACAGTAATCGTGTCTTCGCCCGCCTGCGCACTGCGCAGGGCGCCCGCCTGCATGACAAGGAGGGCGTAGACGAACAGTCCAGTGAGAACGAGGATGGGAAGGACGATGCCGCCTCCGATGACGATCCAGTCGCGACCGAGCCACGCGCGCCAGGGCGGCGGGCCGTAAAGCGCAACCGCCACCAGCACCACGATCATCAATGTCACCAGGACGCCGGTCCAGGTGGCTGTCCAGAAGAGGGGATCGATGTGCAGCGCTTCGACACCGCTTGGCGAGAGCGCCGATTGGGGGCCGGAGCAGCCAGCGGCAAGGAGAGAGGAAAAAAGCGCAGCGCAGCTCCATCTCAAGCAACATGCGGCCGGAAGACCGCCTCCCACAAGTCGCCACGGGCGCATTGCAACGCTTTGCATGGTGCCTGGCCTCATCTTGCGGCCGCCTCCTCTCCCCTCTCCGGAGCGGCAGCGAAATAGGCTGCGACATCCCTGATCTGCTCGTCACTCAGCCGGGCGGCGATCGGGGCCATGATCGCGGCATAGACCGAATCCGCCCGCACGCCCGCACGGAAGAGCTCGAGCTGCGTCATGATGTATTCCGCCGGAAGCCCGCCGAGACGGGGAAACTGGCCGGATGTGCTGACCGAATGGCAGGAGCGGCAGGCCGGAATGTCGTCACCGCGCACACCGTCAAGCGCGATCGCGGCACCGCGCTCCATCGACCCCGTGTCCCGCTCGCCTGGCTTTACCGTCACGGGCGCTTCCCTTTCAGCAAAAACCCGGGCCAGCTCGCCGATCGCTTCGGGCGCCAATTCCCCCGCCGCAGCCTCCATGATGCCGCTCTGGCGTCGGTTGGCTGCATATTCCCTCAGCGAGCGCTCGAGGTAAGGCTGCTTCTGCCCGTCAAGCGGCGGCGCCAGCGGATGGACAGGCGCGCTTTCGGCATTGCCGTGGCAGTTCTCGCAAGCAGCAACGAGCCGGTCTGTATCTGCCGTGGGAGCGAAGGTGAAATCCGCGGCACCGGGCGCCAGCTCCGTGCCCGCCAGGGCGGCGTAGTCCCTTTCGCTCATGCCGGGCAAGCGCTCCAGGAACGCCACCAGCGCCCATACTTCGTCGCCGCGCTCCTCCGCCGGCCAGGAGGGCATGCCGGTGAACTTCAGCCCGTGTCTGACGATCCAGAAAAGCTCCTCCGTCCGCCAGGTCTCTACCGCTTCCGTCAGGAGGGGCGGCGCCGGATACATCCCGGCCGCCACTGGGCTCTGCGCAGAGACGGGAGAAGCATGGCACGGCGCGCAGCCGAGCGCAAAGTGCCGAGCGCCGAGCCGGGCCAGCCGGGTGTCGGAGAGATCGCCCGGGGGCGTGACGGAAAGGCTGCGCATTTCAACGGAACGTCGAAGGGTCAGGCGGATCAGCGCGTTGCTGATATCGAAGTGCCGAGCGGAAGCGGCGACATTGTAAAGGCCGGAAAAGACGAAGACCGTGCCGAGAAGCACCACTCCTAGGATCGCCACAAGAGCACCCCAAAGGATCGCCCGCCAATGGGGAAGCTTGATCCCGAGCATCGTCAAACGCTGGGATCCGGAAGGAGAGACGGCCCGCGGCGCTCGATATCACCAAGCCAGCGGGCGGCGATCACCACACCCGCCAGCACATAGGTAAGCGGGCACGCGACCAGCATGAGAAGCCCCGCCAGCTGCTGGTCCTGCAACAGCGACCCTGCGGCCGTGCCTGCGCCCAGGCACAATTCAGCCGCCCGTACGAACAGCGCGCGCGGCGCGAAGGTAAGCAGCACGCCCAAAAGGCAGAATACCTTGCCCGTTATCAGAAGCGCGCCAAGAGCCCGCCAGCGGGCACTTTCCGCCTCTTCCAGAACAGTCCACCAGAACCAGAGCGCAGCGCCGAACAGGGAAACATGCATCAGCATGAGCGCGCCGAGAACGGTATAAGCGAAGGCCAGAGGCGCAGGCAGATGCCAGCCCCAGAGGAGCGCGATCTGAACCGCGGTTGCCGGGCCGATCCAACGCGCAGAAGCCGGATTCGGCGCAATGACCGCGACCCGCCGAAACAGGATGACGAGAAAAGGCGCGGCGATATTCATGACCACGATATGCGCCGCCATATGCCGGGTCAGAAAACTGGCGGGATCCTCCATGGCGGAGGGAACGTGGAAGACGGTACGCTTGTTCCGAAAGCCGGCTTTGCAGTTTGACCTGAGATCACGCGCGTGCCGGGTTTTCCGCGCGCTTCAAACACGCTGCCTTCCCTGGACTTTGGCGCGTGACTGTCCAGCCAGAGCGCGTAATTTTTCCATTGGCGGCTTCTATGTCATACCCTTACCGCGAATTAATAATACTGCTGATGAAATCGAACCCCATATTGCCGTAAAAGGGACGATAACGGGCACGCGGTTTGGCGTGTACGGCGTTCCCGTCGACGATTTTCGCTCCGGAGAAACGAATGTCCTGGTGGAAGCAGGCCCTGTGGTCTCTCATCATTCTGCTGGCGGCAGGCGCGCTATGGTTCCACTATTTTCCAGGCGCCCGGCAAATGGCAGCGGACTGGGGCCTCATTCAGGCCCCGGCTGCGGCGGCAACCGCCCCCGGCGAACGTGAAGGCCGCGCCGGCCGTATGGCCGCACGTGTGGAAAGCCCGGTGATCACTGCTCCAGTCACGAACGCCACGATCAACGACCGGCTGACGGCCGTCGGCACGGGCAAGTCGCGCTACACCGTGGCGCTGCGCCCCTACACCTCCGGACGTCTTATGGAAATCCTGGTGGAGCCGGGAGCGGAGGTCGAGGCCGGCGACGTGATCGCGCGCATGGATTCCGAAGCGGAGCGCATCGCCGTCGATCGCGCGGAGCTGGCGCTTGACGATGCCCGCGCGCGGCTTGAGCGCATCAGGGCGCTGCGGTCCTCCAACACGGTGACTGCCGTGCAGCTTACTGAGGCCGAGCTTGCGGTGCGCAACGCCGAGCTTGAACTGCGCGAGGCGCGGCTGGCGCTGGAGCGCCGCGACATCATCGCCCCGATCAGCGGTACGGTCGGCATTCTGCCGGTTTCGCCGGGCGACTATGTCACTTCCTCGACCGATATTGCCACCATTGACGACCGTTCGGAGATACTCGTGGACTTCTGGGTTCCCGAGCGCTTCGCGCGGCTCATCAAGGTCGGCATGCCGCTAACGGCCTCCTCCATCGCTCGCCCGGACGAGACCTATGAGGGTACCGTCGCCGTCATAGACAACCAAGTTGACCCCAACAGCCGCACCCTGCACGTGCAGGGCAAGATCGCCAATCCTGCCGATACGCTGCGCGCCGGCATGGCGTTCCGGGTCTCCATGCAGTTTCCGGGCGAAAGCTTCCCGGCTGTCAATCCGCTGTCGGTGCAGTGGAGTACGGAAGGCGCATACGTCTGGGTAGTGCGCGAAGGCGCGGCGGTGAGAACGCCGGTGCGCGTGATCCAGCGCAATGCTGACAGCGTACTGGTCGACGGCGCCTTCCTCGACGGCGACCATGTGGTGGTCGAAGGCGTGCATGCGGTACGCGAGGGCCTGCCGATTCCGGTGGCCGGTAACGTTGCATCAGGGCAGGCCGCCGATGGCTGAGATGAACGAGAAAGGGATCAGCGGCTCGGCGGCAGGGCTGACGGCGCTGTTCATCCGCCGGCCCGTCTTCGCCTTCGTCGTCAACACGCTGATCGCTGTCGCCGGCCTTGCCGCCTTTTTCGGCGTCGAGGTGCGCGAACTGCCCGATGTCGACCGGCCTGTCATCTCCGTCCGAACCAATTTCGACGGAGCGGCGGCGGAAACGGTGGACCGCGAGATCACGGCGGTCATCGAGGGCGCCGTGGCCCGCATCGCGGGCGTGGCGGCGATCTCATCCTCATCCTCTTTCGGCCGAAGCCGCGTGACGATCGAGTTCCGCGAAAGCGTCAATCTCGACAGCGCGGCCTCCGACGTTCGCGACGCCGTCGGCCGCGTTCAAAACCAGCTTCCCGAAGATGCTGACGCACCCGTCATCGTCAAGGCCGACGAGGACGCGCAGGCGATCATCCGGCTTGCCGTCACCTCCGACACCATGTCCATCGAGGACATGTCAGTCTATGTCGAGGATGAGATTGTTGACAGGTTCGCCGCCGTACCGGGCGTAGCGGACGTGCAGGTCTATGGCGGCCGCGAGAAGATCTTCCGCATCGATATCGACCAGGCGCGGCTGGCAAGCTACGGCCTCACGGTAGGGGACATCGGCACCGCGCTTTCCTCCATCGCCTTCGACAGCCCCGCAGGCTCGCTCACGAACAGCACGCAGGATCTCATCGTGCGCGCCTCCTCCTCCATCACCACGCCGGAGGATTTCGAGAGCATCCAGATAGCAGAGAACGTGCGGCTGGGCGACGTTGCTACCGTCATTCTCGGCCCCGACGAAGGGGAAAGCAGGCTCCGCACCAACGGCCGGACGGGCATCGGGCTTGGGATCGTGCGGCAGGCACAGTCCAACACGCTGGACATATCAGCCGGCGTGCAAAAGGTTGTCGAGGAGCTTCAGCCTGCCCTGCCCGAGGGCATGTCCATTCAGGTGACCAGCGACGAGGCGATTTTCATCCGCGGCGCCATCCACGAGGTGGAAATCGCGCTCATCCTTTCGGTCACCGTCGTGCTGCTTGTCATCTACATCTTCCTGCGGGACCTGCGCGCCACCATCATCCCCGGCGTTGCCATCCCGGTGGCGTTGATCGGCACCGTTGCGGCGATCTATCTGGTGGGCTTCTCCATCAACATTCTCACGCTGCTTGCGCTCGTGCTCGCCACCGGCCTCGTGGTCGATGACGCCATCGTGGTGTTGGAAAACATTGTGCGCCGGCGCAATCAGGGGATGGGGCCGCGCGCGGCGGCAGTGCTGGGCACCAGGGAGGTCTTCTTCGCCGTGATCGCCACCACGGCAACCCTGATCGCCGTCTTCGTACCGCTCTCCTTCCTTCCCGGCCAGGCGGGAGGCCTGTTCCGCGAGTTCGGTTTCGTGCTGGCGTTTTCCGTTTTCCTGTCGTCCATCGTGGCGCTGTCGCTGTGCCCGATGCTGGCCTCACGCACGCTGTCTTCCGGCGAGATGCGGGAGGAGCACACCAGCGGGCCGGTTGCGCGCCTCGGGGCGGTTCTGGCCAATCTTTACAGGCGAAGCCTGCACTTCTGCCTCAATGCGCCGGTCCTGGTCCTGGTTGTCTCGGCGCTGTTCGCGGCCGCCGCCTACGGCCTGTTTGGCACGATCAAATCCGAGTTGACGCCGCCGGAGGACCGTTCGGCCGCCTTCATGCGCGTGACCGCTCCGCAGGGCGTCAGCGTCGACTATGTAGCGGGCAAGATGCGGCAGATAGAATCGATGATCGAGCCGCTGCGCGAGTCCGGCGAGGTGTACAGCACCTTCTCCATCACAGGGATGGGCGGCGGCAATTCCGGCTTCCTGGTACTGACGCTGGCACCTTGGGAAGAGCGGGAGCGCACGCAGCAGGAGATTCTCGACGAGGTCAATGCGCTGGCAGCCCAGGTGCCCGGCGTGCGCGCTTTCGCCTACCAGCCTAACAGCCTAGGCATCCGGGGCTCCGGCAGCGGACTGAGATTCGCCGTGGGCGGCAGCAGCTACGAGCGGCTGACCGAGGCTGCCATGGCCATTGTCGCCGATCTGGAGGAGGACCCGCGCTTTCAGCAGCCGCGCCTTTCGGACGACGCAACGCAACCACAGCTCAAGGTCGAGATCGACCGCCAGCGCGCGGCCGACCTCGGCATCAGCATCACCGGTCTGGGAGAAGCCCTGCAGGCCCTGCTTGACGGCCGCAAGATCGGGTCGGTCTTCATCGACGACGACAGCTTCGACGTGAAGCTTCTTTCCACCACCAATCCCGTCAATGACCCGACGGATCTGGAAAACATCTTCATCAGGACAGGAGACGGGCGTTTCGTCCCGCTTTCCACGATAACCACTCTGCGCGAAATGGCCGTGCCGCCTTCGCTCGACCGGGAACAGCAGCTCCGCGTGGTGGAGATCACCACGGGCCTTGCGCCTGATTTCCCCTTGGGCGAGGCCCTGGAACGGGTGCGCGAGATCGCCGAGCCCCATCTGCCGTCCGGCAGCCGGATCATCCCGCTCGCCGAAGCCGCCACCCTGGGCGAGACCGAAGGCAGCATGCTAACCACCTTCGGCTTCGCCCTGGTGATCATCCTTCTGGTGCTGGCCGCGCAGTTCGAGAGTTTCGTGAGCGCGCTAATCATCATGGCCACCGTTCCGCTGGGGCTTGCCTGCGCGGTCTTCGCGCTGCTGCTGACCGGCACCAGCCTGAACGTCTACAGCCAGATCGGGCTGGTGCTGCTCGTAGGCATCATGGCGAAGAACGGCATTCTCGTGGTGGAATTCGCAAACCAGCTGCGCGACCGGGGGCTCGGTGTTCGCGAGGCCGTCGAGCAGGCCGCGCTCATTCGCCTGCGTCCGGTGGCCATGACCATGATCTGCACCGTGGTGGGCGGCCTGCCGCTCGTTCTCGCAACCGGCGCGGGCGCGGAAGCCCGCGTCGCGCTCGGGTGGGTGATCGTCGGAGGACTAGGCCTTTCCGCCCTCTCCACGCTCTATCTCACCCCGGTCGCCTATCTGCTTCTTGGCCGATTCATCACGCCCAAGGTCGAAGAGGAAGCGCGGCTGGAGCGGGAGCTCGAGCATGCGGCGGCCACGGCAGGAAAGTTGCAATAGCCGATGACGCCCGGCAACCCGTACGTGGAGCGAGGCAGGCTTCGTAATCCCTCATGACATCCGCGATATGAGCCTGTATCTGTGCGGGCAGGTACGGTCCGGTACCGGACAGCACGCACGGAGCACGATCTTTGCACAAGCGTACGATTGCAGTAGAGGACGCCCAGGCGCTCGTCGGCAAGGAGGTTGGCGTTTCGAGCTGGCGAACCGTCTCGCAGGAGATGATCGACCAGTTTGCCGCCGCCACGGATGACCACCAGTTCATTCACACCGATCCGGAGAGGGCCGCGCGCGAAACGCCCTATGGCGGCACGATCGCACACGGTTTTCTCTCCCTGTCGCTGCTTTCGACCATGATCTTCGATGCGGTGCCCGCGCTGGAAGGCAGAAGCGTGGGAGTCAATTTCGGTTTCGACCGCATCCGTTTTCTGAATGTCGTGAAGTCGGGCGCGCGCATCCGCGCCCGCTTCGTGCTGGCGGACATGAAGGTGCGCCCTTCCGGCATCGTGGAAATGCATTACGACGTGACGGTGGAGATCGAAAATGCCGTCAAGCCGGCGCTCACGGCGCGCTGGCTCACCTTGGCGATGCCTGACAAGCCCCGACAGGACTCGGAATGAAGCCGGTCCGGAGCATGGGCCGGTTCATGGCGAGGTGAACAAGGTCAGCGCTTTTGCGGCCCTCGCCGGGCGGGCGACCCTGCCCGCGTCCGCGACAGGAGCGAGATGGGGTCACTGGCCGGAAAGGTGTCCTTCAATGCCTCTTCCAGCTCGCCGTCCCGCTCGTGCCCGTGATCCGCTGTGGGCGTGACGCTCGCAAGCTCTCCCGGCGCGCCGGTGCGCGTGGCCCGGGTCACCGACACCGGATCGCTGGCGGGGAAGGTATCCTTCAGGCCTTCCACCAATTTCTCCTCGAGCTCGGCGGGTGGCAGTTTCTGTTCCGATGTTTTTGTCGTGCGGATCTTGCGGCTGCCGGGCGGCATGGTCATCTCCCTTTGTCTGAAAACGCCCTCCGGCACCGCAGGTTCCCGCCGCGCAAGCAGCCGTCAGTTTTCCCGAGCCGCCGCCTCCAAAAGACTGAAAACGTAGTCGGAGAACGAGCGCCAGCATTCGACCCGGAAGGCCTCCGCACCGGTGCGCCACAGCACGATTTCCACCTTGCCGAGCACCGTGCGCGAGGCGGCGCCCACGGGGAAACGGGCGAGCGACAGATCCTGCGGGCAGCCCGCATTGAGCACGTCCTCCGCGCGCGCGCCGGAAACGAGAATGCCCACATTGCGGTGGGAGATATCGACTGCGGAATGAAGCGCTGTGACCGTGGCGCAAACCGACGGAAGATCCGCGCCTGTCTCGTCGGTCACCAGCCATTCATCCGGCCCGAGCCAGAGCGCCGCCCGCGCGCCGTTCGCAGCAGTTGACTTCGGCTTTGCTGGAAGATCGAGGCCTAGCGCCTTCGACAAGGCCGGGCGCGAACTTTCGGGCGCGCGGAGCGAAAGGCGGCTTGCCGGCGGGGCGGGTAGAAGCGCGATGCCCTGACCCTCAAAAGAGCGGCCTTCAAGCGGCGGGATGCGGCGGGCGGCCTCAGCCATGGACGCGCTCTCCCTTTTCGTCAAAGAAGACGGTGGAGGTGACCTCCACCTCAATCACCCGGTTCGGCATCGGCACGAACAGATGTTCGCCGATGCGGCTGCGCCCGTTTTCCACCAGCGCCAGCGCAATGGACCGGCCGCAATTTTCCGACCAGTAGGAGGAGGTGACGAAGCCGATCATCTTCATCGGCACCTTCTGGTTCGGGTCGGCGACGATCTGCGCTCCCTCCTCCAGCACCGTCTTGGGATCGACCGTTTTCAGGCCGACAAGCTGCCGCCGCCCGGGAGCCACAAGATCGGGGCGCCTCAGCCCGCGTATGCCGACAAAATCCTTCTTGTTCCGGCCGATCGCCCAGGCCAGGCCGGCGTCATCGGGCGTCACGGTGCCGTCCGTGTCCTGGCCGACGATGATGAAGCCCTTCTCCGCACGCAGCACATGCATGGTCTCCGTGCCGTAGGCGCAGGCGCCATGCTTCTGCCCTTCCGCCCAGACCGCCTCCCAGACGGCCTGGCCGTAATCGGCGGGCACATTGATCTCGAAGCCGCGCTCGCCGGTGAAGGAGACGCGGAAGAGCCGTGCCGGCACACCGCACACCCTGCCCTCCCGCACGGACATGTGCGGCATGGCGGCGTCGGAAATGTCGATGCCTTCGACAAGCGGCGCGATGATGTCGCGGCTCTTCGGGCCCTGCACGGCGATCACCGCCCATTGTTCCGTGGTGGAGGTAAGCCACACCTTGAGATGGGGGAATTCGGTCTGGAGATAGTCCTCCATGTGGTTCAGCACGCGCGGCGCGCCGCCCGTCGTGGTCGTCACATGGAAACGGTCCTCCGCCAGCCGGCCGACCACGCCGTCATCGTAGATGAAGCCGTCCTCGCGCAGCATGATGCCGTAGCGGCAGCGCCCGACCGCCAGCTTCTCCCATGGATTGGTGTACATCAGTTCCATGAAGCGGGCGGCGTCAGGCCCCACCACCTCGATTTTGCCAAGCGTGGAGGCGTCGAAAATGCCCGCCGCCTGCCGCACAGTCCGGCACTCGCGGGCGACGGCGGCGTGCATGTCTTCGCCCGCTTGCGGGAAATACCAGGCTCGCTTCCACTGCCCCACATCCTCGAATACCGCGCCATGGGCTTCCGCCCACGCATGGATGGGCGTGCGCCGCGTCGGCTCGAACAGCTTGCCACGCGCATGCCCCACGAGCGCGCCGAAGGTGACCGGGGTGTACGGCGGGCGGAAGGTGGTGAGGCCAACTTCTGGAATGGGCTTGTCCAGCATTTCCGCGGCGATGGCCAGACCATGAAGGTTCGAGGTCTTGCCCTGATCGGTCGCCATGCCCGTGGTGGTGAAGCGCTTGACGTGCTCGATGGAGCGCATGCCCTCACGCACGGCCTGACGGATATCCTTTGCCGTCACGTCGTTCTGGAAGTCTACAAAAGCCATGCCGGCCCCCGCACCCGGAGCCGCACCCGCCATGCCGGCGGACCAGCGTTCGGCTGAGCGTGCGTCGAGCTTCAGCTTCCTTGTCCGTCCGCCGTGCGCTTCCCTGGCCGCTGCTTCGCCCGCGCGCAGGCCTTCCTCGACCGTGGTGGCCAGATCCATCGTGCCGTTGCAGGCGCCGACGGCCACCGCATCCTGCACATACTGGCCGGGAAGGAAACGCTGAGTTTCCTCATCGAAAGCCAGCTTGCCGCGTGACTGGGAGAAGAGGTGGACGGCGGGCGTCCAGCCGGAAGAGGTCAGGAGCGCGTCAACCTCGATCTCACGGTGAACACCCCGGTCTGGGGCCGACACACAGACGCGCCTTACGCGCAAGCGCCCCTCGGTGCCGGTGACGGCGTGGCCCGCCAGAACCTCTATGCCTGCGGCACGAACAGCCTCCACGTGCGGGCCTTCAGGCGAGGCGCGCAGGTCGATCAGGGCTGCGACTGTGACGCCTTTCCGCGCGAGGTCCAATGCCGCCGCATAGGCGGAGTCTTCCGCGGTGTAGACGGCGACCCTGCGGCCGACGGCAACGCCGTAATGGTTGAGATAGGTGCGCGCGGCGGAAGCGAGCATGATGCCCGGCCGGTCATTGTCAGGGAAGACCATGTGCCGCTCTATGGCGCCGGTGGCGAGCACCACGCGCTTCGCCCGCACTTGCCACAGCCTTTCGCGCGGTGCGTCCGGATCGGGCGAAGCGAGATGATCCGTGAGCCTCTGCACCAGGCCAAGCATGTTCTGGGCATAATAGCCGAAGCCGGTCGTGCGGGTGAGCAGACGGACATTCCCGCGCGCGGCAAGTCTCGCCACCGTTTCCTGCGCCCACTCCCAGCCGGGCTTGCCGTCGATCACCGCGCCCGCCTCGAAGCGCAGCGCGCCGCCCATCTCCGCCTGCTCGTCAGCCAGGATGACGCTGGCGCCGGACTCGGAGGCAGCCAGCGCGGCGGAGAGACCCGCAGCGCCGCCGCCGATCACGAGCACGTCGCAATGGGCGAAGCGGTTGGAATAGCGGTCCGGGTCCGGCTTGTCTGGCGCCGTGCCGAGCCCCGCCGCGCGGCGGATCGCCGGTTCGTAAAGCTTTTCCCACGCCGCGCGGGGCCACATGAAGGTCTTGTAGTAGAAGCCGGCGGAAAAGAGCGGCGCAGCGAGACTGTTGATGGCACCGAGGTCGAAGGAAAGCGAAGGCCAGCGGTTCTGCGAGACCGCCGTAAGCCCTTCATAGAGTTCCTGCACCGTCGCGCGGACATTCGGCGTCTTGCGCGCTTCGTCTCGATGGATGCCGACCAGCGCGTTGGGCTCCTCAGCGCCAGCGGAAAGGATACCGCGCGGGCGGTGATACTTGAAGGACCGCCCGACAAGGTGGACACCGTTGGCCAGCAGCGCGGAAGCCAGCGTATCGCCTGCAAGCCCCGCATAGGCCTTGCCGTCGAAGGTGAAAGAGAGCGTTTCGGCCGCGGAGAGCCGCCCGGCGCCCGCGATGCGGAAAGACTGGCTCATGCGCCCCTCCGCTTGTCGCGCGCAGCCTGCAAGGGGCGATGCGCCTCCGTCCCCAAATCCGGCTTCGGCTCGCCGGCCTTGTAGGTGACGAGGAACCGGTCGGAAACGGTATCGCGCGCGGCATTGAAGAAGCGCGCGCAGCCATGGATGTGCCGCCAGCGCTCGAAGGTGATGCCTTTGGGATTTGAGCGGATGAAGAAATAGCGCTCGAATTCCTCGTCGGAAATCTCCGCGATGTTTGCCGGCCGCGCGATATGCGCCTCGCCGGCGTGGCGGAACTCCAGCTCCGGCCGCTCTTCCTCACAATAGGGACAGTAGATCAGAAGCATGCGGAAACCTCAGTGCGCCACGGCAGCAGCCGCCGCCTCGTCGATGAGCCGGCCGGTACGGAAGCGCTCCAGCGTGAAGGGCGCGTTGATCGGGTGCGGCTCGTCGCGCGCGATGGTATGAGCGAAGACGTGACCGGAACCCGGCGTTGCCTTGAAGCCGCCCGTGCCCCAGCCGCAGTTGACGTAGAGCCCTTTCACCGGCGTCTTGGCCAGGATCGGCGAGCGGTCGGGCGTGACATCGACGATGCCGCCCCAGGAGCGCAACATCTTCATGCGCGTGAAGATGGGAAACATCTCGCAGATAGCATCGAGCGTGTGCTGGATGATGTGCAGGCTGCCCATCTGCGAATAGGACGTATACTGGTCCGTGCCCGCCCCGATGACCAGTTCGCCCTTGTCAGACTGGGAAATATAGGCGTGCACCGTGTTCGACATCACGACGCACGGGAAAACCGGCTTCACCGGTTCCGACACCAGTGCCTGCAGCGGGAAGGATTCGAGCGGCACCTGTACGCCCGCCATCTGCATGAGAACGGAGGAATGGCCCGCGGCCACGACGCCGATCTTCTTCGCCGCGATTGGCCCGCGCGTCGTCTCCACGCCCGTCACCGCGCCGTCGCGCCCGCGCCGGATGGCGGTCACCTCGCAATTCTGGATGATGTCGACGCCGCGCGCCGAGGCGGCCCGAGCGTAGCCCCAGGCGACCGCGTCGTGGCGCGCCGTGCCGCCACGGCGCTGAAGGGCCGCACCCATAACGGGATAGCGCGCGTCCTTCGAGATATTGAGCGGCGGGCAGTAGGCTTTCGCCTCTTCCGGCGTAAGCCACTCGTTGTCGACGCCGTTCAGCCGGTTGGCGTGGATGTGCCGTTTGAAGACCTGCACGTCATGCACATTGTGAGCGAGCATCATCACACCGCGCGCCGAGTACATGACGTTGTAGTTCAGCTCCTGGGAAAGCCCCTCCCACAGCTTCACCGCGTGGTCGTAGATGGCGGCGCTCTCGTCATAGAGATAGTTGGAGCGGATGATGGTGGTGTTGCGCCCCGTGTTGCCGCCGCCGAGCCAGCCCTTTTCCAGCACGGCGACATTGGCGATGCCATGTTCCTTGGCGAGATAGTAGGCCGTGGCAAGGCCATGTCCGCCCGCGCCGATGATGATGACGTCATACGCCTTCTTCGGCTCGGGGGAGCCCCACTGTTCCGGCCAGCCCCGGTGCCCGCGCAGCGCCTCACGCGCGATGGCGAAGACGGAATATTTTTTCATCAGTTTCCGCTACCCCTGCTCGACCCGGCCACCCGGCAGTAGACCAAGTTCATCACTATCGAAAGTGGGTCGAACGCCTTGCGCTGATTGCGACGGCACTTGCCGCTTTGCGCCAAGCGGCTACCACCCCATGCCGGCGGGCGGCGTGGATTGCGGGCAACACGCGTGCGGCTTTAAGCCTTAAGATGGAAACCTACGTCTTCTAAGCATCTCGACAAAAGCGCCAGTTTCTGCTATCAGCGCGCGCTACCTGCGGCGGAAGTTTCCCCGCGGGAGTTTGGCCGTTGGGCGCATCAAGCCTGAAACGGCCGTGCCGATCAACGCTTTCGACAGGAAACCTAGGTGCAGGTACTCGTCCGCGACAACAATATCGACCAGGCGCTTCGCGCGCTCAAGAAGAAGATGCAGCGCGAAGGTATTTTCCGCGAGATGAAGATGCGCGGGCATTATGAGAAGCCTTCCGAAAGGCGCGCGCGCGAAAAGGCCGAGGCGGTTCGCCGCGCTCGCAAGCTGGCGCGCAAGCGCGCGCAGCGCGAGGGGCTCTTGGGCGGTGGAAGGACGGCGGCGCGCTGAGCGCCCATTTTTCGTCCCTTTCTGCCGTTTGTATCGCCAAGGTGGCGCGATGGAAGAATCGCCGCCACCTTTTTTGTTGCGGTTACGGAGTCTGGCCTGGAGCCGGATCTGAAAACGGGAGCGACGGGCAGTTTATGGCAAAGGTGATTTGCGCTGAAAACGACATCCGCCGGCGGGCATGGACCGGAGTGGCCCTCGGGGCGATGACACTGCTGGCAGCCTGCGCCAGTTCCCCCAATTCGCTGACGGATCTCACGCACATCGACACGGCGCAAGGTTCTGAAGAAAACATCGCCTCGCTGACGGCCGTTATCGAACGCTCCCCCAACGACCCGGAAGCCTACAATATCCGAGGCTCCGCCTATGGCCGCGCCGGCCGCTACCGCGAGGCGCTGGAGGACTTTAATCGGGCGATCGCGCTCGATCCGACTTCATACCGCGCATACGCCAACCGGGCGCTGATCCACCGCTACATGGGCAACCAGCAAAGCGCGCTTGCGGACTACAATCAGGCGATCACGCTCAATCCGAGATATGACGTGGCTTACATCGGCCGTGGCGAGCTCTACCGCCTGGCCGGGCGGACGCAGGAAGCGTTCCGGGATTTCGAGCGTGCCATCCAGCTCGACACGACGGACCCGCGTGCCTATCACCGGCGCGGCCTGCTCTACCAGGCGAGCGGCCAACACCAGTTCGCCATCGAGGACTTCACCAAGGCCATTTCGCTCGCGCCCTCCCAGCCATACGGTTACAACGGCAGGGGCATTTCCTATCTCGCCCTGGGCGACGACGAGAACGCCTTCGCCGATTTCAACACGGCGATCCGGCTCGACGAGAACCTTGCCGAAAGCTGGGCCAACCAGGCTCTGGTCTACGAACGCCGCGGTGAACCGGACAAGGCTGCGCGGTCCTACGCGCGCGCGGCAAGCCTGGACCCCGACTACATACCAGCACGCGAGGGTCTGGCGCGTACGCGGAATGCGTCAACAGTCGCATCGCGAAGCTGAGCAGTCCACGGTTCGACAACCTAAAGACTAACCGCGCCTGTTCGCAGCACTGATTGCTGCATTGCCCCATCCAAGGGGCAACCGGTCGCCGCGCCCGTTCCTATTATCAGAAAAGCCGAAGAGCTCTTCGGCCTATTCCAGCCTAAAATCAGAAAATGGCTTCCAGCAGCCATCGAAGAATTCAAGCCCCTCGTCCCACATTGCGCGTGGCACTTCCATCCTCTTCTGGTGATAGATCATGAAAATACCGCATGCCAGCCTGCATCGGCCGGCGGTAGCCAGCAATACGATTCCAGCCGAACTCGACAAGCATCGCCGTCTGGTTGAGAAAAGCAACGCCTTCAAAGCTGGAAGGCCTCGTGCTCAACGGCATACAAAAGCCATGCCGAAAGCTTCATCTTCTGAAAATTCCGCGCGATGGGCATTGTTTTTCATCACGCTGCTCGCCCTGCAGCACGCAGCACATGCCCGTGAAGAGATAAGCGCTCGAAGCAGCAATATGCCCGAGGGGAAATTGCCTCACGCCCCCAAAAACGAGACAGGGGTGGAATTGACGTCTGATCTTCAGGATGAACCCGGGCCCAACCTCGTGGAAACTCGCCGCGGAAAATGTGCCGAACCTCCATATCTAGCAGATACGATTCTGGCGATGCCGACGCGCAAGGAGATTGGCAGAGAGATACTCAGAAATGAAGGACTTGACCCTGAAAAGAACTACACTTTCACAGACCTTCAACCAGCGTTCGTCGGGGGAGTTGCACCATCAGGCGATAAGCCCCTGATCGACCTTTACATGGAATACAAAACTTTCACCTTTCCCTTCATTACTCGGATACATCCCAATGCATTAGACAAACTTCCACCTCTAGATAAATCATTTGATGAAGCTTTTTATGAATATTTCTCCGAAGCCAGCGGTCGATTTTCTTATGAATGCCTGCAGAAACTTTCGAAACACGGGATTGAAGAAAACGACAAAGCCGATGTTATCCGGGTCCACATAAAGCATACACGCGCCCGGTATATGGGGTCACCCATGTTCAGCTTCCGCAACAGCAACAGGGGTTACATACTCGTGTGCATAAGAAGCACGGGCCTCAATACTTCGCAGTATCTCCAAAGCATTGCGATAGCATCATCGTCCTAGGCAACAAACACGAAGAGCGCCAAAGGTGGATGACATCCCACCTTAACCTATTCTTTGATATCGATTCGATCGAGAAGCGTGTCGGATCCTCCGATTATACTCATCATGATCCTCGTTTCATTGCTCCTAAGCTCACGAATGTTACTGTTCATGATGCGGTCGTACGGAGCAATGCCGAGATTTTCGAGGATACTCTCCGTAGGTTCAAACCTTACGCATATCAGGCAACCAGCCTGCAAGAGAAGATAAGGTTCTTAGACGGCCTCGTCGTTCCATTTTACGATGCAATTATCGCGGCCCAGCAGGGCAATTACAAAGAGGCGGCCCTTGAAGCGGTCATAGATCTATATGCTGATCTTCTAGGGTACGCAGCAGCGAGAGGCACAAAAGCTCTAACGAATGCGGCCGCCTCGAAGAGCGCAACATCTGCCATATTGAGGACTGGTTCAAAAGCTGCCGTCGAAGGCAAGGCGATCAAGAAAAGTGGCCGGATGGCCAAGTTTGCCGAAATTCGAGGGAAGAGCATAAAAAGGCTCTCATCTTCAAATAAGAGTTTTGACGATATTACCTCCAACGCGGGAAATAATTTATACAGTGATAGTTCATCTGCATTTGTATCTAACAGCGGATCATCTTCGATGGTTGATTTGGCCACAACTGCGCTAAAGAAAGCAAAGGGAGAGGAAGAAATCGCCAAAATCAACCAACTAGTCGAGGGCATCAAGGAATTGGACAAATATCGTCTTTCTCCCAAGGAAGGCTGTGAAGCTGTTCTTGAGTCATTGACATCCAGACTTAGTGAGGCGGGTTATGACACGAAAATTCGAGGCATGTATCTATGGAGCAACGCGTACAATGACATGCCGAAGAATCATTTCGTGGTTGTCGCCAGTAAAGACGGCATGGATTACGTTGTTGATTTAACAGCCGAACAATTCAGCGAGTTCGATTTCACACGGCCGATCATAGCGACGGAGGATGCGTGGAAAGCGAAATATCGTGAAGCTACGCAAAGAACGCTTATTAAGTACAAGGACTTCAAATCGATCCCTCGAGCAACAAGCGAATTTGGCACCCTGTTCCCAGTCCGGCCTGAGGCTGTGATCACGAAAAGCAAGATTCTTGTGGAGCCAAGCTGGTACAGGAAGATAGCCGACCCAGGTGAGGTAAGCGAAACATTCATCTCCGCAGGGCGCTATATGAAAACTCCTTCGCGCCACCGCCCAATGCTCGCTCCGCTGAAGACCTACCTTGCAAGACATCAGACGCCAGACGCAGCGAAACAGGCATAAGCAAAAAGGGGGAGATAAACATCTCCCCCTCTGCGCCAGCCTCTTTCATATCGTGAAACTTCGAAAGGGCTGATTGCTATTCTTGTGTTCACGCATCCAGGGCCTTGACGATGTCCTCCGTCATCTTCTTGGCGTCGCCAAGGAGCATCATCGTGCCGTCCTTGTAGAACAGCGTATTGTCGATACCGGCATAGCCTGAACCCAGCGAGCGCTTGACGAAGAGGCAGGTTCGGGCCTTGTCCACTTCCAGGATGGGCATGCCGAAGATGGGTGAGGAGGGATCGTCGCGTGCTGCCGGGTTCGTCACGTCGTTGGCGCCGATCACGTAGGCCACGTCCGCCTGCGCAAACTCGGAGTTGATGTCCTCCAGCTCGAACACTTCGTCATAAGGCACATTGGCTTCCGCAAGGAGCACGTTCATGTGCCCGGGCATGCGGCCGGCGACGGGGTGGATGGCGTACTTCACCTCCACGCCCTTCTCCTTCAGCTTGTCGGCCATCTCGCGCAGCGCATGCTGGGCCTGCGCCACCGCCATGCCGTATCCCGGCACGATGATGACCTTCTGCGCATTGGCCATCAGATAGGCCGCGTCCTCGGCGGAACCCTGCTTGACCGTACGGTCGATGTTGTCCGCCGCTGCCGCTGCCGTCTCGCCGCCAAACCCGCCGAGAATGACGGAAATGAACGAGCGGTTCATGCCCTTGCACATGATATAGGACAGGATCGCGCCCGAGGAGCCGACCAGAGCGCCGGTGATGATGAGCGCAAGATTGCCCAGCGTGAAGCCGATGCCTGCGGCCGCCCAGCCCGAATAGGAATTGAGCATGGACACCACGACCGGCATGTCCGCGCCGCCGATGGGAATGATGATGAGGATGCCGAGCAGCAGCGACAGGACCACGATGAGCCAGAAGACGGTCGGGCTCTGGCCCGTCACGAGCATCACGATGAGGACCAGAAGCGCTATGCCGATAACGGCATTCACGGGATGGCGCATGGGCAGCAGGATCGGCTTGCCGGACATGCGCCCGTCAAGTTTCAGGAACGCGATGACCGAGCCGGTGAAGGTGATCGCACCGATAGCCACGCCGATCGACATCTCCACGAGCGCTTGCGCGTGAATGGCGCCGACCGTGCCAATGCCGAAGCTTTCCGGCGCATAAAGCGCGGCGGCCGCAACCATAACGGCGGCCAGACCGACAAGGCTGTGAAACGCCGCGACGAGCTGCGGCATCTTGGTCATCTGAATCTGGCGCGCGATGTAGGCCCCCACGCCGCCACCCACGGCAAGACCGGCCACGATGAGCGCAAGGCTGCCAAAGCCCGGGCGGGCGAGCAGCAGCGTGGTGACGACGGCGATGGCCATGCCAACCATGCCGAAGATGTTGCCGCGCCGGCTGGTGGTGGGATGCGAAAGGCCTCGCAGCGCCAGGATGAAAAGAATGCCTGAAATCAGGTACAGGGAGGCAGCAAGATCGGCGCTCACGTCACTTGTCCTTCTTCTTGTACATCGCGAGCATGCGCTGGGTGACGAGGAAGCCGCCGAATATGTTGACCGAGGCGAGCACGAGTGCCACGAAGCCGAAGCCGGTGGCAAGTCCGGACGCCGAAATGCCCACCGCCAGCAGCGCGCCGACGACAATGACGGAGGAGATCGCGTTGGTGACCGCCATCAGCGGCGTGTGCAGCGCCGGCGTGACAGACCAGACCACGTAGTAGCCCACGAAGATCGCCAGCACGAAGATGGCGAACCGGAAGATGAAGGGGTCGATCGCCCCGCCCGTCGCGCCGTGTGCCAGCGCGCTCGCTGCATCGGCCGCGGCCTCGGCCTCCATGTTTTCAAAGGCGGCGCGAACTCCTGCCGTCGCACGCTCGAGCTGTTCGAGCGCCTGTTCCATCATGCTGGGTTCCATCAGCCCTCTCCCCCGGACGTTTTCTTTCCGGCCGTGCTTTTTCGCGTGCGCTTCGGCGCCGCGCCGGTATCTTCCCCGGCAGACTTCCTGCGCGTGCCTCTGCGGGCCGGCGCCTTGCCAGGCGGCACCTCCAGACCGGGCTCCGTGCCCTTGGCGGCCTTGACGATGTCGGAATCGGTCGCCAGGGCCTCTGCGCTTGCTGCTGCGCGGGCAAAATTGGGATGGACCACCTTGCCGTCGCGTGTCAGCAAAGTGGCTTTGACGAGCTCATCCTCGAAGTCGATGGAGAGCTCTTTCTTCTCCTTATCGACCATGGTTTCGAGGAAGGCGAAGAGGTTGCGCGCGTAAAGGGCCGACGCGGACGCGGCGACCCTGCCCGGCACGTTCACATGGCCGATGATCTTCACGCCATTGCTGGTCGTGACGATCTCACCCGCGACCGCGCCCTCGACATTGCCGCCGCGCTCCACCGCGAGATCGACGATCACGGAACCGGGGCGCATGGACTTCACCATCTCCGCCGTCACCAGCCGCGGCGCCGGCCGTCCGGGAATGAGCGCGGTGGTGATCACGATGTCCTGCTTAGCGATGTGATCGGCCACGAGTTCGGCCTGCGCGCGCTTTTCCTCTTCCGTCAGCTCCCGCGCATAGCCGCCCTCGCCCGAGGCGTCCTTCAGGGCATCCGTCATGATGAACTTGGCGCCGAGGGAGGCCACCTGCTCGCCCGCCGCCGCCCGCACGTCGGTGGCGGTGACCACAGCACCCAGCCTGCGCGCCGTGGCGATCGCCTGCAGCCCGGCAACGCCGGCACCCATGACGAACACCTTGGCCGCGGGCACCGTGCCAGCCGCCGTCATCATCATGGGCAGCGCCCTGTCATATTCGGCCGCCGCGTCGATAACGGCCCGGTAGCCCGCAAGGTTTGCCTGGGAGGACAGAACGTCCATGGACTGCGCGCGCGTGATGCGCGGCATGAGCTCCATGGCGAAGGCGACGATCCCCGCCTTGGCCATCGCCTCCAGCGCAGCCTCGTGACCGTAAGGATCCATAATGGCGAAGACCACGGCACCGCGCCGGTAGCCCGCGATCTCCGAGGCGGTCGGCCGGCGCAGCTTCAGCACGATATCGGCTTTTGCCGCGTCCGCCGCCTTACCGATTCGGGCGCCAGCGGCAGCGAAATCCTCGTCCGGGATACGCGAGCCGAGCCCTGCGCCTTGTTCGATCACCACATCGAAGCCGAGCGCCGTCAGGCGCTTCACGGTGTCAGGCGAGGCCGCCACCCGCGGTTCGCCAGCACCTTCCTTCGGCACAAATACGCTCTGTCCCACGTTCAAACCCTCGTCTTTGGCCCTCCCCCTCGCTCAAGGCCCGCGGGACGCGGGCCCGGCGCCTAACCCAGGATCCAGTAACCCAAGGCGCAGATGAGGAGGAAAAGGATGGTGCTGGAAATCAACCCGGCTGATGTAAAGAAGCCGAACGCCATCGCGATCAGCAAAGCCGCCGCCACCAGACAGGCGTATTTGGCAATCGTCAGGAAGAGTTTATAGGTGCGCTCGTGCTCTTCGTAGTCCATTATCGCACCCGTCTCGGCCGGAGCATCCGGCTGTTTCTCTGCCATCGCATGACCCCTTGGAAGAAAACTGGCAAAGGGGAATAGCGAAAACACCGGTGAAGGGCAATGGGCGCATGGCCGCATGGCGGCGCTATGCCCAGGCGGTTGCGGGGCCTAGCGCTAATATCAGCCGGCGAACGGCCGATCGCCGCCGAAAATGAGGTCTTCGCCAGGCGATGAAGCGCAACAGCTCCTCCGCCGCCCTGCGGCCTTCAAAGATTCGGGTTCAGCCGAGAAGCCCCGGAAACAGGCCGATCAAGCCGACGATGATGAGATAGAAGGCGACGATGTAGTTGAGCAGGCGCGGCATGACGAGGATCAGAATGCCGGCAATCAGCGCCACCAGCGGAGCGAGGGCAATGTCAACCATGTCGATTCCCTTTCCCGGCCTGCCGCGAGCATTTCCGCGCCTCACCCTGCCGCGGTGCTGGGTGAGGCGATCAATCAGGCCGCCTGCTTGAAATAGCGCGCCGTCGGCAGAATTGTCAGCGGCGCGAGCTCGCCTTTCTTCGGCCGCTCGAAGAGCATGCGGCGTTCAAACGCCGTCGAGCGGAAGAAGGGAAAACGCTGAATGATTCCTTCCAGATTGGCCTCGATGCTCGACTGGAGCAGATGCACCGGCACCGTCAATCCGGGATAGCTGCGAACACCAGCGGCGGGTACGGACCTGAAGACCCGCCGGTAGAACGCCGAATGCTCTTCCTTGATCGCCGTGAGGCAATAGGTGGGATAGAAATGCTTGCAGGCAAGCATCGCGAGCCTCAGCGTGACGTAAGGAAGCACGCGCAGCGTCTTCGACCATTCCGCCGCGGCGGCAAACCGGCTTGGATCGACGAAAGTTTCGCCCCGAGCGATGCGCGGCTCCAGAATATCCCCGAATACTTCGCTGCTCGGAGATACCGGAAATGCGCTATCCACATAGTGCAGGCGCAGCGTGCTCACCAGAACGCCGTCGTAGTAGACGCCGAACCGGTAGGAGTTCGGAAGCTCGTCGTAGCGATCCTCCACCATTCGCGCCGCGTCTTCACGCACCATGCCTGCGGCGAGGTAGGAATCGTAGCGAAGGCGGTAGATTGCCTCCAGGTCCTCCCCGCGCTCGCAGACGCGGTATTCGATCCGTTCAAGAACAGAAAACACCGACCTGTTGAATGGTGATTCCATGTCGCGGTCGCGCGCAGGCCACCGGACATCGTCTGATGCAAATTCCCCAATAGACATGAAAGGCCGTCCCCACAGCACTTGTCCACTTACAGTAAACGACATGTTTGATTTCAAAAAGATGAAAATCCAACGCTAGCCGTTTACGTTGTGTTAAGGTTAATGTTCCGCATACTCAGAGTAGAGCCCGCCACTAGTCAACAGGCGGGTTTCAGTGCTGGACGGTGAGGTCGTGCTTCCGGAACTTGCCGTCGGGCGACCAGACCATGTTCGACATGGTCTCGATGCCGGAGGACGACAGCGCCGAGCCGAAGAGGAAACCCTGCACGCGATCCGGTTTGACCGATTCGGCAAGAATCTTGAGCTGTTCGAACGTCTCCACGCCCTCTACGGTAACGGCGAGGCCGAGATTTCGCGAAAGCTCTACCACACTCTTCAGAAGCTGGTGCGACCGGCTGTTGCCGATGATATCCTGCAGGAAGCTTCCGTCGATCTTGACGCGATCGAGCGGCAAGGTGTGCAGATAGCTCAGGCTGGAATAGCCCGTGCCGAAGTCGTCGAGCGCGATGCGGACGCCAAGCGCCTTCAGCTCGTTGATATAGTGGCGGTTTAACGCCCGGTCATCCAGAAGGGTCGTCTCGGTAACCTCGACTTCCAACCGGTGCGCAGCCAGACCGGCCTTGGTCAGCGCGTTGCGCACCTTGTCCACCACGGCCCCGCTGTGGAAGTCCTTGGCCGAAAGGTTGACCGATACGCCGAGATCCTCGGGCCAGCGGGCGCACTCCTGGCACGCCGCCTCAAGCACAAGCGCGCTGATCTCCGAGACGAGGCCGATCTCCTCTGCAAGCGGAATGAATACGGCGGGTGAGATCGGCCCCAGTTCCGGGTGGTCCCACCGGCAAAGCGCCTCGCAATCCGAGATGCGCATGGTGCGCATATCGATGATCGGCTGATAGACGACGCGCAGCGCACGCGCCTGGATGGCGCTGCGCAGGTCGGCCTTCATGACCTGCTTGCTGCGGAAGGCCTCGTCCATCTCCTCCTTGAACAGCCGCCAGCGGTTCTTGCCCTGCTCCTTGGCGTTATACAGCGCAAGGTCGGCCTTAACCGTGATCGCGTCCATATCGTAGGAGCGCACTGGCACCACAACCGCGCCTGCACTGGCCTGAATTCTGAGGCTGTGTCCGGCGACTTCGACTTCCCCCTGCAGCCGATCGAAGATCGTCTGGAACTGGAGGGCAAAATCGTTCTCGTCCTCCACGCGGTTGATGAAGATCATGAACTCGTCGCCGCCGAAGCGGCTGATCTTCACATTGTCCGTGGCACAGCCCGACAGCCGCTCCGCCACCGCATAGATCAGCCCGTCTCCCACCGGGTGGCCGAGCGTGTCATTGACGCTCTTGAAATCGTCGAGGTCCAGCACCGCGAGGCCACACAACCGATCGGGATCGCCGGAGGCCATGAGATTCGTGACCATCTCATGGAAATAGGCGCGGTTGGGCAGGTCGGTAAGGCTGTCATAGCGCGCCATGTGGCGGATGCGCGCCTCCGCCTCGACGCGCTGGGTCACCTCTTCGAACGTGATGACGCCGAGCTCCTCCCGCCCCTCGCGAGCGGAAAACTCAAAGTAGCGCCCATCGGTGAGCGGCAGGAGCACCTTGCGGCCACGCCCCTGTTTCAACGCTTTCGTCAACTGCGTTTCGGCGTGGACGTAATCCTTCCCGCGCAGAAGCTTGCCCGCAACGCCGCGCAAGAGAAGCGCTTTCAGAGAGCGGCCGAGAAGCTGCTCGGAAGAGCGGAAACCCAGAAACTCCGCCGCCTGGGCATTGGCGACGACCGCGCGCCCTTCGGGACTGAACATGATCAGCCCGTGAGACATGGTGTTGAGCGCCCGGTCGAACCGCTGGGCAAGCTGGCTCACCTTCCGGCGCTCCAGGACGACGCTCGCCAGAATTCCACGCAAACCCGCGGCATTGCTGATGATGATAAGGCCGAACGGAAAGATCAGCAGACCCAGCACGACGTGCGCCAGTTCGGCGTGCAGCAGGAGACCCGTGCCGACGGGCACCAGCATGGTGGTTACGAAAACCACGACCATGCGCGGCGAGCCGTAGTTGCGCCCTACGACCGTGACCAGAGATGCCAGATTGACCGAGAGCGCGCCCAGTTCGACGAACAGATCAGGGTAGAGATAGATCGCGACGAAACCGAAAGTGCCGAGCAGCAGACCCTGGATGCCGCCCTTGACGACGTAGCTGGTCTCCAGTTCGCGAGCGGTTTCGAGATCAAGCTTTTCTAGCCTTTCCCGGCACCGCTGCATGTCGAAATAGCGCCAGACGCCGACGGCGAGAAACAGGACGGAAAAGAGCGCGAAGAGAGGCCGTTCCGTTCGTATATACGCCACAAGCGCAACAGCTACGTGGCAGAGAGCACCGACAATCAGCGTGCCGCTGTTCGCAAACAGCGACCTGACGAACTGGACATAGACGTCCTCGGGAATGTCCGTGATCTTGCGAATGCCCATATAAATTTCCCGCTCGGCGGCAAGACCATCGCACAGCCGGCTTAACGAAGGATTATGAGCAAAAAGAGCGCGCTAGTCACGGCAGCCGGCTACTGCGCCGCCTGGAGGAAGGGTTTCGGCGCTTCCTCCTTCAGCCGGGCGACAAGGCGGGCACGTTCCTCGGCTGCCTTGGCCGCGTTCGCCTGCTTGATGTGGCCGAAGCCGCGGACCATCATGGGCAGAGCTGCAAGAGCGGCACCAGCCTCGATCTTTCCCGGCGCAAGCAAGGATTCGATCAGGTCTAGATCCTGCTCATACTGCTTGAGAAGCCCGCGTTCCATGCGCCTCTCGGCCGAGTAGCCGAAGGGATCGAGGACCGTGCCGCGCAGGCCCTTGAGACGGGCAAGCACGGAAAAGACCGGCATCATCCACGGCCCGAACCGCATTTTCCGCAGGTGGCCGTCGGCATCGCGCCGCGCTAAGACGGGCGGTGCCAGATGGAACTCGAGTCGCTCATAGCTGTCGAATTCGGCTGCGAGCTGTTCCTTGAACGAGCCGTCCGTATAGAGGCGCGCCACCTCATATTCGTCCTTGACCGCCATGAGCTTGAACAGCCCGCGCGCGGCAGCTTCCGTGACGGCGGTGGAGCCCGGCACGGCCCTTTCCTCAGCGGCGCGCAGCCTAGCGATGCGGCTGCGGTAGCGCTCCGCATAGGCCGCATCCTGATAGGCGGTGAGGAACGCAACCCGGCGCGCGATAATCTCGTCAAGGCTGCGTGCAGGCTCAGGCCGCCTTTCGGGCGTGGCGCGGGAGGCCAGTTCCCGAACCTCATCGGGCGCATGCGCCGCGCGCCGCCCCCAGCGGAAGGCGGCAATGTTCATGGAGACCGCCCGTCCGTTCAATTCGATGGCCTTTTCGATCGCCTCGGCCGAGACGGGTAGGCCGCCAAGCTGACAGGCCATACCGAGCATGAACATGTTGGCGCCGATGGAATTGCCGAAAAGGGCCTGCGTGGTGCGCATGGCATTGAAAAAGTGGGCCCGATCCCTGCCGGCCGCCTTGCGTACAGCCTGCTTCAGTCGCTCGACGGGCAGCGAGAAGTCCGCGGAACGGGCGAAATCGCCGGGCATGATCTCGGCGGTATTGGCGACAAACAAGGTGTGCCCTTCGCGTACGGTGGCCAGCACCTTGGCCGAACCCGAGACCAGGAGGTCGCCGCCCAACACCAGATCGGCCTTGCCCGCGGCAACCCGAATGGAGCTGATGTCGCCCGGCGCGCGGGCGATTCTGAGATGCGAAAAGACGGCTCCGCCCTTTTGCGCCAGCCCGGCCATGTCGATGATGCCGGCGCCCTTCCCTTCCAGATGCGCAGCCATGCCGATGATCGCGCCGATGGTGACCACGCCCGTGCCGCCGATACCGTTCACCACGGCTGACCAGCCGTGCTCCAGCGGGAAGAGCTGCGGGGCCGGGAGACCGGCGAGCGGATCGACACCCGCGGCGACCCAGCCGGACTTCTTCGGCCTGGCGCCGTGCACCGTGACGAAGGAGGGGCAGAAGCCCTCCACGCAGGAAAAATCCTTGTTGCAGGTTGTTTGGTCGATGCGGCGCTTGCGTCCGAACTCGGTCACCACGGGCTGCACCGACACGCAGTTGGACTTGACCCCGCAGTCTCCGCAGCCCTCGCATACCAGTTCGTTGATGATCACGCGCCGGTCCGGATCGGGATAGGTGCCGCGCTTGCGCCGCCGCCGCTTCTCGGCCGCGCAGGTCTGGTCGTAGATGAGAACGGAAACGCCCTTGATCTCGCGCAGCTCTCTTTGCACCGCGTCCAGCTCGCGCCGGTGGTGCACCGTGGTGCCCTCGGGAAAGCGCATTCTGCCCCGATATTTTTCGGGTTCATCCGTAACGATAGCGATGCGCTGCACGCCCTCCGCCCGCACCTGCTGGGCGATGCGATCGACGGTGAGGCTGCCTTCCACAGGCTGGCCACCCGTCATGGCCACGGCGTCGTTGAAAAGAATCTTGTAGGTGATGTTGACGCCCGCAGCGACAGCGAAGCGAAGCGCCAGCACGCCGGAATGCTGATAGGTGCCGTCGCCCAAATTCTGGAAGAAGTGTCGCCGTTTCGAGAACGGCGCCTGGCCGATCCATTGGGCGCCCTCTCCGCCCATGGCCGTAAAGCCCATCGTGTCCCGGTCCATCCAGAGGGCCATGAAATGGCATCCGATGCCTGCACCGGCGATCGAGCCTTCCGGCACGCGGGTGGAAGTGTTGTGCGGGCAGCCGGAGCAGAAATAGGGCATGCGCACTGCGACATTCGTCGTCCGCGCGCGCATGGCCTGAAACTGGCGCAGCTGCGCCACGCGGGCGGCAATCTCGTCCGACGGCCCGATCACCCTGAGGATGCGCTCGCCGATTGCGATGGCAATCTCGTTGGGATCGAGGACGCCCTTTATCGGAAACAGCCGCTCGCCCTTTTCATCCTTCTTGCCGATGATGACCGGGTGATCGGGCCTGCCGTAAAGGTGTTCGCGAAGCTGCACTTCAAGCAGCGAGCGCTTCTCCTCCACCACCATGACCAGTTCGAGGCCGTGGACGAAATCGGCCATATGCTCGAAGTCGAACGGCCACGGGCAGGCGACCTTGAAGAGCCTGATGCCCAGATCGGCGGCGCGTCGTTCATCGATGCCGAGGTCGTCGAGCGCCTGGCGTACATCGAGATAGCTCGCGCCGATCGTCACGATGCCGAACTTTGGATTGTGACCGCCGGAAAAGACGATGCGGTTCAGGCGGTTGGCGCTCACGAATGCGGCCGCTGCAGCGCGCTTGTACTCATGCAGCCGCTCTTCCTGGCCAAGCTGATCCAGCTCGTTGCGGATGTTGAGCCCGCCGGGCGGCATGTCGAACTCGGGCAGGACGATTTCGATCCTATCGAGCGCGGCATCCACGGCCGCGCTGGATTCGATATTGTCCTTCACGCATTTGATCGCCGCCCAGGTACCGGCAAACCGTGAGAGCGCATAGCCGTAGAGCCCGTAGTCGATCAGTTCCTGCACGCCCGCCGGATTGAGAATCGGCACCATGGCGTCGACAAAGGCGAACTCGCTCTGATGGGCGATGGTGGAAGACTCCGCGGCATGATCGTCGCCCATCAGGGCAAGCACGCCGCCATATTTCGAGGACCCCGCAAGATTAGCGTGGCGGATGGCGTCCCCGCTGCGGTCCACGCCCGGCCCTTTGCCGTACCACAGCGCGAACACGCCATCGTGCCTGCCCTCGCCGGTGAGTTCCGCCTGCTGCGAACCCCAGCATGCCGTGGCCGCCAGTTCCTCGTTGAGTCCCGGCTGGAAGAGAATACCAGCGGCTGCAAGTTCCTCGCTCGCCTTCCACATCTGGAGATCGAGCCCGCCAAGGGGGGAGCCGCGATAGCCGGAAACAAAGCCGCCCGTGTTCAGGCCGGCGCGCCGGTCGCGCTCGCGCTGCATGAGCAGCATGCGCACGATGGCCTGGGCACCCGAAACGAAGATGCGCCGCTTCGAGAGGTCGTATTTGTCGCCAAGTGACACCTCATGGAGGGTCATGGCATTCTCCTCCTCCACCGCGCATGGCGCTAGGCCCGCACGGCCAATGTGCATGGCGGGCGCCGGCGGCGCCTGAAAGCGGAGCCTCAAGGCCTGCCCGCCTCATCCATTAGGAGATAGTTTTCTCTTGCCACAGGGCGACGTCAAACGAAATCGCGGCACGTCATGCAAAGAGCAATAGTGCAACCCTCGCGCCCTTTCTTCGGACATTTTCTTTGCCGGACAAGGCTTCGAACGAATGATTGTGGTGCACGCATCTGCGTTTTGCGCCCGCAAAAAGTGTCGCATTTAGACATCTTGCTGCTTTTGCCTGCCGTTCAAAGCTGCTAGAACCCGCGCGCCTGAAGGGGCGGGGCGTTCCAATGAACGGCCTGCGCCGGGCAGGACAGATTAGAACAACCATTCGCGAACGAAAGGGGAACGACGAGACGGGACGGAGCCCTTCACGTCGTTTAGAGGGAGGCTCGTCGGCCCTCAGGGGAGACTCGGATCAGTGCGTGCAATCGCTTTAGTCGTCCGCGCAATCAGCGGACTCAACACTTGGGTGGGGAACATCTTTTCCTGGCTGTCGCTGGGTATCGTTCTGGTTTGCTTCACTATCGTGGTCCAGCGTTATGCCTTTGACACCAGCATCATCTGGATGCGGGACCTCTATGTGTGGCTGAATGGGGCCATGTTCACGGCGGTGGCCGGATTTGCGCTGCTGCGCAACGACCATGTGCGGGTGGACATCTTCTACCGGCCGGCGGGTCTGAAGCGAAAGGCGCTGGTGGACCTTATCGGCGTCGTCATCTTTCTCTTGCCTTTCTGCTGGGTCGTGCTGGCCTATGGCTGGCCCTTCGTGGCGCGCTCCTGGCGCATCTACGAGGCCTCGGCCAATATCGGCGGCATGCCGGGGCTCTTCATCCTGAAGACCTTCATCCCCGCCTTTGCTCTCCTGGTTGCGCTTCAGGGAATAGCCATGGCGCTTCGCTCAGTGCTCGTGCTTGCCGGGCAGGAAGAGCTGCTGCCGGAGCACCTGCGCTATCGGCGTGACGAAGAACAGGCCCAGGAGACCGCAGTGTGATGGACCCCGTTCTGATCGGCGAGCTCCTTTCGGGGCTCATGTTCTTCGGCATCATCGCCTTCCTCATGCTGGGGTTCCCGGTGGCTTTCACGCTGGCAGGCGTTTCGCTCATGTTCGGCCTCGTCGGCATGTGGTTCGGCGTCTTCGATCCCTCCAATCTCGGTAGCGTCATCAACCGCTATATCGGCTACATGACGAACGAGGTGCTCGTTGCCGTGCCCCTGTTCATTTTCATGGGCGTGATACTGGAGCGCTCGAAGATCGCTGAGCAGCTTCTTCTGACGATGGGTAAGCTGTTCGGCAACCTGCGCGGCGGCCTTGGCATGTCCGTTATCGTGGTGGGTGCTCTTCTGGCGGCTTCGACCGGCGTGGTGGGCGCGACAGTGGTCACGATGGGGCTGATCTCCCTGCCCGCGATGCTGCGCGCGAATTACGATCCCCGGCTGGCATCGGGCGTCATCTGCGCTTCCGGCACGCTGGGGCAGATCATCCCGCCCTCGACTGTGTTGATCTTCATGGGCGACATGCTCTCGGGCATCAACGCCCAGGTGCAGATGGCCAAAGGCAATTTCGCACCGGTGCCCGTCTCCGTCGGCGACCTTTTTGCCGGCGCGCTGCTGCCGGGTCTTCTTCTCGTGGGGCTTTATCTCGTCTGGGTGATCACAAAGGCGGTTTTCCAGCCTGACTCCTGCCCGGCCACGCCCGTCGCCGAAGAAGACAGGAAAGATCTTGCCAAAGAGGTCACGGTGGCACTGATCCCGCCGCTGCTGCTCATCGTCGCCGTGCTGGGTTCGATCCTGGGCGGCATCGCGACGCCGACGGAAGCGGCTTCGGTGGGCGCGGTAGGCGCCATGATCCTGGCGGCCGTGCGCATGCGCCTCTCCTTCCAGGTGTTGCGTGAGAGCGTCATTTCCACCGCCAGCATCACCTGCATGGTGTTCATCATTCTCTTCGGCGCTTCGGTGTTCTCCATCGTGTTCCGTCTGATGGGCGGCGACGCACTGGTGCACGAGTTTCTTGCCGCTCTGCCGGGCGGCCCGCTCATGGCGGTCGCCGTGGTCATGCTCATCATGTTCGTGCTGGGCTTCATCCTGGATACCTTCGAGATCATCTTCATCGTGATCCCGATCACCGCGCCGATCCTGCTTGCGCTTGACGTGGATCCGGTGTGGCTCGGCGTCCTGGTGGGTGTGAACCTGCAGACGAGCTTTCTTACGCCGCCCTTCGGCTTCTCGCTGTTCTATCTGCGCGGCGTAGCGCCCAACAATGTTACCACGGGCATGATCTATCGCGGCGTTATCCCGTTCGTCGCACTGCAGGTGGTGGCGCTCGCGCTCATGTTCATGATGCCGGGGCTCGCAACCTGGCTGCCGAGAGCAATCTACGGCTGACGGTAGAGAAAGCCATCAAACGAAAGGCCCGGGCGACGACCGCCGCCCGGGCCTTTCTTTTTGCCGATACCGCTCTGATCAGAGGTGGAAGTACTTCTCCCGTGCCTGAAGGAACGGAACGTCGGTGCCTTCCGTCTTCTGCCGCACGATGTTGAGAGCCGACACGAAGCTTTCTGCGGTCTTCTTCGTCAGCGGATCGCTCGATTCGAGCAGCGTCTGCAGAAGTTCCTTAGAAGCTTTGGCGCCCGCCTCGAGAATTTCCTCGGGGAAACGCCGCACCTGAACGCCATGCTCTTCCACGAGAGTTTTCAAAGCGCGCGGATCGTTCGCCGCGAAGTCGGCGGCCACCGCATCATATTCGGCCTGGCAGCAATCGCGGATGATCGCCTGCAGGTCGGACGGCAACGCCTGATACTTCGCCTTGTCGACCACCAGCTCGGTCGCAAGGCCGGGCTCGACGAAGCTCGGGAAATAGTAGTTCTTGCAGACCTGGTAGAAGCCCAGGGCAAGGTCGTTATAGGGGCCAACGAACTCCGCCGCGTCAAGCGTGCCCGACTGCAGCGCCTGGAAGATTTCGCCCGCGGCGAGATTGGTCACCGACGCACCGAGCTTCTCCCAGACCTGACCGCCCATGCCCGGCGTACGGAAGCGTACTCCCTGGATCGAATCCAGGCCCGTCAGCTCGTTGCGGAACCAGCCGCCGGCCTGCGTGCCGGTGTCGCCGGAAAGGAAGCCCTGAACGCCAAACTGATCGTAGATCTCGTCCCAGATCTCCTGCCCGCCGAGATAACGGACCCACGCCGTAAGCTCGCGCGACGTCATGCCGTAGGGCACGCCGGTGAAGAAGGAAAGGCCGGCACTCTTGTTCTGCCAGTAGTAGGCGGCGCCATGGCTCATTTCCGCAGAGCCGTCGATCACCGCATCAAGCGCCTGCAAAGGCGGCACGAGTTCGCCGGCGGCATAGACCTGAATCGTCAGGCGCCCGCCCGAAGCCGCAGTGATGCGGTCAGCCAGTCGCTGCGCACCGACGCCCAGGCCGGGGAAGTTCTTCGGCCAGGTGGTGACCATGCGCCAGGTCTGGTTCCCCTGCGAAATGGCCGGTGTGGCAAGAGCGGCCGCGCCGGCCCCCAGCCCCGCTGCGCCCGCTTTTTTAATAAATGAACGGCGATCCATACATTACCTCCCGGATATGGTTTCAACATTAGGAGTACGGAAATCGGAGCGTGGCTGGCTGGCGCGCCATCCTCCCCCGATGCCGGCGGGTATCAATACACGCACGCATCGCCAAGTCCAGTTTTTGAACGCGGACAGGTAGACTTTCCGAAAGGTGTAAGGGTGGTTGGAAAAGGGCTACCGGAAACAGTAGATATGATGGCAGGCAACATGAAGAGGGCATCCATGGCGCAGCCGCTTGTCGCCGTCTCGACGGACGTGAAGGAATTCGAGAACTACCGCTGGCATGCCGCTCCCGATCAGTATCTGGAAGCGGCCGTCTCGGCGGCCGGCGTCCTGCCCGTGCTGGTGCCCTCCTTCGGAGAGCGCATCGATCTCGATTCGCTGCTTGCCGCCGTCGACGGAGTGATGCTGACGGGCGCGAAATCCAATGTCGACCCGACGCTCTATGGCGGGGCGGACGATGAGAAGAACGGCCCCTATGACAGGCAGCGCGACTCCACCACCCTGCCGCTCATCCGCCGGGCCATCGAGCGCGGCGTCCCACTGCTCGCCATCTGCCGCGGCATCCAGGAGCTAAACGTGGCGCTCGGCGGCACGCTGGCAGCCGAAATCCAGGAGCGCCCCGGGACGCTGGACCACAGAGCGCCGGAAAGCGCGGATCAGGATGAGCGTTTCGCCATCCGCCAGAAGGTCACCATCCGGACCGGCGGCTGCCTCGCCGGTCTGTTCAAGGCCGATGAAATCCAGGTCAATTCGGTCCACCGGCAGGGCATTGACCGGCTCGCGCCGAATCTCAGAGTCGAGGCCGTGGCCCCGGACGGGGTGATCGAGGCCGTGTCCGTTGCCAACGCCCGCGCCTTCGCCGTGGGCGTGCAGTGGCATCCGGAATATTGGGCCAAAAGCGACGAGCCGTCGCAGCGGATTTTCGAGGCGTTCGGGGAAGCGGTGCGTGCCCACGCCGCCGCGCGCATGAAGGCCGCAGCCGCGTAGAGGGCGACTGAAGCGGCTTACTGCACCGTGAGCGCTACCAGCGGCGAGACCGGACGCAGGGATTCATAGGCCACACCGTCAGCAGCGAAGAACTCCACGACAGGACGGCCATCCGCCGCGGCGAAAATGACATCACCGGTGGGCTCCTGCTTCCAGTAGCGCGCGTGCGCGAGCCGCGGCAGCATGAGAACGCAGTTCTCGTCAAGCTCCAGTTCCGCGCGCCCCGCCTCAGTCGCGCCGCGCTTTACGACGGTGCAGCTTCCTTCCTGGCCTGAAACGCTAAGCTTGTAGCTTACCAGTGCCTCCTTGCTTTGCTGAAGAGAGGGCGCTGACGGTGCCACGTCGGGATTTTGGGGCACGACAAACGCCAGAGCTCCAACTAAGCCAACGGAGGCCAAGGCGGGAAACATAAGTTTCATTGGCACGCACCAAGGACTCTGCGACGAATCGCATGTTCGCTCCAAATCGTTAATGCGAGCTTGATTGGCGAGAATAAGGCGCACCTAACCTAAGCTAGGAGTATGTCCTCGCCTTAACGTTGGCCGTCTCGGGCACCGGAGTCAGCGCCTGCCGCTTGGTGAACCAGGAAATGAGATTGTCGACCATCAGGTCCGCCATCGCCTGACGCGTATGCACGGTAGCCGAGCCCACATGTGGCAGCAGACAGGCATTTTCGCAGTCGAGCAGCGCCTGCGGCACGTTGGGCTCGTCCGCGAAGACATCGAGGCCTGCGGCTAGGATGGTGCCGTCGCGAAGGGCGGCAATCAGCGCCTCCTCATCCACGCTGGTTCCCCGTCCGATGTTGATGAAAACGCCGTTGGGGCCGAGCGCCCGCAGCACGGTGGCATCCACCGCCTTTTGGGTGGCCGCGCCGCCGGGTGCCACGGAGATCAGCGTGTCAACCGCCTCCGCCAGCGATACCAGCGTGGGATAGTAGCTGTAAGAGACGTCCTCGATCTTGCGGCGATTGTGATAGCTCACCGGCAGGCCGAAGGCTTCTATGCGGCGGGCTATGGCGCGTCCGATCCGTCCCAGCCCGAATATGCCCACGCTGCGCCCGCGTAGCGTCGCTTTCGTGAGAGGATAGGAACCCTCACGCACCCAGCGGCCCTCGCGCAGCCATTTCTCCGCCTTCGGCAGTTCGCGCACCGTGTTGATGAGCAGGCCGATTGTGGTATCGGCAACCTCTTCGGTGAGCACGTCGGGCGTGTTCGTCACCATGACGCCCTTCTTGCCAGCATGAGCCGCATCAATCGAATCATAGCCTACACCCAGATTGGCGATGATCTCGAGGTTCGGAAAGACATCGATGAAGGCGGCGTCGATGACCGTTATGCCGAGCATCCCCTGCACGGACTGTTTCATCTCTTCCGTCACCAGCGCGGGGTCGGCGCGCTCAATTCGGATGAGACGGAAATTCTCTTCCAGGCGGCTCGCCGCAAGGGACGGGACCTTGCCCGGCACAAGGAGGGTGGCAAGCAGGCTTCTTTCAGGCATGAAATTCTTCCTCTGGCTGCTGGCTGCACAGTAAAGCCGGCCTGCGCCCTTGTGAAGAAAGCAAAGCCGGAAACACCATCAGCCAATCAGTTTTTTGCCGACCGATAATTGCCTCGGGCGGCAGGTTGTGCATATTTATTCGAAACGCGAAATAAATGGCTGATCCGGCGCGAAGGCCTCAGATCCGCGGCAGCCTGGGAGGAAAGACATGTATCTTGGTCTCGATCTCGGCACGTCCGGGGTCAAGGCGTTGCTGATCGACGAGTCGCAGAGGATCGTCGCTTCAGCAACCGGGGCCCTGGAGGTTTCGCGCCCCCATGCCGGGTGGTCGGAGCAAGACCCGGCGCAGTGGATCGCGGCCACGGAAGAGGCCATTTCGGCGCTCAAAAGCTCCCATGGAGATGCGCTCGCCGCCGTGCGCGGCATTGGACTTTCCGGCCAGATGCACGGGGCGACGCTGCTAGGCGAAGACGACAAACCACTCAGGCCCTGCATCCTGTGGAACGATACGCGCAGCCACCGGGAAGCGGCGGAGCTCGACGCCGATCCGCGCTTCCGTGAGATTACGGGCAACATCGTCTTTCCCGGCTTCACCGCGCCGAAACTCGTTTGGGTGCAGCGGAACGAGCCCGAGACCTTCTCCAGAACCGCGAAGGTGCTGCTGCCCAAGGACTATCTGCGCCTGTGGCTTACCGGCGAGCATATTTCCGAAATGTCGGACGCAGCCGGCACCGCATGGCTAGACGTGAAAGAACGGCGCTGGTCGGCGGACCTGCTGGAAGCGACGGCGCTGACCGAAGGGCATATGCCGCGCCTTGTCGAAGGCACCGAAAGAGCGGGCACCTTGCGGGCCGAACTTGCCGGCCGCTGGGGCATGGGCTCGAACGTCGTCGTGGCGGGCGGCGCGGGAGACAACGCAGCCTCGGCCTGCGGCGCGGGCACCGTAAAGCCGGGTGCCGCTTTCGTGTCGCTCGGCACGTCCGGGGTGCTCTTCGCCTCGAACGCAACCTATCTTCCCAATCCTGAAAGCGCCGTCCACACCTTCTGCCACGCCTTGCCGAACACCTGGCATCAGATGGGGGTGATCCTTTCGGCGACAGACTCCCTCAACTGGCTTGCGGGTATCACCGGCGCCACGCCGAGCGATCTGACGCGCGAACTGGGCGAGGAGCTCAAGACGCCCTCCGGCGTCACCTTCCTGCCCTATCTTTCGGGCGAACGCACACCCCACAACGACGCGATCATCCGCGGCAGCTTCACCGGCCTTGCGCACCGTACGGACCGCGCCGCGCTCACACAGGCGGTGGTCGAAGGTGTCGCCTTCGCCTTCCGCGACAGCCTGGAAGCTCTGAGGCAGGCAGGTACGGAGCTTTCCAGCGTCACGGCCATCGGCGGCGGGTCGCGCTCCACCTACTGGCTGAAGGCCATCGCGACGGCGCTCGGCGTGACGGTCGAAGTGCCGGCGGAGGGCGATTTCGGCGCGGCCTTTGGCGCGGCGCGTCTCGGTTTGATCGCGGCGGAAGGCGCGGACCCCCTCGCCGTCTGCACGCCGCCAGCCATTGCGGCCGTCATCGAGCCCGATGCCGCGCTTCGCCCTGCCTTCGAGGAAGAATACCGGCGCTACCGCGCTCTCTACCCGGCTATACGAGGAGCTACCGCATGAGCACTGGATTTTTCGGCGACCTGTCGCCTGTTCGCTACGAGGGGCCGGAGAGCGGCAATCCGCTGGCCTTCCGCCATTACAATCCGGACGAGAAGGTTCTCGGCAAGCGCCTGGAGGACCATCTGCGTTTCGCCGTCTGCTACTGGCATAATTTCGTCTGGCCGGGAGGCGACCCCTTCGGCGGCCAGACCTTCGAGCGCCCCTGGTTCGGCGACACGATGGAGCATGCGAAGCTCAAGGCCGATGTCGCCTTCGAGATGTTCGAGATTCTGGGCGTTCCCTTCTTCACCTTCCACGACGCCGATGTGCGGCCGGAGGGTGCGACCTTCGCCGAAAGCGTGGCGCGGCTCGACGAGATCGCCGACTATTTCGCCGGGAAGATGGAGAAAACCGGCGTAAAGCTTCTCTGGGGCACGGCGAATCTCTTCTCCCACCGCCGCTATATGGCGGGCGCCGCCACCAATCCCGACCCGGACATCTTCGCCTATGCTGCGGCCACGGTGAAATCCTGCATGGACGTGACCAAGCGGCTGGGCGGCGAGAACTATGTGCTGTGGGGCGGGCGCGAGGGCTACGAGACGCTGCTCAACACCGACCTGAGCCGCGAACTCGACCAGCTTGGCCGCTTCCTTTCCATGGTGGTCGACTACAAGCACAAGATCGGCTTCAAGGGCACGATCCTGGTCGAGCCGAAGCCGCAGGAGCCCACCAAGCACCAGTATGACTATGACGTCGCCACGGTCTACGGCTTCCTGAAGCGGTACGGGCTCGAGAACGAGGTGAAGGTGAATATCGAGCAGGGCCACGCCCTGCTTGCCGGCCACTCTTTCGAGCATGAGCTGGCGATGGCGGCGAGTCTCGGGATTCTCGGCTCCATCGACATGAACCGCAACGACTATCAGTCAGGCTGGGACACCGACCAGTTCCCGAACAACGTTCCCGAAGTGGCGCTTGCCTACTATTACATCCTGCAGGCCGGCGGATTTACCACGGGCGGCACCAATTTCGACGCCAAGCTGCGCCGCCAGTCGCTCGACCCGGAAGACCTGATAGCCGCCCATGTGGGTGCGATGGACGTCTGCGCGCGCGGGCTCAAGGCGGCGGCCGCGATGATCGAGGACAAAGCGCTTTCCGCGCCGCTGGAGGAACGTTACGCCCGCTGGAACGAGCCCGAAGCGCAAGCGATGCTCAAGGGCGAGCGTACGCTGGAAGAGATCGCCGAGCGCGTGATGCGCGAAAATCTGAACCCGCAGCCCGTCTCCGGCCGGCAGGAAAAGCTGGAAAACATCGTCAATCGCTACGTCTAGAGACTTAAGCGGCATCTTCAGCTTGCCCGTGCCCTTCAAGGCGCGGGCGGACTGCCGTCCCGCCGCAAGGCGCAGGGACGGCATATTTTTCTATAACACCGTCGTCAAATCTTCATCCTGATGCCTTCATCCAGTCAGGATTCCGGGGCAGGAATCATGCCTGTGACTCGGAGGCTCAGGATGACTGCTGACAAGAAGGTGGAAGAGGAAATCGAAGCGCTTCTTTCACGTGACGATCCCGAATCCGTCATCGACAGCCTTTTGTCGATGCCCCCTCAGGCCGCGGCCAACGACGAAGTTTGGGAGAAGGTTCTGCATGCCCGCCTTCAGGAGCGCCTCGCCCGCAAGATGCGCGACATACTCGAAGGCGGTCAGGAGACAGAGGCGGACAAAAAGGACTCCAGGAGTGCCGCGTGATGGCGTTCCGCATTCTAGTGTACGGCCAGAAAGTCCTCGATCTTCCCCGCTGCCGCACGAAGAAGCGGCAGGATAACCTCGCGCATTTCTGCGCAAGAAAATCGCGCCGACTGGGTGGAAACGTTGATTGCCGCCACGATGCGCCCGGTGCGCCCGCGCACCGGTACGGCGATCGACCGGAGACCCAGCTCCAGTTCCTCGTCGACGATGGCGTAGCCTGCCCGCCGGACCTCAGCCACCAGACGCGCAAGAGCATGCCGGTCCGTCACCGTCTTGGGTGTGTTGGCGCGGATCGCCGCCTTCTCCAGAAAACGGGCGAGTTCGGCATCGTCCAGATCTGACAGAAGCACCCTGCCCATGGATGTGCAGTAGGCTGGCAGACGCGCGCCGACCGTAAGCGAAACGGACATGATGCGCCTGCCGGCCACGCGCGCCACATAGACGATATCATCCCCTTCAAGCACGGCCGCCGAACAGGATTCCCCGAGCCGCTGCGAAACCTCGTGCATGATGGGCTCCGCGAAAGTCCACAATGTAGAACCGCCGAGCCAGGAGCGGGCAAGCGAAAGCAGCCTCGCCGTCAGCAGAAACTGCCGCCCTTCCTGTCGTGCATAGCCTTCGGCAACAAGCGTTAGGAGCAGCCTGCGCGCCCCGGCGCGCGTGAGCCCCGACGCTTCGGCCACTTCCGTCAGCCGCAGGCCCCGGGGCGCGGCAGCCAGAGCCTCGATGACACGCAATCCCTTGGCCAGCGATCCCACGAGATCGCGGCCTTCCTGCGTCGTTCCTTCCATTGACTCGCCGTTTTCCGTCATTTAACTTGTATCGCATGTAAAACTTCTGTTCGCAATACGAACATTTGGAGGCGCTGCATGGCTCGCTTCATGCCGCTCGATCAGGCGGTTCGCGAAAACCTGAAGGATGGCGATACCGCCGCGTTTGAAGGGTTCACTCACCTTATCCCCACAGCGGCCGCCCATGAGGCGATCCGGCAGGGCTTCAAGGATTTGACACTCATTCGCATGACGCCCGACCTCATCTACGACCAGATGGTCGGCATGGGCATGGCGAAGAAGCTCGTCTTCTCTTATGTCGGCAATCCGGGCGTGGGCCTCCTGCGGCGCGTGCGCGACGCAGTGGAGAACGGCTGGCCGCGCAGCGTCGAGATCGAGGAGCATTCCCACGCCGCCATGGCGAACGCCTATGAGGCGGGCGCCGCAGGCCTGCCTTTTGCCGTCTTCCGCGGCTATCGCGGCGCCGGGCTGGCCGAGGTCAATCCCAACATCAAGAGCATCACCTGCCCCTTCACCGGCGAGAAGCTGGCGGCCGTCCCCTCCGTGCGTCCCGACGTCACCTTCATCCATGCCCAGAAGGCCGACAAGAAGGGCAACGTGCTCGTCGAAGGCATCATCGGTATCCAGAAGGAGGCGGTGCTGGCCGCAAGACGCGCGGTGGTGACCGTGGAGGAGGTGGTGGACAACTTCACCGGCCTCCATCCCAATCTCTGCATCCTGCCGCATTGGACGATCACGGCGATCGCCGTCGTCCCCGGCGGTTCCCATCCGTCCTACACGCACGGCTACTACGCACGCGACAATGCCTCCTATCTGGAATGGGACGAGGTCTCCGCTGACCGCGAGCGGTTCACCGCATGGATGGAGGAAAACGTCATCAAGGCGAAACCTGAGGATTTCGCCGCACGGGTCGAGAAGCTGAGGGTGGCGAAATGAGCGATTTTACCGCCAACGAGATGATGACCATTGCCGCCTCGCGCGCGCTGACGAATGAGGATGTTTGCTTCGTCGGCATCGGCGCGCCCTCGGCGGCCTGCAATGTCGCCCGCCTCACCCATGCGCCGGACATCACGCTGATCTATGAATCCGGCACGATCGGCACCGCGCCCGACGTGCTGCCGCTTTCGATCGGCGATGGCGAGCTGTGCGACACCGCGCTCACCACCGTTTCGGTGCCGGAGATGTTTCGCTATTGGCTGCAAGGCGGACGCATCACCATCGGCTTCCTCGGCGCCGCGCAGCTCGACAAATTCGGCAATATCAACACCACCGTCATCGGCGACTATCACAAGCCGAAGGTGCGCCTGCCGGGCGGCGGCGGCGCGCCGGAGATCGCCTCCTCCTGCGGTGAGGTGTATATCACCATGGCCCAGTCAAAGCGCGGGCTGGTGGAGAAGATCGATTTCTATACCTCCTTCGGCCATGGCGAGGGCGGCGACCACCGCCAGCGCTTGGGCATTACCACCAAAGGGCCGACGCTTCTCATCACCGATCTCGCCGTCTGGAAGCCGGACCCGGTGACGAAGGAGTTCACGGTGGTTTCCATGCATCCGGGTGTCACCCGCGAGATGGTGCAGGAAACCTGCGGCTGGGAAGTGAAGTTCGCCGAGAAGGTGGAAGAGACTCCGCCTCCGACCGAGCTCGAGCTGAAGACGCTGCGCGATCTGAAGGCGCGTACCGAGGCTGCCCACAAGGGCAAGTGACCTGGAAGGAAACGACGCGATGGCCGAAGCCTTCATCTGCGACTATGTGCGCACGCCGATCGGCCGCTTCGGCGGCGCGCTTTCCCCCGTGCGCGCCGACGACCTGGCAGCCATTCCGCTCAAGGCGCTGATCGAGCGTCACCGCGGCGTCGACTGGGCCGCGGTGGACGACGTGATCTATGGCTGCGCCAACCAGGCGGGCGAGGACAACCGCAACGTCGCCCGCATGGCGCTGCTGCTTGCTGGCCTTCCCGTCGAAGTGACGGGCACGACGATCAACCGCCTCTGCGGATCGGGCATGGATGCGGTCGCCACCGCCGCCCGCGCCATCAGGGCCGGCGAGGCCGAGCTCATGATCGCGGGCGGCGTGGAGTCCATGAGCCGCGCCCCCTTCGTTTTGCCCAAGGCGGAGACGGCCTTCTCCCGCAATGCGGAGATCTACGACACCACCATCGGCTGGCGCTTCATCAACCCGCTGATGAAGGCGCAATACGGCGTCGATTCCATGCCCGAGACGGGAGAGAACGTGGCGGAGGATTTTTCCATCAGCCGCGCCGATCAGGACGCTTTTGCGGTTCGCAGCCAGGAAAAGGCTGTGGCCGCGCAGGAGAACGGGCGGCTGGCGAAGGAGATCGTGCCCGTCACCATCCCGCAGCGCAAGGGCGATCCGGTCATCGTCGACAAGGACGAACATCCTCGCCCCGGCACCACGGTGGAGAAGCTTGCCAAGCTGCCTACCCCCTTCCGCGAGGGCGGCACGGTGACGGCCGGCAACGCCTCGGGCGTCAATGACGGCGCGGCTGCCCTGATCGTCGCTTCCGAAGCAGCGGCAACGAAATACGGCTTGACCCCCATAGCCCGCATTCTGGGCGGAGCGACCGCCGGCGTGCCGCCGCGCATCATGGGCATGGGGCCGGCGCCCGCGACGAAGAAGCTCTGCGCTCGCCTTGGCCTGAAACCATCGGACTTCGATATCATCGAGCTCAATGAAGCCTTTGCCTCCCAAGGCATCGCCGTGCTCCGCGACCTCGGTATCCCCGAGGACGCGGAGCACGTGAATCCGAACGGCGGCGCCATCGCGCTTGGCCATCCGCTCGGCATGTCGGGGGCGCGCATCTCGGGTACCGCTGCTCTGGAGCTCAGGGAACGCGGCGCGAAGCTGGCCCTCTCCACCATGTGCATCGGTGTCGGCCAGGGCATCGCACTGGCGATGGAGCGGGTCTAGGGCGGCTGGCTCTTGTACGCGTGGCCGATTGTAACCACATTCGGCCACGAAGGAGCAAAGCCATGGCTACGGATACTGTCGTTCGTGCGCGCATAGACGCAGAGACCAAGGAAGAAGCGGCCTCTGCGCTTGCGGAAATGGGGCTAACCATTTCCGACTATATCCGCATGGCCCTTGTCCGCGTCGCGCGCGACAAGGCGGTGCCTTTCCCTGTGAAGGTGCCGAATGCGACGACGATCAAAGCGATGAAGGAACTGGACGCCGGCAAGGGCAAGAAGTTCGACTCTGCCGAGGAACTGTTCAAGGATCTGGGCATCTGACGTGCTGGTTCGTCCGGTCGAGCCAGTTCAAACGCGACGTCAAAACAGCTCAGAAACGCGGTAAGGACCTTACCAAGCTGCAAGCGTTGCCGAAAATCCTGATTGAACAGAGGCCTCTGCCCCCCAGCTTACCGGGACCACCCCCTGAAGGGAAACTGGGGCGGCTATCGCGATGCACATATCGAGCCGGACTGGCTGCTGATCTACAGAATTTCGCGAGATGAACTCCATCTGGCGCGCACGGGCACACATTCGGACCTGTTCAACGAATAGCTCTCAATTCAGCGGGATGTCGTTCTCCGCCTTGCTCTTCTGGTAGGTTTGCGAAAGCCCAGCATAAATCGCGGAAAGCTGCGCTATCCTTTCCGTGTCCCTTTCTCTTGCCGGCTCGGGAAAATCCCGCACCAGAGCGGGGATCGAATAGCTTTTCCAGAAGGCGTTTTCCGCCGCATAGCCGCCCGGCTCCAGCCGGAAGACCTCTTTCAGGATTTTGAGGTCATGCGGAATGGCGAAGGCGTCGCGCGAATCCTCATGACTGAAGAGATAGAAGAAATTGTCGAAGCCGGTCCATGTGATGGCCGAAAGGCACAGCGAGCAAGGCTCATGCGTGGAAAGGAAGAGACAGTCCTTCGTGTCTGGCCGTTCCTCCTTCGGCATTTCGTAAAACCGCTTCAAGGCATGCATCTCCCCATGCCAGAGCGGGTTTTCCAGCTCGTTGTTGGTCTCCGCCAGCACCAGGGAGAGGTCGCTTTTCTTTAGGATCGCTGCCCCGAAAATCTTGTTTCCGGCCGCCACGCCTGCCCGCGTCTTCGGCACGATGTCATGCTCGATCACGTCCAGCAGCCGGCTCACGAGGCTTTCGTCAGGTTTCATGGCTACTCCGGCAGATGGATCTGGTAGGGATCGGAAAAGAAGAACTCTTCCAGATTGTTGCCCTCGCCGCCCCGGTCGACCACAAGAAACTCCTGCTCCCGCCTGATCGGCGTCAGCACGCCGTGCCATGTTCCAGGCGCGTAGTTCACCCCCTGCCCCGGCCTGGTGAGGAAGGCAAGCGGCGTGCCCGGCCGGCCCGCCTCGTCCGGACAGACGATGACCAGAAACGGTTGCGGCGAAAGCGGCACGAAAGCCTGGCTGCCGAGCGGATGCCGCTCCACCATTCTCAGGGCAAGCGGAAATTCATAGGGCTGGCCGCGGAAGATGCTGATGAGCACCCGCGCGCCCTCCCCCTTCGCCTCCACCTTCGCCAGATCGTGAAAGCGGCGCGTCATGCCGTTGTTGATCAGGAAGCTTTGCGCGCCTTCCGTGTCGATCACGTCGCCGAAAGGCGCGAAGGCTTCGCGTGTCAGTGGGGCCGCATTGATTTTCATCGGCCGGTTGCCCGCCACAGCGGCTTCAACGCCGCATGCCGGTTGACATCCTTATAGAGCAGGTAGCGGAACTTTCCCGGGCCGCCCGCATAGCAGGCCTGTGGGCAGAAGGCGCGCAACCACATGAAATCGCCCGCCTCGACCTCCACCCAGTCCCGGTTGAGGCGATAGACCGCCTTGCCTTCCAGCACATAGAGCCCGTGCTCCATCACATGCGTTTCCGCGAAAGGAATGACCGCGCCGGGCTCGAAGGTGACGATCGTCACATGCATGTCATGGCGGACATCATCCGGGTCGACGAAGCGCGTGGTCGCCCACCGTCCCTCCGTGCCCGGCATGGGCGTGGGCGCGACGTCCTTCTCATTGATGAAGAAGGCTTCCGGCAGCGGAATGCCCTCCACCTCCTCATAGGCCTTGCGGATCCAGTGGAAGCGCACGGGCGCGGAACCCTCATTGCGCGCCGTCCAGCGGCTTGCCGGTGGCAGGAAAGCGTAGCCGCCCGGCTCCATCCGATGGCTTTGGCCGTCCAGCTCCACCGTCAGCTCCCCCTCGACCACGAAGAGCACCGCTTCGGCTTGGTTGTTGGGCTCCGGCTTCTCGCTGCCGCCGCCGGGCTGCACCTCCATGATGTATTGCGAGAAAGTCTCGGCAAAGCCCGAAAGCGGGCGCGCGATGACCCAGGCGCGGGTCTTTTCCCAGAAGGGCAGCACACTCGTCACGATGTCGCGCATCACGCCCTTGGGGATCACCGCGTAAGCCTCGGTGAAGACCGCACGACCCGTCAAAAGGTCCGTCTGCGGCGGGTGCCCACCCGTGGGAGCGTAATAGGTTCCGGTCATGACGGCAGAATGTCCTTGAGCCTCAGGTAGGCGATGCGCTCCACCTGCGCGCAGGCGGTGGCGAACTCCTCCTCACGGCTGTTCTCGATGCGCTTTTCGAACGCCTGCAGAATGCTTTCCTTCGTATTGTCCTTGACGGCGATGATGAAGGGAAAGCCGAATTTCGCCGTGTAGCGCTGATTGAGATCGGTAAAGCGCGCGCGCTCCTCATCCGTCAGCGCATCGAGTCCTGCGGACGCCTGTTCCTTCGCCGACTCCGGCGTCAGACGCCGGGCCGCGGCGAGCTTGCCGGCAAGGTCCGGGTGTGCCTTGAGCACACCCAGCCGCTCCTCCTCGCTTGCCGAGCGGAAGACGCGCGCCAGGGCGTTGTGCAAGCCCGCTGCACTATCGTGCGCGGGCCCGAGCTCCAGCGCGTAAGCCCGTTCGGCGATCCATGGCGAATGCTCGAAGATCGAGCCAAAGCGCTCCACAAACTCGGCCTTTTCCATCCGGCTCGGCCGCAGCGTCGGCGCCTCATAAGGATGATGCTCCATCCAGTGCCGGGCAATGTCGATGCGGCGCGGCAGCCATACCCTGTCATGCCCCTTCACATAGTCAATGAAGCGCTTGAGCGAAGCTGCCCGCCCCGGCCTGCCGATGAGACGGCAGTGCAGCCCGACGCTCATCATCGCTGGCCGGCCGGCCCTGCCCTCTTCATAAAGCGTGTCGAACGCATCCCTCAGATAAGCAAAGAACTGGTCGCCCGAATTGAAACCCTGAGCCGTCGCAAAACGCATGTCGTTGGCGTCGAGCGTATAGGGGATGACGAGCTGCGGCCGCGTCGCATTCCCGTGCCCGTCATGGTCGATCCAGTAGGGCAGGTCGTCGTCATAGGTATCGGAAATCCACTCGAACCCGCCATGCTCGATGGCAAGCTTCACGCTGTTGGCCGACGTGCGCCCGAGATAAAGGCCTTTCGGCGCCTCGCCCACCACTTCCGTATGGAGCCTCACCGCCTCCTGCAGATCGCGCCGCTCGTCCTCTGCCGAATGGGCGCGGTAGTCGATCCAGCGCAGGCCGTGGCTTGCGATCTCCCAGCCCGCTTCCTTCATGGCCGCCACCTGCTCGGGCGAGCGGGCAAGCGCGCTGGCGACACCATAGACGGTGACGGGCACACCGGCTTCGGTAAACATGCGGTGGAGCCGCCAGAAGCCGGCGCGCGCGCCGTACTCGTAGATCGACTCCATGTTCCAGTGCCGCATGCCGGGCCAAGGCGCAGCCCCGACGACCTCGGACAGGAACGCCTCAGAAGCCTCGTCTCCATGAAGAATGCAGTTCTCGCCGCCTTCTTCGTAGTTCACGACGAACTGCACCGCGACATAGGCGCCGCCCGGCCATTTCGGGTCTGGCGGGTTGGAGCCATAGCCACGCATGTTGCGGACATAGCGCGTCACTGTTTCACGTCTCTCCTGCAGCCACATTTCGCCTTTTTTCGAGGATAATCGAAGCAATGAGCGAGCATTCTCACGAAAAATTTGAAAGTCTTTATGCAGCCTTTCCAGTGCACCCCCCTTATGTGCGCATCGGATTTGCCGCACAATCGTTTCAAGAAGAACAGAAAGGGGAGATCGCATGGGCAACCAGGGCGAGGGCCGGCTGACCACCCATGTTCTGGACACGGCGGCAGGCAAGCCCGCCGACGGGATGGAAATTGCGCTCTACCGGCTGGAGGGCGAAAACCGGACGCACATCAAAACCGTGCGCACCAATGCGGACGGCCGCTGCGACGCGCCGCTGCTGGAAGGCGATGCCTTCGCGCCAGGCGAATACGAACTCGTCTTTGAGGTGGGTGCCTATCTGCGCGCGAAAGGCACGGCTCTGCCCTCCCCCGCCTTCCTCGATGTGGTGCCCATCCGCTTCGGCATGGCCGAGCGCGCGCACTACCACGTACCGCTGCTCGTCTCGCCTTACGGCTATTCGACCTACCGGGGAAGCTGATGCCCGCCGTCCGCAGCGAAATCCGCTTCCTCCTGAACGGCACCAGGGTCGCCCTCTCCGACGTGCGGCCGGACCGCACGCTGCTCGACTATCTGCGTCTCGAGCGCCGTCTGACCGGCACGAAGGAAGGGTGCGCAGAAGGCGACTGCGGCGCCTGCACCGTGCTCGTCGGCCGGCTTTCCGGCGGCAACCTCGTCTATGAGAGCGTCAATGCCTGCATCCGCTTCCTCGCCTCGCTCGACGGCTGCCATGTTGTCACCGTCGAACACCTGAAACGGCCGGACGGCAGCTTGCATCCGGTGCAGCAGGCGCTGGTGGATTTCCATGGCTCGCAATGCGGCTTCTGCACGCCCGGCTTCGTCATGGCGCTCTATGCGCTGTGGATGCGCGATCCCGCCCCTTCCGACCGGGCGATCGAGAAGGCGCTGCAGGGAAATCTGTGCCGCTGCACCGGCTATGAGCCGATCGTGCGCGCCGCCCGCGCCATCTCCTCCTATGGCGATGCCGCCGCCGATCCGCTCGCCGTCGAACGCGAAGCGGTGATATCCGCTTTAAAGGCGATGAAGGACGGCGGCCGCGTGGAGATCGGCGAAGGCCGTCAGCGCCTCGTCATCCCGGCATCCGTCGACGATCTGGCAGCGGTGCTCGAAGCCGAGCCCAAGGCCACCATCGTTGCCGGCAGTACGGATGTCGGGCTCTGGGTGACGAAATTCATGCGCGAGATCGCCCCCGTCGTCTTCATCGGCGGGCTGGAGGAACTGCGCTCCATCTCCGAGAAGGACGGTACACTCACCATCGGCGCAGGCGTCAGCTATTCGGACGCCTACGCGCTGCTTGCCTCACGCATTCCGGCGTTCGGGGGGCTGATCGACCGCATCGGCGGCGAGCAAGTCCGCAACATGGGCACGATCGGCGGCAATATCGCCAATGGTTCGCCCATCGGCGACACACCCCCGCCGCTGATCGCACTGGGCGCGACGCTTACCCTGCGCAAGGGCAACAGCCGGCGCACCATCCCGCTCGAAGATTTCTTCATCGCCTATGGCAAGCAGGACCGGCAGCCGGGCGAGTTCGTGGAAGCCGTTCACGTGCCGCTGCCCGGCGCGGACACGCGCTTTGCCGTCTGGAAGGTTTCCAAGCGGCGCGATGAGGACATCACCACGGTGCTTGGCGCCTTCGCGCTGAAGACTGCGGCGGATGGCACGGTTGCCTCGGCGCGCATCGCCTATGGCGGCATGGCCGCAACGCCGAAACGCGCGCTCGCCGTGGAGACCGCACTCACCGGCAAGCCGTGGACCATGGAAACGGTCGAACAGGCCCTTCCCGCATATGAGCGGGACTTCGCGCCGATCACCGACATGCGCGCCTCTGCCGAGTACCGCATGCTTGCGGCGAAGAACCTTCTGAAGCGCTTCTTCCTGGAGACGACCGAGGCTGGCGGTCCGCTGCATTTAACGCGTTATGAGGCCGCATGATGACCAGGCACGAGGCTCTCGATCTCAAGAAGCCGGCGATTGCGGGTGGCGTTGCGCACTCCCTTCGCCACGACTCGGCCCATAAGCATGTCACCGGCGAGGCAATCTATATCGACGACATGCCCGAGCCGGCGGGCACGCTGCATGCCTATCTGGGGCTTTCGACCATCGCCCACGGCACCATCCGCAAAATGGACCTTTCGGAGGTCGAGGCGGCACCCGGCGTCGTCGCCGTGCTGACGGCGAAGGACATACCCGGCCACAACGATATCAGCCCGACCGGCCTTAACGACGAACCCGTCTTTCCCGAAAACGAGGTGCAGTTCTTCGGCCAGCCGCTCTTTGCTGTTATCGCGGAAACACGCGAGGCCGCGCGGCGCGCCTGCCGCCTGGCGAAGATCGAATATGAGGAGCAGCCGGCGCTGATCGATGCAGCCGACGCGGACCCGGCAAGCCCCCGGCTCGTCACCAAGCCGCTGAAGCTCGAGCGCGGCGAGGTGGAAAAGGCACTGAGCGCCGCGCCGCGCCGCATCAAGGGGAGGATGCGGGTCGGCGGGCAGGACCATTTCTACCTCGAAGGCCAGATTGCGCTCGCCGTACCGGGCGAGGACATGGATGTCACCGTCCATTCCTCCACACAGCACCCGAGCGAGGTGCAGCACATGGTGGCGCATGTGCTCGGCATCCCCTCCCATGCCGTCACCATCGAGGTGCGCCGCATGGGTGGCGGCTTCGGCGGCAAGGAAACGCAGGCGAACCTGTTCGCTGCCGTCGCGGCCCTCGCGGCAAAGCGCACCGGCCGGCCCGTAAAGCTCCGCCCTGACCGCGACGACGACATGATCGCCACCGGCAAGCGGCACGATTTTCTGATCGATTACGAGGTGGGCTTCGACGACGATGGAACCATTCTCGGCGTGGACCTGAGATATGCCGCGCGCTGCGGCTTTTCGGCCGATCTGTCGGGCGCGGTGACGGACCGCGCGCTGTTCCACTGCGACAACGCCTATTTCTACCCCGCCGTGCGCGCCGTCTCCGCGCCGCTCTACACCAACACCGTGTCGAACACCGCTTTCCGCGGCTTCGGCGGACCGCAAGGCATGGTGGGGGCCGAGCGCATCATCGAAGAAGTGGCCTTCGCCCTTGGCAAGGACCCGCTCGAAATCCGCAAGCGGAATTTTTACGGGGAGACTGACCGCAATGTCACGCCCTACCACCAGAAGGTGGAGGACAATATCGTCCACCGCATCGTCGCGGAGCTGGAGGAGACCGCGGACTATGCCGGCCGCCGCCGCGCCATCGCGGAATTCAACGCCACGAGCGATATCGTCAAGCGCGGCATCGCGCTGACGCCGGTCAAGTTCGGCATCTCCTTCACCGCCACCCATTTCAACCAGGCGGGTGCGCTGGTGCATGTCTATACCGACGGCTCGGTGCACCTGAACCACGGCGGCACCGAAATGGGCCAGGGGCTCTATGTAAAGGTCGCCCAGGTGGTGGCCGAGGAGTTCCAGATCGACATCGACCGCGTGAAGATCACCGCCACCACGACCGGCAAGGTGCCCAACACGTCGGCCACTGCCGCCTCCTCCGGCTCGGACCTCAACGGCATGGCGGCGCAAAACGCCGTCCGGCAGATCAAGAACCGGCTGATCGACTTTGCCGCCCGCCATTACGAAGTGCCGAAGGAGCAGGTGGTCTTCCTGCCGAACCGGGTGCGCGTGGGCAACCAGGAGATCCCCTTCGCCGAGCTCGTGAAGCAAGCCTATATGGATCGCGTCCAGCTTTCAGCGGCCGGTTTCTACAAGACGCCGAAGATCCACTGGGACCGCGAGAAGGGGCGCGGCCACCCCTTCTATTACTTCGCCTACGGGGCGGCCTGCACGGAAGTCTCGATCGATACGCTGACCGGCGAATACATGGTCGAGCGCGTCGATATCCTGCACGAGACCGGCCGCTCGCTGAACCCGGCCATCGACCTTGGGCAGATCGAAGGCGGCTTCGTCCAGGGCATGGGGTGGCTTACTACCGAGGAGCTTGTATGGGACGAGAAGGGCATGCTCAGAACCCATGCCCCCTCGACCTACAAGATCCCCCTCGCCTCCGACCGGCCGAAGATCTTCAATGTGAAGCTCGCCGACTGGGCGGAAAATGCCGAGCCCACCGTCCACCGCTCCAAGGCGGTAGGCGAGCCGCCCTTCATGCTGGCGATCTCCGTGCTGCACGCGCTGTCGGACGCCGTGGCGAGCGTAGCCAATCACAAGATCTGCCCGCGCCTCGACGCCCCCGCCACGCCCGAGCGTGTGCTTTTTGCCGTGGAACGGCTGAAGGCGGAAGCGGCGAAGTAGATCGGATGGCCTCACGCGACTATCTTTCGGGGATGCTCGCCAAACGCCTTGCTGCCTTCTTCGACGCCGCCCCGGCTGCCGCTCTCGTCACCGTCGCCGAAGCCAAGGGTTCCACGCCGCGCGAGGCCGGTGCGTGGATGGTCGTTTCGCCCGAAAAAACCTTCGGCACGATCGGCGGCGGACAGCTCGAATTCCTGGCGATCGCCAAGGCGCGGGAGTTGATTGCGGAGAACATCGCAACCGGCGCTCTCGATATCCCTCTGGGCCCGGAGATCGGCCAGTGCTGCGGCGGGCGTGTGGCGCTCGATATCCGCATAGCGGGGGAGAGGGAGCGTGCCGATCTGTTGCGGCGCGCCGAGGCCGAGGATGCGGCGCGCCCGCATGTCTATCTTTTCGGCGGCGGGCATGTCGGTCATGCGCTCGCCGCCGCACTTGCGCTCCTTCCGGTGCGCACGGTCGTGGTGGAGACGCGTGCCGAAGCGCTTGAGGGCATGCCGGACGCGGTCGAGACCCGGCTTACGGCGGTCCCGGAGGAGGCGGTACGCTCCGCACCGCCGGGCTCGGCCTTCGTGGTGCTCACCCACGACCACGCGCTCGATTTCCTGATCACCGGCGAAGCCCTGGCGCGCAACGACGCCGCCTATGTCGGCATGATCGGCTCCAAGACCAAGAAGGCCACCTTCAAGAACTGGTATCTGAAGAATGGCGGCGAGGAAGCCCGCCTCGCCCGGCTCGTCACCCCCATCGGCGGCGCCGATCTCCGCGACAAGCGCCCCGCCGTCATTGCCGCACTGACAGCGGCTGAGGTGATGCGGGCGGTGCTACAGCAGTAATAGGCAAATCTGTCCTTCACCCGCCCTTCGATAAGCTCAGGATGAGGGTGAAGGCGAGCGAACCTGTCCAAGCATCAGTATTCATCATGAGGCGTTGACGGAAGCCTCATCGTGAAGCGCCGACGAGAGCCCTTATCCTGAACTTGTCGAAGGACGAGGGCGGGACTCGGGCTTCTCGTCTTCATCTTTCTCCTTAGCGAAATCGAACCGGAAAGGCTTGAACTCGCTAAGGTCATACTCGCTCAGATCAGCGTTCTCGATGAACGCTTCCACTTCCTCATCCGTTTTGAAACGAGGAATCTTCTTTTTCTTCATATCACCCTCCCCTTAAGGATTTCCCCGATCATGCGCTGGCAGCGCTCGGCCATGAAATCGACGAGCAGGCGCACCTTGGGGTCCTGCAGCTTTCTGTGTGGGTAGATGGCCGCGAGCTTCACCGGCACCGGCGGCGTATCGGGCAGGATGATTTTCAACCTCCCGTCGCGCAGGAAAGGCTCGATCTCGAAGCGCGGCTTGTTGATGATACCGTGCCCTTCGAGCGCCCAGCCGGTGATCACGTCCCCATCATCCGTATCGAAAGGTCCGCGCACCTCAAATTTCTTCGGCCCCTCGGCGGTCTGCAGCGTCCAGAAATATTCGCGCGTTCCGGGAAAGCGCAGCATCAGGCAGTCGTGCCTGTCTTCCACGAGCTGTTCCGGCCGCTCCGGTTCGCCGCGCCGGGCGAGATAGGCGGGGGCGGCGGCAAGCACGCGCTCGCAGTCCATGATGCCGCGCATGCGCAGGCTGGAGCTTTCCAAGAGCCCCAGCTTGAAGGCAACGTCGATGCCCTCGCGCATGATGTCCACGTCGTGGTCGGAAAGCCGGAGCCGTACCGAAATCTCCGGATAGCGCTCGTGGAACTCGGGGATGCCGCTGGCGATCAGCCTCTTGCCGAGCCCGAGCGGCGCAGTCACGCGGATGGTACCGCGCGGCCTGCCGGAAAGGGCCGCCACCGCGCCTTCCGCCTCCTCCACCGCCTCCAGAACCTTCTTCGCCCCGTCATAGAAGACGCGGCCATGCTCGGTTGGCGTCAGTTGCCGCGTCGTGCGGTTGAGCAGCCTGACACCCAGATGCTTCTCCAGCTCCTTGATGCGGTTGGAGGCGACCGCCGGCGAGATGCGCATGTCCCGCCCCGCAGCCGAAAGGCTGCCCAGTTCCACCACGCGCACGAAAACAGCGATGTTGTCTAAATAGGCCATGCGCCTATCAAAGCAGGCGACGCGCCATTTTCCAGAAAAATTTGAAAGTCATCGCGCCCGCCTTCCCTTTTCCTTCAGAACGGAAGCCGTATTACCATGACCTGAGAGAATGACGTCGGCAAAGGGTCGATCCGGATACGACCCGAGATACGACAGGCGTCAAGCCGAAGCGGGGAACTGGCATGAACGATTTCGCCGTAATGTGGGACTGGCTTTCCTTCGCCGTGCGCTGGCTGCATGTGGTGACGGCGATCGCCTGGATCGGCTCGTCCTTCTATTTCATCGCGCTGGACCTGGGCCTCGTGAAGCGCCCCGGCCTGCCCGAAGGCGTCCACGGCGAGGAATGGCAGGTGCATGGCGGCGGTTTCTACCACATCCAGAAATATCTGGTCGCCCCGGCCTCCCTGCCCGAGCACCTCACCTGGTTCAAGTGGGAGTCCTACTCCACCTGGCTCTCGGGCTTCGCGCTGCTTGCCATCGTCTACTATGCCGGGGCCGACCTCTACCTTATCGACCGCAACGTGCTCGACGTCTCCGCCCCCGTCGGCATCCTCATCTCGCTCGCCTCGATCGGCCTCGGCTGGCTCCTCTACGATGCGCTCTGCAAGTCGCCGCTGGGCAAAAGCGACACCGGCCTGATGCTGGTGCTCTACGTCATCCTGGTGGCAATGGGCTGGGGCTACACCCAGCTGTTTACCGGCCGCGCCGCCTTCCTGCATCTCGGCGCCTTCACCGCCACCATCATGACGGCCAACGTCTTCCTGATCATCATCCCCAACCAGAAGATCGTCGTGGCCGACCTCAAGGCCGGGCGGAAGCCGGACCCGAAGCTCGGCGCGCAGGCCAAGCAGCGCTCGCTGCACAACAACTACCTCACCCTGCCCGTCATCTTCCTGATGCTCTCGAACCACTATCCGCTTGCCTTCGGCACCCGGTTCAACTGGATCATCGCCGCGCTCATCTTCATCATCGGCGTGCTCATCCGGCACTATTTCAACACGCGCCACGCGCGAAAGGGCAACCCGCACTGGACGTGGGCGGCGTCTGCCATCCTCTTCGTCATCATCATGTGGCTTTCGACGGCGCCGGCGGTGCTCACCGGCGAGCGCCGGCTTTCCGCCGCCGAGGAGCGCTTCGTCGCCTCCGCGCATTTTCCTGCCGTGCGCGATGCGGTGATGGGTCGCTGCTCCATGTGCCATGCGGCCGAGCCCGGCTTCGAGGGCATCCACGCCGCGCCGAAGAACGTCAGGCTCGATACGGATGCGGACATCGCCGCGCATGCCCGCGAGATCTATCTTCAGGCGGGCCGCAGCCACGCCATGCCGCCAGGCAATGTCTCGGGCATGACGGAGGAGGAGCGGCGCCTTATCACCGCGTGGTTCGAGGAGGCGCGCTGAAGCCCGCCCGAAAGGAGTGCGATGACCAAGACCCTGATCCGCGCGCGGCTTCTCACCTTCCTGAGAGAGCCGCTTTCCGCCGACGACCACGGCTCCTACGCCTATGAGGAAGACGGGGCGGTTCTCGTGGAAGACGGCGTCATCCGCGCCGCGGGCTCTCATGGAGACGTCGTGCCGCTCGCCCCGGATGCGGAGGTCGTCGATCACCGCCCGCACCTCCTCCTGCCGGGCTTCGTCGACGCCCACGCGCATTTCCCGCAGATGCAGGTGATCGCGAGCTACGGGGCGGAGTTGCTCGACTGGCTCAACAACTACACCTTCCCAGCCGAGTCGGAATTTGCCGACGCCGCCCACGCCGCGCGCATCGCCTCCTGCTTCCTGGATGAGATGGTGCGCCACGGCAACACCACGTCGGCCGTCTACTGCACGGTGCATCCGCAGTCGGCCGAGGCCCTGTTCGCCGAGGCCCACCGCCGCGGCATGTGCATCATTGCCGGCAAGGTGATGATGGACCGCAACGCGCCGCCCGCCCTCACCGATACACCGCAGTCGGGCTATGACGACAGCAAAGCTCTGATCGCCAAATGGCATGGCAAGGACCGGCTGCATTACGCGATCACGCCGCGCTTCGCCATCACCTCGAGCCCTGAGCAGATGGAGATGGCGCGGGCGCTCGCCGCCGAACATCCCGATCTCCATATCCAGACGCATCTGTCCGAGAACCGCGCCGAAATCGCGCTCTCCTGCGAACTCTATCCTGACTGCGAGGATTACACGGCGATCTACGAGAAATACGGCCTGTTGGGGCCGAAAAGCCTCTTGGGCCACTGCATCCATCTCTCGGAGCGCGAGGCGGACGCTCTCTCCGACTCGGGCTCCGTGGCGGTCTTCTGCCCCACGTCGAACCTGTTCCTGGGCTCCGGCATGTTCGACTATTTCCGCTACCGCCGGCGCGCTCGGCCCTTGCGCGTCGCCACCGCGACCGATGTCGGCGGCGGCACGAACTATTCCATGCTCAGGACCATGGACGAGGGCTACAAGGTCATCGCCTCCCATGGCGAGAAGCTGAACCCGCTTGCCTCCTTCTGGCAGATCACGCGCGGCAATGCCGAGGCGCTGTCGCTCGATGGCCGCATCGGCACGCTGGAACCTGGCACCGACGCCGACCTCGTCGTGCTCGACGCGCGCGCCACGCCCGCCATGCGGCTGCGCATGGAGCGGGCGGAAACACTTGCCGAAGAGCTCTTCGTCCTGCAGACACTCGGCGACGACCGCGCGGTGGTGGAGACATATGTGGCGGGGAAGCCGGTGAAAAGCGGATTGCAGGCAGCGGATTAGCCCGCACACACTGCGGCGGCACGAGGAAACGATTGGATGACCACACTTGACCCCAAACCCTTCTTCGAAAGCCTCTTCCGCGCCGCCGTGGCTGCTGCCGATCCGAGACAGGTGATCCGCAACTTCCTCCCCGCCCGGCCGAAGGGCCGCACCATCGTCGTCGGCGCCGGCAAGGGTGCCGCACAGATGGCACGGGCCTTCGAGGAGGCATGGGACGGTCCGCTCGAAGGGCTCGTCGTCACCCGCTACGGCTATGGCGCCGAAACGCGCCGCATCGAGGTGGTCGAGGCCGCCCACCCGGTGCCGGATGCGGCGGGGCTCGAAGCGGCCCGCCGCCTCCTGAAGCTGGTCGAAGGGCTCACCGAGGACGATCTGGTGGTGGCGCTCGTCTGCGGCGGCGGCTCGGCGCTGCTGCCCGCCCCGCCCGCCGGCATGAGCCTTGAGGACGAGATCGCCGTCAACGAGGCGCTGCTCGCCTCCGGCGCGCCGATCTCGGCCATGAACACGGTGCGCAAGCACCTTTCGGCGATCAAGGGCGGCAGGCTCGCCGCCGCGGCACATCCGGCCCGCGTCGTCTCGCTCATCGTCTCCGACATCCCCGGAGACAACCCGGCGCTTGTCTCCTCCGGCCCGACGGTCCCCGACGCCTCCACACGGGAGGACGCCCGCGCCGTGGTGGAGGCCTATTCCCTCGCCCTGCCGGAGGCGGCGCTCAGCCATCTCGACTCGCCCTTGGCCGATGCGCCGCGTCCCGACGACCCGCGCTTCGCCCGCAACGAGGTGCACGTCATCGCCTCGGCCGCCCGCTCGCTCGAAGCCGCGGCAGCGGAGGCGGAAAGGCAGGGCATCAAAACCGTCATCCTCTCCGACGCCATAGAGGGCGAGGCGCGCGAAGTGGGCCGGGTGCATGCGGCGATCGCCCGCGAGGTGGCGCTGCGCGACCGGCCGTTCCGCAAGCCCGTACTGATGCTTTCGGGCGGCGAAACCACCGTCACCATCCGCGAGAAGGGCGGGCGCGGCGGCCGCAACACGGAGTTTCTGCTGTCGCTGGCGCTGGCCATCGAGGATGTCGAAGGCATCTTCGCCTTCGCCGCCGACACGGACGGCATCGACGGCTCCGAGGACAATGCCGGCGCGTTTGCCGACCACACCACCGCGCTGCGCCTGCGCCGGACGGGGCTCGACCCCAAGGCGCTTCTTGCCCGGCACGACGCCTGGGGCGCGTTCCATGCGCTCGGCGACCTCTTTTCCCCCGGCCCGACCGGGACGAATGTCAACGACCTGCGTGCGATGCTGGTGCGGTAGGCGCCCACCGTCCCCTTGTAAGCAGGGCAATCGCGTATGGCTGTTGCTGCGCTTTTTGCTCCGTAGACGCGTGCAAGGGCGGAGGCACACGCACTCGGCGCTTCGGAAAAGATACGTTCGGACTGTTCCGCGCCCACGTCATGACGTGTCGGGGTTGTCGAGCGCGTAGAGCGCCAGCGCATGCGCGTGGGCGAGAATCTCGTCCACCTCGCGGATTTTGTGGGAGCGTTTTGCTCTTGTGGCGGAGGCGTCGATGCGGGCAAGCCTGCCGCCCGGCGGGCGGCCGGGCTTGAGCGGCGAGATGCGGCGGGTGAGCCGCGCATCGCGGCGCGCCTTCCAGCGGGCGAAGCGCCGGGCCTGTCCGGGCAGGTCGTCGAGGGCGGCGGCCAGTGCCGTGAGGCGCTGGGCGAGGCGTACCGCGCTGACGGGATCGTCGGGCGAAGCTGGCGCCGGCAGGCGGTGCGGCGCAATGATGCCCGGGAGCATGATGCGCGGCGCGGCATGCGCAGGCACGGTGCGGCGCCGTCCTCCGTAAGGCTCTGGGGTTCGCAGCGCGTCGAGGAGCGGCAGGCAATAGGATCGCGGACGGGCGGGCGCGGCTGAATGCCGTGCCGCGGCGGCGACCCCGACCGCCGGCATGGTGACGGCGATGCCGAAACGGCGCAAGAACTGGTCCGGCGGCACCGGCCTCGGCGCAGGCTTGCGCGGAGGCGGCAGGGTGATGGTGAGCCCGCGCGCGGCGGCGATGATCAGCCGCCGCGCGGCGGCTTCCGCGGGGCGCAGCAGTCGGAGAACGGCGAGCCACAGATGGCGCGGGAGCGTGAAACGGGTTTTTCTTTCGCCCCAAGCTTCGCGATCGGCGTCGAGCCCCGCCATGGCGATGAGCGCGGCGACGATGCGCTTCAGCGCCATCCGGTTCTGCTCGATCGCCGCACTGCCGTCCATGACTGCCCTCCTGTCAGGCAAGCATTGTCGCATGGGGGAAGGAAGCGGGGATAAATGGGAGGGATATACGAACTGTGGCGCAGGCGATGCCCTGCCTCGTGGGGAGGTCGCGAACGGAGTGAGCGGGATGGCGGTGAAGATCCGGGCCGATATTCATGATCCCACCCCGGCGCGCACCGCCCCGACCCTTCCCCAAAGGCGGAGGGTGGAGGCCCCTCATCCCTTCATCATCGCCTTCACCTTGCGCATGTCTTCGGCGAAGAGCTCGCGTGCGCGGCGCCGGTCCGCCTCGTCGGGAACGCGCAGGAGGGAGGAAGGATGCACCGTGATGAACACGGGCAAACCCTCCGTGCTTGAAACTACCGTACCGCGCAGCTTCATCACGGACACCGGTTTTCCCGTGAGTGCCCTCGCCGCGGTAGCGCCGAGCGCCACGGCCACGTCCGGCCTGATCAGCGCCAGCTCCTGATCGAGCCACCAGCGGCAGGCGCGGATCTCGCCGGCATTGGGCTTGGAATGGATGCGCCGCTTGCCGCGGGGCTCGAACTTGAAGTGCTTGACCGCATTGGTGACGTAGGTCTTCTTCCGGTCGATGCCAACATCTTCCAGGACGGCGTCGAACAATCGCCCGGCTGGCCCGACGAAAGGCCGCCCCTCGATGTCCTCCCGGTCTCCCGGCTGCTCGCCGACGAAGACCACCCGCGCCCCGCTCCTGCCCTCGCCGAACACGGTCTGAGTGGCGTTTTTATAGAGGTCGCAGCGCGTGCAGCCCTCCGCTTCCTGGCGCAGAGCTTCGAGGGTCCTCTGCCTGTTCTGCTTCCATGCGCTCATCGTCAGTCCCGGGGCTGCCAGCGATGAAGCCGGTATCGGTCTGGAAAGTTCCGGCAAATCGGCTGAGGCGGCCATATGCCGGATCTGCGCGCTACGATTCGGATGAAGTCCGCTGCAGATTACTCCTGGCGGAATCGTGAATGCCACAAGATCCAGGCGCGCGTAAAATCCCGTTGGCTCTCCCTTGGGCTGCGCCAAGCCGGCCTTGCCGGACAAGCGTCCTCTCTCACAAACATGTGAGTATATGTTTGCAGGCAGACGGCTTGCGGTTCGGCGCGAAAAAATGCACTAGGAGAGCAGTTTCGTTTATGCTAAATGACAGTGTATATCGAATTGATAACCTAATGTTTTCAGTGAGGTCAGCCGAAGAAGCCCTCTGGCAAGGGAAGCATTTTTCCCGTTCAGCAGATCGGGCTGTTGAGGCGGCTGACAGGTGGTTTTAGCAAGCCGGTGTCGCTTGGCACCGGCTTGCACCAGGCATATAATTGATCTGGGAACTGTTTCAGCACCAAAAATTTTGAGCAACCACATCCCAGATGGGGGGTTACGGTTCCAGCAGCAAACAACCGTAACCCCCTCTTTTATGTCACCGATTGCGGATTAATGCAATATTAAATTGTTATTTTTCCATGCCCACATTCTCGTGTACGGCGCAAACCGAATCACCTGTAAACACAGGTCAGCTCCCGTGTGATTCGTCTCCCATCTAGCGACCAGCCGCTTATGAAAATTACGGTGTCAATACGCCATACCACTCCTTTTCCACCATTTTTCCACCACCAGCCGTAACGCTGCGGAATGCCTCTTGCCGCAGTGCGGCCAGGCTCTCGGGCGTGCTTTGCGCTTTCAACCTGGATTCACAGAACGGGCTCCGCGCAACCGTCCGTGTTGACTCGACCTGCCCAAGGTTCAATGCTGGAAATCCCCAAGCGCCTGGGTTACCTTCTGAATTGCAGGAGGTTGCGGAACAGGCCGGGGACCACTGGGATCAAAGTCCGTTGTAAAAGTCCATTGTGGAGGAAACGATGAAAAAGTGGATGCTGGCCGGCGTGTCCGCGCTGGTGCTTTCCGGCGGCACCGCCCTTGCGCAGGACCTGAAATTCGCGCCGGGCGAGGACAGCCGCTTCAGCTGGCAGAGCTACGAGGACTTTGCCGCCCAATATGACCTCTCGGGCCAGAACCTTTCCATCTTCGGCGACTGGCTTGGCCAGGAGCAGGAAATATTCAAGTCGGTGATCGCTTATTTCGCCGAGGCCACGGGTGCGACCGTTTCCTTCTCCGGCTCCGATTCCTTCGAGCAGCAGATCGTCATCGACTCGCAGGCCGGCAGCCCGCCGAACATCGCCATTTTCCCGCAGCCCGGCCTTGCCGCAAATCTGGCCGCCCAGGGATATCTCACGCCGCTTGGTCAGGAGACGGCGGACTGGGTGCGCGAGAACTATGCCGCGGGTGAATCCTGGGTCGAGCTCGGCACCTATGCGGGCAAGGACGGCACGGAAGCTTATTATGCCTTCCCGTATAAGGCGGACGTGAAATCCCTGGTCTGGTATGTGCCCGAGAACTTCGAGGATGCCGGGTACGAAGTGCCTGAAACCATGGAGGACCTGAAGGCGCTGACTGAGCAGATCGTCGCCGATGGCGGCACGCCCTGGTGCATTGGCCTCGGCTCCGGCGGCGCCACCGGCTGGCCCGCCACGGACTGGGTGGAAGACATGATGCTGCGCAGCCAGCCCCCGGAGGTTTACGACCAGTGGGTTACGAACGAGATTCCGTTTAACGACGAGCGCGTTATCGCAGCAATCGAGGAGTTCGGCTGGTTCGCCAAGAACAACGACTTCGTGGCCGGCGGCACGGAAGGGGTGGTCTCGACGGACTTCCGCGACAGCCCGGCCGGGCTTTTCTCGGTACCGCCGCGCTGCTATCTGCACCGCCAGGCCTCCTTCATCCCGAGCTTCTTCCCCGAGGGAACCGAAGTGGGGGTGGATGTGGACTTCTTCTATCTGCCCGCCTATGCGGACCGCGATCTCGGCAGCCCGGTTCTCGGCTCCGGAAACGTGGTCGCCATCACCTCCGATTCGGAGGCCGCACGCGCCTTCATCGAATTCCTGAAGACGCCCATCGCCCATGAAATCTGGATGGCGCAGTCGGGATTCCTCACCGCCTTCAAGGAGGCAAATCCGGAAGCCTACGCGAATGACGCGGCCAAGAAGCAGGGCGAAATCCTCACGAACGCCACCACCTTCCGTTTCGACGGTTCCGACCTGATGCCCGGCCGCATCGGCGCGGGCGCGTTCTGGACGGGCATGGTCAATTATGTCGGCGGCGCATCCGCGCAGGAGGCGGCCGATGCCATCCAGCGGGAGTGGGACGCCATCAAGTCTAGCAATAACGGGGAACAACAATAGCAGGCCTGTTCCGGCCAGGGGCCGCCGCTGCCGGGCGGCCTCTGGCGGGGGCGGACCTTCCAGCGAATGCTTGCCCGGCCGGGACAGCGGACCCGGCGGGGATTCAGCCGGTGGGAGGAGAACGTGGCAGTAACACAAGCGACGGCGGCGCCCTCCGCCATTGGTTCCGGGCTGGTTTCGGCCCTGTCCACCATCGCGGTAACACTTGTGGTCATGGCTGCGGGACTGGCGGCCAGCATCGTACTGGCTGTTCTGGCCTATGCCCTCATCATGGCGATCCTGCCCGATTCGAAGCTTCTTGGCGCCGTCATCGTCATGTTTCTGGGCGTGGCGGCCTGCTTCGGCTATTTCTGGAGTGCGAACAAGCTCCTCGACACATTCTATCCCGCCAGGGGCGCAAACATCGCGGCGAACCTCACCAAGGCAAACGCCATCCGGCCGTGGCTTTTCCTCGGCCCCGCCATCATCGTGCTCGGGCTCTATCTGGTCTACCCGGTCTTCAACTCGGTGGTGCTGAGCTTCCACGGGCCGACCGGCCAGGAATGGGTGGGCACCTACAACTATCGGTGGCTGGCGCAGGACCCGGCGTTTCGCGAAAGCATGCGCAACAACATCCTGTGGCTGATCGTCGTGCCGGCGGCGGCCACCTTCTTCGGCCTCATCGCGGCGGCGCTTACCGACCGCATCGCCTGGGGCAATATCGCCAAGAGCCTGATCTTCATGCCCATGGCCATCTCCTTCGTGGGCGCAAGCGTCATCTGGAAGTTCATCTATGACTATCGCCCGGAAGGGGCAGAGCAGATCGGGCTTCTCAACGCCATCGTCACCGCTTTCGGCGGTGCGCCGCAGGCGTGGCTGACGGTGCCCTTCTGGAACAATTTCTTCCTCATGGTCGTGCTGATCTGGATCCAGACGGGCTTTGCCATGGTGATCCTGTCGGCCGCGCTCCGGGGCATCCCGGAAGAGACCATAGAGGCGGCGGTGATCGACGGGGCATCGCCCTTTCAGATCTTCTACAAGATCAAGGTGCCGCAGATCTGGGGTACGATCGCGGTGGTCTGGACCACGATCACCATCCTTGTGCTCAAGGTCTTCGACATCGTTCTGGCCATGACCAACGGCCAGTGGGGCACGCAGGTGCTCGCCAACTACATGTTCGACTGGATGTTCCGCGGCCTCGATTTCGGCCGCGCCTCGACCATCGCGCTGGTCATCATGATCATGGTGGTGCCGATCATGATCTGGAACATCCGTGAAGTGCGGAAGGATGTGCGATGAGCACGGGGGTCGGCGCGCGCCCGGCGCTAACATGGGCGGTTCATCTGTCGGTGCTGTTTCTCGTCGCCGTCTGGACCACTCCGACGCTCGGCATCCTGGTTTCCTCCTTCCGCGACAAGGACCAGATCGTCGTCAGCGGCTGGTGGACGTCCTTTTTCCCGACGGAGCAGAACATCGTCGCCCGCGCCGCCCCTCCGGAAGAGGCGGTGGAGCAGGACGGACAATGGGTCATCACCGGCAACGTGTTCGAAGGAGGCAGCGGCACGGTCAGCGCCTTCGGCACGTCAATCCAGCGGCCCAAGGAATTCGAGCCGGGCACGACGGCAGAGACGCGCGACGGACAGACCATCACCGTCCAGAAAAATGGCGATTATGTCATCACCTATCCGGAACAGCCCGAGGGCCGGCGCGGCGAGCGCCTGTTCGTCACCACGCTCGAGCCGCCGAAATTCACCCTGGCCAACTACAACACGGTGCTGTTTTCCGAAGGCATAGGCCAGAGCTTCATCAATACGCTGACGGTCACGATTCCGGCCACCGTCATCCCCATCCTGATCGCGGCCTATGCCGCCTATGCGCTTTCCTGGATGCGCTTTCCGGGGCGTGCGCTTCTGCTGGCGACCGTGGTGGGTCTTCTAGTGGTACCGCTGCAAATGGCGCTCATCCCGCTTCTGCGGCTTTATAACGGCGTGGGCATCGGCAAGTCCTTCATCGGCATCTGGCTTGCGCATACGGGCTTCGGCCTGCCGCTCGCCATCTATCTCCTGCGCAACTACATTGCCGGCCTGCCGCGCGAGATCATCGAAAGCGCGAGGGTGGACGGAGCGACGGATTTCGACATCTTCCGCAAGATCATCCTGCCGCTGTCGTTCCCGGCACTCGCCTCCTTCGCCATCTTCCAGTTCCTGTGGGTGTGGAACGATCTGCTGGTGGCCACTGTCTTCCTCGGCAACAACGAGGAACAGCTGGTGCTGACCGGCCGGCTGCGCGAGCTGCTCGGCTCCCGCGGCGGAAACTGGGAAATCCTGTCCACCTCAGCCTTCGTTGCGATCGTGGTGCCGATCATCGTCTTCTTCGCCCTGCAGCGCTATCTCGTGCGGGGGCTGCTCGCCGGCTCTGTCAAGGGAGGCTGATCCCGCATGCTTGCGAGAAAAGGGATTATCCGGACGGGCGACGGCGAATGCCATATGCGGCCCTGCACCGGCGAAACTCTACGCGATCAGGGAGAGAACTGATGGCTGGCGTTCTGATGAAGGATATCAGGAAAAGCTACGGGGCGACCGAGGTCATCCACGGCATCGACCTGGAGATCCATTCGGGAGAGTTCGTGGTCTTCGTCGGCCCCTCGGGCTGCGGCAAGTCCACCCTGTTGCGCATGATCGCGGGGCTTGAGACGATCACCAGCGGCGAGATGTATATCGGAGATCAGCTTGTAAACGATATTCCGCCCTCGCAGCGCGGCATCGCCATGGTATTCCAGTCCTACGCGCTTTATCCGCATATGAGCGTGTACGACAACATGGCCTTCGGCATGCGCATCGCCAAGCGGCCCAAAGCGGAGATCGACAAGCGCGTGCGCGAGGCGGCGGAAATTCTGCGGCTTACGCCCTATCTCGACCGGCTGCCCAAGGCTCTGTCTGGCGGCCAGCGCCAGCGCGTGGCGATCGGCCGGGCCATCGTGCGCGATCCCAAGGTGTTCCTGTTCGACGAGCCGCTGTCGAACCTCGACGCGGCACTGCGCGTGGCCACCCGCATCGAGATCGCCAAGCTGAAGGAGTCCATGCCGCAATCCACCATGGTCTATGTCACCCATGACCAGGTGGAGGCGATGACACTGGCCAACCGCATTGTGGTACTATCGGCCGGCCGCATCGAGCAGGTCGGCACGCCGATCGAGCTTTACGAACGGCCCGCCAACCTGTTCGTGGCGCAGTTCATCGGCTCGCCGGCCATGAACGTGCAGCGCGCCAGGATCGACAAGACGGGGGAGAAGACCACGATCGTGCTAGGCAGCCGCAAGGCCGACCTACCGATCCCCTCCCCGGCCGACCTAGCCGGGGCGGAGGTGCATTTCGGCGTGCGGCCGGAGGATCTCACCATCGCCACCAACGGCAACGGCCTGATCGATGGGCGCGTCAACATCGTGGAGTCGCTCGGCGAGGTTACCAATGTCTATCTCGACGTGGAGAACGCGCCGGAACCCATCATCGTGAAGCTGCCCGGCGTGCAGCGCTTCAACCGCGGGGAGATCATCTCGCTTTCGGCCGAACCCGGCAAGATGCACCTGTTCAACGAGCAAGGCCGTTCGCTGCTTTACCTGTAAGCGCGGTCTAGGTCCCGGCGCTTATCAGGTCTATGGCGCGAAGCCCGGATGGATCGGCTTCGCGCCGAGCCGGTGGAAAGGCGTCTACAGACACCGCGGACAAAGCATAGCGGCTGGACGAGCGCGCCCAGCCGTCCCGCGAGTTAATAGATAACGGGCTCGTCCACCGGCGCGCCGAAGCCCGTTTCGAGAAAGTCGAAGTCGCAGCCCTTGTCGGCCTGCAGGATGTGGCGGGAGTACATCCAGCCATAGCCGCGCTCGTAGCGCGGCGCTGGCGGTGTCCATGCGGCCCGGCGCCTTGCCAGCTCGTCGTCATCGATCAGCATATCGAGGCGTCTTTTGGAAACGCTGAGCCGCACCCGGTCGCCGTTCCTCAGGAGAGCGAGCGGCCCGCCGACGAAGGCTTCGGGCGCGACGTGCAATATGCAGGCGCCGTAGGAGGTGCCCGACATGCGCGCATCCGAAAGGCGGACCATGTCCCGGTGTCCCTTCTTCAAAAGGGCCTTCGGCATCGGGATCATGCCCCATTCCGGCATGCCCGGTCCGCCCTGCGGGCCGGCATTGCGCAGCACGAGCACGGCGTCGGGCGGAATGTCCCATGATTCGTCGTCAAGTTTCTCCTTCAGGGCAGGATAGCTGTCGAACACATAAGCCGGGCCTTCGTGCTCGTGGAAGCGCGGGTCGCAGGCAGCCGGCTTGATCACCGCGCCGTCGGGCGCGAGATTACCCCTCAGCACCGCCAGCGAACCCTCGTGGTAGACCGGATCGGTCAGCGGGCGGATGACATCCCTGTTGAAATTCTCCGCTCCAGCGATGTTCTCTCCCAGCGGGCGACCGTTTACCGTTAGGCAATCCAGGTTCAACCTATCGCCAAGCTCCTTCATAAGTGCGGGCAAACCGCCGGCATAGAAAAAGTCCTCCATCAGATAGGTGTCGCCGACCGGGCGCACATTCGCGATGACGGGGATGACCCGGCTCTTGCGATCAAGATCGTCAAGGCCGAGGGAGATGCCCGCCCGGCGCGCCATCGCGATCATATGGATGATGGCGTTGGTGGAGCATCCGAGCGCCATTGCCACCGTGTTCGCGTTGTCGAAGGCCTCTGCGGTGAGGATGCGGCTCGGCACCAGATCCTCCCAGACCATTTCCACAATGCGGCGGCCGCATTCGGCCGCCATCCGGTGATGGTTCGCATCGGCGGCGGGAATGGACGAGGCTCCCGGCAGCGTAAGTCCCAACGCCTCGGCGATCGCCGTCATGGTCGAAGCCGTACCCATGGTCATGCAATGGCCATAGGAGCGAGCGATGCCCTTCTCCATCTCCCGCCATTGCGCTTCGGTGACGATTCCGGCGCGCCGCTCGTCCCAGTGCTTCCAGCCATCCGACCCGGACCCCAGCGTCTTGCCGCGCCAGTTGCCGCGCAGCATGGGCCCGGCCGGCATGAAGATCGCCGGCAGGCCGGCGGAGACCGCCCCCATGATGAGGCCCGGCGTGGTCTTGTCGCAGCCGCCCATCAACACCACGCCGTCAACGGGATGGCAGCGTATCTGCTCCTCGGTCTCCATCGCCAGCATGTTGCGGTAAAGCATGGTCGTGGGCTTCACCGCGCTTTCGCTGAGCGACAGCGCGGGAAGTTCGACCGGCAAACCGCCCGCCTGCAACACGCCGCGCTTCACGTCCTCCACCCTCTGCTTGAAGTGCACATGACACTGATTGAGGTCCGACCATGTGTTGATGATCGCGATGACCGGCTTTCCCTCCCAGTCCGCGTAGTCATATCCCATCTGGAGCATGCGGCTGCGGTGGCCGAAGGATCGCAGATCGTCAGGTGCGAACCAGCGGGCGCTTCTCAGTTCATCCGGTTTCTTGCGAGACATTGCCTTCAGGATCCTTTTGCAGGGCGGGCTCATTGGCCGCCAGACCTGCAGAATGAAGCAGCAGGCCCGTTCAGGAAAGACCCTGCGGCTTGCGGGATCCCTTCTGTGTTTCACGGAGCCGCTGAAAGAATCCGTTTCTTGTGCAATTCCGGACGGAAAACCGAGATCCACTTTTCCTGGAATTGCGCGGAGCCGTTTCCTCCGCGGCAAACGCGCCCGCCCTCACCCCCAAGCTCAGCTTGCGGATGACCTGACAGCCGCCCTGTGTTATGAGCGCCCCGGATTGGCCGCCACCCGAAGGCCACCTATATGCTCGGAACCATGGCGCTTACGATCAACATCTCCACTCCCGAGGCCCGCGCGCAGCTGAAACCTGCCAGCGAGCCCGAAAAGAAACCGCTCATTGGCCTCACCCGCGAGGAGCTTGCCGAAGCGCTCGCCGGCATCGGCGTACCCGAACGTCAGGTGCGGATGCGGCTGCGCCAACTCTGGCACTGGCTCTATGTGCGCGGAGCCACCGACTTTTCGCAGATGTTCAACATCTCCAAGGGTCTGCGGGCCGCGCTCGACGAGCACTTCACCATTGCGCGGCCGGAGATCGTGGAGGAGCTGGTTTCCGAGGACGGCACGCGCAAGTGGCTGCTGCGCTTCCCGCCGCGCGGCGCAGGGCGCCCGGTAGAAGTGGAAACGGTCTACATTCCGGAGGAAGGCCGGGGCACGCTCTGCCTTTCCTCACAGGTCGGCTGCACCCTCACCTGCTCCTTCTGCCACACCGGCACGCAGCGCATGGTACGCAACCTGACGGCGGGCGAGATTCTCGACCAGCTTCTCATCGCACGCGATCGGCTGGGCGATTTCCCGGACGCGGCAACCCCGGACGGCGCCATCGTGCCCGCGGAAGGCCGCAAGGTGACGAACATCGTCATGATGGGCATGGGCGAGCCGCTCTACAATTTCGAGAATGTGAAGAAGGCCCTGCTCATCGCCTCCGATGGCGAGGGCCTGTCGCTGTCCAAGCGTCGCATCACGCTTTCAACGTCTGGCGTAGTGCCTGAAATCTACCGCACGGGCGAGGAAATCGGCGTCATGCTTGCCATCTCGCTGCATGCGGTGCGCGACGAGCTGCGCGACGAGCTGGTGCCAATCAACAAGAAGTACAAGCTCAGCGAGCTGCTCAAGGCCTGCCGCTCCTATCCCGGCCTGTCGAACGCGCGGCGCATCACTTTCGAATATGTGATGCTGAAGGGTGTCAACGACTCGCTGGACGACGCGCGGGAGCTGGTGCGGCTTCTGCGCGGCATTCCGGCGAAGATCAACCTGATCCCCTTCAACCCGTGGCCGGGCAGCGCATACGAATGCTCCGACTGGGAGCAGATCGAGCGCTTCGCCGAGGTGATCAATCGCGCCGGCTACGCCTCGCCCATCCGCACGCCACGCGGGCGCGACATTCTCGCCGCCTGCGGGCAGCTGAAGTCCGCCTCGGAGCGCATGAGAAAGTCCGAGCGGCTGAAGCTCGAAGCCATGATGATCGCGGGGCACGGGGAGTAAGGCTTTCTCCCCGGCCCATTCGTTCTCGCCCCTTCTTCTCGCTTCCTCCTTCCGGAAGACGCACTCCTCTCCTCCATCCCAGAAACCGCGGAGCGGCTATCCGAGACCCAGTAGCGCCATTTCGACCGCCTTCCTGGGACCCCGGTCTCGCTTCGCTCGGCCGGGATGACGGTGGGGAGGTGCGGGATGACGCGTGGGCTGCCGCAGCACCCTTACCATTCCAGGCCGCAGCATCCGTACGGCTACTTGCAAATCATTCTCATTTGCATTAATTGGAACAATGGATTGCTGAATTTGTTTGCAGACTTGCAAATGGTTTGCACTTGCAATTCGACTTGCCGGCCTGAAAGGTAGGACATGGCAGAGTTTACGCGCCGCTCACTGCTCGCCGCGGCAGGCCTCGCTGGCCTTGCGGCAGGATTGCCGCTCGCTTCCCTAGCGAGGGCAGAGGAGCCGCTTTCGGTCGTCTCCACAACGGGCATGATTGCCGATGCCGCCCGGCAGGTGGGCGGCAATCTGGTCACCGTTCGCGGCCTCATGGGACCCGGAGTGGACCCGCACGCCTACAGGCAGACCCGCACCGACATCCTGGCCATGACCAGGGCCGATCTGGTTCTCTGGCACGGGCTCTATCTGGAAGCGCAGATGGAGGATTTTCTTCATTCGCTTTCGGCGCGCCGCCGCGTGGTTGCCGTTGCCGAGGCGCTCCCTGCCGAACTCCTGCTGGCCCATGATGCGTACAAGAACCGGTATGACCCGCATGTCTGGATGGACCCGGACCTGTGGGCCAAGGTGGTTGTGGCGGTTCGCGACGCGCTGATCGAGGCCAGGCCCGAGGGCGAGGCGGAGTTTCGCGCCAATGCGGAAAAGCACCTCGCTGATATAGAGGCGCTGTCCGCCTATTCCCGGAAGGTACTGGCGACGATTCCCGAGGAGCGCCGGGTTCTGGTGACGGCGCACGATGCCTTCAACTATTTCGGGCGCGCCTATGATTTCGAGGTGCTCGGGATCCAGGGCATCTCGACGGAAAGCGAGGCAGGCCTGGCGCACGTTGCCGGGCTGGTTGACACGCTGGTCGAGCGCAGGATCGGCGCCGTCTTCGTCGAATCCTCCGTTTCGGACCGGAACGTGCGCGCCCTGATCGAGGGCGCGGCGGCGCGCGGCCACACGGTGAAGGTCGGCGGCCAGCTCTTTTCCGACGCCATGGGACCGCATGGGTCCTATGAAGGCACTTATATCGGCATGATCGACCACAACGTCACCACCATCACCCGGGCACTTGGGGGCGAGGCGCCGGAGCGCGGAATGCTTGGCCGCCTCTCGGCTGCAAGCTGACAGGACACGATGATGGGCACAACACTCTGCCTCGCCAGCCGTGAGAGACCGTCCCTGACCGATCCCGCAAGGAGCCCCTTTGCGATAAGTGAACTCACCGTTTCCTACGGGGAAAAGCCCGCCGTGCTTTCCATTGACGCCACCGTGCCGGCGGGCTCGATGACGGCCATCATCGGCCCCAATGGCGCGGGCAAGTCGACGCTGCTCAAGGCCGCGCTTGGCATGGTCCCTCGCCTTTCCGGCGCGGTGACCGTCTACGGAGAACCCGTCGAGAAAAGCCTTCACCGTATTGCCTATGTGCCGCAGCGCGCCTCCGTCGACTGGGATTTCCCGACGCGAGTGATCGACGTGGTGCTGATGGGGCTCTATCGCGAGCTGGGCCTCCTGCGGCCCGTGCGCGCCAGGCACCGGGAGCGCGCCCTGGCCTGCCTGGAGCGCGTGGGCATGGCGGATTTTGCCGCGCGGCAGATCGGCCAGCTTTCCGGCGGGCAGCAGCAGCGCGTGTTCCTGGCGCGCGCACTGGCGCAGGACGCGGAGCTCTACCTGCTCGACGAGCCCTTCGCCGGTGTCGATGCGGCGACGGAAAGAGCCATCATCACGGTGCTCAAGGACCTGAATGCGGAAGGCCGTACGGTGATCTGTGTCCACCATGACCTGGCGACCGTGGCCGACTATTTCGACCATGTGCTGCTCATCAACGTCCGCAAGGTCGCCGAAGGACCTGTCGCCACGGCGTTTACGCCAGAAAACCTGCAGAAGACCTATGGCGGCCGGCTGGCGACGGCGCACATCGACCAGCTGAAGCTCCCAGCGGCATGATGGGCGGTACACAATGGGGCAGCCCTTTGCCCACTTCCCGTCCGGCGGACGATGATGCTTCAGGATTGCATTGCAAATTCGCGACGCTCACCGTCCGCATGCCGGCAGAGTGATCCATGCTTGAAGCCTTTCTTGACGCCCTCCTCCTTCAGGCAGGCTACAACGCCGCGCTCGTGGCGCTGGGCGCGGGGCTGCTCGGCGTCGCCGCGGGCAGCAGCGGGGCGTTTCTTTTCCTGCGCAAGCGGGCGCTGGTGAGCGATGCCATCGCGCATGCCACGCTGCCGGGCGTGGGGCTTGCCTATATCGTCATGGTCATGCTCGGTGGCGAGGGACGCAGCCTTCCCGGGCTTCTTCTCGGCTCCGCGCTGTCGGCGGGAGCGGGCCTTCTTGCCGTGCAATGGCTGGTGGCGCGCACGCGCCTGGCCGAGGATGCAGCCATCGGGGCGGTGCTTTCCGTTTTCTTCGGCTTCGGCATCGTGCTGCTCACGGTGATCCAGAACATGTCGCGCGGCTATCAGGCCGGGCTCGAGGGCTTTCTCCTGGGCTCGACGGCGGGAATGCTCTTTCAGGACGCCCTGTTGATCGCCGCGGGCGGCGCGCTCGCGGTCGCCTTCACCTTTCTGTTCCGGCGGCCCATGACCATCACCGCCTTCGACCCCGAATTCGCGGCCACGGCAGGCATCGACATCCGCCGCATGGACCTCGCCATGATGGGGCTGGTCATGGGCGTGACAGTGATAGGCCTGAAGCTCGTGGGCCTGATCCTCATCGTCGCCATGCTGATCATTCCGCCTGTCACCGCGCGTCTGTGGAGCGAAAGGACCGAGCATGTCGTGCTCATCGCCGGGCTTTTCGGCGGGCTTTCTGGCTATCTCGGTGCGGCGCTGTCCGCATCCGCACCGAACTTGCCCACCGGCCCGATCATCGTGCTGATTGCCTTCAGCCTGTTCGTCCTGTCGCTTCTGGCCGCGCCGCGACGGGGGCTATTGGCCGGCGCACGCCTGCGCCAGCGGTATCGAAAAAGCCTGCACCGCCATCAGGGGCTGCTCGCCATCGCGCGCAATGACGCCGTCCGCAACCCCGCAACGCTGAAACTCCTTCGGCGCGAAGGCCTCATTGGCCGAGACGGAACAGCAACCGAGAAAGGACGAGACCTCGCCGCCACCGCCGCGCGAAACGAGAAGCGCTGGGCGCTCGCCCGGCAGCTTTACACGGATGACGTGCAGGCCGGCGGATATGACGGCTCCAGGCCCATCGAGGAACTGCTGACGCGCGACGCTATTGCGCAAATCGACGAGCGTCTTGGCGAAGCTTCACGGGATTCATAGGGGGAGTTCATGGGTTCGGAATTCGTCCAGCTCAGCCTGACACCCATGCTCATCGGAATCCTGGCCGCGATCGCCTGCGCGCTGCCGGGCAACTTCCTTGTCCTGCGGCGCCAGGCCCTGATCGGGGATGCCATCAGCCATGTGGTGCTGCCGGGCATCGTCGCCGCTTTCCTGATCACCGGCTCGGTTTCCACCTGGCCGATGCTGCTCGGCGCGGCTGGCGCGGCCGTTGTCGCCGTCGTGCTCATCGAGGCGATCAAGCGCCTCGGGCGGATCGAGCCGGGAGCGGCTATGGGTGTGGTCTTTACCTCGCTCTTTGCGGCAGGCGTCCTCCTGCTGGAACAGAGTGACACGAGCAGCGTCCACCTCGACGTGGAACACGCCCTTTACGGCAATCTGGAGAGCCTCATCTGGTTCGCGGCGGAGGACTGGAGCTCTCTCGTGGACTCCGCCGCCCTTAGGGAGCTTCCGCCCGAGCTCTTCCGCATGGCGGGCGCGGCGTTTGTCATCGCGCTGCTCACTCTCATCTTCTGGCGGCCGCTGAAACTCTCTACCTTTGATGAAGCCTTCGCGCGTGCCGTTGGCATCCCCACGGTGGCCGTCAGCCTTGGCCTTGTCATTGTCTCAGCGGTGGCAGCCGTGGCGGCCTTCGACGCGGTCGGCTCCATCATCGTCATTGCCATGTTCATCTGTCCGCCGGCTGCCGCGCGGCTCATGACCAACCGGCTCGAGCGGCAGGTTTTCTGGAGCATCGTCTTCGCCACTCTTTCCGCGGTTCTAGGCTACGTTCTTGCTGGCTACGGACCGCTCTGGCTGGGAGGCGAACATGCCGTCAGCGCCGCGGGCATGATCGCCACCGTTTCCGGTCTCATCCTGGCGCTTGCCGCCCTCTTCGGTCCGCACCGTTCACGGATTGGCGCCCCCACCGGCAGCTGAGGACGGCCTGCGGGGCTTCCATGCCAGCAGGCGCAGAGCGTTCGCCGTCACCAGGACGGTGGCTCCCGTATCCGCCAGGATCGCCGGCCAAAGGCCCGTGATGCCCAGGATCGTGGTGACAAGGAAAGCGAGCTTCAGCCCGATGGCTATGGCAATGTTCTGCCGGATGTTCGCCATGGTCTTGCGGGAAAGCTCGATCATCGCCGCCACGTCGCTCACCCGCCCGTGCAGGATGGCGGCATCGGCCGTCTCCAGAGCCACGTCCGTTCCCCCGCCCATGGCGATGCCCACATCAGCCGCGGCCAGCGCCGGAGCATCATTAATGCCGTCACCGACCTTGCCGACCTTCAGGCCATCCTTCCTCAGCGCGCTGACGATGCTGCTCTTGTCCTGCGGCAGAAGCTCCGCGCGCACCTCGATGCCGAGATCACGTCCCACAAGCTCGGCCGTACGGGCGTTGTCGCCCGTAAGCATGAGGGTGCGGATGCCCTTTTCCTTGAGTTGAGCAAGGCCGGACCGTGCGTCCGCCCGCGGCTCGTCCCTCAGCGTAATGGCGCCGATAGCAATGCCGTTCGCAAGCAGCACCGAGACCGTGTTTCCCTCGGCCTCCAGCGCGGCCAGGGTCTTTGCCTGCTCCGGCGAGACCTTCCCTCTCCTGGCGGCGGCGCGGATGGAACCGAGGAAGAGAAGCCTGCCCTCAATGACCGCCGTGACGCCCTGCCCGCCGATGGCGGAAGCCTCCGTGACCGGCGGGAGGGCGAGTCCCTCCTCGCCTGCCCGGGCCAGGATGGCTAGCGCGATCGGGTGGCTGGAGCTTTGCTCCAGGGCGGCGGCGAGGCGCAGCACCTCCCGCTCGCTTCCCTCGAAGGCGAGCACCGCGGTGACTCGCGGCTTGCCCTCCGTCAGCGTGCCGGTCTTGTCGAAGGCGATGGTCTGAAGCCTGCCCGCCTCCTCAAGAACGGCGCCGCCTTTCATGAGCAGCCCCCGCCGCGCCCCCGCGGAGAGCGCCGCCGCGATGGCCGCAGGTGTGGAAATCACCAGCGCACAGGGGCAGCCGATGAGAAGGATGGCAAGCCCCTTGTAGATCCACTCCATCCATGGCGCTCCCAAAAGAAATGGTGGCACCACCGCCACGAGCGCGGCAATGAGGATGACGAGCGGGGTGTAGTAGCGCGAGAACCGGTTGATGAAGCGCTCGGTAGGCGCCTTCCTCTCCTGCGCCTCCTCCACCAGCCGGATGACACGGGCAATCGTATTGTCCTCGGCGGAGGCAGTCACCGACACCTTGAGCAGTCCCTCGCCGTTCACCGTTCCCGCAAAGACATAATCGCCAGCTTCCTTCAGCTTCGGCACGCTTTCGCCCGTAACCGGCGCCTCGTCGACCGAGCTTGCGCCGGACACAACCTCGCCGTCGGCCGCAATGCGGTCGCCGGGCCGCACCACGATGACGTCCCCTTGCGCAAGCCGCGCGGCGGGGATTTCCTCTGCCTCACCACCCTCGCGCTCAATGAGCGCGGTTGAAGGTACAAGCCGCGAGAGCCCGCGGATGCTCGCGCGCGAGCGCTCGGCCGCAAGCCCCTCCAACAGCTCACCCACCAGAAAGAGCAGGATGACGACCGCCGCCTCCTCCACCGCACCGATGATGGCCGCGCCGATGGCGGCGATGGTCATAAGCATCTCAATGGAAAAGGGCGTGCCTGCGAATGCGGCAGCAAACGCGCGCCGCGCGATGGGCACAAGGCCTACGAACATGGCTATGAGATAGGACCAGCGCTCGAACTCGGGGCGGAAAAGACCCGCCGCGAAAGCCGTCAGCAACGCCGCCCCGTAAAGGAGCGTGAAGGTTACACCCGGCCTGCGCCACCATCCTGTTTCGCCCTTCGCGCCGCCATGGTGATGCGCATCGTCATGATGGTGCCCATTACCATCCGCTGGAGATCGGCCTTGCTTTTCCAGGCCGTTTCCGAGATCAGTTTCGCTCTCGCCCTCGCGGCCCGCAAGCAGCCTCACGCGATAGCCCAGCCGCTGAACCTGCCGCTGGATAGCCGGCTGAATGTCCTCCCCGTCGCCATGCGCGACGGTCATAGTGCCGCTGATGAGCGAGATGGAAACATTTTCCACCCCGGATATCCCGCCGACGGCGGTGCGGATCTTTTCCGCACAGCTCGCGCAGTCCATTCCCTCCACCAGATAGCGGCTCTCGCTGACGGGTCTCATGAATGTCGTCCCTTGATCGCTTCTTCCGGCACTCCTACTTTCTCTAGCGACTAGAGGAGCAAGCGCGAAAATGACGCACCGCGGCATATCCATCGGCGAAGCCGCCCGGCAAACAGGCGTGAAAGTGCCGACCATCCGCTTTTACGAGCAAATTGGCCTGCTGCCAGCGCCGCCGCGCAGCGAGGGGAATCGCCGCCAATTCGATGAGAAGGATCTGAGCCGTCTCGCCTTCATCCGGCATGCCCGCGAACTGGGCTTTGAGATCGGGGATATACGCGAGCTTCTGCAACTGAGCGAAGAACCACAGAGCTCCTGCCATGAAGCCGACAGCATCGCGCAGCGACATGTGGCCGAGATCAAGGAACGGATCGCGCGGCTCCAGGCTTTGAGCGAGGAGCTTCAGCGCATGGTGGACGAGTGCGGCCATGGTAAAGTCTGCGAATGCCGCGTCATCCAGATACTCGCTGACCATAGCAAGTGCAGAAGCGACGTGCATTGAGCGGGCGTACATTCCTTGAGTCCTGTTTGTGCGGCAACGCCGAAATCTCCAGGAGATCCAAAAGGCGCAGGCGAATCATCTCTGCCTTTCTGAGTCGATATAAACGCAGAAGTTGTACCAGACCGCTTATCGAATCCGCCACCCGGCCACAACCAGCGAAGACCGCGCTTGCGCTGTGGTTGTAGATTTCCACAGATAATAACGGAATTTTTTCAGCCGGTTATACAAATTATGCGGTTTTGCCGGCCGCAAGATTCAGAGCACCTGCGCGCAGTGATTGTAGATACACAACTATTGCGTTAGATACCTTCCCCAGATGGTTGGAGTAAGGAGGGGCAGGTGCGTTTACATCTTCAATCCTGAGTTGGGGCACTGCCCAGTCGAGTGTGTTTCCCGCAGGTCCTGCAATCGCCAGCGGCAGGCCGGCTGACGCCGGAACCTTGCGCACGGGTTGCACGACCAAGCGGGCAGCTGCCCCGCGTGGCGGGGCGGATTGTCAGACGTTGAGACAGGCGGCGGCTTTCGAGGATCGCGCGTCCCGGAAAGCTGCATTTCGAACAGCAACTGCTCGGAGGAATGAGCGTGAAATGCGTGAACAAGCAGATGGGCAAAGCGGAAGAATGGGCGAGAGGTGCGGGGAATGAACGTGCATAAGCAGGAAGGATTGTCGTTCGCGACGCTGAGGGCCGCCGAGGCGGTGATCGAGACCAAGAGCCTGACGGGCGCCGCCCTGAAACTGGGCATCAGCCAGCCTGCCATCAGCATGCATCTGGGCCGGCTCGAACGGGCGATCGGTACATCGCTCATCAAGAAGGTCGGCAACAAGATCATCGTCAAGGAAGAGATTTCGCGGCTAATCCGCCAGATGCTGGACCTTGAGCGGCAGTTGAAGACCGTACGCTACGAAAAGAACCTCACCAAGCTGAAGGTGGGCGTGTGCACCTATTGCGCACCGCTGCTCGTGGACCGCGCAGCCGCGCTCGGCAGGCACAAGGAGAATTTCACCTGGCGGATCGCCGATTGGCGCCGACTTGAGGAGATGTACGAGCAGGGCGAGCTCGATGCGGTCTTCAGAGCGCTCTATCCTTCCGAAATCGCGCCGGACCTTACCACCGAATTCACGCTGAAATGGGTGGGAGAAAAGCACCTTCTGGATTTCATGAAAAATGAAGGTCCGGGTCTTCCGGTGGTGCTCGCCTCGCCCCACTCACCCCTTGGCGCCGTGTCGCGCGAATGGCTGCGCCGGCAGGAGGTGGTATACGATGTGGTCGGAGAGGTGGACGACATCATGACGGCCATCCGCCTCGTGTCCAGCGGCCTCGCGCTTACGCCGCTGCCGATCTATCTCCAGCGCAGCCTGGCGGAAGAGTTTGAGAGCTGCGCGCAAATCCTGCCCGGCCATATCGATGCGCGTTACGGCATGTTCTTCGACGAACGGCGGTTCAATCTGCGCGCTGCGCTCGATATTTTCGAGCTCCTGAAGAGCGAGCTGACGCGCGCGCCTCTCTCGCGGGAGACCGCCCGGCCAAGCATGGCGGTACAGCAATAGGCGCCGATCCGTCCTTCCCGGCCGGCAGGCCTCACCGCTCCCTTGGCTTGCCGGTCGATTGCCTCACATGTAGTTCGGGCCTGATCAGCTCCTGCGTCGGATGAACCTCCGCGCCATTGAGACGGTCAAGCAGAACGCGGGCGGCCCGGCGGCCGACTTCACGCTGGCCGTTCCACACCGTGGTGAGCGCGGGCGTAGCGATGGCGGCCTCTTCCAGATCGTCGTAGCCCGTCACGGAAATGTCCACTCCTGGCGTAAGCCCAGCCCGGGCTATGCCGTTCATCAGCCCGATGGCCACAAGATCGTTCCAGCACACCGCGGCGGTGGGCTTGTCCTTGAGCGCCAGGAAAGCGCCCGCCACCTCGAAGCCCGCCTGCTTGGTGCGGGGCCCGGGGAAACGCCATTCAGGCTTCACTTCCAGTCCGGCCTTCTGCATGGCGGCCACATAGCCCTGATAGCGGTCGCGACCCGTGGACGTCTGGTCGGTTCCGCCGATCATGGCGATGCGCGTGTGGCCGAGCGCGATCAGATGGTTGGTGGCAAGTCCGATCCCGTAGGCGTCGTCACCGCGGAAGACCGGCACCGGCGGCCCCTCCACCGTACGGGCAATGAGAACGGTGGGCAGGCCGTTTTCCTCCGCCATGAGGATGTCCTCGGGAGGCGTGCCTATGGCCGGCGACATGATGACGCCGTCGGCCCCCAGCTGCAGCAGCGTGTCAATGAAGGTGCGCTGCTTCTCAAGCTGGTCGTAGTGGTTCGACAGCAGAAATGTCTGGCGCCAGCGGTCCAGCTCGCTTTCGATGGCGCGCAGGATCTCCGCGAAGAACGGATTCATGATGTCATGCACGACGACGCCGATGATACCCGAACGGGATGTCCTGAGACTCGCCGCGCGGCGGTTGTAGATATAGCCGATGGCGCGCGCGTGCTCCTTGATGCGCTGGCGTGTCGCGTCAGCCACAAGCGGACTGTCGCGCAAGGCCAGCGACACAGTCGCCGTCGAGACCCCCAAAGCTTCGGCGATCGTCGAAAGCTTAATTTTCTGAGCCAGCTTGCTCCTCCCGCTCAGGAACCTGCCGTTTAAACTGTTTAAAGAAGGCTTAAGCCATCGGAACGGTCAAGGTCAAAGCATTTTAGCTCAGGTATCGCAAGCCCGCCTGTTAGAGGAGCCTAAGCGTCCTCCTCCTGCTCTTCCTCCCCCAAGGGAGGCGGGTTCTTGCGCGAGAGGTTCGCCTCGATATGGGCGAGCAGGTTCGCCAGCGTCTTCTGCTGCTCCTTGTCCAGGCTTTTCAGCGCCTGCTTCTCGGTCTTGCGAACGGAGCGCTCTATGGCGCGTATGACTTCCGCACCGCTCTCGGTCAGATAGACATGAGCGCGGCGTGCATCGGTTCGGGAAGCGCGTTTTTCCAGAAAGCCCTGGGCGGCCAGCCGGTTGATGGTCTTGGTGATCGTCGGCGGGCGCACGCCAAGCCGCTCGGCAAGCTGCCCCGGCGTCAGGCCGTTCTCCTTGTCGAGGGCCAGCATGATCTTGTCCTGCCCGGCATAAAGCCCCTGGTCCAGAAGCCGCTCGGCAAGCGCGGTACGCGAAAGGCGCGCCGCCGTCTGCAGTCGGCCGATAATCGTGCCTTTCGAGGTCCTGGCCATTGTCATTCCGTTCTGCGCTCTGCGGCCGGCATGGAGCCGGCGAGCGATGTCGGTACATAAAAAGATAGTCCGGCAAACAGTCTTGACAACGGAGCCAGACAGCTTGCCGCGCCGCATACCGCGCGCTAGCCTTTTCCGGCACCGGCGATTTCCTCGCCGCTCATGCCAGGGAAGCTTATCGGTCGTGTGACGGAAGGAGAGGCGCGGTGATCTCCGGGGAAAGGATTGCCCTTTTGCCGCTCGGAGCAACCGAGCAGCACGGACCGCATCTGCCGGCGGAAACGGACTGGATCATTGCCGAGGCGGTTGCGGCCGGGGCAGCGGCCGGCCTTTCGGGCCGGATGCCTCTCGAGGTGCTGCCGGTGGAAAAAACGGGCTACTCGATCGAGCATTCCGACGACCCACGCACCGCCTCGCTCGACTTCGAGGAGGCGGCCAGACGCTGGATCGGAATTGGGGAACGCCTGAGCAGCGAAGGCATCCGTAAGCTCGTCATGCTGAACGCACACGGCGGCAACTCCCCGCTGATGACGATCGTGGCCACCGAACTGAGAGCACGCTGTAACATGCTTGCCGTCGCAACGAGCTGGACCCGCTTCGGCGTGCCGCAGGGTCTCGTTCCCGACGAGGAGCTGGCGCTCGGAATTCACGGCGGCTTTGTCGAGACTTCCGTCATGCTGGCGCTGCGGCCGGAGCTGGTGAAAATGGAGACGGCCCGCCATTTTCCTTCGAGGCAGGCAGATTTCAGGCGCGACTTCAAGCATCTAAAGGCCTACGGCCCGCACGCCTTCGGCTGGATGATGCGCGATCTTTCGCCGGAAGGCGCGGTGGGCAATGCAGCCGCGGCAAGCGCAGAGGCCGGCCGAAAGATACTCGATCACGCGGTGGCTGGCCTCATGGAGCTCCTTGACGATGTCCACCGTTTCGACTTGGCGCTATTGAGATAGGTTTTGCAAATGCGGCACGTGCAAACGGCGCCGCGGGGTCTTATATGGACGGCAAAATCCAATTCATCGCCCGCGAGGGAAATTCATGTCCGAACAGTCTGCGCAAATTCCGGTGACCGTGCTGACCGGCTATCTCGGCTCCGGCAAGACCACATTGCTCAACCGCATCCTCTCGGAAGACCACGGAAAGCGCTATGCCGTCATCGTAAACGAGTTCGGCGAGATCGGGATCGACAACGATCTGATCGTGGAGTCCGATGAAGAAATCTATGAAATGAACAATGGCTGCGTGTGCTGCACGGTGCGCGGCGATCTGGTGCGCGTGGTCGAGGGCCTGACGCGGCGGCCCGGACGGTTCGACGCAATCATCGTGGAAACCACGGGACTAGCTGACCCCGCGCCGGTGGCGCAAACCTTCTTCATGGACGATGACGTACGCGCCAAGACCAGGCTCGACGCGGTTGTGGCGCTGGTGGATGCCAAGCACCTGCCGCTCAGGCTCAAGGATTCGAAGGAGGCTGCGGATCAGATCGCCTTCGCGGACGTGATCGTTCTCAACAAGACGGATCTCGTCACGCCTGAGGAGCTTGCACAGGTCGAGACGGCCGTGCGCGCCATCAATCCTTATGCCCGCATCCACAAGACCGAACGCGCCGGCGTGGCCCTTTCGGAGGTGCTGGACCGCGGCGCCTTCGACCTGAAGCGCGCGCTCGAAAACGACCCGCACTTCCTGGACCACGACCATCCGGACCATGTCTGCGGCCCGGATTGCGACCATGACCATAACCATCACCATCACGATCATGATCATGATCACCATCACCACGACCATCATGAAGGACTCGCCGCGATCCACGATGTGGGCGTGACTTCGGTTTCGCTGCGAGGAGGGGAAATGGACCCGAAGAAGTTCTTCCCCTGGATACAGAAAACGACGCAGATCGACGGGCCCAACATCCTGCGGCTCAAGGGCATCATCGCCTTCAAGGATGATCCGGAGCGCTATGTCGTGCAGGGCGTCCACATGATCATCGAGGGCGACCATCAGCGGCCGTGGAAGGAAGGCGAAAGGCGCGAGAGCCGCCTGGTCTTCATCGGGCGGGAGCTGGATGCGGAGCGGCTGAAGCAGACATTCGAGGCGTGCCAGGCCTGACGCATGCCCACAGTCGCACCACTCGACCTTACCGGACATTGCGTCTCCGCCTGTTTTCTCGGCGACGTTCCCGTTTTTGCTCTCGCGGACGGCGTCGTTCACCGGCTTGCGGGCGGCCACGCATGGACAGAGGCGCATGACGGCCTCCTGACAGCCGCTCCGACGCGGGACGGCAAGTGTCTCATCACCGGCGGCGAGGACGGCAAGGTGATGTCGCTCTCGCCGGAGGGAAGCGTCGAGCTTCTGGCGGAAGTCGGGCGCAAATGGATAACCAGCGTGGCCACGGGCCCGCAGGACATCGTGGCCTTTGCGAGCGGGAAAGTGGCCTATGTGCGCTTTTCCGACGGAAGGATGCGCGAACTGGAGCATCCGCGCAGCGTGGAGGGCCTGGCCTTCGCGCCCAAGGGCGTTCGCCTGGGGGTTGCCCGCTACAATGGCGCGACGCTGCACTTCCCCGCGACCGACAGCAAGCCCACCGAGCTCGAATGGGCAGGCGCTCACACTGGCATCACCTTTTCCCCTGACGGCAATTTCCTCGTCACCACCATGCAGGAGAACGCGCTGCATGGCTGGAAGCTTTCGGACGGCCGGCACATGCGCATGGCAGGGTATCCGGCCAAGGTGAAGAGCCTTTCGTGGAGCGCGAAAGGCCGCTGGCTGGCGACCTCAGGCGCGCCGGCCGCCATCGTGTGGCCCTTCCAGGGTAAGGATGGCCCTATGGGAAAGGCGCCGCTCGAGCTTGGCACCCGCGGTGATGCCATGGTCACGCAGGTCGCCTGTCATCCGAACGAGGACATTGTCGCGATCGGCTATTCCGACGGCATGATCCTCGCCGCCCGCTTCGCGGACCAGAAGGAAGTGCTTCTGCGCCGCGCCGGCAAAGGCGCCATCAGCGCCATGACCTGGGACCGGGAAGGCCGACGCCTCGCCTTCGGAACGGAGACTGGCGACTGCGGTATAGTCGATATCTCGGCGTAGGCGCGCGAGCGCTGCTACCGCGCCTGTGTGGTTAGTATCTTTATCGCGAAGGCCGAAAACACGCCGGCGAACAGGTAATCCACCGTCCGCGTCACTTTCGGGCTTTTCCTCAGAAGCTTGGAGAAACTGTCCGCCGCCAGCACCATCGGAATGGTCACGGGCAGCGCCAGGGGGATGAACAACACTCCCAGGAAGAAAAGCTTCTGCGGCGCGTAAGGGTCGCTTGCGGAAATAAACTGCGGCAGGAACGTCATGAAGAAAAGAATGATCTTCGGGTTGAGCAGATTGATGCCGAGGCCCGTCGCCCAGTTCTTTGCGAACGACGCCTTCCTGCCCGCCCGGGCTTCCGGATTGAAGGCGGATCCGTGCCGGATCGCCTGGAAGGCAAGCCATACGAGATAGCCCGCCCCGAAAATTTTCAGAGCCAGGAAAGCCATGGGCGAGGCGATGAGGAGTGCGGAGAGCCCTAGCGAAACAAGCGTCGTATGGATGAGGATGCCGGTCATGGCTCCGGACATGCAGGCAAAGCCCGCCGCCTTGCCCTGCGAGAGAGCGCGCCCGACGAACAGCGTCATGTCCGGCCCCGGCGTGATTGCAATGATGAAGGTCGCAATAGCAAACTGAAGGATCGTGGAAAAGTCAGGGACGAAGTGCATGGATGGCTTCCTGTTGGAGCGGAGCGCAACCTAACGCCATGCCTGCCGCTTTGGAATTGGATCTTGACGTTGGGCCAATCGTTTTTCCGCATCTTACTGCTCACCACTTCCCCGTCCGAGGTCCAGCATCTGGACGAACCATGGGCTGATCCCTTAAAGGAGTGAGCTTACGTCCTCAGCACGGCCGGCGGGTCCGGTTCCGGGAGGATGCCGGATGGGGTATCCGGCGCCAATGGGATCAGGCAACATTTCGACCTAGGGAGCAGCATATGCGCAGGATTCTTCTTACGGCGGCGGCGAGCCTTGCCCTGATGACGGCAGCAACCGCCCAGACCGCCAAGGTCTCGGTTACGGCCATCGTCGAGCATCCCGCGCTCGACGCGGTACGCGACGGCGTACGCGACGGGCTCGAGGAAGCGGGCTACAAGGCCGGGGACAATCTCGAATTCACCTATGAATCGGCCCAGGGCAATCCCGCCACCGCCGCGCAGATCGCGCGCGAGTTCGTGGGGAACAGTCCGGACGTGATCGTGCCGATCTCCACGCCTTCCGCGCAGGCCGCAGCCGCCGCGACGCGCGACATTCCGATCGTGTTCTCAGCCGTCACCGACCCGGTGGCGGCGGGCCTCGTCGCCTCCAACGAAGCGCCCGGCGGCAATGTCACCGGCGTGTCCGACCTGTCGCCGATCGCCGAGCACGTGGCGCTGGTGAAGGAAGTTGCGCCGGAGGCGGAGGCCGTCGGCTTTATCTACAACCCCGGCGAGGCGAACTCCGTGGTGCTGCTCGAATACTTCCGCGAGGCGGCGGAGAAGGAGGGCCTTTCGGTGGTCGAAGCGGCCGCCAACAAGTCGGCCGACGTGCAGGCGGCGGCGCGCAGCCTGGTGGGCAAGGCGCAGGCCATCTATGTGCCGACTGACAATACCATCGTTTCGGCGCTGGAATCGCTCGTGGCGGTGGCAGAGGAGAATGATCTGCCGCTCATCTCCGGCGATACGGATTCGGTGGAGCGCGGCGCGCTAGCATCCGTCGGCTTCAACTACTACGAGGTCGGCAAGCAGACGGCCGAAGTGGTGCTGCGGGTGCTGAAGGGCGAAAATCCGGGCGAGATTCCCGTCACCTTCGCCACCGGCACCGATCTCGTGGTCAACAGGAAGGCGGCGGAGGCCATGGGCGTCACCCTGCCTCAGGCGATGATCGAGCGGGCCTCAAAGGTGATCGAGTAGCCTGCTGGATACCGATTTGGCAATGAAAGGGCGCAGGGCGGCCTAACCCCCTGCGCCGCTTCCCTTCATCCGGCAAAGAGGCGCGGCTCCGAGCTCCCTGATCCTCCGGCTAGGGCCGTAAAGGCACAATCCTCCCGGAAGGGGGACCCGCCGCCGCCCTTTTTCGCATTTTTTGCTTGCACGGACTGCCAATTCACGCCACCGGACACGCTACCAACAGTATCTTGGTGAGGTCGTTCGTTTGTCTGCCATCGCATTCTGGGGCGCCGTGGAATTGGGCCTCATCTACGGCTTTGTGGCGGTAGGGGTCTATCTTGCCTTCCGCGTGCTCGATTTTCCCGACCTAACGGTCGACGGCTCCTTCCCCCTTGGGGCGGCCATTGCCGCCGTCACCATCACCGCCGGGTGGGACCCGTGGCTGGCCTGTCTGCTAGCGGCCTTCGGCGGCGCGGCGTGCGGGATCGTCACCGCCTTTCTGAACGTGCGGTTCGGCATCCTCAATCTGCTGGCCTCCATTCTCACGATGATTGCGCTGTTCTCCGTCAATCTGCGCGTCATGGGCCGGCCCAACATGGCCGTCTTCAATCGTGAGACGGTGATCACGCCATTCTACGATCTCGGCCTGCCCGACCACGTCGTACGGCCGCTCGTGCTGAGCGTGCTCGTCCTCGTCACGGTTCTGGTGCTCGCGCGGTTTCTGGCCAGCGACTTCGGGCTTGCCATGCGGGCGGCGGGCGCCAACCAGCGTATGGCGCGCGCCAACGGTGTAGATGTCGGCCGGCAGATCTACGCCGGAATGGCGATTTCCAACGCGCTGACGGGCATCGGCGGCGCCCTGTTCGCACAGGTCGCGGGTTTTGCCGATGTAACATCCGGCGTCGGCACCATCGTGGTGGGGCTCGCCGCAGTCATCGTCGGCGAAACGCTGTTTCGCACCCGCGCGCTTTTCATCGCGCTTCTGGCGTGCGTCATCGGCTCCGTGATCTACCGCGTGGCGGTGCAACTTGCGCTGTCAGCCGACTTCCTGTTCCTGCGGGCGTCCGACCTCAATCTCGTCACTGCCGTCCTCGTCGCGCTGGCGCTTATCCTGCCGAGACTGCGTTCCCGCAAGGTGGTGGCGCAATGATCATCGTCGAGGATCTTCACGTTACCTTCAATCCGGGCTCGCCGCTCGAGCGGCGGGCCGTCAGAGGCGTCGGCCTCACGCTGGGTGAAGGTGAGTTCGCCACCGTGATCGGCTCCAACGGTGCGGGCAAATCGACCCTGCTTGCCGCGATCGCGGGCGATGTCATTCCGCAGAAGGGACACATCCGCATCGGAGAGCGCGATGTGACCCGCGAAGCCCCAGCGAAGCGGGCGGCACGCGTCGCGCGCGTCTTCCAGGACCCGCTGGCCGGCTCCTGCGCCGACCTGTCGATCGAGGAGAATCTGGCGCTTGCCGCGATGCGCGGCTCCCGCCGCGGGTTCGGGCTTGCGCTGCGCGCCGAGCGGCGCAAGCTCCTGCGCGAGCGCGTAGCCGAGCTTGGACTTGGCCTCGAGGGCCGGATGGGCGACCGCATGGGCCTGCTTTCGGGCGGCCAGCGTCAGGCGCTTGCCCTGGTCATGGCGACCCTTGCGGGCGCGGAGGTGCTTCTGCTCGATGAGCACACCGCCGCGCTCGATCCGGGAATGGCGGAATTCGTCGCCGAACTCACCCAGCGTCTGGTGACGGCCCACCGCCTGACCACGCTGATGGTTACCCATTCCATGCGTCAGGCCCTGGATCTCGGCACACGGACGATCATGCTGCATGAAGGGCGGATCGTGCTCGACATTTCCGGCGAGAAGAGGCGGAGCATGACAGTGGACGGGCTGGTCGACATGTTCCGGCGGGTTCGCGGCGGCGAGGAACTGGACGACGACGCGCTCAGGATCGGCTGAACCTGACGCTTGCCCCATCCGTCAATAGGTCGCCCTGCCTCCTGAAAGGTCGAAAACGGCAGCTGTGGTGAAGCTGTTCTCCTTCGAGACAAGCCACGCCACCATGGCCGCGCATTCATCCACTTCCAGGAACCGGCCGCGCGGGATCTTCGAGCGCATATATTCGATGAACTCTTCCGTAAGCTGTTCGAGGATGCGCGTTTCGGCCGTGGCCGGGGTGATACAGTTGACGGCGATGTCGTAGGAGGCAAGTTCCTTGCCGAGCGACTTGGTCAGCCCGATGACCGCCGCCTTGGAGGCCGAATAGGCTGCGGCGTTCGGATTGCCCTCCTTGCCTGCAATGGAGGCGATATTGACGATGCGTCCGTAGTTGCGCGCCTTCATGCCCGGCACCACAGCGCGGTTGACGTAGAAGGTCCCGTTGACGTTGATGTCGATCACACGGCGCCACGCCTCGATGTCGTAGGTGTCGAGCGGTGCCGCGGGACCGGCGATGCCGGCCGAATTGACGAGGATCGAGATGGGGCCCAGCGCCTCCTCCGTCTCTGTAGCCGCTCTCACCACCGCTTCCGGCTCAGTGATATCGACCGTGATGCTCGTGGCGGCCTCGCCCAGCATCCGCTTCGCTTCTTCCAGAAGCGGGCCGTCCCGGTCCCACAGACTCACGCGCGCGCCGGAGGCAATGAAGCGTTTAGCTATGGCAAAGCCGATGCCTTGCGCCCCGCCGGTGACGACGGCGATCTGCCCTTCAAGATCGATTCTGTTCATTGTTCCCCCTTTGCGCCTTGCGCGTTCAGATGCCGTCTACTGCAGATAAAACATCTTCCTGAGCGGAAGCTGCACCGGCTTGTTGTCCGGCTCCGTCTCCATGATGTCGGCCATGTAGTCCCACCATCGTCGCATGAGCGGCTCTTGCGGCAGGCGGTCCATCGTGTGGTCGTCCGCACGCGTAAGCACGGCGAAGAGGTGGTTCGTCTCCTCGTCAAGCCAAATGGAATAGTCGGACACGCCAGCGCCCTTCAGAAACTCTGCAAGCTCGGGCCAGATCTCGTCATGCCGCCGCTTGTATTCCGCAGCCTGGCCAGGCTTGAGCTTCATGCGAAAGGCTACTTTCTCGGGCATCCCCATTCCTCCTCCGGTTCGTCAGACGGCATCGATCACCTCAGACGATCCATAAATTGACCGGCACAAGACAGGCAAGCACCCGGTTTTACCCTTCATTGCCGCACAGCCAGAAGCGGGTGACGGAATGCCGAGGCTCCGCAGTGTTGCAACCCTTGAAAGGCTTGCCACAGGAAGCCGACGCTGTCACGCTGCGGTCGTCGCCACCCGAGCGACGGCAATTTCCCTCACATCAATCAAAGGAGCATCCTATGCAGTTCACCAGACTTGGCTCCACGGGCACCACGGTCTCGCGCCTCTGTCTCGGCATGATGACCTACGGCTCCAAATCGTGGCGCGAATGGGTGCTGGAGGAAGAAGAGGCCGGACCGATCATCAAGCGCGCGCTGGACCTCGGCATCAACTTCTTCGACACCGCCGACATCTATTCGCTCGGCGTGAGCGAGGAGATCACGGGCCGCCTTCTGAAGAAGTACGGCCCCTCGCGCGACCAGATCGTCATCGCCACGAAAGTGCACGGTGCGATGGGCGACAGCCCCAATCAGCGGGGTCTGTCGCGCAAGCACATCATGCACGCCATCGACGATTCGCTGAGGCGGCTCGGCGTGGATTATGTGGACCTCTACCAGATCCACCGCTTCGACCCGAACACGCCCATCGAGGAAACGCTGGAAGCGCTGGACGATGTCGTAAAGGCGGGAAAGGCGCTGTATATCGGCGCTTCCTCCATGTTCGCCTATCAGTTCGCAAAGATGCTCGCGACCTCGGACCGCCTGGGTCTGAGCCGCTTCGTGACCATGCAGAACCACTACAACCTGCTCTATCGCGAAGAGGAGCGCGAGATGATACCGCTGTGCCGGGAGGAAGGCATCGGGATCATCCCCTGGAGCCCGCTGGCACGCGGGCAGCTTGCACGTCCGCGCCAGGACCGCAATGCCACGCTGCGGGCGCAAACCGACACCATCGGCCACGCGCTCTACAGCGAGGAGGATGGCGCGGTGATCGACCGGGTGACGGAAGTGGCCAGCGAGCGGGGTGTTCCAAACGCACAGGTCGCGCTTGCATGGCTGCTGGCGCAGCCCGGCGTGACGGCGCCCATCATCGGCGCCAGCCGCATCGAGCATCTGGAAACCGCGGCTGCGGCCGTCGATCTCGTTCTTGACGAGAACGAGTTGAAACGGCTGGCCGAACCTTATCGGCCTCATCCGGTGCTGGGACACGGATAACTGTCATCCCGGATACCGGCAGCGGCCTCCTCGTGCCTACCCCGACGAGCACTCGTAGAGCATCTCGCCGGTCTCGGAATCGATGCCGACGAGGCTTACGTCATAACCCCAGAGACGGCGTACGTGACGCAGCGTTTCGTCCCGCGTCTCCTTCTCCAAGAGGATGCCGTTCTTCACGCGATGCTGGAGGCGGAGTCGGCGGTCGCCCAGCAGATCCACGTCCACGACCTGGATGTCAGGCAGGTTGGCGGCGACGTCATAACTGCGGGCGAGCGCCGCACGCACGGCTTCATAGCCGCGCTCGTTGTGGATCGAGGCGACTTCGCAATAGGGGTCGTCGGCCCTGTCGCGGAGCACGAAAAGCCGCATCTTGCGGATCAGGGCCGGGCTCAAATACTGCAGGATGAAGGACTCGTCCCGATGGTTGGCCCAGGAGTCGAGCAGCACCTCCAGCCAGTCGCCCTTGCCGGCAATCTGCGGAAACCAGTCGCGATCCTCGGCCGTAGGATCGGTGGAGATGCGCTGAATGTCCTGCATAATGGCAAGGCCCAGCGCGTAAGGGTTGATGCCGGGGAAACGCGGGTCGTCGAAATCCGGCTGGAAGATCACGTTGGAATGGCTGTGCAGGATTTCCAGCATCGCCCCTTCCGTGATCCTGTCCTGGTCATAGAGCCGGTTCATGATGAAGTAATGGACGAAGGTGGCGCATCCCTCGTTCATTACCTTGGTCTGGCGCTGCGGATAAAAATACTGGGCGATCACGCGCACGATCCTGATCAGCTCCCTCTGCCAGGGCTCCAGGATCAGACTGTTCTTCTCCAGGAAATAGAGCAGATTCTCTTCAGGCAGTTTTAGGGACCGCTTGCGCTCGGAGACCTCCTCCTCCGCCTTTTTGGCATCGCGGCCGGGTGCGACCGGAAGGGTTCGCCACAGGTCGTTATAGGTCTGCTCCTCATATTCCAGCCGCTCGCGGATGCGCTCGCGCTCCCGTTCCGATGAAAGCCGCGGCGGCCGCCGGTAGCGGAAAACGCCCTGGTCCATCAATGCGTGCGCCGAGTCGAGGATGGCTTCCACCGCGGCCATTCCGTGGCGCTCCTCGCAGCGGGCAATGTACTTCTTGGCGAACTCCAGATAGCTCAGAATGGCGCTCGCATCCGTCCACTGCCGGAACAGATAGTTGTTCTTGAAAAAGTGGTTGTGGCCGAAGGCCGCGTGCGCCGTCACCAGGGCCTGCATGGCCATGGTGTTCTCTTCCATCAGATATGTGATGCAGGGGTTGGAGTTGATGACGAGCTCATAGGCAAGCCCGCGCCGGCCCTTTCGGTAAAGATGCTCCTCATAGACGAACCGCTTGCCGAAGGACCAGTGCTGGTACATCAGCGGCATACCGACGGAGGAATAGGCGTCGAGCATCTGCTCCGACGAGATGATCTCAAGCTGGTTGGGATAGACGTCGAGCTTGAGCTCTCCGAGCGCGATCTCCTCGATCGCGTCATAGACCCGCGCGAGTGTCTTGAAATTCCAGTCCGAGCCCGAGAAAAGCAGTGTCGATGTAGTGCTCATCCCGTCAGCGCCTCTGCACATTCTGCTGCCGAGCGAAAAGCTTGCGGAAGACCGGATAGATTTCCGATGGCCTGGCGATGCGGGTCATCTGGAAGTTCGGCCATTTGTCGGCGACGGTGCGATAGGCGCGCCACAGCGAGGTGCCGTTGTCGGTGGTGCCGAAAATCTCCGTCTCGCGCTCGTCGATGATCTCGACATAGGCGTAATACTGGCAAAGCTGCATCAGTTCTCCGTTGAGCAGCGCAGCGCAGCGCTCCGAATCCCCGGCAATGTTGTCGCCGTCGGAGGCCTGCGCGGCATAGATGTTCCACTCGCGCGAGGGGTAGCGTTCGCGGATGATGCGCTGCATTTCCTCGAGCGCCGTTGAGACCACGGTTCCGCCGCTTTGCGTGGAGTAGAAGAACGTCTCCTCGTCCACCTCGCGCGCCTCGTGCGTGTGCCGGATGAAAACGATCTCGATCCGGTCATAGCGGCGCTTCAGGAAAAGGTGCAGGAGCACGAAAAAGCGCTTGGCGAGATCCTTCTCCCGCTCGCCCATGGAGCTGGACACGTCCATAAGGCAGAACATCACCGCGTTGGCGTTGGGCAGGGGCTGCGCCTCAAAGCGGTTGTAGCGGATGTCGACCGGATCGACATAGGGAATGCGCCTGCGGCGGCGCTCCAGCCGCTCCAGTTCCTCATGCAGCGCCTTCAGGCGCTCAGCCGTCCCCGGCCTGTTCGGCTGGGCCTCAAGACGCGCAATCTCCGCGGCGAGCGCGTCGATTTGCTTCTGCTTCGGCCGCCGCAGCGCAATGCGCCGGCCGTAGCTGTTGCGCATGGTGCGCGCCACATTGATGTTGGTGGGTGCACCGGTGGTGGCGAAGCCTGACCGGCGCGGCTTGTAGGCGACCACTTCCTTGAGCGAAAGCTTCACCATCTCGGGAAGCTCGAGATCCTCGAAAAAGAGGTCCAGCACCTCCTCGCGCGAGAGCACGAAGCGGAAATCGTCCTCGGCCTCGCCGATGCCGGCACCCTTCTCGCCAGCGCCACCGCCTCCCCCTCCAGGCTTCGGCAGCCGGTCGCCCGGTGTGAACTCCTTGTTGCCCGGAAGGACGTAGTGGCGCTCGCCGGTCTCGGGTGCGGGGCGGAAGTTCGGCTCGCTGGTGTCGCGGGCCGGCATGGGGACACTGTGCGTGGAGTCGACATCGGCGATCTTGCCGGTCTTGATCTGCTCCTTGATGGCCCGCTTCAGCTCCTCGCGCGCCCGCTTGAGGAAACGCCGCCGGTTGCCGAGGCTCTTGTCCTTCGGGTTGAGGCGGCGATCTATGAAATATGGCATCCGCTGTCGTCAGCCCGCCTTGTTCACCCGCATATACCAGTCGACCAGCCGCCGCACCTGGCGCTCGGTGTAGCCGCGCTCGACCATGCGGCTCACGAACTCCTGATGCTGCTTTTCCGTCTGGGTATCCTTCTTGGTGCCGAAGCTGATGACCGGCAGCAGATCCTCGATCTGGCCGAACATGCGCTTCTCGATCACCTCGCGCATTTTCTCGTAGCTGGTCCAGGACGGGTTCCGGCCGTGATTCTTGGCCCGCGCGCGCAGCGTGAACTTCACCACCTCGTTGCGGAAATCTTTCGGATTGGCGATGCCGGCCGGCTTCTCGATCTGCGACAGCTCGCTGTCGAGGATTTCCCGGTTGAGGATCTGGCCCGTGTCGGGATCCTTGAAGTCCTGATCCTCCAGCCAGGCGTCGGCATAGGCGATGTAACGGTCGAACAGGTTCTGCCCGTACTCGCTATAAGACTCCAGATAAGCCTTTTGGATCTCGTTGCCGATGAACTCGGCATAGCGCGGGGCCAGCTCCGTCTTGATGAAGTCGAGATAGGCAGACTCAACCTCCTTTGGGAACTGCTCGCGGCGAATTGCCTGCTCCAAGATGTACATGAGGTGCACCGGATCGGCCGCAACCTCCTTGGTGTCGTAGTTGAAGGTTTCCGACAGCACCTTGAAGGCAAAGCGTGTGGAAACACCGGTCATACCCTCGTCCACCCCTGCAGCGTCCCGGTATTCCTGAACCGATTTCGCCTTGGGATCGATGTCCTTCAGGTTCTCGCCGTCATAGACGCGCATCTTGGTGTAGAGCGGCGAGTTCTCATGCTCGGCCAGCCGGGTGGAGACGGTGAAGCGGCTCAGGATCTCCAGCACTTCGGGCGCGCAGGGATTGGCGGCGAGCTCGCTTTCCCGAAGCAGCTTCTCATAAATCTTCTTCTCTTCGGTCACCCGCAGGCAGTAGGGCACCTTGACCACGAGAATGCGGTCGAGGAACGCCTCGTTGTTCTTGTTGTTCTTGAACTGCAGCCACTCAGACTCGTTGGAGTGAGCGACCACGATGCCCTGATAGGGGAAGGCGCCGAAATTTTCGGTGCCATTGTAATTGCCTTCCTGGGTTGCGGTCAGCAGAGGATGCAGCACTTTGATGGGCGCCTTGAACATCTCCACGAATTCGAGAAGGCCCTGCGTCGTGCGGTTGAGACCGCCGCTGTAGGAATAGGCATCCGGGTCGTGCTGGCTGTAGTTTTCGAGCTGGCGGATATCCACCTTGCCGACCAGCGCGGAGACGTCCTGATTGTTTTCATCGCCCGGTTCGGTCTTGGCGATGCCGATCTGACGCAGGCGCGAGGGCATCAGCTTGACGACGCTGAACTTGGAAATGTCCCCGCCAACCTCGTCAAGCCGCTTGGCGGCCCAAGGCGAGATCAACCCGGTGAGGCGCCGCCGGGCAATGCCGTATTTGTCCTCCAGAAGATCGGCCATTCGCTCCGGGTGGAAGAGTCCCAGCGGCGACTCGAAAACGGGGCTGATCTTTCCGTCAACGGCGAGCGTGTAGATCGGACGCTGCTCCATCAGCTTCTTCAGCCGCTCGGCTAGAGAGGATTTGCCGCCGCCAACGGGGCCAAGCAGATAAAGGATCTGCTTGCGTTCCTCCAATCCTTGAGCCGCGTAGCGGAAGTAGCCCACGATCCGTTCGATCGTGTCTTCCATTCCGTAGAAATCGGAGAAAGTGGGGTAAATCTTTATCGTACGGTTGGCGAAGATACGCCCAAGCCGCTCGTCCTTGCTGGTATCGACGAGAGTGGGCTCGCCTATCGCGTCCACCATCCGCTCCGCGGCGGTGGCATACATGGATGGGTCGTCGCGGCATGCCAGCAGGTATTCCTGCAGGCTCATCTCCTCCCGCTTTGTGCTGGCGTAGATTTCCGAAAAGAGGTCGAAGACCTCGGATTCTCTCCTTTGCATCGCACTCTCTCTCGCCGGGCCTGATGGTGCACGGCAAAGCTACCCATCGGCTCCTGTCTGTTGTGAACGGTTTCCCTGGTCCAAGGTTCCTTTGCCGAACCTTCGACTTTCTCTTTTCTCGATGTACTTTGGACGTTCACTACCGGCACCGCGTAGTAACGCGGGACAACGCGGCTGATTTGTGGCGATGATACACCCAGCCTGTGGGAAGTGCTATCCCGTACCGTGCAATGAAAGACAATTTCCCGTGCCTGCGCGGCGGCTAACACAGGCCGCCGCGGCACCGCAGGCGAAGCCGCGAGTAAAGAGAGCTGACTGTCTTCCTTTTACGGCTTGGGATCAGCCTTGAGATAGGCGATCACATTCGCGATCTCGGCATCGTCCTTCAGACCGGCAAAAGCCATCTTGTTTCCCGGAATGAATCCTTTCGGATCGCGCAGATAGGCGGTGAGATTTTCTTCATCCCAAACGAGTCCTCCCGAACCCGCCTCTTTCATCGCGGGGGAGTAGCGCGACTCGAAGGACTCCAGCGTGCCGGCGGTACGGCCAACCACACCGAGGAGCGACGGGCCGACCTTGTTCCTGTCCGCTTCGGCTTCGTGGCAGGCCCTGCATTTGTTGAACGCCGTTTTTCCGGCGGCTGCATCCTGAGCCGCGGCTGGCGTCACCGCAAACAGGGTGACGGCAAGACTGGCCCAGATGCGTCGAGGTGTCGGTTGCATGACGAACTCTCCTCCTCTTTCGGCGCGTTGGCGGTTACTGCCCCTCGCTCCCAACTTCATTCCCCAACAAACACATACAATGCCTCAATGGGCAAATTGTCGCACCCCCTGTCGCAAAAGTACTGCCGTAGTGACCATGCCTGTGGCGTAGCACACACTTTCATCCCGACAAGCAGACACATCGAAAACGGCACCGTGACCATGAATTTCCAACTTTAAATACATGCTCTCGCAGCGCGTCTGGCGAGAGAATTCATTAAAGGATTTCTTATTTTTCATGACCTTATCCATAGAGCAGATCCTATCGGTTTTTTCCTACAAAGGAATAGGCCAGTAAATGAATATTTGATGATTGCACCGGGCAAATTGTCATATAGGCCTCATGAAAATATTTTTCCGGCTAACAAAAAGAGGACTTGCAACCACCATTCCGATGCAGGGTCATACTCTAGATATCTGCGCGCTTTTTAAGGTATTATGCCCCTTGGTTGCCCGTCAGCGCATCGGAGGATGCGCGGGAGGAACGGAGGATGGCCGCCGCGCTAGTGCTCGTTCTCGTCGTCGTGGGCTCGATCCTGTTCCACGTGTTGAGCCCATGGTGGTGGCCGCCTATTGCCTCCAACTGGGGCTATATCGACAACACCCTCATCATCACCTTCTGGATCACCGGCGCGGTATTTTCGGCCGTCGTCCTGTTCCTGGCCTATTGCGTCTGGCGCTTCCGCCACAAGGACGGACAGAAGGCCGCCTACGAGCCGGAAAGCAAGAAACTCGAATCCTGGCTCACCATCGCCACCGCAGTGGGTGTGGCCGCCATGCTGGCGCCGGGGCTTTATGTATGGTCGCAATTCGTCACCGTGCCGGAGGATGCCACCGACATCGAGGTGGTCGGTCAGCAATGGCAGTGGAACTATCGCTTGCCCGGCGCGGACGGAAAGCTCGGCAAGGCCGACAACAGGCTTGTCACCTTCGAGAATCCGCTCGGCATCAACCCGGAGGATCCCGCCGGGCAAGATGATCTCGTCATCGAGGCAGGAGAGCTGCATCTGCCCGTCGGCAAGCCGGTAAGGATGCTTTTGCGCTCCATCGACGTCCTGCATGATTTCTACGTGCCCGAGTTCCGCGCCAAGATGGACCTGGTTCCGGGCATGGTCACCTATTTCTGGTTCACCCCGACGCGCACCGGAACCTTCGAGGTTCTCTGCGCGGAGCTGTGCGGCACGGGCCACGGCTACATGCGCGGCACGGTGCTGGTGGACACCGAGGAGGACTACCAAGCCTGGCTTGAGGAGCAGACGACCTTTGCCGAGCTTGCCGGCGCCCGCAAGCTGGCAGCAGGTAAGCCGTGAGCAGGAGGTGAAAGCGTAGGCAAACAGCCGCCGGGCGGATCCGGTCTCCGGCCCGGACGGAGGAGGAGACGAAGCGATGGTCGATGCCACACCTCGCGCGGACGACATCATCCCGCCCGCAGAAGTGCCCGAGCTTGAGCTGTACCATCCGAAAAGCTGGTGGACGACCTATGTCTTCTCGCAGGACGCTAAGGTCATCGCCATCCAGTATGCCGGCACGGCGATCGCCATCGGTCTCGTGGCGCTCGTCCTTTCATGGCTCATGCGCCTGCAGCTCGGCTTCCCCGGCACCTTCAGTTTCATCACGCCGGAAGCCTATTACCAGTTTGTCACCATGCACGGCATGATCATGGTGATCTACCTGCTCACCGCCCTCTTCCTCGGTGGCTTCGGCAACTACCTCATCCCGCTCATGGTCGGCGCCCGCGACATGGTCTTCCCCTATGTCAACATGCTGAGCTACTGGGTCTACCTTCTCGCGGTCCTCGTGCTGGTGGCGAGCTTCTTCGCGTCCGGCGGACCGACCGGCGCGGGCTGGACGCTCTATCCGCCGCAGGCGATCCTTTCCGGCACGCCAGGCGGGCAGAGCTGGGGCATCATCCTGATGCTCGTCTCGCTCATCATCTTCATCATCGGCTTCACGATGGGCGGCCTTAACTATGTGGTCACCGTCATCCAGGGGCGCACGCGGGGCATGACGCTGATGCGCATGCCGCTAACCGTGTGGGGCATCTTCACCGCAACGGTCATGGCGCTGCTTGCCTTCCCCGCGCTCTTCGTGGCCTGCGTGATGATGCTGTTCGACCGCGTGCTCGGCACGTCGTTCTTCATGCCGGCGCTGGTCGAGATGGGCCAGCAACTATCCTACGGCGGCGGCAGCCCGATCCTGTTCCAGCACCTCTTCTGGTTCTTCGGCCATCCGGAGGTCTACATCGTGGCGCTGCCCGCCTTCGGCATCGTCTCGGACCTGATCTCCACTCACGCCCGCAAGAACATCTTCGGCTACCGCATGATGGTGTGGGCCATAGTCGTCATCGGCGCGCTCTCCTTCATCGTCTGGGCGCACCACATGTACGTCTCCGGCATGCATCCCTGGTTCGGTTTCTTCTTCGCCACGACCACGCTGATCATCGCCATTCCCACCGCCATCAAGGTCTACAACTGGGTACTCACGCTCTGGCGCGGCGACATCCATCTCACCGTTCCGATGCTGTTCGCCCTCGCCTTCATCGTCACTTTCGTCAATGGCGGGCTGACGGGCCTTTTCCTCGGCAATGTGGTGGTGGACGTACCGCTCTCCGACACCATGTTCGTGGTGGCCCATTTCCACATGGTCATGGGCGTGGCGCCCATCCTCGTCATCTTCGGCGCCATCTATCACTGGTATCCCAAGATGACCGGCCGCATGCTCGACGAGCGCATGGGCCGGTTCCATTTCTGGGTCACATTCGTCGGCGCCTACGCCATTTTCTTCCCCATGCACTACGTGGGGCTCGTCGGTGTGCCGCGGCGCTATCCGGAGCTTGGCGATTCCGCCTTCATTCCGGCGTCGGTGCATGACCTTAACGCCTTCATCACCATCGCCGCCCTGATCGTCGGCTTCGCCCAGATGGTGTTCCTCTTCAACATTTTCTGGAGTCTGCGCCACGGCAAGGAGGCGGGACCCAACCCGTGGCGGGCCACGAGCCTCGAATGGCAGACGCCGACCACCCCGCCGCCGCACGGCAACTGGGGCGACGAGCGCCCGGTGGTCTATCGCTGGGCCTATGACTATTCGGTGCCCGACGCGCCCCAGGACTTCATCCCGCAGAATGACCCGTGGCCGCAGAAGGTCCCGGCAGCGAGGCAGGCATGAGCGTCATCCTCGTCCTCATTGTGGTGGTGGCCGGCTTCTCCTTCTGGTGGCTTCTCCAGCAACGAGTGCTGGCAAAGCCCTGGCTGGAGTACGGCGTCCACACGGCCCTACCCGAGACGGACGTCTCCCACATGCCGACGGCCAAGATCGGCCTCGGCATCTTCCTTGCCGTTGTCGCCAGCCTCTTTGCCCTCTTTGCCAGCGCCTATTTCATGCGCATGGAGTATGCCGACTGGCAGTCGCCGCCCCTGCCGCGGATCCTGTGGTTCAACACCGTCATTCTCGTGCTTGCCAGCCTGGCGCTGCACTTCGCGGTGCGTGCAGTGCGCGAAGGCCGGCCTGACGTGGCGCGCCTTGCACTCGCTGCAGCGGGGCTTGCCAGCCTGCTTTTTCTCGCCGGCCAGCTCACCGCCTGGCGGGAGCTTACGGCGGGCGGCTATTTTCTCGACACCAATCCCGCCAACGGCTTCTTCTATCTCATGACCGGCATACACGGCCTGCACATATTGGGCGGACTTGCCGCCCTTGCGCGCGCGACCGTCCGGGCATGGACCGAGGAACGGATCGACGAGCGCCTGCGCCTCGGCGTCGAACTGTGCGCCACCTACTGGCACTTTCTGCTCCTCGTCTGGCTGGGCGTCTTCGTTCTTCTCGCCGGCTGGGCCGGCGATCTTGTCGCGCTCTGCCGGCAACTGCTGACGTGAAGGAGGTCATCATGGCGGAGACCACGCTGAACGGCTTTGGCGCAAAGGCAGCCCGCGAGAGCGGACTGCGCGGCGTGGCCGCCGACTGGGCTTCCGATCAGCGCGCTTTCAAGAGCGCCTCCTGGGGGAAGGCCATGATGTGGATCTTCCTCCTGTCGGACACCTTCATCTTCTCCTGCTTCCTGCTCGGCTACATGACCGTTCGCATGTCGACCGTCGAGCCGTGGCCGAACACGAGCGAAGTCTTCGCGCTTCACATCGGCGAAACCAACTTTCCGCTCCTGCTGATCGCGATCATGACCTTCGTGCTCATCTCCTCGAGCGGCACCATGGCGCTGGCGGTCAACTACGCCTACCGGCGCAACCGCGCTGTCACCATCGTGTTTCTTCTGTGCACCGCGGTTCTGGGCGCCACCTTCGTCGGCATGCAGGCCTTCGAGTGGACGAAGCTCATCACGGAGGGCGTGCGCCCGTGGAGCAATCCCTGGGGCGCGCCGCAGTTCGGCGCCACCTTCTTCATGATCACCGGCTTCCACGGCACCCATGTCACCTTCGGCGTGATCTTCCTGCTGATCGTCGCCTACAAGGTCTGGCGCGGCCACTACGACCGCGGCGAGCGCGGCTTCTTCACGAGCCGCCGAGGCGACTACGAGCATGTGGAGATCATGGGCCTCTACTGGCACTTCGTCGATCTCGTATGGGTATTCATCTTCGCATTCTTCTATCTTTGGTGAGGAACGGCCATGCCATCCCACGTGGAAGAGTCCCGTCACGGCTACTCGCAAACCGCCATCGCCATGCACGCGGAAGGGCAGCAGCACCCCATCCGCATCTACCTGATCGTCTGGTTCTGGCTGTTCGTGCTCAGCGCCTGCTCATATCTCGTCGACTATTTCGGCTTCGTGGGCCTTCTGCGCTGGACGCTGATCGTCGTCTTCATGCTGCTTAAGGCCGGACTGATCGTGGCTGTCTTCATGCACATGGTCTGGGAGCGCCTGGCGCTCGCCTACGCCATCCTCCTGCCGCCCATTGCGGTGCTCGTCTTCGTCGCCATCATGGCGATCGAATCCGACTACACATTCTTCACCCGAACGGTCTTCAGCGGCGGCTGACAGCCGGTCTGCCTACACCATCCTCTCCTGGATGCCGCGCGAGCGTGGCTTGCGGGCGGTCGGGGAATGCACCGTCTTCCGGTAAAGATGCCAGGTCGAATGCCCCAACACCGGGATCACCACCGCAAGCCCCACAAAAAGCGGGATGGACCCGATCACCAGAAGCACGGCGACGATCAAACCCCAGAAGAGCATCTGCAGCGGATTGGCGAGCATGACGCGCGCCGAGGTCTGGATGGCCGCATAGGCTCCGCAATCCCGGTCAAGCAGCAGCGGGAAGGCCACTGAGGTCGTGCTGAGCACGACAAGAGCAAAGAGGAAGCCCACCAGATTGCCGGTGATAAGCAGCGCCCAGCCCTGCCGGGTGGTGAGCACCTCGAGGATAAAACCGGACAGGGATTCCGGCGCGGTCGGGCCGTAGAACCAAGTGTATAGACCCTGGGCCGCCAGAAGCCATGCGGCGAAGATCACCAGCAGCATGAAGCCCACCGCAACCATGGCCGGAATGGCCGGAGAGCGCAGCACCTCGAAGGCATGAGACCAGGAAGCGTCCAGACCGAACTCGCGGCGCCGGCTCACCTCATAAAGGCCAACAGCGGCCACCGGCCCCAGAAGCGCGAAACCGGCAACAAGCGGGAAAATGATCTGCAGCGCGTTTCCCGTCGAAGCCCAAGTGATCAGGAACGCACCGGCGATCGGATAGATGAGGCACAGGAAGACATAATGCGACGGCTTCTCCCAGAAATCCTCGAAGCCGCGACGCAACGCGTCGAGAACATCCGCGAAACTGATCTGCCGTACTTTCGGGTGGGCGGTGCTTCTGCTCGCGCCCGCTATGACATGAAAACCCGTCATACCATTCCCCTCCCGGTTGGGTGGTCGGAGAGGGCAGCGGTGCGCACGCCATGGCCGGTCGCGCGGAACCCGCAACCCCCAGCCATAAAAATATGATACTACAAGATGCCGGATTTGTCCCCGATTTTCGGGAAAAGCTTGGCGCGGACGAAGATCGCAACAGATGGCGAGCCTGGCCAGCTATGCGGGCCCGGCTGGCTCTATCCGGACATGTGACGCTCAGGCAAGGCTCTCCGGGACACCGAATCGGCCAGCAAAACGCCGGAGTTACCCGCTACGCGAGGATCTCCGCCTGTTTCTCAAGCAAAGTTTTCTACCAATGCAGGCAGACAAGGCAGTGCTCGAAACCCTTGAAGAATTGCCGCGGAACAGCCGCACCACCTCGCCACGCAGGAGGTTTGGCCGGTGATGCACGGTAATCTCGGTGCGGCGCACGCACTGCTTGTCGCGGTGCTGGGGATCGCCGGCCTGTCAGGCATGGATGCGCTGGCGAAGCATCTTGGCGCGACGCTCACCACGGCACAGATCGTCTTCTTCCGCTTTGCCGGCACGGCGGTCTGGCTCGGCCTGTTTATCTGGTTCACCGGCAGGGCGTGGCCCAAACCGCGCTATCTGAAACGGCATGCGCTCAGGGCGGTGGTCATGTGCATGACCGCCTTCCTGTTCTTCTACGGCGTGACGCATCTGCCGCTTGCCATCGCCACCGCGCTGGCCATGAGCGCCCCGATCTATGTCGCCATTCTCAGCGTGCTGTTCCTTAAAGAACCGATGGGCCGCAGCATCGGCGTGGCCATCGCGCTGGGCGTTGCCGGGTCAATGATCATCATCTTCGCAGGAGGCGAGCCTGTCTCGGCCACGGGCGAGCCCAGCCCGCTTGCCTGGGCGGCGGCGGTCCTGGCGCCGCTCACCTATGCGACGGGCATCGTGCTGCTGAAGTCGCATTCGGCCTCGGCCGACGAAGGGGCAGCCGCGATCACCTTCGCGCAGGCCGCCGTGTCGGGGCTGATCGCGCTGCCCTTTGCCGTTCCCGGCTTCGTGACGCCTGCGGCCGGCCAGTGGCCGCTGGTGGCGCTCCTAGGGATTCTGGGCGCATTCGGCTATCTGCTGTTCATCGCAGCCCTGCGTTCGCTTCCGGCATCGGTCTTCGCGCTCGTGGACTACACGGCGCTGCTGTGGGCCGCCTTCTTCGGCTACATCATCTTTTCGGAAGTGCCGGACGCCAGCCTGTGGCTGGGCGGCGCGCTGATCATCACCGCGTGCTTCATCGGCGTGCAGTTCGCGCGCAGGCCGCGGCCAGTGCCCATCACCCCGCCACCCGTCCACCCGGAAGCGGCTGCGATACCCCCGTCGTCCCCGGAAAGCTGATCGGCAGGCTGCGCAGCGTCCGCACCGCCAGAAAGGCGAAGCACTCCGCCTCGATCGCATCACCCCGCCATCCCACCGCTTCGGCAGGCACGGCCTCCACCTGCGCACGGGCCTCGAGCGCCTCCATGATGGCGGGGTTGCGCCGCCCTCCTCCGCAGACGATGAGCCGCCGCGGGCGCATGGGCAGCAGGTCGAGCGCCTTGCCGACGGCGGCTGCGGCAAAGGCCGTCAAAAGGGCGGCACCATCTTCCAGGCTACACCCTTCCGCCATGGCGGAGGAGAAATCGAAGCGATCGAGCGATTTCGGGTAGGGAGCGGTGAAGTAGGCGTGCTCCAAAAGCCTCGCCAGCCTCTCTTCATCGACCCTGCCCGCGCGTGCAAGCTGCCCGTCCACATCCATTTCGCCGTGGCCCGATGCGCGCACGAAATCGTTGATCGGCGCGTTGGCGGGGCCGGTGTCGAAGGCGACAAGCCGCTCGCCGTCGGTCCAGGTGATGTTTCCGACGCCGCCGAGATTGAGAACGGCCGTCTCACCCGAGGCGCCGAGACGCTTCAGAAGCGCGGCGTGGTAGCATGCCGAAAGCGGCGCGCCCTGCCCGCCGGCGCGCACATCCGCCGTGCGGAAATCGTAGGCAACCTTCACGCCAAGCATGCGGGTCATCAGTTCGCCGTCGCCCAATTGGCGTGTATTGCCGATGCGGCCCGCACTGGGCGCACGGTGCAGCACCGTTTGGCCATGGAAGCCGACAATGCCGATGTCGGACAGCGAGAGACCGCTCGACTCGACCAGCGCCCGCACGGCATGGGCCTGCGCCCTCGTCAGTGCGGCCTCGGCGCGTGCGAAGATTTCCGGCTCCGGGCCCTCGAAATTCCACTTGCGCGCCGCCATCACCGCCTCCTCAAGCAGCGCGCGGGTCTCCGCGTCATAGGGCGAGAGCGTGTAGGGCCCGAATTGCGAAACCGTCTCGCCATCGGTCGAAAGCAGCGCCACATCGATATTGCCGTCGAGCACGGTGCCGGTCATCAGACCGGCAGCCCAGATTGGATCCATGTGATTCTCCCGCGTGATCGCCGATTTGTGGCGCAGCGACGGCGGCAATGCAAACTGCCTTTCCTTAGCGAAACCATAGGATGCAGAGACACGTCGGATTGTATAAAGTCGCACGCCGCACGCCCGCGAAGGCATATGCGCCGACAGGCCGCATCGAGCCAACCGGCAGCAGACGCATATTGAGGGATTTGACGTTACCCGGAGAGACTTATGGCTGACGCCGCCAATACGGAACTTTCAACCTCGAGCCGCCTGCGTCATGGCGGCCGGATCCTGATCGACCAGCTCGCGCTTCAAGGTGTCGAGCGGGTGTTCTGCGTTCCGGGGGAAAGTTACCTTGCCGCACTCGACGGGCTTTATGACAGCGGCATCCAGACGATCATATGCCGCCAGGAAGGCGGGGCCGCGATAATGGCGGAGGCGACCGGCAAGCTTACCGGAAAGCCCGGCGTTGCCTTCGTCACCCGGGGTCCCGGCGCCACCAATGCTTCGGCCGGCGTGCATGTCGCCTTTCAGGACTCCACGCCGATGGTGCTTTTCGTCGGACAAGTGGCCCGGGATCAGCGGGACCGGGAAGCCTTCCAGGAAGTGGATTATCGCGCGATGTATGGCCCGCTCGCCAAATGGGTGGCGGAGATCGACCTTACCGAGCGCATACCCGAATATGTGAGCCGAGCCTTCCACGTGGCCCAGTCGGGCAGGCCCGGGCCGGTGGTGCTCGCGCTGCCGGAAGACATGCTTTCGACCACGGCAGAGGTCTCCGATGCGCCGCCCGCGTCCCTCGTGCTCAACCAGACAGCCGACGAAGCGGTGGACATGATCCTGGAAGAACTCGCCAAGGCGGAACGCCCTCTGGCCATTGCGGGTGGCGGCGGGTGGTCTGCCGAAGCGGCAGAGCATCTGGCCCGGTTCGCCGAGGCGCACGATCTTCCCGTCGGAACCTCGTTCCGCTGCCAGGACTACATCGACAACCGCCACCCCTGTTATGCGGGCGATGTCGGGGTCGGCATAAACCCTGCCCTCGCCAGCCGGGTGAAGGAGGCTGATCTTCTGCTGGTACTCGGCGCAAGGCTCGGCGAGATCACTACCAGCGGATACACGCTTGTCGACGTGCCGGCACCGCGCCAGCGCCTCGTTCACATCCATCCCGATCCATCGGAACTCGGCCGTGTGTACCGGCCTGATCTGGCAATCGCCGCACGCCCTGCCGACGTGCTGGCGCGCCTTGCCGCGCGTCCCTCGGGCAAGCCGACGCGCAGAACCGCCTGGCTTGAGGCCGCGCGGGCGGATTACGAGCGCTGGCAGGAGCCTCAGGAAACACCGGGCGAGCTGAAGATGGAACAGGTCATCCACCATCTTTCAGCCACTCTCGACGAAGACGCCATCGTCACCAATGGCGCGGGCAACTACGCCACCTGGCTTCACCGCTATTTCCGCTACAAGCGCTGGCGCACGCAGCTTGCGCCGACCTCCGGCTCCATGGGCTATGGCCTGCCCGCAGCCGTGGCGGCAAAGCTCGCCTGCCCCAACCGGCAGGTGATCTGCCTCGCCGGTGACGGCTGCCTGCAAATGACCATGCAGGAGTTCGGAACCGCCTGCCAGTACGGCGCGAATATCGTGGTTCTGGTCGTCAACAACGGCATGTACGGGACGATCCGCATGCATCAGGAGCGTGTATATCCGGGCCGCGTCTCGGGCACGACCATCCGCAATCCGGACTTCGCCGCTTTCGCCCGCGCCTATGGGGCCTATGGCGAGACCGTCACCCGAACGGCGGACTTCGCCCCCGCGCTCACGCGGGCGCTCGAAGCCGGTTCCCCCGCAATCCTCGATCTGAAGATCGATCCGAGAGCGCTGTCGTCCCGCCAGGTGCTGCCCGAGTGAGAACCACGGGCGGCGTATACCCCTCTCCGAACGGTGGACACGCAACACCCGAACGGCGGACATAACTCGTAACAAGCACGGGCAGCCCGTCTGATAGGCGTTATTATCCCAAGAACTGCCGCACGTAATACTGGATAGCGGTCGAGGGCGCTCGCAAGGCGCAAGCGTCTTCTGCTACGCTCCCTGTGCTTGAAGCGGGACGGGAGAACGGCATGACACGAAAGCCGGAAGTCACCGGGTTCTTCGACAAGAGAACCTTCTCGATCCAGTATGTTGTCGCCGACACGGAAAAGCGGTGCTGCGCCATCATCGATCCGGTGCTGGACTATGATCCCAATTCCGGCGCGACGGGCACCATGAATGCCGATCACATCCTGCGTTTCATCGCCGAGAAGGGCTATAAGGTTCAGTGGATCCTCGACACCCATCCCCACGCCGACCATTTCTCGGCCGCCGACTATCTCAAGAGAAAGACCGGGGCCCCGACGGCCATCGGGGAAAAGATAACCGAGGTACAGAAGCTCTGGAACGGCTTCTATAACCAGCCCGAGGCGCCTGCGGACGGCTCGCAATGGGACAGGCTTTTTGCTGATGGCGACACTTTCGAAATCGGCGGCTTCGAGGCACGGGTGATGTTTTCGCCCGGCCATACGCTGGCCTCGATCACCTATGTCGTCGGCGACGCGGCTTTCGTGCACGACACGCTGTTCATGCCCGACGGCGGCACGGCCCGGGCCGACTTTCCGGGCGGGGACGCCGGTGAACTCTGGCAATCCATTCAGGATATCCTCGCCCTGCCGGATGACACGCGCCTGTTTACCGGGCACGACTATCAGCCAGGTGGGCGCGAACCCCGATGGGAAAGCACCGTTGCGGAACAGAAGGCCGGAAACATCCATCGGGCGGCGCTCGAAGGGCGCGAGAATTTCGTGAGCATGCGTGAAGCGCGCGACAGGACACTTCCGATGCCGCGCCTGATCCTCCACGCATTGCAGGTCAATATCAATGCCGGGCGGCTGCCCGAACCCGAGGCGAACGGGCGGCGTTATCTCAAGATTCCGCTTGATCTGCTTCCCGACGCCAAATGGGCGTAAACGGGTGAGAGCATCGAAGGACGCAAGCCGCATCAGCCGAAGCGGATCCGGGAACGGCAGAAGAACTTGCGCAGCCAAGGCTTGCCGCTTTATCTCCCGCTGCCTGCGGCTTGTGATCGGCCCGGCACGGCCGGGTCTTCATCGACACTCATCGGCGCGCGGACCTTGCACACCACCCCGGACGGTTCAAAAAAGATTCCCGCTTCGCCATCGAGTTCCGCCGACAAAATCTCCTCGATCAGCTTCGATCCGAAACCCTTCTGGACCGGCTCGGAGACCAGGGGCCCTCCGCGTTCCTCCCAGCGAAGATCAAGCTGTGGGACGGCGCCCGCGCCCAACGTCCAGGTGATCGAAACCTTGCCCGAGGAGTGTGAGAGGGCGCCATATTTGGCGGCGTTCGTCGCCAGTTCGTGCAGAGCCAGCGAGAAGGTCAGCACCGACTTGGCGGGAAGCAGCACCGCCGGCCCTGCGATCTCGAAACGCTCCTTCTCGTAAGGGGCAAGCACCTCGGCAATGACGGCCGACAGCTCGGCGCCATTCCAGTTCCTGGCCGTCAAAAGGTCGTGCGCTCTGGAAAGCGAGAGCAGGCGCGCATCGAAAGCCTCGCGCACTTCCCTGCTGCTTTCCTTGCCGAAGGTCTGGCGCGCGATGGCGCGCACCGTCGCCAGGGTATTTTTCACCCGATGTTTCAGTTCACCGATCAGATAGCGCTCCAGCCGCTCCGCCTTCTTGCGTTCGGTAATGTCCCGCGCGATCTTCGAGGCGCCGACGATCCGGCCGGAGAAATCATGAACCGGAGAGACGGTGAGAGATACGTCCACCAGCGTCCCATCCCTGCGCCGCCGCTTGGTCTCATAGGTCTCGATACGCTCGCCCCGGCGGATGCGCTCGATGATCATGGGCTCCTCGTCCGCCCGGTCCTCCGGCAGCAGGAATGTAGCGGGCCTGCCGATCGCCTCCTCGGCCGAATAGCCGTAAAGCCGCTCCGCGCCTCGGTTCCAGCTCGTTATCCGGACGTCCAGATCGGTACTCATGATGGCGTCCTCGGACGAGGCCACAATGGCGGCAAGCCGGTGCAACGCCTCCTCGCGCTCCTTCCGGTCGGTGATATCGACCGCCGCACCCGCGAACCGTTCGGCCTTTCCGGAGGCATCGTAGACAATCCCCCCGCGCACCTCTATCCAGCGCACGGTCCCGTCCGGCTGCAGATAGCGGCACTCCTGCGCGTATTTCTCGCCCGTCTCGATCGCGTGGTCGACAGCGGCTGCGATCCTTTCGCGGTCATCGGGATGAATCCTGGCCAGATATTCCATAACCGAGACGCTGGTCGTGTCCCTGTGGGGATCGACGGAAAACATCGCCGCGAACTGGGCGTCCGAAAAGAACTCATCGGATTGAATATGCCAGTCGAAGGTTCCGATCATTCCGGACGCGCTCAGCGCATAGGAGAGCCGTTCCTGCGCTTTCGCCAGAGCACGGCGCGCCTCGACCCGATCGGTCGTCTCGTTCACAATGCAGATCACGCCACGGATGGCGTTTGTCTCGTCCCGAAGGGGCGAATAGGAGATGTCGAAGGAGACATCTTCGGGATATCCGTAACGCTCGAGACGGAAAGAACGGTCCTCCGCAAAGATCGTTTCGCCCTCGTCGTATACGCGCTGAAGCAGAGGGCCCAGGTCACCCCACAGCTCGGTCCAGATCTCCCGTGCGGGACGGCCAAGAGCCCCTGGATGCTTGTTCCCGATAACCTCCGCATAGGCGTCGTTGTAGATCGCCACAAACTCCGGGCCCCAGAAGATGACCATCTGAGACCTTGCCGGAAGCATCAGACGGACGGCAAAGCGCAGGCAATCAGGCCACCGGCAGATGGGCCCGAGGCTGGTCGATGCCCAATCGTGCGACTGGATGAGGGCTCCCGTCTCGCCGCCGCCTTCGACAGGAAACTCCATACGCACCATCCTCCCCCTTGCCATCCGCGTTGGCCAATAACCCCGGGTCGGAATACCTCAGGAGGCACGTTGCGGGCCGCGAACCTCCTTGCGGGGGTCAGGTCAGGTCGTTTTCCAGCGCCCATTGTGGATACAAATCGGCCGGCAAGGCAAGCGGATACATTCGGCAGGCCGCTTCATGAAGCTCAAATCGTTCAATGAGGCCTGCCGTTTGCTGCACGCGGCGAGCGAGAGCGAGATTCTTCTGCGGGTGCGCGCGTATGGCGGCGATCCGCGCTACGGCGCGGAATAGCCGCCATCGACGAGATGATAGCTCCCGGTGATGAAGGAGGCCTTCTCCGACAGCAGGAAACAGGTGAGTGCCGCCACTTCGTCGGAACGGCCGAGCCGCCCGACCGGATGAAGCCCGACGATCTGCTCCAGAGCTTCCGGCTCCAGATTCTTTGACAGAAGCGGGGTCAGAATGAAGCCGGGCCCGACCGCGTTGATGCGGATGCCTTGAGGGGCATACTCGATTGCCGCCGTCTTGGTGAGCCCGACGATGCCATGCTTGGCCGCCACATACGCGCTTGAATTGGCAAAGCCGTTCGTACCCAGAATGGACGACATGTTGACGATGGCGCCGCCGCCAGCCTCCAGCATTGCCGGGATTTCGTAGCGCATGCAGTAGAAAACGCTGTTCAGGTTTATATCGATAACCTGCTGCCAGCCGTCGAGCGGATACTCGCCCACCGGGGCGGAGGGGCCACCAATCCCGGCATTGTTGACGGCCAGATGCAGCCCGCCAAAGGTGGATTTAGCAAAGGCGACCATGGCCTCCGCCTCTTCAGCCACGGCTACGTCGATGCGAAAGGGTGCAGCCTCGCCGCCCCCTTCCTTGATCTCGTTTGCGACTTTCTCAGCACCACCTTCGTCAAGATCGGCCACGATCACCTTCGCGCCTGCCGCCGCAAGCTGGCGCGCACATTCGGCACCGATCCCCGACGCCGCGCCGGTGACCACCGCGACCTTGTCTTCAAATTCCCGATCCATGGTCCACTCCCATCGCGAACACCTAAGCATCTAGGGCGTGCTTCCTCGCAGCCAAGGCGCAACGCGTTGTATCCGCTTCTGTCACATTCTGTTTGCAGCAACGCAAAGAAGACTTCGTAAATGCGCGTAACGTGAGGCCGTCAACAAAGCGGTCGAAAGGGACACGCCATGACCACCCGCAAGCATCTACTCACCACGGTCGCCGCCGTCCTGGCGATGGGCGGGCTAGCATTCCAACCGGCTTTTGCCGCCGATGGATACGGCACCGCCGAGACGCCCGCGGACATCGTACGCCCGGCCACCGATGTGCCAGAAGCGTCAGGCAGGCGGGCGCCGGAGGCGGTGCGGATCAAGCTGGAAACGGTTGAACTCGTCGGCCGGCTGGATAACGGGAGCAGCTACAACTACTGGACCTTCAACGGCAAAGTGCCCGGTCCCTTCGTGCGGGTGCGTGTCGGCGATACCGTCGAGGTCTCGCTCGAAAACCACGACGGGAACATGTTCATGCACAATGTGGACTTTCACGCCGCCACCGGCCTCCATGGCGGCGGAAGCGCCACACTGGCGGCGCCCGGCGAGCAGAAGGGCTTCACCTTCAAGGCGCTGAAGCCCGGGCTCTATGTCTATCACTGCGCCGTCGGCCCCGCCGCCCAGCACATCGCTAACGGCATGTACGGCCTTATCCTCGTCGAGCCTGAAGGAGGGCTGCCGCCGGTGGATCGCGAGTTCTACGTCATGCAGGGCGAGCTCTATACTGAGGAGAGCTTCGGCACTGGCGGCCTGCTGACGGAGAGCTACGACAAGCTGATGAATGAGGAGCCGGAGTACTTCGTCTTCAACGGGGCCGCCGAGGCGCTGACAGGCGACAATGCGCTCAGGGCCAAGGTGGGCGAAACCATCCGCATCTATTTCGGCGTGGGCGGCCCCAACAAGACGTCGAGCTTCCACGTGATCGGCGAAATCTTCGATGCGGTCTACAATCTCGGATCGCTCACGGGAGAGCCTTTGCCAGACGTGCAGACGGTCACCGTGCCTCCCGGCGGGGCAGTGGCGGTGGACATGAAGCTTGAGGTGCCCGGCGAATTTATGCTGGTCGATCATGCTCTTTCGCGCGCGATGCGCGGTCTGGTGGGGACTCTGATCGTCGAAGGGGAAGAGCGGCCCGAAATCTTCAAGGAAGGGATCGAGGGCCAGCCGGAAATGCTGATGAACTGAGCCTGCCGGCAGATGCGGCCCGCCCCGCTCACGGGCGGGCCGTACTTATGTGGAGAAATGACGCAAGATGAACACCGCTCCATCTCGCCCACTTGAAGACGAAGCCGCACCCGCACGGGATCGCTCCGTGCCGAGGCGAAGGCTGCGCGAGGGTGAGCGCACGCGGGACGGGCGCGGGCGCCTCCGCTCGGCGCGTCCCCTGCTGCATTACGGGTTTCGTCCCTTCTTCCTGCTTGCCGGCATCCACGCAGCGGCCGCTATCCCGCTCTGGCTCTGGTTTTTCGCGAACGGCGCCGCCCTGCCCGGCCCCTTTCCGCCGCTTTCCTGGCATGTCCATGAAATGCTGTTCGGCTATCTCGGCGCCGTCATTGCAGGCTTCATCCTGACGGCGATCCCCAACTGGACCGGACGGCTGCCCTTGAGCGGAACGCCGCTTGCCGTTCTGGCACTCCTGTGGCTGGCAGGCCGGCTTGCCACGGCCTCCGTTTCGGTACCTCTTGCCGCCACCTTCATCGACCTGTCATTTCCCGTGGTGTTGGCGGGCGCGGTCTGGCGCGAGATCCTGGCCGGACGCAACTGGCGCAACGCGCCGGTGGCCCTCATGCTTACCCTGTTCGCCCTAGCCAACGGCCTGCACCACGGCGAGGCCGCCGGGCTTCTGCAGGAGGGGCTGGCGATCCGGCTGGCCCTTTCTGTCGCGGCGATGCTGATGGCGCTTATCGGCGGACGCATCGTGCCGAGCTTCACCCGCAACTGGCTCGTAAAACGGGGCGCGCGAGCCCTGCCCGCTGCCTTCGGCCTGCTCGACAAGGCCGCGCTGGGAACGACCGCAATCGCCCTGGTCGGCTGGATCACGCTACCGGAGACGACCTTCACCGGCACGGCTCTGCTGCTTGCGGGAATTCTGCTTTTCGCAAGGCTTTCGCGATGGCAGGGATGGCAGACGGGGCGGGAAGCCATCCTTCTCATCCTTCATATCGGCTACGCCTGGCTCGCAGGCGCGCTCCTCCTTATCGGCGCGGGTATCCTCGCACCCGGCACAATACCCGCGAGCGCGGCCATACATGCGCTCACCGCTGGCGCCATTGCGACCATGACTCTGGCGGTGATGACGCGCGCGAGCCTCGGCCACACGGGGCGGGACATCCGGGCGGATGGCTGGACCGCCGCGATCTATCTCATGGCAAATGCCGGCGCCCTCCTGCGCGTCATTGCGCCCTTCGCCGCGCAGGGCTATCTGCCGCTTCTGGCGGCGGCGGGCACGCTGTGGAGCGGCGCCTTCCTTCTTTTCGTGCTACGCTACTGGCGTGTTCTGACCGGCCCAAGGCTGTAGAGCTGATGCGAGGAATCGGTCAGCCGCCGCGCCCAAGCCGCCTGCGCGCGGCGGCCAGCCAATCCTCCATCAGCCGGCGGTCTTCCTTGGAGAATCGCGTGCGCCGGACGAGGTCGACGAAGCTATCGCCTGGATGGCAGCGCTCGTAGTTTCGCGCCGCCCAGGCGCGGACGGCATCCTCGGCCGGCGGATCGGCCGTAACTTCATTCGATGTATCCGGGACGATGAATGTGGTGTCATCCAGCATGTCACCCTCCTTCGTTTTCCTGACCGTTCCAGATAGGAAGGCACCCGAGTGTTCGCCGCCCTTCGGCTTGACGGTCCCTTGCCGAGCGCGGCTTGTCCCTCCGGCACAAACGGTTTGCTCTGCCCCGAACAACCGCTAGAAAGGCCGGGAGAAACATTGTTCGGAGACCAGAATGCCGGCACTCGACCGATCCCTGATCGCCGGCCTGCCTCTGTTCGAGGGGGTTGCCAATGCCGAGCTCGACTGGCTGCTTTCGCAAGCCCGCTCTGCCCGCTACGCGAAGGAAACGGCGATCTTCGAGCAGGGGGAGGAGGCCGAAACCTTCTACCTCCTGCTCGACGGGCACATCCGCGTGGTGCGGCTCACGCCTGAGGGCGAGCAGGTGATCGCGCGCTACATCAACGCGGGCGAGCTGTTCGGCATAGCCGTCGCTATGGGCCTTCGAGCCTACCCCGCGAGCGCCATTGCCGCGGTGGATTGCGTGGCGCTCAGCTGGCCGAACGGCATCTGGCCGGAAGTCACGGCGCGGGTGCCGCAATTCGCCGCCGGAACCTATCGCACGATCGGCGCGCGCCTGCAGGAGACGCAGGAGCGGGTGATGGAGATGTCCACCGCGCAGGTGGAGCAGCGCGTGGCACACACGCTCCTGCGCCTTGTGCAGCAGTCCGGCCGCAAGACGCAAGACGGCATTGAGATCGATTTTCCGATCACCCGGCAGGACATCGCGGAAATGACCGGCACCACCTTGCACACGGTGAGCCGCCTTCTGAGCGCCTGGGAGGACAAGGGCATGGTGCGCAGCGGCCGGCAGAAGGTCATCGTGACGGACGCGCACAGCCTTCTGCTCGTCGCCGAACATCGCCGCAAGGGGTAGTGGCAGATTAGGTCTCATCTGCTTGCCACCACCGCCGCTATGAGGTCGCGGATCAGCAAGGCCTCGTCCATCTCATGGGCGCGGCATGCTTCACGGACGGTGTGGAAACGGCCGATGGGGCATCCCACGCACAACATGCCGTGACGGATCACGACGGGAATCGTCGAGGGCCATCGCCGCATCAGCGCGTCCATCGTCATCTCGGAATCCAGCCTGGAAGGCGCAGCCATGCTTGTCCTCCAATCGATCGAGGACAAACTGTCGCAGGAATGCGCCTTTCCTTCCTTGTGCTGGCGCAAACAGGCACGCGATGGCCGCGCTCATATGAGCACCCGTCAGCGACCATGGTAGCGCTCGATGCCGTACCTTGCGGTTGCGGACACCGGATACGGTCTTCCGGGATGGGACACGGGAGCGCTCCCGCACCAGGGGCAACGGGCAGCCGCCCTGGGCAGATTACGATTGCACTTTGAACAAATCCGGACCTGGCCACGTCCGAGCATCACCACCTCCTTGCTGCACAGCGAATGCGAACAGAAAGCGGACCGGCTAGATGGTTCGTAGGTCCCGGAGTGGAGGCAGGATGCGGTCCGTCAGTTTACACGCCGCCACACCGGGAAACGGCATGCGTTTCGCCGGCGAGCCTCGATATTCTGACGAACGTTTCCATAATCATATACTCAAGCTAAGTAGCTGAAATGAAATTGCAAGTGCCGGCCAACTCCGGTCCCGGAAGGGGCGGCTAAAGGACGCGTTACAGACAGGGGGATAGCCTAACAAAACCAGGCGAGACGGGCGACGCTCAGCTTACCGCTCTTCGTCAAGCCTGGCCTGAATGTAGTCGCGCAGAACGTGCGCATTGTTCCCTTCCACCCTCGCGCTTGAGAAAAGCAGCGTGACGACGCCTTCCTTGACAAGTTCGACGAGGGAGGAAACGGCCTCCTGGTTCATATCGAGTTCGTGAAAATACCGCCTGCGAAATTCGTCCCACTCCTCCGGGTGGGCGTGGAACCATTTGCGCAGTTCGTCGCTCGGCGCCAGGTCCTTGAGCCAGGCGTGGATTTCCGCCCGCTCCTTGGACAGGCCGCGAGGCCAGAGGCGATCCACAAGCACACGCCGGCCGTCCGCTTCCTCGGCGGCCTCATAGATGCGTTTCACCCGGATATTATCGTGCCGGTTTCCCATGGCGGTTCAACCATCCTCGGCTTCGTCCAGGGCCTCAAACGCCAATGCCGAATGGGCTACCGCCGCGCCTGCCCGCATCTCGCTTGCGACCCAGATCGCTTCCAAAATTTCCTCGGACGTAGCGCCGTGCCTCTTCGCGCTTTTCGTGTGGCCTCTTATGCAATAGGGACATTGCGTCACGTGAGCAACCGCGACGGCGATCAGTTCCTTCGTCTTCCTCGACAAGGCGCCATCGGCAAAGACCGCCCGGCTGAACTCCCTGAAGGCCTTGTCCTGGGCGGGAGACAGCGCGGCCCTGCGCTCACGGGCGCTCATCGCGCTCTCCGGCTGATTTTTCGTCATGCTCCACCTCCCTTGAAGTTGCATTCGGGCACAATGGCGCTGCGGAACTGCTCTTTTCCTTCGCAAAAGCTGCCGGCATCGAAGCCGTCCGCCGTCACTTGCGGCGCTCTGGACAAGTATTTGGGCGGACAAGCGATGAGGGCAAATGAAAATAATCGCGCCGTCGCAGCAATTATTTTGCTGCAACCGATGACATACACCTGTGACCAATCGCGTTCTTGACCGGCGCATCATCTTCTGAAGTCATCCCTCGACAATCAAGGCAGACACCGGAATGCGGTTCATCGTTGACTTTGTGCTTACGGGGCGGACGGCCCCTCTCGGCCCGCGCGGCACGCCAAGCGGAATACGCAAGCAGCCCGTGGCGGGAGCCGTCCGCGTTACGGCGGGCGGTCTTGCCGGAGACGAACAGGGCGACCGCAAGCACCATGGCGGGCGCGAAAAGGCGCTTCATCATTACGCGACGGATCACTACGCATTCTGGCGGGCGGAGCTTGGCGACCGGGCGGAACTCGGATCGCCCGGAGCGTTCGGCGAGAACATCGCCTCGATGGGCGTGACGGAGGCCGACATATGCGTTGGCGACGTCATCCGCATCGGCACCGCCACCGTGCAGGTGTCCCAGGGGCGGCAGCCCTGCTGGAAGCTCAACGAGCGGTTCGGCGAACCCACCATGGCGCGCCGCGTCCAGGAGAGCGGTCGCACGGGATGGTATTACCGGGTGCTGGAGGAAGGCCTTATCGAGGCGGGGGCCGCCGGAGAGATCATCGACCGCCCCGCCGAAGGCTGGTCACTCAGCAGGCTTTCCCACATCCTCTATCACGACACCCGCAACTTCGACGCGCTTGCGCAGATGGCGGAGCTCGAGGTGCTGGCGCAATCCTGGCGCGATCTTGCGCGCAAGAGGCTTGAAAGCCGTTCGGTGGAGAGCTGGACACGGCGGCTCGTCACGCCCGGCCGGTGAACCGCAATCCACCAGCGGTAAACCCGCGCGCCTCGCAGCCGCGTGCTGTTGTCCTCGGCTCAGCGGTCCGTCACGATCGCGTCCATCGGGATGTCATGCGGCTGCGGGTAGATGGTGGGAAGGCTGCATTCGCTGAAACCGACCCCGATCAGAAAAGGCCGCCGCGGCGCGGCGGCGATCGTCCGGTCGTAGAAGCCTCCGCCATAGCCCAGGCGATAGTTCTCCGGATCGAAGCCGACCAGCGGCGCGATGAAGATATCGGGAAAAACGGCGGGCCCGTTCGCCGGCACGGGAATGTTCCAGTGGCCCTGCTCCAGCTTATCTCCCGGACGCCAGAGGCGGAATTCGAGCGGCCATCCCATCTTGATGACGACCGGCAGGGCGAGCCGCGCCCCCTGCCCGCTGATGCGTTCGGCCCAGTGGTAGAGATTGGGCTCCGCCTTGATCGGCCAGTAGAGGCCGATGACGTGGCGGTCGGGGCGCCCGATGATTCGGTCCAGCTCCGCAGCAATCCTTTCGGATTTCGCCTCACGCTCCGAAGCCTGCATGTTGCGCCGCTTCGAGATCAGCGCCTGCCTTGCTGCCTTGCGCCAGGCGGCGATATCGCCCCACCGTTCCGCACTGCCCTGGAACTCAGGTACCTCGCACTCAGCAGGCTCCAGGTCCACATGCGCCGCTTCGCTGTGCGTCATTTTTCCAATCCAGATCAGCCGTACCGGCAGGGCTTAGCCTCGCCTACCCTTCTCTTCCAAATTATCGCCGGAAAGATGAAAGACAAGTGGAATTAACTGCGTTATTATATCAGAAAATTTCATATATTGGCGCCGGGGCCCGCCCCCCTTCGCCATCACGCATTTGTGCATTGAGATGGATATCGACCGCGTCCGGACATTCCTGGAGATCGTACAGACAGGCAGCTTCCTGCGCGCTGCGGAGCGTCTTCACGTCACACAAACGACAGTCAGCGCCCGCATCAGGACGCTTGAGGAGGATCTGGGGCGCAAGCTCTTCGTGCGAAACCGGAACGGCGCGCGGCTTACCGCCGCCGGAGCGGAATTCGAGCGTTTCGCGCAGATGTTCGTTCAGGTGTGGGAACGGGCCAGGCAGCAGCTGGCCGTGCCCCCGGGCAGGAATGGCGTCGTCAGCATCGGAGCCGAGCTCAGCCTTTGGAATCCGCTGCTGGTAGACTGGATGGCCGGGATGAAGGAGCGCGACCCGCGCGTGCTGGTCCGCGCGCGGGTTGGCATGCCCGAAACGCTCGTGGACGATCTCAGAACCGGCACGCTCGACGTCGCTCTCGTCTACGCGCCGCAGCTCATCCCGGACTTCAAGGTGGAACTCCTCATGGAGGAGCAGCTCGTTCTGGTGAGATCCGTGCAGAACGCCAGCGACGATTACGTCTATGTCGATTGGGGCCCAGCCTTCGCGGCCCAGCACGGCACGCACGCACCGATCCTCGGCGATCCCGCCATATTCGCAAGCTTCGGACCGCTGGGGCTTTCGTATATTCTGCGCGCGGGCGGCAACGGATATTTCCGCCTCGGCATGGTAACGCCGCTCATAGAGGCGGGCCGGCTGGAACTCGTGGAGGATGCGCCCCGGTTTACCTATCCGGCATATGCCGTCTACGCGGAAGAAGCCGCTCAACGGCCCGAAATCGCCTCAGCTCTGAAGATCCTTCAGGAAATTCTCAAAGCCAAATAAAGCGCAGCACGAATTACATTCCTTTACCCAAGTCTACTCGATCACCACCCTCTAATGCCGGCGCACTAGCGGCTTCATCAGCCTTCCGCGCCTCATCCCTTTCTGACCTTTGCACCGAATGGTCGAAGGCCTTGGCATGGCCGCACGCGATTGCTATGCGGCGATGGGAGCCATACCTGCCGAACCGCGCCTGACGGGCGTAAAGAGGCTAATGGATGAACAGACAGGATACGGTCGATCTTTTCGTCATCGGCGGCGGCGTCAACGGTGCCGGAATAGCGCGCGACGCCGCGGGGCGCGGCCTCTCGGTGGTGCTGTGCGAAAAGGACGATCTGGGCGAGGGAACGTCCTCACGCTCCAGCAAGATGGTGCATGGCGGGCTGCGCTACCTTGAATATTACGAGTTCCGGCTTGTCCGCGAGGCGCTGATGGAGCGCGAGGTTCTCATGAACGCCGCGCCCCATATCATCCGGCCCATGCGCTTCGTCCTGCCGCATTCGCCGGAGGACCGGCCCGCATGGCTGGTCCGGCTCGGCCTCTTCCTCTACGATCATCTGGGCGGGCGGGAGAAGCTTCCCGGCACACGCATGCTTGACCTCCGCCGCGCGCCGGAGGGTGCGCCGCTTCTCGACAAATATACCCGCGCCTTCGAATATTCCGACTGCTGGGTGGACGACGCCCGGCTCGTCGTGCTCAACGCTCTCGACGCGGCGGCGCGCGGCGCAACGGTGCTGACCCGCACTCCCTGCATCTCGGCAAGGCGGGAAAACGGCGCCTGGACCGTACTCACGCGAAACTCCGTGACGGGAGAAACGCAGGAATTCCGCGCCAGGGTTCTGGTCAACGCAGCCGGCCCCTGGGCCAAGGATGTGCTGCACCGGGTGGCCGGCGCCAACTCGACGCGCAATGTGCGGCTGGTCAAGGGCAGCCACATCATCGTGCCGAAGTTCTGGGAAGGCGCCCACGCCTATATCATCCAGAACCACGACAGGCGCGTGATCTTCGTCAATCCCTATGAGGGCGATCTGGCGCTCATCGGAACGACGGACATCCCCTACGAAGGAGCGGCGGAACAGGTGAGCATCGACGAAAGCGAGACCGAATATCTGCTCGCCGCGGTGAACCGCTACTTCAAGGAAAAGCTCCGCAGAGAGGATGTGCTGACCGCCTATTCCGGCGTCCGGCCGCTGTTTGACGATGGCAAGGGCAATCCGTCCGCAGTGACACGCGACTATGTCTTCGACCTAGACGAGACTGGGGGCGCACCGCTCCTCAACGTCTTCGGCGGCAAGATCACAACCTTCCGGGAGCTCGCCGAACGCGGCCTCGGCAAGCTGAAGAAGTTCTTCCCGACAATGGGGAAGAACTGGACGCATGCCGCGACGCTGCCTGGCGGGGACATCGAGAACGCCGATTTCGAGAGTTTCCGCGCGCGGATCAAGGCGGAGCATCCGTGGATGCCCCGTTCGCTGCGCCACCACTACACGCGGCTCTATGGCACCCGCCTGTCGGAGATCGTGGGCAAGGCAAGCTCGGTGGAAGAACTCGGCCGCCATTTCGGCGGAGACCTTTACGAAGCCGAGGTGCGCTACCTCGTCAACAACGAATGGGCGATGACGGCGGAGGACGTGCTGTGGCGGCGTACCAAGCATCGCCTGCGCCTTTCCGGGGCTGAGCAGGCCGCATTCGTCGACTGGTTCAATGCCGAGATGCGGAAGGCTGCCTGACGCGATCTCTCAACATCAATCCGCCGATGGACCGATTTTCCGGTCCGGACGCGGCGTCAAAACATGCCAGCTAGCCGCTATCGCGCCAGAGTCAGATATGCTATATCCTACTTGAGTACAGGATTTTTATGCTTCTCTCGCTCAACACAACGGAATGATCTCACAAAAGGCCAAATACGCGCTCCGGGCCCTTCTGGTTCTAGCCGATCTGAAAACCGATTCCATTTCCATTGCCGAAATGGCTGAACAGCACCGCATGCCGCGAAAGTTCCTCGAGCAGATTCTGCTCGATCTCAAGCATGCCGGGCTTGTCCAGAGCCGACGCGGTGTCGCCGGCGGATACTCCCTTCTGAAGCCCGCCGACACGATAACATTCGGCCAGGTTCTGCGCCTGATAGACGGCCCGCTTGCGCCGCTGCCCTGTCTCAGCCGGGTGGCATACCGCCGCTGCGAAGACTGTCACGACGAAGCTTCCTGCCGAATTCGTCGGGTATTCGGGCACGTCGCAAACGCCACGCGAGCCATTCTCGATCAGACCACCATAGCCGACGCGCAGGCGGACCCGGAGCGTGTCGGACGGATTTTAGGCGGCATCCAAGGCGCGGCGTAGGGGCCGGAAACTCCCTTCTCAAATCCCTCCTTGACAACTCTAGTGGTTCAGTAGGATTTTAAAGCCTACTGATCCGATAGGATATAGGAGGAACCATGTCCCGCTTTCGACGATCAATCTTCGCAGCCGTGATCACCTCCCTCATGGCAGTGCCGGGTTGGGCGCAGACGACCATTCTCAACGTCTCGTACGATCCTACGAGAGAGCTTTACCGCGAGTTCAGCGCCGCTTTCACGCAGTACTGGCAGCAGCAAACCGGCGAAACCATCAATGTCCGCATGTCGCACGGCGGATCGGGAAGCCAGGCCCGCGCCGTGATCGACGGGCTTGATGCGGATGTGGTGTCACTCGCGCTTGAGGCGGACATCAACGCGATCGTCGAGGCCACCGGCAAGATTCCGGCGGACTGGCGCAGCCAGCTTCCCAACAACAGCGCTCCCTACACGTCCACAATCGTCTTCCTCGTCCGCGCCGGCAATCCCAAGAACATTCAGGACTGGGATGATCTGGTTCGCGACGACGTTCAGGTCATCACTCCCAACCCAAAGACATCCGGCGGAGCGCGCTGGAACCTCCTCGCCGCCTGGGCCTGGGCCGAGAAAAAATTCGGAGGCGATGAAGAGCAGGTCCGGAACTATGTGAGCGCCCTTTACCGGAACGTGCCCGTTCTTGACACCGGCGCCCGGGGCTCGACCACGACATTCGTGCAGCGCGGCATTGGCGACGTGCTGCTTGCCTGGGAGAACGAGGCCTTCCTCGCACTGGAGGAATTGGGGCCGGACCGGTTCGAGATCGTCACGCCGTCCATCTCGATCCTCGCGGAACCGCCGGTCGCGCTTGTCGAGGGCAATGCCGAGGCGAAGGGCACGACGGAAATCGCCCGCGCCTATCTGGAGTATCTCTACACCGAAACGGGCCAGACGATCGCCGCCAAGCACTACTACCGCCCGTTCAAGCCGGAATTGGTGGACCCGGCCGCTCTGGAGCGCTTTGTCGAGATCGAGCTGGTGACCATTGACAGTTTCGGCGGCTGGGCGGAGGCGCAGCCCCGCTTCTTCGGCGACGGCGGCATCTTCGATCAGATCTACCAGCCGGCGAACTGACCATGAGTGGTACCGCCGTCATGCGGTTCAGACAGCCGAGCGTCCTGCCGGGTTTCGGCATAGCGCTCGGCTTCACCCTTGTCTATCTGAGCGGCATCGTCCTGATCCCCCTGGCCGCCATGATCCTGAAAAGCGCCGGGCTTGGCTGGGCCGAATTCTGGCGGATCGTGGGCGATCCGCGCACGCTTGCCGCCATCCGGCTGAGCTTCGGCGCATCGCTCCTTGCCGCTTCGATCAATGCCGTTTTCGGCGTGCTGCTTGCCTGGGTGCTGGTGCGGTATTCGTTCCCCCGGCGAAGGCTGGCCGACGCGATGATCGACCTGCCTTTCGCGCTCCCGACAGCCGTTGCCGGCATCGCGCTTACCACCCTCTACGCACCCAATGGCTGGATCGGGCAGTTCCTTGCGACGCTTGGGCTGAAGGTTGCATATACACCGATCGGTATCGTCATCGCGCTAACCTTCATCGGGCTGCCTTTCGTCGTGCGCACCGTGGAGCCGGTGCTGCGCGAGTTCGACAGGGAGGCGGAAGAAGCGGCCGCAACGCTCGGCGCCACCCGCCGGCAGACCGTTTTCCGCGTCATCCTGCCAAGCCTGCTGCCGGCGATCCTGACGGGCTATGCGCTGGCGCTCGCCCGGTCGATCGGCGAATATGGTTCGGTGATCTTCATCGCGGGAAACATCCCCTATGTCTCGGAGATCACGCCCCTCCTCATCGTCATCCGGCTGGAGGAGTTCAACTATGCCGGGGCGACGGCCATCGCCGCCGTCATGCTGGCGATCTCCTTCTCGATGCTTCTGATCATCAATCTCATCCAGGCCTGGAGCCGGAGGAGGTTCGGCCATGACGGTTGAGAACATGCTGGTGCCCAGCGCAGCAGGAACGGCCGCGCCCAATCGTTACGAAGCGACTTCGGAAACGCGCGGCGTCAGGATTGTCCTGATTGCGATTGCGGTGCTGTTTCTCGCGCTCTTTCTGCTTCTGCCGCTTGCCGCCGTCTTCATGGAGGCGTTCCGCGGCGGAATCCAGGCATATTTCGCCGCGATAACCGAACCGGATGCGCTGGCGGCAATCCGGCTTACGCTGACGGTTGCCGCGATTGCGGTCCCCTGCAATCTCATCTTCGGCGTTGCGGCCGCATGGGCGATCGCCAAGTTCGAGTTCAAGGGCAAGAGCCTGCTTACGACCCTGATCGACTTGCCATTCTCGGTCTCGCCCGTGATCTCCGGCCTGGTCTATGTGCTCCTCTTCGGAGCGCAGGGCTACTTCGGCCCATGGCTCAGCGCGCACGGCATTCAAATCGCTTTCGCCGTCCCCGGCATCGTGCTGGCGACGATCTTCGTCACCTTCCCCTTCGTGGCGCGGGAACTCATCCCGCTCATGCAGGAACAGGGAACGGGGGACGAGGAGGCGGCTCTCTCCCTCGGTGCCAATGGCTGGCAGACCTTCCTGTTCGTCACACTGCCAAATATCAAATGGGCGCTGCTTTATGGCGTGCTGCTCTGCAACGCGCGCGCCATGGGAGAGTTCGGCGCTGTAGCCGTCATCTCGGGCAAGATCCGCGGCCTGACCAACACGATGCCGCTGCATGTCGAGATTCTCTACAACGAATACGCCTTCTCCGCGGCCTTCGCCGTGGCCTCGCTGCTCGCACTGCTGGCGCTGGTCACGCTCGCCATCAAAACGTTTCTCGAATGGCGCTTCGCCGACGGCATCGCTGCTGCCGGACGCAGCCATTGAGGTATTCACGCATGGATATACGCATCGAAAACATCAGCAAAACGTTCGGCCAGCATCCGGCCGTGAACAGCGTGTCGCTCGAAATCCGCTCGGGCGAGCTCATCGCCCTGCTCGGCCCTTCGGGCTCCGGCAAGACGACGCTGCTGCGGCTGATCGCAGGCCTGGAGCACCCGACGGGCGGGCGCATTTTCTTCGGCGACGAAGACGCGTCCAGAAAGAGCGTGCAGGCCCGCAATGTCGGCTTTGTCTTCCAGCACTACGCGCTCTTCAAGCACATGAGCGTGGCCGACAATATCGGCTTCGGCCTGCGCGTGCGTCCGCGCGCGCAGCGCCCCAGCCGGAGGGAAATCCGTGCTCGCGCCGAAGAGCTTCTGGACCTGGTCCAGCTTCCGGGCTACGGGGAGCGGTTTCCCGCGCAACTTTCGGGTGGCCAGCGCCAGCGTGTCGCGCTGGCGCGCGCGTTGGCGATCGAACCGCGCGTGCTTCTGCTCGACGAGCCCTTCGGGGCGCTCGATGCCAAGGTCCGGAAGGACTTGCGGCGCTGGCTGCGCGAGCTTCACGACAAGACCGGCCATACCACCATCTTCGTCACGCACGACCAGGAAGAGGCCATCGAACTGGCTGACCGCGTCGTCGTGCTCAACAAGGGGGTGATTGAGCAGGTGGGCACGCCGGATGAAATCTACGACACGCCGGCATCGCCCTTTGTGCACCAGTTCATCGGCGAGGCGTCCTCCCTGCCCGTCACCCTCTCCAATGGCGAGGTCTGGCTCGCCGACCGTGCGACGGGACTGCGGTCCGAGGGAAATGGAGAGGCCATTCTCTATTTCCGGCCCAATCACATCGAGGTGGTTGAGGGCTGTTCGGGCTGCATCGCAGGCGTCGTGGTCGGCAGCCGGCGCGTGGCCGATACGCGCCGGGTGGAGATCGAAATCGGCGCGGGCCGCCATCGCGTCGAGATCGACCTTCCGGTCGGCCATCCTGCGGGCGAAGGGTCCAGGATCGCGTTCCGGCCAACCCGGTGGCGCCTCTACCTTTCCGGCGCAAGCGAAAACGCGGCTCCTCGGAAGGTGGCCGTTCATGCCTAGCCTCCTCCAGCGCGCCGCCGGAATTTCCGCGCAGGCCTGGCTGCAACAGGCTCAGGTTTGCCACACGGGACATTGGCGCGGGCTGCCCTTCCGAGCGTCAGCTCCTGGTATTTCGCCAGACGGAGCGGCCGGGCAGTCAGGAACGGATCTGATAAAGGCTCTGCGGATCGAGGAACCGTCATGAGCGGCGGTTGATGGCGATGTCGTTCTCGGCACACGAGAAAGAGCGGGACGGATCGGATCGGTCTTCACCGGAAACCTTGCCCGTCGTGCCGTTGCGCCCTCCGACCCGCCTTCTCGTCTGGTTGACGACCTCGCCCTGGCGCAACAACCCGCCGCTCACCATTCCGGTCGCCCACCACCTTTCGGTCCTGAAATCTCGGGGATGGCTCCTCCGGCAGGCGACTCCGCGCAATTTCGTCGTCTGGCGCGGCGAGATACTCCGCGGCCACTCCTGGCCGCTGATCGTTCTGCCCAACCGCGAGGTGCGCCTGACAACGGTGGAACGCAGCGCCATCGCGGTCTGCCTGGCCGCGCCTGCGCTTTTCCGGATCGCGGGAAACCCGGCTTCGGATGAGGACACCGAAAACGCAGACCGATTTGCCTCACAACTGGGATTTTGCGGCGGCACGCACGAGCTGGCGGCGTATCTCGCGAGCGCGAACCGCAAGATCCATGCTGCGCTCGCGCCTCCCTGGGCCGGCATCATCAACGAACGTTACTGACTGTTGAGCAAAGTCCAATGGATCGCGGAAGCCTTCCATGATCTATCTTCGCGTACCGGAAACAAGGCACACCCTCGAGACAACCGACCGTGACGCTAGAACAGTTCGGCATCATCGCCCTGCTCATTATCCTGCTCGGCCTTTTCACGATCGACCGGTTCAGGATCGAGATCGTGGCCTTGGGCGGCCTTGGCGTTGCCGCGGCAACGGGGCTGGTGCCCCTCGATAACGTCTTTGCCGGATTCTCGAACGCGGCCGTTATCACCGTCGTCGAAATCCTGCTCATCGTTCAGGCGCTGTCGCGCACCCGCATTCTCGATGCGGTTGCGATCCGGATTGGCCAGAGCCTTTCCCATGCGCGCGCCATAATGCTTGTCCTTTGCGCAATGGGCGCAGGCCTTTCCGTCTTCATGAACAATATCGGCGCTTTTGCCCTGATGCTGCCCATAACGATCAGCGTCAGCAAGACGGCGGGTCTCAACCTGCGCATGCTGGTAATGCCCGTATCGTTTGCCACGCTGCTGGGCGGGCTTTGCTCGATTATCGGCACGCCGCCCAACTACCTCGTCAGCGAGTTCTTCATCGCCGCGAGCGGACCGGGCTTTTCCTTTTTCGATTTTGCTTACGTCGGCGTGCCGGTCGCTCTTGTCGGCCTTACCGTCATCGTCCTCTGGGCTCCGCTGACGCTCAAGGAGGCCAGAAATGGCGAGCGCGACACCAGCCGTCCGGCGGGCGTCCGGAGGGTGGTCACCGAACTGCATCCGGGGTCCGCACGCGCCAGAGCCGAAACCGCGGGCGCGCTCGCAGAACGGCTTTCCGGCGCCGTTCACACCATCATCCGCCACAATCAACGGGTCTTTCCGATCCGCGACGACACGCCTATCGAACCGAATGACCTCATCGTGGTCGAGGCCGAGCTGGAACGGCTCGAAGCCGAGATCGATCAGGGCAATGTCGTGCTGGCGCACGGAGACGGCTTGTTGGCCAAAAGGCGCGCAGAGGTCGTTGTGGTTCCCCAGAGCACGCTGATCGGCTCAAGGATCGGCCGGCTCGAAATCCTGTCCTCGCGCGGCATCGAAGTATTGGCGGTTTCAACCCAGAATCCCCGGATCGAGGGCCGGCTCGAAGACGTGCAGCTCGGCGTTGGCGACGTCATTCTTCTGCATGGCTCGCCGGAGATGGTGAAGGAAGCCCTAGACGACGCCGATGCGCTGCAGCTTTGGCCTCTTTCCCGGTTCGAGCCGGCAAAAGCATCCTATTGGCCGGTTGCGATCTTCCTCATGGGCGTGCTTGCGGCGGCTTTTACCCGCATAGAGCCTCCGATTGCTTTCGGCGCGGTCGTGCTCATTCTGTCCATGGGAAGGATGCTCGATCTCAGGACCGCGCTGTCCGACATGAACTGGCCGATCATCCTGCTTTTGGCCGCCATGATCCCCGTCGGAGAGGCTATGGCGACATCCGGCGCCGCAGCGGTTCTGGCGCAGTCGCTCACCGCCCTGCTGCCCTCCATGTCAACGCCCGCGCTTGTGGCCGCGATGTTCGCCCTGGCTCTCGCGATCACGCCGTTCATCAACAATGCCACCACCGCCGTCGTCCTTGCACCGATCGCGCTCGAACTGGCACGGACGACCGGCACCCCGCCGCAGCCACTGCTGATGGCCGTGGCACTCGGTGCCTCGACCGACTTCCTCACCCCGTTCGGCCATCACAACAATACACTGGCCTTCGGCATCGGCGGCTATCGGTTCGGCGAATTCCTGAAGGTGGGCTGGCCGTTAACGCTGGCGAGCTTCGCGGCCGGCGTGATGCTGATTTCTCTCATCTGGGGCTGAGTTCTACGCCGAACGTCCCGGCGTTTCCGGCAGATGAAATCAAGCAGCATATATGTTGCGGACTGCCCGGCCGGCTGCCATCTCTTGGGCACCGGCCGCGCCGCGGAGATTCAGGCAAAGAATATGTTCATGGCCGAGCCGGAATTAGAAGATATTATACCGTCCATCAGCGGAGGTGACGCCGCACAATCATCATCACTCCCCCTTCGCGCTGAATGGTCTTGCCGCGCGTGACATTGGGCCAATCCGATCTGAAATTGTTCCGACTGGAGCGCGGCCGCCTCTTGGCCGTGCCGACGCAAGTGCCTATGACTGAGGTGGCTTGATTCCAGCTTTCGGCTGAAAACAGGAACAACCAGCCATGACGCTCGGCATTGCGCGCCGGCTTGCAAAGGCAATCAACGAGGAAGGCTCGCCGCTCCAGCCTCTTGCCACCCCGACGTTCCGTAATCTCTGGCTGTGGATCACCGTCTCCAATCTCGGCACCATCGTTCAGGCCGTCGGTGCAGGCTGGCTCATGACGACGCTCAGCGGCCAAGCCTCGATGGTGGCGCTCGTTCAGACGGCCACAACGCTGCCGATCATGCTCTTTTCGCTGGCTGCGGGCGCGCTCGCGGACAATTTCGACCGGCGTACCGTTATGCTGATCGCGCAGATCTTCATGTTCACGGTGTCGGCCATTCTCGCGGTGCTCAGCTTTGCCGGCGGCCTTACTCCGTGGCTGCTGCTTCTGTTCACCTTCCTGATCGGAAGCGGAACCGCATTGAACAATCCCGCCTGGCAGTCCTCCCTGGGCGATCTTCTGCCAAGAAAGCACCTGCCGGCCGCCGTCTCGCTGAACTCGATCGCCTTCAACCTCATGCGCAGCATCGGGCCGGGCATCGGCGGGCTGATCGTGGCTGTTGCGGGCGCAGCAGCCGCATTCGCCTTCAACGCGGCGACCTATGTCGGTCTGATCATCCAGCTCTTCCGGCTGAAACCGGCGAAGGTGAACGCAACCCTGCCGCCCGAACATCTGGGCGCCGCAATGTCGGCGGGTCTGCGCTATGTGTTCCTGTCGCCGAACATCGAAGCGATCCTGCTGCGAAGCCTCGCCCTGGGCCTTTCGATGAGTTCGATACAGGCTCTACTGCCGCTCGTCGCGCGCGATCTCATCGGCGGAGGACCTTTGCACTATGGTGTCCTTCTCGGCGCATTCGGACTGGGGGCCATTCTGGCGGGCCTGTTCGGGCACAGGCTGCGCGAACGCTTCAGCAGCGAGGCCTATATGCGGCTCAACCATCTGGCCGCTGCCTTCAGCGCCGCCGCCCTTCCGTTCGCCGGAAACATTCTGGCCGCCCTGCCGATCATGCTGGTGGGCGGTGCTGCCTGGCTTCTGTCCTTCGCCTTTTGCAACATGTCGATTCAGCTCTCCGCCCCGCGCTGGGTGGTCGGCCGTGCGCTTGCCACCTATCAGACGGCGGCCTTCGGCGGCATGGCTCTTGGCAGCTGGCTGTGGGGAGAAGTCGCGGCCGACTGGGGTGTCGCGGCCGGACTGCAGATTTCGGCCGGCACCGCGCTCGTGACCATGCTGATCGGCGTCTGGCTTCCCATGCCGGAACTGGGGCGCCTGAAGCTCGATCCCATCCAGCCGCCGCCTGTGCCTGAGCTTGCAATCGACCTGGAGGCGCGCAGCGGCCCCGTCGTGGTCATGGTCGAATACGTCATCCGCGAGGAGGATTTGCCGGAATTTCTCGCCGCCATGCGCGAGCGCCGCCGTATTCGCAGGCGCAACGGGGCGAGCAGCTGGACGCTGATGCGGGACGTGACGGACCCACAGAAATGGATCGAGAGCTACCACGTCCCGAACTGGATCGAGTATCTGCGCCATCACCAGCGCACCACCGAGGCCGACGCCGAGGTGATCCGCAGACTGCGCGCGCTGCACAGCCTGCCGGAGCCGCCCCGGGTCAGCCGTCTTGTCGTGCGACCGGTGAGCGCCCGCGGCGGGCTGTTAGCAAGGTGATTAGCGAGGCGTTTGCGAACGGCCTCACTGAAAATCGGCGTTAAAGGCCCCACGGAAAGCCACCCCCTTCGTATACCGGCCAGATGAAGCCGCGAACGGGAGGCTATGATTGCTGGCGGCAAGCAATCCTGGATCCCGGACGCGAGTTCCGCCTTTCCTCAGGCGATTGATGCAGCGCAAACCGGCGCATCCGCCGTCCATATACGCTCCGTGGAACGGAAGCAGGAGCAGGCGCTTTAGCTGGATGACATGAAGCTGCAGCACTATGTCTGTTCCAGTGTGGCGCGAGACTTGGACGGATGAACAAGAGGCAGTTCAACATCTGGTACTGGATCGCCGCTTTCATCGGCCTCATGATATTCCAGTACATTTTCATCACCGCCCAGCAGGTGGCGGAGATTCCCTACAGTACGTTCGAGAGCTATCTCGAAAGCGGACGCATCGCCGAGGTGCAGGTTTCCGACCGCTTCATCCAGGGCACGCTAAAGGAGCCGCTCGAAGGCGGGCAGTCGCGTTTCATCACGACGCGCATCGATCCAGACATCGCGCAGCTTCTGCGAGAGCACAACGTCGTGGTGACCGGCCAGATCGAAAGCACGTTCCTGCGCGACCTGCTGTCCTGGGTCGTTCCGGTGGCGCTTTTCGTCGGCCTGTGGATGGTCCTCATCCGCCGCATGGGCGGCGCGAGCGGCGGGCTTCTCCAGATCGGCAAGAGCAAGGCCAGGGTCTATGTCGAGACCGACATCAAGGTGACCTTCGACGACGTGGCCGGGGTGGACGAGGCAAAGGCGGAACTGCAGGAGATCGTCGATTTCCTGCGCAACCCGCAGGAATATGGCAGGCTCGGCGGGCGGATGCCCAAGGGCGTGCTGCTGGTCGGTCCGCCCGGCACCGGGAAGACGCTGCTTGCAAGGGCGGTAGCGGGCGAGGCGAAGGTGCCGTTCTTCTCCATCTCCGGCTCGGAATTCGTGGAGATGTTCGTCGGCGTGGGCGCGGCGCGGGTGCGCGACCTGTTCGAGCAGGCCCGGGCCAAGGCGCCGGCCATCATCTTCATCGATGAGCTGGACGCGCTCGGCCGCGCGCGCGGCGTCGGCCCCATGATGGGCGGACACGACGAAAAGGAGCAGACGCTGAACCAGCTTCTCGTGGAGCTCGACGGCTTCGACCCGACGATCGGCGTTGTGCTGCTGGCGGCCACCAACCGGCCGGAAATTCTCGATCCTGCACTGCTGCGGGCGGGTCGGTTCGACCGCCAGGTGTTGGTGGACCGGCCGGACAAGCAGGGCCGCGTCCAAATCCTGCGCGTCCATATGAAGAAGGCGAAGCTGGCCCCGGACGTGGACGCGGAGAAGGTGGCAGCACTCACACCCGGCTTCACGGGGGCCGATCTGGCCAACCTCGTTAACGAGGCGACCCTACTTGCCACGCGCCGCCGGGCGGATGCGGTGAGCATGGAAGACTTCAACAACGCCATCGAGCGCATCGTTGCCGGGCTTGAAAAGCGCAACCGTCTTCTCAATCCGAAGGAGCGCGAGGTGGTCGCCTATCACGAGATGGGGCACGCGCTGGTCGCCCTGTCGCTGCCGGGCGTCGATCCCGTACATAAGGTTTCCATCATTCCGCGCGGCGTAGGCGCGCTGGGTTACACGATCCAGCGGCCGACCGAAGACCGTTTCCTGATGACGCGGGAGGAGCTGGAAAACAAGATGGCGGTGCTGCTCGGCGGCCGGGCCGCCGAATGGATCGTGTTCGGCCACCTTTCGACCGGGGCGGCTGACGACCTGGCCAAGGTGACGGATATCGCCCGGGCCATGGTGACCCGCTACGGCATGTCCGAAAAGCTGGGTCATGTCGCGCTGGAAAAGGATCAGCGCTCCTTCCTCAGCCCGAACGCGGTCGGCAACTATCCGCAGGAGCACAATTACGGCGATGCGACCGCCGACGCGATCGACGCCGAGGTGCGCGCGATCATCGACAATGCATTCTCGCGAACGGTCTCGCTGCTTACCGAGCGGCGCGACCTGTTGGAAAAGACCGCGCAGCGCCTGCTTGAGAAGGAGACGCTGGACGAAGAGGATCTCACTACCCTCATCGGTGAGGAACCGCAACTTGCCGCGCCAAGCCGAACTCGGAAGAAAAGCGATGCGCGCGAGGAGGTGAGCGAGGCAGCCGGGCGCGCCGCAGGCGAATGACCCCTGCCGACGACGCGGAGCGCGAATGGGTTTGCCCTGCAGAAAGCGAGCAAGCGGCCAATGACAGGAGAGCGCGACCATGACGATCCGCAATCTTGAACACGCAGCTCACCCGAACTCCCTCGCCGTCTTCGGCGCGTCGGGGAAGGAGGGTTCGGTCGGCCGGATCGTCCTGGACAATATCCTCGCCGCAGGCTTTGAAGGCGAAGTCTGGCCGGTCAACCCGAAATATCGCGATATCGAAGGCCGTCGCTGCTACGCGAATCCGCGCGAGCTGCCCGCCGCGCCGGATCTCGCCGTGATCGCCACGCCAGCGGCGACCGTTCCCGGCATCATCAGGGAGCTCGGCGAAAAAGGTACGCGCGCGGCCGTCGTCATCTCCGCCGGGCTGACACGTGAAAACGGGCTGCGCCAGGCCATGCTGGATGCAGCCAAACCGCATCTCTTCCGCATCATCGGGCCCAACACGATCGGGCTCATTGTCCCGCCGGCGAAGCTGAATGCGAGCTTCAGCCATCTCAATCCGCGGCGCGGCGGGCTCGCGCTCCTTTCCCAATCGGGCGCGATCACCGCCTCGCTGATCGACTGGGCGGAGGAAGAGGGGATCGGCTTTTCCCACATCGTGTCGCTGGGGGACATGGCCGATGTGGATGTCGGAGACTATCTCGACCTTTTGGCGGGAGATGCGAAGACCCGCGCGATCCTGCTTTATCTCGAAACGGTGACGGACCCGCGCAAATTCATGGCGGCGGCGCGGGCGGCAGCCCGCGTGAAGCCGGTGATCGCGGTCAAGGCGGGCCGGCATGCCGCAGGCGCAAAGGCGGCCTCCACCCACACCGGGGCGCTTTCGGGCTCCGACAAGGTAATGGAAGCCGCCCTGCGCCGCGCCGGCATCCTGCGTGTCACCGGGCTCGGAGAACTTTTCGGCGCCGCCGAGATCGTGGCGCGTTTCCCGCGGCTCGAACGCGCGCGCATCGCCATCGTGACGAATGGCGGCGGTGCGGGCGTGCTCGCCATCGACCGGCTGATGGACATCAAGGGTGAACTTGCCGAGCTCGCGCCGGAAACGCTCTCCCGGCTCGACGCGCGACTGCCCGCGAACTGGTCCCGCGCCAACCCGGTCGACATCATCGGCGACGCGCCGCCGGAGCGCTATGCTGCAGCGGTCGAAGCCGTGGCGGCGGACCCCGGAACGGATGTGCTTCTGGTCATGAACTGCCCTACTGGCGTTTCCTCGCCCGCGAATGCGGCACGCGCGGTCGCGGGTCTCACCCGCAACGGCATGATCGACGGCAAGCCGGTGCTAACCTGCTGGCTCGGCCAAGCCACGGCGCAAAAGGGTCGCCGCATCTTGCAGGAAGCGGGGCTTGCGAGCTTTTCCACGCCTGGCGACGCGGCCGCAGCCGTCTCCTATTTGAGCGGCTGGTCGCGCGCCCAGAAGGCGCTTCTGCGCGTTCCCTCGACCCGCAGCGAGGATGCCCGCGGCGACATCGATAGGGTGCGCGCGGTGTTCCGTAAGGCTGCTTCGGAAGGACGGAGAATGCTGACCGAGCCGGAGGCCAAGAGCGTGCTTGACGCCTATGGCATTCCCGTTCCCGAAACCATCGTCGCCCGCACGCCGGAGGAAGCCGAAAAGGCCGCGGCGAAGCTTCTGACCAATGCGAAGAAGGTCGCCGTCAAGCTTCTGTCCAGAACCATCACGCACAAATCCGATGTGGGCGGCGTGGTGCTGAACATTGCCGGAGCCAAGGAAGCGGCCGAGGCGGCACAGGCGATCTTCGACAGGCTGGCTGCGGCGGGAAAGGCCGACGCGGTGGACGGCTACGCCGTGCAGCCGATGATCGAGCGGAAGGATGCCCACGAGCTCATCCTGGGAGTCGGCCAGGACGAAATCTTCGGCCCGACGGTGCTTTTCGGCGCCGGCGGAACAGCGGTCGAAGTGCTCGACGATACGGCCATCGCCCTACCGCCCATCGACAGCGTGCTGGCGGGGGACCTGATCGACAGCACCCGCATCGGCCGGCTACTGGCCGGCTACCGCGACCGTCCGCCCGCCGACCGCGCGGCTATCGTCGGCGCGCTGAACGCACTCTCGCAGCTCGTGGTGGACTTTCCCGCCATTATCTCCATGGATATCAATCCGCTCCTGGCCGACAGAAACGGGGTGATCGCGCTCGATGCGCGGATTGAGATCGATCCGGCGACGGTGGAACAATCCGGCCCCAATCCGGCGCTCGCCATCCGGCCCTACCCGACCGAGTGGGAAACGCGCGCCACGCTGGGTGGCGAAGATTTCCTCATCCGGCCGGTAAAGCCTGCGGACGTGGCGCTGTACCCGGATTTTCTGGCCAAGGTCTCGCCGCAGGACATCCGCTTCCGCTTCCTCGCCCCGCGCAAGCACTTCCCGAACGAGATGCTCCTGCGCCTGACCCAGATCGACTACGAGCGGGAGATGGCGTTCCTTGCCCTTCGCGAGGACACGGGCGAGCTTTGCGGCATCGTGAGACTTTCCGCCGATCCCGACCGCCAGAAGGCGGAATACGGCGTTCTGGTGCGCACGGACCTGCAGGGGCGAGGGATCGGATGGGCTCTCCTCCACCATCTGATCGAATATGCGCGCGCGGACGGGCTGAAGCAGATGGAGGGCTATGTCTTTGCGGAAAATACGAAGATGCTTGCCATGGCGCGGCAGTTCGGGTTCGAGCTTACGCCACACCCCGAAGAGCCCGGCGTAGTGCTGGTGCAACTGATGCTGTAAGTGTAGGCGAGCCTGAACGCGCTGCGCTGGCGGAGCAAAGCGCGAACGGCATCCTCTCATTTTGTCGACAGAATTTTTCGGTCCTTGACCTTTCCTGGGCGATTTGTTCTACTCTCAAGCGCAGTTGTCGACATATCAGTCGAAATCGACAAACCGGCGTGCAAGAGGTCTTGCCGCCACCCTGTTCGACGGGAGGAAATCGCAATGAATTTCAGGAAGGCACTTCTGCCGCTTGCCGTGCTTGCCGCCATGGTGGCAGGCAGCGCCCAGGCTCAGGTCAATGTCATGCTGCCGGCCAATCCCGGCGGCGGCTGGGATTCAACCGGGCGCCAGGCATTCCAGGCAATGAACGATGCCGGCATCTATACCGGCGCCGTGAATTTCACCAACAAGGGCGGTGCCGGCGGCACCATCGGCCTTGCCGAATTTCAGGGCGCGTATACCGGCAAGCCTGACGCGCTCGCGGTGTTCGGCGCCATCACCGTCGGCTCGATCATCCTCAACAAGTCGCCCATCGATCTGGCCGACTTCCGCCCGGTTGCCCGCCTGACGGCGGAGTATCTGGTGATCGCGGTTGCCGACAGCTCGCCGCATCAGTCCCTTCAGGATCTAGTCGAGGCGATGAAGGCCGATCCGGGCGCAACGCCTATCGGCGGCGGTTCGGCGGGCGGCGTCGACCATATCGCGCTGGCCCTCCTCGCCCAAGCGGCCGACATTCCGGTGAGCGACCTCAACTACATCCCGCAGGCAAGCGGCGCGGAAACCGTGACCGGCATCGTCAACGGCACGCTGGCGGCCGGCATCTCCGGCATTTCGGAATTCCAGCAGTTCGCCGAACAGGGCCGCATCCGCATCCTCGGCATCACCTCCGCCGAGCGCAAGGAAGGGCTTGATGTCCCAACTTTCAAGGAAGCGGGCTACGACATCGAGATCGCCAACTGGCGCGGTATCCTCGGTTCGCCGGACATGCCGGAAGACAACTATCAAACCTGGGTCGACCGCTTCACGCAGCTGAACGAGAGCGAGGCCTGGGCGAAGGTGCTGGAAACGCAGGGCTGGGACCAGTTCTTCATAGCGGGCGAGGAGTTCGGCAGCTTCATCCAGGAGGAAAACGAGCGGATCGGCGCCATCCTGAAAGAGGCCGGCCTTGCCGAATGAACGCGGGCACGCCGCAGCGGTCGGGGACAGCGCGAAGGCGGCTGTCCCCCGCCCCTGGTGGCTGGGCGGCCTCGTCGTCGCGCTCGGCTGCCTCTGCCTTTATGGCGCATTCAGCCTGCCGCAGGTGGCACGCTATGCCGGTATAGGACCCGGGCTCTTCGTTACGCTGGTGGGAAGCGGCCTGGTCCTGCTCGGCCTTCTCCTTCTCATCCAGATCGCGCAGGGCGAAACCTTTACGCCCCAGGACACCGAGGACGCCTCGGGTTCCGAGAAAGCCAATCTGACAGCCCTGCTCACCGCGCTCGCGGCAGCCACCGTGCCGGTGCTCACCATGCGAGCGCTCGGCGTACCCCTTACGGCCCTGCTCTCCTTCACGCTCGTCGCCCGGGCCTTCGGCTCCCGCCGCACAATGATCGACATCGCAACAGGCGCGATCCTGGGGAGCCTTGCCTGGTTCCTCTTCACGCGGCTCGGCCTGCAGCTTGGTGGGTTCATGCCCTTCGCGGGGATCTAGATGGAAACCTTTTCGCTTCTCCTTCAGGGCTTCGGTATCGCCCTTCAGCCGATCAACCTGTTCTGGGCCTTTCTCGGCTCGTTGCTCGGTACGGCGATCGGCGTCCTGCCGGGCATCGGCCCGGCGCTCACCATCGCGCTTCTGCTGCCGGTCACGATCAGCATCGCGCCCACCTCCGCCTTCATCATGTTCGCGGGGGTGCTCTACGGCGCCATGTATGGCGGCTCCACCACCTCGATCCTGATCAACACGCCCGGCGAAGCCGGATCGATGATGACGGCGCTGGAGGGAAACAAGATGGCCCGCGCTGGGCGTGGCGCAGCAGCGCTTGCCACTGCCGCGATCGGCTCCTTCATCGCCGGCACGATCTCCACCGTGCTTCTGACCTTCAGCGCTCCGGCGATCGCGGAACTTGCCTTCTACTTCCGCCCCGCGGACTATTTCGCGCTGACGGTGCTCGCCTTCACTTCCGTCGCGGTGGTGATGGGCACGTCACGCGTACGCGGCTTCATCTCCCTTTTCCTCGGGCTTGCCCTCGGACTTGTCGGCATCGACCAGATGACGGGCCAGGCGCGCCTCACCTTCGGCATCCCCGCTCTCTTCGACGGGATCGAGCTTACAGTGGTGCTGGTATCACTCTTTGCCGTGGGCGAAATCCTCTATGTCGCCAGCCGCTACCGCAAGGACGGTTCCGAGATGACGCCCATCCGCGGCCAGGTCTGGATGTCGCGCGAGGACTGGAAACGTTCCTGGAAACCCTGGCTGAGGGGCACGGCGCTCGGCTTTCCCATCGGCGCACTGCCGGGCGGCGGCTCCGAAATTCCGACCATGCTTTCCTACACGCTGGAGCGGAAGCTCACCAAGCATCCGGAGGAGTTCGGCAAGGGCGCAATCGAGGGCGTGGCGGGCCCGGAAGCCGCCAACAATGCGGCTGCCGCCGGCATCCTCATCCCGCTCCTGACGCTTGGGCTGCCGACATCCGCCACCGCGGCCGTGCTGCTCGCGGCCTTCCAGAACTACGGACTGCAGCCGGGCCCCTTTCTTTTCACCTCGAACCCGGACCTCGTCTGGGGCCTGATCGCCTCGCTCTATGTGGGGAATACGGTGCTGCTGGTGCTCAACCTGCCGCTTGTCGGCATATGGGTGAGGCTTCTCTCCATTCCCGCGCCGCAGCTTTATGCCGGCATTCTCGTCTTCGCGACCATCGGCATCTGGGGCGTGGCCAATTCCGTGGTGGACCTGGTCGTCATGGTGCTCGTCGGCATCGCGGGCTATGTCATGCGGGTCTATGACTTTCCCATCGCGCCCGTGCTGATCGGACTGATCTTGGGCCCCATGGCCGAGCAGCAGCTTCGCACCGCGCTCGCGGCGGGCCAGGGCAACCCGCTCGTGCTCGTCTCCACGCCGCTTTCGGTGGTCTTTCTGGTGATCGCGGCACTCTTCCTGCTCGCGCCGGTTCTCATCCGCCGTCTGCGGGCCAATGCTTGAACAACAAGAACAAAAGGCATCGTTCTGGTAAGATGAAAAAGTATCTGGTGAAGGTTCATCCGTCCGCCGCGCGGCTTCCGCGCGAAGAGCAGCTTGCCTGGCGCATTGCGGATTTCGCCGCCCATTGCGGCCCGCTCGACGCCGACGTGATCGACATGATCGCCTGCCGCATCGTCGACAACGCGGCAGTGGCGCTCGCGGCGATCAACCGCAAACCCGTCGCCGCCGCACGGGCAATGGCGCTCGCCCACCCGCGCAAGGGCGGCGCCACGCTCTTCGGCCTTCCGGCGCGGACCCGCGTCGATGCCGAATGGGCGGCCTGGGCCAATGCCACGGCGGTGCGCGAGCTCGACTTCCACGACACGTTCCTCGCGGCCGACTATTCGCATCCTGGCGATTCCATCTCGCCGCTGGTTGCCGTGGCTCAGCAAATGGGCCTCGACGGGGCGGCCCTTGCCCGCGGCATCGCGGCCGCCTACGAAATCCATGTCGCACTGGTGAAGGCGATCTCCCTCCACAAGTACAAGAAGGATCACGTGGCCCATCTGGCCCCGGCGACCACCGCCGGCATCGGCACCATGCTCGGGCTTCCCACCGAGATCATCTTTCAGGCGATCAACCAGGCGGTCCACCTCGCCTTCTCCACGCGCCAGTCACGCAAGGGTGAGATCAGCTCCTGGAAAGCCTATGTGCCCGGCTTTTCCGGCAAGCTCGCCATCGAATGCATCGATCGCGCCATGCGCGGCGAAGCTGCCCCCTCGCCCATCTACGAGGGGGAGGACTCGGTCATCGCATGGATGCTGGGCGGACCCGAGACGAGCTACGAGGTCGTTCTGCCCGAGCCGGGCGAAAGCCCGCGGGCCATCCTCGAGACCTATACGAAGGCGCATTCGGCCGAATATCAGGCGCAGGCGCTCATCGATCTTGCCATCGAGCTTTCCGGCCAGATCGGCGATCTTTCAGAGGTCAAGGACGTACTTCTCGAGACCAGCCATCACACCCACTACGTGATCGGCACCGGCGCCAACGATCCACAGAAGATGGACCCGGAGGCAAGCCGCGAGACGCTCGACCATTCGATCATGTATATCCTCGCCGTCGCGCTTGAGGACCGCAAATGGCACCATGTGGATTCCTACACGCGCGAACGCGCAAGGCGCCCCTCGACCGTGGAGCTCTGGCACAAGATCAGGACGGTGGAGGATCCGGCCTGGACAGCGCGTTATCACGATCCCAACCCTGCCAAGCGCGCCTTCGGCGGCCGGCTGATCGTCACCATGAAGGATGGCCGCGTCATTACGGGCGAACGCGCGGTGGCCGACGCGCACCCGAACGGCGCGCGGCCCTGGACCTGGCCGGACTATGTCGGCAAGTTCGACGGGCTCACCGGCGAGATCATAGACTCCGCCGAGCGTGACGCGTTCCTGTCCGCCGCAAGGGATGTGGCGAATCTTCCCGCCGGCTCGCTCGATGCGCTCGTGCCGGCCCTGCCGGAGGGTACCGTGACGCCTTCCCGGCCCACGGGCGAAGGCATCTTCGACCGCGGATTGGACGCTTGACGATGACACCCGCTGTTCCTCGTTTTCCAAGCACGCGAGCAGTCCCATGCTGAATCACGAGATCAACAAGGCGTTCCGGAAGCGGCTGGCGGAGGGCGGGCCGGTCCTTCTGCCGGGAGCCGCGAACGCCCTCTCCGCGCGCATCATCGCCGATCTCGGCTTCGAGGCGATCTATCTTTCGGGTGCAGGCCTCACCAACACTTTCCTGGGAATGCCCGATCTCGGCTTCATCAGCCTGCCGGAGATCGCCCAGCACACGGCGACCATTCGCGATGCGACGGACCTGCCCATCGTGGTCGATGCCGATACGGGCTTCGGCAACGCGCTCAATGTGCGCCATACCATCCGCACCCTAGAGCGCGCGGGCGCGAGTGCGGTGCAGATCGAGGATCAGGTGAGCCCGAAACGCTGCGGCCACTTTTCCGGAAAGGACGTGGTGGACCTTGCCGAGGCCCGCAGCCGCATCAGGGCCGCCGTCGATGCCCGGCAGGATGAAAACCTCCTCATTCTCGCCCGTACCGATGCGCGCTCGACCCTGGGCTTCGATGCGGCGATCGAGCGCGCGGAGGCCTTCATCGAGGACGGCGCGGACATAACATTCGTCGAGGCGCCCGAGAGCATAGAGGAAATCCGCGCCATTCCGGCCCGCCTCAAAGGCACGCCGCAGCTTGTCAATCTCGTGGTCGGCGGCCGCACGCCGATCATTGGTTTCGACGAGCTGGGAGACATGGGCTTTTCCCTCGTGCTTTACGCCAATGTCAGCCTGCAGGGCGCGGTTTATGGCATGCAGGCAGCATTGGAGAAGCTCAAGGCCGAGGGCAGGCTAGATGAATCCGGGCCGGTGGCGAGCTTCAAGGAGCGCCAGCGGCTTGTGAACAAGCCGTTCTTCGACGAGCTCGAAAAGCGCTATTCCACGGACGGAGCCTGATGGTAAACCACGCCGGGACGTTCGAAGCGGAGGAGGATTTCCGGTCGCTCTCCGACTCGCTGTTCGAGCAGTTGAGCGAGGCGATCGTCCGCGGCGAGTTCTCTCCCGGCGCCAAACTCAGCGAGCCGCGCCTTGCCGCGCGATACGGCGTCAGCCGCGGACCGCTGCGCGAAGCGATCCGCAGGCTTGAGGAGCGCAAGCTCGTCACGCGCACCCCGCGCCAGGGCGTGCGCGTGATCGTGCCCTCGCGCAAGCGCGCCGTCGAGCTCTTCCACATCCGCGAGGTGCTGGAGGGTCTTGCCGCCCGAGAAGCCGCACGCCACGCTACGCCGGACGAGATCGAGGCTCTGCAAGCCATGCTCAGGCAGCACGGGCAGGCGCTCGCCCGCCCCGATGCCATGGTTTACTGGCAGGCGAGGGCCAATTCGGATTTTCACTTCCTCATTGCCCGCATCGCCCGCAACGAGCAGCTTTTCGCACTGCTTTCGGGCGAATACTACACGCTGTTCCGGCTCTACCGCATGCAGCACCGGCTGGTGCCCGGCCGCGCCAGGCGCGCGCTCCTGGAACATGAGCGGATTGTCGATGCCATTGCCGATCACGATCGCGATCTTGCGGAGATGCTAATGCGCCGCCACATCGCCGCGGCCCGTAAGTCGCTCGAGGCGAGCATGGGTGAGGAAGGTGCGGATCAGGCAAGCACCGCCTGTTCCGATTTAGGTGCCGGAAACCTCTGACGCCAGTAGGGTGCACAGCCGCAGCGCGCGGCGCGACAGGGCTGAAATCGCCGGCGCCGCGCCATGTGGACGGGCATAAGGCAGATCGCCCCCAACAGACCTCTAGCGAATATCGGTTTCGCAATCGGTGCCTTCGTGCGCAAGCACCACTATACGCTCGTGCAGAATCTGGCCAGCCATGGCGTCGGCCGTTCGTTGCATGAAGAGCCGAGCGAAGTCGCCACCTGGCCGGACCCTTCGGAACGCAGAAAAATGCACGAAGGGCTCGTCTTCACGGTAGAGCCGTTCCTTTCCTTGGGCGCAGAACGGGCCATCGACGGCGACGATCCCTGGACACTGTTCAGCGACCCTCATGCCCCGACCGTGCAGTATGAACATACGGTAGTGGTGACCCGAAACGGCCCGGCCGTCGTCACCCTGCCCAGCTGACAGGTCGCATTCGAAAACGGTCCCGTACGCTTATCGCTGGGCGCCCATCACATCGAGAACAGCGCCGGTAACCAGCGATGCCTTGTCCGAAAGCAGCCAGACGATGGCCTCGGCAACCTCTTCGGGACGGCCCGCGCGGCCCAGCGGGGTTTTCGATGCGAACTCCTTTACCCTGTCGGCCTGCCCGGCCTTTGCATGAATGGGCGTATCGATCATCCCCGGGCGGATCGCATTGATGCGGATGCCGTCACGGGCGACCTCAACGGCGAGACCCTTCGTCATGGTGTCGACGGCAGCTTTCGACCCGGCGTAGTGAACAAATCGGCCGGGCGACCCGGTGAGCGCCCCGATGGACGAGATGTTCACGATACTCCCGCCCTTGCCGCCGAACCGTGTGGACATGCGCTTGATGGCTTCACGGCAGGCAATGAGCACTCCGGCCGTATTGACGGCGAGAATGTCCATCGTCTCCTGAAAATCGTAATTGTGAGCGGAGCGATGTTGCGAGCTGTTGATGCCTGCATTGTTGACGAGACCAGTGAGAGGGCCAAAAGCCCTGTCCGTCTCTTCAAACAGGCGGAGGATGTCCGCCTCCTTGCCCATGTCGGCACCGACCGCGATCGCCTCACCGCCAGCGGCTTTCACATCTGCCACCACCTGCTCGGCGAGATCCCGAGAACTCTTGTAGTTCACCACCACCTTTGCGCCGGAGGCGCCCAGCAATCGTGCTGTTGCCGCGCCGATGCCGCTGCTAGCGCCGGTTACGATAACGACTTCAGGCATGAAGGTGTCCCTGCAGATTGACCTGGCACATATGGAGATGCGCGGGGAAGAAGCCGTCAGTTTCCGCTACATCGTCCTCCCCGGCGGGTTCGGTTCAGCCGGCTGGAAAATCGGCACCGCGGGAGATATCCTCCCATGCCTTGAGCTCGGCCATGCGTTCTTCAAGCTCGGCACGCGTGCGCTCGACCGCGTTGACGCCGAGCAGGAGATGCAGCGGCGGCTCCGCCTGCTGGACCGCCTTGATGATTGCCTCGGCCGCTCGCACCGGATCGCCCGGCTGCTTGCCGTGCTGCGCCGCGGTCGTGGCGCGGAACTTGCCGGCGGTATCCGCATATTCTTCCATCGACCGCTTGGTCTCCCGGATGGACCGCCCGGCGAAGTCCGTGCGGAAGCCGGAAGGCTCCACGATCGTCACCTTGATGCCAAGCGGCTTCACCTCCTTGGCGAGCCCCTTGGACAGGCCATTGACCGCGAATTTCGTGGCGGAATAAAGCGACGAGCCGGGATTTGCGACGCGGCCTGCAACAGAGGAAATATTGACGATGTGGCCGCTGCGCTGCCGCCGCATGATGGGCAGCACGGCCCGTGTAACGTCGATCACTCCGAAGACATTGGTATCGAAAAGACGGCGAATTTCGTCTTCCTCAGCCTCTTCCAGCGCGGCGCGATAGCCATAGCCTGCATTGTTGACCAGCACGTCGATGGTACCGAACCGCTCGACCGCCGCGCTCACCGCCTCCCCGATCTGACCTTTGTCCCTCACGTCGAGAGGCGCGGAAATCGCGGTGTCAGAGTAATCCGCCACGATATCGGCGACGGAAGCGGGATCGCGTGCGGTGACCACTGCGTTCCAGCCGCGTGCCAGAACAGCCTTTGCAAGTTCACGGCCGAAGCCCGTAGAGCATCCTGTAATGAACCAGGTCGGCATGACGATGATCTTTCCTTCAAGTGGAGCGGAACACCTAGAATAACGTGCGCTTCATCATGAGGGGCATGTTGCGGCACATTTTCGAGAGGTGAAATTCAGGGCCAATGTTGACGGTTCTGGCCCGCAGCAGTTTCGTAGCCTGAAAATCGTTGCCATCGCTGTCGTGCCTCTCTCCGGCCGCGCGTAGTTCAAAACGCCAGGCGCATTAGCCCTGAGGAGGGAGGCACATGGAAAATGGATTCAGGCATACCGCCATCGTCGGCGCCGGCTTGGTGGGCTGCGGCTGGGCGGTGACATTCGCATTGGCGGGCTCAACCGTCACCCTCTATGACGAGCGCGCGGAGGCGCGGCAGAATCTTCCCGAGCGCCTGCGCGGCATGCTGGATGATCTGGAGAAGGCCGGGCTTGCCAACCACACGGCGGAAGCGTTCAGCCGCATGCGCGTCTGCGAAACGCTGGCGCAAGCACTCGACGGCGCGGACTATGTACAGGAAAGCGTGTTCGAACGTGTGGAGGTGAAGGCTACCGTCTCGAAAGACATCGGGGCGCTTATCGGCCCGCAAACCATTGTTGGCAGCTCGAGTTCCGGCATCCCGGCATCGGCTTTCACGCAGGAGGTGCCGAAGCGCGAGCGGTTTCTGATCGCCCATCCCGTGAACCCACCGCATCTGGCGCCGGTCGTGGAGCTGGTGCCCGCGCCCTGGACCGCGCCCGATGTCGTGCTTACCGTGCGTCACGCGCTGGCGGCAATGGGCAAGGTGCCGGTAGAGGTGCGGCGCGAGATCGAGGGCTTTATCCTGAACAGGCTCCAGGGCGCCCTGCTGAACGAGGCATGGGCGCTCTACGAGGAGGGCTATGCCAGCATCGAGGACATCGACGCGACGGTGTCGCACGGACTCGGCCTGCGCTGGGCGTTCATGGGGCCGTTCGAGACCATCGATCTCAACGCTCCGGGCGGCGTGGCCGACTATGCCGAGCGGCTTGCACCGCTCTATCACAGCATCGCGCTTTCGCGCACAGAACCGCGCGGCTGGTCTGCCGATCTGATCCGCAGGGTGACGGAGGAAAGGCGGCAAAGTCTGCCGCTTGAAAAGATCCCGGAGCGTTCGGCCTGGCGCGACCGGCGGCTCGCCGCTCTGGTGGCCCATCTTCGCGCGCAGGATCGGGCGGACAGGAACTGACCGCTGAATCGGCGCGGAGAGACAGCACGCGTTCGTCCATTCGCGGGCGATCGCACAAAGCCCGGATTCCGAGTCCATCCTGCAATCAAGGAGGGTGCGCGACCTCCTGCGCGCGCCGCGCAATATCGCAAAACCTCAGTTTCGGTACTTGAAATAGTTTTATTGGGGCGATGAGGACCCGCAGCAACTGCCATAGTCTCGCTTCATTGAGAAGGCTAGGCCGGTCGGTCGCAAGCGAAATAAAACGCCCGTCGAACTGCCTTCTACTAGCCGGTCCGGTGCACACTTGCCGGCGGGAGGGCTCTGTATGCCGGATTGTCTGCTCCAGAATGCGACAGGCACTGCACAGCCCGGGAAACAACTGGGAGGATATTTGATATGATTTCGCGACTCTTGAGGCACATCGTAGCCGCCGGCGCGGCAGTGGCGCTGTCGTTGCCGCTGATAGCTCCGGCCGCCGCACAGGATTACCCGAACAAGCCTGTCCGCATCATCGTGCCCTTCGCCGCCGGCGGTGGGACGGACATCTTCGCCCGTATCTGGAGCGAGGGTATGGGCAAGGCGCTGGGGCAGCGCTTCATTGTCGAGAACCAGCCTGGCGCGGCGGGTGCCATCGGCACCAAGGCAGGCATCGCCGCCGAACCTGACGGCTATACGGTGGTGGCGGGCACGGCCTCGACAATCGCCATCAATCCGCACGTGATGGGTGCCGAGATCGGCTATCAGCCGCTAACCGACCTGAAACCGGTGGCACTTTTCGCCTATACGCCTTGGATCCTGGTCGCATCCGCGAAACTGGGGGTGAACAGCATCGAGGAGCTGATCGCCTATGGAAAGGAGCACCCGGGAGAGCTGACCTGGGGCGGGTGGACGTCCACCGGCGAAATCGCCCGCAAGCTGTTCAGCCTGCGGACAGGTATTGAAATCCAGCAGGTGCCCTATGACGGCGCGGTGGCTGCGATGAACGACCTCGTGGCGGGCCGGACGGCGCTCGCCACACTGGACTATACCTCCGCCCGGCCCTTCGTCGAATCTGGAGACGTGAAGGCCTTGGCGGTGACAGGCGCCAACAGGACCGATCTTTTGCCCGACCTGCCGTCCTTCGGGGACTCGGGCGTCAAGGATGTCGACGTCAATTCCTGGGCCGGCCTGTTCGCCCCTGCCGGCACGCCCGATGACATCGTGGCGAAGCTGAACGAGGAAACCAACAAGGTGTTCTCCGATCCGGAGGTGCGGGCCCGCCTCGCCGACCTCGGCGCCGACGTCTACACCTGGAGCCCGGAGGAATGGGAAAAGTTCGTCGCCGATCAGAGCGAGCTCTGGAAGAAGGCGATCGAGGAAGTCAGTTCCGTCAAGTGACGGTTTCGCCGGCCGCGCGCGCAACGCGGCCGGCTTTTTCATCCGGAAGGCAGAACGTGAAAACCTACCGTCAACCGATGCCGCGGCCGGCAAAGGACTGCGACCACGGTATCGTCTACAGAAATGACAATGAGTTTTCCGGCTGGCCGTTTTACTGCGGCCTGTGGCGGATCGCCAATGGTGACATTGTCGCCGGCTTCAAGCGCATCGCCAATACCTATGGCGAACCCGAAGCGGTCTCACACGAGAAACTCACCTTTCGCCGCGGCGACCTTTACCTGATCCGCTCATCCGACAACGGCCGCACGTGGCCTCAGGAAACACTTTCACACGTGCATCGGCTCGACATCACCGCCGAGGAGATACTGGCCCAAGGTCCCCGCTCCTATGAGCCCGAAGGGCCGCTCGATCTGACGAGCCCAGATACGCTAATCATGACGGGCGCGGTTCCCGCTTTCCTCAAGCCGGACAGCCAGGCCTGGCTTCGCGCCTCAACCGACGGGGGGCGGACGTGGCGGCGTCACATATTGCTGCCGAATTGCGGGCTGCCCAGCCTTTCAGGCAACGGATCCTCGATGGTACGTTCCGATGGCATGAACCTCATCGGCCTTGCGATGACCACCGACGGCGGCTGGGTGAACCGGCCACTGGTCTATGGGAGCCGCGATGGGGTCGAGTGGCGCTTCCTCTCCTTCATCACGCCCAAGGGCGATGAAGGCTCCGCTGTCAGCGACCGCGCCGGACCTTTCATTTTCGGAGCCATCCGCCAATTCTACCCGCGCCTGATCGAGCTTCATGACGGGACGATCCTTGCCTCAGTGCGCTTTCAGCGCGAGGCGCGCGACGTGATCTGGACGGACATCTACCGTTCCCGCGATGGCGGTCTGACATGGCATTTTCTTTCGCGCGTGACCGATTGGGGCGCGCCGGGCGACCTCGTCCAGATGCAGGACGGCAGGGTCGTCTGCGTCTACGGCTATCGCGTCAGGCCGTGGGGCATCCGCGCCCGCGTCAGCGAGGACGGCGGCGAAACATGGGGTGGTGAGCTCATCCTGCGCGACGACGGCGGAAGCTGGGACCTCGGCTATCCGCGCGTCATCGAAGTCGAGCCGGGGCGGCTGCTCTGTATCTATTACATGAACACCGCCGACGATCCCATCCAGATGAACGGCGGGGTGCGTCACATCGCCAGGACGTTTTTCACACCAGACTGAGGGGGGCGCCTTTGAATCGTAAAGAACAGGCCGTGGAATTTCTCATGCGCATCGATATCGTGGCAGGTATTCTGCTCAGCGCGCTTGCGGTACTCATCTGGTACGAGGCGGTCCCTCTTCCCGTAGGGGAACTCAGCTATTTCGGCTCCGGCTTCATGCCGAGGGTATGCGCCGCGGCGCTGCTGATCGGCGGGCTGAGCCTGCTTTTTCGCGGAGTAACGCAACCCTCTTCGGAAGCTGAGAAGCTTGTCCTCGCCGTGCGGGGGCCGTTCTTCGTCGGATTCGCCATTCTGATCTTCGCCTTGACGATCAAGGGCTATGCCGTCGGGCCTTTGACCATTCCGCAGCTGGGGCTGGTGGTGGCGGGGCCGCTTTCCATCTTCATTTCGGGCTTCGGCACCGTCGAGGCCCGCCCGGGCGAGCTGATCGTGCTGGCGCTCGGGCTTACAGGCCTCGGCATTCTCGTCTTCGTGGACCTTCTTAATGTGGCCCTTCCCGTGCTGCCTTCCTTCATCGAGCGCGGCATTCCACAGAGCTGGGGCATCGATTGGCCACCGCGCATCGCTGCAATTATCCTCCTCTCAGCTGCGGGCGGGCTGGCCTGGGCTTTCCGCGCTGCCGACAATTCGCATAGCGAGGACATGAAGGAGGCGGATCAATAATGGAACAGCTGTTCGACCACCTTGCCCTCGGCTTCTCGATCTCCTTCTCTTTCCAGAACCTGCTTCTCTGCCTCCTGGGGTGCCTGGTCGGCACGCTCATCGGGGTTCTGCCCGGCATCGGGCCGCTGGCGACGATCGCCATTCTGCTGCCGCTCACTTACAGCGTCGATCCGGTCGGAGCGCTGATCATGCTGGCGGGCATCTATTACGGCGCGCAATATGGCGGCTCCACGGCCGCCATCCTTGTCAACATGCCGGGTGAAGCGTCCTCCGTCGTCACGACGCTCGACGGCCATGCCATGGCCAAGGACGGGCGCGCGGGCAAGGCGCTGGGCATTGCTGCGATCGGCTCCTTCATTGCCGGCACCTTCGGCGTGCTGGTGGTTGCTGCCCTCGCCACGCCGCTTGCCGCCATCGCGCTCAGCTTCACCGCCGCCCACTTCTTCGCGCTGATGGTGCTGGGCCTCACGCTCGCCGTGGTACTTGCGGGCGGGTCTCTGCTCAAGGCTGGCTGCATGCTTGTCATCGGTGTGACAATGGCGCTGGTTGGAGCGGATCCGCTCACCGCCGAGCCGCGGCTCACCTTCGGCCTGCAGACCCTTTACGACCGCTTCGACCTCGGCATCGTAGCCATGGGCCTGTTCGGCATTGCCGAAATCCTGCGCAATCTCGAACTGCAGCACAAGCGCCCGGCAATAACGCCAGTGGTTGGAAAGCTGCTGCCCGATCGCAAAGATTTCCGCCAATCGGCCGGAGCGATCGGACGCGGCTCGGTCTTAGGCGCCATTCTCGGCATCCTGCCCGGCAATGGCGTTATCCTCTCGTCCTTCGCCTCCTATGCGCTTGAAAAGCGTATCGCGAAGGATCCCTCTCGCTTCGGGAAAGGAGCAATCGAGGGCGTGGCGGGGCCCGAGGCAGCCAACAACGCGGGAGCACAGACCGCCTTCGTGCCTCTGCTTACCATGGGTTTGCCCGCGACAGCGACCATGGCCTTGATGGCCGGCGCAATGACCCTGCACGGCGTGCTGCCCGGCCCGCAGATGATGGACCAGCACCCGGACACGTTCTGGGGCGTGGTTACCTCCATGTGGCTGGGCAACGCCATGCTGGTCATCATCAACCTGCCCTTGATCGGCATCTGGGTGCGGCTCCTGCGCGTGCCCTACCGGCTTTTGTTTCCCGCCATAGTCTTCGTGTGCTGCGTCGGCATCTTCTCGGTCGGACTACAGCCGGCGCATGTGATCCAGGTGGCGATATTCGGTCTGGCCGGCTATCTGCTCTCAAAGCTGAGACTGGAGGCGGCGCCACTGCTTCTTGGACTGGTGCTCGGCTCCCTGCTGGAAAACAACTTGAGGCGCGGGCTCGTTCTGGCGCGCGGCGACGTGATTGCCTTTCTGAGCGACCCGCTCACCCTCTCGCTGCTCGCGCTTTCCATCGTCATCATCGTGACCGCAATTCTGCCGGCTGTGGCACAGCGGCGGGTGGAAATTCCCGCGGTGGACGACTGATCGTGAAGCCTTTCACAAAGAGGCAGTGACAGGCTCTGACGCCCCCGCTCGATGGCGGGGGACGCGGAGCTTGCGCCGCCTGCGGTTCGCGCCGGCTGGCCACCCGCCCGGTCTACACGCGACGAGCTATGTGCCGCTTGAAGACTTCATCGACGAGGCCATGGCACTGCTTCTTTTAGGAGCCCATGCCGCGGGGGATCCTCGTCGGGCGTAGGCTTTCTGCGGTGGGCGGAGCAGGACGGCCGCCTCGATTGGGCAAAGAAGCAACGCTCATTAAGCATTATGCGCATGAATACACAGGCGGGCGGAAGGCTCCGGAAGCCATGGCTGCTCCGGGCCGGCTACACTTTGCCTCTTCCCCAATCCAACAAGAAGCAGCTACGCGGCAGATCCGCCCATGAACAAGCCGCAACAGGGGCCGCAATTACCAGCAACACCGTAATCAGGCAGCCGACAGGCGACGCGGAGCGCCGCGTCACCGCGTTGCGCGGCAACCCAGGCGGAGATATCCCACGGTTCGGGCGTCCTCCGCCCGGTGGGTTATACGGCAAACACCAGAACGCCAATACGACAAAGCCCGGCATGGGCCGGGCTTTCTAATTTGCTGATTTCCTGGCGAATTTGGTTGCGGGGGCAGGATTTGAACCTGCGACCTTCAGGTTATGAGCCTGACGAGCTACCGGGCTGCTCCACCCCGCGTCGTGCAGCTATGACTGCAAAATAAGTTCAAACCGCTCAAGAAGAGAACAACAGAACATGCGTTTGGCAGACCTGGCAGCGACCTACTCTCCCGCGTCTTAAGACGAAGTACCATCGGCGCTGGGGCGTTTCACGGCCGTGTTCGGAATGGGAACGGGTGCAGCCACCCCGCCATAACCACCAGGTCGGCCAAGCGCATATTCTGTATCGAGAAGCTGGAATTGACGAATAGCGAATAGATACACACCCAAACCGCGCGTTCTATTTGCGGCCTGCTATTCCATTCACCCACCATCGTGCTGCGATGGGCACAAGCAATGAGAACGATCAAGCCGATCGAGCTATTAGTACCGGTAAGCTTCACGCATTGCTGCGCTTCCACACCCGGCCTATCAACGTGGTCGTCTTCCACGGCTCTCAGGGAACACTCGTTTCCAGGTGGGTTTCCCGCTTAGATGCCTTCAGCGGTTATCCCGTCCGTACATAGCTACCCTGCACTGCGGCTGGCGCCACAACAGGTCCACCAGAGGTACGTCCATCCCGGTCCTCTCGTACTAGGGACAGATCCTGTCAATGTTCCTACACCCACGGCAGATAGGGACCGAACTGTCTCACGACGTTCTGAACCCAACTCACGTACCGCTTTAAATGGCGAACAGCCATACCCTTGGGACCTGCTCCAGCCCCAGGATGCGATGAGTCGACATCGAGGTGCCAAACAACCCCGTCGATATGGACTCTTGGGGGTCATCAGCCTGTTATCCCCGGCGTACCTTTTATCCGTTGAGCGATGGCCCTTCCACGCGGGACCACCGGATCACTATGACCGACTTTCGTCTCTGCTCGACTTGTCTGTCTCGCAGTCAGGCAGGCTTATGCCATTGCACTCGACGAACGATTTCCGACCGTTCTGAGCCCACCATCGCGCGCCTCCGTTACTCTTTAGGAGGCGACCGCCCCAGTCAAACTACCCACCATACACTGTCCTGGACCCGGATGACGGGCCGCAGTTAGACATCCATGTCCACAAGGGTGGTATTTCAAGGGCGGCTCCACCCAGGCTGGCGCCCGGGCTTCAAAGCCTACCACCTATCCTACACATGCGAACACGAATGCCAGTGTAAAGCTATAGTAAAGGTGCACGGGGTCTTTCCGTCTAACCGCAGGTACCCCGCATCTTCACGGGGAATTCAATTTCACTGAGTCTCTGCTGGAGACAGCGGGGAGGTCGTTACGCCATTCGTGCAGGTCGGAACTTACCCGACAAGGAATTTCGCTACCTTAGGACCGTTATA
>NZ_JAODNV010000006.1:0-105000 GCF_025398195.1 Chelativorans petroleitrophicus | reverse complement strand
TCCGCGCATTCTCACACGACCGAACGACCGTCGGCGCATGGAGGTCTCGACGATCCTGAAGGAGGGCGACCGCGAAGTGGTCCGCACTCTGCCCTTCGTCCATGTGAAGATGGCTCTTGCGGGCGGCCACAGCACGGACAGGGAATACCCACCCTTCGATCCGCTTACCGTCTTCGCGGAAGACGGGGCGGCTGCCTCCGCCAGCATGGGGTTCATCTACGGTGCCAAGGTGGACAGCGAGGTGCAGCTCAAGACGGCACCCTTTCCGCTAGAATCGGTCTCATTCCAGGAGACGGGCGGCCTCTCGACCGAGGAGGTGGAGGAGGTCGTGCGCAACACCAGCGCCATCCTCACCGACGGCGACGTGCAGGTGGCCGCCCTCCACTATGTCGATCCGCGGCGCTTTGGCGAAACCCTGGCCACCCAGGCGCTCGCCGGTTTTGGCGCGCGCATCGTCCAGGAAAATGTTTCGGTTGCCCCCCGCAACGTTCCGCAAGGGCCTTCCATCGGCTTTGCCGAAGACATCATCGTTTTCTCCCAGAACGAGCCCATTCTCGAAGCGTTCCGGAAGGCCGGCTATGATAGGGAAGATGCGACCGCCGTGTCGGCGGTGATCGCAAGGCTCCTCAATGCAACCGCGCTCAAGGCCGGCACGCTGCTTCGCGTTGGCATAGAGGCGGCCGGCGAAACGAGCCGCGTCGTGCGCACCAGCGTCTATCACGGCACGCGCCATATCGTGACCGTCGCGCTCAACGATAGCGGCCGGTACGTGCCGTCTGAAGAGCCAGAGATGAGCGCGGAACTGATCGCAACGCTCGACAACGAGCCGCTGCCGCCTTCCTCGCGCTCGGAACTTCCGCGCGTCTATGACGGCATCTACAACGCGGCCTATTCCTACGGCCTCACCCCATCCATGACGCAGAAGCTCATCCGCCTGCTTGCGGCGGATGTCGATTTTCAGTCCCGCCTGTCACCGTCGGACCGGCTGGAGGTCTTCTTCTCCCAGCCGAAAGAGGATGGCAGCGCCTCCGAAAATTCGGAGATTCTCTATGTCTCCGCCGTGTTCGGCGACAAGACGCGGGCCTACTACCGTTTCGAGCTGCCGGATGGCACGGTGGACTATTTCGACAGCGAGGGGCGCAGCGCACGCCCCTTTCTCCTGCGCAACCCGGTGCCCCATGGCCGCTTTACCTCGGGTTTCGGTATGCGGCGGCATCCCATTCTCGGCTACTCGCGCATGCATACGGGTGTCGACTGGGCGGCGCCGCGCGGAACACCCATCATCGCTTCAGGAGACGGCATAGTCGAAAGTGCAGGCTGGGCGTCGGGCTATGGGCGGCAGACCATCATCCGCCATGCCAATGGCTACCGCACGTCCTACAACCACCAGAGCGCCATTGCGAAAGGCGTCGTGCCGGGCGCGAGAATCCGCCAGGGCCAGGTGATCGGCTATGTGGGCGCGACCGGCCAGGCCACCGGCAACCACCTGCATTACGAGGTGATCGTCAACAACCGGAAGGTCGACCCGATGCGCGTCCGCCTGCCGGACGGCCGGGTGCTCGAGGGCAAGGTTCTGGAAGCCTTCATGCGCGAGCGCGACCGCATCGACGAGCTTCTGGAGGATTCCTTCACTACCCCGACATCCGTCGCGGGCCTCTGATTCGATTCGAATGCCTGCGAAACGGCGACGATTCGGCGGGCGACGCGTGGAGCGCCGCTGCCCGATGAGTTACCGAGCAGCCCGATCGGCGGCTCTCTACTCCACGAACTCAACCGGAACGCCCGGCTTGACGCGCTTGGCCAGCTCCTCCGCGTCCCAATTCGTCAGCCGGATGCAGCCATGCGAATAGGTCTTGCCAATTTTGGAGGGTTCCGGCGTGCCATGAATGCCGTAGGTCGGCTTTGACAGAGCGATCCAGACGGAGCCCACGGGTCCGTTCGGCCCCGGAGGGATGGTGAGAATGCGATCGTTGTTGCCCTGCTTGAAGTTCTTCTTCGGGTCATAGGTATAGTTCGGCTCGAAAGCGATGCGCACCACCTCATGCTTGCCGGAGGGCGAAGGCGTATCCGTCGAGCCGATCGTGGCCGGATAGGCGGCCACAAGCCGCCCCCTCTCGTCATAGGCCCGCACCTGCTTCGCGCTCTTGTCGGCGACGATCCGCGCCACCGGAGTGGTGGCGGGCGTGCCTGGATTGGCAACCTTGATGATGGTGCCGGGCCGATCGAAATTGGCGCCGGGATTGAGCTGGAGGAGATAGTTCTCATCCATGTGGAAGCGCTCGGCCAGCATTTCACTCACCCGGGTGAAACTCAACCGTTCGAGCCGGGCCTTCTCACCATAATCCTCTGGCACCGAGGCGATGTAAGGTCCGGCTACATCTGCCGGGGTGATCGTATAGGACATGAAGGCCGGGCCGCCGGTCGCCTCCAGCTCCGCCTCGATCCAGGCCTTGTCGTAGGTCCTGAGCCTCTGGCCGGTAATCTTGTGATAAGCGTCGATGGCCTTGTTGACGTTGTCGCCAATCCGGCCGTCGATCACGCCGGGCGAGGCCCCTGCCCGGTCGAGCAGCACCTGGAAAGCAGCCACCTCCTCGCTGGCGCCGCGAACGCCCGGTATGGTGAAATCCGGGCTGCGCGGAAGGCCCTGCCGCAATTGCTCGCCTTGCCCGGGCTGGGCCGGCCCCAGGTCCGGTATTGCGGCGAAGGTATCGCTGCCGCCCGGCGAAGGCGGCTCAAGCGGCACCCGCTCCACGCTGCGCCTTTCCTGGAACAGCGGATCGGGTTCGTAGCCGCGGTCGGGCTCGTAACCGTAATCCGGAGCGTCGTAGGGATCTTCATAAGGTTCATAGGAAGGAGGCGGGGGAAGCGGCTGCGGTTCGGGCAACGCATAGTCACCCCACCCGCCGCGAATCGCCGCCTCACGGTCGCGGTGGAAACGCTCCACGTCGCGGGGATCGGAAAAATCGTAATAGCCGCGCCGCGCGCCCCACGAATCGGTTCGTGGCGGCGGTGCCGGCTCGTAGTAAGGGGCGCGGATTTCCACCACCTCGCCCGTGCGGGGGTTGATGATGATTTCCCGGCCATACTGGTCGATATAGACGTCGAAGTCGTAGGCCTGGGCAAGCTGCACGCCCTGCTGTTCCGCAGGGGCATGCCGCTGCCCGCTATCCTCGAGCGCGGCTGCAGCCAATGCCTGCGGCACGATCAACAGGCCCGACAGAAACGCCAGAGAACAGGTTTTCAACGCTAGGCTCCCGCTAACCCACAGGCGGGCGCGATTGGATCGCGCCTCCATCCCCTTAGATGCCGCCTACAAGATGAACCCGGCATGAAAATGACCGCATTGAGGTCGCCGCCCATTGCAGGATCGATCTCGTTGATGACCCTCGTTCCGTCCCGGCAAATAAGATAAAGCCGCCCGCGGAAAGTCAATTCCGCTCCAGTTCCTTCTGAAGCCTTTTCGGCAGGCCGGTCAGCACCTGCCGGTAGCTTTCGCGAAGGTAATCCTCAAGAGCCGCGTCATCCATGCTTTCGGCGCTGTAGCGCTGAATCCACTTCAGGCCGCGTGAGGCAAGATAGGGTGCGGGCCTGAGCCCAGGTTGCTCCCTTAAAATGTCGTAGGCAAGGTCAGAGCATTTGAAGGTGACGGTGAGCATCCCGCCATCGGCCTCTCTGCCCAGGGCGAAGACCTTGCCGCCCACCTTCCAGACATGTGCCCCACCCCACTGCACCACATGAGTGGTGTGGGGAAGGGAGGCGCAGAAGCGGTTGTAATCCTTGAGCCGCATCCGCGCCTCCCCGGTCTCTTACGCGGCCTCTTCGGTCGCCGTCACCTCGGCATTCCGCTTCGGCCGGAAGATGAGCCGGTCGGAGCCGGCGGTGATCTTCACGGTCGAGTTGTCGAAAATCTCGCCCATGAGGATCTTTTCGGCCAGCGGGTCCTGCAGCTCCTTCTGCATGACGCGCTTCAGGGGCCGCGCGCCATAGGCGGGATCGTAGCCCTTGCTGGCGAGCCAGTCGATCGCCTCCTGATCGAGATCGAGCGTGATCTTGCGATCCTCCAGAAGCCGCTCGATCCGCCCAAGCTGGATCTTCACGATCTCACCCATATCCTTCCGCTGCAGACGGTGGAACAGGATGATCTCGTCCACGCGGTTCAGGAACTCCGGCCGGAAGGAGGCCTGCACGACCGCCATCACCTCGTCGCGCACCTTATCCACCTGCTCGCCCTCGGCAAGGTTGACGAGATATTCCGCGCCCAGGTTCGAGGTCATGATGATCAGCGTGTTGCGGAAGTCCACCGTGCGGCCCTGACCGTCGGTGAGCCTGCCATCATCGAGCACCTGCAGGAGCACATTGAAGACGTCGTGGTGCGCCTTCTCGATCTCGTCGAACAGGATCACCTGATAGGGCCTGCGGCGCACGGCCTCGGTCAGCACGCCGCCTTCCTCGTAGCCGACATAGCCGGGAGGCGCCCCGATCAGCCGGGCAACGGAGTGCTTCTCCATGAATTCCGACATGTCGATGCGCACCATCGCCTGCTCGTCATCGAACAGGAAAGCGGCGAGCGCCTTGGAAAGCTCCGTCTTGCCGACGCCCGTGGGCCCCAGGAACATGAAGGAGCCGATCGGCCGATTCGGATCCTGCAGGCCGGCGCGGGCACGCCGGACCGCCTTGGAAACGGCCTGCACCGCCTCGCCTTGGCCGACGACGCGCTTGGCAAGCTCGTCCTCCATGCGCAGGAGCTTCTCACGCTCTCCTTCCAGCATCTTGTCGACCGGAATTCCGGTCCAGCGCGACACGATATGCGCCACGTGGTCCGGCGTCACGGTCTCCTCGACCATGCTGCGGGCGCCCTCCGTGGTGGTCTCGGCCTCCTTGAGCTTCTTCTCAAGCTCCGGGATCACGCCATAGGCAAGCTCGCCGGCACGCTGGAACTCGCCCTTGCGCTGGGCGATCGCGAGCTCGTTGCGCGCCTCGTCAAGCTGCCGCTTGAGATCTGCGGCAAGTCCGAGCTTGTCCTTCTCGGCCTTCCACGTGGCAGTAAGCCGGGCCGACTCTTCTTCCAAATCGGCCAACTCCCGCTCCAGCTTCTCCAGCCGGTCCTTCGAAGCTTCGTCCTTTTCGACGCGCAGCGCCTCGCGCTCGATCTTGAGCTGCATGATGCGCCGGTCGATCTCGTCCAGCTCTTCCGGCTTGGAGTCGACCTGCATCCTGAGCCGCGAGGCGGCCTCGTCCACGAGGTCGATCGCCTTGTCGGGGAGGAAACGGTCGGTGATATAGCGGTTGGAGAGGTTGGCAGCCGCCACCAGCGCGGAGTCGGAGACGCGCACCTTGTGGTGCTGCTCGTATTTCTCCTTAAGCCCGCGCAGGATCGAAATCGTATCCTCCACGGTGGGCTCGCTGATATAGACGGGCTGGAACCGGCGGGCGAGTGCCGCATCCTTCTCCACGTGCTTGCGGTATTCATCGAGCGTGGTGGCGCCCACGCAGTGCAGTTCGCCGCGTGCCAGCGCCGGCTTCAACAGGTTGGAGGCGTCCATCGCGCCGTCGGCCTTGCCGGCCCCCACCAGCGTGTGCATCTCGTCGATGAAGAGGACGACGCCGCCGGCCGCCGCCTGGATCTCGGAAAGGACGGCCTTCAGCCGCTCCTCGAACTCGCCGCGGTATTTGGCGCCGGCGATCAGCGCGCCCATGTCGAGCGCAAGCAGCCGCTTGTCCTTCAGCGATTCGGGCACGTCGCCATTGACGATGCGGAGCGCGAGGCCCTCAGCGATGGCCGTCTTGCCGACGCCGGGCTCGCCGATCAGCACAGGGTTGTTCTTGGTGCGCCGCGACAGAACCTGGATGGTACGGCGGATCTCGTCGTCACGGCCGATGACGGGATCGAGCTTACCCGCGCGCGCGTCGGCGGTCAGGTCCCGCGTGTACTTTTTCAACGCGTCATAGCCCTGCTCGGCGCTCGCCGTATCGGCAGTGCGGCCCTTGCGGATATCGTTGATGACCTGGTTGAGCGCCGTCGGCGTGACACCGGCCTTGGAAAGGATGTCGGCGGTCTTAGCGGACTTTTCGACAACGAGAGCCTGAAGAAGACGCTCGACCGTGACGAAGCTGTCGCCGGCCTTCCTGGCGATCTCCTCCGCGGTGGAAAAAACCTTTGCCAGCGGCTGCGCCAGATAGAGCTGTCCACTGCCGCCCTCCACCCTGGGCATGGCATCGAGCGCGGCTTCGACGCCGAGCTTCACGTCGCGCAGGCGCCCGCCGGCGCGCTCGATGAGCGAGGCGGCCAGACCTTCCTCGTCATCGACAAGCACTTTCAGAATGTGCTCGGGCGTGAACTGCTGGTGATTTCTGGAAAGGGCGAGCATCTGCGCGGACTGGATAAAGCCGCGAACCCGCTCTGAAAATTTTTCGACATCCATTCTCGCGTCTCCATCTCCTTGCCGACCCGCTCAGCGGCGTCAGACAGGCCAATGTGACGGACCCCCAGGGCCATGATGAAATCACGACCGCATGCGGCAGGTCCAACCATTGCAGGATATGGGCACATGGCGTCCTACGCGCAAGATGGCTTTCGCTGACAGCGATTCATCGCGGCCGCCAGCCTCACCGGTTCTTCGCGCCCGGGACCGAGACTGAAAAAACTACAGGAAACCGATGGTGGTACGCTTTCACAGAGCGCTGCGCCGCGCGCCGGGCATTGCTGTGCGCGCATGCCACTCACATCATAAACGACATTCGGCCTCGATTACCGGCCAAAATACCGTCGCAAAAAACCAGCCAGCCCCGGCGCACGCGCCGGGCCGCCGATATGCAGGGATGTCTCGGACATGCCCTTAACTCTGGGCTGCTGCTTCCTCGGCTGCCGCCACGGGGACTTCGCCTGCCTCGGGCGCAGGTGCTGCGCTCTCCGTCTTGCGCGTCCGTGTGCGCCGGGTGCGCTTGGGCTTTGGTGCAGACTCCTCAGCCGCCACCTCTGCAGCGGGTGCCTCCGTGGTGGCAGGGGCTTCGGCCTTCTCGCTTTCAGGCGTCTCAGACTCAGCCTGGCCGTTTGCGGCCTTATGGCCGTTCGCCTTGGCACGGCCGGAGCCATTTACCTGCCGCTCGGCCACTGGCTGTTCCTGGTAGGCCACTTCGGCGGGCGTGCCTTCGATCACCGGCTGAGGACCGGAGCCGTCTTCCACCTTCTGGGGCTGAGCGCTCACGGGCGCGACCGCCAGCTCGTCATCCTCGCGATCCATAATATCGTCGAGATCGTCAACGCGCTCACGCTGCTGAGGCTGCATCTGGGCCATGGCGGCGGCGATCAGGCGATTGTAGTGCTCCGCGTGCTGCAGGTAATTTTCAGCCATCACGCGGTCGCCGGAACTCTGCGCATCACGGGCGAGGGCGGCGTATTTATCCGCGATCTGCTGTGCGGTCCCGCGGATCTTCACATCCGGACCGTTGCTCTCGTAGCTGCGGGTAAGCGGATTAGGGCCCTTGCGGTTGTTGCCGCGGCCGCGCATGCGCCTGTTCTGCTGTTGTGGCCTCATACTATTCTCTTCGTTCGAGACGACTATTGGTGATCAATCGCGTGTTGGTTGACGGAGAGTACGCGTACGTGCTCTCTCGCATTTCCCCTTTGGCGGTGTACCGCTCAGGCGGTCGCGAATGCCATGTCCGACCCGCTTCATGTTTACAGGCCGGATGATCCCCGCACGAAGCACCTGCGTCGAAAATCGCATGGAGGCAGTCTATCCGCGGGAACCGAAATGAATAACGGCGCTGCCTGCTTCGTCTCATCCGGCACGCGGAACCTAGCGGCATTCCGGCACTTTGCCAAGTCTTTTTTCCTTAAGGATCATCCTCCCTGTGCCAGCGCGAAAACCATTGCCCTGTCACGTCCGCCAAGATCGCGGGCCGTTTTGACCGTGCGATAGCCGTGGCTGGCAAAGATGGCCGCAACTGCGGCTTTCTGGTCGTGGCCTGTTTCAACGCCGACAAGCCCGCCTGCTGTAAGGTGGCAATGCGCCCCTGCAGCGATTGCCCGATATGCTTCGAGACCGTCCGGTCCTCCATCCAGGCTCGCGACCGGATCGTGCTCACGCACCGAGGGCTCAAGCGTCTTGATCTCCTCCGTCGCTATGTAGGGCGGGTTGGAAAGAACAAGATCGAACAGGCCATCCACGGAATCCAGCCAGCTGGACTTCAGCACATCGAATCTTGCGGCACATCCGTTGATCTCGGCATTGCGCCTCGCCGTTTCAAGTGCTTCCTGTGAAATATCGGTGCCCACGGCTTCCGCTTCCGGCACGAGGGAGAGAAGCGCCAACGCAATCGCGCCCGTTCCCGTTCCAAGATCAAGAATCCGGCACCGGCCGCGTATTGCGGCAATCCGCCGCGCATCTGGCAGAACCAGGTCCACCAAGGTTTCGGTGTCGGGGCGCGGCTCCAGCGTGGCAGGGGAGAGAGTGAGCTTCAGGCCATAGAACTCGCGCCAGCCGAGAATGCGGTGAACAGGCTCGCCGGCGATTCGGCGCCCGATCGCCGCTTCCACCTTGCGCACCGCTTCGGCATCCACCGGGCGCTCAGGCGAGGCGATCGCATCGGTCCGAGTCGTCGCCGTGAAGTGCTCCACAAGAAGCCGGGCCTCCAGACCGGGATCCTCGACACCGGCCTCGCCCAGCCGTTGCTTCGCAAGCCGGAGCAGTGCGCCCAGAGTACCGGCCGGCGGGAAATTCATATCGCCCCTGTTCTGCGTCATGGAGACTATGAACGGTTAGGATCCTGATTCCGAGGCATGCAACGGAAGCGTCAGAATCAGCCTTCGGCCCCCTCCGCGGCGAGCAGCTTAGATTGGTGATCGGCAATGAGCGCGTCAATCACCTCGTCCAGCTCACCCTCCATCACGCGGTCGAGCTTGTAGAGCGTGAGGTTGATGCGGTGGTCCGTCACGCGGCCCTGCGGAAAATTGTATGTGCGGATGCGCTCGGACCGGTCGCCCGTGCCCACCTGCAGGCGCCGCGCCTCGGATCGCTCTTCCGCCGCCTTGGTGCGCTGCTGGTCGAACAGGCGCGCGCGCAGAATCTGCATGGCGCGTGCCCTGTTCTGGTGCTGCGATTTTTCGGACTGAACCACGACGATCCCCGTGGGGATGTGAGTGATGCGCACGGCCGAATCGGTCGTGTTGACGTGCTGGCCCCCCGCGCCAGAAGCGCGCATGGTGTCGATACGAATGTCCTCCGGCCGGATTTCGACATCCACCTCCTCCGCCTCCGGCAGCACCGCGACGGTCGCGGCAGAGGTGTGGATGCGCCCCTGCGCCTCCGTCACCGGCACGCGCTGCACGCGATGCACGCCTGATTCGAATTTGAGGCGCGAGAACACGCCCCTTCCGGAGACCGAGGCGATGATCTCCTTGTATCCGCCGGCCTCGCCCTCACTTGCCGAAACCACCTCCATGCGCCAGCCGCGCGAGGCCGCATAACGCTCGTACATACGGAACAGATCGCCGGCAAACAGTGCAGCCTCGTTGCCGCCCGTGCCGGCGCGGATTTCCAGGATCGCGTTCTTCTCGTCGGCCTCGTCCTTGGGAAGAAGCAGCACCCGCAGTTCCTGGCTCAGCTTTTCCAGCCGCTCCTCGACCGCCTCCCGGTCCGCCTCTGCAAGCTCCCGCATCTCGCTTTCGATGGACTTGTCCGCCAACATGGCATCGAGGTCGGCAAGCTCGCTCTCGACTTTCTTGAGCTCACGGATGTGGGTCGCAATTTCCTGAAGCTCAGCATATTCGGAAGCGAGCTTCACGTAAGCCTCCGGCGACGGGCCAGCCGCCATCTGCGTCTCGATCAGCTCGAAACGCTTCAGCACCTGATCCATGCGTTCGCGCGGAAGCTCTGTCATAGGCAGTCTTATATTCTTAAAGCGGGATGTCGTGCCGAGCGGCGAATTGTGTCAGTTCCGCGCGGATATCGTGCTTTGCGGCGTGATTGGCAAGAAGGCGATCCATCAGTTCCGTCAATTCCTGCAGCGGCAGTTCCCGCAGCATGGCCTTGACGGGGCCGATCGAGGCGGCCGCCATGGATATGGAGCGGAAGCCGACACCGAGGAGCGCCATGGCCGAGATTGGCCGCCCGGCGAGCTCGCCGCACAGGGTAACGGGAGTGTGGCCCGCCTGTCCCGCCTGAACGATCTGCCGCAGAAGCCGCAGGAACGGCACGCACAGCGGATCGAAACGGTCCGCGACGATCGTGTTGCCGCGATCGGTCGCCGTGACAAACTGGAACAGGTCGTTCGAACCTACCGAAACGAAGTCCACCGCCTGCATCAGCTCGTCGAGCTGCCACAGAAGCGCCGGCACCTCGATCATGGCACCGAGCTTGAGGCTGGTGGGCAGCAGATAGGCGAAGCGCGAGAGGTGCCGCACCTCTCGGTCGATGATGGCGCGGGCCTGCCGGATCTCGTCCACAAGCGTGACCATGGGAAGCATCACCTTCAGCTCGCGCCCGCCCGCGGCCTTCAGAAGCGCACGGATCTGGGTGCGCAGGAGAGCCGGACGGTCAAGGGTCAGCCGGATGGCGCGCCATCCGAGTGCCGGGTTCTCCTCATGCTGCGCACTCTTGAAGTATGGCAGCACCTTGTCTCCGCCGATGTCGATCGTGCGGAAGGTGACCGGCTTGCCATCGGCCGCGTCGAGCACCTCGCGGTACAAGCGCTCCTGCGCCTCCACCCGCGGGAAAGTCAATGCCACCATGAATTGCAGCTCGGTGCGGAAGAGGCCGATCCCTGCTGCGCCCGACTGGGCGAGTTGCGGCAGGTCCACAGCAAGCCCGGCATTCATGAGAAGCTCGATCGGCACGCCATCCTTCGTGACCGCCGGTTCGTGGCGCAATTCGCGGTAAAGCTGCTGCCGTCTTGCGCGGAAGCGGACCTTCTCCGCATAGGCCGCCTCAATGTCGGCCTGCGGCCGCAGATGAACCTGACCGTCCTCGCCATCGACAATGATGGCGTCACCGTTTTCCGCAAGCGAGACAACACCCTTGACCTGGCCCACCGTCGGAACGCCGATGGCGCGGGCCACGATCACGATGTGGCTGGTGGGCGCGCCCTCCTCCAGCACCAGCCCGCGCAGCCGCTCACGCGGATAGTCCAGCAATTCCGCCGCGCCCATGGAGCGGGCCACGAGAATGGCGTCCTTGGGCATGATCTCGGCGATGGCATCAGGCCCCCGGCCCATGAGCTGGCGCAGAAGCCGGTTGGCCAGATCGTCGAAATCGCTCATGCGTTCGCGCAGATATGGGTCCGTCATATGCAGCATGCGCGCGCGCATGTCGCTCTGGACCTTCTCCACCGCAGCTTCCGCGGTGAGGCCATTGCGCACGGCCTCTTCCAGACGACGCACCCAGCCGCGATCATTGGCAAACATGCGGTAGGCCTCGAGGACCGCCCGATGCTCGCCCTCGAAGGCCACGTCGCGGCGCGAGAGCATGTCGTCAATCGACAGCCGAAGCGAGCTCAGGGCTTCTTCCAACCGCTCCAGTTCCCGCTCACTGTCCTCGTTGAAGAGGTTGGTGACGACGATGCGCGGCTCATGCAGGATCACATGGCCAAGGCCGATTCCCTCGTTGAAAACAATTCCCTTGAGGCTGACGGAGCGGCGCAGATCGAGCTCGATGCCAGGCCGGTTGAGTCGCGCCAGGTCTCCGGTGGCGATCATCTCGGCCACCACCATGGCGACCGTCTCGAGGGCCTCCACCTCGTCCTCGCGATAGTGGCGCATGGTCCGGTTCTGCACCACCAGCACGCCAAGCGTGCGGCCGGCCCGCAGAACCGGCACGCCAAGGAAGGAGTGGTAGACCTCCTCGCCCGTCTCCGGCAGATAAGTAAAGGCGGGATGCTTCTGTGCGTCCGTCAGGTTGAGCGGCCGGGCGCTGGCGGCGATCGTGCCCACAAGGCCCTGCCCCAGGCGCAGCTGCGCCAGATGCACCGCCTTCGGGTTCAGACCTTCGGTGGCGTAGAGTTCGAGGACTGAATCGGCGCGCAGAATGTAGAGCGAGCAGACCTCGGCCACCATGTTCTGGGCGATTTCGCGCACGATCCGGTCGAGCCGCTCCTGCGGCTCAAGGGCCTCCGCCATCATCTCCCGGAGGCGCTTCAGCAATACGCGCGGGCCGGCCTCTCGCATCGCGCTTCTCCAATGCCTCACGGCCGCTACAGGCGGCCCAGGAAGGCAGGCTTCAAGATTCTCTATTAATGCTTATCGAGACCGTAGACGGAATGCAAAGTGCGCACCGCCAATTCCGCATACGGACCGTCGATCAAGATCGAAATCTTGATTTCGGAGGTGGTGATCGCGCGGATATTGATGCCCTTTTCCGCCAGGGCCTTGAAAGCCGTGGCGGCCACGCCGGCATGGCTGCGCATCCCGATGCCGATCACCGACACCTTCACAAGCCCGGATTCGGACTGGATCGCGTCAAAACCCACAGACTCTCGCACCTTTTCGAGGATGCTGACAGCCTTTTCCACATCCCCGGTCGGCACGGTGAAGGTGATGTCGGTCTTCGACCCGTCCTCCGACACGTTCTGCACGATCATGTCGACATTGATGTTCGCCTCGGCGAGCGGCCCGAAAATACCAGCCGAGACCCCTGGCCGGTCGGCCACCCGGCGCAGCGAGATCTGCGCCTCGTCCTTGGCGTAGGCGATGCCGGTGACGACTTGCTGTTCCACGATCTCTTCCTCGTCGCAAATGAGCGTGCCGGGCGGATTGTCGAAATCGCCCATTCCCGGCGCGTCCGGGTCCTCGAATGACGATCTTACAAAGGTCCTGACCTTATGCACCATGGCAAGCTCGACGGAGCGCACCTGCAGCACCTTGGCCCCCTGCGAGGCCATTTCGAGCATTTCCTCGAATGAAATCTTAGAAAGACGCCGCGCCTTCGGCTCGATCCGCGGGTCCGTCGTATAGACACCGTCCACGTCGGTATAGATGTCGCATCGGTCGGCCTTGAGGGCCGCCGCCAGGGCGACCGCGCTGGTATCGGAACCGCCGCGACCCAGCGTAGCGATGCGGTTGTCGGGCGCAAGCCCCTGGAAGCCGGTCACCACCGCGACCTGCCCCAGCCCCATGCGGCGTATGATTTCGCTGCCGTCGATCTCAAGAATCCGAGCGGCGCCGTGGGCATTGTCGGTGCGGATGGGGATCTGCCATCCCTGCCATGAGCGCGCGTCGATGCCGATCGACTGCAGCGCGATGGCTAGAAGCCCGCTTGCCACCTGCTCGCCTGAAGCGACGATCGCATCATATTCGCGCGCGTCGAAAAACGGCGAACTCGCGCCCGTTGCGCGCGGCATTTCGCGCGCCAGGGCAACAAGCTCGTTGGTCTTGCCAGCCATGGCCGAAACCACCACCGCCACTTCGTGGCCGGCGTCAACCTCGCGTTTGACATGGCGCGCCACATTGTGAATGCGGGCGATGTCTGCGACGGAGGTTCCGCCGAATTTCATCACGAGGCGCGGCATGGTCCCGGGAAGTGCCTTCTTTTGAAACGGATCTGACGGACAGGATCGGAGAGCGCGCAGCCTTGGCGGCCGCGCAACCGCGGCTTCCATATCGAAAAGCCTGCGAACCTGCAAGCAACACGAGAATACCGCATCAAAGCGCCGCTCCGGCCGCCTGCCGTTGCGCATCACCAGCGCGGCAGGTAGATAGATGCCTCCATTCGAGGGGCGCCGATGCTTCGCAAACTCTACGATTATACCATGTCGCTGGCGGCGACGCGCCACGCAGAAAAGGGGCTTGCGGGCGTGTCCTTCGTAGAGAGCTCCTTCTTTCCGATCCCGCCCGACGTGCTGCTCATCCCGATGGTGCTTGCGGAGCGGGCGAAGTGGCTGCGCTATGCGTTCGTCTGCACTCTGGCCTCGGTGGCCGGAGCGCTGCTCGGCTATGCAATCGGCGCCTTTCTCTATGAGGCCATCGGCGTGCCGATCCTGCGGCTCTATGGCGCGGAACGCAAGTTCCAGGAGCTTGCCCAATGGTACAATAACGACTGGGGAGCGTGGGCCGTCCTCTTCGGGGCGGTCACGCCCTTCCCCTACAAGGTGCTGGCCATCTTCTCCGGCGCGACAGGCCTGAATGTGCCGATCTTCATCCTCATTTCGATCATCGGGCGTGGTTTGCGCTTCTTCCTGGTCGCGGGACTGCTCTACTGGTTCGGCCCGCCCATCCGCACTTTCATCGAGAAGAATCTCGGCCTTCTTTTCACCCTTTTCATGATCCTGTTAATTGGCGGTTTCGCAGCCATCCGCTATATCGTTTGACATCCGCTATATCGTTTGACACATGTCGAGAGTCCTCACAGCCCCTACCGACAGGTTCCACACGCTCACCGGCGCCTTCCTGGCCTTTGCCATGGCTGCCACGGTGGGCACGGCGCTCGGCTTTCAGCATCTGGGCGGGTTCATCCCCTGCAAGCTGTGCCTAGAGCAGAGGGTGCCTTACTATATCGGCGTTCCCGTCATGATCCTCGCCGCCATTTCCGCTGCGCTGCGCGGTCCGGCGATCCTCACGCGCGGGCTGCTTCTGGCAGGCGGTATCCTGATGCTTTGGGGGCTCGGGCTCGGCTCCTACCACGCGGGGGTGGAATGGGGCTGGTGGGAAGGCCCCGCCGATTGCGGCGCAGTCGCCCCCTCGTCAGGCTCCGGCAGCCTTCTCGACCAGCTCAATGCGGTCGTCCCGCCTTCGTGCAACGAGGCAGCCGGCCGGTTCCTCGGTCTGTCTTTCGCGGGCTGGAACGTGGTGGCAAGCGCGATCCTCGCAGCGATCGCCCTTCGCGGCGCTTTCAAGAAGTAGTCTCACACGCGGCAAGCTGCGGACGGATCAGGGCTCCAGCTCGACATCCCAGTAGAGATAGTCCATCCAGCTTTCATGCAGATAATTGGGCGGGAAAAGCCGTCCGTTGTTGTGCAGGTCATAGACGGTGGGCCGGTAGGGCTTCTGCCGCGGCCACATCCTGGCCTCGTCCGGCATCAGGCCGCCTTTCTTCAGATTGCAGGGCGAGCATGCCGCCACGACATTTTCCCAGGTGGTCAGCCCGCCATGACGGCGCGGGATGACATGATCGAAGGTCAGCTCGTTCTTCCCGCCGCAATACTGGCATTGAAAGCGGTCACGCAGGAAAACGTTGAACCGCGTGAAGGCGGGATAGCGCGACGGCTTCACATAGGTCTTGAGGCTGACGACGCTGGGCAGCTGCATCGTGAAGGAGGGTGAGGAGATCGCGTAGTCGTATTCGGCTACGATGTTCACTCGGTCCAGAAACACGGCCTTGATCGCGTCCTGCCACGACCAAAGTGACAGGGGATAATAGCTGAGCGGTCGATAGTCCGCGTTGAGCACCAGAGCGGGCATACCGTCCGGCGATTGAGCGATCGTCACGTCCTTGAAGCTCCTGGTAGGCAGATCGATCGGCGCGGATAATGTAATCCGGTGATGACAGGAATGTGAAGCAGATATCGATAGTTCCGCGCCAGTAGAGCGTAAATTCTTGCTGATTATTCTGTGTTTCAGGCTGCCGGAGCAGCTTCGACACCTTTCATCTCGCGGTAGTAAGCCCAGAAAAGCCGTGCGGCGACCGAGCGCCAAGGGCTCCATGATTCGGCAATGCGCATGAGCGTTCGCGCGTCGGGGCGGACCTTGAACCCCAGCCCCTGCGCCACCGCGGCCTGCAGGGCGATATCGCCGGAGGGGAAGATGTCCGCATGTCCCGCAGCGACGAGCAGGTAGACCTGAGCAGTCCAGGGTCCGATGCCAGGCACGGCAAGCAGCGCCGCCGTGGCTTCATCCGGTGGCAGACAGTCCAGAGAGGCAAGATCGAGTGAGCCGCTCATGATCGCCGCGGCAAGAGCCGTCAGCGCCCGCTGCTTGGCACGAGACAGACCGGCCACGACCATCGCCGCTTCGCCGCAGGCCAGAAGCGTCTCGGGCGTCAGCGGGTCCACGAGCCGGCGGAGCCGGCCAAAGATGGCGTCGGCACTCGCCCGCGAAACCTGCTGCGAGACGATCACGGAGGCAAGGCTGGCAAATCCCGCCGGGCTGCGCCGGAGCGGCACCGTCCCCGCCGCCTCCCGCACCGACCCAAGTCTCGGGTCGCAAACCACAAGCGCGTCCAGAGCGCGCGTTATGTCGTCTGCCGTTTCGATCCGCTGCATTGCCGCCCCTTGCGCTCTCATCGCGCCAAGCCTAGCAATGCCGTAATGACCGCGACAATCCGTTTCATGCGCCCTTCATGACGGTTCCTGTCTTCCGCTTCGCGCCGAGCCCCAACGGGCTTCTGCATCTGGGGCATGCCTATTCGGCACTCCTCAACTTCTCCATGGCGCGCGCCACGGGAGGGCGTTTCCTGCTGCGCATCGAGGACATCGACACGACCCGCTGCACACCGGAACTGGAAGAGCAAATCTACCGCGATCTCGCCTGGCTCGGCATCGAATGGGAAGAGCCGGTCCGCCGCCAGTCGGAGCACATCGACGACTACGCGCAGGCATTGGAGCGCCTGGTCGACGCGGAAATCGTCTATCCCTCCTTCATGAGCCGGGGCGAGGTGCGCGACTTCGTCGCCGAGGCGGAGGCGGACGGCACGCCTTGGCCGCGGGATCCCGACGGCGTTCCCATCTTCCCGCCGCTCGACCGTGAGCGGTCCCAAGCCGAGCGCCTTCAGCGCATGGAGGCTGGCGAGCCTTTCGCGTGGCGCCTGGATATGGAAGCGGCACACAGACACGTGGCGTCACGCTTCTTCTGGGAAGAAAGCGGCAGCGGCCCCAAAGGCGAGACGGGACGGATCGCCGCCCGGCCTGAAGCCTGGGGAGACGTGGTGATCGCCCGCAAGGAAGTACCGACAAGCTACCACCTCGCCGTCGTGGTGGACGATTCGCTGCAGGGAGTCACGCATGTGGTGCGCGGGCGCGATCTGTTTCATGCAACGGCAGTGCACCGGCTTTTGCAGGAGCTTCTGGGGCTTCCCGTCCCGCGCTACCATCACCATGCGCTCATCCTCGATGAAAGCGGCCGCAAGCTGTCCAAAAGCCGCGGCGACACCGGGATTGCGGCGCTGCGCGCGGCAGGCGCCACGCCGGCCGACGTCGCGCGGATGGTGGGGCTGGAGCCGGTCCGTTAAGCCATCCGGTCGAGCGCCGCCTTCAGGAGCACCAGTGCAAGCAGGAGGACAAAAGCGCCCGCCAGGCCGACAAAGACGCCTTCGATCAGGCTGAAACGCATGCCGACGAAATTTCCGGCGTAGATCGCCCCGAAAAAGCCGAACATCATGATGATCGCATTGGGGACCGTCCCGAAACCGGCCTCGCGCAGCAAAGCGTTGAGTCCCGTCGAAAACAGATAGGACAGCATCGCCACGGCGGCGACGGCAAAGACAAGCCAGGTTGTGTCGAGCTTCGACAGCACAGTGCCCCTCCGCATCCTGCCGGACCAGCACTCACAAGCCCTGCTGAGAATAGCCCGCAAAGCTTTCGCCTTTATTGCCGGGGCTCAGGGCCTCACGGCGCGCCTTGCTTCGCGATACCGCATGATGGCGGCGTTGACCTCGCCGCCAAGGATGAAGATTACCGAAATGATGTAGAGGAAGAACACCGCCGCCATGATCGAGGCCAGCCCCGCATAGGTGTTGGCGTAACTGCTGAAACGGGAGAGATAGGCGGCAAAGATGCTGGAGCCGGCGAGCCAGCCGAGGAGGGTGAAGACGATGCCGGGCAGGATGTCGCTGAGGCTGCGCTTGCCCGCCGGCAGCCAGAGATGCACCGCCATGAGGGCGGAAACCAGCACAGTCACCGCGATGATGTAACGCCACAGGGTGATCGTGCCCATGTAAGGCTCCAGCCATTCCAGCCGCGAGACGGCGATCCTGGCGGCCAGGGGAGCGATCACGAGAAGCAGGCTGATGGCCATGAAGCCTAAGGTGGCGATCAGCACGAAGGCGAGGCTTTGCACCCGCAGATAGATGAAAGAGCGGGGCTCGACCACGCGATAGGCACGGTTGAGCGATACGCGAATCGCTTCCACTCCGTTGGAGGAAAAGAAGGCCGCGGCGAGCACGCCAAAGGTCAGAACGCCCCCTCGCCTCACCCCGAGCACATTGACGACCTCCGCTGCAATCGGCTCGGCCACCTCCTCCGGCCAAGTGTCGAATACGAGATGCACGGCCGTCTCGGCAAAGGCGTCCGCACCCAGAAAGCTTGCAAGCGCCGTAGCGAAAATGAGAAACGGAAACAGGGCCATGATCGCGCTCACGGCCACGTGGCTCGCCATTGCCCAACCGTCGTCAGCATTGAAATGACCGAACGCATCGGCCGCTATGCGCCTGAGGGCGACCAGCTTGCGCAACACCGTTTCCTCTGTTTTCCGTCAGGGACGGAGATTTTTCTTGCCCGACCCGATATGTGAAAACCGCAGGCCGTAAAGGCAACCTGCCACGTGCACCTCTTCATTTCATGAACAGGAACCTTGGCATGCCCGCCTCGGTGTTTCATAGACGGCTCGCCACCTGCGACCGATCTGGATAAGCTGCTCTCTCACCCAGGAAAGCCGAAACATGTCATCCACCATATTCAACATCCTCGCCGTCGCCGTCATGGTCGCGGTCGTCTTCGTGCTGATCCGCGGCTTGATCAACATGATGCGCGGCGGCTCGGGCAACACGTCCAACAAGCTGATGCAGGCTCGCGTGGCGCTGCAATTCGTCGCGGTGGTGCTTATCATGCTGGCCCTGTGGTTCAGCCAGGCCGGAAATTGATCGGGGATCGCGCCGCATGGTGAAGCTCAACAAGATTTATACCAGAACCGGCGACGACGGAACGACCGGCCTGAACAGCGGCGAAAGACGATTGAAATGCGACTTGCGCGTGGCCGCATGCGGAACCGTGGACGAGGCCAGCGCGGCGATAGGCATGGCGCGCGTCCACACGCAGAAGGATCACCCTACCATCGATGCGATGCTCAGACGGATCCAGAACGACCTCTTCGATCTAGGCGCGGATCTCGCCACACCTGACGGAAGCCGGAAGGGCGGTGCGGGCGCGCTGCGCATCGTCGCTGCCCAGGTCGAGCGGCTCGAACGGGAAATCGACGCACTCAATGCGGAGCTCGCACCGCTCACGTCCTTCATACTGCCGGGCGGCACGCCCGCCGCGGCCGCGCTGCATCTGGCCCGTACCATTACGCGGCGTGCAGAACGGCTGATGGTGGAGCTCGACCGCACGCCCGGGGAACAGCTGGGCGAGGAGGCACTGCGCTACATCAACCGCCTTTCCGACTTTCTCTTCGTCGCCGCCCGGAGCGTCAATGGCAAGGGTGCCTATGACGTGCTATGGGTGCCCGGAGAGAATCGCTGAAGAGCCGGACGTTACCGGCGCCGGCCGATGTTCATACCGCTCCACGATTCCAACCGCCTGCGCCACATCAAACGTCAATACGTGACGCTGGCGATCATCGGGCTCAACATCGTCATATGGCTTGTCACCTCTCTGGGCGGCATCGGCACGATGCAGCTTGCCGCAATCGGGCTCGGCTACATCCCCTCCGTCGCCTACGATATGGCGGTGCTGCCTCCGGAACTGGAGCTGGTGCCACCTCCCTTCACCTACGTCACCTATTCATTCCTGCACGACGGCCTGCTGCACCTCGGCGGCAACATGCTTTTCCTCTGGGTCTTCGGAGACAATGTCGAGGACGCCCTTGGCCACTTTCGCTATCTTGTCTTCTACATCGCCTGCGCGGCCGCGGGAGCGGCCTTCCACGGCATGATCGCACCCGAATCCCAGGCACCGCTCATCGGCGCGTCGGGTGCAGTGGCCGGCGTGGTCGCGGCCTACCTGATCCTGCATCCCCGCGTGAAGCTGTGGGTGCTGGCGCTTGGTCGCATTCCACTGCGCGTTCCGGCCTTCGTGGCGCTGGCGCTCTGGATCGGTTCGCAGTTTCTGATGTTCTTCACCGATCCTGGGAACCAGATTTCCTGGGCGACGCATATAGGAGGCATCCTGGCCGGCAGCGTGCTGGTCGTGCTTCTGCGCCGGCGCGGCGTGCCGCTGTTCGACCGCCATGTCGCCACGCCGGACGCCGTGGAGCTCGAATAGGCCCGGCGTTCCGCGCGTGTTGACGTATGCGTCAGGTCTCACTACGGTCCGGCGGCCTGCGGCGAGACGTTCCTCCAGCACCATGCTGTGTCCGTTTTCTTTTGAATTATGGCGGAAATCGACAATCGGATAGAAGCGCCGGAGTGCTAGTCGGGTACGGCGAGGCAAAAGAGGTAGGTTGATGAAAGTCCTTGTTGCTGTGAAACGGGTGATCGACGCGAATGTGAAGCCGCGCGTGAAGGCGGACGGTTCAGGCGTCGAGCTTGCCAATGTGAAGATGGCGATGAACCCGTTCGACGAGATCGCGGTTGAGGAAGCGATAAGGCTCAAGGAAGCGGGCAAGGCGGACGAGATCGTTGCCGTTTCGGTCGGCCCCGAGAAGGCGCAGGAAACGCTGCGTACGGCGCTTGCCATGGGCGCGGACCGCGCCATTTTGGTCAAGACTGACGAGACGGTCGAGCCGCTCGACGTGGCCAAGATCCTGAAGGGCATCGCCGAGGAGGAAAAGCCCGGCCTCGTCATTCTAGGTAAGCAGGCGATCGACGACGATGCCAACCAGACGGGGCAGATGCTGGCTGCTCTTCTCGGCTGGGCGCAGGGCACCTTCGCCTCCAAGGTGGAGGTGGGCGGCGAGACACTCACGGTGACGCGCGAGGTGGATGGCGGGCTCCAGGTGGTGGAGCTGAAGCTGCCTGCGATCGTGACCACGGATCTGCGGCTCAACCAGCCGCGCTATGCCTCTCTGCCAAACATCATGAAGGCCAAGAAGAAGCCGCTCGATGAGAAGAGCCCGGCGGACTACGGCGTCACGGTGAAGACGCGGCTCAAGGTGCTGAAAACGGAGGAGCCGGCAAGCCGCAAGGCGGGCGTCAAGGTCGCCTCCGTGGCCGAGCTGGTGGACAAGCTGAAGAACGAAGCCGGCGTACTTTGATCAGGCGCTTGGAAAGGACGGATACTCATGGCAATCCTTCTCATTGCGGAGCATGACAACCGATCGCTTTCGGACCAGACGGCGAAGGCGCTGTCGGCGGCGGCTCAGATCGGCGGCGACATCGACGTTCTTGTCGCGGGAGCCGGTGCCCGGCCGGCCGCCGAAGAGGCGGCAAAGCTCTCGGGCGTGCGCAAGGTGCTTCTGGCCGAAAGCGACGCGCTGGCCGAGCAGCTTGCCGAGCCTCTGGCCGATACCATCCTCGCGCTCGCAGGCGGCTATGACACGCTGGTCGCCCCTTCCACGACGATGGGCAAGAATGTGATGCCGCGCGTGGCTGCACTGCTCGACGTGATGCAGGTCTCCGATGTGATCGAGGTGGTGAACGCCATCACCTTCAAGCGGCCGACCTATGCGGGCAACGCCATCCAGACAGTGGAATCGACCGATCCCAAGCGGGTGATCACCGTGCGCACCTCGGCCTTTCAGGCAGCGAGCGAGGGCGGATCGGCCAGCATCGAGATGGTCGAGGCGGCGGTCGATCCCGGTCTTTCCCGCTTCGTGGAGAACCGGATTGCGGCGAACGAGCGTCCGGAGCTGACGTCGGCGCGCATCGTCATCTCGGGCGGCCGCGCGCTGGGCTCGGCGGAGAAGTTCCAGGAGGTGATCCTGCCCGTGGCGGACAAGCTGGGGGCGGCGGTGGGCGCAAGCCGGGCGGCAGTGGACGCTGGCTATGCGCCGAACGACTGGCAGGTTGGTCAGACGGGCAAGGTGGTCGCACCCGATCTCTACATCGCGGTGGGCATCTCCGGCGCCATCCAGCACCTCGCTGGCATGAAGGACTCCAAGGTGATCGTGGCCATTAACAAGGACGAGGAAGCGCCGATCTTCCAGGTCGCCGACTACGGCCTTGTCGGCGACCTCTTCCAGATCCTCCCAGAACTCGAAAAGGCGCTTTGACAAACACCGAAGCGCGTGCAGAGTCGGCAAGACCAGTGGACGGCACATCGCCGTCCATATACGTTGCGACGCAATGAGTAGGTCGCCTGCGGCAGGATCGGGAAAATGACGAGCACTATCAGGACGGTGGGCATCGTCGGTGCCGGTCAGATGGGCAGTGGCATCGCCCATGTGACGGCGGTGGCCGGATACCAGGTAAAGCTCTACGACATTTCCAGGGAACGCATCGAGGCGGGCATCGCGACTGTGAGCGGCAACATGGCGCGCCAGATCGCCTCCGGCAAGCTTGACGAAAAGACCCGGCGGGAGGCCCTCGCACGGATTACGCCGGCCGATACGCTGGAAGACCTTGCGGACTCCGATCTGGTCATCGAGGCGGCAACCGAGGACGAGGCAATCAAGCGCAAGATTTTCGCCAAGCTTTGCCCGGTGCTGAATCCGGAAGCCCTGATCGCCACCAACACCTCCTCGATCTCGATCACGCGGCTCGCCGCACAGACCGATCGTCCGGAACGGTTCATCGGCATACATTTCATGAACCCGGTGCCGGTGATGAAACTGGTGGAGATCATCCGCGGCATCGCCACGGAGGACGCCACCTTCGAAGCCGCCCGCGCCTTTGTGGAAAGCCTCGACAAGACCATCACGGTGGCCGAGGATTTCCCCGCCTTCATCGTCAACCGGATTCTCATGCCGATGATCAACGAGGCCATTTACACCCTTTACGAGGGTGTGGGGTCGGTCGAGGCGATCGATACGGCAATGAAGCTCGGCGCCAACCACCCGATGGGACCGCTGCAGCTTGCCGACTTCATCGGGCTGGACACCTGCCTTTCCATCATGCAGGTGCTCTATGAAGGGCTGGCGGATTCGAAATACCGGCCCTGCCCGCTTCTGGTGAAGTATGTCGAGGCGGGATGGCTCGGCCGCAAGACGGGCCGCGGCTTCTACGATTACCGCGAGGACCCGCCGGTGCCGACGCGGTAGACGGACCCGTCAGATCCCGTCATTCGGCGGCCGCCTGCCTGGAAAGCCGCGCCGCCACAGCCTCCAGCCAGTGATCGCGGATGCCGAGCGCCTTCAGGTGCTCCACGGTGTTGAGCACGTATTCCTCGTTGCGCCCGGATTGCCCGATGGCGCCCGCAACCCTCCGGGCGGCATCCTCCACATTCAGCCGGCCCGCATACTGCACATGCGTGCGGTCCACCACGTAAGCCACGGCCACGGCCTCGCCTCCGTCAAGAAACCGGACCCTCAGCCGCTTTTCGAGGTATACTCTCGTTACCAGCTCGCGCTCGCGCAGATAGGCGATCACCTCGTCATAGAGTGCACCAGGCACGCGGAAGGCAAGCCCCAGGCATGAGCCGCCCCGGTCGAGGCCGAGCACTAGGCCCGGCCGGTTCGGCGTGCCGCGATGCACATGGGAATGGACACATAGGGAGCGCCGATAGCCGTGAAGCCTCGCCTTGCGCGTCTCGACGTGAGCGAAGCCGGGCCTCCACATAAGAGAGCCATAACCAAAGACCCAAAAATCGTCCATTTCCCCTGACTTCTCGATCTGTTGCGACGGGCGGGCGTTGATTCGGCGGAAGGCGTTCTGCACGCTAATGGAATTGATGGCCGCCCGCCAAGACCGGGAAACCATAGCGGAAGGAACAAATGCCATCCGGAAGACAAAAAGGCTCTCGCTTCACCCGCCGCATTCTGCTTCTGGGCGCGGCGATTCTCGTCTTCGCGCTGGGCTATACCGGTGCATGGTTCGCCGCTGCCCGGGCGCTTGAAAGCGAAGTGGCCGCCACGATCAGGGGAATGAACGGCAATGGCGTTCGCGCCTATTGCGAGGAGCCGGAAGCCGGAGGCTATCCGTTCCGGATCGGGCTGTTCTGCCGCAGCGTCTTCTACGAGAACGTGAAAAAGGGCATCTCCGTTCGTGCGGGCGCCATGCGCTCCGCCGCTCATGTCTACAGGCCGTCCCGCGTAGTGGGCGAAATCGATTCGCCCGCGGCCGTCGTGCTGCCGCTTCTCGTGCCCATGGAGATCCGCTGGGAGAGTCTGCGTGCCGGCGCGCGGCTTGCCGACCCCCTGCCAGAGCGCATTTCGGTCAGGGGTGAGCAGCTTGCGATCTCCGCGCAGGAAGGCGACACCGCACCGCTTGCCACACTGACCGCGATGGAAGTCCATGCGCGCCAGCAGGGCGATGCCGTGGAAGCGGCGATAAGCTTTCGCGGTCTTCAGCCAGGCGCGCAAATCGCGCCCGATCTTGCGCCGCTCGACGGCCGTGCCCTCGTGCTTATCAAAGATGGCGTGACCATGGCCGTTGAAGGGCGGCTCGACCCCTATGGCCGGTCGGCGGAAATCCGCGAGCTTGTCGTCGGTCTTGCGGGCCAGAACGCGGAAATTTCCGTCTCCGGCCCCATCTCCATCGATGAGAACGGGTGGATCGATGCCCAGCTTAGAGTGAGCTTCAGCGATCCGCAGATCGTCATGGACTATCTGGCGCGGATTTTTCCCGACGCGCGCGAGGAGATCATGACGGCGGCCTCGGCACTGAGCAGCCTGAGCGACACGCCCGTCACCCTGAACATAAGAAAGGGCCGCTTGTTTCTCGGCTTCATTCCGCTGGGAACGATCCCGCCGGTATAGCAGCGGCAAATGCCTGCCTTTTCAGGATAGCGCCCGGCGCTAGTCCTCTTCCCGTTTCGGCGGATGGATCACCACCTGCCGGCCGAAGTCGGGCAGGTCCACCTCCTGCCCCGCCTCGATGATGGAGCGGCGAATGGCACGGGTACGGGTGAAGAGATCGAAGAGCTTGTCCCCGTCGCCCCAGCGGATCGCCCGCTGCAAGGCGGACAGATCTTCCATGAACCGGGCGAGCATTTCCAAGATCGCATCGCGGTTGTGCAGGCACACGTCCCGCCACATGGTCGGGTCCGAGGCGGCGAGACGGGTGAAATCGCGGAAGCCCGAGGCCGAATACTTGATGACCTCCGACTTCGTCACCGTCTCCAGATCATCGGCCGTGCCCACGATGTTGTAGGCGATGATGTGCGGCAGATGCGAGACGATGGCGAGCACCATGTCGTGGTGCTCCGGGTCCATCGTATCTACCTTCGACCCGCAGCGCTGCCAGAATTGCGCGAGCTTCTCCTGAGCCTGCGGGTCCGTACCCGGAAGCGGCGTCAGGATGCACCAACGTCCCTCGAAAAGCTCCGCGAACCCGGCGTCGGGGCCTGAATGCTCGGTACCGGCAATGGGATGCCCCGGTATGAAATGCACGTGCTCGGGCAACACGGGCGCCATCTGCTCGATGACAGACCGCTTCGTGGAACCCACATCGGTGACGATCGCTCCGGGCTTGAGGCTCGGGGCGATATCGGCGGCAACCTGCCCGGACGCGCCGACCGGAACCGACACGATGACCAGATCGGCGTCAGCCACCGCATCCGTTGCCCTCGCGTGATATTCATCCCCCAGGCCGAGCTCCTTCGCGCGCGCCAGCGTCTCCGCGCGGCGCGTCGAAATGGCGATGGTGCCAGCCAGCCCCTCGCGCCGCACCACGCGGGCGATGGACGAACCGATGAGGCCGATGCCGACAAGGGCGATTCTCTCAAAAAGCGGTTCAGCCACGGCTCAAGCGCCCATGAATTCGCTGAGAGCGGCGACAACACCGCGATTGGCCTCCTCAAGGCCGACCGTCATGCGGAGCGCATTGGGAAAGCCGTAGGAGGAGACCCGGCGCAGGATATAGCCGCGCGCAGTGAGGAAGGAATCGGCGGCCTCGGCCGTCTTGCCGCCCTCCGGGGGAAAGTGAATGAGGAGGAAATTGCCGATGCTCGGCGTCACGCGGAGACCAAGCTTGCCCAGTTCCCTGGTCAGCCATTCCCGCCAGGTTTCGTTATGGGCCACGGCGCGCTCCACATGCGCGCGGTCGCGAATGGCCGTAGCCCCCGCCGCGATCGCCAGTGCGTTGACGTTGAATGGCCCGCGCACACGGTTCACGGCATCGATCACATGCGCCGGAGCGTACATCCAGCCGATACGCAGGCCCGCGAGCCCGTAGATCTTCGAGAATGTGCGGGTCATGACGACATTGTTGGACGAAGAAACGAGCTCGATGCCCGCCTCATAGTCGTTGCGCCGCACATATTCCGCATAGGCCGCATCGAGCACGAGCAGCACATGCCGGGGCAGACCCGCCTGAAGGCGGCGCACCTCATCGACTGGCAGGTAGGTGCCGGTCGGGTTGTTCGGGTTCGCAAGGAAGACGATCTTCGTGCGCCCGGTGACGGCGGCCAGTATGGCATCGACATCGGCGCGCTCGTCCTTCTCCTTCGCCACGACCGGCGTGGCGCCTGCCGCCAGGATCTGGATGCGATAGACGAGAAAGCCGTGCTCAGAATAAATGCCCTCGTCGCCAGGCCCAAGATAGGTCTGCGCGAGCAGGCCCAGAAGCTCGTCCGAACCGTTCGAACACAGGATGTTGGCCGGGTTGAGCCCGTGGACCTCGGCAATCGCCTCGCGCAGGCTGGTGGCGGAACCATCCGGGTAAAGCTCCAGATGGCGGCGCGCCGCCTCGATCGCCTCCAGCGCCGCCGGAGAGGGGCCGAGAGGCGTCTCATTGGAGGAAAGTTTCCAGACTTTCGCCACGCCCGGCGCGCTTTCGCGGCCCGGCACATAGGCGGCGATTTCCATGATTCCGGGTTTCGGCTCCGGACGTTCGGGCAAGGTCATCGGATGGTTCCACTAGATCAGGCGGCCTGCTTTATCGCATCAGGTCCATTGACGCAAAGGGGCGCCAAGCGTAAATGTGACGCTCATCCGTGGTGATTTGGCCGGTCGGCTTGCAGCCACGTAAAATAAGTCGCTAAAAGGCCGATGGACAATCCGTTGGAGACCGGCCGCGACCTCGCCGCCGGTCTTTTGTTTTTGGAGTCTGTGTCATGCCGATCAAGATTCCCGATCAGCTCCCCGCCCGCGATGTGCTCGTGCGCGAGGGCGTGTCCGTCATGGACGAGGGGACGGCGCTGCGTCAGGACATCCGACCCATGCAGATCGGGCTCCTGAACCTCATGCCCAACAAGATCCGCACGGAGACGCAGCTTGCCCGCCTGATCGGCGCCACGCCGCTTCAGGTCGAGCTGACGCTGGTGCGCATCGGCACGCACAAGGCGAAGAACACGCCCGAGGAGCACCTCATCACCTTCTACCAGACCTGGGAGGAGGTGGCGGACCGGAAGTTCGACGGCTTCATCGTGACGGGCGCGCCAGTGGAGCTTCTGCCGTTCGAAGAGGTCACCTACTGGGACGAACTGACGCGCATCTTCGACTGGACGACGACGCACGTTCACTCCTCCTTCTTCATCTGCTGGGGCGCGATGGCGGCCGCATGGCATTTCCACCGCATCCCCAAGCACACGCTGGAGAAGAAGGCGTTCGGCGTGTTCCGGCACCGCAACAACCAGCCGGCGTCGCCGTATCTTGCAGGTTTTTCGGACGATTTCGCGATTCCGGTTTCGCGCTGGACGGAAGTGCGCGCATCCGACATTCCCGCGGATTCCGGTCTAGAAATCCTCATGGAATCGGATGCGACCGGTCCGTGTCTGCTCACCGAACCCACCGGCAACCGGCTCTACATGTTCAATCACATCGAGTACGATTCCACCTCACTCAAGGAAGAGTACGAGCGTGACGTGGCCGCCGGCGTGCCGATCCACGTGCCGCACGACTACTTCCCGGAGAACGATCCGAGCCGACCGCCGCTCAACCGCTGGCGCTCCCACGCCCATCTGCTTTTCGGCAACTGGATCAACCAGGTTTACCAGACCACGCCGTATGATCTGGCGAGGATCGGAACCGTCGAGCCTGAGCCTGTTACCGTGTTGCGGAGAACAGCAGGCGCCATACGGTAGCACTTGACGACACACCGGGCTGGCGCCTGCGGCAGGGCCACACAAACCCGTCGGCGCGCCTTATGAGCTTGTCTCAGGCTCCGCCTGCTTTGGCCTGGCGCTCTTGCCGGCCGCGCTACGGGAAGCGTTCCGCGCTGCGGTGCTTGCCGGCAGTCCGGGGCCGAAGATGTCCCGGTCTAATGCGGTAAGGGCCGTCATCGCGCTGCCGTGCTGGATGAAAGGCCGGGCATTAGGCTGCGTCTCGAATGTGACCTCTCCGGCCTGCCGCCCGCCCGCGGTCTCCGAGAGCGCCCGGCGCAGTTCGGGCTCCAGTATGTCGAAGGCCGCCGTGCCCTGGCCGACAATGGCCACCGGAGCGGGATCGATCAGCGCGAAAAGATTGCCAATCCCGAAGCCGAGCGCCTCGCCGGCTTCGCGGAAGGCCTGCCTGGCCAGTCCTTCCTCCCGCCGCGCCTGCTCCGCCAGCTTGCGCATTTCCTCGGCCTCGATGTCGTCCACCGGCCTTTCCTGCGCGCTGCGGCCATGCGCGCGCCGCCAGATGGCATAGTTGCCGGCATAGGCTTCGATGCAGCCGCGGTTTCCGCAGCGGCACAGGGCTCCGCCGGGCCGGTAGACCATGTGTCCAAACTCTCCGCCCGAAGAGCGCGTACCGGTGAACAGGCGGCCATCCACCATCAGCCCCATGCCAATGCCCTGGGAGAGGAGAATGGCGACGAAATTGTCGCCATACCGCTCCGGATTGAGCCAGCGCAGCGCCACGGCGATCATGTTGCAGTCGTTCTGCACCGTCACCGGCACGCCGAATGCCTTCTCCAGCGCCGGGCCCAGCGGCAGGTTCCGGTGCGGCGTGATGGGCGACCACTGAAGCTCCCTGCCTGCCGAATCGGTAATGCCCTGCACGGCAAAGACGATGCGCATGAAGGCGGGATGATCGCGAGCGATCTCACGCACCGCCGTGATCGCCGCCTGAACCAGCGCATCGCGATCCACCGTCAGCGTCGAAATGCGCGTCGTCCTGGTGTCGATCACCTGTCCGCAATAGTCGACCAGCGCGGCGGACAGGTTGTTGAAGGAGAGATAGAGGCAGACCACCGAAGCCGCCTTGGAATTGAGCGCGATCGCCACCTGCGGCCGGCCGCGCCTGGCCGCGCCCGGCTCGCCCGTCCCTGCCTCACGCATCGTGCCTTCCTCGATCAGAACGGCGGCGATCGCCGAAATGGTCGAATGGCTGAGCCCGGTCATCCCGGCGATTTCGGTGCGCGAAGGCTGGCCCGCCCGCCGCACCGCATCGATCACCAGGGCGCGGTTGCGCTTGCGCATCTCGTCGTGTCGGATGCCGGCTGTCTTCACTCTCCTGCTCCGTCGCACCGCCCAAAAGTCATATTGACACGGACGGCGAGCTACGTCATTCTTTTTTTCGAGGCTCGAAAAAATGAGCCTTCGGCATCACGCCTCCCGTGGCCAGCGCGAGTTCAAGCGGGCGCCTCCGGGGAGCGGGATGCCGGGGAGAGCATGCCTCCGGTGCGGTACGGGCCGGCTTTTCGCGCAGAGACGGAAGACTGCGCGAAAGTCGCAAATCCGTCGCACCGGCGCAAGCAGAACCGAAGACGTTGCGCGCGTTCCGCGCCGGGAGGAAATCATGAGGAAAGCATTTGCTGTTTTGGCGGGTCTCAGCCTGTCCCTGTCTCTCTCGACGGCCGCATTGGCCGCCGACAAGGTGATCGGCGTTTCGTGGTCGAATTTCCAGGAGGAGCGCTGGAAAACCGATGAAGCGGCCATGAAGGCGCAGATCGAAGCCGATGGAAACACCTACATCTCCGCCGACGCCCAGTCTTCCGCGTCGAAGCAGCTCACCGATGTCGAGGCGCTGATCGCCCAGGGGGCGGACGTGCTCATCATCCTGGCACAGGACGCATCGGCCATCGTACCGGCGGTCGAAAAGGCCGCGGCCGAAGGCATCCCGGTGATCGGCTACGACCGCCTGATCGAGCATCCGGAGGCGTTCTACCTCACCTTCGACAACAAGGAAGTGGGGCGCATGCAGGCGCGCGCGGTCTACGAGGTCCAGCCCGAAGGCAACTATGTCTTCATCAAGGGCTCCTCGGCCGATCCGAACGCCGACTTTCTGTTCGAGGGCCAGATGGAAGTCCTGAAAGAGGCGATCGATGCCGGCAAGATCAAGAATGTGGGTGAAGCCTATACGGATGGATGGCTGCCGGCGAACGCCCAGCGCAACATGGAGCAGTTCCTGACTGCCAACAACAACGAGGTCGATGCGGTCGTGGCCTCCAATGACGGCACGGCAGGCGGCGTCGTGGCCGCGCTCGAGGCGCAGGGACTTGCCGGATCAGTCCCGGTTTCCGGCCAGGACGGCGACCATGCCGCGCTCAACCGGATCGCGCTCGGCACGCAGACCGTTTCCGTCTGGAAGGACGCGCGCGAGCTCGGAAAGGCGGCGGCGCGCATCGCCAACGCGCTTGCCGAGGGCACGCCGATGGACCAGATCGAGGGCGTCGTGAAGTGGTCCGATGGGCCGAACGGCGTGGAGATGAACTCCGTATTCCTCGCGCCGCTGCCGATCACGCGGGACAATCTCGATGTCGTGATCGATGCGGGTTGGGTCTCCAAGGATGTGGTCTGCCAGGGCGTGCAGCCCGGCACGGTCGACGTCTGCGGCTGAAGCGCGGTATATTCACGAGGATGCCGCGGCCCGCGCGACCGCGGCATCCTCGCAACCGCGCGACCTGCGGGAGATTTGCATGGCTGACGTGACGTCAAGCGCACCGTCGCAAGGGGTTTCCACGACGGGCGGAAGCCTGCCTGTCCGGTTTCTCAGAGCGACAGAACTCGACACGAGAATGCTCGGCATGCTGGCGGCTCTGGCCCTCATCTGGCTGGGCTTCCACATCGCTTCGGGCGGATTGTTCCTCACGCCGCGCAATCTGTGGAACCTTTCCGTCCAGTCGGCGTCGGTGGCCATCATGTCCACGGGCATGGTGCTCGTCATCGTCACCCGCAATATCGACCTTTCCGTCGGCTCGCTTCTCGGCTTCGTCGGCATGATTATGGGCGTGACGCAGGCGGAGATCCTGCCGGACTGGCTGGGCTTCGGCCATCCGGCGATCTGGATCTTGACGCTTGCGCTCGGCATTGTGCTCGGTGCCGCGATCGGCGGACTGCACGGCTACATCATCGCCTATATGGGCGTTCCCTCCTTCATCGTGACGCTCGGCGGCCTTCTCGTATGGCGCGGAGCCGCATGGTGGGTGACGAGCGGGCGCACCGTGGCGCCTCTCGACACCACCTTCCGCCTCATGGGCGGCGGCCCCTACGGCGCCATCGGCGCGTTCTGGAGCTGGGTCGCCGGCGTTGCCGGATGCATCGCTCTCGTGCTCCTGCTCGCGCAGGCGCGCCGCCAGAGGCGCAAGTTCCATTTCCCGCTGCGGCCGCTGTGGGCGGAGACGTTCCTGGCCGCGGTGGGCTGCATGCTCATTCTCGGCGCGGTCGCGGTGGCTAATTCCTATCCCTGGCCCGCCGGCATCGTCCGCAACTATGCGGAAGCGAACAATATCACCATACCTGAGGGCGGGCTGTTCATCGCCCATGGCATTGCCATCCCTGTCCTGATTGCGGTCGGGGTCGGCATTGTCATGACCTTCCTCGCCAACAGGACGCGCTTCGGCCGCTACGTCTTCGCCATAGGCGGCAATCCGGAAGCTGCGGTGCTGGCCGGCATCAACACGCGCTGGATCGTCATGAAGGTTTTCATCCTCATGGGCATTCTGACTGCGGTGGCGGGTGCCATCTCTTCCGCCCGTCTCAACGCGGCGACCAACGCGATGGGCACGCTCGACGAGCTGCTGGTGATCGCCGCAGCCGTGATCGGCGGGACGTCGCTGGCCGGCGGCGTGGGCACCGTCGCCGGGGCGATGATCGGCGCCGTACTGATGCAGTCGCTCGCCACGGGCATGATCCTGCTTGGCGTGGATACGCCGCTGCAGAACATCGTTGTCGGTATCGTGCTGGTCATCGCCGTATGGCTCGATACGGTCTACCGCAGGCGGGTCAAGTAGGAGGACCATGATGACGGGCGCAAGAACGCCGCTTGTGGAGATGCGCAACATCTCCATCGCCTTCGGCGGCATCCACGCGGTGGAAGATGTTTCCGTCGACCTCTACGCGGGCGAGGTGGTGGCGCTGGTGGGGCACAACGGCGCCGGCAAGTCGACGCTCATCAAGATCCTTTCAGGCGCCTATCAGCGCGACAGCGGCACGATCTTCGTCAATGGCGAAGAGGCGCAGATCAGCAATCCACGCGACGCGAAGAAATACGGCATTGAGACGATCTATCAGACGCTCGCGCTCGCGGAGAATGTGGACGCGGCCGCCAATCTCTTCCTTGGCCGCGAATTGATGACGCCGTGGGGCACGCTCGACGACGTGGCCATGGAGTCGGAGACCCGCAAAGTCATGGGGCGGCTGAACCCGCGCTTCCAGCGCTTCAAGGAACCGGTCAGCAATCTTTCCGGCGGCCAGCGCCAGACAGTAGCGATCGCGCGCGCCATCTACTTCAACGCCCGGATTCTGATCATGGACGAACCGACCGCCGCTCTTGGGCCGCAGGAAACGGCGCAGGTGGCCGAACTCGTGCGGCAGTTGAAATCCGAAGGCATCGGCATTTTCCTGATCAGCCACGACATTCACGACGTATTCGATCTGGCGGACCGGGTTGTGGTGATGAAGAACGGTCAGGTCGTTGGCACCGCCGCAACGAAGGACGTCACGGAGGATGAAGTGCTGGGCATGATCATACTCGGCAAGTGCCCGCCGGGCGCTGTAGCAGGCCCCGGCGCGCTTCAGGTGGCAGCCTGAGGCGCGCTGTCCACGTCCTGCGTGTCCGAATCAAAGGAAACCAAGCAGATTGATCGCCGCCAGAGCGGCGGCCACGGCAGCAAAGACGAGAAGCGCAAGGCGGAAATAGCCGAATGGCCCGTAATTCGGCGCCGGTGGCAGAGGAGCGCGTTCCTCCACATTCACCATGGCCAGACGAGCGGCCTCCTCCACATTCTGCGACAGATGCATTTGCCTGCTCACTTGAACACTCCGGTCGCCCTACAGTTTTTCATGGTTAGATTGAAGCATTCTGCCGGAGCCGGTTTGGTTCAAGATCAAGGGAGTTTGGCGAAGGTCGCACCGGGATACGGTCGAGCCAAAGCCCCCTGAAATTGGGCAAAACCGACCCGGCTCCTCCGGTTTCCGTCCGGCGGCCGTCGGACGGCCTGCCCGATGTCCCGCATCGCGCGGCGCCGCCCTCCATGTGGATCGGCTCGCCGGACGAGAAACAGAATGGTTTCAATCTTCTAACCATGAAAGGCTCTAGCGCCCGACAAACGCCGGCCCGGAAGAAAGGTTCCGGGCTGGAAAACCGTTCTGTCAGCAGGGTAATTCGCCCGTTGGGCGGCCCTCAGGCCGCTGCCGCCCGGGCCTGATGGTCGAAGAAAAGCGCCTGGCTGATCAGCGCCTTGACCATATCCGGATTGAAGGGCTTCGTGACCAGGAAGGCGGGCTCCGGCCGTTCGCCGGTAAGCAGCCGCTCCGGGAAGGCGGTAATGAAGATGACGGGCACCGGCGTGGCGGCAAGAATCTCGTTGACCGCATCGATCCCAGAGCTCCCGTCGGCAAGCTGTATGTCGGCGAGGACCATGCGCGGCTGGGTTTTCTTGAACAGCTCCGTCGCCTCGCGATGCGTGCGGGCGGTGCCCACTACACGATGGCCAAGGCTTTCCACCAACTCCTCGATGTCCATGGCGATCAGCGGCTCATCCTCGATGATCATGATGTCGGTGGCCACCTGACGCGAAATCTCGTCGCTCGCCTCGCGCAGCAAGGCATTGAGCCGGCTCTCATCCACATCCATGATTTCGGCTGCTTCCGCCGCATCGAAGCCTTCGACCGCCACCAGCAAGAAAGCCTGCCGGGGTTGCGGCGATATGGCGGAAAGATTGGTCACGGCCCGCTGTTCCCACGCCGATGTCGGGCGCACCTCAGGCACGCGAACCTCGAACGTGCCGAACAGCTTCACGAACAGTTTAAACAATGCAATGCGGTCGTCCGACGCCTGGGGAAAGATCGACGTGTCGGCGATCAGTGCCTCCAGGGTTGCCGCCACAAGCGCGTCCCCGCTGGTCTGCGATCCCGAGACCGCCCGTGAAAACCGCCGCAGATAAGGAAGGTGTGGGGCAATTCGTTCGGACAAGCTCATGCTGGTTTATTCTCCCTCGAAGGCTCCTAGATAGGGCATAGATAAAGAACACACGGAACGCATCACTGCGAAAAAAGTTCCCCTCGGAAGGGAACATTTTCGCTGCGGAGGCGTTATCGTCGGATTTTGGGACTACATTGTGGGCGACAATGCGAAATGACGAAAATGTATAGGAATACGGGGCGCGACGATGCAGGTGAAAAGACGGGCATGATCTATCAAAAAATTGAGAAGGAGCGGAATCCCGGCAGGAATTCCAATTCCGATCCGTTGGGCCCCAATTCCGAAATCGGCCGCAAACTGCGTCAATATTACGACGAGCTTGTTTCAGAGGAAATTCCACCGCGTTTCAATCAGCTGCTAAAGGAGCTTGAGCGCAAGGAAAAGCCTGGAACGGCGCAAGAGGATTAGAAAAATGCCGGCAACTGAGAATTTTCGCGACGGTCTTCTGGCCGCCGTGCCCACCTTGCGGGCATTTGCGGTGTCGCTTGCGAAAAATACCGATCGGGCGGACGACCTTGTCCAGGAAACGCTGGTAAAGGCGTGGGACAAGCAGGACAGTTTCCAGCCGGGAACGAACCTGAAAGCTTGGCTCTTCACTATCCTGCGCAACGAATTCTACTCCCAGATGCGCAAGCGAAGACGCGAGGTTGAGGACAGCGACGGAAGCATCACCGCGCGGCTGTCAGTGCATCCGAGCCAGGATGGCTCGTCGGATCTGACCGATTTTCGCAAGGCGCTCGCGCTTCTGCCGGAGGATCAGCGCGAGGCGATCATCCTTATCGGCGCCTCCGGCTTCTCCTACGAAGAGGCGGCGGAAATCTGCGGCTGCGCCGTGGGAACCATCAAGAGCCGGGTGAGCCGCGCGCGCGCCCGGCTGCAGGAAATCCTGTCGGTGGACGGGCAAAGTGATTTCGGCCCCGACGCCATTTCCACGCAGGTGACGAATTCAGCCCTCGTGGCTTGACCCTCTCAGGCGGATCGCAGCCGCCAATGCCCCCATCAGCTCAACAGCCGCGTAGGGTTTCGTGACCACCGCAACATCCGGGAACGCGGTGAAAAAGGGGTCCGAACGCGCGTAGCCGGTCGCGAAAACGAACGGCACATTCCGCTCTTCCAGTTTCCGGGCCAATTCCATGGTGAGCAGGCTGCCAATCTTCACGTCAAGTATGGCGGCATCCACATCCGCAACGGCGTTCTCATCCGCGCACAACGCCTCCACCGCAGCAGCAGTGCTCACGGTGCGCACGCTCGCCGCGCCATGCCCCTGGCAAATCTGCTCCACGTCCATGGCGATGAGAACTTCCTCTTCAACGAGGAGCACTCTTCGCCCTCGCAACAACTGGTCTGACAAAATGATTGCCCCTGGCGGCCCACCGCACCGGTCTTCTCATCCCATTAAACCGGCGTGCTGTCATTAAAAAATGATTGCGCAGGGGTTTGTTTTCGTGAACGAGCGACGCGCGGGACGGCTCTACGGCAGTCGGGAATACTGACGCTTGCGCTCCTCTGTAAGGCCCCATTCGAAGCCGGGCACGATGTTGCGAGCGATGGCGAAGAGAATAACCAGCGCGGGTATGGCTATGAAGCCTCCAATCGGGCCCCATATCCAGATCCAGAAAGAGACCGCGAGGAAGACGAGGAAAGGATTGAGCGTCATGCGCCGGCCGATCACCAGCGGCGTTACGAACTGGGCTTCCACGGCGTTGACGGCCAGATAGGCGAGCGGGGGCAGGAGACTCCCCGTGAAGGTGTCGAAACTTGCAAGCCCCACACCGAAAAGGATCAGCGCCATCGCCGCGGGGCCGAGATAAACCACGAAATTCAGAACGCCCGCCAGCGCGCCCCAGAGCGCTGCGGAGGGCACACCCAATAGCCACAGCGCCACGGCAACGGCGAGCCCAAGGCCCGCGTTGATGAGGGTGATCGCCAGCAGGTAATTTGCAACGAGCTCTTCCACGTCGTGAAAAATGTGCGCAACGCGCCGGCGCAGCTTCCGTCCCGAGCACAGCTTCAGCACGATGAGCCGCGTGTCGTGGCGCGTGGCAAGGAAGAAATAAAGGCTGGCGAAGAAGACCAGGATTTGCGCAAGCAGCGTCGGCGCCAGCACCGCCATGCTCTGCACTGTGGAGCCATCGTCCACCGAAACGGTGACTTCCGATCCGCCGGTAACGGACCGGATCTCCTCACGCACGCTCTTTACCGTGGCAAGCGGTTCGGCAAGACTTGTCAGTTGCAGCTGCAGCTCGCTCCATATCTGCGGAAGCCGGCCCGCCCACGTAGTCAGCGGTGCTGCGATCGCCCCGCCGACGGCGCATACGACCAGAAGGAAGATCAGCACGGCCGCAGCCGCGGAAAAAGCCGGCGGCACGCCGCGATTTTCAAGCCGTAGGGCAATGGGCCCAAGCATCAGCCCCACGACCACGGCGAGCGCCACCGGCGCGAACAGGAAGCGCCCGGCCTGCAGTGCAGCGATGAACCCCAGAACGCCGAGAAACAGGACGGCGACCTGCGCACCCCGCATCAGCGCAATGTCCAGATCGGATTTGGAGGTGGGCGTTGGAACGCTCATCTTTTTCATGTTTCTGAAGCGCATCGGTGCAATCCGGCTGAACGCCAATCAACGGAAGTAGCCCGAACTGGTTCCCTCTCGGCTCCCTGAGCGCTCTGGAACCCGGATGCCCGGTTGCGCGTTGCGCAATCCGCAACCGAAGGAGAGGACAATGGCGACGACCGGCGGGAAGTCGACGAACAGGGAAACGAACGCCCAGAGGGACGAGCCCGATCTGGCGGCCGATATCCGGCAGCTTCGCGAGGATATAAGCAGGCTCACGGAACACCTCATGGAGACCGGCAACCGGTCCATGTCGCGCGCTCGTCGGGCGGCCATGGAAGGCGCCGACCAACTGCGCGACAGCGCCGAGGAATGGCAGAGCGACATGGCGCAGGCGGTCCGTGAAAAACCGTTTACCGCCCTCGCTCTGGCCGCAGGCGTAGGCTGGCTGCTTGCCATGATCATGCGCCGCTGACGGTGCAGACATGCTCGGCCGGCTGATAGCGCTGCTCGCCACTGGCGAGGCGGCGGGGTTAAAGCAGCGCGTGAAATCCGCCGCGATCGCGTATGGCATCATAGCGGTCGCAACGTTTCTCGCGTTGGCCTTTCTACTACTGGCGGCCTACTTGGCTGCCGCCACCCGCTGGGGCGCCATTGCTGCGGCACTGTGGTTCGGTACCGGCTTTCTGGTGCTGGCTGCCATCGCCTTCGCCATTTACAGGCTCATTGCCAACGCACAACGGCGCGCCAGACGCCGCCAGCGGGTGGACACGGGCCTGGTGGCGGGCGCGTCCGCCATTACCCTTCTTCCTACGGTTCTCGGCAAGAAGACTGGAAGAATCGGCCTGTTGCTGGTGCTTGCAGGCATTGCAGGGTTTGCCGCCTACCGGGAGGTTACCCGTTCTACCGGGAAGGGTTCGCGCGCGACCGAATGAGTTTTCCGCAGAATGCAGAATCAGGAGTTGCTGCGCATGAACGAGAACGACAAGACACCGCCCAAAAGCACGTCCCCTCAACGGGCGCGCCAAGGCCGCGAGGGATTTCCCGTTCTGGTGATCCTCATCACCGCACTGGCCCTGCTCGCGATCGGGTGGGTAGCCGTTGAGATCTACGGCATGTCCATCGACGAAAGTCAGCCCGTTGAAACGCGTCAGTCCAGCGACGTGCCTCTTGAAGACGGCGGAGCGCCCGGAACCGTGGAGAGCGAGGCCGCCGAAGAATAGAAGAGACTGCCCGGTCGAAAGCCGGGGAACCGTTCTTACAGCGCCGCGTTTCACTCACGTGGTGGCCGCACACCCGATCGTCACTGCCAGTTCGGGTCGGATGCGCGGCCATGTACAGAAAAACTGCACATGGAGACTCTAACATGATCCGCACACTTTTGGCGACCACCGCGATTGCCACTCTTGTAGCAAGCGGCGCTCTCGCCCAATCGATGACGCCCACCGACCCGGCGGCAACGCCTGGCGCTGAGCAGACTGAAATGACCATCCACGCCGAAGGGCATCTCGCCTCGGATGTCATTGGCGAATCCGTCTACAATGGAACCGGCGAGGAAGCCGAGAATATTGGCAAGGTAACCGACCTCGTCATCTCGCCCGACGGCAATGTCGAAGCGATTGTCGTCGGCGTGGGCGGCTTTCTCGGCATTGGCCAGAAGGAAGTCGCGCTCGAATACGATCTCGCTGAATGGTCCGAGCAGCAGGACGGCGAGCGCTGGCTCGTCGTGGAGACGACCAAAGAAGCGCTCGAGGCGCAGGAGGAGTTCGACCGCTCCGCCTATCGCCCGATGCCCGCCGACGCCCAGGTGACGGCGACACAGCCGGTCACTAAAGAGGACCTTGCGAACGCGCCGGCCGATCAGGAAGGTGCGGATGCGGGCGGTGAAACCGCCATGGCCCCCGCGGACGAAACGGGAGCCCCGGCAGCGGACGATGGAGCCGCTGATGCAGGGGGTATGGCTGCAATACCCACGGACGACGGCTCCATCGAGAATGAAGCCGGCCAGGAAACGGCAGCCACCCCCGACACCGAAAGCGCTGACCAGACGGCGCAATCGGGCCTGCCGGATGAGCAGCCCGACGATCAGCAGTCGGCCGCCCAGACAGAGCAGCAGGATGCTGCAGGTGATCAGCAGCAGGCGCAAGCCGATCAGCAGAGCGAAGACGGCGCAGCCGCCGACACCGATCAGACGCTGACCGGCGCCGTCGATCCGAGCCAGCTTCAGGAAGCCGAGCCGGACCAGATCCGCGCCGAAAACCTGACGGGTACGGCCGTTTACGGCGCTAACGACGAGCACGTTGGCGAGATCGGTGACGTGATCCTGACGCCGGAAGGCGACGTGGATGCGGTAATTGTTGATGTCGGCGGTTTCCTCGGTATCGGCGAGAAGGAAGTTGCCATCGGCACGGACGATCTAGCCTTCATGACCGACGAGGACGGCGATCTCTATCTCTTCACCCATTTTTCGCAGGAGCAGCTTGAGGCGGCTCCGGAATATGACGAGGCCGCTTATGCCGAACAGCGGGACGAGATGCGCCTTCAGGCGGAGTAAAAGCCCGCACTAACGACATTGGAGCCCCGCCCCGGTCCGCCGCGGCGGGGCTTTTCGTTTGCACGGCGCGAAAAAGCTGCCAGTGTTGTTCTGACGTGCGTTCCCACAAGCACCTTGGCGCCGGGAAACCGTGTGAATCAGGCGCAGCCTGTCATCCCGCTCGGGAGGAGACGAACAATGCTCGAAGCCATAGAAGGCATACACCACATCACAACCATGGCGAAGGATGCTGTGAAAACGGACGCTTTCGCCAAAGGCGTCCTTGGTCTTAGGCGCGTGAAGAAAACGGTGAACTTCGACGCACCGGATGTCTACCATCTCTATTACGCAAACGGCACGGGCCAACCCGGGACCGTGCTGACCTACTTTCCCTTCCCGAATATCGTCCGCGGCACACGCGGCACGGGGGAAGTGGGCACGACGGTCTTTTCCGTGCCCGAGGGCAGTCTCGATTTCTGGGAAAGGCACCTCACCTCCCATAACGTAAGCGCAATTCGGCGGACTGAGATCTTCGGCGAGCGCCGGCTCCTGTTTGAAGGAGCCGACGGCGACAGCTTCGCCCTTGCCGAACGGCCGGCGGACGAACGCGAGCCTTGGACGGAAGGCGGAATCCCCGCCGATTGCGCCATACGCGGCTTCCGCTCCGCCGTCATGGTGCTTTCAGACCCGGCCCCTATGCTGGAGCTCCTGCACTTCATGGGCTACCGGCCCGCCGGCGAGGAGGGCAACAGCCAGCGTCTGGAGCGTCCAGACGGCAACGGCGCCCAGGCGGTCGAACTTGTGACGGACCATTCCGTACCACCCGCCCGCCAGGGCGGCGGCTCGGTGCATCACATCGCCTTCGCGGTCGCCAATACCGAGACGCAGAAAAGGGTGCGCGAGATGCTGGTGCGCGAAAGGATTCCGGTGACGCCCATCATCGACCGCAACTATTTCTTCTCCGTCTATTTCCGCACACCGGGCGGAGTGCTGTTCGAGATCGCCACCAACGAACCCGGTTTCGCCCATGACGAAGATGCCGCACATCTGGGCGAGGACCTGAAGCTGCCCAGCCAGCACGCGCATCTGAGGCCTTATCTGGAAACGCATCTGCCTTCGCTGGATTGAGCTCATGAGCATCGACGCCTACCTGCACTATTCGGCACCAGCGGCACAAGCCGGCCTGCCCCTTCTCTTCCTTTTTCACGGAACGGGTGGCGATGAGCGGCAGCTTCTTTCGGTGGCCGAAGAAATCCTGCCGCACGCTGGCATTGTCGCCCCGCGCGGCGACGTCAGCGAGGCAGGCGCGGCGCGCTTTTTCCGCCGTACGGGAGAAGGCGTCTACGACATGGACGATCTTGCCCGGGCGACCGAAAAGATGACGGGCTTCGTGCGCGCCCATGTGAAGGCGCAACAACCGGGCGCCGTTTTCGGGCTTGGCTATTCCAACGGCGCCAACATCCTGGCTTCCACGATTTTTGCCGTTCCCGGCCTGTTCGACGCGGCGGTGCTCATGCATCCGCTCATCCCTTTCGCACCCGAGATCGCCGCCAGGCCATTCAGGACGCGGCTGCTGCTGACAGCCGGACGGCGCGATCCGATCTGCCCTTCGGCGCTTACAGAACGGCTGAAGGCGCATCTGGAAGCCGCGGGCGCGGCTGTCACGATCGCATGGCACGATGGAGGCCACGAAATGCGGCCGAGCGAAATCGAGGCGGCACGGACCTTCTTCGCCGCCCATCCGGGTGGTGCGCAAACGCATTTGTGAAGCTATCCGCGGCATCTTCTGCGAAACCTGCCTCGCCTTTGCCGCGTTTACTGTTATCTTGATTGATGCAACCGCGCGGCTACTCGCGCCCGGTTGCGCAGTCTGGAAAGGCCATGGCCGAACATAGCACCCAAGGCGCAATGAATTTCCGGCCTCTCGCACGCCTGAAGCGCACGCGCGCCGTCGTGCGGGCTGCCCTTATTGTCGAGCGGCTCTGGCCTCTCGTCCTGCCGCTCCTTGTTCTTCTGAGCCTGTTTCTCAGTCTTGCGTGGTTCGGCGTCTTTCGCATCCTGCCCGACTGGGCACGGATTGGCCTCGTTGCCCTATTTGCCCTGGTGGTCCTCGCCTCGCTCTGGCCGGTGAGGACCTTCCGCCTGCCGAGCGCAGCCGAGATCGACCGACGCATCGAGCGGGCGAATCGCCTGGAGCATGCGCCCTTAGGCGCGCAGACGGACCGGCTGGCACGGCAGGAAGACGATCCCTTCGCCGCTGCGCTCTGGCGGGAGCATCAGCGGCGTATGGCCGAACGGCTGAACCGGCTGACGGGCGACCTGCCGCGCACGACGATTCCCGAACGCGACCCGCTGGGCCTGCGCGCGCTGGCCGCGCTCCTTTTCATAACCGCACTCGCCTTTTCTACCGGCCCTTACGGCGGGCGGGTGACGGATGCCTTCCGGCCGCCGGCCATGGCACAGACGACGCCAGCCCGAATCGATGCCTGGGTGACGCCGCCGCCCTATACGGCTCGCGCGCCGATTTTCCTTACCGCAGACGTCAATCGCGATACCCAGGCGTTTACCGTGCCGCAGGGCAGCGCGGTGATGGTCCAAGTAAGCGGCGGCTCGGGCGAGGAGACCCTCGCATTCCTTGAGGATGGCGGCGGGCAGCAGACCATCGAACCCGATCAGGCGCCCACGGGAAACACCTCCGATTCTACGGGGGCCGTACGCTTCTCGCACCTGCTTGAAGCGGACGGTACCATCTCCCTCAAAAGCGGCGGCACCACCCATGACTGGCGCTTCGTTATCATTCCGGACCGGCCACCCGAAATACGCTTGACCGAGGAGCCGAAGCGCGCGGTGAACGGCACGCTTGAGCTTGCCTACGAGATCGAGGACGACTACGGCGCGGTGAGCGCGGAAGCGCAATTCACGCTGGCGGAGGAAAACGCCGATGCCCGCCCGCTCTACGGGCCGCCGGAGCTGCCGCTCAGCGTGCCGCGCGGCCGAAACAAAGCCGCCAAGACCTCGCAGGACCTTACCAAGCATCCCTGGGCCGGCCTGCCGGTCGAGCTTGTGCTTTCGGCCACAGATGCCGCGGATCAGACCGGCAAAAGCGAGGCCCGCACATTCGTCCTGCCGGAACGGCCTTTCACCAATCCGCTCGCCAAGGCGCTGATCGAGCAGCGGCGCCTCCTTGCGCTCGATGCCGAACAGCAGCGCCGCGTGCTGGCGCTGCTGGATGCAGTGATGCTCTGGCCCGAGGAGACGTTCGAGCAGGCTTCGCACTTCCTGCTTCTTTCCGCATTGCGCTCCCGCCTGGCTCTGGCCCGGACCGACGACGCCCTGCGCGGGGTGGTCGACGAAATGTGGGAGGTCGCCCTTCTCATTGAGGACGGCGATCTTACCGCTGCGGAGCGGCGCCTGAGGCAAGCCCAGGAGGCGCTCAGAAACGCGCTCGAAGATGGCGCGAGCGAGGAGGAGATCGCCCGGCTGATGGACGAGTTGCGCGCGGCAATGCAGGAATTCCTCCGCGAATTTGCCGAACGCGCCATGCAGAACCAGGACTTCGCCGAAGGCCAGAACGGGCAAATGATGAGCCAGAACGATCTGGAGCGCATGCTCGATCAGATCGAGGACCTGGCCAGATCGGGCGCGCGCGATCAAGCCCAAGAGCTGCTTTCCCAGCTTGAGAACATGATGAACAACCTTCAGGCGATGCGCCGGCAGCCGGGCCAGAGCGGGCAGCAGTCCGAAATGCGGCAGCAGATGGACCGGCTTGGTGAAATCATGCGCCGGCAGCAGGAACTGATGAACGAGACGTTTCGCCTCGACCAGCAGCAACGGGGACAGCAAGGGCAACAGGGCCAAGGTCAACAAGGCCAAGGCCAACAGGGTCAGCAAGGCCAGGGCCAGGGCATGTCGCCCGAGGAACTGGCGGAGGCGCTCCGCGGGCTGCAGCAGGGCCAGGGCGAGCTGCGCGGTGAGCTTGAAAGCCTGATGCAGGGGCTTGAAGGGATGGGCATCCGCCCCGGCGAAGGCTTTGGCGAGGCTGGCGAGGCCATGGGCGAGGCCGAGGGCGCGCTGGGCGAGGGCCAGGGCGAGCGGGCCGTAGGCGAACAGGGACGCGCGCTGGAGGCGCTGCGCCGCGGCGCCCAGGACATGATGAACCAGATGCAGCAGGCCATGCAGGGCGATCAGGGCGAAGGCATGTCCGGCGCGCGGCAGAATACGTTCGGCCGCGATCCGCTCGGCAGGCCGAGGGCGACCACAGGGCCGGATTTCGGCGATTCGGTCGAGGTGCCCGACGAGATCGACTCCCAACGGGCGCGGCAGATCCTTGAGGCGATCCGCCGCCGTCTCGGAGACGCCCTGAGCCCGCAGCTTGAGCGGGAGTATCTGGAGCGCCTACTCGATATGCGCTAACGGCCGGCGGGGTTAGGTCCGTCCCTGCCTTGCCTCGCTCGCTGAAGATCGTATGCGCATGTCCGCTGAGACACTGCGGGACGGTTCTTCTTCATCCTTCCTGAAAGGGGCAAATTCGGCGTATCGTGGCACGAGTCCCCGACGCCCAAACCCTAAGCGCATCGCGGTTTAGCGGCCAACCGGCCCGCTGTTAGCACTCTATAGAGGAGAGTGCTAAATTTTCTTCTCGGACCTCTTGAACACCAGAATCTGCGCGCCCAAATTTTCTGCGCGCGGTGCCGCAACGGGCCGCGCGCCGTGCCGAAAACCGGCCGGCAAGGTGGTTCAAGATTGTTTGTCCCAGGAGGAAGACATGAAGTTCCGACCTTTGCACGACCGCCTGGTCGTCCGCCGCATCGAAGCGGAGGAGAAAACGGCGGGAGGGGTGATCATTCCCGACACAGCGAAGGAAAAGCCGCAGGAAGGTGAGGTGTTGGCCGTCGGCCCCGGCAGCCGCGATGAAAAAGGCGCCCTCGTACCTCTCGAAGTCAAGGTCGGCGACCGGATCCTTTTCGGCAAGTGGTCCGGCACCGAGGTGCGGATCAACGGCGAAGACCTCCTGATTATGAAGGAAAGCGACGTGCTCGGCATCCTTGCCAGGGAGTCGGACGACGCCAAGAAGGCCGCGTAATACGGGCTTGATGGACGTTGATTTTGCTTTTCGTGGAGTACTGAAATGGCTGCCAAGGACGTAAAATTCAACACAGACGCGCGTGAGCGAATGTTGCGTGGCGTGGACATTCTCGCCAATGCGGTGAAGGTCACGCTTGGCCCCAAGGGCCGCAATGTCGTGCTCGACAAGAGCTTCGGCGCACCGCGCATCACCAAGGACGGCGTGACGGTCGCCAAGGAAATCGAGCTTGAGGACAAGTTCGAGAACATGGGCGCCCAGATGGTGCGCGAGGTCGCTTCCAAGACCAATGACCTCGCCGGTGACGGCACCACCACTGCGACCGTTCTTGCCCAGGCCATCGTCAAGGAAGGCGCCAAGGCTGTCGCCTCGGGCATGAACCCGATGGACCTGAAGCGCGGCATCGACAAGGCGGTCGACGCCGTGGTGGAGGAGCTGAAGAAGAACGCCCGCAAGGTCACCAAGAATGACGAGATCGCCCAGGTCGGCACCATCTCGGCCAACGGCGACCAGGAGATCGGCCGCTTTCTCGCCCAGGCGATGGAAAAGGTCGGCAATGAGGGCGTGATCACGGTCGAGGAGGCCAAGACCGCCGAGACGGAGCTCGAGGTGGTCGAGGGCATGCAGTTCGACCGCGGCTATCTCTCGCCCTACTTCATCACCGATCAGGAGAAGATGCGCGTCGAGCTCGAAGAGCCCTACGTGCTGATCCACGAGAAGAAGCTCTCCAACCTGCAGTCCATGCTGCCTGTCCTCGAGGCGGTGGTGCAGTCCGGCAAGCCGCTGCTCATCATCGCCGAGGATGTCGAGGGCGAGGCGCTGGCCACCCTCGTGGTCAACAAGCTGCGCGGCGGCCTCAAGGTTGCTGCCGTGAAGGCGCCGGGCTTCGGCGACCGCCGCAAGGCCATGCTGCAGGACATCGCGATCCTGACCGGCGGCACGGCCATCTCCGAGGATCTCGGCATCAAGCTCGAGAATGTCACGCTTGAGATGCTCGGCCGCGCCAAAAAGGTGGTGATCGACAAGGAGAACACCACCATCGTGGACGGTGCCGGCTCCAAGGACGAGATCAAGGGCCGCATCAACCAGATCAAGGCCCAGATCGAGGAGACCACCTCCGACTATGACCGCGAGAAGCTGCAGGAGCGGCTGGCCAAGCTCGCCGGCGGCGTTGCGGTGATCCGCGTCGGCGGCGCCACCGAGGTCGAAGTGAAGGAGCGCAAGGACCGCGTGGACGATGCCATGCACGCGACGCGGGCGGCGGTCGAGGAAGGCCTGCTGCCGGGTGGCGGTGTGGCGCTTCTGCGCGCCGGCAAGGTGCTCGACAACATCTCGGTTGAGAACGATGACCAGCGGGTTGGTGTCAATATCGTCCGCCGCGCCATCGAAGCCCCGATCCGCCAGATCGCCGAGAATGCGGGCGAGGAAGGTTCCATCGTCGTGGGCAAGGTCCGCGAGAAGAGCGATTTCGGCTATGGCTGGAACGCGCAGACCGGCGAGTATGGCGATCTCTTCTCCATGGGCGTGATCGACCCGCTGAAGGTGGTGCGGACGGCCCTTCAGGACGCGGCGTCCGTTGCCGGCCTCCTGATCACCACGGAGGCCATGGTGGCGGAGAAGCCGAAGAAGGAGTCCCAGCCCGGCATGCCTTCGAGCGCCGGGATGGACTTCTAAAAAAGCCCAATCCCATCCAAAAGCAGCGCGGCCGGTTTCCCGGCCGCGCTTTTTGTTGCCTGAGAACAGGGATTGAAACGGTTCTGGCCTCAAGTCGCTCTGGGCATAAACGCAGAGGCCTTTAGCAGGTCCGCTTTACTCCGCCAGCACCTTGCCCACCCGTTCGCGGATTTCCGCGAGGCTGAAAGGCTTGTTGACGACGCCCGCCACGGTGCCGTCGAGCTCCACGGCCCGTTCGCGTTGATCGGCGAATCCGGTCATCAGCAGGAGCCGAAGGCCAGGATAGACCTTCGCCGCCGTGCGCGCCATCTCGATGCCGTCCATTGCCGGCATGCGGATATCGGACAGCACGAGATCGAAGGCCCCTTGAGCCTTCTTGATCTTCTCGAGCCCGTCGAGCCCGTCTTCGGCGGTCTCAATCTCATAGCCCGCGGCCGCAAGCGCGCGGGCGGTGAATGAACGGACGGAATCGTCATCTTCAACAATGAGGAGTCTGGCCATGCGCGGAACTATCGCGACCAAATCTTACGGTTCGCTGAACGCGCGACGCGTTTCAGGCATCGCCTCTCACCACACCCACGAACGGCAATTCGCGGAAGGCATGCGCCACATCCATGCCGTAACCCACGACGAAGTAATCTGGGCACTCAAAGCCCACGAAATCCGCCTCAACGCTTGCCTGCCGGCGGGAACGCTTGTCGAGAAGGACGGCTATCGAGACGGACCTTGCACCGCGCGACAGCATCAGGTCGCGGGTGAATTTCAGCGTCTTGCCCGATTCCAGAATGTCATCGATGAGCAGGACGTCCCGGCCGTTCACATTGCCTTCGATGTCGCGCAGCACCTTGATCTCTCCGCTGGTGGTGCCGGCGCCATAGCTGGAGATCATCATGAACTCCACCTCGGGCGATATCCCCGCGTCATACATGGCCCGGATGAGATCGGCGGCGAAGATAAACGAACCTTTGAGGATCGAGACCACCAGCAGGTCGTGGTAGTCGCGCGCGGCGACCTCCTTTGCCAGTTCCAAGTTGCGCCGCGCGATCGCGGAGGCGGAATAAAGGACTTCTATTTGCTTGCCGCGGACCACGGGCATTGTCTGTCACTTTCCAGGCCTGAATGTTACCGAAACGGAATGCACGCCTTCCTTAGGCGCAGCAAGGCGGCTGAAGAAGGCAAAGCGCTCGCCGGCAGAAAGCAGCACACCGTTTGTCCCCAATAAATAGTGCATGGGCTCCCCTTTGCCGTTCACAATGTTGATGAAAAGGTCGGGAAGCGGTGTCTCCCGCCCGCTTCTGTTGACCGCCGCGCCGTCCACCACCAGCACCGTGCGGCCGCCGATCGTCTCCAGCCTGCTTCTTACCGTTGAAATGTCGAGCGCCGCAGCTTCTGTGCCGCTCTTGGCCGGCAGGCCAAACATCGTCTGACCACCGACAATCCAGATTACCAATACTCCGGCAAGCCCGAGCGCACCGAAGGCTCCACGCCTCCAGAGACGGGAACCGGCATGGCAGCCGTCCCCGCGCAGGATGTCGAGGCCCGTGATTGCGGACGGCGCGCTGCTAAGCGCCGAATATCTCTTCGCGCCCGCCGCATCCGGCCCCCGCAGTGTTTCGTACTCAGCGTCCACCACGTCCTCGCGCGCGGCGTTGACCTCATATCCACCGCCCGCGCGAGACGCAGCCAGAATTTCGCCTGAAACGGGCTGTCCACTTCTCATTTCCGCATTTCGGGCGAACCGTCCTTCCGATCCCGGGTATTCCGGGCTAGACGAAAATGGTTAATGCTTCGCGATTGGGCCGCCCCGCGGCGGCGTTAGTCCCAGGCATCTAAGGCAAGGCAGGTCGATCAGGTGATCCGCTTCGAGAATGTAGGCCTGAGATACGGGATGGGTCCGGAGGTGCTCCGCGACGTCTCCTTCTTTCTTCCCGAACGCTCGTTCCAGTTCCTGAGCGGCCCCTCTGGATCGGGAAAGACAACCCTCCTGCGCCTGCTCTTCCTGTCGCTGAAACCGACGCGGGGGCTGATCACCATCTTCGGCAAGGACCGGTCGCGGATCACCCGCGACGAACTGCCGATGATCCGGCGGAAGATCGGCGTCGTGTTCCAGGATTTTCGCCTGCTCGATCATCTCACCACCTATGAGAATGTCGCTCTGCCGCTGCGGGTGCGGGGGCGCGAGGAAGCTTCCTATCGCAGCGATGTGGTGGAGCTTTTGAAGTGGGTTGGGCTGGGCGACCGCATGCATGTGCTGCCGCCCGTGCTTTCGGGCGGCGAGAAGCAGCGCGCCGCGATCGCCCGCGCCCTCATCGAGCAGCCGCGCATCCTGCTTGCGGACGAGCCCACGGGCAATGTGGACCCGCAGCTTGCGCGGCGGCTTCTCAGGCTTTTGATCGAGCTCAACCGCATGGGAACCGCCGTCGTCATAGCCACCCACGATATCGGGCTAATGGACCAGGTGGAGGCGCGGCGCATGGTGCTTTCCGGCGGGAGGCTGGAAATCTATGATTAAGGCCGGCACAGGAGCGATCGCCAGAAGCAAGCTGGCACGCCTCAGGGAAAGGATCGAGGCCGGGGTGAAACGGCAGGCGAACAACAGGCTCGCCCGCAAACAGACGCCCATCGTGCCCCCCGACAATGTCGCCGGGCGCGCGATGGTGCTCGTCATCGCCATCATGACCTTCCTCTCCTGCCTGACGCTCGGCGCCGTGACGCTGGTACGCGACACCGCCGCCACATGGCAAACACAGATCGCGCGTGAGGCGACCATCCAGATCAAACCCGCGGAGGGTCTCGACATGGAGGAGGCGCTGGCCAGGGCCCGCGCCGTGGCCGCCGGCTATAGCGGGGTGCGCAGCGTGGAGATCGTCGGCCGCGAGGCTACCCAGCGCCTGCTCGAACCGTGGCTGGGACCGGCACTGAACATGGATGAGCTGCCCGTGCCCCGGCTCATCATTGTCACCATTGACCCGGTAAACCGGCCCGACTTCGAGGCCATGCGGGCAGAGCTGGCGCAGGCCGTGCCGAATGCCGTGCTCGACGATCACCGCACCTGGGTGGACCGGCTGGTGGCCATGGCCCGCACAACGGTGACCATCGGGATGGCGGTGCTGGCGCTCATGCTCTCGGCAACCGCGCTGACAGTCATCTTCGCCACGCGCGGCGCCATGGCCGGCAACGGCCACGTCATCGAGGTGCTGCATTTCGTGGGCGCGGAAGCGTCCTTCATCGCCCGGCAGTTCCGCCGGCACTTCCTTCTTGCCGGCTCGCGCGGCGCGGCCGTCGGCGGCATCGCGGCCATCATCGTGTTCGTGGTGTTTTCCTGGTGGTCGTCCCGCAACATCGGCACGCCGGAAGGCGACCAGGCCGCCGCGCTGTTCGGCAATTTCGCCATCGGCCTGTCGGGCTATCTTGGGGTGGGTCTGGTGGTGCTGCTCATTGCAGCCTTGACCGCGACGACGACGCACGTCACGGTGATCGCCTATTTGAGGCGAATAGAGACATGAGGTCCGAGCTCACGCACGGCTACCCGCCGCAATCTTTTGTGCGTACGGGTGCCCGGCCTCATCTGGCCCTCGCCGTATTTGCGGAGTATCGCTAGGCGGATGACTGAAACCACCTGCACAGGAGAGGGTATACCCCGTAGCCGATACCATGTCGCAAAGCGTCTGGCGCGCGTGGTGCTTGCCCTTTCCGGTCTCTGCGTCATCGCCTTTGTTGTGGGATTTGCCGTCTTCGCCATCCATGTGGCGCAGCTTCAGCCTCCAGCCGCGCTGGCCCCTGCCGATGGCATCGTGGTGCTGACGGGCGGCCAGTCGCGCATCGATACGGGGCTTGATCTTCTCAAGGCGGGAAAGGGGAAGCGGCTGCTCATCAGCGGGGTCAATCCGGCGGCCCGCGTGGACGATCTGCGGCTGGCGACGGGCAGCGAACGATCCCTTTTCAACTGCTGCGTGGACATCGACCGAGTCGCCCTGAACACGGTCGGCAATGCCGAGGAAAGCGCCAAGTGGGCAAGCGCCAACACCTATGGCAGCATCATTGTCGTCACCAACAACTACCATATGCCGCGCAGCCTGCTGGAGATGCGGCGCATCCTGCCTGACACGGACCTCCAGCCCTATCCCGTGGTGAATTCGCCGCTGACCGACGGCAGCTGGGTGACCGATCCGGACGCGCTGCGCGTCCTCATAACCGAATACACCAAATATGTGGCCGCGCTGGCGCGAGGCCTGCTGCCAAGCCAAACCGCCCCTGCTTTCGGGAAGATTCAGGCAACCGTCGTGAGCAACTAGCGCCCGCCCTCAATTCCGGGCTTTGCCGAACGCCACGCTTTGAGGTAACGAACGGGCTCGCCTTCTCGTCCCGGGTTCGTGCATGCTCTTCCTGCGCTCTCTAGCCTTCAATCTCGCGTTTTATGCGAACCTGATCGTCCAGATGATTTTCTGGATGCCGATCTATTTCCTGCTGCCGCGCAAGCGCGCCTGGTTCATTCCAAAGGCTTGGGCCGCCTCCAGCCTGTGGCTGCATAAGGTGCTGGCCGGCACGCGTGTGGAAATCACCGGACAGGAGAATCTGCCCGACGGACCGTGCATCATCGCGCCGAAGCATCAGTCGCTCTGGGATACGATCGCATTCCTGCCCTGGATTCCTGACGCGGTTTACATCCTCAAGCGCGAGCTGATGTGGATCCCGCTCTTCGGCTGGTATGTGGCGAAGATGCGCATGATCCCCATCGATCGCGGAAGCCGGTCCAAGGCGCTGCGGCAGGCCGTGACGATCGGGCGCGAGCGCATGAAGGAGGGGCGCCAGCTCATAATCTATCCCGAGGGCACACGCCGCCCGCCGGGCGCCGAGCCCGCCTACAAATACGGCATCGTGGAGCTCTACACGCAACTACAGGTTCCGGTGGTTCCGATCGCTCATGTGGCCGGCCTTTACTGGCCGCGCCGGAAGTTCATGCGTTATCCCGGCACTATCCGCGCCCGCTTCCTGCCACCGATCGAGCCCGGCCTGTCTCGCCAGGAGTTCCAGGAACGTCTCATCCGCGAGACGGAGGCGGCGTGCGACGCCCTTCTGGTGGAAGCGGCCAAGGGCCCCAATCCCCCTCCCCTGCCGGAGACGGCCCGGCGCCGCCTTGCCGAGCTTGCACAAAGGGGACCTGCGCAGGGCTGATGGCGTTTGTCGGCTGCCCGAAGCAGCAAAATATCCGGCTCCCCGCCACAGCATTCAGCGCCATTCTGCCTCTCTGCCTGTAGGGCAAAGCTGTCGGTCAAGTCTCGGGCTGGACGAGTTGGCTTTTCCGCGTTCCGCGCGGCGGTGCAGCTCTCTCTTTCCGGTGCTGGGCGGCGATGGGAGAAATCTCCTCCATCGGGAAGGCATCCACGGCCAGAACCTTTTCCACCGCTTCGGCCGCGCACCTGAGCGATTCGCGCTCCGCCTGTGAAATGATCCCGTTCTGCAGCGCCTCGTCCGCGTCCCGCACGCCGGCCGCGCGCATCTTCTTCTCGATATGCGCGCATCCGCTCGCCAGCTCGAAGGCTTCTTCCAGATCCTTCAGGGGGTGCTCGGCGTGACCTTCGCCCAGATAGAGGCCCGGCGTCAGGCGTTCGCGCTGGGCGGAAGGCCGCATGAGGATTTCCGCAAGCCGACCGATCTGTCGGTCGGAGGGGACAGGTTCGGGTACCCCCAGCGGATAGGCGATGATCCGGGCAAGCCATGCGGCCCACCGCGCGGGTAGATTGTCGAACACGCCGCGGAAGGCCGCGCCGATGCGGCTTTCGCCCTGCTGCATCAGATAATCGACGATAACGCTATCCTCCGGCTGCCGGCCTTCATCCTCGAAGCGCTTCAGCACCGCTCCCAGAAAATAGAGCTCCGCCAGAATATCGCCCAGCCGCGCCGATATAAGTTCCTTGCGCTTGAGCGAGCCGCCCAGAGTGAGAAGCGCAAGATCCGCCGTCAGGGCGAAGGCCGCAGCGTGCCGCGACAGCTTTTTCCAGTAGCGCGGCATGGCCGCTCCGTCCGGAGCCGTGCCGAGCAGACCGCCCGTCCAGCCGCGCAAGAAGGCCCGTCCAGCCGTCTTGAAAGCGTGGGCGACGTGCTTCCAGAAAACCTCGTCGAAGCTTGAAAGCCCGCGCTCGGGGTCCTCGTCGGAAAGCGCCAGCATCTCCTTCAGCATGAAGGGATGCGAGCGGATGGCGCCCTGGCCGAAAATCATCAGATTGCGGGTAAGAATATTGGCGCCTTCCACCGTGATTCCGATCGGAAGCGCTCGGTAGCTGCTCGCCAGATAATTGCGCGGTCCGTCGATGATTCCTTTTCCACCATGGATGTCCATGGCATGCGTGAGCGAGCGGCGCATGCGTTCCGTGGCGTGATATTTCATGATCGCAGAAAGAACCGAAGGCCGATGGCCCTGGTCTAGGGCGGCCAGCGTGAGCCGCCGCGCGGCATCGATCAGATAGGCGTTCCCCGCGATCTCGGCGAGCGGCTCCTGTACCCCCTCGAACAGCCCTATGGGAAGATTGAATTGGGTACGCACCCGCGCATAGGCGCCGCTGACGCGCGCGGCCATGGCGGCTGACGCCGCCGACTGGGAGGGTAACGAGATGCTGCGACCCGCCGCAAGCGCGGTCATGAGCATGGTCCAGCCCTGGCCGATCTGCGCTTCCCCGCCCAGGATGTGGTCGAGCGGCACGAACACGTCCTTGCCACGGAGCGGGCCGTTCTGGAAGAAGGTGAAGAGCGGAACGTGCCGCTCGCCACGGGAGATGCCAGGCGTGTCGGTGGGAAGCAGCGCGACGGTGATTCCCAGCTCCTTGCCGCGGCCCAGATGGTTGTTCGGATCGTACATCTTGAAGGCGAGGCCCATCACCGTGGCGACAGGCGCCAAGGTGATGTAGCGCTTGTGGAAGTTGAGCCGGACGCCTAGCGTCTTCTTCCCCTCCCAGGTGCCGTATTCCACCACGCCGGTATCGGTCATGGCGGCGGCGTCGGAGCCCGCATGTGGCGAGGTGAGCGCGAAGCACGGGATTTCACGTCCGTCGGCAAGCCGGGGCAGCCAGTATTCGCGCTGTCCCTCCGTGCCGAAATGCATCAGGAGTTCGCCGGGCCCGAGCGAGTTGGGCACCATGACGGTCACGCCCGCCACGACGCTGGCGGAGGAAACAGTACGCACCACCTCGGAATGGGCATAGTTTGAAAAGCCGAGCCCGCCATATTTCTTCGGAATGATCATGCCGAAGAATTTCTCGCGCCGCATGTAGTCCCAGACAGACTGGGCCAGATCGCGGTCGCGCCAGTTGAGCGTCCAGTCATCGACCAGCGAGCACAAAGTCCGCACAGGGCCGTCCATGAAGGCCTGCTCTTCCGGCGAGAGCTTCGCGGGCGGCAGGGAAAGAAGCTCGTTCCAGTCCGGATTCCCAGTAAACAGCGCCCCGTCCCACCAGACCGTGCCGGCATCGATCGCCTCGCGCTCCGTCTCCGAAATCAGCGGCATGACGCCTCTGGCCCATCGGAAGATCGGTCGGGTGACATGGTCGCGGCGAAATCCCATGGCGCTCTTTCCTCTCTGTCCCCTCCGCGGGAGATTAGATCATTTCGGCGTTTCATGGAAACAACGAACGATCTAAGTTTTTGATTTCCCGCAATTCCGGGGCGGAAGCCGGTAGCCACTTTTCCTGAAATTGCCAGACCCCGAATGAACCGCTTCGCGCCCGGTTCCATCCGCCACTATGGCGGATCGGTCACACGGGAGTCGCAAAGCTTCAATATCGCAATGTTACGTATTGTAAGAAAACGCGAGGGGAGTTAGCCGGAAAGCACGACCGAAAGCCGAGCGTGGGGACGGTCATCGAATCATTTCGTGGCGAGGCGGAGCCATGGTTCTGTGGGGTTTCAGACATTCGTTACCTATGGCGGCGGCAATCCTTTTAATCGCGGCTGGCGGGCAAAGCATCGCGGCCGATAACGGGATGGTGATCGATCCCGCCGTCAATCTCGCTGCACTTTCGGCACAGCGGGACAAGACTGCCAGTGCCGCCTCACGGCAGCTCGGGCTGGTCCAAGGCCGGTTGGACGGCACACGCGGGCTGCGCGCGGAAGGCCGCAACATTCATTCAAGCTCGCTCACGATTCGGTTCACCGGCCGCTCGAAGGAAAAGAGCGCGGCCTTCGAAACACAGCATCTGCTTGCGCCCGAGAAGGAACGGCGCACACGGCGCGGCGGTGTCTGGTTCGCGGGCGACGTCACGCTGGACAGCGCCAGAGCCGAGGACCCGCGCCGCTCGGGCGTTTACAGCAATGGAGTGGCTTTTGGCGGCGATCTGAGGCTGAATCCTCGCCTGCTCATCGGAAATGCCACCGGCGCGGCCTTCGGCAGAACGGGCTTCGGCGCGGAAGGCACGCTATCGGCGCAAAGTCTCTCCAACACGCTCTATGGCAGTTTGACGACTTCGCGCGATACCTATCTTGACCTCGCCATCGGGGCTTCGCACGGCTCATATCTGGACGGCCAATCCGGTGCAGCGTCCCCATTTTCCGGTAACGGCTCCGCCAACCAGTTCTTCGGACAGGCGCGCTACAGCAGGAAGCTCGAACGCGGCCGCTTCCGGTTCCGCTCATATGGACAGGCTGACTTCCAGAAAATGAAGCTCGATACCTCTCGGCGGGCCGGCACCGGCGAACCCACCAGCGGTTCGGCTTCCTCAGAGCAGCTCAATTTTGCCCTCGGCATTCGCGGCGAGACCTCCGCGCGCATGCGGAAGGGCACCATGACGCAGCATGTGACGGTAGAGGTGTCGCGCACCACGCAACGGACATCCGCTGTGGCTGAAGGATCAGCGGAACGTGCCATGACCTTCTCGCGCAGCCGCTCAGGCAAGGTTGCCGCGCGCACGGGCCTCGACTGGGCGATCAGCGACCGCGCCAACATGCGCGCGGAATATTCGCTTTCCTCCGTGATGGCCGATTTTCACCCGCAGCAGAAAGTGTCCGCCCGCTTCAAGCTGAGCTTCTGACGGTCAGGATTTCTCCTGGCATTCGGCAATGGGCGCGGCGTCCTCGCCTTGCGTGACGTCGTAGAGAGAGCCTGCCTGCCCCTTCGTCCACCACACGAAGCGCCCGCCCGCATAACGCGCGCCGGAAGCGGCGATCACATTGGCCGCCACCACCGGTTCGCCTTCATGGGAGAAAACCGCGAGCGAAACCGGCCCCGCATTGACGTATTCCACCGTCATGCTCTGTCCGCCGCAATCATAAGAGACCTGGAAATGATCGGCGGGCGCATCCACCGGAAGCTGGATCGTGATTTTGGCAGCGGCGCTGCCGGCAAAGGCGGTAAAGCCCGATCCGGCTATGAGGACGAGAACGAATGAGCGCATGAAAGACCTCCTTTGCCGGCAAGCATAAACGCAAGACGGGCCAGCACAAATGGGTCAGCTCTCTCCGGCAGGCAGAGCAGCCTTAATCAGGCGCTTGGCATCCTCGCTCGCCCATTCGGCCGGGCCGTTCATGTGCGCAAGAAGACAGCCATCCGCGTCCACCAGAAGCGTGACCGGCAGGCCGAGCGCAAGCCCGCCTTTCTTCAGCTCGTTGAAGATACCGGTCGACGCGTCGCGATAGTAGGCGAGCGATTGAATGCCGATCTCCTGCAGGAAGGCCTTGGGTTTTTCATCGCCGCCACGGTCGATGTTGACGGCGACGACCTCAAAGCGGTCCGGACCCATCTCGCTCTGCAGCGCATCGAGCGCCGGCATTTCATGGCGGCAGGGCGCACACCAGGTCGCCCAGAGATTAAGCAGCAGCGTCTTGCCGGCAAAGTCCGCAAGCGTCATGGCCTTGCCATCCGGCCCGGTAAAGCTCAGGCCGCTCATGGAGCGCGGCGGATCAGCCGGCAGCATAGCCGCCACCTCTCCGCCAATGGCGGGCTCGAGAGCCGTCACCTTTTCAGCCTTGGCCGCACAGGCGGTCTCGCCGCCCATTTCCGCACCCAGGTTGCCAGCCGGCCCGCCCATCACGTATAGGGCGGTTACCCCGGCGAGAACGCCTGCGACCGCAGCGAGCGCGATCAGGCGAAACGCTGGCAAATTCCACTTCGGCATTTCTGACACCATTTCCAGCGCCCGGTTATCACAAATGAGCCAAGAGAAAGCCAGCAACCGTATGTGGGGCGGACGTTTTGCCTCAGGCCCCGACGCCGTGATGGAGGCAATCAACGCATCCATCGGCTTCGACCGCAAGCTCTACGCGCAGGATATCCGCGGCAGCCTGGCGCACGCGGCCATGCTGGCGAAAACCGGCATAATTTCGGCGGAAGACGAAAAGAAGATCGCCGAGGGTCTGAACGCGATCCTGGCAGAGATCGAGGAAGGCAAGTTCGCGTTCTCGACAAAGCTCGAGGACATCCACATGAATGTGGAGGCGAGGCTTGCCGAGCTGATCGGGCCGGCGGCCGGACGGCTGCACACGGCGCGCTCGCGCAACGATCAGGTGGCGGTCGATTTCCGGCTTTGGGTGAAGGAGGAACTGCAGCGCATCGATGCCGCGCTTGGGCGGCTGATCGAGGCCCTCCTTTCCCGCGCGGAGGAGCACGCGGCAACCGTCATGCCCGGCTTCACGCACCTGCAGGCGGCCCAGCCGGTCACCTTCGGGCACCATCTGATGGCCTACGTGGAGATGTTCGGCCGCGACCGCTCGCGGGTACGTGACGCAATCGCGCGGCTCGACGAATGCCCGCTGGGAGCTGCCGCGCTTGCCGGCACAAGCTTTCCCATCGATCGGCACATGACGGCGGAAGCGCTGGGCTTCCGCGAGCCCACTCGAAATTCCATCGATTCGGTGTCCGACCGCGACTTCGCGCTGGAATTTCTCGCTGTTGCCGCCATCTGCGCCACGCATCTGTCGCGGCTCGCGGAGGAGATCGTCATCTGGTCGACGCCGCAATTCGGCTTCATCCGCCTTTCCGACGCGTTCTCTACCGGCTCCTCCATCATGCCGCAGAAGAAGAACCCGGATGCAGCGGAGCTAATCCGCGCCAAGACGGGGCGCGTCAACGGCCACCTGATCGGGCTGCTGACGGTTATGAAGGGCCTGCCGCTCGCCTATTCCAAGGACATGCAGGAGGACAAGGAGGCGGTATTCGATGCCGCCGAAACGCTCGACCTGATGCTGGCGGCCATGACCGGCATGGTAGGCGACATGGAGGTGAACGCGGCCGCCATGCGCAAGGCGGCGGGCGCGGGCTTTTCCACCGCGACCGACCTTGCCGACTGGCTGGTGCGCGAGGCTGGCCTGCCCTTCCGCGAGGCGCACCACGTCACGGGTCGCGCCGTAGCGCTTGCGGAAGAGAAAAAATGCGGGCTGGAAAAGCTTCCGCTGGCCGACCTGCAGGCCATTCATCCCGCCATCACCGAGGGTGTCTATTCCGTTCTGTCGGTTGCCAATTCGGTGAAGAGCCGCACGTCCTATGGGGGCACCGCGCCCTCGGAGGTGCGCAAACAGATCCGTGCGTGGCGAAAGCGCCTGAAACGGGATGCACGCCCGCACAAAAACCGCTAGAACGCGACGACAGACCTTCGAGAATGGATTTCGCGATGACGGTCCGCAGAACGCTCACATTTCTCCTGCTCGGCCTTTCCGTCGGGCTTGCCGCCTGCGGCCGCAAGGGCCCGCTTGACACGCCCTATCAGGCCGCGGTTGAAGCGAGGGAGGAGGCCGAGCGGAATGACGAGCCGCTGCCGCCCGCGCCCGAACCGCCGGTCCGCGACCGCCCGTTCATTCTCGACCGTCTAATCTGATTGTGCGGCCAAACCCTGTTGGCCACACCCCTCATCGTCAATCCAGGGAATAGCGCTTCGCCCAGGCCATAACAATCAGGCGACATTCGGGAAGGTCCTGCCGGTGAACCATTTCAAGTATCGCGACGGCATACTTCATGCCGAGGACGTGCCGATACCGCAGATCGCGGCAAAGGTCGGCACGCCCTTCTACTGCTATTCGACAGCCACGCTCACACGGCACTACCGTGTTTTCTCCGAAGCGCTAGCCGGCATCGATTCGCTCGTCTGCTACGCGATGAAGGCCAACTCCAATCAGGCCGTCATCAAGACGCTGGCCAATCTGGGCGCGGGCGCCGATGTGGTTTCGGAAGGCGAGTTGCGACGCGCGCTCGCCGCCGGTATTCCTGCCGGGAAAATCCTGTTTTCCGGCGTCGGCAAGACGGCGCGCGAAATGGACTTTGCGCTTTCAGCCGGAATCCTCTGCTTCAACGTGGAGTCCCTTCCGGAACTGGAGCTGCTTTCCGCCCGCGCCACCGCCCTCGGGCTGGAAGCGCCGGTTTCCCTACGCATCAATCCTGACGTGGACGCAAAGACGCACCGGAAGATCTCCACCGGCAAGGCGGAGAACAAGTTTGGCATCAGCTGGAAGGACGCGCGAGCGGCCTATGCCCGCGCGGCCGTCCTGCCCGGGCTTCGCGTCACCGGAATCGACATGCATATCGGCAGCCAGATCACCGATCTGGCGCCCTTCGATCAGGCTTTCGCGCTTCTGACGGAGCTGACGGAGACGCTTCGCACCGACGGCCACGCGATCGACCATGTGGATCTTGGCGGCGGCCTCGGCGTGCCCTACCGCGACGACGCCGAGGAGCCGCCGCATCCGGAAGCCTATGCCGCGGTCGTCCGCAGGCATGTGGAGCGGCTTGGCGTAAAGGCCATCCTGGAGCCGGGGCGGCTGATTGCGGCCAATGCCGGCATTCTGGTGTCGGAGGTCCTTTATCTGAAGGAGGGCGAGGCCAAGAACTTCCTCATCGTCGACGCGGCGATGAACGACCTCATCCGTCCCACGCTTTACGACGCTTATCACGCCATCCGTCCCGTTCGCGAACCGGCACCGGAGACGCCACGCCTCACCGTCGATGTCGTGGGGCCCGTCTGCGAAACCGGCGATTTTCTGGCGCAGGACCGCACCTTGCCTGCAATGAAGTCGGGCGACCTGATCGCCGTCGCCACGGCGGGCGCCTACGGGGCGGTGCTGTCGAGCACCTATAATTCCCGTCTGCTCGTTCCCGAGGTGCTGGTCAAGGACGACAGGTTCCACGTCGTGCGGCCGCGCCTCAGCTACGAGGACCTCATCGGCCTCGATTCCCTCCCCGATTGGCTGTAAGGCCCATAATCAGAAGCGCGCGAGCCCTTCCAACGGGCGGGACCGCGGAAGATCATCCGGCCGATGGTCGCGGCGTGCGGGGAAAGGAAGGGTGGTGCTTACCGGCTGCTCTCGGTTTCGGCCGGCGCGCCGGCCCGGGCAAGACCAGCTCCCGCGTCCGCAACACCGGCGCGCCAGCGCGCTAGCACCTCCTGCTGCAAATCCATAACGGTGGAAGGCGCAAGCTCCTCGGCCGTCATGAACAGCCCCGTACGTCTTCCAAGCGCCGTCGCGGCATAGGAGGTCAAGCTGATGATGAGCGGCGCTGCCAACTGGGGTGCCGCGATGAGCATCACCCACGGCAGGTAGTCCGGCGCAAGCCGGTAGGCTGCACCGGCCGTCAGGAGTCCAGCCACCACGATCCACCAGCTCGCCGCCCAGGCTTCCGCTATGCCGACACGCCCTGCCTCGCGATCGGCGGCCGGCCAGCCCGCATCCAGCCCGGCCAGCACTTCGCCCACGGCCTTCGTCTGGAACAGCATCATCACCGGCGCGAGGATGCTCGTGCAGGCAATCTCCGCCGCTACACTTACGAGGCAGCGCAGCGTTCCGCCAAAGCGGCGGTTCCGGCCGGTAAGCATGCCGTCGATCAGGATGAGGAGCTTCGGCCCGATGAGAAGGCCGAGCACGCCCGTCAGCAGCGCAAGCGCATTCGCCTGTTCGACGCGCGGAAACACGGGCAGCCCCGGCACCGGGAAATAGTCCGGGATCACCTTCATGGCCGGAGCGACGATGCTGGCCGCAAGGAACAGCGCCCAAAGAGGCGCGGCCACATAGGCCATGATGCCCTGCACGAAAACAAATCGGTTCCAGCCCTTCAGCCCAGGCGCGGACAGAATGCGCGCATGCTGCAGATTGCCCTGACACCAGCGCCGGTCGCGCTTGGCATAATCGATGACATTGTCGGGCCCTTCCTCGAACGAGCCGTCCAGATCAGGGTCGATCCGCACCTCCCAGCCGTTGCGCGCGAGAAGAGCAGCCTCGACATAGTCGTGGGAAAGGATGTGGCCGCCGAAGGGCGGTTTCCCGGAAAGCTGCGGCAGGCCGCAGCTTCCAGCAAAGGCGCGCGTGCGCACGATGGCGTTGTGCCCCCAGAACGGACCTTCCCGCCCCTGCAGCATGGCAAGGCCGCGCGCGTAGACCGGCGAGTAATAGGAAGCGGAGAACTGGATCGCGCGACCGAAGAAGGAGCGCGCGCGGATCACCTTGGGCAAGCTCTGCAGTAGGCCGAGCTTCGGGTCCGCCTCCATGCGCCGTACCATCTCCATCATCGTCTCGCCTTCCATCAGGCTATCGGCATCGAGGATGATGAGATAATCGTAGAGGGCGCCGGAAGTTTTGATGAAATCGGCGATATTACCGGCCTTCTTGCCGATATTGGCCGTGCGGCGGCGATAGAAGATCCGGCAGGCATCGCCCACCTCCTCCTTCAGCCGCACGAGCCAGAATTCCTCCTTGGCCGCGATGCGCTCGTCATTGGTATCCGACAGGATGGCGAAGTCGAAACGCGACGCGGCACCCGCGCGCTCCAGGCTCCGGGCCATGGCTGCCACATGCGAGAAGGTCTTCGCCGGATCTTCATTGTAGATCGGCACCAGCACCGCCGTTGTTGCAGTAACCGGCTCATCGAGCCGGTACGCCCTGCGGCCGCGCAAAGTCGCAAGCCCATTGAGGGCGAGAACCGCCCCCCAGGCAAGCCACGCGGTGCTGATCGCCAGCAACACGACGCGCACGAGATCAAGCCATTGCAGCCCGTCGGACTGGAAATAGCCCACAGCCAGCAGACTGGCAGCTGCCGCGGTCACGAGGGCAAAGGACAGCGACAGAACGCGCCGCACACTCAGCATGGACCAGACTCCGTTAGGGACCGCCCTTTGGGCGGTCCGGCCTATCTTGGTGTCAGCCAGTCAAGGAGAGGCCTGAGAAGCAACACCCGTATCACCCGCGGGCGTGCCAGCACCTGCTCCGGCATCGCCATGGGTGCAGCAGGCAACTCGCTCTCACGAAGAACGCGGCGCATCGCGGATACGTTCTCAGGATTGTCCATCTGTCCTTCTCCACTGATAGGTCCAGATTTCAGAGAGCCGCAGTCCGTTCAGACTGAGGTAGCCGCTCAGTTCCACCGGCGCATCGCTTTCGGGAACAAGATCGATCACGAGGCGCCAGGCGCCATTGGCCTGGATCGGCGACACGGTGGTGTGCACGATCTCGGCGCGACTTGCCGAAACGACCGCTTCGATCTTCTGTTCCGAGGAAACGTTCTTGAGGATGTCGCCCTCGAAATCGACGACGAACTTGCGCAGGTGCTCGGCCTTCTCCTCCACGCCGGAGGTGCCGCCGATGCCGGTGCGCAGCGCCGTCACGCGCGCATATTCACCCGTGGGCTCCTCGATCGAGCCCCAGGTGAGGCGGTAGCTGTATTCCAGCTCCTGGCCGGCCTTGATCTCGCCTTCCGGAATCCAGAAGGCGACGATGTTGTCGTTGATCTCGAGCTCCGTCGGCAGTTCGACAAGGTTGATCGCCCCCTTGCCCCAATCTCCGAGCGGCTCGACCAGGAGCGACGGCCGACGCTGATAGCCCGCACCGGCATCCTGATAGTGGTCGAAGTCGCGGTCGCGCTGGAAGAGGCCGAAAGCCTTGGGGCTGGTCTCGATGTAGAACGAGTTGGCGAGTTCGCTCGGATTGTTGAGGTTGCGCCAGACCTCCTCGCCATTGGCGCGGATGATCTTCAGCCCGTCGCTGTCATGCACCTGGCCGCGATAGTCGTCGAAGGCGCTTCTGTTGTTTTCGGCAAACAGGAACATGGAGGTCATGGGCGCAATGCCAAGACGTTCGATATCGCGGCGGATGAACAGCCGCGCGGTCACCTCCATTACCGTGTTCTGGCCGGGGGTGATGGTAAAGGCATAGGCGCCCGCCACGCTGGCGCTGTCGAGCGCGGCGTAAAGGCGGATGGACTCGTCCTGCGGGCCAGGCTTTTCGATCCAGAAGTTGGTGAAGACCGGAAACTCCTCGCCCACGGATGTGGCCGTGTTGACCGCGAGCCCGCGAGCCGACAGGCCGTAGAGATTGCCGCGCCCGAGCGCGCGGAAATAGCTGGCGCCCAGGAAGGCGACCAGCTCGTCCATGACGTCCGGCCTGTTGAGCGGATAATGCAGGCGGAAACCCGCCACGCCGGGCAGCTCCACGCCCGAGAAAGCCTGCGCGTCCAGCGGCTTGCGGTATTCGAACACGCCGCTGTTGAACTCAAGGGGTGATGCGCGGCCGTTTTCCACCACGTACAGATGCACCGGCTGCTTGAACAGCCAGCCGGGGTGAAAAGCCTGCAGCTCGAACGGCGCCTCGCCCTTCCAGACGGCCTGATCCGGCCTGTAGCGGATCGCCCGGTGCTCGTCATAGGTGAGGCGGGCGATCACCTCCGGCAGTTCCTCCTGCGAAGGCTCGAATGGCTGGCCGGCCCGCTCCTTCATCATTGCGGTCAGCTGATCAAACGAGAAAGGTGTGCCCTCTTCCGCGCCGGCGGCGGGGTCGCCGCCTGGCTGCTGGGCGATGGCCGCGGTGCTCATGAGGGCAGCAGCCCCCAACAGCGCCTTGCCCCCGCAAACAAGGAAAGTACGTCGGTGCATGTGATTCCTGCTCAGATATGGAGATGCGCGGAACGCTGCGCCGTTCCCCTTTTGAAGAACCCGGGCAAACAATCCGCTGAGTTGGAAAAGGTTGAGGCGCGATCCCTCAAATTCCGCGACGAAACGTTACAGAAGATGATGCGATCAGCCATGCCGCGACTCCGCCCATCTGAAGCGGCCGGAAGGCTTCCGCGCCTATGTGCCTCGCGCTTACAGCTGCTGGCCGGCAGAGGTACAGAGCCGTTCGCAACGGGGCGATATGGAGCATGCCGCATATCCGCCATGGCGGATGCCCGGGCCGCGAATTTAGATATTGTACGGCATGCGAAATTTTCAATCGCATCTGCATTTCGCGCACGTTGCGTCTCAGGGGGACAGTGCCAGGCCCGGCGGATGCGACGTTCGGACGCAAGTTTTCCAAAGAGGTCAGCATCAGCTCGAACTGGCGCCATTCCTTTATTACGAGGCGCGGGAAAAGGCAGTGGTTATTTGCGCTTTGGTCGTTTCTTTGTGGATGGCCGCGGACTTTCAGGAGGGGTATTCGCAAGCGAAGGTGCCGCCGCATATGGAGCGAATGGCGCAAATTATCGGAACGCAAATTTATCCAAAGAATGAATGACTTGCCTCCCGGGGCCGCGACGCTACGAGGCATTTAATTCATTTTTCAAAGATTCAGATGGTGATCCCGGCAGGATTCGAACCTGCGACCCTCAGATTAGGAATCTATTGTCAACAATTTTCATCATTATAAAGTATTGATTTCACTTGGATTGGCATCTCGAAACTCCCGCATATCCGTTTACAAGTCGGTAGAAAGTCGGTAGAAGCCGCCCCCACACAATCAGGACGAGACGGAAAAATGCCGACGATCCGCAAGGAAATCGGACCTTCAGAGATCGCGGAGGCGAAGCGGCTGGCGGCCCAGGGTCAGGCCAAATCATTCATCTTTTCTGACGTGGTTGAAAAAGGCCTCCGGCTCGTCGTGGAAGGGCATTCGGTCCGATGGCAACTAAACTGGGGAAGCAAGACGAAAAGGCTGGGCGGTCTCGACAAGATCAAAAATGCCAAGGCGGCCAGGGAAACTGCGCGGAAGGTGCGGGACCTGCTGCGCGACGGCGTAGATCCTGAACGGTACCTGACGGGGCTCGCAGCCGGAAAAGACGAAGGCGAGGCGAAAGCGGCGGCCGAGAAGGCAACGAAGATCGCGGCCGGCACGTGGACATGGGAAAAGCTGGTTGAGGAATATACGGAAAGCTACCTCGGCAAGCCGCGTGTCGTGAGGGGGACACTTCGCCCGCCGTCCGAGCGGAGCGTCAAGATTGCCCGTTATGCCCTTACGATCCCGGAAGCGGATGGCCTCAGGGGCAAGATGCTAGCGGAACTGGACATTCCTGACCTCGAAGCAGTCCGGGACGCGGCAGCCATGCGGGGGAAGACCCCTTCCCGCTCTTTTGTCGCCAACGCGAAGGCGGCGCTTAGCTTTGCAAAGCGCAAACACGCGGGCAAATCGGGCCTGCACGGGATTCCGCGATGGTGGCTGGAGGTCCAGCCACTCGATGAAACAGCGGTCCAGCCGCGCACCCGGATGCCGTCCTTGAGTGACATAGCGAAGGTGCTCTATGTCGCTGAAAAACATCGGAAGGTGGAGGGGCGCAAGGCAGCGCGGGAGACATCCGAGGTTGTCGTGTGTGCCCTGTGGTGGCTGTTCCTGACAGCCCAGCGGTCCAGCGCCGCGATGGCGGTGGAACGCGCCTGCATACTGCCATGGCCGGAAGGCCCGAAAGGCTGGAAGGTGGCAGCATGGCAGGAATCGCAAATGAAATCCAAGCGGTTCCACGCCTTGCCGATTCCGCCCCGTCTCGTGCTGCTTGTGGATCGGGCAATTTCTGCCTCGCCAAGGGAGTCGAGGTTTGTCTTCCCCCGGCTGACACAGAAGGAAGGCGAGGCGGACAAGCCGATATCCACGACAGCAACGCGGGATTACATCGCGCGGCTGCGCGGCATGCCGCCGAAGACGCCGAAGGGGCGGCAGCGAAAGGACCCCAAGCGAAAAGCGCAGGAAATCAAGGGGCGGCTCAGCAACCATCTGGAGGATGTGCCGCACTTTTCGGCACACGACCTGCGCAGGACATTTGCAACCATATGCAGCGACCGCAAAGTGAGACCCGATGCCATATCTGCGGTGCTCGATCATGCGGGGCTGGAGACGGGGCAAAAGACGCTCCGGAGCGCAGACGTGACACGGCTCGCCTATGACTACAGTCAACGGCTGGCCGTGAAGGCGGAAGCCATGAAAACGTGGTGCGATGCCGTTTTTGAGGCGGTCGAGAAGGAATGGGCGAAGCATCGGCCGATGCCCCCCCTGCTCGCTCGTGTCCCGCCACCGGTACGACGGGAGGCGCAGGAGACCGCAAAGCCGAGAGGGATCCCCTTCTCGGCCTGGTACCCGTGGTACGTGATCGCGGAACGGGAACAGGCTGCGGCCCGGAAACCGCTGCCGCCGTTGTCCGCCCTGAAAGACAATTTCGAGGATTTCAGCCAGGCTCCTGACCCTGAGGCCTTCCGGTAGGGACAGATCCTCCAAGGCAATGCGGCTTGCAATCCCATGCATTGCACTGGCATCAGGAACCCTCCTGCGGGTCGTATGGCATTGGATCGGCGAGGAATGGTCGCGGTGACGAAAGGAGAAAACTGATGGGTCGGGCAAACGCCAGCTACCTTCCAGCCGTCATCGGCCACTTCGGAGACCACGTTGCTTCCGGCAGCCGTGCGGCAAGGTTCCTTCGCCAGGAAAAGCCGCTGGATGACGAGGCGCTTGCTGCCCTGCGCCGCTATTCCGTGAGCGCATATCCAGGACAGGAGGATGGCAAAGCTCTCAATGCCGCTCTCGCCGCGGGAAACGGCCTCCACGGGGAATGGGCAGAAGCCATGGACAGGACTTTCGCGTGGACATTCACAAGGGATGTGATCCTCTGGAGAGGATTCTCGACACCGTTCGTTCCCGGGGAACCGTCTCCATGCTTCGTCTCCGCTTCCCTGGTCGAACGCCAGGCACGAAAGTTCAGGAGCCGGGGCGGTGCCGGCGTGGCTGCGATCCTTGTCCCGGCAGGAATGCCCGTTACGGTTCCCGCCTTCGTGTGGCGCGAGGGAGATGACGAGCGCACCCTGATGGTCGTGCGCTACGAGCGAGAGGTCGTGCTCCCGAGGGGAACAGTTCTTCACGCCGAAGGGCATGTCCGTCCGTTTGGCGATGCCGTGCGTGCGAGTGTCATGCTCTGCCGCGCACGCGGGCCAGAACTCAGGCTTTAATTCCGAAGCAACGGCCGCAACGCGGGGAGGAAGGCACGCGGCCTGCTGCCGTTGCCCGCCCTGAACCGTGCGAAGGCGTAACGGAATTTCCAGTTACGCCTCCTTCAGGCTCCGCATGCCCCTCCCCGGAATCCGGAACTCCTCGGCGAGCGCGCTGGGGAGGCGGATGCCGGATTCCGCCGCGCCCTGCATGCGGACGCGGGCAATGGCTTCGCGGCCCTGCCGGCGCCAGTCGCGGAGGGCGCGACGGGGGCTGCGGCTGACCTCCCGGAGGAGGCGGTGCCAGTCCTGAGGCTCGGCGGCGCGGAGCTCGAAAAACACCTGCAGCGCGTGGTCGCTGGCGATGCGGGTGTCCGGACCCAGCCACGGGCACCAGGGCAGGCCGGGGCGGCGGGCCTGCCGGAAGGCCCTGCCATCGCAGCGGCCAATGGCCTCCGCCGCGTCGGACGCCACCCAGCACCCAAGCGCCCCGTCATAGCGGTAGTATTCGGGGAATGCCAAGCCATGCGCCCGCCGATGGACATATCGGCGGAGCGCGTGGGCCTCGCCGTCGGGCATCATGTCGGCCTCCGCTCGTGAGTCTCCGCGTCAGGATGCGGCACCGGCCGGCGGGGAGCGGCCTCGAAGGACGTGCTGCCATCGGAGTACGCCGTGCCGATGGCCGCGCTGCGCCCCTCGGCATCCAGCACGTCCTTGTATTCGTAAGCCTCCGACAGGTCCTCGGTTTCGAGCTCCACAGCCCCGTGCTCGTTGCTGACCACGTAGCCGACGACCCGCGGCCCGGCCTTGCGGCGCTCGTCCTCGGCGGCACGGGCGGCCCGGCCATAGGAACGGAAATCGGCGAGGGCCGCGACGACATCGGCTTCCGGCTTGCCGACAAGCCTGCCGCGCTGCTCGTCGTCGAGGTGGAGTGTCACGAAATCGGCGAGGTCCCTGTCGTTGGTGCGGAGGCGGGTTAGGGCCTCGGCATTGCCAGAGGCGGCCTCAAGGAGGAGCGAGGCTATGGCCTTGCGCCGCTTGATCTCCTCGATCTCCTCGCCTTCGGCCTTCAGACGGCTGCGGTCGCGATCATAGCGCGCGCGGACCTCCTCGGAGGGGTGATAGAGCTCGCCAGTCGCCTGGTCGTAGACAGTGATCCCCTGCCGCTGCGCCTCAAGCCAGATTTGGTCTGCGAACGCCTGGTCGCCCCAAACCTCGACCTCGCCAGCCCACTCGGCGGCTGCTTTCTCGACCATCGCCCTGACGGCTGCATCGCTGGCCACGGGGCCGTGCACGCGGAGCTCGTCGCCGAGATCCTGCAGGCGGCAGCGGCCGATCTCGATCCACACGCCGTCCGGGGCCTCGGTAATGCGGTGGTAGCCGCGGCTGCGCCAGCGGTCCGCGAGGGATTCGACCTCGGCGGCCGGGAGCGCGGGAATCCCGTCCGGCTTCCGGCGCTGGCGGATGCCAGAACCCCTGCGCTGGAGGGTGCGGAGCTGCTCCAGGCGTTCGACGGCATCCACGTCGCCAGCCGCCTCGATCGCGGCGGCGAGCGCGTCGGCCTGCCCGCGCTGGCCGTAGACCCTTGCGATACGGTTGCGGACTTCGACATGCCCGCCGTCCTTCGTCGCGATGCGCGTGAAACTCGGGTCGCTCGTGTCGACGAAATGCAGGCTGCCAGCCCAGCCTTCGACGCTCAGGAGGTCGGGGAACCGCTTGCGCAGCAGGCGCGCTTTGAAGTCCATTTTCGTGCGAGGGCGGATGCCTCCTTTCGCCTGGCGCGCGGGGTTGGTCTGCATGATCTCCTCCTCGGTAGCTGTGAGTGCGTTTGCCACGATCCGTGCCTGCCGCATGGCGGACACGGCGGCAGTGCGGCGATCGTGCCGCCTGCGTCTGAGAACGGCCCGCTTGCGGCCCTCGCCGATGCGGGGTTCAGGTTCACGATCGTGGAGGCCGCGCGCTGCGTTGCTGCGGTGGTCTGCCCGGCGGACGCTGCCTGCCCGGGCGAGAAAATCATTCATTAAGGCAGCGATGCGCTCGCGCTCAGCTTTCAGGGCTTCGCCGCGTTCGCCACCGCCATGGCGGCCGCCGGATTCGAACATCGCAGTCAATGCCGCATTGCGGGTCCTCGCGAATCCAGACTCGGGTGACGGGTCCAGAGCGCGCGTGGACAGCATGACATGAAAGTGGGGCTGCTCCTCCCCGTCCGCCGCGCGCGGGCAGTGATAGGCAATGTCAGCAATGGCACCGGCGGCAACGTACGGTGCAACGGCCTGCTCGATAAAAGCGCGGCGATCCTCCTCGGGAATGTCGCGGGGAATGGTGATTAAAACCTCGCGCGCGACAACGGCATCCCTCCGACGCTCGGCCCGCTCGACGCGGTTCCACAATTCCTCGCGGTCGTAAGCCCACGTGGGCGCGCCCGGAGGCGCGATTATGAACGCGTCCCGGCAGGGCTTCTTACGGTAGTCGAACCTCTCGCCTATGCGCTCGTCGGTGAGGCGAGAGGCGCTGCGGTAGGCAGCGGCGGCTACGGCGGAGCGACCCGCGCTCCGCTGGAAAACGCTCACGCGGACATTGAAGATCGCGCTGTCGGGCGGGAGCGACGTCGTCACGCGAAAGACTCCTCGACGACGTACCCGGCCAATTCGAGTTCGCAGAGAAGCGCATCGCGTTGCTCGTTCATGCCGATCATCGCGGCACGGCCATCGATCGCGATGCGGTGAAGTCCGACGCGACGGCCGTAATGCTCCATCCGAGCCTCAGTCAGTCCGTCCGCGCGGACAGCCAAAAGCGGCGAATCCCGGAAGCGGCGCCAGCGTAGATGAACGGCGAAAATCGGCGCTTCGGTCGCCACTGAATCCTCCCGGCTCAACCGCCTGACTCCTGCTTCCATCGTCTCGTCCTCCTCCGTCGCGGCTTCAGGCCGACAGGCGCGATTGCGTTGCTTGCAACGCTTAATCGCGCCCTTCAGGCCAGGGAGGCCTGACCCCTGGGGCCTACCCACTCATGTTTTGTCGGCGGTTTGACGGGCGCAAGGTCTCGCCAAATCATCGAAACGGCGTCGCTTTTCGATGGGCGGCGTTTCGCAAGGAATGGCTCGCGTCTTCAACATTTTTGAGGGAGCGATTCCGGCAGGAGGGGGCGGTCGCAGAGGCATCCGCCGGCGGATACGAGAAGGAGGAAACAGGATGCTGGACTTGGGAAAGCTGCGGGCTCGGGAGCGCAGCCTGCTTCAGCGCAAGGCCAAACTTGAAACTGATCTGGCACGGCTGCGGGCGCGCGAAAAAGCGGCGGCGCGGAAAGACGACACGCGACGGAAGATCGTCCTCGGCGCGGTCGTCCTGGCGGCGGTCGAGGCGGGCGACGTGCCCGCCGATTCCGTCAGGCGGCTCGTACGGAAGCATGCCGCCGAAAGGGACAAAAAGCTGTTCGTCGGAACCCCGTTCGCCGTCGCCGACGGGGCGACGGAATCGGCACCTCCTGATGCGCCGGAAACAGCGATGCAGGAGTGATAATCATGGCCCTCGACCTGCTCGCGGAGCCCTCGCCGCATAACGTCGCCTGGGCATGGATCAATGCTCTGCTGCCCGATGACACGTCCTCGCCATGGGGCTTCGCGATGGCCGTTTTCTCATCCGCGCTGACGTATGCGGGCGCGCTCTTCATCGGCTGGCATGTCGTCACGGCCATCATCTCGTCGGCATATTCCGGCAAGGTGCTCGGCGACCGGTACCATCAAATCTGGGCGCCGCTGCGGCTCGTGCTGGGGTTCGGCCTCCTTGTCCCGATCGCGGCGAATTTCTCCAGCGCGCATTACCTGCTGCGCGACGTGATCGCGCGCGGTGCGATCAACCTGGCGGACGCAGCGTGGGTAGCGTACGTAGACTATGCGGCGGGCAGGGAAGTGCGGATCGCCCCGATGTCCTCGGGCGGCTCCCGGCTGGTCATGGACGTGCTGGAGTCGGAAATCTGCGCGGCCGTGCACAACAGGATGGCAGGGCCATGGGGACTGCCCCCCGCACGGGTGCCGCCCGTGAAGGGGGAACGCAGGAGCGACACGACGGGATGGTGGAATCCCGTCACGGCGAATGTCCGGACGGAATGGGACTATGGGCCAGACTGCGGCCGGATCGCGCTGCCCGTCGTGCCAGACAGACCAGGGTTCACCGCCGACCGGGAGGCGGCGGTTGCGAACGTCGTCAAGGCCGTGCGGGAAGAGCTCGCGCAGCCGTTCGGCGAGCTCTTCCGGTCACAGGACGCGCCGCTGTCAGCGGATGCAGCGCTGATGGCAGTCCGCGACCGCCGCCTGCCACAGGTCGCGAGGGTGGTCCGTGCGCTCGGCCGCCAGTATGACGCGGATATCGCCTCCGCCGTGGCGAAGGAGATGGCGCTGGATGAAGATGCCGCCGCGCGGCAACAGCGGCTGGCGGATGCCGCGCGACAGCAAGGTGTGGCGACGGCAGGCATGTGGTGGATGCACATAAGCCAGCGGTCGCAGGCGGTGTCCGCGCTGTCGGGAGCGAAGCACGAGCGGACAGAAATCCGGCTCGGTGAATCCGGAAGCGCGGGCAAGAAGCACCTGGGGGCCGCGCTCGCGACCCTCCGGCATCTGGTGGCAGGCGAGGAAGCGGAGATCCAGCTTGCGGCGAATGATTTCGCCGCCGGAGGCGACGAGGAGGCGGGCATGCTGACACGCATCCTGTCGCCGATCTGGCGTGACCTCGGCGAATGGGCGATGGCGAAGGGAGATGATGCCGACTCAACGGTCGAGAAGATGCTGAAAAGCGATCCGATCGGCGACCAGATTTCCAGCGGGCACGTGTTCATGACGATCGCAGAGGCGGGCATCGCTGCCGCGTTCGTTCCGATCACGCTTGCGAACACGATCGCCGGCGATGCTGCCGGAACGGACGGCGCGGCGCTGTGGGGGATCGCGTGGGCGGCACCCGCCCTCGGGACCCTCTGGATCATCGGAGCGGTGCGGGCATACGTGCTGCCCGTCCTACCTTTTATTTATGTGTGGGTGTTCATGTCTCTGTGGCTGCTGGCGGTGCTCGAAGCCGCGATCTCGCTGATCGTGTGGGCTTTCGGCTTCCTCCGGATGGACGGCGAGGACCTGCTCGCGCAGCAAAGCAAGATCGGCGCGATGCTCCTGTTTCAGGTTTTCCTGATGCCCGTGCTCGGCCTGCTGGCTTTCGAGGCCTCCTACATTCTGCTGCCGCTCATCGTCGGCGGGGTGGAGGTGCTGTGGGCGACCGCCTTCTTCGGCCAGACGGGAGGCTATCTGATCGGACCTTCAGCCCTCATCGTCGGGTACATCCTGATCACCTTCCTGACGCTCTACCTCGTGACGCATCTTTTCGGACAGATCTTCGCCATCCCCGACCGCATCATGACGTGGTTCGGCGCGCCAGGGCACCAGTTCGGCGACAAATCGCTTTTCATCGCGACGGCCGGCGGGCTGGCGGCGGTCATGAACCGGGGCATTCACGGCCTGCCCGGCCTGCCGAAAGGCAAGGACAAGGGAGGCGAGTCTGGCGGCAAAGGGAAGACACCTGTCGGGGGCGTGACAGACCGCAGGAAATGAAGAAGGGGGGTCCAAAGCCCCCTTTTTCGTGACCTGCGAAATCGCCAGGCCGCTAGAAGCCGAGGGCCCGCATCGCCTCCCGGCCGCCAACGTATGCGAGCGCGGCCGCCCAGCCGACGACGTTCAGAATTCCGCTCCAAAGAGCTGCGCGAGCAAATCCGGTCATCTTCGCCTCCTTCACGCGCTAAAACCTGCCCACTCCCAGCCTGTCCGGCAAGCCGTACGCAAGGGGCTGGCGCGGGTGCAGGCCATCGGCCGAACCACGGGCCCCTTGCCGGCGGAGACGCGCCAGACGGGCATCTTCCGGCAGGATTTTACGCAGCGAGGGGGCAAGAGCCCAGGAAAAGTTCAGCGGTGGTGGGACTTCCCGTTGTGATCTCCGCAAAGCGTAACTGAAAAGTCAGTTATGCTTTGCGGAGATCACGCCACGGCGCGGACGATGGCGGACGCGATCACCCCGATCAGCGCCGCATACCCGCCGAAGCGCAGCACGGCACCGATCGCCTGCATCTCGGTCTCGGTGAACCGCATCCCCACCGGAAGGCGCGGCGTGTCAAACAGCGCGGGGCGCGACAACAGGCAGCGGCCAACGATGACGGCCAAGATGCCTGCGAGGACCGAGATTCCCGTGATCATGCCACCTGCTCCCGCTTCGCGAGACTGATCTCAAGGCGGTCGCCGACGCGCTCGCACAGAACGGAGTCGCCGCAGGGGCCGCAGGCGATCTCCGCCATGTCCTCGATCTCCTCTGGCAGGTCCTCGTGCCGGATGCCGAGCGCGGCGAGGTCACCGGCGGCATCCAGCACCCGCTGCGGGACCGGACACCCGACGCACCCCCGCGACAGACCGACGACGGCGATTTCCCTGATGTCATCCTCTCCAGTCATGCTGCCTCCTGTTCGTTCTGCTCGTCTTCGCCGTAGAGCGCGCCGCACTCCAGCATGTGCAGACGGCATTCGGCCTCCAAGAGATCCCGCTCGATCTCGCGTCGGATGCGGGTCTCCTCCAGCCGCTCGCGGGTGCGGCGGGCAAGTTCGCGGCGCATGGTCGCGAGGGCCTTATCGGTCGGCGCTAGGGCCGGGTCGCTCCACCCCGGGAGGCGGCGGATGGTGTTGACGGACAGCCCAAGAAGCGCGGCGAGCTCCGCCGGGGAGAGGTCCAGCGAGGCCCGGAGGCGGGCATACTCCTCCCGGCGGCGCTGGCGGTCTGCAGCCGCGGCCTCTGGACTGCCGCCACGCGGCGGACGACCGGGGCGGCGGCGGGGTTCGGGGTGCGGGTTCATGACACAATCTCCTCTTTGGTAGTGACTGCGGACTGCCGCGCGACAGGATCAGCGGCGAGGCGGGCAAGCCAGCGGGATCGCGCCTGCCCTACGGGAGACGCGCGAAAGGCACCGTCGGCCCTCTCCCACGCTGCAAATGCCGCTTCCCGGGTTTCGACAGCTTCGAGATATGACTGCCTAGCCTCCCACCAGGACGGATTTTCGGGAGTGTCGCCACCGATCTGCACACTGGCGAGCAGCCGACTGCCCGCTTCGCGCTCCGCCTTCTCCGCAGCCTCAAGTTCGTTGCAGGCCTCAGCCAAACGCCGCCACTCTGGCATGTCCTCCCACCAGCACACTTTCTTCATCACCGCCCCTCCTCAGGTTTCGGTCTCGGACTTCTCCGGCCCTCCCCGGAGGCGCTGCGGAAGCGTCTCCGGGGGAGGGCGGGGCCTCGCCCCGGTGCTGGCCTCAGGCGGCCTCCCTGATCTGAGCTAATACAGCAAGCCGCGCGGCAGGCCGCCGATGATGACGCACGGTCCGCAGTCCGGCATCGTCATCCACCTATGCGCCCACTCCGGAGCGAGGTACCGTCGAGCCGCCTCGGCATCAATGCAGTCCCCCTGCCAGTCGCTAGAAGTAATGATGCCGCCGTCGGCATAGACGATGACGGCAAAACGGCATTCTCTCTCGCCCTCGTACTCGACTATGTAGATCGTCGCCTCGTCGCGCTGCTCGACAGTCTCGACGACCGTGGTCTCGACGATGCCCTCCGGCGCTGGGATGATGATCCTGCTAGTCATGACGCGTCCCCCTGTGCTCTCGTTGCTGTTCCCGGCGGTGCTGCCGCCACCGGAGGACTCGTCGGCGAGCCCTCGGGAGGGGGCAGCCGGGGCGCGAGGCCCCGGCCGTCAGTAGGCGAGATAGGGATTGTCCATCGCCCCGAAGAGGTCGACCTTGGTGAATGCCCTCACGGCCGCCGTCGAAGCGAAGCCGTCGCTGGCCACCACGGCATCGCCGAGATACTCGCGCTTGCCGCCCCGGCGCTTCCGGTAGACAGACCACTCGCCCATATATCCCGCCCTGTGCTCCCCGGGCCCGACCGCGACCAGGGTCTGGCCCTTGATCCTGAAGTGATGCTCGGCCGGGTAGTCCACGCCTGCTCTGATGATGTCGTCTTCCTGTTCCTGTCCGCTCATCGGTGTCTCCCTTCTTGATGACGCGTTCCCGGCGGCGCTGCCGCCGCCGGAACCCTGGCTGCCCAGGACTCTGGCGGGGGCAGCCGGGGCGCGAGGGCCGGCGCTGCTTCATGCCGCTTCATCGAGCTCGTCATCTTCTTGGAGCACAGCCTGAACCCATTTCTCGTAGGCTCCGCTCTCGACGTGCTCGAGCCACTCACGCTCGGCTCTCTCGAGTCGCTCGCACTCCGCTTCCGGCAGCGCGTCGATGTAGCGCTGCATCACCTCGTGGATATCGTCGATCTCGTCGTCGCCGTCGTCGAGCACGGTGATGTCCTCAAGCGTGTCGAGTGCCGCATCGAGCTGGCGCTGCACGCTGCCGATACGCATGCCGTCGTAGCGGCTCGCCAACGGCGCCTGGCGCAGCGACTGCTGCGCCTCCGCGATGAGCCTGCGGGCCTGTCTGATGCGACCCTCACGCTCAATGATCTGGCCTAGTGTGAGCATGACGCGTTCCCCCTTGTTCTCGTTGCTGTTCCCGGCGGTGCTGCCGCCGCCGGAGGACTCGTCGGCGAGTCCTCGGGAGGAGGCCAGCCGGGGCCGTAGCCCCGGCCGTCCGTGTCAGGCTAGCGCCCGGCTCTCTGCCTCCCACCTGGCCGCGGCCTCGGCGCAATCGGCACGCAGCCGCTCGCGCTCGGCCTCCGGCAGCGCGTCGATGTGGGCCTGCATCGCCGCGTGAATCTCGTCGATCTCGTCGCCGCGGTAGTCGATGCGGCGGTTCGTGATAAGATGACTGTCTGGACCGGTCTCGACATCGCCGTCGGCATCGAGCCACTCCAGCTCCGTCTCGCCGCTCACGTCGGCGAGGATGGCATAACTGCCGTCCTGCCACTCGACACGCAGGTTCCTGATGTCGAGCGACTCGCGGCAGCGGTAGTAGCCGACGATCTCGCCGATCCCGAGCGCGCGCTCGGCATCGTCTGCCTCCCACTCGCCCGCCGGCACGAGGACGGCTTTGAAGCGCGTCCAGCCGCCGCGATCGTCGCACTCGTCGTAGAGCCATCTCGAGATGGCCTCCCACGCATGAGCCTGGTTCACAGCTCCGTCGAGATCGGCCTGCGCCTCCTCGACGGTGTGGCCGACAGCCCAAATGCGGGCATCGTTCGCGTTGATCAGGACGACCTGACTGACCTCACTCATAGAAAACCTCCTGTCCTTCAAAGGCGTCGGCCAATTCCGCAGCCTTCTATAATCATGTTGAGTCGCGGCGTTGCTGGTGTCAAGCATAAAATGGAAGAAAAAACGATATAACTACTGCGACAAGTGATTTATTAACCTACTCTTAAACTGACAACAATGTGATGATCACAAGGCCTCTTAGAAATTTTTACTTAGTGATCTGAAAAATTGCGAATGCTATTGTGATGACAGGGAGCGGGAACGGCAGGAAGCGGTGGCGTTGACCGGACGCGACCGGGCCGCCGGGCGGGGGGTGCGGAGCGCGGATTGACAGGCCGATCCGCCGCGATCCTGGCCCAAGGTCAGGGGGCGCAGCCCGCGGGCCTTGGAGCGCGGGAGCGCGACAGGCGGAGGAGGCATGTCAAAGGGGCCAAAGGGTCCCGCGATGCCGAGCCCCGACGAAGGGCCGGAGGCCCGAAGTGAGGAGGGGTGAGAGAACCGCGCGCAGCGCGGCATCCGGGATAAGGCCCCGGTCCCGCTCGCGGCCGCACGGCGCCGAATCCGGCGGGAAGGGACACTTGTCTGAAGCCGCCGGCGGCGTCAGCATCGATGCGTGAGCAGAAGAAAACGCCGCGTCAGCGGGCTGGCACCCTCGGCGGCGTTTCAGAGGCAAGATGATGATCGACCACCTTTCAGCATCTGTAAAGACGCCCGGCCGTAGCGGGTGACCCCCCGGCTGGGACACGCCCCAGCCAACCAGCAGCACCGCCTCACCCCTCGAACCAAATTTGTTGACAGAGCCCGGTATTCGCGACGGCTTTCGGATACCTTGCGCATCTCCCCGGCCGCCCTCACAAGCGGCGGCTACCTCGGCCACGGCTTGGCGCGCGAGGTCTTCCTGGAGTGCGTCGCCGCCGGCAGGATCGGCAGCGGGAGGGATTCGACGCCGGGCAGGAGCGGCGAGACGCTGGACCCGGAGGCGATCCTTGCCGCCGACATGGCGGACCTCGACCGAGAGGAACAGGGCTGGCAGGAGTGGGAGCGGCATAAACCGAAGCGCGGCCTGGCGATCGGGCCGCAGGAGTTCGTTCCTCCGGCGATCCCAGAGGAAGAGCGCGATCCGTCGCGGGTCGCGGATTTCCTGCCGCCGGAATTGCGGCCGTACCTGGAGCGGATGCCCGCGCCCCGCCGGCGGGAGCGGGAGGAGTGGATTCTGAAGAAGGCCGGCTGGGAGGGGCTGGCGATCCTGGGGCTTTCGCCCGAAGGGCTTGCGGCATGGGCGGAGGAGAGAGCCCGGGAGTATGCTAAGCGGTTCCCGTCGAAAGACATGGACGGAAATCCCATTAATCAGGAGCCAGAGCACAGGCGCGGCCGGGATGAGAAAATCCAGCGGAAGCGGGCGCGGCGGGCGCAGTCGGACGCGCTGCTCTATGTCGAGGCCGCGCTTGGTGCCGTCGGCGGGTGGAAGGCGCCAAGACGGCCGCTGTACGTGTCGGACTACAGCCTGCTACTGCATCGGCAGCACAGGCAGCGGACGGAGCAAATCCTGGGCGACCTGTGGCTGGTCCGCGAGGATGATCCAGGCATCCGGATTCCAATGCTGGAAGTGGACAGGCGGGCGCGGGCGGCAAAGGCGGCGGAGCGCCGGACGCTGATTGACATGATGCTCTACCGCTGGCGTATGCTCAACTGGCACGTGTGCTGGATCACGATCACCCTGCCCGGCGAGTACGTCCCCCACTCCACGAACGAAGGAAGCCGGGCGACAGAGTGGGACCCTGATCTCGGGCCGCTCGAAGCGCTGGCCGCGATACAGGCGGACTTCCACCGCGTGATGTGCATGCTGCGCGAGCGCGGAATCCGGCCGTCCGGCTTCTGGAACGCGCAGCCGCAGCAGAGCGGCACGCCGCACAGGCACATCCTCATCGCCGTGCCGGACATTGCGGACGCGCGAGCGATCTGCGACGCCTTCCGACGGGAGTTCGGAACGAGGAAAGGCGACGAAGATGGCCCTGACCGGGGCTGTGCGGCATATGTGATCGGGGACGAGAACCCGGAATATGCGCCGCGCCATGGGAGAAACGGACAGGCGGAGACAGCCGAAACCGTGGCGCGCTATGCGGCACGCTACTCCACGCGGCAGGAAACGGATACCGAAAGCGGAGCGTCGGACAGCGGCCGCACGGCGGCCAGCTGCAACGAACAGGAGCGTTTCGAAGCCTGGAAGCGGCTGCGCCGCGTCCGAGGGCACACCTGGCTCGGGCTGGACACGCACCGGTCCCCCGTCGAGATATGGCGGACGCTGTGGGCGAATGCCCAGCGTAGCGACTACGAGCCTGACGACGCGCGCATGGCCCTCGCGATGCGGCACATGCGGCTCGTCAGGGAGTATGCCGACGCAGCCGTTGCGGCACGCGAGGCGGCGGGGAGATCCCCGGAGGGCGACGACGACAGGCAAGCCGAACTGGATGCCGCGCGGGAGGCATCGGAAGCGGCTGCGTGCGAGGCCTGGCATGCCGCGATCGCGCTCGGCATGTGGCCAGATGCCGACCTCGACCCGGTCGAGTTGGAGTGGCTGCACGGAGAGATTCAGGAGTGGGATGTGAAAGACCCGCTCCCCCCAATGCCGCTACGGGAACCGCGCGAGACCGTCTACGGAGAAACGCGCAGCGCCTTCATCGGCACCGTGGGCGCGGTGGAGCGTTTCAGGCTCACCGGGCGCGAGACGGTTGGGGACCTCCTGCCCCTCGCCGAAAAGCTGGGTGTGACAGTGGAGGCTCCGAAGTCCGGGCGGCTGCGGGCGAGGCATGTGAAACAGGCAATGAAGGCGGCAGGGTTCGGGTTCTCGAAACGCCCTGACGGGACGATAGCCGGATTCGACTACTCTGGGGGAATCCTCCCGAAGACGGACTACTCATGGCTCATCGTGGACACGGAAACCGCCAAGGCGATGGTGAAGGAGTCCGAGTCTCTGGAATGGGCGAAGAAGCGCCTGCAGGCGAATGATGCCCGCTGCACTCCGAGGACAATGGATAACGACCGGATGGACTACCTTTCAGATAGTCCATCCGACCCAAGGAACGGGCCTGCCGGCCCGCTCCATGGGGATGAGGGGCCGCCGGGATGACGACGGGAACCTCCCGTTGACCCTCAAGATCGAGCCGAAATGCCGCTCTCCGAAGGAGAGAACGGGAAAGGCTTGCCTGCCACCAAGTGGGTGGAATCGGGCCGATTTCGGGGTTCGCGTAATAAAATTTCGCACATAAACGGCCATACAGCGCGATTCTCAGGTCGCCGCGGGTATAAGACCGCGGGAAAATCGAGGCATTCCCCGCCTGGCCGCTTCCGTTGCGACCCCTCGCCGCTCCCGGCGTGAACTTGATTTTTTGCCCTTCCTGGAGGAACGATTCCGTAACTGACTCTTCAGTTACGCAGGCGGATTCAAGAAAGGGCATTTAATTTAGGGGTTTCAGGGTGCGGGCGGTTGATCTTTTTGCGGGTGCGGGCGGCATGTCGCTCGGCCTGAAGCGGGCGGGATTCGAAATCGTTCAGGCATATGATTCGTGGGAGCCGGCGGTGGAGATCTACCGCCGCAATGTCGGTCCGCACGTCTGGCAGCACGACCTCAAGGACATCTTCCGCGTCGGCCCGATGATCGCCGCGCTTGCTCCAGACATCATCTGCGGCGGCCCTCCATGCCAGGACTTTTCCGCGGCCGGCCGGCGGGTGGAAGGCGAGCGGGCGGCGCTGACCCGTGCTTTCGCCATGCTCGTCTGCATCGCCCGCCCCCGCTGGTTCCTTATGGAAAACGTGCCGCAGGCAGCGAAATCGACGGCATGGGCGGATGCCCGCGCGATGCTTGTGAAGGCAGGCTACGGGCTGACGGAGAGCAAGCTGAATGCCGCTTTCTACGGCGTTCCGCAGGCACGCAAGCGGCTGTTCGTCATCGGCCGGCTCGGGGAGCAGGACGGGTTCCTTGAGTCCGTTCTCGTCGCTGCAAGGTCGGATAGGCCGATGACGGTGCGGGACATGCTCGGCGATGCCCTCGGTGACGCCTTCTATGTGCATCCTCGGCACCCGGGAAAGCGCGGGGTGTGGAGCACGGATGAACCCGCCCCGACGATGCGAGGAAGCTCGCGACGGCCAATGCCCGCGGCCTACCAGCCGCACCCGGCAGATGCGGCGCTTATCGAGGCCGGCGCGTTCTTCACGCGGCCATATTACGAGGGCCGCGGTGTCCGGACGCTCGACGAGCCCGCGCCTGCGGTCATCCGCACGACGCGGGAGCGGCCACGGCCGAAGTATCTGGCGAGCCCGCATCCGGAAGACCCCATGCCCGCACAACAGGCCGCAGTGCTGACGCAGGATCAGGTTGCAAGAATTCAGGGGTTTCCCGTCGGCTGGCGGTGGGAAGGCTCAACATCCCGGGACATCGACCAGATGATAGCGAATGCCGTTCCGGCACCGCTGGCGGAGACGATCGGCCGGGTCATCCTCGCGCGCGAGGCCGGGGAGACGATCCCGGAAATCCAGGGCCGCTTCGGACAGTGGCTGCGACAGCGGCGAGGCTTCTCAAGCGCGGCAGCGCGGAATGCCAAGAGCCGGGTGAACCGCGCGAGACGTCTGCTCGGCGGCAGGACCTTCGCCGACCCGGTGGCGGAGCTCGCCGCACTGGAGGCCGCCGATGGATTCGCCAGCCTTCCGCCAGGGACCCGTTCCGACCTGCGGGCCGCGCTGCGGCTTTACCGGGAATGGAAGGATGAACCGAAGGGGCGACGGAGCGGGAAGTCACCGGCGGGGGCTGCCGCGACACTCGCGGCATAGATTCCGCAAGGCTGATCCGGCAGGGGTTCCCCTCACCCTTCCCCATGTCGATGCTCCGGAGCTCTCGGGCGGGTCACGCGCCCCGCCCTCGCGCGCTGCGCGCACCGCTCCTCCCGCATAGACATGGGGCCCCGGGGCTCGGTGACAGCCAGCCGGGCCGCTCGGGTCGCCGCTGCGCGGCTGCGGGCAGGCCTGTTGGCCTGCCTTGTCCCGAGCATACGCGGCCCGCTGGAGTGTCAACCCCTGCCCTGGATTCACGTCGCTGCAGAGCCCTGCCTGCCCGCCGCCACAGTGAAGATTGCAGCGCATAAGGCAGAGCCGCCCGGATGTCCGTGAAGGAACAAAATGCCAGACGGGCGGCGGAGCAAATTCGCAACCGCGAACCCGGTTAACGGCCCGCAAGGGCGGCTGGCCGAAGGCCACAGGGAGGCGGCAGTTCCGACCGTCCGCGCGCCCGCAGGAGACCTAGCATAGCGCCGCCGGCACGGCAGAGGTCGGTACCGTGCGTGCCCGGTGAGCGGACCATTGAAAACGGCAGGCGGGCAATTGTTCTTCCTCGCTGTGCCCCAACGCTAATCCAAGCCCACAACATGCTTGAGATGCCAGGCAAGAGCGTCCGGGTGCGGCCGCATGGCTGGATTTGAGGGGTCACGAATGGGCTTGCCGCTGAACGGAACCAAATGCCCGTTCTGACTCTTGGCGGCGGCATCCGGACTGACGACGACCTTTCCATCTGCCCCAATGCCAAACAGGCCTCGGTCGAATGCCCAATGATGGGACCGGCATAAGGCAAGCCCGTTGCGCGCGTCATCCACGCCCTTATACCCTCGAGGGACGATGTGGGCCGCTTCTACTTCCCATGTGCCATCCCCCACGAGTCCGTTTCCGCAAATGGCGCACCTGAACCCATACAGCGGCAGCACCTTGCTGCTGAATGCTTTCGCACGTGCAATCCGCCTCATGCGAGCCTCGTGGAACTCGGGATCGTCTTCAAAAAGCTGAAATGGAGCGTTCTGTCGGGCTTCCTGCGCTTCCGCAAACGCATTAACGGTCTTTTCCGACACGGGCGGATCGTTCTCATCTACTGGCCCCCATCTTCGCGTTCCCGCAGCGGCGACCAACCGGGCAAAATCGGCTGATCCGGCACGGTGCAGCCTCAGCCTGTAAAGGAACGGGTCCGACAGGCTGCGCTCCATCACAAGGAAGTCATCCTTTTTCGCGTTCTTCCGGATCGCCGAGAGCCCGTCGGTGAGACGCCGCTCAAGCCGTGTGCCTCCCCATGACTGATACTGGTAACGTGTGCTGACGAGACCGACCTGCTCGTTTTCCAAGAACAGAACGGCTTTCAGGCGGATGTCAGGCGCGGGGTTCGCCGCTGACGGTATCGGAAGCGACGGGAAGAACTCTCCGAGCCGCTTCGGAATCACGATCCCGCCCTGATGCCCCTTGGCAGCGGCAGTGTCGTTGTGTGAAAGCATCTTGAAGAATGGCCGATCGAACTCGTGCATGGCTTCCCCCTTTCCCAAAGGGAAGCTTGAAATGATTCGTCAGGCCTGTCGATCGGCAACTAGAGCTAGAAATCCGGAGACGTCCATCAGCCATGCCTGCTGGGACAGCCTGTAGGTCTGATGCAGCCTTCTCGGCACGACAAGCTGTAGCAGTTTCGCGCGCATCTCGTCGGTCTGGTTCTCGGAGATGCCTGGCTCAAGGGTAAGCAGGTGCTTATGCTCGATCCGTGCAGCCTCCGACAGCACCTGCCGCCAGCGGTCCTTCAGGGTCGATTTCGCCCCTAGCATGGTCAGCCGGGCGGCGGGGAACGTGATATCGCGGTATTCGGCCTGGCCGGGGAACAGGAAATCCGGCCTGTTGCGGTTCTCCGTCTCGGCACCCCGCGCGTACCTGATTCCAAAGGTGTCAAAAACGGCGGCCAGGTGGTTCTCCAGCGCCGCCCCCGCTCGCGATTTCCGGCGGTTCTGCACACTGAGGGAGAACGAGAGAAAACCATCAACATCCACCTCTTCCGCAGTGGCGAATCCTTCCCTGATCCTCTCCGCCACGATGCGGCGTTCCAGGCGGCGAAAAAGCTGCTCCTCGCGCTCCATCCAGAGCACCAGGGCCTCGTCCGGGTCGTCCCTCGCGTTCACGTCCGGAAGGGACATGCGGGCCAGACCCGACAGTACGCTTGTCGAAGGAAACGTCAGTCCGAATTTCTCGATGAGGCTGTCGAGCCTATCGGCCTCCGGCTCCTCAGGCTCGATCCCGAGTTCGTCCAGGATGTACCTGGCCGCGAAGTCGAGTTCCGCGTCGTTGTCACTGCCGATCTCCTGCGACTCGAACCTGAAGCCGATCTGCCCGTCCAGTCCAAAGAGCCATATGAGCTGGTTGCGGATCGTTCCGTCATCAGGGGTGACGATGAACAGGAGATGATCGTCGGGCTTTCGCGCGAGAAATAGCACGTCCCCCGCCTTCATCATGGAGGTCACCGCATTCCCCTGATAATAGAGACGCCATTCCGCGCTCCGCTTGGGGTCGTTCCGACGCGCGTCGTACCAGGACAGCCACCCCTCTTCCGACAGGGCTTCCTGCTCCCCGGCGATCCAGATGTACGTAGCAGGGAAGCGGTTGTCCTCGCCGCCGCGAGGGAACTTCCGATCGTCCCTGCCGAGAATCCTGACAAGAGGCTCGGACCCCGTAACCTCGTGCTGGTTGGAGGATTCAGGATTGGCATCAACAGCGGCGAGGCGCTTCACGGCCACGCCCCTGAAATGATTCGAAAGCAGCCCCCTCCTTATGGTCATTCCCTCCCCCGTATCTCCAAGTGCGGGATGTCGGAACGCAGCCATGCGGCACACCGCACGATGATATCCTCAAGGTCAAGGCGACTCCTGCCCCTCATGCTGCATTCCCACACGATGCCCTGCCGCCAACCCAATGCCCCGATCGCTTCCGAAACGCGCGCATCTCGGCATCGGTTGGCCTCGATCTTAGCAGCCCAGAAATCCTGTCGGGTGGTGGGCAGCCTGTGGAGATGGCAGTCGTGTCCGTGCCAGAAACAGCCGTGCACGAAAAGCACGGCCCGGAAGCGGGGGAAGACGATGTCCGGCCTGCCCGGCAGATGACGGCTATGGAGCCTGAAACGGAAACCGAGCGCATGAAGACCCCTGCGCAGGATCATCTCAGGTTTCGTGTTGGCTCCCCGAATCCGAGCCATGATCTGGCTGCGGACCTCGGGGGAAACGATATCAGGCATATGCCGCCGTCTTCGATTCTGGAACAGGCCTGGTGATGACCGGCACGATCCGGTCTTTCACGGACACACGGCTGCCATTCCCCACCGCCGCACGGATATGGGGCTCAAGGGCCTTGGCTACGAACTCAACCACGGGAACCACCACGGCATTGCCAAACTGGCGGTACGCCTGGGTGTCAGAGACCTCGATCCGCCAGCGACGTTCTCCCCGGTCAAATCCCATGAGGCGCGCGCATTCGAGCGGCGTAAGGCGCCGCGGCCGCTTTCCCGGCTGCTCGATGAGGACTTCCGACCCGTCCTTGTAATACCTGGCCGACAGCGTGCGCGCCACGTCATCCGGCCCGAATACGCTGTAGCCGAAACCGTTCCCCTTCGCCTGGTGCTTGGCTTTGTAATCCTGAAGGTACTGCCACAGGCGCGGCGTCAGCGTGTATTTCGGATCAACCTCGTCATGAGGCTGAAGGATGTCCTTCAATTTCGGTCCGCTCGCGGCATCAGGCAGTTCAAGGGACCTGAAATCGAATTTAGTCGGTTCGCGGAAGCCGACGATGAAGATGCGTTCACGCTTCTGCGGCACCCACGGCTCGGAGCTGATGATGCGATGCTGCACGTGGTAGCCGAGTTCGTTCCGGAGGACGTTCATGATTGTTCCGAACGTCTGGCCGCCATTGTGACGCTCTAAGTTCTTGACGTTCTCAAGCATGAACACGGCCGGCCGATGATGGGCGATGATCTTGGCCGCATCGAAGAAAAGCGTGCCTTGGGTGTCGCACAGGAAGCCATGCGGTCTGTTGAGGGAGTTTTTCTTGGAAACGCCAGCTATGGAAAATGCCTGGCATGGAAAGCCTGCCAGCAGCACGTCATGTTCGGGCACCTTGTCGGGATTTTCAGAATACTCCCGTATGTCGCCGCCGATGTCGTGTTCAGCCTCCTTAAAATTCAGGGCGTAGGTCTTGCGGGCACTTGGATCCCATTCGGAGGTGAACACACATCGCCCCCCGATCGCTTCAAAGCCAAGACGAAGCCCACCGATCCCAGCGAAGAGGTCAATGAATCGAAACCAGGATGAATCCGATACCTGAGACGACGCAGCCGTCCTGATCGCATGTTCCCGAAGCGTCCGGAGAGCCAGCCTCGGGACGCGCCCTCCTTCCTCATATCGATATGCGGTCCGACAGGAAACCGCCAGAAGCTCCGCCGCCTGCTCAATCGTCAGGCCAGCCTGCTGCCGAAGCGTGGAGAATTCTGTCTGTTTCCGTATACGCATGCCCTCTACCCCCGAATCACTTGCTGGGTCAATTTTTGACACCATGTCAGAAAGTGTCCTAAGGGACAATTAAAATGTTCTTCATATGTTCCGTTCCGGCAGGTGTTATTCACAACGTGCTGCCGTGGCTGCGCCAGTGGTGACAGGCTCTATCTAGCGCGGCTCGTCAGACGCAGGAACGCCGCACTAGGCGACGATCCTGCCGTGACGGCGCGCCTCCTCGGCGTAGGCCGACAGGCGCTTGTCGGCCCGGAAATGGCGGTCGCGCTCGACCAAGAGCCCGAGTGGGACGCGCAGGGACTGGATTTCAGCGAGGCTGGCATACCCGAGCTCTGGGCAGCCGAGGCCAAGGTCGCAGAGGCCGAACAGGGTATCCCCGTCGGCAGCGAGCTCGGTGAAGAGCCATGTCGCCTGGGCATCGGGCGTGAAGAGCTTCACCACGGGACAGTGGTCTCGATCACGACGCACGGACAGGTCTGCATTGCGCCGGAGCTGGGAGCGTATTGCGGGGGTGAGGAGCATCACTGCCCCTCCTTCTTCGCGCGGATGACGAGCCGGCCGGAGAGCGGCAGCGCGGACAGGCTGACATTGAAGCCCTCGCCGTCCTGGTGCAGCCAGGCGCAGCCGATGCGGGTCCAGAAAGCCCGATCGCCTTCGCCCTCCACGACATAGATGCCGTGCGAGGGATGGTTTTTCGCGGGTGCTGTTTGCTTCTTTGCCATTTTGGCCTCCTGTATCGGCCGTCTCATGCGACCGTTCCGGAAGCCGCTGACGGCGGGCTTGAGCGGGTCTAGCTGGATGACCGAAGGGAACGCTGCGCGCTTGTCCATAAGCGGACGCGCCAAGCCGACGTAGGAAGGCAGGAGGAACGGCGCGGAGGCGGCGGGAAGGAGGCAAATGGCAAGGAGGCAGCACGTTGCGAACGGCAGGCTCCGCTGGTTTCGGCGAGGCATGTGGGAAAGCCATCTGAGCGCGGCGGGCACAAAACCCGAGGCGGGTGAAAATCGTTGACCGCCGTTGCGGCGGGAGTGTCCCGGTTTCATCAGCGATCGCAGTTGCCTGGAAGGCGGCAACGGAATCCGGCTTCGGGCCAAAACTGACGAATCAGAAACGTTCACTGTCGGTCAAGCGGTCCCGCAGGAGCGGCAGCGGTCCCCTGCGCCAAATTCGCAGGCCGCAGGCTGGAAACGGCAGATGCCACCGAAAGGTGTCAAACTCAAATTGAGATGACGTACCGGGAAGGCGAAAGAGTTTGCATCAGAGTCGGTAGAAAGTCGGTAGAATTTCGATCTCAATGAAAACCGTCTCTGGCAAGGCGGCCCATCTTCAAATTTTTTGCTTCAATTTCCAGAGGGTTAGATGGTGATCCCGGCAGGATTCGAACCTGCGACCCTCAGATTAGGAATCTGATGCTCTATCCTACTGAGCTACGGGACCATGGATGCCCGGCACTCATAACGCGGAACGGCCGCATCGCCAAGCCGAAATGGCGCTTTACGCGCGCCGCCGCAAGAGGCCATCAGGCCGCGAGTGCCGCCTCGGCGAGCCGCACCCAATAGCTGATGCCGTAGGGAATCGCCTCGTCATTGAAATCATAGGCGGGATTGTGGAGGAAGGCGCTGTCGCCGTTGCCGATGAAGACGAAGGCGCCGGGTCGGGCCTCGAGCATATAGGAGAAATCCTCCCCGCCCATTAAGGGAGCGACGTCGGCGGTCACCTGCGACGGGCCGACGATCTCCCGCGCAACGCCGGCCGCGAATTCCGCTTGAGCGGCGTCGTTGACGGTGACGGGATAGTTCGCCTGGTAGCTCACCGTCGCGCGCGCCCCATGGGCCCGGGCCACGCCTTCGGCAATAGCGCGCAGGCGCTCCTCGGCGAGCGCGTTCATCTCCTTCCTTAAGGTGCGCACCGTGCCTTCCAGGGTGACGCGGTCGGGAATGATGTTGTGCGAGTGGCCGCCATTGAACTTGGTCACAGACACGACGACCGCTTCCAGAGGATCGGCCACGCGCGAGGCGATGGTTTGAAGCGCAGTGACGATCTGGGCGCCGATCACGATCGGGTCCGTGGTGTTGTGGGGCATGGCGGCGTGCCCGCCCTTGCCGGTGACAGTGATAACGAACTCGGCGGTCGCGGCCATGATCGGCCCCGGCCGGGTGGCGAAATGGCCGACCGGCAGGCCGGGCAGGTTGTGCATGCCAAACACGCGCTCGATCCCGAAGCGCTCCATCAATCCGTCGCGTACCATTTCCCGACCACCGCCGCCGCCCTCTTCCGCCGGCTGGAAGATGAGCACCACACTTCCGGCAAAGTTGCGCGTCTCGGCCAGATATTTCGCCGCACCCAGAAGCATGGCAACATGGCCATCATGACCACAGGCGTGCATGCGGCCCGGAACGGCAGACGCGTAATCTTTGCCGGTCTGTTCGGTCAGCGGCAGCGCGTCCATGTCCGCGCGCAGCCCAACGGACGGCCCGGAGCCGCGGCGGCCGCGAATGACGCCCACCACGCCAGTACGCCCGATGCCAGTCACCACCTCGTCACAGCCGAATTCCTCGAGCTTGGCGCGAACGAAGGCTGCGGTTTCATGCACGTCAAACTGGATTTCGGGTCTGCGATGGAGATGGCGGCGCCAAGCCGTTACCTCGCCCTGGAGTTCCGCTGCGCGATTAATGATCGGCATAAAAAGCCTTTCCTTGCTTGCGATCGGAGACAAGTTCCGGAACAATGCGCGTCCGGAACCCGCCACAATGGCGACATATGCGCCAGCCAAGTGGTGACCGCGGTCAAGACCCCTCGCCCGCCGAGGCTCGAACGCGCGGGCATCATAGGAAGATCGGCAGCGGGCAGGCAATACGGAATCGGAGCGGCAGATGCAGCCCTGGCAAACTCGCAAACCTATCGTGCTAGTTGCAGCGCTTCTTCTGGCACTCCTCGGCGCGCCGGCCCTTGCCGGTCCTTATCTCCTGTTCGATGTCGGCAGCGGGCGGGTGCTGGCCGAGGACGACGCTTTCCAGCGCTGGTATCCCGCTTCGCTGACGAAGCTGATGACCGCCTATGTGGCGTTCCGCGCGGTTGAATCGGGTGAGATGCAGCTCGACTCGCCCATTCTCATGACCCAGAATGCGGCCAAGGAGCCGCCGAGCAAGATGGGGTTTCCGCCCGGTTCCGTGCTCACGCTCGACAATGCGCTGAAGATCATCCTGGTCAAATCGGCAAATGACGTGGCGACCGCGATCGCGGAGAGCATCGGCGGATCGGAGGCGGGTTTTGCCGCACGCATGAATGCGGAAGCGCGCCGCCTCGGCATGACGGACACGCATTTCGTCAATGCCCACGGGCTGCATTCCCCGGACCACTACAGCACCGCGCGCGACCTCGCCCTGCTCGTACGGGCGCTGCGTACGGAGTTCCCGCAATTCGCGAACTACTTTGCCCTGGAGGGCATCCGGTACGGCAAGTCCGTGGTGGAGAACCACAATTTCCTGATCGGCCGTTTCGAAGGCGCCGACGGCATGAAGACGGGCTATATCTGCGCGGGCGGATTCAATCTCATCGCTACGGCCACGCGGGGCCGGCGCACGCTGGCCGTCATTGTTCTGGGCGCTCATTCACAGGTGGAGCGCGCGGAGTTGGCGGCCGACCTGCTGGCGCGCGGCTTCAAAGGCTTCGGCTTCGGTCTTGGCGGGCCCACGCTCACCAGCCTCAGGCCCTCCCGGCCCGTATCGCCAACCGCTATCGACATACGCAGCCAGGTCTGCTCCCAGGAGGCGGTGGCCAAAAGGGCTGAAATGCGCGACGACGAGGGACGCTTCGTGCTCAATTCGCCCCATGTGCGGCCGAGAACGCGCGAGCCGCGCCTGGTTGCAGTTGGCCTCGGCGGCGCTTCCGGGCCGATACCCGGCAAGCCCGTCTATGCCAATATTCCGATCCCCACGCCCCGGCCGGAATATCCGCCGCAGACTGTTTCCGCGGGCGAAGGCGGCTGAGCCCATGGCTGAGCGCGAATCCATCGCCCTTTCCATCGTGACCGGTTTCCTCGGCGCCGGCAAAACGACCCTGCTCAACCGGCTTCTGAAGGACCCGGCGCTCACCGACACCGCCGTGATCGTCAACGAGTTTGGCGAGATCGCCATAGACCATTTCCTAGTGGAGACGGCGGGCGACGGGGTGATCGAGCTGGGCGGCGGCTGCCTGTGCTGCACGGTGCGCGGCGAACTTGCAGACACGCTGATGGCCGTCACGGAACGGCCGCAAAGGCCGCGGCGCGTGGTGCTGGAGACGACAGGGCTTGCCGATCCGGCACCCGTCCTGCAGGCGCTGGCCGCGCATCCGGTGCTGTCAGTCCTCTACCGCCCGGAGGCGATCATCGCAGCGGTCGATGCCGTCAACGGCGCCTCCACGCTCGATACCTATGAGGAGGCACGCCGCCAGGCTGCTCTGGCCGACCGCATCGTGATCACCAAGGCGGAGCTTGCGCCGGACGGGCCGGAGCCCTTGCGCGCGCGTCTTGCGGAGCTTAACGGCGAGGCGGAAATTCTGGACAGCCGCGATTCGGCACCGCTTACGGCGGCCAAGCTGCTGCGGCCCGGTTTTGCCGCCGGTTCACGGACCCCGCTGACACCTTCCTTCAGCGAGGCCCACCATCATCACCATGCCAGTCATTTCAGCAGCGTGTGTCTCGTGCATGACGGCGCGCTGCCGCTTCTGGCGGTGGAAAACTTTCTCGACCTTGTCACGACACAGCAGGGTGAGCAGATCCTGCGCATCAAGGGCCTTGTGGAGACGGATGACGATCCTGACCACCCGGTCCTCATTCAGGGGGCGCAGCGGCTGCTCCACGCGCCGGAACGGCTCTCCCGCTGGCCCGACAACGCCCCCAGGGGCACCCGCCTCGTGGTCATCGGGCAGCATCTCGACGTGGAATACATAAGGCGCATCTTCGCCGCCTTTGCCGGGCAGGCGGCGGTCGACACGCCCGACCGCAAGGCGCTGGAGGAAAACCCGCTCGCGATCGCGGCTTTCCGCCCGCTGCCTTAAGCAGGCTGCCGCCGGGAGCGCAGCCCGGCAAGGCCAAGCGCAACGAGTGCAGCCATCAGAAGGGTCGCGGCGCCAAGGCCGAAAACAGCGGCGTAGCCGGTCCGTTCCGCTATCGGCTGGCTCACCAGCGGGGAGACGAACTGGCCGAGAAAGATGCTGGCCGTCAACAATCCGGCCACCCGGCCACGGTTGTCCTCGCCGGCGATGGCCATGGCGGCCGAGCCGAGATTGGGCATGATCAGGCCGAGCCCGCTACCCACCAGGAAGGACGCCGGCAATATGGCCGCGAAGCTGCCCGCCGCCGCCACAAGCGCCAGCCCGCCAGCCAGAAAGCCGAAGCCGAGGGCAAATACCGCGGACACATCCAGCCGCCGGCGCACATGCCCATAGAAGAAGGAGAACAACGCCGAGGCGAGCGTGCATGCGCCTATCGCGACTCCGACCAGGACCGGGGAATTCGTGCCGAGCGCCTTCAGGTGGAACGGAAGTTGTGTCGGCATGAGATAGAAGGTCAAGCTGTTCAACACCGACGCCAGCAGGACTGCGGCAAGGGGAATGGTGAGGAAGAAGCCCGAGATCAGGCCCCTGTCCTCCTGCTTGGGCAAGGCCTCCGGACGGTGCACATCGGTGATGAAAGCGAGGATCGCCGGCACGAGGGCGAATGCCACGGCATAGACGAGAAAGGGCGCGCGCCAGTTGAACTCGGCGAGGAGGCCGCCTCCGGTGAGGAAGAAAATGCCGCCGATGCCGATGAAAGCCGCCTGTTGCCCCATGAAGCGGTCTCGCGCGGGACCCGAGAAGTAGTCGCCGACCAGCGCTGTGGCCACCGTCATCACGCCGGCCACGGCAACTCCCAGAAGCGCCCGGCCTGCAAGCAGCGTGAACAGAGAATCGGCGAAGACGCCGGACACGCCCGCAACGCCGTAAAGCAGGATGGCCACGATCGCCACCTTCCGCCGGCCATAACGGTCTGCAAGCAGCCCGGCAAAAGGCGCGCAGAAGGCGATGAACAATGCCGGGACGGTGAGCACCAGGCGCGTGAGGATGGCCGCTTCCGGGGTATCGGCAAAATACGCTTCGATGGCCGGCAAAGCCGGCGAAATAGTCGCACCCGCCATGATGGTGAGCGCGCTCAGGAACAAGATGGTGACGTTACGTCCGGCCACGCTGCTACGGCGGCCGGCAAAGCCGGGCTGAAAATCATCGACAGGGGTTCTCATCGCGGCTGCTGCTCCTTCTGCGCAAAAACATGGGCCCTTTGCTGTTCGGGAGCCAGCCGGCGGCCCGCCTTCGACAGACATGAAAGAGGCACGCACCCTGCTCCCGGCATCGCGGCACGGAGCGGAGTTGATAAGACCTCAAGTAAAGTTGAGGTCAAGCCGAAAAATCAGATTGGAAAATGACGGGCTTCAGCCTTTCCCGCGCTCGATCAGGAAACGGTGTCCGCCCGCCACCGTTTGCGTCTCGATGAGTGCATGGCCCTCCTGATTGCAGAAGGCGGGTATGTCGATTGCTGCGAGCGGGTCGGTGGTTTCGATCCAGAGGCGTTCCCCCGGCCTCATGCCCTGCAGGCGCTTGCGCGTCCTCAGCACCGGAAGCGGACAGTTGAGGCCCCTAAGGTCGTAGACGTCTGCCGGTTCCAAGATCCTTCAGTCACCGAAAAGCTTGCCGAGCCGGCTGAGGAGACGGGAAGAGGTCGAGGATTCGGCGGCCGACGGCGCCTCGCCTTCCGCCCGTTCGGCGCGCGGAGCGGGTGAAGGCAGCGCGCCGGAGGTCAGGGCGGGCGCGCCGACTTCCCGAGCCGCCGGCGGCACCGCTCCGGTCGCAATGTCCGGATTGGTGGTGTCGGGCACGGGCGCCGCATAGGCGGAAACGGGTGCGGATTCAGGCTTTGCGGGCGCAGAGGCAACCAGCGTCGGCGGTTCCGGCGTGACCTTCTCGCCTCTGGCGCGGCGGCGGCTCCAGTCGGCCACCAGCATCGCCTCCTCGATGCCCTGGATGGATGCCTTCGGCGCGGGCGTCTTCCACAGGCTCACCGCCTGCTTGAAAGCCAGTTCCTCTTTCTTCTTGTGAGCCTGGTAGGCTAGCATCAGCGACTGCGGCTGGGTCGAGGGCGGGCAAGGTCCGGCCGGATCAAAGGTGTAGCCCTCGGCCGGTATGCGGTTGAAGACATAGCGCCGCTCGCACACATCCACTTTCGGCGGCATTCTGGTGATCTCGAAGTGGTCGTAGCCCTCCTTCAGCATTTGCCAGAACGGGAAATTCGGATCGTCGCGATAGCGCGCCATGTTCTGAGGCGTCATGCGGAAGGGGAATGCCTGGATCTGGAACTCCTGCTGGCCGCCCCGAAACGCATCGCGCGCGAAGGCGTAGATTTCCTCCACCTGCTCGTCCGTCATGGAATAACAGCCGGCGGAAGAACAAGCGCCATGCACCATCAGATGCGAGCCCGTGCGCCCGTTGGCGCGGTCGTAGGCGTTGGGGAAGCCGATGTTGAAGGCCAGATGGTAGTTGGAGTACGGGTTCATCTGCTGCGGGCGAACCGTGTAGAAGCCCTCGGGGGCCTGCCTGTCGCCCTCAGTGTATTTCGGCCCAAGCTTGCCCGACCATTTGCAGATTTCGTAGCTCTTGAGGAAGCCATAGCGCCCGCTGGTCGTCTGCTTCCAGACTTCCAGAACGCCCTCCTCCTTGAAGATGCGCAGGAGGATGGGGGCGTCCTTTTTCATCCCCTTCGCCTCCATGAGGCTGACGACCTCGGCAGGCAGCGGCTTCTCCGCCTTGGGCGCAATATCGTCCAGCGACCCGCACGCCGAAAGGGCAAGTGCGGAGGTCAGCAGCAAAGCGCGTGCGAGGCGGCTCGTCATGCAGCGGTCTCTATAAGGTTCGCCATTCCCCTCTCCTCCGCGCGGGAGGTACTCCTCGCAACTTAACACACGTTAGGCTTGACAAATCATTACCGCGCGAGGTGTCGACTGACGGATACCACCGCCGCCGCAGCCAAGGCAAGAATGAGGCGGATTATGGCAGTGCAAATCCGGCAGCCGCAACCGGCAGCCGCCCAATGACGGCTTCAGAGATTGCGGCCGATGGCCAGGAACTTCTCACGTCGGTGTTCGCGGTAGTCATTGCTGATCTGGGCGAGCTCCCTAAAGCCCTTCTCGATGGTCTCGCCCGTGGCCTGAATCACCGCTTCAGGCGCCCGGTGCGCGCCGCCCACCGGCTCCGGCACAATGCCATCGATGATCTTGAGCTGCAGGAGGTCCTGCGCCGTGATCTTCATGTTCGTGGCCGCGTCCTTGGCGCGGGAGGGATCGCGCCAGAGGATCGAGGCGGCACCCTCCGGCGAGATCACGGAATAGATGGAGTGCTCCAGCATATAAACGAGGTTGGCCGTGGCGATGGCGATCGCGCCGCCCGAACCGCCCTCGCCGATGATGACGGAGATGTTGGGCACGCGCAGACTCAGGCACTTCGAGGTGGAGCGCGCAATGGCCTCGGCCTGTCCGCGCTCCTCCGCGCCGATACCCGGATAGGCGCCTGCAGTATCGACTAGGCTCAGGACCGGGATGCCGAAACGGTCGGCCAGGTCCATCACGCGGACGGCCTTGCGATAGCCTTCGGGCCGGGCCATGCCGAAATTGTGCTTGAGCCGCGTCTGCGTGTCGTTGCCCTTTTCCTGGCCGATGATGGCGATCGGCTCGCCCTTGAAGCGTGCGAAGCCGGCCACGATCGCCTGGTCCTCGCCAAAGGCCCGGTCGCCGGCAAGCGGCGTGAAGTCCGTAAACAGCGTGCGCACGTAATCCAGGCAGTGCGGACGATCCGGATGGCGCGCGACTTGCGCCTTCTGCCAGGGCGTGAGGGCCTTGTAGAGATCCCGCAACGCTTCCTTGGAGCGCTTCTCCAGCCGCGCGACTTCCTCGGCAACGTCAACGGCTTCGCCGCTTTCCGACAGCTTTTTCAGTTCGAGAATCTTACCTTCAAGGTCGGCGACCGGCTTTTCGAAATCGAGATAGTTGTACATTCAATCGCCAAAATCAGACACGGAACTCACGCGGATCGGGTATGCCTGCACATTGTGTCCATACCCGGAGTGGTGGCCTCACATAACCTTCATGCGCCTAGCGGGCAAGCGGATGGTGATTCTCTACCAGCTCCTTCAGCCGCTTCTCCAGGACATGGGTGTAGATCTGTGTGGTGGAGATATCGGCATGGCCGAGAAGCTGCTGCACGGCCCGCAGATCGGCGCCATTCTGCAGAAGATGGCTTGCGAAGGCATGCCGCAGGACATGCGGGGACACCTTCGCCGCCGCAAGACCCGCGCGCGCGGCAAGCCCCTTGAGTTCACGCGCGAAAACCTGGCGCGGCAGATACCCGCTCTCGGAGGCAGCCGGGAAAAGCCACGGGCTTTCCGCAAAAGCCGGATGCCTTGCCCGCTCGGCGAGCCAGAGCCGCACGGCCTCGCGCGCCTTCTGCGAAAGCGGGACGATCCGCTCTTTCGCGCCCTTTCCCCGCACGGTGAAGAAGCGCTCGTCGCGCAATGCCACACGCAGCGGCAGGCTGACGAGCTCCGATACGCGCAGGCCCGAGGCATAGAGAACTTCAAGTAGCGTGGAGAGGCGTTGCGCGGCGAGGCGCTGCGGCGTCCCCTCCGGCGCCTCCCGGGCTTCCAGGGCGGCACGATCCAGAAGCGTGTTCATCTCCGCCTCGCTCAGCACCTTGGGCAGAGGCCGCCCCTTCTTCGGGCTGTCGAGCACGCCCGTCGGATCATCGCCGCGCAGGCCCTCGGCATAGAGGAATTTGAAGAACTGCCTCAGGGCGGAAAGTTTGCGCGCCTGCGTCGTCGGGGCAAATCCGCGGTCGGCGAGATCGGAAAGATAGTTGCGGATATCGTCGGCTTTGGCGGCCGCGAGCCCACCGGCCAGATAATGATCCGCGTCCTCCAGATCGCGCCGGTAGGAGGAAAGCGTGTTGTCGCCGGCTCCGCGCTCGGCAGCCATCATCTCCAGAAAGGCCTCGATCTTCGCGCCGCTTGCCATGCCTGTCCCGCGTTTTCGTCAGGCCACTATGACCTGTCGTGGTGAAGCAGCGATTAACGCTGGAACAACCGCTCGGGCGGAATCTCGACAATTATCTCCGTCCGCTTCGGCTCGACCAAAGTGGCAAGCGCGAACATGGCCGCATAAACCAGTGCGACCAGAATGACGATCGTCGTGAGAAGCCGGAAGAGGGTCGGCATGTCCTTCTGTCCGCATTTGGGAGCAGCCCTTATGAAATAGGCGCAGCCTCAACTCAAGGCGCTGTTGTGTGCAGGTGACCGGCTCCCCGGCTTGACGCGGTGCCGGATTCGTGTCGAAACCTGTCGCATGACGTCATCCGACAAAGCAGACATAACCGAAACCCTGCCCGACATTCCCGCTCTTCTGGAGCGGCTCGGCCGGCGCAATCTTGTCTTCGTCGGCCTAATGGGAGCGGGCAAGACGGTGATCGGCCGCAAGGTGGCCGACATGCTGGAACTGCCTTTTGCCGACAGCGACCAGGAGATCGAAAGCGTCTCACGCATGACGATCCCGGAACTCTTCGCAACCTACGGCGAGGACGAGTTTCGGGCGCTGGAGCGCCGCGTCATCGCCCGGCTGCTAGAAGATGGGCCGCAGGTGCTTTCCACCGGCGGCGGGGCTTTCATGAACGAGGAAACGCGCTGCGCCATCGCGCAACATGGCGTTTCCATCTGGCTGAAGGCCGACCTCAACACGCTCATGCACCGGGTGACGAAGCGCAAGAACCGGCCGCTCCTGAACACCGAGGACCCTCGCGCCGTCATGCAGCGGCTCATGGAGATACGCTACCCCATATACGAGCAGGCGGATGTGACAGTGCAGACACGCGATGAACCGAAGGAGGTCATCGCGACGGAAGTGGTCGAAAGCCTCGCACTTTTCCTCAAGAAAGGCATGGAATGCACGAAAGCCGCTCAATGAACCGCAAGGCGGATACGGCGACCGTATCCGTCGGCCTTGGTGCGCGTGCCTATGATATTCTGATCGGTCCGGGGCTGATTGTGCGGGCAGGAGCGGAGATCGCGGCCCGCCTGCCGGGCACGCGCGCTGCCGTGATCACGGATGATAACGTCGCGTCCGCGCACCTGCCCGTACTCCAGGAAAGTTTGGGTGCTGTCGGAATCGACAGCGTCACCGTCCAGGTTCGGCCCGGCGAGCGCAGCAAGAGCTTCGAGACTCTGCAGGAGGCGGTGGATGCCATCCTTGCCGCACGGCTTGAGCGCCGGGATACGATCATCGCGCTCGGCGGCGGCGTGGTCGGCGATCTGGCCGGCTTTGTGGCGAGCATCGTCCGCCGCGGCATGAATTTCGTGCAGGTGCCAACCTCCCTGCTTGCCCAGGTGGATTCGTCCGTAGGCGGCAAGACGGGCATCAACACGGCCCACGGCAAGAATCTCGTCGGTGCCTTCCATCAGCCGAGGCTGGTGCTGGCCGACACGGCCGCCCTCGATACGCTGCCGGAACGCGAGTTCCGCGCTGGTTATGCGGAGGTGGTGAAATACGGGCTCATCAACCAACCCGACTTCTTCGCCTGGCTCGAACAGAACTGGCGCGAGGTCTTCTCCGGCGGATCGGCCCGCATCGAGGCTATCGCGCGTTCGTGCCGCGCCAAGGCGGAGACGGTGGAGCGCGACGAGCGCGAGACCGGCGAGCGCGCGCTGCTCAATCTCGGCCATACGTTCGGCCACGCGCTGGAGGCCGCCACGGGCTATGACGGCGCACGCCTCGTCCATGGGGAAGGTGTGGCAATCGGCATGGCGCTGGCGCACCGCTTCTCCGCGCGCATGAACCTTGCAAGCCCAGATGATGCGGCGCGCGTCGAATCCCATCTCAGGGCCGTTGGCCTGCCAACGAGCCCAAAGGACATTGCCGGCGACCTTCCCGGAGCCGATGCACTGCTTTCCTACATCGCTCAGGACAAGAAGGTCTCGCGTGGCGCGCTCACCTTCATCCTGACGCGCGGCATCGGCCAGGCCTTTATCGCCAAAGACGTTCCAGCCTCTGAAGTCCACGCCTTCCTGAAGGAGTTTGAACGGCCATGACGGCGCAAATCCTGGTTACCGGCGGCGTCATCCTGTGTCTGATCATTCTTTCCTTCCTGTTCTCCGGTACCGAGACCGGAATGACCGCCGCGTCGCGGGCAAGGCTCCACACGCTGGAGCGCGGCGGCAACAAGCGCGCCGCCTTAGTCAACAGGCTTATCGCCCGGCGCGACCGGCTGGTAGGGGCCCTGCTCATCGGCAACAATCTGGTCAACATTCTCGCTTCCGCCCTCGCCACCACCCTCTTTCTCACGCTGTTCGGCGAGGCGGGCGTGGCCTACGCCACGATCGTGATGACCGTCCTGCTCGTCGTCTTTTCGGAAATCCTGCCGAAATCCTGGGCGCTCGCCCGGCCGGAGCAGTTTGCCCTGTTCGCCTCGCCCTTCGCGCGTCTCACGATCCTCCTGTTCGGCCCGTTCTCGACGGCGGCCAACGCCATCGTTCGTTTCATCCTTTCCGTTTTCGGCGTCAATCTGTCCGGCGACGCGCCCCTGCTTTCCGCGCATGACGAGCTGCGCGGCACGGTCGAGGTGCTGCACCGCGAAGGTGCGGTGGTGAAGCAGGACCGGGACCGCGTCGGCGGCCTGCTCGACCTGCACGAACTGGAAGTGTCCGACATCATGATCCACCGCACGAACATGTGGTCGGTCAATGCCGACGATCCGCCTGAAACGGTCGTGCGCGAGATCCTGAACAGCCCTTACACCCGTATTCCCGTCTGGCGCGGCAAGACCGAGAACATCGTCGGTGTCGTCCATGTCCGCGACCTCCTGCGGGCGCTGCATGAAGTGGACAACGATGTCAGCCGCATCGACATCATGAAGATCGCGGCAAAGCCCTGGTTCGTGCCCGACACCACCTCCCTGCAGGATCAGCTCAACGCCTTCCTTCGCCGCAAGGCGCATATCGCCATCGTCGTGGACGAATATGGCGAGGTGGAAGGGCTGGTAACGCTGGAGGACATTATCGAAGAGATCGTCGGAGATATTTCCGACGAGCACGACGTGGACGTACAGGGCGTCAAGCAGGAGGCGGACGGCTCAGTGGTGGTGGAGGGTTCGGTGCCGATCCGCGACCTCAACCGTGCGCTCGACTGGGACCTGCCGGACGACAATGCCACAACCATAGCGGGCCTCGTCATCCACGAGACCCAGACCATCCCTGAGGAGAAGCAGGCCTTCACCTTCTTCGGCAAGCGCTTCATCGTCATGAAACGGGAGAAAAACCGCATCACGCGGCTCAGAATCCGGCCGGCGGTGGAAGAGAAGCCGCAGAAGGGGAAGGGCAAATAGGCCGGGGATCGCGAAGGCCGCTTTGGCCTGGCTGGCAAGCCGGACACAAAGATACGCTCGTTTCGGGGGCGTGCGGACGATCTGGTAGACGCTCACCACCTCACCGGCTCGCCGGGCGCCGCCGGCTCAATGGCGAGCGCGTGAATGCCGGCTTTCAGCTCCTCGGCCAGCACGGCGTTGACGGCCCGGTGACGCTCCAGACGGCTCATATCGGTGAACGCCTTCGAAACAATGCGCACGCGGAAATGCGTTTCACCCGTGCCGTCGAAAACCTCTTCCCGCCCGCCTTCCGTATGATGGTGACCGGCGTGAAGATGGCTCTCATTGATCACGTCGAGGCGCTCGGGCGAAAAAGCCTCTCTCAGTTTGGCTTCCATCGAGGATTTTATGGACAAGGTCGTCTCCTGACACCATATGGGGCTTGTCCCCCGGCATGAATCTGTGGCCTAGGTCGATCCCTCGCGGAATGTCAATTCTTGTTTCGTGGCGGACAGCCGCCATAATCAGGACTGATTTGGTTTCTTCAGGTCAGGCATGAAACTGAACTCGAAATATTTCGAGAAGATCCGTATCCGCCCGGACCCTAAGGCGCACACCGACGCGCCCCGCTGCCAATGGGACGGCTGCACGGAAGCCGGCCTGCACCGGGCGCCTGTGGGCCGCCAGCGGGAGGGTGAATATTTCCGCTTCTGTTTCGAGCATGTGCGGCAGTACAATAAGAATTACAATTACTTCGCCGGGCTCAAGGACAGCGAAATCGCCCGCTTCCAGAAAGAGGCAATGACCGGCCACCGCCCTACATGGCGGATGGGCTCCAACGCGACTGGCCAGGCCGCAGCGGACTTCGCGCCTTTCCGCTCCGGGCACGCAGCCTACTACAGGCGCCTCGGCGACCCGTTCAATCTCTTTGGCGAACGGGATGCTCAGGTGCGTCCACAAGCGATGCGCCGGCTGAAGCCGCTCGAGGCCAAGGCCTTCGAAACACTCGGCCTTTCCGCACAGGCGACTGGCGCGGATATAAAGGCGCGCTATAAAGCGCTTGTGAAACGCCACCATCCCGACGCGAATGGCGGCGACAGGGCATCCGAGGCGCGCCTGCGCGACGTACTCCAGGCCTACCGGCTCTTGAAGCAGGCGGGTTTCTGTTAACCCCGGTCTCTGCTAAGAGGCCGTTGTTGTATAAAAGCGGCGAGGGCTTCGTCCCGCGCGCGCTGGAGGTGTGATGAACAAGATAGACCGCGATATCGCCAACCTGCCCGACACCACAGTGTCGGTCCGCGAGACCTTCGGCTTTGACGCCGACATGGTCGTGCCTGCCTATTCCGCTCCGGATCCCCACGTGCCGGACATCGATCCGGATTATCTGTTCGACAAGCCGACCACGCTCGCCATCCTCGCCGGCTTCACCTACAACCGCCGCGTCATGATCTCGGGCTATCACGGCACGGGCAAGTCCACCCATATCGAGCAGGTGGCGGCACGGCTCAACTGGCCCTGCGTGCGCATCAACCTCGACAGCCATGTGAGCCGCATCGACCTCGTGGGCAAGGACGCGATCGTGGTCAAGGAAGGCAAGCAGATCACGGAATTTCGCGACGGCATTCTTCCCTGGGCCTACCAGCACAATGTCGCCCTCGTCTTCGACGAGTACGATGCCGGCCGTCCGGACGTGATGTTCGTCATACAGCGCGTGCTGGAATCCTCGGGCCGGCTGACACTGCTCGACCAGAGCCGGGTCATCCGGCCGCATCCGGCCTTCCGCCTGTTTGCCACGGCAAACACCGTGGGTCTTGGCGACACGACGGGGCTGTATCACGGCACGCAGCAGATCAACCAGGCACAGATGGACCGCTGGTCCATCGTGACGACGCTTAACTATCTGCCGCATGACGATGAGGTCGCCATCGTTCAGGCCAAGGCCAAGCACTACCAGAACGAGGAAGGCCGCGAGATCGTAAGCCGCATGGTGCGGGTGGCCGACATGACGCGCTCGGCCTTCATGAATGGAGATCTTTCCACCGTCATGAGCCCGCGCACGGTTATCATGTGGGCGGAGAACGCTGAGATCTTCCGCGATGTGGGCTTTGCGTTCCGTCTTACCTTCCTCAACAAATGTGACGAGCTGGAGCGGCCCATCGTGGCCGAGTTCTACCAGCGCGCATTTGGCGAGGAGCTGCCGGAATCAGCAGCCAACGTCGTTCTGAGCTGAGATATGGCCATGCAATACAAGGGCAGTTGTCACTGCGGAGCGGTGCGGTTCCGGGCCGACGTCGATCTGTCGAATCCCATCGTCTGCAACTGCTCCTACTGCCAGCGGCGCGGCAGCATGCTGGCCTTCACGCCGGTCGAGAATTTCGAGCTGGAACAGGGTGAGGAGAACCTTACCGAATACCGTTTCAACACGCGGCAAATCCGGCATCTCTTCTGCAAGACCTGCGGCATGGAGTCCTTCGCCCTCGGACAGCGACCTGACGGCGCACGTATGGCTGCGATCAACGTTCGCTGCCTAGAAGATGTCGATCCGGACAACCTTCAGGTCACCAAAGTGGACGGCCGCTCCCGCTGAGCGAGGCTTGAGTGAGCTCAAGATCTACAAACCGCAGGCCAGGACAGCCAGCAGAAGCGCCGCTTGACCCGTTCAAGCGAGCGGTGACGGCGTGCGTGCGCGCCATCGCCGGGGACCGCGATCTGGACGTTTCATTCTCGAAGGACAGGCCGGCGCTTGCCGGTGAACACGTCCGCCTGCCGGATCTGCCCAAGAAGCCCACGCTGGAGATGCTGCAGGTGACACGCGGGCTTGGCGACGCCATGGCACTGCGGCGCGCCTGCCACGACTCCCGCCTGCATGGGAGGCTTGCGCCGCAGGGCCGCCAGGCTCGGGCGATCTTCGATGCCGTGGAGCAGGCGCGCGTCGAAGCCATCGGCTCGCGCTCCATGCGGGGCGTGTCCGACAACATCGCAGCGATGCTGGAGGACAGATATGCCCGGGCCAATCTCGCCGAAATAAGCGACCGCGCTGATGCGCCGCTGGAGGACGCGGTGGCGCTGATGGTGCGCGAGAAGCTGACCGGACGCGCCGCGCCCAAGAGCGGGCAGCGCGTGGTCGAGCTATGGCGTGACTGGATCGAGGAAAAGGCAGGCCCCAACCTCGATGCCCTGCTGCCCAACATTCACGATCAGGATGCTTTTGGCCGCGCGGTGCGCAATCTCCTGGGCGCCATGGACATGGGCGAGGAGCTGGAGGAGGAGCTGGAAGAGAGCGAGGAGGATGACGACCAGCCGCAGGGCGAGGACTCCTCGGAGGAAGGCGGCGAGGACCAAGCAGAGGGCGAGCGCAGCGAAGCCGACGAGGCGGACACCACAAGCGAGGAGAACGACACGGGCGAGAGCGAGGCTGCAGCGGCCACGGCAGAGGAAGTCGCCGATCAGGACGATCTGGACGCCGAAACGCCCGGCGAGGCGCGCCAGCCGGAGAACCCCTTCGATCAGGCAGCACACGCGATCGACTATCACGTCTTCACGACCCTGTTCGACGAGGTGGTGCACGCCGAGGATCTGTGCGATGAGGAGGAGCTCGACCGGCTCCGCGCTTTCCTCGACAAGCAGCTCGTCAATCTTCAGGGTGTCGTCGGCCGGCTTGCGAACCGCCTCCAGCGCCGCCTGATGGCACAGCAGAACCGCTCCTGGGAATTCGATCTGGAAGAGGGCGTGCTGGATACGGCGCGACTGCCCCGGCTTATCATCGATCCCATGCAGCCGCTCTCCTTCAAGCAAGAGCGCGACACCAATTTCCGGGACACGGTGGTCACGCTGCTCATCGACAATTCCGGCTCCATGCGCGGCAGGCCGATCTCCGTGGCCGCGACGTGCGCCGACATTCTCGCGCGCACGCTGGAGCGCTGCGGCGTCAGGGTGGAGATCCTGGGCTTCACAACGCGGGCCTGGAAAGGCGGGCAGGCACGCGAGAAGTGGCTCAAGGAGGGCAAGCCCGCCAATCCCGGACGCCTCAACGATCTGCGCCATATCATCTACAAATCGGCCGACGCCCCCTGGCGGCGCGCGCGGCGCAATTTGGGCCTGATGATGCGCGAGGGCCTGCTGAAAGAGAATATCGACGGCGAGGCGCTCCTTTGGGCGCATCAGCGCCTCATCGCTCGGCCCGAGCAGCGCAAGATCCTGATGATGATCTCCGACGGCGCGCCGGTGGACGACTCCACCCTTTCGGTCAACCCGGGCAACTATCTTGAGCGGCATCTTCGCGCCGTTATCGAGCTCATCGAAGGCCGCTCGCCGGTGGAGCTGCTGGCGATCGGCATCGGCCACGACGTGACGCGCTATTACCGGCGCGCCGTCACCATCGTGGACGCGGAGGAGCTGGCCGGCGCCATGACCGAGCAGCTTGCCGCCCTTTTCGACGAAGCGGGTGCACGGCGCAACCGCCCGGGCGGGCGCTTGCGGCGTGCTGGCTGAGGCCGTGACGGGCACGCGCGGGGCGGCCCGCCTCTTTCCCGTTCTACTTCTCGCGGCCTTTGGCTTCCTTTCCCAGCAAAACGCGCGCGGGTCGGAGCAATCCTTCGCCGTCGATGCCCGTCCGATCGCCTATTTCCGCATCGGCTCGAAGGAGACGCGCTTCGGGCCGCTGGAATTTGTCGGTGGTCTGGAAATGACGTCGCGCCAGCGCGATTTCGGCGCGATCTCCTCCTTTCGCTTTCTTGATTCCGATGGCCGGTTCATGGGCGTGGCAGACACCGGCTTCTGGTTCTTCGGCAGGCTCCTGCACGACGAGAAGGGCCGTCCCGCTTCGATCTCCGATTTCTCAATGATGCCGATGGTGGATGCGAGCGGAACCCCGATCCGCGAAAAATGGTTCACGGATGCAGAGTCGATCGCGCTCGACGGAGACGAGGCGGTGGTGGGATTCGAGCGCAATCACCGTATTGCGCGTTTCCGGATCGAACCCGGGGGCATGGGGGCCGCGACGGCCGTCATGGATTTCATCGTGCCGACTTACGAACTGCGCTCCAACCGCGGCTTCGAGACGCTGACCCGCGCGCCGCAAGACAGCGCATTGGCGGGCGCGCTGGTCGCCGTGACCGAGCGCAGCATGGACGGACAAGGAAACATCTTTGCCGTCATCCTCGAAGGGCCGCACAGGGGCATTTTCACCATTCCGCGCCGCGATGATTTCGACATCACGGACGGCGCTTTCCTCCCGAATGGAGACCTTTTCCTCCTCGAACGCCGCTTCTCCATGTCAACGGGCGTGGCCATGCGACTGCGCCGGCTGCCCGCGGACACGATCCGGCCCGGCATGATTGCCGACGGGCCCGTGCTGCTTCACGCGGACATGGGCTACCAGATCGACAATATGGAGGCGCTGGACGTGTGGGAGCGCGCCGATGGAGCAACGATGGTCTCCATCATGTCGGACGACAACCATTCGCTCCTGCAACGGAATCTCTATCTGGAGTTCCGGCTGGCCGAAGAGTAGCGCCGTTTTACGACGGCTATGGCCGCGCTTCGGCGGGCCGCAGCAGCGAATTTATCGCGCCATAGGGCGCCAGCATCGCAAAGCCCATGACAAGCTTCACGCAGAAATCGCCTACGGCGAGCGAAACCCACAGCGGCATCTCGGCACCGAAACCGAAGAAGGGAACCGGGAAGGCGAGCGAACCGTCCTCGAGCCCCAGCGCCGTGTCGAGATAAGAGAAGGCCGCCGAGAAAGCGATCGAGAAAAACAGCACGGTGTCCAGGGCCGAGCTGATGAGGGTGGAAAAGAGCGGCGGCCGCCACCACGCCTGCCGGCGCAGACGGTCGAATACCACCACGTCCAGCAGCTGGGCCACCAGAAAGGCCGTGCCCGACGCAATGGCGATGCGCGGGGTCGCAAGCCATATGGAAAGAGCGACGGCGACAACAAAGCCGACCAGAACCACCAGCCGCGCAGTCCGCGCGCCGAAGCGGCGGTTGGTCAGGTCGGTGACGAGGAAAGCCACAGGGTAGGTAAAAGCGCCCCAGGTGAGAATCTCGCCCAGGCCGAAATGCTCGAAGGGAAACTGGACGAGAAAATTGGACGCAAGGACCGTAGCCGCCATGGCGGCCACGTGCGGCCACGCTGAAAGAGGATGGGTCATTTTTTTATCCTGGGTGATGGAACCAGTGGGCGGGGAAAGCCCCGCCCCGAAAAGCAAATCAGTCCCCAGCCTGCTGCTCAGCCAGCTTCTTCTGTATCTGCTTCTTCAGAAGCCGCGCGCGCTGGGAAAGATCGTTCGATTTGGCCTTCAGCAGAAAGGCGTCAAGCCCGCCGCGATGTTCCACCGTGCGCAGGGCGTTTGCCGAAATCCGCAGCCGGAAGCTCTGGCCGAGCACCTCCGACATCAGCGTAACTTCGCACAGATTGGGCAGAAAGCGGCGCCTCGTCTTGTTGTTGGCGTGGCTCACATTGTTGCCGCTCATCACGGCCTTGCCGGTCAGTTCGCAAGCGCGGGACATTTTTATTACCTTTATCTTTCGGGCCGCACCCACTCGCCGCACCCGGACGGGCGCGCGGGCGTTTCGGCGGCCTCGTGGAAATTGCCGCCTGCCATAGAGATTTTTCCTTTCCGGGTCAAGCTTAACGTCTTGGCAGTAGCATTCCGGTCCAAATCAGTTTCACCAAAGACGATCGGGAAACGGCTCATTGCAACAGTCCAGGCGGCGGTATCAGCGCACATCCACCCGATGGCTTCTACGATTTCAGCATGCGAAGATAGGCTCATGGTGCGCCGCGTGGTTTCCAAAGCGGCGGATCGCGTTAGATGATGTCCCGAGAGGTGGTGTAGCTTATGCGATCGCCGTGCCTTCCGGACTGTGCCGGATCAGCTTGCCGCAGCG
>NZ_JAODNV010000058.1 GCF_025398195.1 Chelativorans petroleitrophicus | reverse complement strand
CGATCGGGCGAGACTGCGCCAGCTGGAGGACTTTCGACCAAAGGCGAAATGGCGCGACGTCGTCGACCGCGAACCGAACGCCTTGAAAGTTGCGCCGTCGTTTGCCACTGTCCCGCGCGCAATAGAGAGTTTAACCAACGCCTGTCTGGGTCAGCATTTGGGGGCGCCTTCCGCATGGAAATCTTTACCGCTGAGGGTCTTGCGGCGCTCCTGCAGATAATCGCGATCGATCTGGTCCTGGCTGGCGACAACGCGGTTGTTATCGGTCTGGCGGCGGCCGGCCTGCCGAAAGAGCAGCGCGCCCGCGCAATCGTGATAGGCATCATCGCTGCCACGGTTCTGCGAATCGTTTTCGCGGCCACTACGACGCAGCTGCTTGCACTCGGTCCCGGCCTTCTGATTGCAGGTGGTATCCTGCTGCTCTGGGTCTGCTGGAAGATGTGGCGCGAGCTGCGCACGCCGGAGGAAGAGGAGCACGCCGCCCAGGAAGTGCTCTCGAACGAGGATTTGGACGCCTCGGGCGACATCGGCGATAAAGCGCCGCGCAAGACGCTGAGGCAGGCGGCCCTGCAGATCATCGTCGCCGACGTTTCAATGTCGCTCGACAACGTCCTGGCGGTGGCAGGTGCCGCGCGTGACCACCTTACGGTGCTCGTGATCGGCCTGACTCTTTCCGTCGTGCTGATGGGTGTGGCCGCGTCCTATGTCGCGCGGCTTCTGCATCGCTACCGCTGGATCGGCTATGTTGGCCTTCTCATCATCCTCTATGTAGCACTCAAGATGATCCGGGACGGCGCGATCGACGTCTGGCCGGACCTTCTGGCCTGACGCTTCCCTTCGGTCCGGTATCAGGGGCAAGGAGGCGTCCCTGCTTTCCTCGAAGGGCTAGCTCGATCTCCCGGGATACGCTCACGGCCTCTACAGGCCGGGGCGCCACCCGCCCCTCGCACCCGGCAGACATCTTCGGGCAAACTTTGCCTTCGCATCGAAACGAATAACGTCTTCAAAGTGGC
>NZ_JAODNV010000057.1 GCF_025398195.1 Chelativorans petroleitrophicus | reverse complement strand
GTAGGCGAAGGCGACATTTCAGCCCTCGGATGCGGATTAACCGGTTCGTGTTCCTCAACCTTCCAGTGCTACAGCCTTGGGAACCATCCTGGCGTAACGGCTTCGCCTCAATTCCCTTTACCTGCGGGCTACGTCACCCTGCCAGTTGACGGCAGGTCACCGCCGCTTGGGCTCATGCCCCTCACAGCAGGGGGCACGGCATCCTTCAATTCCTCCTTTCTCAATGCATTCCAGTCATATGCACCCCGGACCATCCGGGACGAGGCGCACCATAGGTGAAGTCGGAGACCCACAGCATGTTCGGTGCCGGCGCCTGGAACTGGCGGTTGACGTGATCGAGCGGGCAAGGCGCGGCCTTGTCGCTTCTCGTGGTCCTGACCGGCTTGCCGCGGATCGCCCCCTCGAGGCCCATCTGCCGCATCAGCCGCGCCACCGTGCAGCGGGCGACGTCGAAGCCTTCCCGCTTGAGTTGCCGCCACACCTTGCGCACGCCATAGACGCCGAAATTCTCCTCGAACACCCGCCGCACCTCTCCCTTCAAGGCTTCGTCCCGCTTCGCCCGCGCCGACAGCCGGGAGGGATCGGCACGCTTGGCCACATGATCGTGATAGGTGGACGGGGCGATCGGCAGCACCCGGCAGATCGGCTCGACCCCGTATTCTCCGCGGTGATCGTCGATGAACGCGATCATCGTCTGTATGGGCGGTCGAGCTCCGCCATCGCAAAATAAGCACTCGCCTTGCGCAGGATCTCATTGGCCTGCCGCAGCTCGCGGTTCTCGCGCTCCAGGGCCTTCAGCTTCTCGGCAACCTCGGTGGGAATGCCGGCGCGCACGCCGCTGTCCACCTCCGCCTTCCTCACCCATTCGTTGAGCGTCTGCGCCGTGCAGCCGATCTTGGCCGCGATCGACGAAATGGCCGCCCAGCGCGACGGATGCTCCCCCTCGTGATCCAAAACCATCCGAACCGCGCGGGCCCGGACCTCAGATGAAAATCGATTCGCCGTATTGAACCGCGCCGGGATTGCCGGAGGCTCCCCCTCTTGAGATTAAGGAGCCATCATGACGAAACGGAACGGCAATA
>NZ_JAODNV010000056.1 GCF_025398195.1 Chelativorans petroleitrophicus | reverse complement strand
CGGACGGCCTCAGCGCGGTGCCGCATCATGCGGCCGCCGCTCTTTTCTCGTGCCAGACGTATCGGGTGATGTTGTAGGCGAGATTGGCCATGCCGATCTTCATCGTCGCTCTTGCGATGCCGATGGTTCTTACGAACAGGCCCATCCTGGCTTTCTGGTGAGCGAAGACGTGCTCTATATGAGCTCGGATCTTTGATCGCCGGCCATTGGCTCTGGCGGTCGCTTCGCTCATCAGGCGCCCCTTCGGCTTCTTCTGATGGATATCGCTGACAAAGCCGTTCCTGTCGAGCCAGGCCTCATTCTTCCTGGAGCGATAGGCCGTGTCGGCCCACACGGTTGAGCCTGTGTTGGGTCGCCTGACCACGTTGCGCAGCTGCGCACCGTCATGGGCGGCGGCATGCGTGACCGTCCAGCCGCGAATGAAGCCGTGTCGCCGGTCGATCGAGGCATGGCTCTTGTAGCCGAAGATGGGAACGGCGATGTCGCGCTTATGCTGCTTGCCCTCCTCATCGACCTTGGCCTTCGAGAACTTCACGGTCCAGCGCGCGTCCCGGTCCTTCTGCCGCAGCTTCGCGGGCTTGTCCTGCCAAGCATCCGGTATCTTGCCCGCTTTGATATCGGCCTTCTCATCGTCGGTGTTTCTCTGCCTAGGAGCGGCCACGACCGTCGCGTCTACGATCTGACCGCCCATGGCCAGATACCCGGCTTTCGACAGATGGCGATCGAAACGGGCGAACAGGTTCTCGACGGCGCCAGCTTGCACGAGGTGGTCCCTGAACAGCCAGATCGTCTTGGCGTCCGGCACCTTGTCGCCCAACCCCAGTCCGAGAAAGCGCATGAACGACAGACGGTCCTGGATCTGAAACTCCGCCTGATCGTCCGACAGGTTGTAGAGCGCCTGAAGCACCAGCACCTTGAACATCATCACCGCATCATAGGGCGGGCGGCCCCCCTTCGCCCCGTCCGAGCGCTTCAGCGCCTTCGCCAGCGGCTTGCGGAACACCTCCCACGGCACAACGCTGTTCAGCTTCTCTAGAGGATCGCCCGCCTCGCTCAGCCGCGCATGGCGCTCATCAATGTCCCAGAACCCGGCCTGTCCCCGCATCCACCATCTCCATGCAAATCAGCTCCCAGATGGAATCAAATCTCAGCCGAAAACGCGAGGTAATTCGAGGAGTCCA
>NZ_JAODNV010000055.1 GCF_025398195.1 Chelativorans petroleitrophicus | reverse complement strand
GTGATCGGCCCCCACGGACGGGTCCAATTTGATTGTTAGTGCAATGATGGTCGTGGCGCCAGCGCGGGCGGCATCGCTGGTTGGGGTTGCAGGGCCGCCCGCGCGAATGCCGGGATGAAGACCTCCGGCGCCGGCGGCTTGTAGCCGAGCGATCCATGCGGACGCACGGTGTTGTAATGCCGACGCCAGCTTTCCACGATGATCCTGGCCTCTTTGAGCGTGTAGAAGATCTCGCCGTCGAGGAGTTCGTCGCGCAGGCGAGCATTGAAGCTCTCGATGTAGCCATTCTCCCATGGGCTTCCGGGTGCGATGTAGGCAGTCTTCGCCCCGACGGCGGTGATCCAGTCCTGCACGGCCGTGGCGATGAACTCCGGGCCGTTGTCGGAACGGATGTGCTCAGGCACGCCGCGCAGGATGAACAGGTCGGACAGGACGTCGATGACGTCGGTGGAGTTGAGCTTGCGATCGATGCGGATCGCCAGCGCCTCATGCGTGAACTCGTCGATCACGTTAAGCATGCGGTACTTCCTTCCGTCATGAGTGCGGTCCTCGACGAAGTCGTAGGACCAGACATGGTTGGGCCGCTCGGCGCGCAGGCGGATGCATGATCCGTCGGCGAGCCAGAGCCGGCCTTTCTTCGGTTGTTTGGCTGGAACCTTCAGCCCCTCTTGCCGCCAGATGCGCTCGACCCGCTTGTCGTTGACCACCCAGCCCATCTGGCTGCGCAGAAGCTCGGCGATCTTGCGATAGCCGTAGCGGCCATAGCGGCGGGCCAGTGCAACGATGTCCTCGGTCAGTTGCTGCTCGTCGTCCCGGCCGCGAGGAATACGCCGCTGCGTGGAGCGATGCTGCCCAAGCACGAGGCATACCCGGCGCTCCGACACGCGCTTCGGCAGAACCGAGCGAACATGGTCGATGCAGGCACGGCGACGCGAGGGGCTCAGAAGTTTCCCCGCGCAGCCTCCGTCAGGATCAGCTTGTCCAGCGTCAGATCGGCCACCGCCTTGCGAAGCCGTTCGTTCTCCTTCTGGAGATCCTTCAACTGCCGAAGCCGGTCACGGCTCATGCCGCCATATTGCTTGCGCCACCGGTAGAACGTCAGTTCGGAAACGCCGATCTGGCGAACGGCATCCGCCATCGCCATGCCTTGGCCGCGCAAAACCTCAACCTGCCGAAGCTTCGTGACGATCTCGTCGGGCTTGTGTCGCTTGTTTGCCATTGTGGTCCTCCTTCATGGTCAAAACCATACTTCAAGGTGGACCCGTTCAATGGGGGTGGATCA
>NZ_JAODNV010000054.1 GCF_025398195.1 Chelativorans petroleitrophicus | reverse complement strand
TGAACCGCGCCGGGTTTGCCGGAGGCTGATTTGGTTTAGTTACGCGGCCATGGCTTCAGTTTCCAGAGCCGCGTAGAAGTTTGCCTCGGCTTCGGCGGGCGGGATGTTCCCGATCGGCTCGAGCAGGCGGCGGTTGTTGAACCAGTCCACCCATTCGAGGGTTGCGTATTCCACGGCCTCGAAGCTGCGCCAGGGCCCCCGACGGTGGATGACCTCGGCCTTGAAGAGCCCGTTGATCGTCTCGGCCAGCGCGTTGTCGTAGCTGTCACCGACGCTGCCAACCGAAGGCTCGATGCCCGCCTCGGCCAGCCGTTCAGTGTATTTGATCGACAGATACTGGCTGCCGCGGTCGCTGTGGTGAACCAGCCCCATGCCCTTGACCGGGCGGCGGTCATGGACCGCCTGTTCGAGGGCATCAAGGACGAACCCGGCATACGCCGAGGTGCTGACCCGCCAGCCGACAATCTTGCGGGCATAAGCGTCGATGACGAAAGCGACATAAACAAACCCCTTCCAGGTGGCAACATAGGTGAAATCGCTGACCCACAGCATGTTCGGCGCAGGCACGCGGAACTGGCGGTTCACCTTGTCCAGCGGGCATGGCTGCTTCTTGTCAGGGATCGTCGTCTTGTGCGGCTTGCCCCGGATAATGCCTTGAATGCCCATGTCCTTCATCAGCCGTGCCACCGTGCAGCGAGCGATATCGAAGCCCTCGCGGCGCAGCTGGTGCCAGACCTTGCGCAGGCCGTAGACGCTCCAGTTGTCCTCGAAAACACGCCGTATCTCGGGGCGCAGCGCCTCGTCCCGTTTGGCACGATCCGACAACCGCGCCGGGTCGGCACGTTTGGCCAGATGGTCATAATAGGTGGCAGGGGCGATCGGCAGAACGTCGCAGATCGGCTCGACCCCGTGCGCATCCCGATGCGCGTCGATGAAACCCACCATCACTTCGGTCGGCGGTCGAGCTCCGCCATCGCAAAATACGCCGACGCCTTGCGGAGAATCTCGTTCGCCTGGCGCAGTTCGCGATTCTCCCGTTCAAGGGCCTTCATCTTCTCGGCCATCTCGGTCGGGATGCCGGCGCGCTTGCCGCTGTCGACTTCGGCCTTCTTGACCCAGTCGTTCAGCGTCTGCGGGGTGCAGCCGATCTTCGCCGCAATCGACATGACCGCCTGCCAGCGCGACGCGTGTTGACCCTCGTTGTCGAGAACCAGCCGCACCGCGCGCTCGCGCACTTCAGGGGAAAACTTGTTCGTCGTCTTGCTCATGATGCTCCATCCTACTCAGGAGTTGGAGCCTCCGGCAA
>NZ_JAODNV010000053.1 GCF_025398195.1 Chelativorans petroleitrophicus | reverse complement strand
GATGATGTCCCGAGAGGTGGTGTAGCTTATGCGATCGCCGTGCCTTCCGGACTGTGCCGGATCAGCTTGCCGCAGCGGGCAGGCTGATGAGCGGATCATCGCTCATTGCGGCGATTGTCTCAAGAGACAGGTATCTGGATCGCTGGACCGCCCACTCATCATTTTGCTCGAGCAGCAACGCACCGACGAGGCGCACGATGGCATTGTCGTTTGGAAAGATGCCGACGACCTCGGTTCGCCGCTTGATTTCTCCATTCAGTCGCTCGATCGGATTTGTGCTGTGAAGCTTGGTCCAGTGTTGTTTGGGAAAGGTCATGTAGGCCAGCACATCTTCTTCGGCACTGTCCATGAGGGTGGCGAGCTTGGGCACCTTCGGCCTGATCTGGTCGGCCACAGCTCTCCACTGGGCGCTTGCGGCCTCCGGCGTGTCCTGAGCAAAGGCCGTGGCAATAAAGGCGGAGACAACGCGTCGTCCACTCTTTCCTGCATGGGCCAGTGCGTTTCTCATGAAGTGCACCCTGCAGCGCTGCCAGGTGGCCAACAGGACCTTGGAGACGGCGGCCTTGATGCCTTCATGGGCATCGGAGACGACGAGCTTGACGCCGCTCAAGCCCCGTCTTGTCAGCTTGCGCAGGAATTCTGTCCAGATCGGTTCTGCCTCGGACGTGCCGATCTCCATGCCCAGAACCTCGCGCCGGCCGTCGGTGTTGACGCCCACGGCGATGATGACCGCGACAGAGACAATGCGGCCACCACGCCGGACCTTGAGATAAGTGGCGTCTATCCAGAGGTAGGGCCACTCACCCTCGATCGGCCGTGAGAGGAAGGCTTTGACCTTGTCGTCGATCTCCTCGCAGAGCCGGGAGACCTGGCTCTTGGAGATGCCGCTCATGCCCATCGCCTTGACCAGGTCATCGACCGAGCGGGTCGACACACCTTGGATGTAGGCTTCCTGGATCACCGCGGTCAGGGCTTTTTCGGCCATGCGACGCGGCTCCAGGAAGCTTGGGAAGTAACTGCCGGTGCGGAGCTTCGGAATGCGAAGTTCTACTGTTCCGGCCCGCGTCTCCCAGTCTCTGTCGCGGTAGCCGTTGCGCTGGGCCAGCCGAAAGGCATTCTTCTCGCCATAGGCAGCACCCGTCTTCGCGCCGACCTCCAGTTCCATCAGCTTCTCGGCGGCAAAGCCGATCATCTCGCGCAGCAAATCGGCGTCAGCACTCTTCTCAACGAGCGAGCGCAGGTTCATCATATCGTCGGTCATCGGTGGACTTTCCATCAGGTTGAGCTTGAACAACCCGACCCTACCGGAAAAACACTGGTGACCGCCGCTATCCTGCTACACCACGCCCCGGGACATCATC
>NZ_JAODNV010000052.1 GCF_025398195.1 Chelativorans petroleitrophicus | reverse complement strand
GCTTCGGCTACCGGCGCGTGCATGTCCTGCTGCGGCGGGAGGGCTGGGCCATCAATCGGAAGAAGACCTACAGGCTCTACAAGGAGTTGGGCATGCAGCTGAGAAACAGGACGCCGAAGCGGCGGTGAAGGCGAAGCTGCGCGAGGACCGTGCTGAGGCTGTCGGCCCGAACGATGTCTGGGCCATGGACTTCGTGCACGACCAACTCGCCACCGGCCGCAAGATACGGGTGCTGACGGTGGTCGACACCTTCTCGCGCTACGCGCCGGCCGCAGACCGCCCCTCTCATTCCGCTCATCCGCAACCTGGCAGATACGGGAGACTACAGGAGACGTCAGATGGTGATGTTCGAACCTCATTCCCGCAAGCAGAGCGAGGTCTTCGACCTGGAGCTCGAGCGGCTTTCCAATATCGTCTCGGACATGCACCGGATCCGGGAAGGCATTCCGGTGGAGGAGCTTGCGGGGAAATCTCCCCCATTCCTTGACAACTGGTCCCGCTCCGAGCGACCCGCATCCTGTCTCGTGGGGTCCTGCAGCGGCCATCCGAGGCTCACCGGAACGGGCAGGCTGATCGTCACCTCGGATCTCTGGCTGATGTCCTCGGACGGGAAATGGGCGCGGACCCTGTCGCGCTGGTACCGTCTCGGAAACCCGGCGCCGTCGTCTTCGCCTGCTCCCTCTGCTTCTTCCGACACTGGACCTTCCGCTTCATCTCACCCGCATCCGGATGGGGAAGGAGGGCGATCGCACTGAAGGAGACGGCACTGCGCGAGAACAAGGAGACGCCGACGCCGCATTGCATCGGCCTGCCCGAAGCAGCCGTAGCTGCCTCGGCGCAGCATCGCGGCGGGCGGTGAGTTATCGGAGGGTTGGTCAATGTAGGTGGGGCGACAGTTGTAACGATAAAGGTCGGCTTGGCTGATGCGACAGCCAACGCTTCTCCTCTTCATGTCGATTCAGAATCGGAGGCAGGCGATTCAGGAGCCGGGGAATTCGATTCAGGGACTGCGTGCCAGCGATTCAGCTCTCGAGGCACGCGATTCAACGCTCCGGACGGGCGTTGCAGTGCGACAGCCATCTACTGAACAAGCGAGCACGACGACGCCGTGCAGGCAATGTGAGGTGACGTGCCCGCACGTCATCTCAAACCGATATGCATTGAGACAATTTACGTTAATCCGATTCAGAACCCGAATCTCTGCCAGCGATTCGAGGCACCTGACGGTCGATTCAAAGCTCTGGAAAAGCGTTACATCGCGGACGGCGTGTGCATTGGGGAGAGGAGGGGGACGCGGTTGCAGCGGCTGCGTGCGGCCTGGGAAGCAGCGTGGAGGAGCGCCGAGACGTCGGACATTTCCCAACAGCCCAAGCGGAAGAAGAGGCCGATGAAGCGGGCGGTCTAGGCGGCATAAGAAGAGAGGCGTCAAACAAGCGACGGCTTTAGGCGGGTGACATCTCAAGCGGCTGAAGAAGTCAGCGGCTGGCGTGAGAAAGGATCGAGCAGGTCGGAACCAGATCGAAGTCTGAACCGCGCCGGGTTTGCCGGAGGCTCCAACTCCTGAGTAGGATGGAGCATCATGAGCAAGACGACGAACAAGTT
>NZ_JAODNV010000051.1 GCF_025398195.1 Chelativorans petroleitrophicus | reverse complement strand
TGACCTGCTCCCCTGGAAAGTCCTCGTTTTGAGGTTAGCCTGTTCCCTGAAAGAGGAGACGGGTAATGAAACGATCCAGGTTCACGGAAGAGCAGATCATCGGCATCCTGAAAGAGCATCAGGCGGGACTGTCTGCGCCTGAGTTGTGCCGCAAGCACGGCATCTGCGATGCGACGTTCTACACATGGCGCAAGAAGTATGGCGGCATGGAGGTGTCGGAGGCCAAGCGGCTGAAGGCGCTGGAGGAGGAGAACGCGAAGCTGAAGAAGCTTCTGGCGGAGTCGATGATGGACGTGTCGACGCTCCGCGAGATGCTCGGAAAAAACTTCTGACGCCCGGCTCGAGGAGGAACGCCGTGAGCTGGGCCATGGAGAAGAAGGGCTATTCCCAGCGCCGCGCGTGCGGCCTGGTGGGCATTGATCCGCGGGTCTACCGCTATCGATCGAGCCGACCGGACGATGCTGAACTGCGTGGGAGGCTGAGGGAGCTGGCAGCTGAGCGCCGGCGCTTCGGCTATCGCCGCCTGCATCTTCTGCTGAAGCGTGAGGGCATCGCGGTGAACTGGAAGAAGCTCTATCGCCTCTACCGTGAGGAACGGCTGACGGTGAGGAAGCGCGGCGGCCGCAAGCGAGCCGTGGGCACACGAGCACCGATGGCGATCCCGCAGGGCCCCAACCAGCGCTGGAGCCTCGACTTCGTCTCCGATACGCTGATCGACGGCCGTCGCTTCCGCATTCTGTGCGTCATCGACGACTTCAGCCGGGAATGCCTGGCAACTGTCGTCGACAACTCGATCTCGGGCGAGCGAGTGGCGCGGGAGCTGGACGCCATCGCCGAACGCCGCGGTCAGCCGCTGATGGTGGTCAGTGACAACGGCACCGAGCTCACCTCGAAAGCCATGCTGAAATGGCAGCAGGACCATGGCATCGACTGGCACTACATCGCGCCGGGCAAGCCTATGCAGACGGATGTTGTCGAATAGCCCCATCGTTTCATGAGGATGCCTTTTCCACAGCCTCTGGCTTGCGGGGCCGCATTCGCCATCTCGAAGTCGCCGCCGCGTAGGCGGCCTCCGCTTGCTCGACGCGGGATCGTTCTTCAGCGCGCCTGGCTGGAATGTTATAGTCGTAGGCCACTCCTCGACGCGCATGCTTTGTCGGCAAGCCGGCACGCAACTCGGCCGATCTGAACTTGCGGGCAAGCAGGGCCGGCCGCGCCCAGATGTAGTCGGCGTCTTTGCTCAGCATATGCCAGATTATCATCGCAAGCTTCCGCGCGGTTGCGACGGCCGCAATATGCTTCCCACGACGCGCGGCGATCCGCTGGTAGAAAGCACGCAAAGGACCCGGTGAGCGGGCGGCGGCCCAAGCTGCTTCCACTAGCATTCCTCGAGCGTGCCCGCGGCCCTGCTTCGTAATGCGCCCATGATGGGCCGGACCCTCACCTGACTGCCGCACGCTCGGATTGAGGCCAAGATAGGCGACAAGACGTTGCGGATTGCTGAAGCGGCGAATGTCGCCGATCGCCGCGGCAACGCTCGCAGCGACGGTCACGTCGAGCCCGGGCAACGTCATCAAGCGACGGATTGTCGGATCCTGCAGGGCATGGGCAGCAATATCCGCCTCGACCACGGTCAGCGCTTCGTTGATCTCACCTATCAGGCTGAGGTGGCGCTCGATGGCCGCGCGCTCGTCCGCAGGCAAGATCTGCCTCGCCAGCCATTTGCGCCCGCTGATACTAACCAGATTGCCATGTGGACACGGAGGGATCAGGTGGGCGTGGAGGATCGACTGGATCAGGTTCTTCAACCTCGAACGTTGGCGGACCAATTGCGTCCGCCTGGTAACCTGCCTTCGTAGCGCAAGCGTCTCTGGGTCCGGGACCCAGACCTCGGGCAGGAAGCCCGAGGCGTAGAGCTTTGCGAGGACAGTTGCGTCGATCGTGTCGGTCTTCACCTTCGCATGGGCGATCATATG
>NZ_JAODNV010000050.1 GCF_025398195.1 Chelativorans petroleitrophicus | reverse complement strand
CAGTCGCAAGGTTCTGGCCTGGCGGCTGTCGAACACCATGGATGCCGACTTCTGCGTCGCTGCCCTCGAAGAGGCGAGGGCGAACTGACTGATAACTGAAACTCAACGTACGACGAGTACTCGACAGGCGCGCAGACTCGGCGGGTGTTGCTCACGACAAAACAGATTGGACAATGGCCCAAAGCGGACGGCCGGTTTGGCTGAACGACCGGTCCGCTGGAGACAAGAGGTGCCTGTCTGTATTCCCACTTAAAATGCAAAAATGCCCTGGGTCGAAGTCAGGGTAAGCACTGTTCTGATGGCACCTTCCAGGTAGTGTGCTGAAGGTTCAGAAAATTCGCCGAGAGGGGCGGTCATGGCAGGCTGGTGATGTTTCCGTCACCTGATTCCATTGCGAGGAACGCCACCATGACCAAGACAGAAAGTAAGACCGCCAGCGCCGCCGTCAAAGACATTCTTGTTTCCAGCCCCTACGGCTTGCGCGAGGGGATCCGCGCTGTGCTGCAGGAGGTGCTGGAGGCCGAGATGGAAGAGGCCTTGGGCGCTTCGAAGAGCGAGTGCACTCCGGAGCGGCTTGGCTACCGCTCGGGCCTTTACGGCCGCTCGCTGATCACTCGGGTCGACAAGCTGGAACTCAGGGTGCCAGAGGACCGGCAAAGGCCGCTTCTCGACCGAACTGTTCGAGCGCTACCAGCGCTGCGAGCGGGTGGGCTGCAGCTCCGCTGACACCCGTACTGCAATCCTGAACCTTTCTCCTCTCCGAGGGTTAGAGTGCGAGGTCGCCTTACAACGCGGCTGCTCGTGATGATAAGGAGAGAAAGCCATGAGGACCCTACTGGGCGCCGTCGCACTGCTTGCCATTTCTGCCGCTCCAGGTTTCGCGGAACAGGTAACCGATGTGATTGAAGACATGAATGAGCGCGCAAATACGCTGAAGCTGCAGGATGGCAGTGAGTATATTCTGCCGGAGACATTCAGTCTTGACACGGTGAAAGTCGGCGACACGGTTGTCATAACTTACGAACAAGGCGAGGGCGGACAGAAGATCGCTACGGAGGTCCAGTTGCAACGCTAGACTTGGTCGGCTTTCGGGACGAGCCGGATATAACCCGTGAGGAAATCATTGCGGCAGAGAGGCTTATCCCGCTCGCGCCGGCACCACTAGATGTGGCCCCCGCAAGGAGCCGGCAATAGGGCCGCCGCTCCGGCAGGGTCCAGTAGCCGCTTAGCGTACTCGAGCGGCACATTTGCCAGACGGGGGCGCAGGTAAGCGTCCTCACGGGCCTCCTCAATGGCTGGCCGCGGATCGCCTCCTTGAGCTCGCGGAAGGCGGGCCGCTTGCCTGTGATGTCCCAGTGGGGGGTGCTTGCTGTGAGAATTGCAATCCACACGCTTGGTGCCCGCGGCGATGTTCAGCCGTATGTCGCGCTCGCACTTTGCCTCAAGGCGGCCAGCCATGAGACGCTCATCGCCGCTCTATCGCAGTTCGAGGCTTTCGTCAGCAGCCGGGGCGTGCCCCCTTGGCCAGGGAATTCCTTGACCTCATGGAGACCCCTGAGGGCAAGGCCGCCATGTCCGGCAGCGGAGGCTTCGCGGCCGGTTTTGGCGTCCCAGCCTTCCGTCAGCATCGACACCGACACAACGCAGCGGACGTGTTCACCCAGGCGTCCCTTGCGCCCCACGGTATTCATGACCTCGCGCAGCATTTCGCTGTCGTTGACCGCGCCGGCGGCGGCCTCTGGACGTTGCCGTATTGTTGCAGACGACGATGAACGCCGGGGGGACACCGATGCCGGCGCGCTCCCATTCCTCAAATTCGCGCTTGTAGTGATCGTAGAGAGAGAACAGTGCGGTTGCGAGCAAGGCGTGGTAGTTCGTCACCACCACCTTCGCGTTGCCAAGCTCGTTCATCATATCCTGCGGCACCAGTTCGCGGGTGCGGTAGTAATTGTCGGGATCCGACGGCAGCAGGACCCGCAGGCGGTCCTTGATCGTTATGCCGGGGGTGACAACGAGGAAGCCGCGAGCCACTTTGAAGACGTTATTCGTTTCGATGCGAAGGCAAAGTTTGCCCGAAGATGTCTGCCGGGTGCGAGGGGCGGG
>NZ_JAODNV010000005.1 GCF_025398195.1 Chelativorans petroleitrophicus | reverse complement strand
TAGCCAATGGCGATGAACTCGTCGCTCATGACGCATTTCGTCTTCACCCATTCCATGCGCCGGCCCGAGCGATAGGGACTGTCCCGAAGCTTCGACACGATCCCCTCCAGGCCAAGCCTGCAGGCATGGGTCATCAATTGGTCGGGATCGCCCTCGATCTCCTCGCTGAACAGGATCCCTTCGGGCATGGCCTCGCCGAGCAGGCCGATCAACAAAGCCCTGCGCTCCTCCAGTGGCTTCTGCCTAAGATCCTCGCCATCGAGCCGCAGCAGGTCGAACGCGACAAACGTGATGTCGTGCGCGCGTCCGCCGCGGCCAAGAGCCTGTTGGATCGCCGCGAAGCGGGAAAGCCCTTTGTCATCGCTGACGATCGCTTCTCCGTCTATGACGGCTTCCGTTGCATTGAGTTTCGAGACCGCCTTCCTGATCGTAGGGAAACGCTCGGTCCAGTCGAACAGGTTGCGGGTCACGATCCGGACCTGATCGTGGTCAAGATAGACGCCTATGCGGTAGCCGTCCCACTTGATCTCATGCAGCCAGCGCCTGCCTTGGGGTACGTTCCTGACGAGGGTCGGCAGGAGGGGAGCGATTACGCCCTGGGCGGGACTGGGGTTAGCCCTCGACTTCTGCCACTTCACCATGACGCGCGCCGTAACCGACCACAGACCCGACTAAATTGGCGTGCACGGGATTCGTTCCTCAGGCTTCCGGCCAGATAGCAGGAACTATGCCCGCTGCGTCGTGTTGCGCGGTGTTCCGAGGGGGTTGCGCTGCCCAAGGCATGAATCCATGCCCGTGTTATCCCTGACTGCCCTATGCCACTGCCCGAAAGCTTTCGTTACTCGTCAGAACAGGCTTGGTTGATTGGTGGGCGTGGAATTCGCCGGAAGTTCTGATGCAGGGTCCGGCGGTGCGTCGACAATCGTCAGGAGATGATCGGGGAGGGGACGCTGCAGGGCCTTCGCCTCGTCCCACGGCGCGTCCAGCCAGATGTCGATCTCTTCCGCTGTCGTGAGCAAGACAGGCATCGCCCGGTGGATCGGCGCGACGACGCCGTTCGGCTCGGTCGTAAGGAAGGCGTACAGCTCGTGCTCTGCCGGATCCTCGCGTGCCATCCTCTTGCCGTGCCAGGACGTACGCATGCCGGCAAAGAAGAAGAGCGGCTTTTCGTCACTTAGAGCAAACCAGGCGTCCGGAGTTCTCTGTCCTTCGACCTTCGCGGCCGGGTTTGGCTCGGCAAAGCTCGTGGCCGGAACCAGGCACCTGCTTTCCGGCCCAAGCCATCGCCGCCAATGCGGCGAGGCCGTGTTGCGGATGTTGGTGACGCCGTAGTCATAGGCCTTGCCGTTCAATGCCTTGGGCGGGGAGGGCATGCCCCAGCGAGCGCGCACAAGCTTATGCTCTCCATCGGCGACACGGATGATCGGGGCGTATCGATTGGGATACGCCATGATGGAAGGCTCATTGAAGCCAGCCTCATCGCGAAGATCGCTGAGCCGAAGCGAGAACTGGCGCATGGCCTCATGCGTCGTGGTGACATTGTACAGGTTACACATGAGGCAAAGATGGCAAGGCGCTGCTGCCAAGACAAGTGGCCTGATCACAGCTGCCGGCTTAGCCGAACTGCTTTACGGAGGGCAGGATACGGTCCTGCTCGTCGTGAAGGTGGGCCAGGAAGTGAGTTGACCAAGCCATCGAGCTGGTCTTGCCCGAACCCGCCGAGTGCTGGATGAGACACTTCGCCCCCGCATCTTCCTGCAGGATGACGACTGTCGCACCCTCCGCGCCGATAGCAAATCGAGAGCTTTTCGCAACATCGCGGATTGCGAACGAAACGGAAACAGGGTTCATTCCGGCGCATGACCCTGACCGTTCGCGATTCGCTCGATCAGCCAACATTCGAGCATGATTATCTCGCCTCCCTGAATGCGGAGCAACGCGCCGCTGTCGAGCATGGAGGGGGCAAGGTTGCAGGGCCGCTGCTCGTCATTGCTGGTGCGGGATCAGGCAAGACCAACACCCTGGCGCACCGCGTTGCGCATCTGATCGTCAATGGCGCCGATCCCAGACGAATCCTTTTGATGACGTTCTCGCGCCGGGCGGCGTCGGAGATGACGAAGCGCGTCGAAAGGATTGCCGCGCGCGTCATGGGCGACAAGGCAGCGACGCTGACGAAAGGATTGACCTGGGCCGGAACCTTCCACGCGATCGGGGCGCGGCTTCTGCGCGACTATGCCCTTAAGATCGGACTTGATCCCGCCTTTACCATTCACGACCGTGAGGATTCCGCTGATCTGATGAACCTTGTCCGGCACGAGCTCGGTCTGTCGAAGACGGAGAGCCGCTTTCCCGCCAAGGGCACCTGCCTCGCCATCTACTCCCGGGTCGTCAATGCGCAGTCTGACCTTAAGACCGTGCTCGCAAAGAGCTTCCCCTGGTGCATTGGCTGGACGGCCGAGCTGAAGGAGCTGTTCGCCGCCTATGTGGACGCCAAGCAGGCGCAGAACGTACTGGACTATGACGACCTCCTGCTGTGGTGGGCGCAGATGTGTGCGGAGCCTGCAATCGCCGAACATCTGAGCGGCCGCTTCGATCACATCCTGGTCGACGAATACCAGGACACCAATCGCCTGCAGGAATCGATCCTGCTGGCTCTCAAGCCTGACGGCACGGGCCTGACGGTGGTGGGAGACGACGCCCAGTCGATCTATTCCTTCAGGGCTGCAGAGGTCCGGAACATACTCGACTTCCCGATCCGTTTTCCCGAGCCGGCGCGCGTGGTCACGCTCGAGCGCAACTACCGCTCCACCGACGCGATCCTGAATGCTGCAAACGCCGTGATCGCCGAAGCTGCGGAGCGCTTCACGAAGAACCTGTGGACGGAAAGACGCTCGGCTGAGAAACCGCTGCTCGTGACGGTCCGGGATGAGGCCGAACAGGCCAGCTATGTTGCGGAACATGTGCTTGAGGCGCGGGAGGAAGGATTCGCGCTGAAACAGCAAGCGGTGCTGTTTCGGGCCTCGCACCACTCCGGGCCGCTGGAAGTCGAGCTTACCCGCCGCAATATCCCCTTCGTCAAGTTCGGCGGCTTGAAGTTCCTGGACTCTGCGCATGTGAAGGACGTTCTCGCTGTTCTAAGGTTTGCGGAGAACCCCAAGGACCGTGTGGCCGGCTTCCGGGTGATGCAGCTGCTCCCAGGAATAGGACCGTCTGCCGCCGCTTCTGCCATGGAAGCGATGGAGCGTGCGCTCGATCCTGTGCTTGGGCTGCAGTTCTTCCGCGCTCCGGCGAGGGCCGAAGCGGACTGGCCAGGATTCGTCGAGCTGTTCTCCAGCCTCAGATCGCGCTCCGGCTGGCCGTCCGATCTGGAACATGTACGCCTGTGGTACGAGCCGCATCTGGAGCGCATCCACGAGGACGCCACCACGCGCCGGGCCGACCTCCTGCAGCTCGAGCAGATCGCAGCCGGGTATCCCTCGCGGGAACGCTTTCTCACCGACCTGACCCTGGATCCTCCTGAGGCCACCAGCGATAAGGCAGGCCCGCCGCATCGCGACGAGGACTACCTGATCCTCAGCACCATCCACTCAGCCAAGGGCCAGGAATGGACCAAGGTCTTCGTGCTGAATGCGGTGGATGGCTGCATCCCAAGCGATCTTGCAGTCGGCGAGCGGGAGGAAATCGAGGAAGAACGGCGGCTCCTCTATGTGGCGATGACGCGGGCCAAGGACAGCCTGCATCTGATCACACCGCAGCGCTTCTTCGTTCACGGTCAGGCGGCGAGGGGAGACCAGCATGTCTATGCCTCGCGCACCCGCTTTATCACGGACGCCATGCTGGAGCTGTTTTCACAGATCTTCTGGCCGCCTCCGATGGCAGATCATGGCGGGCAGCCGCCACACCCGACCGTTCGCGTGGATCTGAAAGCACGTATGCGCAGCATGTGGCGGTAGCGGGAGGGTCATCGGCCGTCAAGGTGATCTTCGGCGACCTTCTTGCTGTTCCCCCGTTGAAAAAGATGATGTTACCTTCGGCCTCGGTATTGGCACTTTCTCTCTATGACGCTCTGAATTGGTCATGGGGCAATGAGTGCAGAAGCTCAGTGAGGTTTGCGGACGGCGTAGCCCCGCAGTGAGTACCTAGACCAAAGGAAGCATTGAGTGCACGATCCAGGTCGTCAGCAATCTGGCGACATCTTTCCCGGTCGTCTTCGGTGGCGTTCTTCCAGCACTTGCCCGTCTCGGCTTTACAGATCAGGCGCAACAGTGCATCGTCTGGTGTCATCTCTCTGTCCCCCGCTACGTTTGCGTACAACACTGGCAAGACACCCGGCCAAACTCAAGCCCTGTTTCACGAGGCTCGTCATTTGACAAAGATCAATTTGTTCGCTATACGTTCGCGCCCATGAACACGACCGTGCACCTCGATCTCATACGATAACCATACGCTCAATCGCTTTTTGTGGCGGTATAGAACGCGTGCGTATGACTGAGGGTAGCGCAGTGACACATCCCTTCTACATTCAATCGACACCGAAGAAATTGCCGGACGGGCCGCTCATATGCACGGCCGCTCGCGCCTGACGGCGCATCTCTAGCCAGTTTCCCTATCGTAAACGCCGCTTTCAAAGGCCGCGGCCCACTAGGTGTCGAACGATGATCCGCTACCGGAGAGTGGACGGTTCCAGCTATGACCGTCAGCTCGGTTTCCGCAACCAGGTTCGGGAATCTTTTCCCCGCTTCCTTACTTATTGCGCAATCATGAGGGCCTGCCGCGCAATCCCGCAGGTCAGACTGCTGAAGCCTGTCGTCGTCGGTCTTATTCTGCCGGAAGGGGCTGACATGGATCTCTATGAGGAAGGCGCTCGCTATGCGGCCCACGGCCCCGCGATCCTTCATGGTGGCTCCAACCACACAGAAGTATTCCGGAGGAAAAAGGGCCGCGAGAGCAAGTTCGAGGATGCCGAGCTGGCAAAGTCCCTGTCCAAGAAGCGGCGGGTGTTCCTTCTCGCCGAAAGCGCCAATTCAGTGCCAGGCAGCTTTGATCTCGCAGCCGACGCCGTGGTGGAGGTCGGGCCTGTGCTGCCAAAAGACGTGATCGTCGGGGCCAAGCTGTGCCTCAAGCTGACCGTCACGCCCGAACAGGCGGAGTTCATTGCCACGGTTCCGCTGTCCGTTGTCGTCTCGGCGTTGCGCCGAGGGCGGCCTGTCTCGGTTGCGATCGACCTGATGAAGAGGGCCATCGCCCCCAAGATGAGGGAAGTGCCCGGACCGACGCTTGATGACCTGCACGGACTCGGGGAGGCAGGCGAATGGGGTCGCGAGCTGGCGATGGACCTCGCGGACTGGCAGGCTGGAAAGATCGGCTGGGCAGACGTCGACCGCGGCATCCTGCTGAGCGGTCCTCCTGGCACGGGCAAGACGACCTTCGCCGGGGCGCTAGCGCGATCCTGCGGGGTCCACCTTGTTCTCGGTTCGATCGCGCGCTGGCAGGCCAAAGGTCACCTAGGCGACATGCTGGGGGCGATGCGAGCGGCCTTCGACGAGGCGCGTCGGAACGCGCCGTCCATCATCTTTCTGGATGAAATCGACGCGGTCGGCGACCGGGAGCGCTTCAGCGATAACAATGCCCAATACTGTACCGAGGTCGTCGCCGCACTGCTCGAGTGCATCGATGGAGCCGAGGGACGGGAAGGCGTCGTTGTGGTGGGAGCTTGTAACAACCCCGACCGTCTCGATGCGGCGCTCGTTCGCGCAGGAAGGCTCGACCGTCATGTGCGCATTCCGCTTCCGGATGCGAAAGGCCGGGAGGGGATCCTGCGGTGGCATTTGCAAGGGTCGCTTCCCGGCGCCGATCTTTCCGAGATCGCTGCACGGACCGAAGGATGGAGCGGTGCCGCGCTCGAACAAATCGTCCGGCAGGCAAGGCGGAAGGCACGGCGGGCGCGCCGCGCCTTGTCGCTGGATGACCTCCTGTCAGAGCTCCCTCCTTTAGTACCGCTGCCGGAGGCACTACGCCGGAGAATGGCGATCCACGAGGCCGGGCATGCGGTCGTCGGCCTGGCGGTTGATGCAGGCGAGATCATTTCCGTCTCGATCTCCTCGACGGCTCTCCCAAGCGAAGCCGAGCAGGATGGGGGAGGGGTTCTCTTCCGGACTTCTGCTTTTCGCGAGCGCACCCGGGCCCAGATCCTCGACGAAATGGCAGCGAGGCTCGGTGGCTTAGCCGCCGAGGAGGTTTTTCTCGGGGATCGGTCGGCAGGCGCGGGAGGCTCGAAGGGATCCGACCTCTACAGCGCGACAGCCTTGGCGCTTGCCTCCGAGGCGTCATACGGCTTTGGGGAGAGCTTCGCCTACTTGTCGTCCAGCAACGAGGATGAGCTCTTCGCGATACTCCGTTTCAACCACTACCTGCAGGCACGAGTCGACAAGGTTTTGGGTCGACAGTTCGCACGGGCGAAGAAGATCATCGAAAGCCATCGTCATGAGGTCGAATGTGTCGCTGAGGCTCTTCTCGCGAAGGGCAGCCTTACAGGTGAGAAGCTGCGAGACCTGGTGGCCGAGCAGCCACGGCTGAGGCTGGTGGATGACTGTGCCGACAAACGGGCGAGTTAGTGCCGCCTAGGAAGGTCCTCCGGTCCGAGCGGGTCGCCAGGCGTTGGCATGGCTCCCTTGTGCAGTACTCGCCCCTCCACGGAAGGGTTCACCGACAGGACCGTGGCATCTATCGTGTTGGCATCAAAGGTCGTGGCGTTTGCCAACAAGACGTTCATGGGGGCCGCCACGAGATTTCGGGATGAGTTAGGGGCCGCCGTAGTGCTCATCAGACGCTGGACCGCACGATCGCGACGTGAAGGCGTGCGTCGATCCTCGATCCGGATGACAACGCTCCTGGGCAGATCCGGACGAATGAACGCGTTGGCCCGACGGTGATGCAGGGCTGGGTAGCCTAAGTGGTTAGAAAGTGGTTTAGATGATCGCCATTGCAGCCGACCGTCTTTTCACATTTGATTGGGCGGCCGACGGGCAATTTCAAGCGTAGGTTCTGGACTTGGAATGAAACCGCTCCTTCATCTCTACATCGACGAATCAGGAAGCCGCCGTCCAGACAGGAAACCGAATGAGCAACCGCCAAAGCACGACTTCTTTGCGATGGGCGGGCTGGTCGTCAATGAAGAGAACGAGGAAGACGTGATGGCGGCTCACGCCGCATTCTGCGCGCGATGGGATATCGATTACCCGCTACATTCCGTTGACATCAGGCATTCAGCCGGCAACTTCAAATGGCTGTACGAACGCACCCCTGAGCAAAGGCAGGAATTCTATGCCGATCTGCATGCGACGATTGCGAGCCTCCCTGTCTTGGGAATCGCATGCGTCATTGATCGCCCCGGCTACAACAAGCGTTATGCTGCCCTCCACGAAGGAAATCGATGGAAGCTGTGCAAGACGGCGTTTGCCATCTGCCTTGAACGATCAGCGCGTTTGGCTATCGCTCGAGACCGAAAACTCAAGGTCTTTGCGGAAGCCTGTGGGCCCAAAGAGGACCGGGCCCTGAAATCCTACTTTGCCGCGTTGAGGCAGGAGGGGATGCCCTTCAACCCCTCGACATCTGCCAAGTATGCTCCCATGACTGCAGAGGATTTGAAGGGCACGCTGTACGATCTCAAGTTCAAAACCAAGAAGTCGCCCTTGTCACAGCTGGCTGACCTCCTGTTGTTTCCGATGGCCGTCGGTGGGTACAATCCCGAGTACAAAGCCTACAGTCTCCTTGTCCGCGATAAGAAGCTCGTGGATTGCCATTTGACGGCCGAAGACCTGCCAAGGTGCGGTATCAAGTACAGTTGCTTTGATGCTCAGGAGAGGCTTGCCGAGGATACCGAGAACAAATTGCAGTTGGCCTGAACCAAGGCGATGCAGTTTGCAGCATCTATTGAAATTGCCGCCGGACTGCGTTAGATAGGGTGGCAGGGCAGAGCCCGTGGGGTCTCCGAATGAGGCCGACCTAATGCTCCAAGCTCCGGCTTCGGGGCATTAGTTGTTTCTGGAACCAAGCTTCTAAGTTGGGATTTCGCCTTCCAGGCCGCGTACCAGAACCCGTCGTGAGCGATCCAGCGAAGATTCGCGGCGAGCACCTCCCCGCAGCCGCCGCCTGCTGCCAGGTGACCGCGGCCGCGAGCGGAGATGCCGCCTGCCTGACGTTTATGGGTGCGACGAGCGGCCGTCCACCGCTCCGTAGGCCTCGCGCAGACCATTTCCGATGGGAACCTGACGACGATGAAGGCCCTACAGGATCGAATTCCTCATCCTATGCGAGGACGACGGCGCTGCCGACTACCTCAATAGCTACTGACCGAGGCAGTCGAGGCAGGGGATGCGGTGAAAGTCTATATGCCCCCTTTCGTCGTGACAATGCGCGTCACGAGCGCCAACACGACGACGCTGGCCGATGTCGAGGGCCACGTGAGCCTCTCGATCTTCGATCACTTCATTAGACTAGCCTTGAAGCACCCGCTGGACCGCCAGGGGCGCGTCATGATAATCACTCATCCAACTCGTAGCGAAATGAGCTCCCTGACTCCACCGCTGTTAGTCTAACAGCGGTGGAGCAATGCGAACGCCCGCGCAGGCTCACTCAGCATCCCTACGGTAGTCGGCCAGGTCTCGCCTTTGCATCAGCCTGCCCAGTCCAGTTGCCCGTTGCGGCGGTAATTCAGGATTTTGCAGCGCTCGCTCATAATCGAACTCTACGCCGGTAAGAGCGCTGTAGATTGCCAGTCCGACAGCCTGTGCCATAATAGGAGGCAGGGCATTGGCGATCTGTCTTTTTTGAACCTTCTTTTGCTTGTCGGACCTCTCAGAGCCCGCGAATTCCCAATCGTCCGGAAAGCCTTGCAGGCGAGCCCCCATTGCCAGTGTGAACTTGAATGGTTTGTTCACCGGATGCCCGGGAGGAGGGGCCTTGTCCGCCATCCCATTCGGATCAATGCCCATGTCAAGCCAGTCTTTAATCCTGAGGTTGGCTGAAAAGGATTGCCGGCCGCTTCGCTCTGACCCGCCAACGATGGTCGATCCACGGCGATTCGCATAAACGCGGGCCCAGGTTTCAGCCCTTTCCCTTTCCCAGCCATTGGACATGACGATGTCGAGAAGCGCCTCGCCCACCGTCTTCTCCCACGCGGGGAAAACCGGAGGCATCCTGAACTGGATGATGGGAATATCCCTGAAGCCGATGAACGCGACGCGCGGCCTGAGCTGCGGAAGCCCGTAGTCGCTCCCATAAAAGCTGAACACCTGGCTTTCGTAGCCCAGATCGGCGAATTTCGCAAAAAGATCTGCACGATAACCTGTATTGTCCTTCTGCGCGAAACCTTCAACGTTCTCGAAAAAGAAGGCCTTGGGCTGCACCTCTTCGACGACCCGCACCGCTTCCATGAACAGGTCGCGCTCGTCGTGGCGCCCCTCCTTCTTGCCGATCGTAGAATGTGGCTGGCAAGGCACGCCCCCAGCGACGAGGTCCACGACGCCCCGGTAGCGAGTGAAATCGACTTCCCTGATATCGGCGCAGTGAACGGGGCCAAGCCATCGATTCATGTCGAGCGTTTTCGCGGCATAGGGGTTCTTTTCATACAGCCCCAACGCATCGAATCCAGCCGCATGAAGACCAAGAGCCTGCCCCCCAGCGCCAGCGCAAATCTCCAGCGAGGTGAGGCGATGGGGCGGCTTCACAGCCTTGCGCGTCACCGGCCTTGCGGGAACGCGGCGGGGTTTCAGGTCTTCCTTGGAAATCCCGTTGCTGTTGAAGAGCCAGATGATGTCTTCGACATCGCTTGTGTCGAGGTAGGGGTGATATTGTTCATAGGGACAGCCTTCGGAGTCAGTCTCCAAGAGGTTGCCTGCGGCGAACCGTTTCAGGCTGTGATACGCCCGTGATAGACGAACCGCCTCCTCCGTATGCTCATGATAACCGTACTCCTCGGGTGGAGGAAGGGATTCTACGTCGAATGTGCTTTCGAAGCGGACAAGGCATTCCCCCGCTGTCGTGATCAGACGGTCGCGATTGGCACGGAACTCATCCATCCGGTGCCGATCCTCATAGCCGTCATTGTAGAAGTCGATGAGGAACTGGGCGAATCCGATAAAATCCTCGCAGAAGGATTCCAGCCTCCTTTCTGCCCTGCGCTCCGCCGCGGCGTGGAGCGACTTGAGGCGACGGCGTTCCCGCTCGACTGCCGGGTCCTTCGCTTGGTCGGCAAGCCGCCTCTTGATTGCAATAATGTCGCTCGAATGGACGAAGCTGCCGAGCTGAATCCTTTCGATCGCTTCGTCGCGGACAACATCCGGCGCGGAGACAAGCGCCTTGATCACTGCGAACGGGAGGCCGTGCTTCTCCACCAGCCGGCGGTCAATGGCAGCGTTGTCGAACCTAAGATAGGTGTTGAGGTCGCTGCTGTTCAGTCCGCACTCCGCCACTAGAAATGTCTTGAGTTTCGATGCTGGAATGGTCTGACGGGCCTCCTGAATTGCAGCCTCGATCCGAAGGAAGGCATGCGCCATGCGCTTCTTCTGATCCTGTACGCACTTCTTGAGATTGTTCAGTTGATCGTTCAGCTCACTCTCGTGCGGAGCCGATCTTCGCTCGGCAGCGCTAGCAATTGCTTCCGTTTCGTGCGTTTGATCCCCACCGTAAGTGTAGTCCACTGGACTGCCCCCTTTCATTTTGTTTGGGGAGCTCATGGACGTCGACCAATGAGTCCTGAATAAAGGCGTATGCTAAAATTTTATCGGACCGCCATTTTTCAGAGCTGGAGTGTTACTCTCCGTGCACTATTTGAAGCTTGGAGCTGACCTCCCTGGACCTTTCTGACTAAAGCACATGAGCAAACGCTGCGGGCGCTATCGTCGGGCTTGCTTAAGGAGGAACCGCCCGGTCCGGAGGAAAGCGGCGACATCACCCCATACTATACCCCGTCGAAGCCAAGGAGCGTGAACAGTATTTGATTTGCACAGGTCGTGCCGCCGATCTGCGGCGTTCCTGAGAGTGTTAGCCAGCAGTATGACGTTCGACAACAGCAGTTGAGCTGAACACTCCTCCGCTAATGATGCCCGAGGCATTCTGGGCTGCCGTCAGGAACTCAAGATTCTTCTCGTCCGACGAAACCGCCAGGCACGTCAGCCTGCCAGTGGCATAGGCGCCGGTATCGAGCGCGATCCTGTTACTCTTTAGTTCGGCACGACGGCTGGCTGTCACAGTGTGGCCGTGGACGATGACGTGCGAAAGGTCGCCCTCATAGTCCAAGAACCCCGAGCGGATCGTCATTATCTCCTTTGGGTCCTGGTCGCTGATCGGCCTTGAGGGCGAGATGCCGGCGTGCACATATGCGAAGCGTTCGTCTACAATGATCGACGCAGCTTCGCGGAGCGCCGATAGGTGTCGGGTAAAGTTTGCCCGAAAGACGGCCGCAACATCAGCGATGCTGTTCTCGGAGACGAGGCCATAGGATTCAATCGTTGCGTAGCCGCCGAGGCGGAGAAGCCACCGATAAAATCTATCCTCGTCGACTTCGGACGCAGTCATGAACTCGAGGAAATAGGCATCATGATTGCCGCGGATCAGCCGTGAAAGCGGCCATCGATCCAGAGTGTCGCAGACAAGATCAAACGCCTGCCGGCTAAATGGTCCCCGGTCGACGATGTCCCCGAGAAAGAGAACCCGAGGCTCTCTGCCGGATGCCTCTGCCTTCCGGCCGATCGCCTTAAGAAGAGGTACAAGCAAGTCAGCGCGACCGTGGACGTCGCCTATTGCGTAGGTGGTGTACGTCAAGCCAGGAATCCTTTCAGATTCGTGCGTAGGCGCTCGACAGTTGGGCTTTCGTTAAGCAGATTGCCGCGTCCTAACTCGATTTACCCGTCATCCGGCGGGATAATGCATTCGAGGTTGGCGCAATATGACCACTACGCCAGCGGGCGAAGATTGCGTCAGGCAGCAGATACGGGCGGGTCCGAGATGGTAGCGCTTGAAATTCCCCTTACGGGCATCGCAACGGCCCACGGATATGGGGGATGTGACCCCTTCTCGAACTGGTAAACGGAAATCGCTGGCAGATTGCGTTTGTCGTACGAGCGGCCGAAGCGGAATACAACGCTGTTCGGAGCGGCCAAGACGAGATGAATTCGTGTTACGCCCCTCCGGTCCAGCTCGAATGCGGTCTGTAGGAATTGATCAGCCAGATGTCCTTGTTTTCGGTCTGACCAATGGCTGTGAAGGCCGCCACCATCCAAGGTCATGCGGACGATAGGCAGTCCAGGGAATCCCTCCTCCAGGTCGGTCTGTAAGATAGGTTGGGACACGGAAACAGCCAGAACGACTTCAGGTGAGTTGGCGACATCATCTAAGCCAGTCGTGATGAACCTACGTCCGTCATCCTCCTCATTGAGCAGACGCCAGTTCTCTTGTCTCCGGTCCCAGTCGAGGACGAGGACATTATCCTCGTCGTCCACCATCACTCCAGTCAGGAATGTGAACGGAACCGCGGTTAAGCCCCCATAGACCAAGGTCACGTCGCTACGCTCCACACCGGCCGTCAACTGGTCAATCTGAGTTGCAAGTCCTATGATCCGAGTGAGTATCTGTGTCGGTGCTACAATCTTTCCGTCTTCTACCTTCTGCCGGAGATCCAGCAAGAGCGGCTGCCGATGTCCCTTGATCGTTGCGGGCACGGCATCCACTAGAGGTCGACCTGGGCCGTCACGCAGTCCACGTCCCTCGATCACAAGGACGCGCTTCTTCATTTGGATGCGACGGTCATGGGCATAGCGGACGCATTCTAACACGAAGCCTCCTAAAATGAGCACAAGACCGACAATCGCAGCTAAATATACGATCCGTTCCGGGACTCCCTTTCCGCTGTCGAAAGAGAGATTGAGGCGACCTCCTTCAACTGGAAGTGAAAAATCAAAAGCCCAGCCGATTCCGAAGGCAATTACCACCAAGGTAATTCCGGTCCGCATTGCCATCAAACCGGATGATTTCGGTCTGAACAGCCAATCGATTAAGCTTCTCGCGAAATGCTGAAATACCTGCGCCACGTCATTGCCTTGGGTTTTGATTTAGCTTGAGACAGCGACAGGCTGCGGATTCCCATGACGAATGAATACCGTCGCTGAATAGTCGAGGCAGACCATCCATCGTAGCCGCACAATCAGCAACAGTGCAAAATGGATGTCTCGTTCCCCATGGACCAACTCTTCCATCGACTGGACATCCTCCTGGCTCGGGCGAGCAGGGAAGCAGGGATGGGAATGCCACTCGCCGAGATAGTTGAACCGTCCAAATGCATATCCGGTGCGCTCGAAAAATGCCTGCAGTGCCTCACCGTGATGTTCCGGACTTCGCACGAAATGTGCGGCAGTCCCGCTGATGGTATCGACGGAAAAATCGACAATACGGAATCTGCCGGGCTCCAGCTGCTCCCCCATGAGAATCCCCCCGATCTCTCTACGTCCGGCCGTGCGGAGCAGAGCCTTAATCCGGTTCCTCACTTCAAACGGAAGACTGACCTGCATCGCCCACAGTCCGCGGAAACAGATCAGCCAGCAATGATTTCAAACCTTCTTCGTCGAATTCCGCACTGCCCCCGCCCCATCCATCCTCATAGGCCAATTCAATTGGCCATGTGTCGAAAGGTGCCGCGAAAATCCATCCAGTGGAAAGCCCAACCGCGTACGCTGATTGCGGGAACAACGAAGACTCCGGCCGCGCGATGGTATCGATTGCAAGGCGAGCAAGGCTTGCCGCCACCACGGAAACATCACCGTCGTCCGCGATCATCGGTGCCTGCTCGGGGCCGAGAGCGGTGTACGGCCGTTCGGTGACAGCAAAGTCCGTTAGAATACCATGGCTGCTGCACCAGTCGTTGATTTGTCGACGAGCTACTTGCGGTGGAGGTTCGATACCCGGACGGGAGCGTGCGACTATGCCTCCGATCCCGCCCCCAAAGACCTCCGCCCATACCATTGGCTTCTCGCGGCTTCTGGCGACTGCGGCACAAAGGTTGAAGGCGCCTGGATCGGCCGTTGCTTCGACTATGAGATCGCAACAGGAAAGCGCCGACATCACCAGCGATGTCATCTTCGCGCTCTCTTGGCCGCCAAGTTCGATATCAAAGGCAGTAACACTCGCCCCCGGAGCCACTTCTAAGATGCGTTCACGGACAGCGTTGACCTTGTGCACGCCAACTGCTCTCCAATCGAGTTCATTGCGGACCAAGTTTTCAGGGAGCAACAGATCTCCGTCTACCAGCGTAAATGTCGTGATGCCTGATCGACATAGAGAAACCGCCACCTTTGATCCGATCGAACCGCAACCTACGATGCCAACGCGCTTTCCGGCGAGGGCTTCGTTCGCAGCTGGTAGCCGGGGGGCAGGATCAGTCGAAATCGGAACCGTGCAGTACGGGATAGCCAGCCGCTTGTCCTTGTCGCGCGCGAACACCATCAACAAGCGACAGGAATGGTCGTCGACAATTAGCCAATTGGAGGCCTCGTCGTCTTTCTGCAATATGGCCAGACACTCTGGCATACCTAACCTCTGGAACAGTTCGGCGACGGCATCCAAGGAAAGGGGATAAGGAATCGTGGTTCCAGCGGGCAAGCGGATGGCTACCGCTTCGTACTTGGCACCGTCGTTTATCGGCGGCATTTCCGACCATCCCTGACCATCGGGAGCGCCAACCCTTGTCACATATGCTGTCCACGTCTCCGCGTAGCGTTTTTCTGAAAGCTGGGCGGGAACGACCTCAAGCTCTGGAATAGCGGCCAACGCCGCCTTGGCAGGAGGTGTCAATATGAGTCGGCAGCTTGAAGTTCGGATTTCCTGGGCGAACGTCGTTTCGTGTGCGGAGATGACCTCGGGGCGTTCATCTCCTTCGGCTGTAGATGCACCACGCTCACCCGCGATAAGGCGATATGCGCTCTCGACCATCATCGCGCCCGTGACCGAAGCTTCCCAGTTGTCAGGCCTCCATTCGAGGCATAATTCGCCGCCCTCACCATACTGGTGTCCCGAGATGCGGTTACGGTCACGTGGGATCACAAGAGGGGGCGCATCCGGAAAGAAGCTCGGGTATTGGATGGTCAGGGGGAAGACCTCGGAGTCCGATATGATGATCTCGAAGTCCGCCGTCAGGTTGAGCTCGTCATCCAAGCGCCAACGAACGTTCGCGAGCCACGCCGCTCGTCGCTCAAGATCAGCAAGCCATAATCGTTCGTTCGCGGCTCTTCCGCTCTGCGTCACCCACCAGATCATGCAAACCCTTGCGGCTTACTAGGCACCCGGGGCTTGGAAGGGAATGCCAACGGCGCTGCAGGAACAGGTGATGCCGAGCGAAGCAGGGTTGGCCGGCCGATGCCACGCCCATGGCCCATTCGTGCCTCTGCTCGTTCGGCCAGCAAGTGACCTATCCTTGGAGCGAGGGTACTTGCCACGGAACTGTGCGCCGCGAGACGAGCCGCCTGCCAGAAATCGCTCCGAGCCCTTGTCAGCCACTGTTGGAACGCTTCCGCCCGTTCGGGATACTTCTCCCATTTGTCGGCAAAATTCTCAAGCGGATCGGTGGGGTTCCAGATGATGAACTTATTGCCGTCATGTTGGATGAACTGGTCCATCCGAGCGAGGATTGAAACTAGGGCGCGTCCGATTGTTTCCTCGCCACTGTATGCGTGCGCGGCCAACGTCGTGATGATGATTGAAATCGGCCGGAGATCACTCCTGCCGTTAAACATGATGTCCCTATGCCGCTTGAGGATCATGATGGCGGATTGGAGGGGTGTTCTAACTTTGTAATCAGGAATACTTTCGACCGATGCACGACGACTCTCCGCTAGGACGCGGCGTCTCTTCTCGAACGCCCCTGCCATTCGGCCTTTGAACCACTCGGCGTACCCCCGTGGATTTGAGCGTGGCCAGTCCTCGGAGAGAATGGAGTAGTTCCACGTCTCATTGTCGGTGATGGCGATCGCGGTTCCTGCCCATTGGGTATCCAATCCGCGAGCTTCGAGAAGGAGCCTCTGCCCCTTGGCATTGGAAAGCGCCGGCACGATATCCATGTGGAACTGTGCCCCGTCTGCGTACTCCAATGTCCAGCATCTACGTCCAGGCCGGACTGGCTTCGACATGTTCTTCGCAGCCCTATAGGCCTTGATCTCATCGCCAAGGAGATCCTTTAGCTGAGATTGGGTCACGTCGGACTTGGAAAGCTTCTTCAGCTCGCAGACCGAGTCCACGTCATACTGCTCTGCGTCGTTCAGCGGTCGAATGGCCGTGCCGAGGCGAAATGAGCCTTGAACAAAGACATCAGGCCCGAAGTTGCGGACCGTTGATGCCGGACGATGGAACCAAGCTCCGAGCGATTTGTAGCTCTCCACGGCTTGGTCGTAACGGCTTTCGGGAATCTCGAGTTCCTCCGCCAAGGCAGAAAGGTATTCCTCAGCCTGTTGGGTAATCGTGATGTCTGTCACCACGTTCATCTCTTCTCGTCCTCTCCGCGAAATTCACGTTTCGTTCTGCAGAGTACTTTCCGGGCAGTGAGCAGCCCGGAAAGTTGTGTGATCAGGTGAGCGGACTTCGCGTGTCGAATGAGCAGTCTAACTTGACGTTGAGCGAGATTCAGTGACGCGTCAGGGCAGGAGTAACATTAGTATTAGCTGCACCCACTGGTACTTCCGCAGGTGTCGCACTTCTCGCAGGTGCCGTTGCGGACCATGGTGAAGTTCTGGCATTCTGAGCACATGTTGCCCGTATAACCCTGCATGATCGCCTGCTGGCGGCGGTGGGTTTCGACCTTCTTGGCTTCCGCCGCCTCGCTGGCTGCCTCCTCGGTGAAGAGGGCGTTGAGGCCTTCCTCCTCGGCGGCTTCCTGGGCGAGTTCCCGCGCGCGCTCCTCATAGTCGCGGCGGAAGGCCGTGGCTTCCTCCTGAAGGCCCTGGTAGGCGGGCTTCAGCGCCGTCACGGTCGCGCCCGAGGAGATGGCGCGCACATTGGAGCCGCCCACGGCGGCCGCCGGCTGGGCGCGGGCAGGGGAGGGCGAAGCAGCCTCGCCCCTGGGCTCGTTGCCGCTCACGATCTTGAAGGGGGGCGTGGCGCCGCGCGTCAGCCCCTTGGAGAAGGGAATGGCCTTGCCCTCGTTGATGCCGCGGCCGAGCGCCGTCTTGTCGAAGTCCGACATGTCCACATGAGCGAGGTCCGTGCGGCCGAGATAGGAGACCGCAAGTTCGCGGAAGACATAGTCGAGGATCGAGGTGGCGTTCTTGATCGCGTCGTTGCCCTGCACGATGCCGGCCGGCTCGAACTTCACGAAGGTGAAGGCATCGACAAATTCCTCAAGCGGCACGCCATATTGCAAGCCGATCGAGATGGCGATGGCGAAATTGTTCATCATGGCGCGGAAGGCAGCACCTTCCTTGTGCATGTCGATGAAAATCTCGCCGAGGCGCCCGTCGTCGAACTCGCCGGTGCGCAAGTAAACCTTGTGCCCGCCGACCACCGCCTTTTGCGTATATCCCTTGCGGCGGTTGGGCAGCCTCTCGCGCTCGCGCACGACGCGCTCCACCACCCGCTCGACGATCTTCTCGGTGACCTCCGTGGCGCGCGCCGCCGCGGGCTGGGCGAGGAGGGCCTCGGTTGCCTCCTCCTCGTCCTCACCGTCATCGGCGATGAGCGAGGCGTTGAGCGGCTGGGAGAGCTTGGAGCCGTCGCGGTAGAGCGCGTTGGCCTTGAGCCCCAGCTTCCAGGAGAGCATGTAGGCGTTCTTGCAGTCCTCGACTGTCGCCTCGTTCGGCATGTTGATGGTCTTGGAGATGGCACCCGAAATGAAGGGCTGGGCGGCGGCCATCATGCGGATATGGGATTCCACCGAAAGATAGCGCTTGCCGATCTTGCCGCAGGGATTGGCGCAGTCGAAAACGGGCAGGTGCTCTTCCTTCAGGTGCGGCGCGCCCTCAAGCGTCATGGCACCGCAGATGTGGATGTTGGCGGCTTCGATGTCCTTCTTCGAGAAGCCGAGCGCGGGAAGCAGCTCGAAGGAGAAGTCGGAAAGCTGCTCATCGGTGAAGCCGAAGGTTTCCTTGAGCCAGTCCGCACCCAGCGTCCACTGGTTGAAGGCGAACTTGATGTCGAAGGCCGTCTTCAGCGCGGCGTTAAGCGCGGCGATCTTCTCATCCGTGAAGCCCTTGGCCTTAAGGGTGACCGGGTTGATGCCAGGCGCCTGGTCGAGATTGCCATGGCCAACGGCATAGGCCTCGATCTCGGCGATCTGGGCTTCCGTGTAGCCGAGCGTGCGCAGCGCCTCGGGCACGGCGCGGTTGATGATCTTGAAATAGCCGCCGCCGGCGAGCTTCTTGAACTTCACCAGGGCGAAGTCGGGCTCGATGCCGGTCGTATCGCAATCCATGACGAGGCCGATCGTGCCGGTGGGCGCGATCACGGTGGCCTGCGCGTTGCGGTAGCCGTGCTTCTGCCCGAGCTCCAGCGCGCGATCCCAGGCAGCGCGCGCGTGCTCGACGAGCGCCGGGTCCGGGCAGTCTTCGGCCTTGAGCGGCACCGGGTTGATTGAAAGCTTCTCGTAGCCCTCCGTCTCGCCATAGGCCGCGCGGCGGTGGTTGCGGATGACGCGCAGCATATGCTCCGCATTCCGCTCATAGTCCGCGAAGGCGCCGAGCTCGGCAGCCATCTCGGCCGAGGTGGCGTAGGCCACACCCGTCATGATGGCGGTCAGGGCCGCGCAGATCGCCCGGCCCTCGTCCGAATCGTAAGGAATGCCGGAGGTCATGAGCAGGCCGCCGATATTGGCGTAGCCCAGACCGAGCGTGCGGTACTCGTAGGAGAGCTTCGCGATCTCCTTCGAGGGGAACTGCGCCATCATGACCGAGATTTCGAGCACGATGGTCCAGAGGCGGACGGAGTGCTCATAGGCCTCGATGTCGAATCTGCCGTCCCTGCCGCGATAGGCAAGCAGGTTGAGCGAAGCGAGATTGCAGGCCGTGTCGTCCAAGAACATGTATTCCGAGCATGGATTGGAGGCGCGGATCGGGCCTGCGGCCGGGCAGGTGTGCCAGTCGTTCATCGTGGTGTTGAAGTGCAGGCCCGGATCGGCCGACGCCCAGGCGGCGTAGCCGATCTTCTCCCAGAGATCCCGGGCTTTCAGCGTCTTGGCCGGCTTGCCGTCCGTGCGGCGGATGAGCGTCCAGTCGCCGTCATTCTCGACGGCGCGCAAGAAATCGTCCTTCACGGACACGGAATTATTGGAGTTCTGGCCGGAGACGGTGAGATAGGCCTCCGAATCCCAGTCCGTATCGTAGGTCCTGAAGTCGATCGACGTGTAGCCCTGGCGCGCAAACTGGATGACACGCTTGATGTAGTTTTCTGGAACCGCGTTCTTCTTCGCGGCCTTGATCTCGCGCTTCAGCGCCGGGTTCTTGGCCGGGTCGAAGCAGTCGTCGCCGTTGCCCTCGCAGTTGATGCAGGCCTTCATGATCGCGTCGAGGTGCTTCTTCACGATCTTGGAGCCGGTGACGAGGGAGGCGACCTTCTGCTCCTCGGTCACCTTCCAGTCGATGAATTCCTCGATGTCGGGATGGTCCACATCGACGATTACCATCTTGGCGGCGCGCCGGGTGGTGCCGCCCGACTTGATGGCGCCGGCCGCGCGGTCGCCGATCTTGAGGAAGCTCATGAGGCCGGACGACTTGCCGCCGCCTGAAAGCTTCTCGCCCTCTCCGCGCAGCGCGGAGAAGTTGGAGCCGGTGCCCGAGCCGTACTTGAAGAGGCGCGCTTCGCGCACCCACAGGTCCATGATGCCGCCCTCGTTGACGAGGTCGTCGGCGACAGACTGGATGAAGCAGGCGTGCGGCTGCGGATGCTCGTAGGCCGACTTGGACTTGGTGAGCTTACCGGTGAAGGGATCCACGTAATAGTGGCCCTGACCCGGGCCATCGATACCGTAGGCCCAGTGGAGGCCGGTGTTGAACCATTGTGGCGAATTGGGCGCGGCGCGCTGGGTGGCGAGCATGTAGCAAAGCTCGTCCATGAAGGCCTGCGCGTCAGCCTCCGTGTCGAAATAGCCGCCCTTCCAGCCCCAATAGGTCCAGGTGCCGGCAAGCCGGTTGAAGACCTGACGCGCGTCGGTCTCAGAACCGTAGCGCTGATCCTCGGGCAGTTCGGCCAGCGCCTCCTCGTCGGCGACCGAGCGCCAGAGGAAGGAGGGAACGCCGTTCTCCTCGACCTTCTTCAGGCGCGCGGGCACACCGGCCTTGCGGAAATATTTCTGCGCCAGGATGTCGCTTGCGACCTGGGAGAACTGCGCCGGCACGTCAATATTTTCGAGCCGGAAGACCACAGAGCCATCCGGGTTCCTGATCTCGCTTACGGCCTTGCGGAACGGGATCTCCGCGTAAGGGGACTGGCCTTCCTTCGTGAACCGGCGTTCGATGCGCATCTTCGTTCCTCTTCGATCCCAAATATAGCGTCCATCGCGCGGCAATGCTCGTCACAATCGAACGATGGCCCCGCTCTGCCCACAACCACGCGCCATGCCGGCGCAGAGGCTCTGCTCATCCGGTTCCTCTCCCACGCCACGCGGCCCTGCCCTGAGTTGCGGCAAGGGCCGGGAGAGCCGGCTGAACCACAATGACGCGACGCTTCTTGCGATTTCTCCGATGGAGAGTCACATCATTTGGTGGCGAGCGTGGCGGCAAATACTAAATATAGCATTAACCAGATGCTTATGCCACACCTACCATACCGAACCAAAGCGCCCCCGCCGCCAATCCAAACAGACAACACAAGGCCGCCGCCCGTGGCGGCAACGGGCGGGAGCGCGAACGCGGTACAGAGTGAAAGACCGGCCGACTTGCGAACTTGCGACCCGCGCCCATGAGCGGGCGCTTAAGAACGTATAAGAGGCGACTCGGCTCGGGGCGTCAAGCCATCGTTTGTGACAAGATGGTGACCGCTATATCTTGTGCGTCGCATATGTGGATATCGGGGATGAGGCAAAGGAGGCGCGCTCGGAATGATCGGACGGGCCCCGGTTTCATCGCCGGAAGACAATGCTTCGAGACGTGCCCGCGCCTTATAGAAGCGGTTCGCCGAGGCGGCTATTCTGCTGCTTTCCTAGACGTACGCCCGGCGATGAAGCGGCCGATTCTGGCTGCCGCCTCGCGTAGGACGGGTTCTTCCTGGCACAGCGAGATGCGCACGTGACCGCCGGCCGCGCCGAAGCTGGTGCCGGGCAGAACCGCGACCTTTTCCGCCTCGAGCAGCTCCCAGGCAAAGGCTTCGCAGTCCGGCTCCACGGCCGAGATGTCGAGCATGACATACATGCCGCCTTCCGATCCGCGCGCCGCCACACCATTGATATGGCGAATCGCGTCTAGGAACGCCCGGCGGCGGTCGCGGTAGCGGGCCGCGATTTCGGCCACGCCATAGGCTTTTTCCACGGCCTCGGCGGCAGCGTGCGAGACGAAGTCCGCCATGCCGTAACTGGAGACAATATTGAGCGACACCAGATGGCGGATAAAGTCGGCGGGCCCCGTCAGCCAGCCGATGCGCCAGCCGGTCATGGCATGGCTCTTGGAAAGCGAGTTGACGACGAGGCTGCGGTCTTTCATCCCGGGCAGGGCGCGCGGGGAGATGTGCTCGCGCGACCCGCGCAACGTCCAGTAGACCTCGTCGGACAGGAGCCACAGGTCATGCCGACGGCAGATGTCGGCGATGGCCTCCACCGTTTCGCGGGAATAGACCGCTCCGGTGGGATTGTTGGGCGAATTGATCAGGATCATCCGCGTTTCGGGCTGAACCGCCGCCGCAATCATCTCCGGGTCCGGCTCGAAGCCGCGCTCGGCGCTGGCTTCGATTTCGGTGAAGCTGGCACCTGCTGCGCGGACGGTTCCCGGATAGGTGGCGTAGTAGGGCGCAATGAGGATGGCGTGGTCGCCCGGATCGAGCGCGCCCTGACAGGCGGCGAATAGCGCGCCCTGTCCGCCCTGGGTGACGATCAGCTCTTCAGGCGTCGTTTCAAGCCGGGTGCAGTCGGTTGAAAGCTTGGCCAGCGCCGCCCGCAACCGGGGAAGGCCGGCAAGCTGGATATAATGATGATGGCCGCGCTCCAGGGCCTGGACACAGGCCGCCACCGTGCCTGCCGGCGTGTCGAAATCATGGTCGCCCACGGAGAGCATCAGAATGTCCTCGCCCGCCTGCTTGCGGGTGAGGGCGGCAAAGTGGACCTCCCAGCCATCCTTGCCGGAGGGCATGATGCCGGTGATGCGCTTGGAGAGTGTGGGCATGGGAACCTGCTTCTTGTTGCTCTTACAATGAGGCGATCCTCCGCCGGATGCCGAATGTCAACCCCTCGGCAAGCAGTGTCCGTGCTGGAGCGGGTTACGAAAATGTAATTCCCCGGAAAGCGCGCCGTAATGTGGCTCGTGGCACAAAGTTGGCCGTTCGCCGTTCGGCATCGGCACAACACGAGGAGTACGCTATGCTTCGCAAGATTTTCATATCCGCGATCGCGCTTTCGCTGGCAGCCGGCACTGCCGCGTTCGCGCAGAGCGAGGGGGGCACGCCTGAATCTACCGAACGCCGTCCTATGGGGATGTTCGACCGGCTGGATGTAGATGGCAACGGCTCCATTGCGGCGGACGAGTTCGGCGGTGAGCGCCTGGAGATGCTGCGGGCGGCAGATGCCGACGGTGACGGCACGCTGAGCGAGGACGAACTGCTCACCTATGTGATGGAGCGCGCTTTCAAGCGCCGGGCAGAACGCGCGGCGCGCTATCTCGACATTGACGGCGACGGCACCGTCACGCTCGCCGAGATCGAAGATCATCAGAACAAGCGTTTCGCCCTGTTCGACCGCAACAATGACGGCGAGGTGAGCCGGGAGGAATTGCAGCGCAGCGGATTTGCGCGGCGGATGATGCATTTTCATGGCGCTCGCGGGGAGGGGCCACGTGCCGCCTTTCGCGCTCATCATAGGAACGGCAGGCATCACGTGAGGGATGCGGCTCCAGCGGGTGAGGCGCCGGCCGAGGAATAGGCTGCTGTTTGCAGGTACAAAATTAACCCGGCCCGGCTGCCTGCCGGGCCGATTTTCATGGATCGTTTCTGTGTTTCACGGACGCACAGACAGGATCCAACCTATTGTCTTTGCGCAATACCGGACGGAAACCGGTTTCCACTTTTTCTGCTTAGCCGGCGACCTCGTAGCCGACTTCCTCGGCCGCTTCGCATAGCTCCAGCCAGAAGGCCCGGGCAAAGGAGCGGAAGACATAGATGTCGAACCCGTTGGGGCTGATGCGCTGGATCTGTGCGAAAATATCGTGATGCACGGTCGCCCGTCCCTCGGTGAGGGGAAAGGCCTCGGCATGAAAGTCGATGGCGAACAGCTTGGAAAGCACCCAGCCTGCGCGCGCACCTTCAATGCGAATCGCCGTCCGCCCGTGTGAAAGATCGGTCACGGTGCCGATTTCGAGCGGCAGGGCTGCGGCAAGCCGGGCGGGCAAATCCGCCCCGCCCGTCACCAGAAAGCGCTGGGGACCGATGGAGAAGGCCGAGCTTTCCGGCCCCACGTCGCCGGTATTGGGTTCGGCGGACAGGGAAAGGGCGGTCACGCTGGAGATCACTTCGGCCAGCGCCGCCTTCATGCCGGGCCATGCGGCAGCCTCCGCGATGCCGGAGGGTGTGACCTCGCTGATGCGCAGGCCGGGGCCGGCGGACAGATTGCCGTGCCTGCCGGGCCGAAAAGCCGCGCCGAGGGGAGATTCGCGCTCAACCATGCAACCGCTTTCCTTCCGGATCGAAGAAATGGTGGCTTACGATCTCGACCTGTCCGAAGCGCTTGCGAAGCGGGTCGGACAGGAAGGCGCGCGTGCCGTGCCGCGCCTTGCCGCCACGCACCAGCGCCAGGCCGATATATTTTTGCAGGGCGGGCGAATAGCACGAGGCGGTGACATGGCCGATGCTCGTTCCGAGTCCGTTACCGTCGGCCTTCTCCACAATGTGCGCCCCGCCGCCAAGCGGCCGGCCGTCGAGCGAGATCACGCCGACGAGGCGCAGGCGGCTCCAGTCGATCTGCCCCTCGCGGTCCATGAGGGCGGAGCCGATGAAGGGCTTTTTCTTGGAAAGCATCCAGTCGAGATAAAGGTCGCGCGCGGTGGTGCGACCGTCGATTTCGGCGCCCGTCACATGGCCCTTCTCGATGCGCAAGGCGCCGAGCGCTTCCAGACCGTAGGGCGTGATGCCGAAGGGCTCGCCTGCCGCCATCAGCGCCTCCCAGACATGGCGGCCGTGGCCCGCGCCGCAATAGACCTCGTAGGCAAGCTCGCCTGAGAAGGATAAGCGGCAGATCATGACCGGCGCACCGGCGATCTCGCCATGCACAATCCCCATGTGAGGCAGGGTTTCGTTGTCGACTGCCGTGCCGGTGACGCAGGCCTGCAGCACCTTGCGCGCGTTGGGGCCGGCCACGGCCGCTCCCGCCCACTGGTCCGTAACCGAGGTCACGTGCACCTTGAGCTGCGGCCAGACCACATCGAGGTAATATTCCAGATGCTGCATCACCTTACCGGCATTGGCCGTGGTGGTGGTCATCAGGAATTCATGCTCGCCAAGGCGCCATGTCGTGCCGTCGTCGAACGCGATGCCGTCCTCCCGCAGCATGAGACCGTAGCGGGCCTTGCCGACGGGCAGGGTGGAGAAGACGTTGGTATAGACGTGATCGAGGAAACCGGCCGCATCCGGCCCCTTGACGGCAATCTTGCCGAGGGTGGAGACATCGCAGATGCCCACCGAGCGGCGGACCGCGGCGGCTTCCCGGGCATAGGCCTGCTCAACCGTTTCACCCGGCTCGCCATAGATCATGGGGCGGTGCCAAAGCCCCGCCTCCATCATGCGCGCGCGCCGTTTCACGTGCCAGTCATGCATGGGCGTCAGCCTGTCGGGCTTGAAACGCCAGTGCCGCTCCGCCGCGAGCGAGCCGATGGAGATCGGCGAGAAGGGCGGGCGGAAGCGGGTAGTGCCGACCTTCTCGATGGGCAGACCCCGGGCATCGGCCATGATGGCAAGGCCGGGTACATTGGAGGTCTTGCCCTGGTCGGTCGCCATGCCCAGAGTCGTGTAGCGCTTGAGATGCTCCACCGAGACAAAGCCTTCGCGATGGGCGAGCCGCACGTCATCAGCGGTCACGTCATGCTGCAGGTCGACAAAGGCCTTGCCCTTGGCCTTGATCTCGAAAACGGCAGCGGGGAAGGGGTCAAGCGCCGGTGCCGCCACTTCGGGAAGCTTGACGCGCGAGGCCTTCTTGCCGGTTGCCTTCAACCCGGCGTCGCGGCCGGTGCTCAGGGCCTCGGCGGTTGTGAGCGCTCCGGTGAACGCGCCGGCACCCACCCATTTCTGGTTCGGCTCGGGCGGCAGGAAGGCCTGGAGCTTGCCATCCCAAACAGGAGCGCCGCCAGCCTGGCTTGCCAGGTGAATGGCCGGTGACCAGCCGCCCGAGACCACGAGACAATCGGCTTCGATCGGCCGCGGATCGCCGGAAAGCCGGCCGGTGGCGGCATCGAAATGCTGCACCATCACTTTGGTCAGCCGCTTGCCGACTGTGTCCGTTACGGCATGGCCCGTTAGCGGAGCGATTCCCGCCTGTTCGGCGAGCGCGCGGGCCGCCGGCGAAATCTCGGGGCGCACGTCGATGATAGCGACGATGGCGGCCCCAGCCTCCTTCAGCGCCGCGGCGGCGCGATAGGCGCTGTCATTATTTGTGAAGACGGCGATCTTTTCCCCGGGCAGCACGCCGAATTCGCGGGCATAGCGTTCGGCCGCTCCGGCGAGCATCACGCCTGGGCGGTCGTTGCCGGGAAAGACGAGGGGCCTTTCCAGAGCGCCCGTAGCCAGAACCACGGTGCCTGCCCGGATCGACCAGTGGCGGTGGCGCGGCACCCCTATGGGGGCGGCCGGCAGATGGTCAGTGACGCGCTCGATGGCGGCGAGATTGTTGCCGTCGTAATAGCCCCACACGGTTGTGCGCGTGAGAATTTGCACATTGTCGAGGGCGGTAAGCTCGGCGGCTTTCACCTCCGCCCATTCAGTCGCCTTCTTTCCACCGATCTCCTCGCCCGACCAGTTGGCGCTGCCGCCAAGGCGCGGGTCCTGCTCGGCCAGGATCACGCGCTTTCCCGCCTTTGCGGCTTCCGTGGCGGCCATCAGGCCGGCTGGACCGGCACCCACGACGAGCACGTCGCAGAAGGCGTTCATCTTCTCGTAGCGGACCGGGTCCTTCTCGTAGCCGGCCCGCCCGAGGCCAGCCGCGCGGCGGATGAAATGCTCGCAGAACATCCAGAACCGTGTGCCTTTCAACGGGCCGATCACGGGGCCCATGAAGGTCTTGTAATAGAAGCCCGCGCTGAAAAGCGGACCGGCAAGCTGGTTGACGGCGGCAAGGTCGAATTCGAGCGAGGGGAAGCGGTTCTGGCTTTCGGCCGTCAGCCCGTCATAGATTTCGATCCCTGTGGCCGGGATGTTGGGCTCGCGCACGCCATCCTTCAGCACCGTCACCAGAGCGTTCGGCTCGTCGATCCCGGCGGTGAAAATGCCGCGCGGACGGTGGTATTTGAAGGAGCGGCCGACAAGCGTGACGCCATTGGCGAGGAGCGCTGAGGCCAGCGTGTCGCCAGCGTAACCCGTGTAGGTCTTGCCGTCGAAGGTGAAACGGATGGGCTGGCTGCGGTCGATGAGACCGCCACCCGTGGCGCGGCGGGCACTCATTGCCGGCCCTCGGCGGTGTTGAGCCCCGCGTGAGCGAAGGCGACGCTGATGATCTCGTGGCTAAGCGTATCGCGTACTACGACCAGATGCGCCCGGCATCCACCTGAATGCTGCCAATACTCCCGATGGGGCCCGGAGGGGTTGGGCCGGTTGTAGACGTAATCGTACCAGGCTTTCATGTCGGTGGATGCCGGATCGGGCCGCACGCGCGTCGCGTCTCCCTGATAGGAGAATTCGGCAAGGTCACGCGGGCCACAGTGAGGGCAGGGGATCAGCATTCTTGTTCTCTCAGTGCAGCTTGGGCGTCGGTCCGACGCCCTTCTCGTCGATGACGGCGCCGCGCTCGAAGCGGGACAGCGTGAAGGGTGCGTTGATGGCGTGCGGCTCGTCCTTGGCGATCGTCCAGGCGAAGGAGAAGCCCGAGGCCGGCGTTGCCTTGAAGCCGCCGTAGCACCAGCCGCAATTCAGATACATGCCGGGCAGCGGGCCTTTGGTGATGATGGGCGAGCCGTCCATGGACATGTCCATGACGCCGCCCCAGCTGCGCAGCAGCCTCAGCCGCGCCACGGCCGGGAACATCGCCACCATCTCGCCCATGACCTCCTCCACGAGCGGCAGGTTTCCGCGCTGGGCGTAGCTGTTGTAGCCGTCGAGATCGCCGCCGAAGACGAGGCCACCCTTGTCCGACTGGGACATGTAGAGATGGCCGCCGCCGAAAGTGACGACGCAATCGAGATAGGGCTTGATCGATTCAGAGACGAAGGCCTGCAGAACGTGGCTTTCGATGGGGAAGCGTTCGATGCCGGCGAGCCTAAGGACGCGGCTCGTGCTTCCGGCGACCGCTATGGCGACCTTTCTAGCGCGAATCTCGCCGCGCATGCTGGTGACGCCGATTATCGTGTCCCCCTCGCGCAGAAAGCCTGTCACCTCGCAATTCTCGATGATGTCCACGCCAAGCCGGTCGGCCGCCCGCGCATAGCCCCAAGCAACCGCATCGTGGCGGGCGGTGCCGGCGCGCGGCTGCAGGAGCCCGCCGACCACGGGAAAGCGTGCGGAGGCGGAAAGGTCCACGCCTGGGACCTTGCGGGCGATCTCCTCAGGCGTGAGCCACACGCCGTCGCCCCCGCCATGGCACATGGCGTTGCCCCGGCGGATATATTCGTCGGCCTGCGCCGGCGAATGCGCAAGGTTAAGGATGCCGCGCTGGGAGAACATGACGTTGTAGTTCAGCTCGTGGGAGAGGTTTTCCCACAGCCGCACCGAGAAATCGTAGAAGCGGATGGACTCGGGCAGGAGATAGTTCGAGCGCACGATGGTGGTGTTGCGGCCGATATTGCCGGACCCCAGCCATCCCTTTTCCAGCACCGCCACATTGGTGATGCCATGCTCCTTGGCGAGATAATAGGCGGTAGCCAGCCCATGCCCGCCGCCGCCGACGATGATGACGTCGTAGGAGGGTTTCGGTTCGGGTTTGCGCCAGGCCGGCTTCCAGTCCTTATTGCCGGAGAGTGCGTTTTTGAGAAGTGAAAGGGCCGAATATTCCGCCATGCCTGAAGCCGCCAAATTTCAACGGATGGTGGAAGCTATAAGGCAGCATCTTCTGGGAAGGCAAATAATTCGCCATCCGTTTTCACAAGGGCGACGTGCCGGCGCCATAGCCCGCTTTCATCCCAATTTTTGCGGTTGCCTTTACCCGCGGCTAACGCTGACGCCGAAAAGCCGCGCCGCCGGCGCCTAAACTCGAAGAATTTTAGATTTCCGAAGCTCTTGGAGACTAGGAGTGGCCCGCAAAGGCCTTGCCTTTCGGGGAGAGTGGGTTGTTTGGGGGCACCGTCATGGATGCGCGGTCCGAACGCATCGCCGTACCGCTTGCCGTCGATCTCGATGGGACGCTGATCGCGACCGATCTTCTGTGGGAAAGCCTTTTTCTTCTCATCCGTGAAAAGCCGCTCTACCTGTTCCTCCTGCCTTATTGGCTGTGGCAGGGGCGGGCGGTGTTCAAATGCGAGATTGCCGAACGCGTGAATCTCGATCCGGCCGCGCTTCCGTACCGCGAGGCGTTGCTGGCACGCCTGCGCGAGGAACGGGAGGCGGGCAGGCGGATCATCCTCGCAACGGCCGCGCCGCGCAAGTTCGCGGAAAGGATCGCGGAGCATCTCGGGCTGTTCGATCTCGTCATCTGCACAAATCGCGCCTGCAACATGGCTTCTGACACGAAGCGGCAGGCGCTTACCGAGCTCTTCGGTGATGGCGGGTACGACTATGCGGGCAACGGACGTGCCGACATTCCGGTATTCGATTCGGCGCGGCGCGCCATCGTGGTGGCGCCTGACCGGCATGCAGCCGGCTGGCACGCGCGGCATGGGGGCGAGCTGATCGTCGCCCCCGAACTGACGCTGAAGACCCTCGCCAGGATGGTGCGCGTGCACCAGTGGGTGAAGAACGCACTCATCTTCGTGCCGGTGGTGCTTGCGCATCAATATTTCAATCTTCCTCTTCTCCTGGACTGCCTGCTTGCTTTCATGGCCTTCAGCGCCGCGGCCTCGGCGATCTACATCCTCAACGATTTCTTCGACCTGGCCAACGATCGGCGCCATCCCACCAAGCGCAACCGTCCTTTCGCGAGCGGGGCACTCCCCATTCCCTTCGGGCTCGCAGTGATGGTTGTGCTGCTTGCAGTCAGCGCGGTCACGGCCTTCTTTCTGCCGCCCCTGTTTGCGGGGGTGCTCGGCCTATATCTGATCTGCACCACGGCCTATTCCATCGCAGTGAAGCGCATGCTGCTGCTCGACGTCCTGACCCTTGCGGGACTCTACACGCTGCGCATACTGGCCGGTTGTGCGGCGACCGACATTGCCGTTTCCTTCTGGCTGCTTGCCTTTTCAACCTTCTTCTTCCTCTCGCTGGCGCTGGTGAAGCGTTATGTCGAACTGCGCTCCATCCAACTGCCAGTAGGCGAGCGCATCGCCGGGCGCGGCTATCGCACCGAGGATCAAGAAATCATCGGCAATGCCGGCATGGCAGCGGCGTTTTCGTCCGCGCTGGTCCTGGCGCTCTACATGCAGAGCGGCACGATCATCCAGCTCTACGAGTATCCCTGGCTGATCTGGCCGCTGAGCCCCATCGTGCTCTACCTCACCATGCGCATCTGGATCCTGGCGCGGCGCGACGAGCTGCACGACGATCCCATCGTCTTCATCATCCGCGACTGGCGCAGCCAGATGTTCATGGCATTCGGCGCGGTTCTGCTGTTTGCGGCGGGGCTGTGATGGCCAGGCGCTATGAGAGCTTTGGCGGAGCCAGCGCGCCGACGCCGCACGCGATCGGGCCTGAGGAAGCCATTGCCCTGCTTAAAGGCGGTAAAGCGGGGCCGGGATCGCTTCTGGCCTATGGTAATGGCCGTTCCTACGGCGACACCTGTCAGAACAGGGCAGGCGTGCTGGTGGACATGCGCTCCAGAAACCGCATCCTGTCATTCGATCCGGATACGGGGCTGCTCAAGGCAGAGGCCGGAGCAATGCTCGCCGACATCATCGATGTTGCAGGCCCCCATGGCTGGTTTCCAGCGGTGGTGCCGGGCACACGCTACGTCACGCTGGGCGGCGCTGTCGCAAACGACATCCACGGCAAGAACCACCACCGGCGCGGCAGCTTCGGCTGCCATGTGGAAAGGCTGACCTTGCTGCGTTCCAACGGAACGCTGCACGAATGCCGCCGCGACCGCTACGGGGATCTCTTCCGCGCCACCATCGGCGGCATGGGGCTAACGGGGCTGATCCTGGACGTCACCATCCGGCTCATGAAGGTGGGCTCGACGGATGTGGAGGAGCGCGTCATTCCCTTCGGCTCGCTGGAGGAATATTTCGAACTCGCAGCCGAGGCCGATGAAGCCAATGAATATGTGGTGGCCTGGATCGACCAGCTTGCTTACGGCCGGAAGGCGGGCAGAGGGCTTCTGCTCACCGCAAACCACGCGCCTGACGGCGCCTTTCGCCCTGCTGGTAAGCCCCGGCTCGCAATTCCCCTCCGGTCGCCCGTAAACCTGCTCAACCGCGTTTCCATCCGCTTCTTCAACGAGGCCTACCGGAGAGCAAGGGAGCTGAGCAAAGGCTCGCGTCGAAGCCATTTCGCAGGATATTTTTTCCCGCTGGACGGCGTGCGGCACTGGAACCGGCTCTATGGGCCGAAAGGGTTTTTCCAGCATCAAAGCGTTGTGCCAGAAGAGGCGGCTCGGGAGGCGGTTCAAGCACTGTTACGGGCGGCGCAGGAGGCCGGGCATGTCTCGTTCCTGACCGTGCTGAAACGCTTCGGCGCAGTGTCCTCACCTGGGCTCCTCTCTTTTCCGCGACCGGGCTATACGCTGACGCTGGACTTCCCAAACCGCGGAAGGAAGACGCTCGAACTCTTTGAGAGGCTTGATGAAATAACGCTTTCAGTCGGCGGTGCCGTCAATCCCTACAAGGATGCGCGGATGGCGGCCGCGACCCTTGCCGCTTCCTTCCCGCAGTGGCGGGCACTGGAACGGCTGCGCGATCCCGCGTTCATCTCGGATTTCTGGCGCCGCACGGCTGGAGCCCTGGATTTCCGCGGTCGCGCAGGCGGCGGAGTAGGGCGATGAGCGGGTTCTTTCTGAAAGATTATCGAAAAATCGCCGAATTGAGCGGAGGGGTTCAAGCTGTCTTAGCTTCTTTGCCTTACGCTCCAAAGGGGAAAGCGGGGGCGGGCTATCATGAAATACATACCCTTCATACTGTTCACCGTGTTCACCAATGCGGCGGCCCAGCTCATGCTGAAATACGGCATGATGACGATGGGGCCGCTCACCTTTGCCGGCGTGAACCCGGTCATAAAGATCCTGCAGATCGTCTTCAGCCCGTGGATATTCGCCGGGCTATGCGTCTTCGTCATCTCGATGGCCTCGCACCTTTTCGTGCTGTCCAAGGTGGAGCTTTCCTTCGCCTATCCGTTCCTGAGCCTCGCCTATGTGGCGGTGGCGATCTTGGCCTATCTGCTGTGGTGCGAGGATCTGAACGCCTACCGCATCGCGGGCATCGCACTCATCTGCGCGGGCACCGTGCTCATCGCCCATAGCGGGCGCAAGGCGGAAGAGACTTCTATGGCGGCGAAGGCAATTGAAACCGAAAGGTCGATCATCCGATGAAGCACATCATCTTCGGCGGCGACGGCTTCGTCGGCCGCCATCTTGCACCCAAGCTTTTGGCTGACGGCCAGGAGGTGGTCGTGGCCGACATCGTAAAAAGCGATCTGCCGCACTACCGGCAGATGCGCTTCGTCCATTGCGACGTGACCGATGGGGCATCCGTCGAGGCGGCGGGGATCGGCCCTGACGACATGGTCTACAACCTGTCGGCCAAGATGCTGTCGCCCATTCAGGTGCGCGCTAAGCGGCACGACTTCTTCTATCCGGTGAACTATCACGGCACCGTCCACATCATCGAAGCAATGGACAAGGCGGGCGCGAAGAATCTCGTCCATTTCACCACGGACATGATCTACGGGCACACGGTCACATTCCCGATGACCGAAGACCATCCTGTGGCCCCGCTTGGAGAATATGGGCGCTCCAAGGCGGACACCGAGGTGCTGGCGACTGAGTGGCGAAAGCGCGGCATGAACATCACGCTTTTCCGCCCGCGGCTCATCATCGGGCCCGGCAGGCTCGGCATCCTCGAAAAGCTGTTCAAGCTCATCGACATGAACCTGCCCGTACCGATGATCGGCTCGGGGAAGAATCCTTACCAGTTCATCTCAGTCTTCGACTGCGCGGAGGCGGCAAGGCTGGCCTGGAAGGCAGGTGTGCCGAACGAAGCCTACAACCTCGGCTCGCTCAACCCGCCGCCGGTTAAGAAGCTGCTCGGCGACCTGATCAGGCATGCAGGCTCGCGCTCTTTTCTCCTGCCCACGCCCGCCTGGGCTGTGAAGCGCGTGCTCGATCTGCTCGATCTTCTCGATCTGCCGCTCATGGACCCGGAGCAGTACCTCATCGCCGACGAGATATGCGTGCTCGACGTCTCCAAGGGCAAAAGAGAGCTCGGCTGGGTACCGCAATACCGCGACGAGGACATGCTGATCGCGGCCTATGACGAATACCGGGCGAAGAAAGCCGGGAAAGCCGCTGCCGCGAGCCGCGTGCCGGCCGAATAGGAGCAGATTCCGATGAGCGCGATCGCAAAGACGGAAACGGCAACGTCCAGGGCAGGCAAGCCTTCGAAAATCGGCAAGCCGGCGCTTATGAGCGTCGAGGACGCCAAGGCGCTCGATGTCGGGCGCATGACGGAGCTCTTCAAGGCGCATCTCAATCCGGGCCAGCTCCATTTCATGAAGCTGCTCGGCTTCCACAGGGTGAAGGTGGAGCGCGCCGAGGGCATGTATTACATCGACCAGAACGGTCGGAAGATCCTTGATTTCTTCGGCGGCTTCGGCTCGTTGGCCTTCGGCCATAATCACCCGCGCATTCTGGAGGCCCGCCGGCGCTTCCAGGAGGAGAAGCGCCACGAGATCGCGATTGCCTTCATGTCGCAATACGCGGCGACGCTCGCGCACAATCTCGCGCAGTGCTCGCCCGGCGACCTCGACATGGTGTTTCTGGGCTCTTCCGGCTCCGAAGTCATGGAGGCGGCCGTCAAGCTCGCCGAGCGGGCGGCGGGGCCGAAGCGGCCGAAGATCGTCTACGCGGAGAACTCGTTCCACGGGAAAACCAAGGGCGTTCTGGCGGTCACCGATGGCAAGCTCTACCGCGGTGAATTCCGCCTTACCGACAATACGGTGCGCGTGCCCTTCGGCGACAGCGAGGCGGTGGAGAACGCCTTCCGCACCGACCCGGAGATCGGCGCTATCGTGCTTGAGACGATACAAGGCGGTGGCGGTATCATCGAGGCCGATCCGGCCTTCTGGCCCGCGCTGCGCGTCCTCTGCGACAGGTACGGCGTCATCTGGGTAGCCGACGAGGTGCAGTGCGGCTATGGCCGCACGGGCCGCTTCTACGCCTTCGAGCACTATGGCGTTGTGCCTGACATTACGGCGCTTGCCAAATCGCTCGGCACGGGCAAGGCGGCGATCGGCGCCATGATCGCTAGACGCGACATCTACATGCGGGCCTATGGCACGCCGAAAACGGCGATGATCCATGCCATGGCCACTTTCGGCGGCACCGGCGAGGCCTGCATCACGGCCATTGAAGGCCTGAATGTGCTCTACGACGAGGCGCTGATGGAGAATGCGGAGACAATCGGCGCCTATCTCATCGAGCGGTTGAACGCGCTCAAGGAGAAGTATCCACGCATCATCAAGGACGTGCGGGGCAGGGGCTGCATGGTGGGCCTGGAGTTCCAAGACTTCTCGCAGACCCTGCCGGCGGTGCTGCGGCCCATGGTGGCCATGCTGGACGACAAGCTGAAGGGCTCGCTCTCGGGTTTCGTGGGCGCGTTGCTCCTACGCGATTACGACATTCTGGTGGCCTTTACTGAATACAACCGCAACGTCATCCGGCTGGAGCCGCCATTGATCGTCGGCCGCGAGCATGTGGACACCTTTGCCGATGCGCTGGATTCACTGCTTTCGCGCGGCGTCGTGTCCATCGTGCGGGATTTCGTAAAGAGCCAGATGGATTGAGGAAGCGCCAGGGGCGGGGCAATGAGCGCAGGTGGAACTCTGATCGGCCGTGTGCTGGAGGCGGCGCCGGCGGAACCCCTCAAGCGATGGCTGTTGCAGCAAAGCCAGCTCGATCGGCTTGGCGCACTGTTCCTCCTTTTGACGGCCCTTTCTGTCACCGCCTATGGCGTGATCCGCCCCGACTACAGGAACTGGGATATGGTGGCCTATGTGGCCACTGCGCTTGAGAACCGTTACGATGATCCTCAGCAGCTGCACGCAGAAACCTGGGCGATCATTGAGCCGGAAATCTCCGAGTGGCAGGAACACCACCTCAAATATTCCAACCCTTACAATCTGCATCAGTGGGAGAATCCGGCGGACTTCCAGTCCCAGCTTTCCATGTATCGCGTAAAGGTCGCCTTCATCGCGTTCGTGCGGCTTCTGGAGCCTTTGGTCGGAACGCTGTCGGCCATAACGGTTCTGAGCGCGCTCTCCTCGCTCGGCATCGGTCTTCTGTGCCTCTGGTGGCTGTGGCGGGCTGATGCCCTCCAGAGCAGCGTCTTTTTGGTCCCGCTCCTGCTCGTCTCCGACTATTCGCGCATGACCGCCGCGGCCTATCCGGATGTGGCCGCCTCATTCGTTTCCCTGCTGGCGATCTATATGCTGTGGCGCGGGCGCGACTGGGCGGCTTCTGCGCTACTGTTCACCTCCGTGCTTTTCCGGCCGGACAACATCGTTCTGGTTTTCGCGTTGCTGATCACCGCGTTCCTGTTCAACTGGCGCAAGCTGACCTTCATCGTCACCTTCCTGGCCGCCTTAGCCACCGATCTGATGATCTTCAGGGCGCTCGATCATCCCGGCTGGTGGGCGCATTTCTATTTCTCCTGCGTGGAAATGCAGAATTCCATGGTGGGCTTTGATCCGGATTTCTCGCTTGCCGCCATGATGAAGGGCTATGTGCGCGGGTTCATGGGATCGCTCCAATCCAACAACTGGTCGGCGGTCCTGGCGGGGCTGGTGGCAGGTTGGGCCGCGCTTGCCAGACATGGCCGCATGACGGCACCGCGGGCCAACGCGCTCGCCTTCGCACTGATGATCGGGGCGCTCGGCAAGTTCGCCAGTTTCCCGTTGCCGGACGACCGCTTCTATTTCATCTTCACCACAGGCCTCGCGCTCGTCCTGACCGCCTCGTGGAAGCCGCGTTTCGACCGGGCGGCCACCGCCTGAGGCAGAGGTCGCGTCAAAATTCGGCCATGTCGCAAACAGGCCGGGAAAAGCGTGCGGCCGACGCGTAATCTTTCTTCGAAACCGGCTGCATCCGGTCACTTGAAGGAGAATTCGGGCATGCGGGAAGAAGCGCGCGCCGTCGTCATTGGGGGAGGGGTCGTCGGTGTTTCGACCCTTTATCATCTGGCGAAGAAGGGCTGGTCGGATGTGGTGCTGGTCGAGCGCAAGGAGCTGACCTCCGGCTCCACATGGCATGCGGCCGGCCTACTGCCGCTCTTCAACATGAGCTACTCGGTGGGCCAGATCCACAAATACTCGGTGAGGTTCTATCAGGAACTTGAGCGCGAGACCGGCATGAATGTCGGCTTCACTCAGTGCTCCAACATCCGGCTTGCCCGCACGAAGGACCGCTGGGACGAGTACATGTACTACGCCGGGATCGCCGAGACGATCGGCGTGAAGGTGAACGTACTCACGCCCGAGCAGGTCAAGGAGATCTGGCCCCTTTGCGAGACCGAGGGGCTTTTGGGTGCAATCCAGCATCCGGAGGACGGCTATATCCAGCCCGCGGACCTCACCCAGGCGCTGGCCAAGGGCGCTCGAGACAGGGGAGCGGAGATTTACCGCAACACGACCGTGACGGGGATCGAGCAGCGGCCGGACGGGCGCTGGCTCGTGAAGACGGACAAGGGCGACATCGTTGCCGAGCACGTGATTTCCGCCACGGGCAATTTCGCCCGCAGGACCGGAAAGATGGTGGGCCTCGACGTGCCTGTGATTCCCGTCGAGCATCAGTACATCGTCACCGAACCGCATCCAGCGATCCTCGAACGGAAGAAGCAGGGCTTGCCGGAAATGGGCGTGCTGCGCGAGAGCGACTCCTCTTGGTACATGCGCGAGGAGAATGGCGGCCTGCTTCTCGGGCCCTACGAGAAGGGCGCGCCCTGCTGCTATATCGACGGGCCGTCGGACGAGAGCGAGTACGAGCTGTTCCAGGAAGATCTCGACCGGCTGATGCCGCATGTGGAAACGGCGATCGCGCGCGTACCGGCCTTCGGCGAGGTGGGCATCAAGAAGATCTACAACGGTGCCATTCCCTACACGCCTGACGGCTCGCCCATCATCGGACCTGCGCCGGGCCTGAAGAACTTCTGGCTCAATGAGGGCCATTCCTTCGGCATCACGGCAGCGGGCGGTGCCGGCTGGCAGCTTGCGGAGTGGATCGTCGAAGGCGAGCCGTCGATCGACATGATGGGTGTCGATCCGCGCCGCTTCGGCCCCTACGCGACGGAAGGCTATCTCAAGGAGAAGAACGAGGAGGCCTACGCCAACGTCTTCACGGTGCACTATCCCGATGAGGAACGCGCGGCCGCACGGCCCCTGAAGACCTCGCCCTGCTATGAGCGCATGAAGAAGCTCGGCGCGGTTTTCGGCTCCGTCTATGGCTGGGAGAGGCCCAACTGGTTTGCGCCACAAGGCTACGAGGTGCCGAAGGAGGAGCTGGGCGTCGGCGCCGACGTGCTCCTGAAGCACAACCACGCCGCGCCGCTCGAGGACGGACGGATCGTGGAAAAATGGTCGTTCCGCCGGTCGAACTATTTCGAGCATGTCGGCAACGAGGTGAAGAACGTCCACGAGAATGTCGGCCTGCTCGACATGACGGCGTTCGCCAAGTGCTGGGTGAGCGGCCCGGGCGCGGAAGCGTGGCTGAACCGCATTTTCGCCAATCGCGTGCCGACGAAGAACGGGCGGATCGCGCTTTGCCATCTTCTGACGAAGCATGGCGGCGTGCGCTCGGAATTCACCGTCTACCGGCAGCCGACGGGCTTCTATCTGGTGTCAGCCGGCGCCTATGAGGCGCATGACCATGACGTGCTGAGGAAACTCCTGCCCGAGGACGGCAGCGTTCGGATGGTTCCGGTCACCTCGCAATGGGGCGTGCTCGTCCTTGCGGGGCCGAAGAGCCGCGACGTGCTTAGGAAGCTCACCCGCACCGATCTCTCCAATGCCGCCTTCCCGTGGCTCTCCGGCCAGAAGATCAATGTCGGCCCGGCCACCGCCCATGCGCTGCGCGTCAACTTCGTCGGCGAACTCGGCTGGGAGCTGCATCATCCCATCGAGATGCAGAACGCCATTTTCGACATGCTGATGGAGGCGGGCGAGGAATACGGCATCAAACCTTTCGGCATCCGCGCCATGACGTCGATGGCGATCGAGAAGAGCTACCGGCTCATCCCGCGCGAGCTGTCCATCGAATACACCGCCTGGGAAAGCGGGCTCGACCGCTTCGTCCGCCTGGACAAGGGGGACTTCGTCGGCCGCGAGGCGCTCCTGCGCCAGCGCGACGGGAGGCTGAGCTGGAAATTCGTCACCCTCGAAGTGCATGACGTGACCGATGCCGACGCGCGCGGCAACGAGGCGATCTACAAGGATGGCAGGCTCGTCGGCCGCGCCACCCATGGCGGCTATGGCTGGCGTGTAGGCAAGAGCCTAGCGCTTGCCATGGTGCGGCCAGAATTCGCCGAAGAGGGGACCGGGCTTGAAATCAAGATCCTGGGGAAGCTCCACGGGGCGACAGTAATCGCCGAAAGTCCCTTCGACCCGCAGAACGAAGCTCTGAGAGCCGACGGGTAGGCCCCGGCCGGGCACATCCTACACGGGAAATGGCAGGTGTCGCGCAAATGTGATGGCTTGCGGCTCCTTTCAAGGCCGCAATGCCATTGCCCGATGGCTCGCGACACGTAAACTCGGAGGCATGTGGACGCCGCACCGATCCATCCTGTGCCGCGCGGCCGCGCTGGCGGCGGCGCTGGTTCCCGCTGTGGCAAGTGCGCAGGAGGCGGTCGATGTGGAGTTGGCGCTCGCGGTGGACGTTTCGCTCTCCATGTCGCCCGGCGAGATGGAAATCCAGCGCCGGGGCTATGCGGAAGCGCTTACGCATGAAACGGTGATCCGGGCCATCGAGGATGGCGTGCACGGCCGCATCGCGCTTGCCTATTTCGAGTGGGCGGGCGACTTCTCCCAGCGCGTGTTGGTGCCCTGGACGGTGATCGCATCCGCCGAGGATGCCATCAGGGTGGCGGAGATGCTGACGGCGAGCCCGCCGCGCAGCGCACGGCGCACCTCGATCTCGGGCGCAATCGACTTCGCCGCCGACCTGTTTGCCGAAAGCGGCTATAGCGGCATACGCCGCGTCCTGGATATTTCGGGAGACGGCCCCAACAATCAGGGCCGCCCGGTGACGGAAGCGCGGGATGAACTCACCGCTGCGGGCATCACCATCAACGGGCTGCCGCTGATGACCAATGAGGGGTTCAGCACATCCTATGACGTGGCCGAGCTCGACCGGTACTACAGCGAATGCGTGATCGGCGGGCCGGGCGCCTTCATGATCCCGGTCAACGATTGGTCGCAGTTTCCCGAAGCGGTCCGCCGCAAGCTGATCATCGAGCTCGCCGGAAACGAAGCGCACGAATTCCGTCCGCAAGTGATTCCTGTACAGGCACAACCTGCCTATGACTGCCTGATCGGCGAGAAGATGTGGCGAAACCGTTCCTGGATGTGGCAGAGGCGGTGAGAAGATGGTGCTGTTCGGGAAGGTGCATCAACTGTCCCGGCAACTGGACCGACATCAAAGTTTAAGTGTTCCTTCGAAGAAACGAGCTATCGTGCCGTTTTTCAAGATAAAATGGCGGAGGGGGTGGGATTCGAACCCACGGTGACATCGCTGCCACGCCGGTTTTCAAGACCGGTGCCTTAAACCGCTCGGCCACCCCTCCGGCATTGATTCTGTGGCACGCCTTTGCCCGGCTTGCCGGTAACCCATCCTGCTGCCGGATGGCCCGCATCGGCTTTACGTGCCCGCCAGCGTAACGTCAACCACAGCGTTGCAGTGAACGCCAGGGCAGTTCACGCATTCGCAAGCCAGTTTGGGAATCCGCACATTCAGTTAAATTGCAATACCATTCGTTATCATAAGTGCTGCCCATTTCCCGCCACATTGCCTTCACAACGTGCTAACGGTTTCACCGATATTGATTGCGCACCGCGGCGGAGAGGGGGCTTTCTGCCGACGGCAAGGCAGAAACAGGAAGGCACGTTGGGGAAAGAACAGGCGATCGGGGACAGCCGGGCGCAGTCCTTGGCAAACCATGGGAATCATGAGCGGCGGCACGGTTGGGCCTGGGCATTGGCCGGCACGGCGATACTGTCCATTCTGCTTGCCGGCTGCGGCGCGCCCACGCCGAAAGCGACCCTGAGTCAGACCGGCGAATATTTCGCCGAGTCCGAATATGGCGTGAAGGCGAGCCCGCGGATTGCCTCGGTTGCGACCTCGGAGATCCCGCGCGGCGGCGGCCGCTACAAGCTGGGCAAGCCCTATCAAGTGAAGGGGCGCTGGTATAAGCCCGCCGACGATCCCGACTATGTCGCCGAGGGCAAGGCTTCCTGGTATGGCGCGGCCTTTCACGGACGGCTGACCGCCAACGGCGAAATCTATGACATGGCGCATCTGACCGCCGCGCATCCGACCTTGCCGCTGCCGAGCTATGCCCGGGTTACCAATCTCGATAACGGCAGCTCTGTGATCGTGCGAGTCAATGACCGAGGACCGTTCGCGCACGGCCGAATCATCGACCTGTCGAAGCGGGCGGCCGAACTCCTGGATTACCGGAATGCCGGCATCGCCAATGTGCGCGTGGAATATGTCGGGCCGGCACCGCTGCACGGTCAGGATGCTCAATTTCTGCTTGCGTCCTACCGACCTGGCGGCGCCTTGCCCGATCCTTCGGATGGTCTGCCGACCGGTGTGATGGTTGCGATGAACGGCCCCACGCCGAGCCAGCCGGTCTCGCAGGCCGTCGCGGCACTTGCGGAACAGGCAGCACCGATCTCGCTCGACGGCGGGGTAGCGCTGCCGGCGGTAGGCCCCCTCGTGCCGGACCGGCCCACGGAGCCGCCGGTGCAGGCGGGGGCGGTCGAGCTCGCTCTTCTTTCCTACGCGGACCGGCGTGTGAGCAGAGCGGCAAGTGCGTTTGACGCCGTTCTCGACTCGCAGCTCGACAGCCGCGCCGTCATCGACTGGTGGGAGCGCCGGAACGGGGCGCAGACGCCGGATGAGATCGCAGCCCCCTACATCAATCTCGGCACCTGGGCCTCGCGCGCTGAAGCTGAACGTCTGACACGCGCGCTTGCCGAACTGGGGCGGCCCGTGCTGAAGGAGACGGTGGGACCTGGCGGAAAGGTCTATGTCGCTTCGCTTCTTCCGGATGGAGAGGCAGACCTCGACGCGATGCTGCGTGCCGCCTGGGCGGCGGGCGCTCTTGACGCTTTTGCCGTGCGTGATTGACCCGCCATCCGGCAGGCCATCCTCTTGCTGGCGCGCTTGATCGGCCGCAGCGGGCGGCTATAGACTAAATAGTAGTGGAATGACGTCTGCCGACCGAAGGGTAGCGGGGCCCGTTTGTCTCGATTGTTTGCAGCAGCGGTTTGGCTTGTCGCGCTTTGGGCCTTCGTGGCTCCCGCCGCATCGCAGGATTTCGAGACCAAGGCCGAACGGGCCTATTTGATCGATGCGGAGACCGGCGCCGTCCTTTTCTCCAAGAACGCTGACGAGCCCTTTCCACCGGCCTCCCTCGCCAAGCTGATGACGGTGGAGATGATCTTCCAAGCGTTAGAAGAGGGGCGCCTGTCGTTCAGCGATACATTCTTCGTCAGCGAGAACGCCTGGCGCACGGGAGGAGCTCCCTCCGGCACCACGACCATGTTCGCGGAAGTGAACTCGTCGGTTCCACTCGATGCGATCGTGCAGGGGATCATCGTTCAGTACGCGAACGACGCCTGCATTGCTTTTGCGGAAGGTATCGCCGGTTCCGAGGAAGGCTTCGCGCGGATGATGACGGAACGGGCGCGCAGCCTCGGCCTCAGCCAGTCCACCTTCGCCAACGCCACTGGGCTTCCGGCCGACGGGCAGAAGGTGACCGCGCGCGAGATGACGGAGCTGGCCGTTCACCTGTGGCGCAGCTATCCGAAGCATTACCACTATTTCTCCCAGGAGGCTTTCGAGTGGAACAGAATCTTCCAGCGCAACCGCAACCCGCTCATCCGGCTGAATGCCGGTGTTGACGGGCTTGGCATCGGCTATGCCGAGGGTTTCGGCTATGCCATCACGGTTTCCGCTGCGCGCGGAGGCAGGCGGCTCTTCGCGACGCTGAGCGGGCTGGCCAGCGAGGAGGAGCGTGTGGAGGAGACGCGCAAGCTGCTCGATTGGGGTTTTAACGCGTTTGAGAAGCGCCGGATCGTGGCTGCCGCTGGCGATATCGTCGGGGAGGTAAGCGTCTATGGTGGTGAGCGCCGCTCTCTGGGCGTCCGCACGGAAGGCTCACTGTCTGTCCTCGTGCCGCGCGGCCAACCGGAGCGTATTTCCGCGCGTATCGTTTATGAGGGACCGGTACCCGCTCCGGTGGAGCAAGGCGCGCGAATCGGGACACTGCAAATCTGGATCGGCGATACGCTGAGCCAGGAAGAGCCAGTTTACGCCGCCCAGTCGATGGCGCAAGGGACCCTGCGCCAGCGCGCCATAGGAGCGGTGCGCGAATTGCTGGTGGGCTGGATGCGGTAGACGCGGGGCCGTCCCTGTCAAAAATCCGCCCTTGGACCTTGCACCGGCAGCGGACTATGTATTGATGCGAACACAAGTTGTTGCGCAGAACGCAAGAAGAGCAGGAACGGCGGTGCCTCGCGGTTTTTTCATCACGTTCGAAGGGGGCGAGGGCGCGGGAAAGTCCACGCAGATTTACCGCCTCGCCGATCACCTTCGGGCGCAGGGCCATGAGGTGGTGGAAACGCGCGAGCCGGGCGGCTCTCCAGGCGCGGAAGCGGTGCGCCATGTTCTTCTTTCCGGCGCGGCCGAACCCTTTGGGCCGACGATGGAGGCCATTCTCTTCGCCGCGGCAAGGCTGGACCATCTCGAACAGGTGATCCGTCCCGCCATTGCGCGCGGCGCTGTCGTGCTTTGCGACCGGTTTGTCGATTCCTCGCGCGTCTATCAGGGCGTGACCGGCGGACTGGAGCCGGATTTCATGACGGCGCTCGAACGTGTGACAGTCGGCGGCTCCATGCCGGACTTGACGGTGATCCTCGACGTCGATCCGGAAGAAGGCCTGCGCCGGGCGACCGAAAGGCGAGGGGAGGGCACAGCGGACCGCTTCGAGAAGGAGACGCTGGAGGTGCACCGCCGCCGCCGCGAGGCCTTTCTCGACATTGCCCGGCGGGAGCCCGATCGCTGCCTCGTCGTGGATACCACCGCCCCGGCGGACGAGGTGGCTGCACGAATCGCCGAAGCCGTCGATGCGGCACTGGGCGGCCCGCGCGCGGCGAAGCAGGCGGCAGGATAGGCGATGTTCGAACGCACCGCGCCCGAACAGCACGACACGCTGCCGGACATTCCCGAACCGGCGGAAAACGCCTTGCTTCTTGGGCACGAAGCGGCACGCGCCATGCTGGCCCGAGCCTATCGCGCAGGCAAGCTTCCTCACGCGCTGTTGCTTGCCGGCCGGCAGGGGATCGGCAAGGCCACGCTTGCCTTTCACCTGGCGCATCATCTCTTCTCGCATCCGGATCACAGCCGGGCACCCGAGGAGCTGTCACCCGCGGAGCCGCTTTCGCAGAATTTCAGGCTTGCCGCGCAGGGCGCGCATCCGGGGCTTCTGCACCTTACGCGCCCCTACGTAGAGCGTGACAAGAAGTTCAAGACCGTGATCACGGTCGACGAAATTCGCCGCGTCAGCCGGTTTCTCTCGCTCACGCCCGCCGATGGCGGCTATCGGGTGGTCATCGTCGATCCTGCGGATGACATGAACACCAGTGCCGCCAACGCGCTGCTGAAGAGCCTCGAGGAGCCTCCGCCGCGGACGCTGTTCGTTCTTATTGCCCATTCGCCTGGCCGGCTGCTTCCGACCATCCGCTCACGGTGCCAGACGATCAAGCTGGAGCCGCTCGAACCGGAGATCCTGCAGGATCTGCTGGTGCGGCTCGGGGCCGAGCTGCCGCAGGGCGCCAACGAAAGACGGCTGCTGATCGAGCAGGCAGGCGGCAGCGTGCGTGATGCCATCCTGATGACGCAGTTCGGCGGGCTGGAGATCGCGCAGGTGGTCGAGCGGATTTCGGCCGCGCCCCGCTTCGACGTGGCACAGGCCCATAAGCTGGCCGACGCCGCAGCAGGGCGCGACCGGCAGGTGCAGTTCGAGCTTTTCAATCGGACGGTGCTCGATCGCATAGCCGAAGCCGCCTCGAACGCAGCAGCTTCGGGTGCCGCCGCGAACGCCGCGCGCCTTGCCTCATTGTGGGAGGAAGTGGCCGAGACCATTCGGCAGACCGAGATTTTCAACCTCGACCGACGGCAGCATGTCCTGGGGCTTCTGACCCGGCTTCATCAGGCCGCGCAGAGTGCGTAAGATCGGCTTTTCGGGGCCGCCGTGACGTTTCCGGTTGGATTCCCGCTCGCTGCGCTGCATTGAAGCGCTCGCGGCGATGCGCTATCTGGGCTCAAGCCAATTCTTGACCGCCGAGCATTATCTCCATGACGCGCGAAACGTTTTACATCACCACGGCCATTTCCTACCCCAACGGCAGGCCGCACATCGGCCATGCTTACGAGCTGATCGCGACAGACGCCTTGGCGCGCTTTCAGCGGCTCGACGGCAAGGACGTCATGTTTTTGACCGGCACGGACGAGCACGGGATCAAGATGCTGCAGACGGCGCGCAAGGAAGGCATCTCCGCGCGCGAACTGGCTGACCGCAACGCGCCCGAATTCAAGCGCATGGCGGAGGTACTCGGCGCTTCCAATGACGACTTCATCCGCACCACGGAGGAGCGTCACAAGATTGCGAGCCAGGCGATCTGGAAGGCCATGGCGGAGAACGGTGACATCTATCTCGGCAGCTACTCGGGATGGTACTCGGTGCGCGATGAGGCCTATTACGGCGAGGAGGAAACTACCGTCGGCGAGGACGGTGTGCGCTACGGCCCGCAGGGCACGCCGGTGGAATGGGTCGAGGAGGAAAGCTACTTCTTCCGCCTCTCGGCCTATCAGAGCCGGCTGCTCAAGCACTATGAGGAAAACCCGGACTTCATCGGTCCGGCCGAGCGGCGCAACGAGGTGATAAGCTTCGTGCGCGCGGGCCTGCGCGATCTTTCGATCTCACGCACCACCTTCGACTGGGGCGTGCCCGTGCCCGGCGACGAAAGGCACGTCATGTATGTGTGGGTGGACGCGCTCACCAACTACATCACCGCCGCGGGCTATCCGGATGCGGGTGCGGAACGCTGGCGCTACTGGCCGGCCGATGCACACATCATCGGCAAGGACATTGTGCGCTTTCATGCCATTTACTGGCCGGCCTTCCTGATGTCGGCGGGCCTGCCGCTGCCGAAGCGCGTGTTCGGGCACGGCTTTCTGTTCAACCGCGGGGAGAAGATGTCGAAGTCGGTCGGCAATGTGGTCGATCCCTTCGCGCTGGTGGAGCATTACGGGCTGGACCAGGTACGCTACTTCTTCCTGCGAGAAGTTCCCTTCGGGCAGGACGGCAGCTACAGTCACGAGGCCATCGTCAACCGCACCAATGCCGACCTGGCCAACGATCTGGGCAATCTGGCACAACGCTCGCTGTCCATGATCGCCAAGCATTGCGGCGGCAAGGTGCCAGCGCGCAGGACGTTCGCGGAAGCCGATACGGCCCTGCTCGAGCGCGCGGAAACGGCGCTTGCGACGGCCCGTGAGGCGATGGCGCGCCAGGCGATCCATACCGCGCTGGGAGCCATCTTCGAAGTGGTGTCGGAGGCGAACCGGTATTTTGCCGCTCAGGAGCCTTGGGCACTTCGCAAATCCGATCCGGCGCGCATGGAGACGGTGCTCTATACGACCGCGGAAGTGCTGCGACGCATCGCGATCCTCTGCCAGCCCTACATTCCCGGCTCTGCCGGAAAGCTTCTGGATCTGCTTTCGGTGCCTGCCGACCGGCGCAGCTTTGCCGATCTCGGCGCTGCCGGCATGCTTCAGCCCGGGACGGAGCTGCCCACACCTCAGCCCGTATTTCCGCGTTATATGGAACCGGAAGAAGGGCAGGGGGCCTGAATGCTGGTCGACAGCCACTGTCACCTGGATTTCCCGGATTTTGAAAACGAACGTGACGAGGTTGTTGCGCGCGCGGGCGAAGCGGGCGTGGGCCTGCTCGTCACCATTGCCACACGGGTGAGGAAGTTTCCCGTCGTGTGCGCCATTGCCGAGCGCTACGACAATGTCTGGTGCACCGTCGGCACGCATCCGCACAATGCGGCCGAGGAATCTGATGTCACGGCTGAAGAGCTGGTGAACCTTTCCGAACATCCCAAGGTCGTCGGCATCGGGGAGGCTGGCCTCGACTATTTCTACGACAGGGCCCCGCGCGACCTGCAGGCCAGGAGCTTCCGCACGCATATCGAGGCCGCGCGGCGCACCGGCCTGCCGCTTGTCATCCACGCGCGGGATGCCGACGACGACGTGGCTGCAATCCTGCGTGAAGAAGCGGGAAGGGGGGCTTTTCCCTTCATTCTCCACTGCTTCTCTTCCGGGCCGGCGCTTGCCCGCACCGGCGTGGAACTGGGCGGCTACATCTCCTTTTCGGGAATCCTGACCTTCAAGAAATCGGACGCGCTGCGGGAGATTGCCAAGGGCATTCCGCACGACCGGCTTCTGGTGGAGACGGATGCGCCGTACCTTGCGCCCGTTCCCTTCCGCGGCAAGCGCAACGAGCCGGCCTATGTGGCGCATACGGCCGCCGTTCTGGCCGAGACCATCGGGCTTTCCCCGGAAGAGACAGCGGCGATCACGTCGGAAAATTTCTTCCGGCTGTTCAAGAAGGTGCAACGCCCGTCCATGAGGAGCGCGTGAGCCTTGCCGGAGCGACTTCGACTGACCATCCTCGGCTGCGGCTCCTCGCCCGGCGTGCCGCGCATCATCGGCGACTGGGGCGCCTGCGATCCAAGCAATCCCCGGAACCGGCGCACGCGCGCGGCAGCCTTGGTGGAGTGCGTTAGGTCGGACGGGCTTGTCACGCGCGTTGCAATCGATACCGGCCCGGATTTCCGCGCGCAGATGATCGCGGCCGGCGTCAGCCGCTTGGACGGCGTGGTCTACACCCATCCGCACGCCGACCACATCCACGGCATCGACGATCTGCGCGGCTATGTGCTGGCGCAGGGCCGTCTCATCGATATTTATGCGGACGAGGTCACACTTGGCCGGCTGAAACAGGCCTTCGGCTACTGTTTCGAAACGCCGGAGGGCAGCAATTATCCTCCGATCGTCATGCCGCACCCGATAGTGCACGATCGCGATTTCAGCGTGCCGGGCGAGGGCGGGCCGCTGACCTTCACGCCGCTGCCTCAGATCCATGGCGATATCCGTTCGCTGGGCTTCCGGATAGGAAACATTGCCTACTGCTCGGACGTCAGCGACTTTCCGCCTGAGACCGTACCGCTGCTTCAGGGCCTCGACGTGCTTGTCATCGACGCTCTGCAATACAAGCCGCACCCAAGCCATTTTTCGCTTTCCGAGGCTCTGGAATGGATTGAGCGTCTGACGCCCCGGCGGGCGGTGCTGACCCATATGCACACGCCGCTGGATTATGAAACCGTGCGGCGCCAGACGCCCGATCACGTCGAACCGGCCTATGATGGGATGATGATCGAAACCGAGCTTTGAACCTGGGGTGTTTCGGGGGAACGCATGTCCAAGAGCATCAGGCGCGTGGAGATGGCAGCTGCGCAGGCGGGGCTCGCCATCGAGGTCAAGCGCATGGGGGAATCGACCAGAACGGCCGAGGAAGCGGCGCGCCAGTGCGGCTGTGAGGTCAATCAGATCGTCAAATCGCTGGTGTTTGCCGGCAAATCTTCCGGCCGACTTTATCTTTTCCTGGTCTCCGGCGGAAAGAAGCTCGACCTGCAAAAAGCCTCAAGGCTCGCTGGCGAGGCTCTGGAGCGCGCCGATCCGCGGCAGGTGCGCGAGGAGACAGGATTTGCCATAGGCGGCGTTTCGCCGCTTGGCCATCCCGACGGTGTCCGCCGCTTCGCGGACGAGACTCTGCTCGAATTCGATCAGGTCTGGGCGGCTGCTGGCGCGCATGATGCGGTCTTCGCGGCCGACCCGAAGGCGCTGATTGCAGCGGCGGGCGCGGAAACGGCGGATATTGCCGGGTAGTCGGTTCCGGAAATCTCGGAGCCGCGGGACGCATCCACCCGTAATCCGGGAAGCCGCCGAGCGGCTATCCGGGCACGCGGCTATCCGGGCACCCAGTAGCGCCGTTGCCACTGTCTCTCTGGATCCCAAGCTCTCACAACGCGGACGCGGGCTGGTTCCATAATCTATCTTATGCGATCCATGACTTGATCTCCTCTCCGGCACGGTTTCGTGAAGAGACTTTAATTGTCAGTACTCCGGATCGAGGTTTATTTATTGAACAGTCGCGTCGTTGGACGCGGAAACCGTATTGAAAAGTGGTACTCGTAGTGAATTTTCGCGGTAAGCACGATGTCTCCTCTTACTGTTTCATCAGATATAAAGCACACTCTTCGTACGCTTGCCCATGAATTGGGTGAAAAAATAAAACCGACAAAGCAGCGGCCTTCTGACCCGGCACGTCAGGAAGACACTGGCCTTTCCAAATACGTTTTCTACGCGCCGCGTAAATCCGACGGCGCTTCAAATCCCGCGATGGACACCTTTCGTGATGAGGTCATGGAAAACCTGGCCGCGGAGATTAGGACGGATGTTGATGAAGGCCGATTGCAGCCTGCCCATGCGAACTTGAGCACAAGTGCCAGGCAGAACCGTGCGATGAACGATTTCCTTGATCGGTCGCGCCCAGCAACCCTCATGGAAATCGCCAGGGAATTGAAACTTGATCCAAAGAAGATTCATAAAAAGTACGGAGACGCAAATAACTATTATGGAATGAACTTTAGGAACGCAATAGCAAATATCAGGTTAGATATAATAAGGAATGAAGCAACGAATCTATCTGATGGCGACACATTCAAGGAATCTATATTAAATCCGGAGAGTAAGATACTAAGATACAAGGAGTTTGAGTTACAATATTTATATAAAGACGAGTCGTCTGGCGGTTCTTTCGTTGGATGCCTCTTCAAAGAACCCGACAATCAGGAGCGCCTGTGGGTTGTCACGTATGAGGGCAACATAATCACTCTTTCGCCAGATGAAGTGGGTGAGAGTAACACGCAAGCCCTTGGGGCGCCAATGATATTGTCCAGCAACTTGAGCAGTAACCCGACGCCTGGGCGCGGCACGAGAATCGCCGCCAATGCCGTTGTTTCCATCCTGCGTGATACCTACAGAAAACAGATTGAAAATGAGCGCAATATTTATAAGACCGTACTTCGTGCGGATATTGATAGGAAGAATGAAAATGTCATTATTACAGATATGAAGAAAGGAGGATTAAATATTGTTCCTTTCTCACGCACTATCTTGGCCTACAAAAGAGGAGCGGATTACGAAGAACTAAAATCCATACAAAGGCAGGATTTGAACCGTCTTAAAGGTAATCTGTCAGGACTGGGGCTAGGGACAGTAACTGGCATGCCAGCCGGACCTGTCGGTATGGCAGCCGGTGGAGCTGCTGGCTGGATTGGTGCATCCGCGATGCGTAAGTCTAATACCGGTCGTCAACAAGGCTGTCTCTTCCCTGCACGAGTCAGCCAAAGGAGGGAAATAGATATAGAACGCGGGCTTGCTGGATGCCGCGCTTTCTTGCCCTGGAGGTCGATCCGCGCTACGGCTCCTGCACCGCAGAGGAGCCCGAATGAAGCCTTCGAGAGACATTTCGCGCCTGATCGAGATCATGGCTGCGCTGCGCGATCCCGAGACCGGCTGCCCCTGGGACGTGAAGCAGGATTTCGCGAGCATCGCGCCCTATACGATCGAAGAAGCCTACGAGGTGCTGGATGCCATCCAGCGCGGCGACATGCATGATCTGCGCGAGGAGCTGGGCGACCTGCTGCTCCAGGTCGTCTTTCATGCGCGTATGGCCGAGGAAGCCGGACATTTCGACTTCGGCGACGTTGTGGAAGCCATCACGACCAAGATGATCCGCCGCCATCCGCATGTCTTCGGCGAAACGGATGCGCGCCAGGCGGATGCCGTCAAGGTCATGTGGGAGAAGATCAAGGCCGAGGAGAAAAAGGAGCGCCTGGCGCGCCGGACTCCCGACCAGCGCGAGGAACATGGCTATCTGGACGATGTGGCCATCGCCCTGCCCGCGCTCATGCGAGCTTTGAAGCTGCAGCAGAAGGCGGCGAGGGTCGGCTTCGACTGGAAGGCTGCCGAACCCGTTCTCGACAAAATCGAGGAGGAGATCGGGGAGCTACGGCAGGCCATCGTTCAGTCCCGCCACGACGAGGTAGCTGAGGAGTTTGGAGACCTGCTCTTCGCGCTGGTCAATCTCGGCCGCCATCTCGATGTAGATCCGGAAAGCGCGCTACGATCGGCTAACGAGAAATTCCGCCGCCGTTTCCATCAGATCGAGCGCGAACTTAAGGCGAATGAGAAGGACCTCGGATCAGCCACGCTTGATGAGATGGAAATACTCTGGCAGCGCGCAAAGAAGATGAAGTGATCCGCCCTACCCCTTGTTTTAATTTCTTAATTTTCGCGCGATTTCATCGCGCGCGGTTTGGGTTGTATGCAGATGCAGCGTGACGCTGCCATCCTCGTGATCTTCACGGCGGATCACATCTCCGTGGCGATAAATCCAGTCGATTAATCCCAGCCGTTCCGCCGATAAAGTGAATGAGGCTTCCACGACCCCGCCTGAGACGCGCTCCTCAATAATGGCCATCAGGTCGTCGATCCCCTCGCCAGTCACCGCGGATATGGCCACCGGCGGCGTCCTGTTCACCGCGTCGCGCAAAAGCCGCCTGCGATCCTCCTCGCTCAGGAGATCGATCTTGTTCCAGACCTCCAGCACGCGGTTGGTGTCGGCAGGGTCGATCCCCAGGCTCGATAGGACTTCTTCCACATCCGCCGCGTGAGCCGTGGTATCCGGGTCCGAAATATCGCGCAGGTGGAGGATGAGATCGGCCTCGATCACCTCCTCAAGCGTGGCGCGGAAGGCGGCGACGAGATGAGGCGGCAGGTCCGAGATGAAGCCGACCGTATCGGAAAGGATGACTACGGTACCGTGCGGAAAACGGACCCGCCGCAATGTGGGATCCAGCGTGGCGAAGAGCATGTCTTCCGCAAGCACAGCGGCCCCAGTCAGCCGGTTGAACAGCGTGGATTTGCCGGCGTTGGTGTAACCCACGATCGAAACCACCGGGAACGGTACCTTGCGCCGCTTGGCCCGGTGCAGATCGCGGGTGCGCCTCACCGTCTCCAGCTCCCGCCGGATGCGGACGATCCGCTCCTGCAGGAGCCTCCGGTCCGCCTCGATCTGCGTTTCGCCCGGGCCGCCCATGAAGCCCCCGCCGCCGCGCTGGCGCTCAAGATGCGTCCAGCTTCTGACGAGCCGCCCCCGCTGATATTCGAGATGGGCAAGATCGACCTGCAGGCGCCCTTCCTTGGTGCGCGCGCGGCGGCCGAAGATTTCGAGAATCAGTCCGGTGCGGTCGAGCACCTTCGCCTTGAGCGCGCGTTCGAGGTTGCGCTGCTGCACAGGCGTAAGCTGATGATCGACGATGACAAGCTCTGCCGGGGTTTCGGCCACGATTCCCGCGAGCTGCTCCACCTTGCCGGTGCCGATCAATGTGCCCGGCTTTGGCTGGGTGACGGTGAAGACCTCACGGTGGACGACGTCGAGATCGATGGCTTCCGCCAGTCCCACCGCTTCCGCCAGCCGCGCCTCGGGCGACAGCGACATGTGCGGCCGCCCATCGCGGTCCGCAGGCTGGCCGCGGCCGTGGGAAAGCAGAACCGGCGTTACGACGACGGCCTTGGTACGATCACCGTTTGTCGGAGCCTCCTCCTGTGGCTTTCTGCCTTCTTTCCTGGCCAATCAACCTTCCCGGTTGTTTTCCTCCGCGTCGAAGAGCTGCACGGGCTGACTCGGCATGATGGTCGAGATCGCGTGCTTGTAGACGAGCTGTGAATGGCCGTCACGGCGCAGAAGGACACAGAAATTATCAAACGATGTGACGACACCCGTCAGCTTCACGCCGTTGATCAGAAATATCGTCAGCGGGTTCTTGCTCTTACGAACAGTGTTGAGGAAGAGGTCCTGCAAATTTTGGGAACGTTCCGCCATTTTTGTTTTTCATCCCCTGCGTCGCCGGCAGTAGCGCAACATTACCCCGCCCTGTCAAGCGCGATGACTGCCCTTCCACCGCGCGGGAGGCATGCCGATACCTACGAGCCAGCCGCCTCCGGCAAGTGGTTAACAGGCAGGGCATTTTTCCGCAACGTCAAAAAACGAGCGCCTGAGCGACAGGGCTACGGTGCCCGGATGTCCGTTGGCCACCGGGCGGCCGTCGATTTCCACCACGGGCATGACCACGGTGGAGGCGGCGGTGATGAAGGCTTCGCGCGCCGATTGAGCTTCTTCCACCGAGAAGGCCCGCTCCTCGACCTCCAGGCCCAGCCGGGCAGCAACATCCATAACGGTCGCGCGCGTGATCCCGCGCAGAATGCCGTAGTCGGCGGGCCGGGTCACCAGCTTGCCGTCCTGCGTGACGATCCAGGCGTTCGTGGCCGCGCCCTCCTTCACAAGTCCTTCGGAATCGACGAACCAGGCTTCGGAGGCACCGCTCTCGCGCGCCTTTTGCCGCGCAAGCACGTTGGGCAGCAGGCCAATCGTCTTGATGTCCACCCGCTCCCACCGGTTCTCGGGCACCGTGATCACCTTCACGCCGGTCTCCGCGCGCCGGGCGTTGGCCTGCGGATCGGTCCGCTTCGCCGTAACGATGAGCGCGGGGCGGGTACTCTCCGCCGGAAACACATGATCGCGCGGCGCCACGCCACGCGTCACCTGCACATAGACGAGGCCGTTCTTCACGCCGTTGCGACGCACCACCTCGCGCATGATCAGCTCCAGAGCCGCGCGGCGCAGCGGCCAGCGGATACGCAGCTCCCGCAAGGATCTGTCGAGTCGGTCGAGATGCCGCGTCATATCGATGATGAAGCCGCGCGCCACCTCGCACACCTCATAGACGCCATCGGCGAACTGGTACCCCCGGTCCTCGATATGTACGGCGGCTTGAGCGTGACGGACATAACGGCCGTTCACATAGGCAATTCGCGGCAAGGTTCCCTCCTTGGGTGGTTCGAAGAATCAGAAAAATTCCAGGCTCACGCGGAACAGCTGCTCGACATGCCGCACCGCCTTTTCAAGGGCGAATATCACGACCCGATCTTTGGGCTTGATGCGCAGCGAGCCGCTGGGCTTGACGAAAACGCCCTCGCGATAAACCGCGCCGATGCGCATGCCATCCGGCAAATCCAGTTCCTTGAGCGGCGGGCCGACGAGCGGCGACGTCTCCAGCGCCTCCGCCTCGATCACTTCCGCTGCTCCCCACTGAATGTTGTGGACGGCGCGGATGCGGCCGCGGCGCACATGCTGCAGCACGCGCGAGATGGTGACCGCACGCGGGTTGACATGAGCATCGACCCCCAGCGTCTTTGCGAATTCGTGATAGGTCGGGTTGTTGATGAGCACGAGGTTGGATTTGCAACCGAGTCTCTTGGCGATCACGCTGGTCAGGATATTAACCTGATCGTCATTCGTGAGCGCGACCATCAGATCGGCATGGTCGATGTCGGCTTCCAGAAGAAGCTTTTGGTCTAGGGCGCTTCCGTGAAGGACGACCGTGCGGCGCAGCTGGTCGGCAATGGCTACGGCGCGATCGCGGTTGTTCTCTATGAGCTTGACCTTCGTCCGCCCGCCCTTGCTTTCCATGGCCCGCGCCACATAGAGGCCGATATTGCCCCCGCCGGCGATCACGATTCGCGTGGCTTCCGGCTCCTCATGCCCGAATAGGCCCAGCGTGCGCCGCACCTGATCCTTGGTGGTGACCACATAGGCGAGATCGCCCGCCATGAGCTGGTCGGCCGAATGGGGGATGAACAGGTTTCCATTGCGTGAAACCCCGACTACGGTCGAAGGCAGGTCCGGAAAGAGCTCGGTGAGCTGCGCAAGCGGCGTGTTGATGACGGGGCATTCCTCGAGGCATTCGATGGCGACCATCACCACGTGGCCGTCGGCAAAGGAGACCACATCGGTCGCCCCCGGCAGGGCGATGCGCCGCAGCACCATCTCGCTGACCTCGATCTCCGGTGAGATGATCACGTCGATGGGCAAGTGATCGCGCGAGAACAGGTCCATGTAGTGCGGCTGCAGATAGGACTGCGAGCGGATGCGCGCGATCTTGGTGGGCACGTTGAAAAGCGAATGCGCCACCTGGCAGGCCACCATATTGACCTCGTCGTAAAGCGTCACGGCGATGATCATGTCCGCCTGCTGCGCCCCGGCATTGGCCAGCACCTCTGGATGCGCGCCATGGCCTACCAGACCGCGCACGTCCAGAGAATCGCGCACGGCGCGAATCAGGTCAGCGGAGGTGTCGATGACAGAGACGTCGTTCTTCTCCGCCGCCAGCCGCTCGGCAATACCGTATCCGACCTGCCCGGCACCGCAGATGATGACTTTCATGCGTCCTGCTCTTGATGCGGATCGCCGGCAGCGAATGACGAAGAGCGAAGAGCGAATAGCGAATAGGGAATAGGGATTTGCAACTGCTGACCGGACGCCTGCGTGTGCACGCGAATCCTCACCTTCATTCTCCGTCCCTACTCGCTATTCGCTACTCACTACTCGCTGGCCTTAAACTCCCAACGACTTCAACTTCCTATGCAGCGCCGAGCGTTCCATGCCGATGAATTCGGCCGTGCGTGAGATGTTGCCGCCGAAGCGGTTGATCTGGGCAAGCAGGTATTCCTTCTCGAACAGCTCGCGCGCCTCGCGCAAGGGCAGCGCCATGATATGCTGATCCGACTGCGTGGGCACACGCGGCATCACATCGCCAATCTCCGCCGGCAGGAGATCGGCAGTGATCGGCTTATCTTCATCCTCGCCGCGCGTTAGGATCATCAGCCGTTCAATATTGTTGCGGAGCTGGCGGATGTTGCCCGGCCAGTTGTGCGCCTGAAGCACCGCCATAGCATCCTCGCCCAGCCGCCTAGGCTTGATGCCCGCCTGCGCGGTGATCTGGTGCATGAAATGTTCCACGAGCAGCGGTATGTCCTCGCGCCGTTCCGCCAATGACGGAACCATGATCGGCACCACCGCCAGACGATGATATAGATCTTCCCGGAAGCGCCCCTCCGCGATCAGGGATTCGAGGTTCCGGGCCGTCGACGAGATGATGCGCACGTCCACCTTGACGCGCTTGGTGCCGCCCACGCGCTCGAACTGCTGATCGACCAGCACGCGCAGGATCTTGCCCTGCGTCTCGCGCGGCATGTCGGCCACCTCATCGAGATAGAGCGTGCCGCGATGGGCCTCTTCGAGCGCCCCCACCTTACGCTCGCCGCCGTTCGATTCGGTGCCGAAAAGCTCGATCTCCATGCGCTCAGGCGTGATCGAGGCGGCGTTGAGTGAGACGAACGGCCCGTTGGCACGCGCGGAGAGGGCGTGGATGGCGCGGGCGGCCAGTTCCTTGCCGGAACCGGAAGGGCCGATCAGCATGATGCGGCTGTTGGTGGGCGCAACACGCTCAATGGTCTGACGCAGCTGGTTGATGGCGGGCGAATTGCCAATGAGGTCGAAGGTTTCGCCGCTGCGTTTCTTCAGGTCCAAGACCTCGCGGCGGAGCTTGGACGTCTCCAGCGCCCGCTCGCAGATCAGGATTAACCGGTCGGCCTTGAACGGCTTTTCGATAAAGTCATATGCGCCGCGCTTGATGGCCGCCACGGCCGTCTCGATGGTGCCATGCCCGGAGATCATGACCACCGGCAGGTCGGGGTGCATTTCCTTGATCTTGTCGAGCAGGGCCATTCCGTCCAGCGTCGAGCCCTGCAGCCAGATGTCGAGCAGCACAAGCCTCGGCACCCGCTCGGCAATCGCCGCGAGGGCCGCATCGCTGTTGCCAGCCGTGCGCGCCTCGTGGCCCTCGTCGCTCAGAATTCCCGCGACCAGTTCCCGGATATCTTCCTCGTCGTCGACGACCAGAATGTCAGACGCCATTGTCGATCTTTTCCGTTCTACCTGCAGTCTCGCCCACCCCTGCCCTGCTTCCCCGCTCATCGGGTGCTGCCGGCAGCAGCATTCGCACCATTGCGCCTACACCGCCGTGGAAGGAGGCTGGAGCGTCGTGCAACTCCAGCCGGCCGCCATGGTCCTCGATGATCTTCTTGACGATAGCGAGCCCCAGGCCGGTGCCCTTCTCGCGCGTCGTCATGTAAGGCTCGAGCAACCTTTGCCGGTTCTCGCGCGGCAGGCCCTTGCCATTGTCCATCACGCTGACCTCGATCACCCCGCCCGCCTGCCGCGCAGTGATGCGGATCACGCCCATGCGGTCGGCCTCGCGCGATGCGGCATCGATTGCTTCGGCGGCGTTCTTGATGATGTTGCCGAAGGCCTGACTCATCAACCGTGTATCGAAGCGTCCGATCAGAGGCTGATTGCCCAGATCGTTCTCTATCGTGATGTCGGGACGGCTCACCTCGATCAGGAAGGATGCCTCACGCAACGGCTCGCGCAGATCGAGCTTCTGCATATCCGGCTTGGGCATGCGCGCAAAAGCGGAGAACTCGTCCACCATCCGGCCGATGTCCCCGACCTGGCGGATGATCGTGTCGGTGCACTGGTCGAAGATTTCGCGATCCTCGGTGATCACCTTCCCGAAACGCCGGCGGATGCGCTCCGCGGAGAGCTGGATGGGGGTGAGCGGATTCTTGATCTCGTGGGCAATGCGCCGGGCCACGTCGGCCCAGGCGGTGGAGCGCTGCGCCTGCACCAGATCAGTGATGTCGTCGACCGTCACGACATATGAGCGCTCCTCGGCGCCGCCCACAGTCTCCTCGGTGGTGATCTGGATGTTGAAGGTGCGCTCCGAGCCGCTGCGATAGAAGGTCACCTGGTCGCGATAGACCTTGCGCCCCGATGCCTTGCCGACCTCGAACACGCGTCCAACCTGCGGAAGGACGGCCGTAAGATTCTTGCCCAGCGTATCGGCGGCGTGGATAGAAAGCATGGTTTCGGCCGAGCGGTTGACGATGGAGACGGTGCCCTGCCGGTCGACGCCGATGACGCCCGCTGACACGCCCGACAGCACCGCTTCGGTGAAGCGCCGGCGCTCGTCTATCATGTCGCGCGCATGGATGAGCTGGTCGCGCTGCGTCTTGAGTTGCAGCGTCATCTTGTTGAAGGTGTCGCCGAGAGAGGCCACGTCCCCGTCGGAACGGCGTACCGGGACGGCAACGTCGAGGTTTCCAGTCGATACCGCGTCGGCCGCAGCGATGAGTTGGCGGATGGGCCGCACCAGCCGGTCCGCGACCGCAATGCCCGTCCAGATGGCGGCCAGAACGATGGCGAGCGTCACGATGAGATAGAGTAGCGCGAAGGCGACCTGCGTATTGAAGCGGTTCCCCTCCAGGGCTCGGTATTCGTCGGCATTGGCGGCAACGATGCGCTGCGCCTTGATGACCTGCGGGTCGAGCTCGCGCAGCGTGTAGAGATAAGCGTCGGGGATTTCCCTGAGTTTTACGACGGCGCCGATCAGATTGCCGGGCGGTAGGTCGAACAGGACGGTTAGCCCCTGTGCAGCCTGCCCCAGAACACCGTTGGGCGGGGCCGGAATCTCGCCGGAGCGGGGCATTTCGGCGCCCATGATGACCGACTCATCTTCACGAATGAGCACCGCATAGGTAAGCCCCCGCCCCCTCGCCTGCTGCGTCAGCACCTGGCGGAACCCGGTGCGGTCGAGATTGTAGAGGGTGCGAAGGCGATCGAGGTCGATCGCCATTGAGAGCGTCGTGCCCTGCAGCGTCTGAGCGTTCTGCTGCACATAGGCATCCGCGATGGACAGCGACGACTGCACGATGACGCGGGTTCTGATCTCGAACCAGCGGTCGAGACCCAGATCGAGCGTGATGGAAGCGACAATGGCGACCAATATGGCCGGAATCGCCGCCACCAGCGAGAACATGGCGACGATGCGCACATGCAGCCGCGAGGCAGCCTTGCCACCCTTGCGCGCCGTATAGATGCGGTGCGCCTCGCGCGCGATCAGCCCGATCAGAATCAGGACAAAGGCCGCGTTGATACCGATCAGCGCGAGAGTGGTGGAAGCGTCGGGCGCAAGGGGCGTGAGCCCCAGGAGAACGGCGAACGAGACGGCAGCCGTCAGCAGCGCGCCGGCCGCAGCCAGAATGCCTGGCCATGCCATGAGACGCCGCCCCTCCGTCGGATTGGGCCGGTACGGCTCTGCGGACATGGCCGGCGCCTGCGTGCTCATAAAGAACTCACCCTCACCCCATTAACCTCGCCGGTTCGTCACGCAACCGGCAATCGCGTTGCAGATATGCAACGCATTGTGGCGATTTTGCAACGGGCCAGTGGACTTTCGGGAGAGAATCCCAGCGGTGTGGACACAGGATAGCGAAAGAAGGGCTATTCCGTCTGAAGGCTGCCAATGCTGCCGGAAGGCCGGGTTGCGCGGTAGATATCCACGCCAAGCTCGCGAATCTTCTTGCGCAGCGTATTGCGGTTGAGACCCAGAAGTTCGGCCGCGCGTATCTGATTTCCCTGCGTGGCCGCGAGCGCGGCGAGGATCAGGGGATACTCCACCTCCGCCAGAACCCGGTGATAGAGCCCCGGCGGCGGCAATCCAGCGCCGAAGCCGCGGAAATAGCGCTGCAGGTAGCGCTCGACGGCCTGGCCGAGGGGCAGATCCGAGCCCGTGCCCTCCTCGGCTTGCGATTTTGCGGCCGGCGCGCTGCCGTATAGCTCATTGAGGATGATCTCCTCGGAGATTTCCTCCTGTGGGTAGAGTGCTGCCAGCCGGCGTACGAGATTTTCCAGCTCCCGCACATTGCCTGGCCAAGGATAGCGCATCATCGCGTCAAAACCGCCCTTGGAGATGCGCTTGGCGGGCAGCCCCTCACGTTCGGCCTGGGCGAAGAAATGGCGCACGAGATCAGGAATATCCTCCGTGCGCTCGCGCAGCGGCGGCAGGCGCAGCGGCACCACATTGAGGCGGTAGAACAGGTCTTCGCGGAAAAGTCCCTGATTGATGAGCGCGCGCAGGTCCTTGTTTGTAGCGGCCACGATGCGCACATCGGTCTTAATCGGCGTGCGGCCGCCCACGGTGGTGTATTCGCCCTGTTGGAGCACGCGCAGAAGCCGCGTCTGCGCCTCCATCGGCATGTCCCCGATCTCGTCCAGAAACAGCGTGCCGCCCTCGGCTTGCTCGAAGCGCCCCGACGAACGCTGCTGCGCGCCGGTGAAGGCGCCCTTTTCGTGACCGAAGAGCTCCGATTCGATCAGATCGCGCGGAATGGCCGCCATGTTGATGGCAACGAAGGGGCCGTTGCGGCGCTTGCCGAACTCGTGCAGCGCGCGGGCCACCAACTCCTTACCGGTACCCGATTCGCCGCCGATCATAACCGTGAGATCCGTCTGCATCATGCGGGCGAGCATCCGGTAGATGTCCTGCATGGCCGGCGAGCGGCCGACGAGCGGCATCGATTCGGGCGTCTCGGGCGCCTTTTTCTCCACGGGCCTCGAACGGGGCTCCGCCAGCGCGCGCCCCACGATGGAGAGAAGTTCCGTCAGATCGAAGGGCTTGGGGAGATATTCGTAGGCCCCCGCCTCCGAGGCGCGAATGGCGGTCATGAACGTGTTCTGGGCGCTCATGACGATGACCGGCAGATCGGGCCTGGCCTTCCTGATGCGCGGCAAAAGGTCGAAGGCGTTTTCGTCGGGCATCACAACATCGGTGATGACAAGGTCCCCCTCGCCCGCCGTGACCCAGCGCCAGAGCGTCGCCGCGTTCGAGGTCACCCGCACTTGATGGCCGACGCGGGACAGCGCCTGATTGAGGACCGTACGGATGGCCGCATCGTCATCAGCCACGAGGATGTTGCCGTGTGCGCTCATGCCTTCACGTCCGCTGACTTTCCGTATCCTCCCCCTCCCCGCGCCAGGCCGGCATCAGGATGCGGAACGTAGTGCCGCGGGAGGAGGAATCGCATTCGACAATGCCTCCGTGGGCGCCCACGATCTTCGCTACCAGGGCCAGGCCCAGCCCGGAGCCATTCTGCTTCGTCGTGATGAAAGGGTCGAAGATAATCGACTGAATATCTTCCGGCACGCCCGGCCCGTTGTCATGCACGCAGAACTCCATAGGCAATGAGACGCGCTCGCGCGTACCGGGCACGGAAAAGCGGATGCCGGGACGGAAAGCCGTGGTCAGCCTGATCTCGCCTCCGCTTGAATCCCCAATGGCTTCGGCGGCGTTCTTCACAAGGTTCAGGAAGACCTGCACGAGCTGGTCGCGATTGGCGAGGATAAGGGGCAAAGATGGGTCGTATTCCTCGACGATCTTGATGTGGCTCGCAAATCCGCTCTTGGCGATGGCCTTCACATGGTCGAGAACGATGTGGATGTTGACCGGTTCGCGGTCGACCGGCCGGTCATCCGAAAAGACCTCCATGCGATCCACAAGCGCCACGATCCGGTCGGTCTCCTCGGTGATCAGCCGGGCGAGCGCGCGGTCGTCGTCGGAGACGACCTGTTCGAGCAGTTGGGCGGCGCCCCTGATGCCCGAAAGCGGGTTCTTGATTTCGTGCGCCAGCATCGCAGCCAGCCCCGTTACCGAGCGCGCCGCCCCGCGATGGGTCATCTGGCGGTCGATCTTCTCGGCCATCGAGCGTTCCTGGAGCATGACGACGACGGAACCGGGAAGCTCCGAGACCGGCGCGACATAGATATCCACTGCCTTGTCCGGCCCGAGCCGGGGCGAGGAGATATCGACGCGATACTCGTTGAAGGGCGCGCGGCGCTCGCGAACCTGCTCCACGAGCGAAAGCATCGGGCTGCCGAAGGGGACGAAATCGGCCAAGCGATGGCGCGCCAGCATCGCGGCGCTCGACCGGAAGAAATTCTCCGCCTCGGCATTTGCGAAGGTGATGAAGCCGTCCTTGTCCACCATGATGACCGGATGGCCGATGGAGTTGACGGCAAGCTGCGCTACATGGGCCGCGCCGTGGGCAGCATAGGGCGTGTTACTGCTCATGCTGCCTCCCTGCATGGAGTCGGTTCGCCAAAGGCGACCCGCAGAAGCCGCAAGACCGTCCGAGGATCGGTCTCCGTCATGATGGACTGGCGCAGGGTGGAGCTGGCGGCGCCCATGCGATCCAGATACCAGCCCAGGTGCTTGCGTGCATGACGCACCCCCTGCCCTGTGCCGTAATGCGACAGCATCGCCTCGTAATGGGTGGCCACGTAGTCGGCCATCTGCTCTTCGTCCGGGATGCCGGGCGCTACGCTTCCGGCGGCGAAATGCGCGAGCGCGCCGGCCTTCCACGGCGCCCCGTAGTGGGCGCGGCCGATCATCACCGCATCGGCGCCGGACTGCGCAAGCATCTCCATCGCCTCCGCAGGCCCTTCGGCATCTCCATTCGCAACGACAGGAATGGAAACCGCCTGTTTGACCGCCGCGATTGCGCGCCAATCCGCCCTGCCCTTGTAGAACTGGCAGCGTGTGCGCCCGTGCACCGTCACCATCGCCACGCCCGCCTCCTCGGCACGGCGGGCAATTTCGGGCGCGTTGAGGCTGTTCTCGTCCCAGCCGAGCCGCATCTTGACCGTCACCGGAGCAGATGACGCCTTCACGACCGCCTCGATCAGCGACAGTGCATGGTCGGGCTCGCGCATCAGAGCCGAACCCGAATAGCCGCCGGTCACCTTCTTGGCTGGACAGCCCATATTGATATCGATGATGTCCGCGCCCTCGTCCACCGCGATGCGGGCAGCCTCCGCCATCCAGCGGGCTTCACGCCCGGCGATCTGCACCATATGCACGTCGATATTCGGGCGGCGGATGCGCCGTTCGGTATCCATTCGGCCTTTCGCAAGCTCGCCACTCGCCACCATCTCGGAGACGACGAGCCCTGCTCCGTGCGCATGCGCAAGCAAGCGGAAAGGAAGGTCCGTAACGCCTGACATGGGCGCCAGGAACACCCGGTTGCGAAGTTCCACTGCCCCCACGCGAAGAGGTAACGCCAGCTTGTGTAGAGAATTGCTGCTCAAAATTCGGGCACCCATGTCCGCTGCCTATTTTCTAGACAGAAATCCTTTCGCGCGCAACGGATGATTTCTGCACCGGAGAAATCCGCTGGCATTTGCCTGCGCTCGCAATTAAGCGTCTCGCCATGACTACGCAATCTGAAAGGGATCAGAAGGCGCTGAAGTGCAGTGTTGCTGTCGTGCTCGTGGCGGCAGGCCGCGGCTCGCGGGCGGGCCACACCGACCAAGGACCCAAGCAATACCGCATCATCGGCGGCAAGCCGGTGATCCGTCACACGCTTGAAGCATTCGCAGTGCACCCGCGCATCGACGCCATAGCGGTCGCCATCCATCCCAACGACGACGATCTTTTCGCGCAGGCCAGTGCCGGGCTCGACGCCGATGTGCGGGCGGTGCCAGGCGGGGCTACGCGGCAGGAATCGACACGGCTTGCCCTTCGGGCCATCGAAGACCTCGAGCCCGAGATCGTGCTCATCCACGATGCCGTACGGCCCTTTGTCGATGCCGTTCTGATCGACCGGGTGATCGACGCCGTAGGGGAGCACAACGGCGCCCTTCCCGCCGTTGCGGTTTCCGATACGCTGAAACACGCGGAAAAGGACATGCGCGTGGCGGGTACGGTTCCGCGCGACGGGCTTTTTGCCGCGCAGACCCCGCAGGGCTTTCCATTCCGTGCGATCCTAGCCGCGCACGAGAAAGCTGCCCAAGCAGGGCTCGACGGCTTCACGGACGATGCGTCCATCGCCGAATGGGCAGGGCTGGAAAACCGTCTGGTCGAAGGCTCTCCGGACAATGTGAAGATCACGTGGGCGCGTGACCTCGCGCTGGCCGACCAGAGACTGGGAGGAATGATGAACGGTTTGCCGGATGTGCGCACGGGTAACGGCTACGACGTACATGCTTTTGTTGAAGGCGACAACGTAACCCTTTGTGGGGTAAAGATTCCTCATTCGCGACGGCTGTCGGGTCATTCCGACGCCGATGTGGGCCTGCATGCGCTGACAGACGCGCTGCTTGCCACCTGCGGGGCAGGCGACATCGGCACCCACTTCCCGCCCTCGGATCCCAAGTGGAAGGGTGCCCCGTCCCATCTCTTCGTCGAGCATGCCGTGCGGCTGGTGCGCGAGCGCGGCGGGCGCATTGCCAACGCCGACATCACGCTGATCTGCGAAGCGCCCAAGATCGGCCCTCATCGCGACGCGATGCGCGCGGAACTTTCCCGCATGCTCGGAATTTCCGCCGAGCGCCTTTCTGTGAAGGCGACGACGAACGAGGGACTGGGGTTCATCGGACGTGCCGAGGGAATTGCCGCGATCGCGACCGCAACAGTCGTCTATCCCGGCCGCCTGGCTGACGGAGGGTGAGGAATGAGCGACACCTCAATGTTGGCCGCTAAGGTATTGCGTACGCTTGAGAAAAAGGGCCTGAAACTCGCCACGGCCGAATCCTGCACCGGCGGAATGGTGAGCGCCGCCCTGACGGACCTTGCGGGCGCCTCCAACGTATTCGAGCGCGGCTTCGTCACCTATTCCAACGAGGCGAAGATGGAGCTCCTCGACGTCTCGGAGGAAACCCTGAGCCAGCACGGCGCAGTGTCTGCAGAAACCGCGCGCGAGATGGCAGAAGGCGCCCTCCGCCATTCCCGCGCGGATATGGCCGTCTCGATCACCGGTATCGCCGGACCCGGCGGCGGCAGCGCGGAAAAGCCTGTGGGTCTTGTCTGGTTCGGTCTGGCCGTGAAGGGCAAGGAGCCACGCGCGGAAAAGCGCATCTTCCTTGCCGGGGAGCGCGCCATCGTGCGCAGGGACAGCGTGGCGACCGCGCTGTCCCTGGTGCTGGAGGCAGCGAGCAAGGCTTAGCTAAAGCCCCAGCCCGCCGATGCAGACATATTTGGTATCGAGATAATCCTCGATGCCCTGATATCCACCTTCCTTGCCGAGCCCCGATTCCTTGAAGCCGCCAAACGGAGCCTCCACGGTCGTGATCAGGCCTTCATTGACGCCGACGAGACCGTATTTCAGCCCTTCCATGACGCGGAAGGCGCGGCCCAAATCGCTGGTGTAGAAGTAGCAGGCAAGGCCGAAGGACGTGGCGTTGGCCATGGCGACCGCTTCCTCTTCGTGCTTGAAGCGGAAGATAGGCGACACAGGCCCGAAGATTTCCTCTTCCATGATCCGCATTTCCGGCGAAGCGCCGGTGATGACGGTCGGCTCGAAAAAGGTGCCGCCGAGTGCGTGGCGCTTGCCGCCGATGGCCACCTTGGCGCCCTTGGAGGTCGCGTCGGCCAGCAGCTCCTCCACCTTCTCCACGGCCTTCTCGTCGATCAGCGGACCCTGCTGCGAACCTTCCTCCAGGCCGGGGCCCACCTTGAGCTTGCTCGTGGCCTCCACCAGCTTCTCGACAAAGCGGTCGTGGATTTCCTCCTGCACGAAGAAGCGGTTGGTGCACACGCAGGTCTGGCCGGAATTGCGATACTTGGCCACGATCGCGCCTTGCACGGCCCGGTCCACGTCGGCGTCGTTGAAAACCAGGAAGGGCGCGTTGCCGCCGAGTTCCATCGACACTTTCTTCACGGTGCCGGCGGCCTTCTGCATGAGAAGCTTGCCGATCTCGGTCGAGCCGGTGAAGGTGATCTTGCGTACCAGCGGGTTTTCAGTGAGTTCGTCGCCAATCGCGGAAGCCGAGCCGGTGACGATGTTCACCACGCCGGCAGGGAAACCCGCCTCCTCGGCAAGCACGCCCCAGGCAAGGCCAGAGTAAGGCGTTTGCGAAGCCGGCTTCGCCACGGCCGTGCATCCGGCCGCCAGCGCCGGGCCCAGCTTGCGCGCAAGCATTGAGGAAGGGAAATTCCACGGCGTGATCGCGCCGATCACGCCGACCGGCTCTTTGGTGACGAGAATGCGCCGGTCCGCCCAGGGCGAAGGCACGACATCGCCGTAGACGCGCCGGGCCTCTTCCGCGAACCACAGGATGTAGGCAGCCGACATACCCACCTCGCCCTTCGCCTCGGCAAGCGGCTTGCCCTGCTCGAGGACGAGAAGCTCCGCGAGCGCATCCTGATTGTCCATGATCACGTCGTGCAGCCTGCGCAGAAGCTTCGCCCGGTCATTGGCCGAGGTCTTCTTCCAAGAGTGGAATGCCGCCTCGGCCGCCTCGATGGCGCGCCGCGTTTCGGCCCGGCCGCATTTCGGCACCGTGCCGATCGTCTGCCCGTTGGCGGGATTGACCACCTCGATCGTCTCGCCCGAATCCGCCTGGACCCAAGAGCCTCCGATGAGATTGGCCTCACGCATAAAATGGCTGGTCTTCTTCAGCATGTTTCCTCCTGGGGCGCCGGGAGGCTGCGCCCGCTTTATGGATGAGAATCAGGTCGCATTCGATGCGACACGTTCCGGACGGCTGCACGCGCCCGCAGCATCTCGTTATAGCGCCTCTGGCTCCAAAGCTAGAGCCGGTGGAGGCAAATGCAAGAAAGTTGTCAGTCAGCCGAACACCCACTCGGCCATCGCAACCCAGAAGGCCGTGCTCAGGGCAGCAAGAGGCGTGCCGATAGTGGTGGCATTGGAGGCGAGCGCTTGGCCCGTACCGAAGCGCACGGCGATAAGATAGGGGTTTACGCCGCAGGGCAGTGCAGCGGCTGTCACGACAACCTTGCCGCTCAAGGGCGGTAGGCCCACCAGCTTCGCCATGGCGAGCGCCACCGCCGGCATCAGCACGAGCTTCAGCCCCGTCATGGCCGCCGCAGGCCGCACATTGCCGGAAATGCCGTAACGCCTGAGCTCCAACCCCATCGCGAACAGCGCTATGGTTCCTGCGACATTCGCCAGCGCGTCCACAAGACGCTCCATGAGCGGCGGCATGCCGAGCCCGGAAAACCGCCAGATGAGCCCCGCCAGGATCCCGATGATCAGCGAATTCGTAAGCAGCTTGACCAGGAAGTCGCGAACGATCGCCGCAAGGCCCATGCCGCCGTTTTCGGACCGGCCGAACAGCCCGAACAGCAGGACGGTAGTGCCGATCATGATCGGCAGATGGACGGAGACTATGAGCGAGAGGACTTCGAATCCCTCCTGCCCGTATAAACCCAGCATGAAGGGAAAGCCGAGCAGCACGAGATTGGAGAAACCGGCCGACAGCCCACCCACGATGCCAGCGCGGGTGTCGCGCCCGAAGAAGCGGACGATGACGAAATGTGCCGTGATCCAGGTGAACGCGACGGCGGTGAAATAGCAGAGCCAGAGGGCGGCGGGCAGGCTGCCGGCGAAGTCAGCACGGGCCATGGTGCGGAAAAGCAGGAGCGGCAATGCCACGGAAACCGCAAAGTCCGTCAGCGCCGCGCCCGTGTCCTTTTTCAGAAGACCGGACCAGCCGCTGAGGTAACCGAGCGCGACGAGCGCGAAAACAAAGGCGAGCGTGCCTGCGAGGGATTCCATTGCGGGCCTGTGTATGGCACCGGATGCGCTGCGGCAAGCGCCTCCCCGAGAAACCTTTCAGGCAGCGTTTCCACTGCTTTGATTTTTGGGCGCGCGTTCCCGCGCCAGGGGGCATTGCCGTGTTTGCCGCTTTCGACTACATGCCGGAGCGGTTGGCCTGCCCTTTTCCTGCCGCTAAAAAGCGATTAGACAGCCGCACAGCATCATTCGGACCAAAGCCCGTACTTTGAGGGGACCCAAGTGACAACGACCTTCGACAAGGTTGCCGACATCATCGCCGAGACGAGCGAGATCGAGCGCGACAAGATCACTCCCGACAGCCATACCATTGACGATCTGGGTATCGACAGCCTGGATTTCCTCGACATTGTCTTTGCCATCGATAAGGAGTTCGGCATCAAGGTGCCGCTCGAGAAATGGACCCAGGAGGTCAACGAAGGCAAGGTGAGCACGGAAGAATATTTCGTGATGAAGAACCTGTGCGCCAAGATTGACGATCTGGTTGCCGCCAAGTCGGCGGGTTAGCCTGCATTACTGCGCGCGAGGTGCATATGAGCTCCACCGACGTCGTCATTACCGGTATCGGCATCGTCTCGTCGCTGGGGCTTGGAACGGACGCGCACTGGCAGGCGCTGCAGGGCTCCCCTGCCCCGAAACTCGATCGGGAGCGCTTCGCGCCCTACGTCATCCATCCGCTGCCGGAAATCGACTGGAGCGTGCAGATTCCAAGGCGCGGCGACCAGCGCCAGATGGAGACCTGGCAGCGGCTTGGCACCTATACCGCAGGCCTTGCGCTGGACGATGCGGGCCTCAAGGGCGACGAGGAATTGTGCGCCACCATGGACATGATCGTGGCGGCCGGCGGCGGCGAGCGCGACACGGCGGTGGACCAGGCCATTCTCGACGCCTCGCTTGCGCGCAACGACCACGGCGTGCTGCTCAATGAAAAGCTTACGACCGAATTGAGGCCTACGCTCTTCCTAGCGCAGCTTTCCAACCTGCTGGCCGGCAACATTTCTATCGTCCATAAGGTCACCGGCTCCTCGCGCACTTTCATGGGTGAGGATGGCGCGGGCGTTGCCGCGATCGAGACGGCGGCAGCGCGCATCCGCGCCGGGCAGTCGACGCACTGTCTCGTGGGCGCGGCTTTCCAGACCGAGCACCCGGACATGCTTCTTGCCTATGAGCTTGCGGCCTATCTGCAGCGCGGTGAGTGGTCACCCGTCTGGCAGCGGCGCGAGGAGCTGGGCGGCGGCATCATCACGGGCTCCGGTGCAGCCTTTCTGGTGCTCGAATCGCGCGAACATGCCGAAAAGCGTGGCCGCAAGGCCTATGCCGCCATCGGGCCAATCCTTTCCGGCCGCGCGCGGCGGGAAGGCAGCGGCCTAAAGGACGCCTTGGGCGAGATGCTGGACGTGCTTGCCGGACGGGCGGCACCGGCGCTTGCCATATCCGGCGCATCCGGTGCGCACGCGGCCACCAGGGCCGAAAAGGCGGCGCTGGATGCCTACGGCAATATGGCCGTGCGCGGCTTCAACACCGTGACCGGCCACCTCAAGGAGGCGCAGTTCCCCTTCGCTGTGGCGCTTGCCGCGCTCGCCATCCATAACGCAAAGGCCTACCCGCCCTTCGATGCCGAAAACGAGCGCCCCCTCGAAGACGCGCCGAAAGCCGTACTCGCAACCTCGGTAGGCTATCATTGCTACGAAGGCATGGGGCTGATTGTCGAGGCCTGAGGAGCGGAGGAGCGCATGAGCTATACCGACAAATTCGGACGCCCGCTCGTCGCCGTGACCGGAATGGGCGTAGTGACCTCGCTCGGGCAGGGCAAGCGCGACAACTGGGCTGCGCTGACCGGCGGCCGCTCCGGAATCCGCTCGATCAAACGCTTTCCCGTGGACCATCTGGCCACGACCATCGCGGGCCTGGTCGACTTCCTGCCCGAGAGCGAGCAGGGCGCGACTGCCCTTACCCTCGCGCTTGCCGAACTCGCTGCAGAGGAAGCGATTGACGAATCCGGCCTTTCCCTGTCGAATTTCGGCGGGCCGCTCTTCCTCGCCGCCCCGCCGGTGGAGCTGGATTGGAGGAACCGGTTGGCGCTTTATGCCCGCTCGGAGCGCTCGGGCGACTGGCGCAGCCTGATCGAGACGGCGCGCAAGACGGCAAACAGGGCCTATTTCGATGAGGGGCAGTTTGCGAACATCGCCAACCGGCTGGCGGACAAATACGGCACGCGCGGACTGCCGGTGACGCTGTCCACGGCCTGCGCCTCGGGCGCCACGGCAATTCAGCTCGGCATAGAGGCGATTCGCCGGGGCGAATGCGACCGGGCGCTGGCGATTGGCGCCGACGGTTCGGCGACGGCGGAGGCGCTCATCCGGTTCTCGCTGCTTTCGGCTCTCTCCACCCAGAACGAGCGGCCGGAAAAGGCCTCCAAGCCTTTCTCGAAGGATCGCGACGGATTCGTGCTGGCGGAGGGCTCCGCTGCTCTCGTGCTCGAACCGCTGGAAAGCGCACGCTCCCGCGGGGCGAAGGTCCTCGCGATCATGCGCGGCTGCGGCGAAAAGGCCGACGACTTCCACCGCACGCGCTCCAAGCCCGACGGCTCTCCCGCGGCCGGCGCGGTGCGCGCGGCGCTTGCCGATGCAGGCATGGCGGAAGAAGAGGTCGCCTATATAAACGCGCACGGCACGTCCACGCCCGAGAACGACAAGATGGAACATCTGTCGCTTTCGACCGTGTTCGGCGAGCGGATGCGGACGATCCCGATTTCCTCCAACAAATCGATGATCGGCCACACCCTGTCCGCCGCCGGGGCGGTGGAAGCAGTTTTCTCGATCATGACCATGCGCGAAGGCGTGATTCCGCCCACCATCAACTATGACAATCCCGATCCGGCCATCGATCTCGATGTCGTGCCGAATGTGAAGCGCGAGGCGGACGTCCCCACAGTGCTTTCCAACTCCTTCGGCTTCGGCGGGCAGAACACCTGCCTGGTGATGGCGCGTGAGCCGGGGTGACAGGAGCGTGAATAGCGAATAGGGAAGAACCGGTTCCGCTGCGGAATTCGCTCATTCGCTATTCACTTTCATCGGAAACGTCATCCATGCGCGCATTGCAGCTCATTTCCGATCGCAAGCTCGAGATTTCCGATATTGCGCCCCCTCCACCGCCGACCCACGGCGAGGTGACGGTCAGGATCGCGGCCGTGGCGCTCAATCACATCGATGTGTGGGGCTGGCGCGGGATGGCCTTTGCGAAGCGCTCGCTTCCGCTGGTTATCGGGGCGGAGGCCTCCGGATGGGTCGATGCGATCGGGCCAGGCGTCAGCGGCCTCGTTCCGGGCCAGATCGTCTCCATCTACGGGGCGCGCACATGCGGCCTTTGCCGCGCCTGCCGCGAGAAGCGAGACAATCTCTGCGAGCATGTGGGCGGTGTTCACGGTTTCCATATCGACGGCTTCGCGCAGGAGAAGATCAACCTCCCCGCGCGGCTGCTGGTTCCCGCCCCTCCCGGCGTGGACGAGATCGGGGCGGCGGTTGCGCCCATCACCTTCGGCACGGTCGAGCACATGCTGTTCGACAATGCCAGGCTGCAGCCGGGCGAGACGATCCTCGTGCATGCGGGCGGCTCCGGCATCGGTTCGGCGGCCATTCAGCTTGCAAAGCGGATGGGCTGCACGGTGATCACCACCGTGGGCTCTGAACGCAAGGCGGAAAAGGCAAGGGCGCTCGGCGCAGACCACATCATCAACTACCGCGAGGAACGGTTCGAGGGGGTGGTCCGTAAGATCACCAGGAAGCGCGGTGTGGACGTGGTGTTCGAGCATGTGGGCGCCGATACCTGGGCGGGCTCGATGCTGTCGCTCAAGCGCGGCGGCAGGCTCGTCACCTGCGGCTCGACCTCTGGTGTGTCCACCAGCATAAACCTGATGCAGCTCTTCCAGCAGCAGATCAGGATCATCGGCTCCTTCGGCTGCCGCATGGAAAACATGGCCGACGCCATGCAGAAGATGGCGGCCGGGCTCGTCTCGCCTGTGATTGACACGACTGTCGGGTTTGAAGAGATCGAGAAGGCCCTGGCGCGCATGGAAAGCCGGGATGTTTTTGGCAAGATCATCCTGCGCGTTCAACAGAACGCCTGAGATCCATGCTCCGGACATTCGGCCGCAGGCTCAAGACCCTCGAGCACTGGCTGACGGCGCAGGTGGCAATGGCCCTTCTTGCCATTTTGCGCGGCCTGCCACCCGATAAAGCGCTGAATTTCGCCGAGCGCATCGCGCGACACATCGGCCCATGGACCGGCCGCCATCGCGTGGCGACGGAAAACCTGCGCAAGGCCTATCCGGAAAAGACGGAAGACGAGATCGAGGCGATCGCGCGCGACATGTGGGCCAATATGGCGCGGCTTGCGGTCGAATATGTCTTCATCGACAAGCTATTCGACTTCGATCCCGAGGCTTCTCAGCCTGGTCGAGTGGAAGTCTCGGGCATCGATCTCTTCCTGCGCATCCGCGACGAGAAGAAGCCCCACATCATGTTCACCGCCCATATCGGCAATTTCGAGTTTCTGCCGATCGCGGCAGCCACCTACGGGCTTGACGTCACCTCCCTCTTCCGCCCGCCGAACAATCCCTTCATTGCGGACTATATTCACCGCACGCGGCAGTCGGCGATGGGTGGCCTTGTTCCCTCCCGCGCGGGCGCGGCGCTTCAGCTAGCCCGGATCCTGGAAAGCGGCGGCAATGTCGGCGCGCTGGTGGACCAGAAGTTCCGGCGGGGCGTAAGGACGACCTTCTTCAACCGGCCGTGCCTCACCAACCCGCTCGTGCCCAAACTCGCCAGGCAGTATGACTGCGACGTCTATCCTGCACGGTGCATCCGCTTGCCTGGCGGGCGCTACCGGCTCGAGATCATGGAAAAGCTGGAGCTGCCGCGCGATAAAGATGGCGCGGTCGATGTGACGCGCATGTCCCAGCTGCTCAATGATGTGGTGGAAGAGTGGGTCCGCGAGCATCCGGGCCAGTGGATGTGGTTCCACCGGCGCTGGGAGATGGGCTGAAACGCCTTCGCACTGCCTTAGGGCCGCTGCTTCGCTGAGCGCCTGAATCCCTGTTGCTCTGATGGGCAACCACCTTGCCAAGCGGGATGATCGGGGCTTGGATGGAGCCATGAATGAATCCCTGGCCCGAGCGGTTTCCGAACGCGTGGACGAACTCGTCGCGCTGACTGTTGACCTCATCCGCTTTCCCACGGTGAACCCGCCGGGCGAGGCCTACACACCCTGCGCCGAACATCTCGCATGCATTCTTGCCGCGCGCGGTTTCGAAACGCGTCTGATTCGCGGCGAGGGAGCGCCAGGCGACAGCGACCGCTATCCGCGCACCAATGTGGTTGCGCGGCGCGAGGGGCGTGCGCCGGGTCCCACTGTCCATTTCAATTCCCATATCGACGTGGTGGAGGCGGGCGAAGGCTGGTCCGTTGATCCCTTCACGGGCGTGGTGCGGAATGGAAAGGTGTTCGGCCGCGGCGCCTGCGACATGAAGGGCGGGCTCGCCGCCTCCATCATAGCGGCCGATGCCTTCATGGCCGTCTATCCGGATTTTCACGGCGCGATCGAGATTTCCGGCACGGTGGATGAAGAATCGGGAGGCTTCGGAGGCGTAGCATATCTTGCGAGGAGCGGCTTCTTCTCCAAGCCCCGCGTGGATCACGTCATCATCCCAGAACCGCTCAACAAGGACCGCATCTGTCTTGGCCATCGCGGCGTGTGGTGGGCGGAGATCGAAACGCACGGTGCGATCGCCCATGGCTCCATGCCATTCCTAGGCGATTCGGCCATCCGCCATATGGCGGCCGTACTCTCCGCCTTCGAGGCTGAATTGTACCCCGCGCTTGACGCCAAGCGAACGGACATGCCTGTGGTGCCGGAAGGCGCCCGCCGCTCCACGCTGAACATCAATTCGATCCATGGCGGGCAGACGGAGGACTTCTTCCCCGGCCTGCCCTCCCCCAACGTGGCGGATTCCTGCCGCATCGTGATCGACCGCCGTTTCCTCATCGAGGAAAGCCTCGAAGAGGTGAAGGATGAGGTGATCGCCATTCTGGAGCGGCTGAAGCGGGAGAGACCGCGCTTCGATTACTCAATCCGCGATCTGATGGAAGTTCTGCCCACCATGACGGCGCGCGATGCGGCGGTTCCGCGCGCGCTAGCGAAGGCGGTGCGCGCCGTATTCGGGCGCGAACCGGATTACGTGATCTCGCCAGGCACCTATGACCAGAAGCACATCGCCCGGTTGGGTCATCTCCATGATTGTGTGGCCTATGGACCCGGCATTCTGGACCTCGCCCACAGACCGGATGAGTGGGTGGGGATCGAGGACATGGTGCAGTCGGCCACGGTCATGGCCATGGCGCTCGATACGCTGCTCAGGAAGGCGTAATTCTTTTCGCAAGTGCGAAAGGCGATTTACTCGCCGGCGATTTCACGCTTCAATCGGTGCGTCTCTGTCTCCGCCGGTTATGTGCGGGCGATCACTGGGGAGAAGCACATGAACGTTTTTGCATCCGCGCTCGGCGCTGCCGCAATCGTCCTTGCGAGCGCATCCGGCGCACTGAGCGCGCGCACCGACCTTGTCCTGGGCGTCGTGCTGGAGCCGCCGCATCTCGACCCGACGGCGGGAGCCGCCGCTGCCATTGACGAAATCGTCTATGCCAACATCTTCGAGGGCCTTACCCGGATCGGCCCTAAGGGCGAGGTGCTGCCCGCGCTGGCGGAAAGCTGGGAGGTCTCTGACGACGGGAAGACCTATACGTTCCATCTGCGCCAGAATGCGACCTTCCATGACGGCACGAGCTTCGACGCCGAGGATGTCAAGTTCAGCCTGGAGCGAGCGATGGCCGAGGATTCGACCAACGCGCAGAAGGTGCTGTTTTCGGCGATCGAGAGCGTCGAAGTCGTGGATGCGGCCACCGTGCGCGTGAGTCTCAAGCACCCGCAGGGCTCATTCCTCTACAATCTCGGCTGGGGCGATGCGGTGATCGTCGCCCCGGAATCGGCCGAGGGAAACAAGGAAAAACCCATCGGCACCGGCCCCTTCAAGTTCCAGAACTGGGCACGGGGCTCTTCCGTCACCATCGTGAAGAATCCGGACTATTGGGGTGAGCCGGTGGCGCTGGAGCGCGCCGAATTCCGCTTCATCCCGGATGCGGCAGCATCGGTGACGGCGCTTCTATCGGGAGACGTTCAGGCTTTACCGAACATGCAGGCGGGCGACGCCCTGCCCCAGATCGAAGCCGATTCGCGCTTCAAAGTCGTCATTGGGGCGACCGAGGGCGAGACGATCCTCGCCATGAACAACGGCAAGGAACCGCTGAACGATCTCAAGGTCCGGCAGGCGATCTCCCACGCGCTGAACCGAGACGAGATCATTCTCGGCGCGTCCTCTGGCCACGGAGTGCCGATCGGCTCCCACTTTTCCCCTGCTAACGAGGCCTATGTGGACCTCACCGGCCTCTATCCGCACGACGTGGAGAAGGCCAAGCAGCTTCTGGCGGAGGCGGGATATCCTGACGGCTTTTCGGCTACGCTCAAGCTGCCGCCGCCCAACTATGCACGCCAAGGTGGGGAGATCATCGCCTCGCAGCTGCGCGAGATCGGCATCGAGCTTGAGATCATTCCCATGGAATGGGCGCAGTGGCTGGAGCAGGTCTTCACCAACAAGGACTATGACCTGACAATCATCTCCCATACCGAACCCAATGACATCAACATCTACGCGCGCGAGGACTACTACTTCAATTATCAGAACCCGGAGTTCAATGCGGTGATTGAGGAGCTGGAGCTCACCGCCGATCCCGCCAAGCGCAACGAGCTCTACGGCCAGGCGCAGCGGATCATCGCCGAGGACGCGGTGAACGGTTTCCTGTTCCAGCTTCCCAAGATCGGCGTCTGGGATGCGAAGCTCGAGGGCCTGTGGGAAAACTCGCCCATCCAGGCCAATGACCTGACCAAGGTGCGCTGGACGGAATGAGCGACGCCGGGGCGGGAGCGCATCGATCACATGCGGCTGTTTCCCTGCCCCTGCGATGTCCCGTGAAACGTCGGCTTAGGACGGGCGACCAGTGCTGTCTGGCATGAACCTTGCCGGCCGAAGTCGGCCTTTCCGTCCGCTCCGGATCGACGCCGTGACAGAGAGCAGAAGCGGTCTCGCAAGGTGCGCCCCATGACAGCCTTTCTCGCCAAGCGACTGGCTGTGGGTCTGATCACGCTGCTTGCAGCTTCAGTGATCGTCTTTTCCGTTCTCGAGATTCTCCCCGGTGATCCCGCGCGCATCATGCTGGGCATGAACGCGAGTCCTGACGCGCTGGAGGCGCTGCGCATCGAGATGGGGCTCGACCGCCCGATCCTCGCCCGCTACCTGGACTGGCTGGCCGGCATGGCGACGGGCGATTTCGGCCGTTCCTACACCTATTCGTCTCCGGTGCTCGATCTCGTATGGGAACGACTGGCGGTATCCCTGCCGCTTGCCGTCTTTGCGCTCAGCCTTTCCACCCTGATTGCCATACCGGTCGGCGTCTTTTCCGCGTCTCGGCGCGGAAGCGCCGCTGACACCATCACGATGGGCGCGGCGCAAGTGGGCGTCGCCATCCCCAATTTCTGGTTCGCGCTCCTGCTCGTCTATGTCTTCTCCGTCGGCCTCAGGCTTTTGCCTGCGGGCGGCTTTCCCGGATGGGGCGAGAGCTGGGCGCAGCACTGGCAGGCATTCAAGGCGCTGATCCTGCCGGCTGTCGCCCTCGCCCTGCCGCAGGCGGCCATCCTCGCCCGCGTGACGCGCTCGGCCATGGTGGAGGTGCTGGGCGAGGACTATATCCGCACCGCCCGAGCGAAAGGCCTGCCGCGGACCCAGGTTCTGTGGCGGCATGCCCTGCGGAACGCCATGATACCCGTGCTTACCATCATGGGGCTACAATTAGCGTTCCTGCTGGCGGGCACCATCATCATCGAAAACGTCTTCTACCTGCCAGGCCTCGGGCGCCTGATCTTCCAGGCAATCAGCCAGCGCGACCTCATTGTCGTGGAAGGGGTGGTGATGCTGCTCGTCGCTAGCGTCATTCTCATTAATTTCGCTGTCGACATCTGCTACGCGATAGTCGACCCGAGACTGAGGGCGGGCCGATGAGCGCGGACATGTTCTTCATGCCCGCGCCGGAGCGCCACTTCATCCTTAAGGCGCTCCAGAACCGCTCTTTTCTGATCGGCCTCGTCATCACCGCGGCCATCGCGCTGATGGCCCTCATTTCCCTCTTCTGGACGCCTTACGACATCACACGGCTTCAGGTTGCAGCCCGCATGCAGGGGCTTTCGCTGAGCCATCCTTTCGGCACGGACCATCTTGGGCGCGACATCCTCTCCATGATCATGATCGGCGCGCGCAACTCCATCGCCGTTGCCCTCGTGGCGGTCGGCATCGGATTCGGCATCGGCGTGCCGCTCGGGGCGCTGGCCGCGGCGCGGGGGGGCTGGATCGACGACGCCCTGATGCGCCTCAACGATGTCGTCTTTGCCTTCCCTGCCCTCATCTCGGCGGTGATGATCACGGCGGTCTTCGGGCCTGGCGCGGTCAATGCCATCATCGCCATCGGCATCTTCAACATCCCGGTCTTCGCGCGCGTGGCGCGCGCCGGGGCACTTTCGCTGTGGCCGCGGGAGTTCGTGCTCGCCGCGCGCGCAGCCGGCAAGGGGCGCGTACTCATCACGCTGGAGCACATCCTGCCCAACATCATGAGCCTGCTTCTCGTTCAGGCAACGATCCAGTTCGCCCTCGGCGTGCTCGCGGAGGCGGGGTTGTCCTATCTGGGGCTCGGGGCGCAGCCGCCCATGCCTTCGTGGGGGCGCATGCTGTTCGACGCGCAGACGCGCATCGCGGTCGCGCCACATCTTGCCCTCTTCCCCGGCCTTGCCATCGTTATAACCGTGCTCGGCCTCAATCTCCTGGGCGACGGGTTGCGCGACGTGCTGGACCCCAGACTGAGGCACGAACGATGAGCCTGATCGAGATCCGCGACCTGAGGCTGTCCATCGGCGACGTGCCGATCCTGAGGGGCGTCGACCTCGACATCGCGCCGGGCAAGGTGATGGGTCTCGTCGGCGAATCCGGTTCCGGCAAGTCGATGACGGCCCTGGCGCTCATGCGTCTCCTGCCACGCGGCGCGCGGGTGTCGGGGCGCATCACCTTCGATGGCATGGACATCCTCACCGCGCCAGAGGCCGCCATGTGCCGCCTGCGCGGGAGGCACATCGGCATGGTCTTCCAGGAGCCCATGACCGCGCTCAATCCCCTGAAGACCATCGGCGAGCAGGTGGCGGAGGGCATCCGCTGGCACACAGGGGCAAACCGCGCCGACGCCGAGGCGCGCGCCCGCGCCATGCTAGAGCGCGTCGGCCTTCCGGAAAACCGCTTTCCCCTTACCCGCTATCCGCATGAGCTCTCCGGCGGGCAGCGCCAGCGCGTGGTCATCGCCATCGCCTGCGCTCTGAAGCCCAAGCTGCTGATCGCAGACGAGCCCACGACGGCCCTCGACGTGGTGCTGCAGGCGCAGATCCTGCAGCTTCTCCGCGATCTCGTGGATGAGAACCGGATGAGCCTGCTCCTCATCTCGCACGACCTTGCTGTCGTCGCGGAGATGGCGGACCGCATTACCGTCATGCGCCATGGCGAGGTGATGGAGACGGGAGGGGCCGTCCGCGTTCTCGCCGAACAGGCGCACCCCTACACGCGGCAGCTCGCAAGGGCTTCCACCCACGTCCCGGCACGGCCGAAACAGGCCGTCCGGACTGCGGAGAAGCCGCTGCTCGAGGTCGAGAACGTCAGCCGAGACTATGCGCTTCGCCGGCAGTCGATCTTTTCCCGCCGCAGGACCTTCCGCGCCGTGGACGGCGTCTCCTTCTCGCTTGCTACGGGCGAGTCGGTGGCCCTGGTCGGGCGCTCGGGATGCGGGAAATCCACCCTCGCGCGCGTGATTCTCGCGCTGGACAGTCCCACTTCCGGCGCGATCCGCTTCATGGGCGAGGACATCGGCGCGCGGGCAAAGGACGCCCTCCGGCCCGTCCGTCGCAACATGCAGGTGGTGTTCCAGGACCCCTACGGCTCCTTCGACCCGCGCCACAAGGCGGAAAGGCTGGTGGCCGAACCGCTCTATCTGCTGGACGAGAAGCTTGACCGGCGCAGGCGCCGTGAGATGGTGGCCGAGGCGCTCACCCAGGTCGGCCTTTCGCCTGCGGACATGGACAAGTATCCGCACGAATTCTCCGGCGGGCAGCGCCAGCGTCTCTCCATCGCCCGGGCGATCATCACGCGGCCGCGGCTCATCATCGCCGACGAGCCGGTCTCGGCCCTCGATGTCTCCATCCGGGCGCAGATCCTCGATCTTTTTGCCGATCTTAACGCCCGTCTCGGCATTGCCTACCTCTTCATCACGCACGACCTGACCGTCGCCCGTGCCATCTGCGACCGGGCGCTGGTCATGCACGAGGGACGGATCGTCGAGGCCGGGCCGACGGAGATGGTGCTGCAGACACCCCGCTCCGAACCCGCCAGGGCGCTCGTCGAGACCGCGCCTGATCTTGAGCGAATCCTTGAAAAGCGGATCGTGGCTTCATAGCCGCGGCCAAACCTAACGCCTGCAACAAACTCGGCCCGATGACATTCCTTAAGAGGCGCGCCCTCACCCGTGCCGCCAAGGAGGATGTTCATGAACAAGTCCGTTGCCATCCAGCCGCCCAGGATCTTTCCCACATTCCGCTACCGCGACCCGGCTGCCATGATCGACTGGCTCGTCCGGGCGCTGGGCTTCTCGATTCATGCCCGCTACGAGGATGGAGACCGCATCGCCCATGCCGAACTGGCCCTCGGCTCTTCCATAATCATGCTCGGCCAGGCATCGGATGACGCGTTCGGCGCCATGGTGGGTCCGCCAGGCGAAAACGGCGGCAAGGCGGTCTATATCGCCGTAGAGGACGCCGATGTCGTGCATGAGCAGGCCGTAAAAGCCGGCGCGGAGATACTCGAGGGCCCCATCGACCGCGACTATGGCGGACGCGAGTTCATCTGCCGCGATCCGGAGGGAAATATCTGGTGCATCGGCACCTATTGGCCGAAGGCGCACGAGGTGCAGCAGGATTAGGGGCCCTATCGCGCGGCAGCGAGAAGAGCGTCGCAATCAAGGTGCCGTTCAAGGTGACATGCGAGGGCATCGAGCGTGCTTTCGATCCGGTTCAGATGACTGGCCTCGCCCGCGACAACACCGAACTGCGCCAGAAACCGCCGCCGGAAGCCGTCGGCGCTGAAAAGGCCGTGCAAATAGGTCCCGAACACTTTTCCATCGGCTGACATCGCGCCTTCCGTCCGGCCATCCACAATGGCAACGGGGCGCGCGCAATCCGGGCCCCATGTTTCGCCGGCATGGATCTCGTAGCCGGTGAGAACTTCCTGATGCACGGCGGATATGGCGCTCACGTTCCGCACGGTCTTCTCAGGCGTTATGACGGTTTCCACATCCAGAAAACCCAATCCCTCCGCTTGGCGCTGCTCGCCTTCAATGCCGTGCGGGTCAGCGACCGAGCGGCCGAGCATCTGGTATCCCCCGCACAGGCCCACGATCGCGCCGCCTCTTCGTCGGTGTTCGATGAGGTCCAGCTCCCAGCCATTGGCGCGCAGGAATGCAAGGTCCGCGATTGTCGATTTACTGCCGGGCAGAATGACCAGCGACGCATCCTCGGGCAGCCTTTGGTCGGGCGGCACGAAGACGACATCCACCCCTGGCTCGGCGCGCAGCGGGTCGAGATCGTCGAAATTGGCGATCCGCGACAGCATGGGCACGGCAATCTTGAGGGTCGCCGCCGCGCCACGGGGCAAGCGTTCCAGAATCACCGAATCCTCCGAGGGCAGAAGCGCGGCTTCGCGAAGCCAAGGCACAACGCCGAAGGAGCGCCAGCCTGTAAAGCGTTGGATCGCGGAGATTCCACCCGAAAACAGGGAAAGATCGCCGCGGAATTTGTTGATGATGAAGCCCCTTATCATCGCGCGGTCCTCCGCTGGCAGGACGAGGTGCGTTCCCGCCAGCGCGGCGATCACGCCGCCCCGGTCGATGTCGCCGACCATCACCACAGGAACGCCTGCCGCTACGGCAAAGCCCATATTCGCGATGTCGCGGTCGCGCAGATTGATTTCAGCCGGCGAGCCGGCTCCCTCGACCACGACGAGATCGGCCCCCTCGCCTACCCGCGCCCAGGAATCCATAACAGCCTCCATGAGGCGCTGTCTGAGGCTGCCGTAATCGGCCGCCTGCGCCTCCGCAAGCACCTTTCCCTGAACGATGACCTGGGCCGCCGTATCGCTCTGAGGTTTCAGGAGTACCGGATTCATGTGCACTGTGGGCTCCGTCCCGCAGGCAAGCGCCTGCAGCCATTGGGCGCGGCCTATCTCGCCGTCACCTCCGGTTTCGGGGATTTTGGCAACAGCGGCGTTGTTCGACATGTTCTGCGGCTTGAACGGCCGGACCTGCAGCCCGCGCCGACGCGCGAGGCGGCACAGGCCCGCGACCAGCAGGGTCTTGCCGACATCGGAACCCGTGCCCTGAAGCATGATGGCGCGCGTCATCTTCTCTTCCCTATGACCGCGACAGCGATCCATTCCATGTGCTGCAGACTGGCCGGCGGCAAAGCGTCTGCATTTCGGCCAATAACTCGCCGCCTGTTCCGCCATAAGCGTGTCGCCTACCTGACAGCTCGATATTTTGAAGGCGTTCAAAAAAATTCCGAATTAAGGTTTGCTCAATGACTTGCTAACTCCGCGGTAAGGATATCCGCTTAAAAGAGGGGACGAGGCGGATGCGACACGCCTCCAGGCTCCGGATCAGGTCTCGCGTACCGGAGCGGCGTTCTTCTCCAGTCAACTTCTCAGCAACGCCCGCGCAGTTCCGCCGGAACTGCGCTGCTGTGGGAAGACCGCAAAGGTCGCCGCGGCGCCTTAGCTGTCTTCTTCGAGCATTTCCTTCACGGTTGTCGCCAACTGCTTCAGCGAAAATGGCTTTGGCAGGAAACCGAACTTGGCGTCAGAAGGCAGGTTCTTGGCGAAGGCGTCCTCGGCATAGCCGGAAACGAAGATGAATTTAACGTCAGGCCGTATCTTGCGCAGCTCGGCAAGCAGGGTCGGCCCATCCATCTCGGGCATCACAACATCCGAGACGACGATATCGACCTTGCCATCAAGCGCCTTGAAGATTTCCAGTGCTTCGGTGCCTGAGCTTGCCTCATGCACCTCGTAGCCGCGCGAGGTGAGCGCGCGCACATTGCCCATGCGCACGGCATCCTCGTCCTCCACCAGCAAGACCCGTGCGGAGCCTGAAAGGTCACGCGTGGTCTGGCGGGGCTCCTTCGCCTGCTCCGCCCCGGCGCTCTTCCCCTCTTCCGTCTGAGCGGACGGCAGGTGACGCGGCAGGAATATCCGGAAGGTCGTTCCCTTGCCGACCTCGGAATCGCAGAAGATGAACCCGCCCGTCTGCTTGACGATGCCGTAGACCATGGAAAGGCCAAGGCCCGTGCCCTTGCCCACTTCCTTCGTGGTGAAGAACGGCTCGAAGATCTTCTTCAGCGTTTCGGGCGGAATACCGGTGCCGGTATCGGCAACCTCGACCATGACGTAATCGGCCGGCTGCAGCTCGCGATAGGGATATTGCGCACATTCACTGGTCGGCACGTTCCTGGTGCGTACAGTGAGCTGGCCGCCGTCGGGCATGGCGTCGCGCGCATTGACCGCGAGATTGACGATCACCTGCTCGAACTGGCCGATGTCGGCCTTCACCGGCCACAGATCCCTGCCGTGCTCGATGGCGAGCGTGATGTCGTTGCCCATGAGACGGGAGAGCAACATGCGAATGTCCGCCAGAACATCCGTCAGGTTCAGCACTTCGGGCCGCAACGTTTGCCTGCGCGAGAACGCCAGAAGCTGCCGGACCAGCGAGGCGGCACGATTGGCGTTCTGCTTGATGTTCATGATGTCCGGGAAGGACGGGTCCGATGGCCGGTGGTTGGCAAGCAGCAAGTCCGAGGCCATGATGATCGCCGTCAGCACATTGTTGAAGTCGTGCGCGATGCCGCCGGCAAGCTGCCCGACCGCCTGCATTTTCTGGCTCTGCGCCATCTGCGCTTCGAGCGCCTTCTGCTCCGTCGTATCGACCGCGTAGACGATCGCCGCCTCTTCCACATCGCTGCCGCTTCCGGCATCGGCCACGGCATTGACGTAGAAACGCACATGGCGTTCCTCGTTACCCGGCAGCACGGTATCGATCGGAGGAATGTCGGCCTGATGCTGCTTGGCTTTCTCCAGCGCCAGCGCGAAAGCCTCCCGGTCGCGCTCGTGCATCACCGTATCGAGGCGCACGCGCCGGTCCACCGCATCACGATCGACCACGCAGGCAAACAGCGATAGGAACGGTGCATTCGTGCGCAGGATGCGCCCGTCATGGTCCACGCTGGCGATGGCCATCGGCGTGGAATTGAAGAACCGGGTGAAGCGGACCTCGGAGGCCCGCAGGTCCGCGGATGCATCTTCGCCGAGCGTGCGGTTCAGGACGATGGTTCGAGTCGGTCCCCGCTGCCCCTCGCGCGTGGCCGTCACCCGGTGCATGAAGCGCACCGGCAGCACCTCGCCGCGCACGGTGGAAAGATCGAGATCGATAACGGAGTTGCGCACAGTGCCGGGCTCCGCCTTCACGGCCTGGATCAGCGCCATACCGTCGCCCGCCACGATATCGGAGAGCGACAGCGCGCCGGGCACGAAATTTGCCAGATCCACGCCCAGCCATTCAGCCAGCGTGGCGTTGAGATAGGTGATGCGCCCGTCGGCATCGGCCGCGAAGAAACCGGCCGGAGCGTGATCGAGGTGGTCGATCGCCTTCTGAAGATCGAGGAAGAAGCGCTCCTGCTCGGCCCGTTCGTCAGAAATGTCGGTCAGCAGCCATGCCGAAAGCGGCCGGCGATAGCCCGGAACCTTGAAGACGCGCGCCAAGGCGCGATACCACCGCGCGCCCGTTCCGGCGCCGGGGCGAATCGGCCGCGACAGGCGGAACTCGCCGTCTCCAGGCTTTCCGTCGCGCAAGCCCGCTGCCACGCGCTCAATGACGGGAGCCGCTTCGGGATTGTCGGAAAGCAGCGCCTCCACCGTCTTGACGTCGGTGGCCGAAGCGGCACCTGTCAGTTCCGCATAGGCGCGGTTGGCATAGAGGATTCGGCCCTTGGCGTCGGTGACGACCAGCCCCTCACCCATGGAATCGATGAAGGCGCGCGACAGCTCGTCCCCGGTGGAGCGCGGCGCGATCTGAATGAAGCCGATGGCGCTGGCGAACAGATAGCCTACGCCAATCATCGCCAGCACGCCCAGTATGCCGAGCAGAAATTCCTCGCCGAGCCTGTCCTGGAACAGAACAAAGACCAGCGCAGAGCCGGTCAGCACGAGTATAAATATGATTAGCCGGGTAATGACGCCGGGTCGCGCGCCCTGATTGACGATGGGCGCCATTTCCACTTCGCCGTCGCCAATAGATCTGGCCATGCGTTCCCTGCCTGTCGCGCCGAGGTTCCTCGGCATACATCAGGGCCGCGTCACGGCGCAAGATCGCCGACAGTCCCGTCCCCCGCTGTGTCCCGTTTGGCTCATTCCGGCTTGCCGCCTCGGCCTCTCATGCCTAGTCTAACCTCTTGAGCCAGACAGATGTATCGGAGAGTGGCAAATGGGCGAATGGCTGGGAGATTTTGGTGGAGGCAGCTCGGCCTCGGCGGCGTTCTGGGTCGCCGCCGCGCTCGTCCTTCTCCTCGGCGTGCTCATCATCGTACGCATGATGCGGAATCTGTCCTCGGGCACCTTCATAGCAGGTGGCCGCAACCGGCCGCCGCGGCTCGCCGTGGTGGATGCGGCCGCGGTCGATAATCAGCGGCGGCTGGTGCTTGTGCGGCGGGACGATGTGGAGCACCTCATCCTGATCGGCGGGCCGACGGATATCGTGGTGGAACAGCACATAGGCGCCGCCCCTGCCCGCGCGGCCTCCGAAGCACAACCCGCCGCGGAGCGGGCGCGCGCGCCGCAGCCGGCAGCACCGGTCCGCCGCTCCCAGCCATCCGATATTACGGGAACGCAAACGGCCTCAGCACCGCGGCCTGAACCCTCCCTTACCCGCTCTGAACCATGGCCAGCCGCTTCCCCGGCGCAGCCCCTGCGGAACGACCGGATTGCGCCCGCACCACGCGCGGAAAGCCAGGTGCGCACAGGCTCAGAAGCCGGCCTACCCGTTGAAAAGCCCGCGGCTCAGAGGCGGCAGCCGACGCCGGCCGCGCCGGCCGCTCCATCCGTCGCGGCGTGGAACAACCGGGGAGAGGAGGAGACCGTACGCCTTCGCAATGAGGACGTCTCGCTGCATACCGTCAGACCCGCGGCTGAGGCGTCCGCTCCCGCGGCAGCACCCGCACGGCAGAACCGCCAGGAAGAGTTTTCTATCGAAGACGAGATGAGCCGCCTGCTCGACGATCTGAGCGAGGAGCGTAAGCGGGAAGGCTAAGCGGCAGAGCGGCTGCTTACCGCTTGCGCGCCGAAAGCTTTTCGCGCAGAGCTTTTCCTCGGCCCTCATAGGTCGTCTGCCGCGCGCGGCCGAAGGCCAGCGCATCGTCGGGCACGTTCTGCGTCAGCACGCTGCCCGAGGCCACATAGGCCCCGGTGCCGACCGTGATCGGCGCCACGAGCGAGGTATGCGTGCCGATGAAGGCGCCTGCGCCGATTTCCGTGCGGTGCTTGGCGTAGCCGTCATAATTGCAGGTAACCGTTCCCGCCCCGATATTGGCGGCGGCACCGATCGCGGCATCTCCGATATAGGACAGATGCGGCACCTTGGCGCCGGGCCCGACCTCGGCATTCTTGATCTCGCAGAAATTGCCGACCTTCGCCTTCTCCTTGATTGCCGCCCCGGGCCGCAGTCGCGCGAAGGGGCCGATCAGGGCGCCGCTTTCTACGGTGGCCCCTTCCAGATACGAAAAAGCATGGATGCGGGCGCCGCTGCCCACCCGGACGCCCGGCCCGAACCAGACATTAGGCTCCACCACCGTATCAGGTCCGATTTCCGTGTCGTGGGAGAGATAGACGGTCGCCGGGTCCACCAGCGTTACGCCGGCCAGCATCAGTTCCCGCCTGCGCCGCGCCTGCCAGACGGCCTCCGCCTCCGCAAGCTGCGCGCGGTTGTTGATGCCGAACGCGCTCTCGGGGCTGATCTCGGTGGCGACCACAGGCAGGCCCCGGCTGTTGGCGATCTCGACAATGTCCGTGAGATAGTACTCGCCCTTGGCATTGCCGTTGCCGACGGCCTCGAGCAGCGCCAGGGCGCTGCCGCCGGCGACGGCCATGATGCCGCTGTTGCAGAAGGCGATCTTCCGTTCCTCGTCCGAGCAGTCCTTCTCCTCCCGGATCGCCGCGAGGCGCCCCTCCTTCTCGATCAGCCGGCCATAGCCGGAAGGGTCGGACGGGCGGAAGCCGAGCACGGCCACAGCGGCTCCCTCTGCAAGCCTGGCGCGCGCCTCAATGAGGGCCGCCGACTCGAGCAGCGGATGATCGCCAAAGGCCACAAGCACGTCGTCATAGCCGCGCGCGATGGCCGCGCGTGCCGCGAGCACCGCATGCGCCGTGCCAAGCCGCTCCGTTTGGACGAAGAACTCCGGCGCCGGCGCGCCGCGCAACGGAACCTCCGAGAGCGCCGCCCTCACCTGCTCCGCCCCGTTGCCTACCACGAGGGCCAGCGCGTCGGCACCGGAAGCATCTGCTGCCGCCATCACATGGGCAGCCATGGGAAGCCCGCCGACCGGGTGCAGCACCTTCGGCAGCGAACTCTTCATCCGGGTGCCCTCACCCGCGGCAAGGATGATGGCGAGACAGCTGCGTTTCTTGTTCATGGGCGCCTTCCGCTTCAACAGGATGGTTCGGCAACAAGGCAGTAGGGCAGCGGGGCGGCCGCCGTCAATGCGTCAGGCCTTCCGTCCCGACTACTCAGCCCAGCATTCCCAGCGCCGGGAAGGTTTCCAGAAGCCAGTAGGCCATGGACTGCATGCCGCCCGTCAGGAAAAGCACGCCGGCCAGAACCAGCATGCCGCCGATCGCCTTCTCCACGCGGCCGAGATGCACGCGGAAACGCTGCAGGAAACGCATGAACGCGCCGGAAAAGAGCGCCGCCACCAGAAAGGGAATGCCCAGACCGGCGGAATAGACGGCGAGCATCAGCGCGCCCTCGCCTACCGTCTCGCGCCCGCCCGCCAGCGTGAGAATCGGGCCCAGGACGGGGCCGATGCACGGAGTCCAGCCGAAGGCGAAAGCGAGTCCCATGATGTAAGCGGCCGTCAGGCTGGCGGGCTGGCCGCCCGCCTGGAACCGCACCTCCCGCGACAGGAGAGGTATGCGCATCACGCCCAGGAAATTGAGGCCCATCAGGATGATGACCACCCCTGCCGCGATCGCCAGTTCCTGCTGCCATGCACGCAGCAGCGCGCCAATGGTGGAGGCGCCCGCACCGAGCGCGGTGAAGACGGTGGCAAAGCCAAGCACGAAGGCGAGCGAGGCGGCAAGCAGCGGCAGCCGCGTGCTCCGTGCTCCATCGGGCTTGCGGAAATCCTCCACCGAGACGCCCGCCATGTAGCACAGATAGGGCGGCACCAAGGGCAGCACGCAGGGCGAAAGGAAGGAGAGCGCCCCCGCGAAAAGCGCGCTGGTGTAGCCGATATCGATCGCCATGCTTTGCTTCAGGCTCCTGATTGACGACTTTCAGGCGGCATATAGCCGTATGCCCCTGCCCTCTCCAATCACCATCTCGTGGCATACCGCCGCAGCGTGCACTGCGCTCCCGTGCACATCACAAACATTGCGGTCAGATGCACATCACAGATTTTTTACGAGCTGCGAACATGCACAGCACCACCGCTGCCGCACAACCGCTCTACCGCATATTGCTTCACCGTGATGGTCTTCCGGTATTTCTGGGCACATCGCGACGGCTTTTGCGGTTGACCGCCGGGAGGCGGCTGACTATGTTCCGCCGCAATTTCGCCGGCCCATTTTGCGCAGGCGAGCGCGTAGCTCAGCCGGTAGAGCAACTGACTTTTAATCAGTAGGTCCTGGGTTCGAATCCCAGCGCGCTCACCATAAGTGCTTGATTTAAAATGATAAAATAGCTTGCCTATAAGAAGCCGGCTTGCCGCCGCTTAGCTTCCCTGCCACATTGACGCAATGGAGCGCTCAGACTCTAATGGGCAGGACAAAGCCTGGAGTAGCTCGCATGTCGCCGCTTCGTCTTGCCGCTGCCATTGGCCTTCTGACGTTGGTCGCCGGATGTGCGACGATCACGCCCGAGCAGCAGCGCGCCATGGACGAGGAGGAATGCCGCTCCTATGGCTTCCGTCCGGGAACCACCGGCTTTGCCGAATGCCTGCAGCGAATCGAGCTTGATCGGAGAGCGGAACGCCGGGCCAGAATGATCGCCATGGACCATTGGCTGGAGCCCAGAGTTGTCTATCGCCCCATTATCGTGAGGGCGGAGGACGATTAGGCGGAGAGCGGCCAAAAGAATCTCGGCCTGGCGGCCTTCAGCCTGTTGTCAACGCGGCAAACATAACTATATAGGTCGCTCTTCTGAAAAGAAACGCCACATCTGCTGGTTGGAGAGGACGCCATGGTTGACGACGCCCTTTTCCAATTGGGGATGGATTCAGCGCGTCTGAACACCGCCCAAACGGAAGAAGAGGTTACAACGCGGCCTTATGTGCCGGAGTGCAACGATCACTTTATAGAAAGGGACGGCGTCGTGTGCGCCGGCGAGCATCTGATCATCGATCTGTTCGATGCGGAGCGGCTCGACGATCTGCCCTTTATCGAGCGAACGCTGATCGAATGCGTTCGGGCGGCGGGTGCCACGCTTCTGCACATCCACCTTCATCCCTTTGAGCCCAATGGGGGGGTGAGCGGGGTCGCGGTGCTGGCCGAAAGCCACATTTCCATTCACTCCTGGCCCGAGCGCGCCTATGCGGCGCTCGACGTCTTCATGTGCGGCAAGGCGCAGCCCAGGCGCTGCGTGGACGTGCTGAAAGCGGCCTTCCGGCCGGGGCGCATAGAGGTGAAGGAGCTTCTGCGAGGGCAAGGGGCGTGAAGAAGACCGTTACGGAGACACTGCACGACGGCGTACAGCTTTCGTTCGCGGTGGAAGAGGTACTCCACGAGGAGGCAACCGGTCATCAGCGCCTGCAGCTCATCCGCAATCGCCGTTTCGGCAAGGTGCTGCTGCTCGACGGCGCGGTGCAGGTCACCAGCGCCGACGAGTTCATGTATCACGAGATGATGGCGCATGTGCCCCTGATGGCTCATGGCGATCCCGCCGATGTTCTCATCATCGGCGGCGGGGATTGCGGGCTTGCCGAGGAGGTGCTGAAGCATCGCCGGGTGAAATCGCTGACGCAGGTGGAAATCGACGCCTCGGTCGTAGATTTCGCGCGCCAACACTTCGGTGAATTCAACGCACCCGTCTTTGACGATCCGCGCTTTTCTGTGGAGATCGGCGACGGCTCCGCCTTTGCCAGGGAGACGGACCGTCGCTTCGACGTGGTGCTTGTGGATTCCACGGACCCGGCAGGGCCGGGTGCGGTGCTTTTCACGCGCGAATTCTATGGCAATCTGAAGCGCATCCTGAAGCCGGGCGGCATTGCCGTCACCCAGAACAGCGTTCCGTTCCTGCAAAAGAACGAATTCGTGGCAGGTTTCGGCGCACTGGCCTCCGTGTTTCCGGTCGCCCGGCCCTATGTGGTGGCCGTGCCGACCTATTTCGGCGGGTTCATGACGCTCGGCTGGGCAAGCGACAGCGAGCAGGCGCTTCAGGTGGACCAGAAAACGCTCGAGGAGCGGGCGGCGGGGATGGAAACCCGCTACTACACGCCCGCTCTCCATCAGGCGGCTTTCGTGCTGCCGCGCTACATCGCGGATCTGGCGGAAAAGGCTCGTAAAGGCGTCTAGCTACCTCTACGCCCGTCCCGCCATGATCTTCTGGAGGGTCGGAATCTCCGCAGCCATTGCCGCGTCCCGCTCGGCGGTCAGTCTGAACGCCGGGCGGTCGGTCGTCCGTGCGACATAGTCGCGGAAAACGGGCCGTTCGGGCAGGGCTTTCAGCACATTCATCACGTAGTTGATGCCGCCCCCCAGGATCACGTCGGCAAGCGTGAAGCGCTCGCCCGCTGCCCAGGGATTCTCCGAAAGCTTGCGCTCCAGATAGGCGACCATATCCTCGTAAAGGCCGAAGGGATAATCGTTGCTGACGTAGCTGAGGCCCTTCACCTTCGCGCAGACGACGGGATCGAACACCGCGTCGTGATAGACGAGCGTGCTGATGTAGGCCGCCCGATCCGGGTCTCCGATGGCGGGCGCTAAACCCTTCTCGGGGAATACGTCGCCCAGATAGATGGTGATTGCCGCCCTTTCGGTGACAACCTTCCCGTCATGCACGATGGCCGGTACCTTCTTGTTGGGCTGGATCTTCCGGTATTCCTCGGGAGCGCCGCCCTCGCCGCGTATGTCGACGAGTTCCATTTCGTATTCCAGGCCCAGCTCCTCCAGAAGCCAGAAGATCGTGGACGAACGGGACCAAGGCGCGTGATAGAATTTAAGCATCGTCCTCTCCTCTTTTCGGATATGGACATGCTAGCAGGGGCCTACTGACAACAGCCTGTCAGTAGCGATGACAGGAGGGCGGTTTTGGACCGCCCTCCCCGCCGCCTGAAAGGCGTCAATTCGGCAACTGGTCGTCGATGCCCTCGACATAGAAGTTCATGCCGAGAAGGGTGGCATCGTCGGCCACCTCGCCGGCGGCAAGCCAGGGCGTGCCGTCCTGCCTGTTGATGGGGCCGGTGAAGGGATGGAATTCGCCCGAACGGATCTTTTCCTCGGTCTCCTCTGCCAGCGCCTTCACCTCGTCCGGCATGTTCGCGTAGGGCGCCATCACCACATGGCCCTCGGCAAAGCCGCCCCAAACGTCAGACTGCTCCCAAGTGCCGTCCTGCACGGCTTTCACACGCCTGATGTAGTACGGGCCCCAGTCGTCCACGATCGAGGTGAGCTGGGTTTCCGGCCCAAACTCGATCATGTCGGAGGCCTGTCCGAACGCCTTGATGCCGCGCTCGGCCGCCACCTGCATGGGCGCCGTCGAGTCGGTGTGCTGGGTGATGATGTCCACCCCCTGGTCGATCAGCGCCTTGGCCGCGTCGGCCTCCTTGCCCGGATCGAACCAGGTGTTGGCCCAGACGATCTTCACCTTGAAGTCCGGGTTGACGGACTGTGCGCCCAGCATGAAGGCGTTGATGCCCATCACCACCTCGGGAATGGGGAAGGAGGCGATGTAGCCTGCAACGCCGGCCTTGGAAAGGCTCGCCGCGATCACGCCCTGAACGTAGCGACCTTCATAGAAGCGCGAATTGTAGGTTGAAACGTTCGGATGCTCGCGCTTGTATCCCGTGGCGTGCTCGAACTTCACGTCCGGGAACCTCCCAGCCACCTTGTTAGTGGGGTCCATGTAACCGAAGGAGGTAGTGAAGATGATGTCGCAGCCGGAACGGGCAAAACGCTCGATGGCGCGTTCGGCGTCCGCGCCCTCCGGCACGCTTTCCAGATATGCCGTCTCGACCGTGTCGCCGAGCTCTTCCTCAAGCTGCAGAACACCCTGATGATGCTGATAGCTCCAGCCGAAGTCACCAATGGGCCCCACATAGATGAAGCAGGCCTTGGTCTTGTCCTGCGCAAGCGCAGCACCCGGTAGCGCCAGGAATGCGGATGCCGCTAAGGCCAGCATTTGTCGTTTCATGTCATCATCCTCTTTCGGTTTGCTTCTTTTGCATCAAGCTTCCTCCCCACATCCCCTGCTGCACTCAGCGGTCCGGAACGAATGGCTGTCCCAAGGAAGCCGGTGTGTTCATCATCGTCAGCCGCCTGTTACGCGAGATCAGGACGAGGACGACGATGGTCGCCAGATAGGGAAGCGAGGAGAGGAACTGAGAAGGGATGCCGACGCCAAGCGCCTGGGTATGAAGCTGGCCGATCGACACCGCGCCGAACAGATAAGCGCCCACCAGAAGCCGCCACGGGCGCCAGGACGCGAAGACCACGAGAGCCAGCGCGATCCAGCCGCGGCCCGCAGTCATGTTCTCCACCCATTGCGGCACATAGACGAGTGACAGATACGCCCCGGCAAGCCCCGCGCACGCACCGCCGAACATGACGGCCAAATAGCGTATCGTGATGACCCTGATGCCAAGCGCGTGGGCGGATGCGTGATTGTCGCCCACCGAGCGCAGTGTGAGGCCCGCGCGCGTACGGAACAGGAACCATACCACCCCCGCGGTAAGCAGGATGGATACATAGAACAGCGGATCCTGCCCGAAAATGAGACGTCCGATATAGGGAATGTCGCTGAGATAGGGAATGCGGATAGCGGCAAGCTTCACGCCCGCGCGCCCGACGAAGCTCTCGCCGATCATGCCCGAGAGGCCGAGGCCGAGCAGCGTCAGGGAAAGGCCCGTCGCCACCTGATTGGTGACCAAGGTGAGCGTCAGGAAGCCGAAAAGCAGGGAGAATGCCGCGCCGACCAGAATGGCCGCCAAGACGCCAAGCCAGGGAGAGCCGGTGGTGACCGCAACGGCAAAGCCCGTCACCGCGCCCATGATCATCATGCCCTCGACACCGAGATTCAGCACGCCCGAGCGCTCGGTCACGAGTTCGCCAATGGCGGCGAGCAGAAGCGGCGTGGCCGCCGTGGCGATGGTGATGAGAATGTCCTCAAACATCGGCCCGCGCCCCCTCCCCGCGCACGGCCGGCTCGGCCACCAGCCGGATGCGGTAATGTATGAGCGTGTCGCAGGCGAGCACGAAAAACAGGATCATTCCCTGGAAGACCCGTGCCACTTTGTCGGACAGGCCGACGGATATCTGTGCCGCCTCGCCGCCCAGATAGGTGAGCGCCAGCACGAGGCCCGCCGCCACAATGCCGAGCGGGTTGAGCCGGCCGAGAAAGGCGATGATGATGGCGGTGAAGCCGTAGCCGGGCGAGATGATCGGCCGCAACTGACCGATGGCGCCGGAAACCTCGCATATGCCAGCAAGCCCGGCGAGCCCGCCTGAAACCAGGAAACTGAACAGAACCATCTTCTCCCGGGAGAAGCCCGCGAAACGCCCTGCCCGCGGGCTTTGTCCCAGAAGGCGGATTTCAAAGCCCTTCAGCGTGCGCGTCATCACGAACCACAGGACGAGGGCCGCGAGAAGCGCGAAGATGAAGCCCCAATGCGCCCTGCCCGACGCCGGCCAGATCTCAGGCAGGGTGGCGAAGGCGTGGAAGGTGCGCGTCTCGGGAAAGTTGAAGCCGGCCGGGTTGCGCCACGGGCCGCGAACCATCCAGTCGAGGAAGAGCTGCGCCACATAGACGAGCATCAGGCTGGTGAGAATTTCGCTGGTGTTGAAGCGCGCCTTAAGCACCGCGGGGATTGACGCATAGGCCGCTCCGCCGGCGACACCCAACAGCAGCATCAGGGGGAGGACCACCCAGGATTGGAAATCCGGGAACATCACAGGCAGAATGGAACCCGCCATGGCGCCGATGATGAACTGCCCTTCCGCGCCGATGTTCCAGTTGTTGGAGCGGAAGCAGACCGAAAGCCCGACGGCGATCAGTATGAGGGGTGCCGCCTTTACCGCCAGCTCATGCAGCGACCAGGTCTCGTGCAGGGGATCGACGAAATAGTAGTAGAGCGCCTCGCCCGGGTTCTTGCCTAGCGCGAGAAACAGGGCGGCACCCGCGACGAGGGTAAGCCCCAGCGCAATGAAGGGCGAAAGCATACTGAAAAGCGCCGAGCGTTGCGGCCGTTTGACGAGCTCGATGCGCATCACACCGTCTCCTCCAGCGGAAGCCCGGAGGTGGCCTCAGGGCGCGCGCCACCCATGAGCAGGCCTATCTTCTCATATGTCGCCTCGGCAATGGGGACGGGCGTAGAAAGTCTTCCGCCGTGCATGACGGCTATGGCATCGCAGATTTCAAACAATTCATCGAGATCCTGACTGATGACGAGCACGGCCGAGCCGCCCTTGGCGAGATCGACAAGCGCCTGGCGAATCCGCGCCGCCGCCCCCGCATCGACGCCCCAGGTGGGCTGATTGACCACCAGAACGCGCGGCTGACGGTCGAGCTCGCGACCAATGACGAATTTCTGCAGATTTCCGCCCGAAAGCGCTGTCGCCTCCGGGTCCTCGCTGCCCTTGCGCACGTCCATCGCGGTGGAGACCCGCTTGGCGGCGCTGGCCACCACCGCGTTGCGGATGATGCCGAGGCGGCCAAGGAAGGCGCGCGCATCGGTCCGGTAGCGCGAAAGAAGCAGGTTCTGCGTCAAGGTCATGAACGGGGCCGCCGCATGGCCGAGCCGTTCCTCAGGCACGAAGGCCGCGCCCATAAGCCGTCGGCCGGTGATGTCATGCCGCCCGGCAGCGTGACCGCAGATCCGCACGGTATCAGCACTTTCCTGCAGCGCCTCTCCGGAAATCGCCTCGAAAAGCTCGCCCTGTCCGTTGCCGGCAACACCCGCAACGCCGAGGATCTCGCCCGCGTGCACCGTCAGCTCGATTTCCGACAGGGACACGGCGAAGGGATGCCCGGCCTTGCGATTGAGGCCGCGTACTTCCAGCAGCGCCTCCCGCGTGGCTGCGGGCTTGTCGCGCACCACGACCGGCACATCACCGCCCACCATCATGCGTGCGAGCGAAGCGGCCGTTTCGCGGCGCGGATCGGAATGCCCAACCACACGGCCCCCGCGAAGCACGGTGGCGCGGTCGCAAAGGCGCTTCACCTCCTCCAGCCGGTGGGAGATGTAGAGGATGGAGCGGCCCTCGGACCGCAGCGTCTCCAGGGTATCGAAGAGCTTGTCGGCTTCCTGCGGTGTCAGCACCGAGGTCGGCTCGTCCAGAATGATGAGCTCGGGGTCCTGCAGAAGGCAGCGGATGATCTCGATGCGCTGGCGCTCGCCCACCGAAAGATCGCCCACATGGGCCTGCGGATCAAGCGGCAGCCCGTAGGCGCGCGAGAGCTCCCGCGCGCGGGCAGCCACGGCGCTGACGGGAGCAGGATCGTCCAGCGAGAGGATGATATTTTCCGCCGCCGTCAGCGCATCGAAGAGGGAGAAGTGCTGGAACACCATGCCGATGCCGAGGCGGCGAGCTTCCCCGGGGCTGCGGATGGCCACCTCCTGACCTTTCCAGCGGATCGTTCCGGCGGTCGGCTCCAGCGCGCCGAACAGCATCTTGACCAGTGTGGACTTGCCCGCGCCGTTCTCGCCCAAGAGGGCGTGGATTTCACCGCGCCGGATTTCAAGATCGATGGAATCGCAGGCTTTGAGGGTACCGAAAATCTTCGACAGCCCCCGTACCTCCAGCAGCGGCTCGGCCGCCGCGTCGCCCGTTGAGTCCACGACACCTCCCATTTCAGCGCCGTTCTTCTGTGTTCTTCCTCGCCATCGTAGGCGCGCGGTTTTGCGATGCAACAGATTTTGTGTGGAATACCCTACGGGATAAGCACCGTCGTGCCGGTGGTCTTCCGCCCTTCCAGATCCTGGTGCGCTCGTGCCGCTTCCGACAGTGGATAGCGCTGGTTGATCACGATCTTCACCACTCCCGATTGGACCATGGCGAAAAGTTCGCGTGCTGCTTCTTCAAGGTCGCTGCGTGCCGCGATGTAGGTGAAAAGAATGGGCCGCGTTGCGAAAAGCGACCCTTTCTGGGACAGTAGACTGATGTTGAAAGGCGGCACCAGGCCGGAAGACTGGCCGAAGCTCACGAACATGCCGAGCGGCCTCAGACAATCGAGAGAGCCCGGGAACGTGTCCTTGCCGACGGAGTCATAGACGACGTTGCATAGTCGGCCTTCCGTCAGCTCGCGTACGGCCGCGACGAAATCCTGCTTCGTGTAGTCGATCACGTGATCGAAGCCGTGAGCACGAGCAAGCTCGATCTTTTCCTGAGAGCTTGCCGTGCCGATCACCGTCGCGCCCAGATGTTTGGCCCACTGGCCGAGGATGAGCCCGACGCCACCCGCGGCCGCGTGGCAAAGAATCGTATCGCCCGGCTTGACGGGGTAGGTCCGGCGCAGGAGATACCACACCGTCATGCCCTTCAGCATCATGCCGGCGGCCTGTTCGTCCGAAATGGCGTCCGGCACGCGCACCAGACGGTCGGCCGCGATCACCCGACGCTCCGCATAAGCGCCGCCGCCAGCCACACAATAGGCAACGCGGTCGCCCGGCTTCAGCCCCTCGACGCCCTCCCCCACGTCGAGCACGACGCCTGCCGCTTCCGCGCCCGGGATGAAAGGCGTCTGCAGCGAGTAGAGACCTTTGCGCTGGTAGACATCGATGAAGTTGAGGCCGATCGCCTTGTGCTCGATCAGTGCCTCGCCCCTGCCCGGTCTGCCCGGATCGGCGTCCTCCAGACGCAAAGCCTCGGGACCGCCAGCTTCGTGTACGCGAATTGCCTTCGTCATCCAGCCCTTCTCCCCAGTTGCGGCATCGCCTGCATGATTGCGCCGATGCAGTAGAGATAGAGTCCCGTCACGCCAACGCCCGCCTTTACGGCGGCATGCGCTTCAAGGCCCTGCAGAAGGGCCACGAGCCCGAAGGCGCACCAGGCCAGGAAAATACCGAGATTAAGCGGCCGCAGCCGTTTCACGCGCACGGGATGCAGAAAGTGGAGCGGTGTGAATGTCAGCACGGCCGAGATCACGACCACTGCAAAGGAGACATATTCGCCGGGACTGATGACAAACAGGGTGAAGACGATCATGTTCCAGACGACCGGGAAGCCTTTGAAGAAGTTCTCCGCCGTCTTCATACCCGTGTCGGCGTAATAGATGGCGCTCGACACCACGATGATGGCCGCCGACAGGAACGACAGCCCCTCGCCCATGAAGCCGCTCTGATAGAGGGCGAAAGCGGGGATCAGCACGTAGGTCACATAGTCGATGATGTTGTCCAGCGTGTCGCCCGACCAGGTCGGCAGCACATGCTTCACCTCGAGCTTCCTGGCGATGGGCCCGTCAATGCCGTCCACCAGCAGGGCAAGCCCCAGCCACCAGAACATGGCCGTCCAGCGTTCCTCGCTTGCGGCGACCAGCGAAAGGAAAGCCAGGAAAGAGCCGGATGCGGTCAGCAGATGGACCGAGAAGGCCTTTGCCTGAGGGGCCGTAACCTTTTTTCTTTTCATAAAAGCGCTTCCGCTGGGCGGGTTCACGAAAGGAGCACCCTGTGGCGGCCCGAACCGGAGCGCCCTTCCATCGCCTCGCCAAACTCCACCTTCCCCCTCATTACCTTCCTCTTCTGGTTCTTTTCGCGCGTCATTATCACGACCGCGCGGCTCAGACAGCATAAACAGGCGAAGGGTGTGGAAAACAAGATCCCCCGAGTGCGGTGCTCCGCAACCCTTTGCCGCGCCCGCCGACATTGAACCATGGGACCGACTGCGATATGTGCCGGATTGCGAACAGGTTGAGACGATGGCGAGCGAAGAAAACGGCAGGGCGACGATCCTTGTTGCCGGAACCGGCCCAGCCGGCCTCTCCGCAGCGCTAGCGCTTGCCGGGGCTGGTGTCCGCACCGTCCTTGCCGGTCCCCCGCCTTCCACCAGCGACAAGCGCACCACCGCATTGATGCGGCCCGCGGTCGCGTTTCTGGAACGGCTCGGCCTCGGGCGGGCGCTGGGCCCGGACGCGGCCGCGCCGCTTGCCACCATGCGCATCGTCGATGCAACAGCGCGGCTTATCCGCAGCCCGGCGGTCACCTTCAGGGCAGCCGAAATCGGCGAAGACTATTTCGGCGTCAATATTCCCAACGCGGTGCTGAACGCAGCACTGGCTGACGCCGTTCGCGCCCGGGGCGATATTGTCTGGCATGAGACCATGGTCGAGGAGTGGCGTCCCGAAGCCAACGGCGTCGAGGCCAGGCTGGCCGACGGAACGGTGGTGCGTGCTGCTCTGGCGGTTGCCGCCGATGGGCGCAACTCGCCCGCGCGAAAAGCGGCCGGTATTTCCGTGACCACACACCGCCTGCCGCAACGCGCACTGGTGCTTAACTTCGCCCATCAGCGCCATCACGACTTTACCTCGACCGAATTTCACACCGAAAGCGGCCCCTGCACGCAGGTTCCGTTGCCGGGCGGTTTCCGCTCCAGCCTCGTCTGGGTCCTGCGCCCCCGGCAGGCGGAGGAATTGTCCGTACTTGACGATGATGTCCTGTCCAAGCGCCTCGAAGCGCGCATACAGTCCTTCCTTGGCAAGGTAACGGTCGAGCCGGGGCGGCAAGTCTACCCGCTTTCCTCCGCCCTACCGGCGCGCTTCGCCGCCCGGCGCATCGCGCTCGTGGGCGAGGCGGCGCATGTCTTCCCGCCGATTACGGCGCAAGGGCTCAATCTCGGCCTGCGCGACGTGATGGACTTGGCGAAGGTCATCCGCGCCCATGTGCAGGACCCGGGCTCGCCGGCGGCGCTGCTTCGTTATGACATGCGTCGCAGGCCCGACATTCTGGCGCGTTCCAGCGCGGTGAACCTCGTCAACGCCTCGCTGCTTTCCGGCCTGCTGCCGGCCCAACTTGCCAGAAGCACTGGCCTTGCCCTCCTGAGCAGCCTGCCTTTTCTGCGCGGATTTTTCATGCGGGAAGGGATGCAGCCGGGCAGCGGCTTTGCGGCCCTATTGCCTACCGTCGCGCGTCGTGGCTAATTTGCACCGTTGCCTTAATTGTACCGGTGTCGTTTAGCATTGAATTGCCGAGCAGGCTGATCCAAATTCAGGCCAAAGGTTGCGGGGCAATGCAGAAAGTCAAAACGGCAAAATTCTCGATCGGCCAGGTTGTCCGCCACAGGCTGTTTCCCTTCCGGGGCGTCATCTTCGACGTCGATCCCGAATTCAGCAACACCGAGGAATGGTATGAAGCCATTCCGCCCGAGGTGCGTCCGTCGAAGGATCAGCCTTTCTACCACCTCCTCGCGGAGAACGACGAGACGGAATACGTGGCCTATGTTTCGGAGCAGAATCTCCTCGAGGACGAATCCGGTGAGCCCGTGCGCCACCCGCAGCTCTTCGAGCTGTTCGTTCAGACCGCGGACGGCAAATACGCTCCGCGCCAGCGTTTTCGTCACTGAAACGCAAAAAAGGCCGTGTGACGCCCTTTTTGGTTAAGCGCAGAACATCGGTCTTTGAACCACATCATTTAAAAATGCGATTGAACGCTGACCGGCCGCTAGTCCGGCCGGCGCGCGAGCAAGCTGGCCCGCTTATCGGGACTGCTTAGCCTCTTCCTGGGCCCGCTTCAGTCTTTCGGCGAATTCCTCGTTGTTCTTGCTGACGAACTCTTCGAGCTTCTTCTGACGCTCGTCCAGCTCGCTCTGCTGCAGCGGCTCGCCGTCGAACGCGCTGGTGAAGCCCTGAAGCGTAACCTTGATCGGATTGGGCTGGTTCTGGAAATTGACGGAGGTGAGGGTCAGTTCTGACCCGCGCTTGAACGAATTCACGAGCTCATCCGTAAGCGGAGCTTCGGCCACACAACGGTCGGGAACGCAGATTGCATATTCGATCTTGCGGGTCGCGCCGCCGTCGATCTGCATTCCGATTCCGGGCGGGATGAGCCGGCCGGTGGGAACGGCGATCTGCAGCACACGTCGATTGATCTTCCCCTTTACCTCGATCAGGTTGACCGCGGTCAGAAGCTGGCCCGTCTCGGCGCGACGCAGGAACTGCACGTTGCAGACGTCCACATCCTCTTGCTTGGTGCAGGCCTTGAACCAGCCCTGCGGCGGCTCCTGCTGCGCGTGCGCCGCATTCGAGGCGCCGATGACGGCCATGCACACCCCTCCGGCCAATGCCGCGATCAAACGGTGTGCTTTCGCATTCTGGCTCTTCATACTTCCCGTTCCTTTGGAATCCCCAGCGAACATAGCGTTTCTCGTTTCCTGTTGGCCGAATGCGGCGACAGCAAGGCTTTGGGCGCGTGTTACAACGCCTGCTTTCCCGAATCCAGAGCCCATCGGCATTACCGCGTGTTTGCCACCGGAATCTTCCCGGTGCACCGGTGGACAAGGCGGGCAAGGCGCGCAAGGATGGCAGCGGCACCCCCGAGTCCATTCAACACGAGGCCTTGCCATGTCGCGCCTTCATCTCGCTCCGGCGCTTTCCGCCCTGATCCTCTGGGCCGCCGCTGCTTCCGCCCAGGAGACGCCGATGCATGGCGTCGCCATGAACAGCGAGCCGGAGCTGCCCGCAGGGTTCACTCATTTTCCCTACGCCAATCCGGATGCTCCCAAAGGCGGCGAGATCACCTACTGCGTGACCGGTTCGTTCGACAACCTGAACCCGTTCATCCTGAAGAGCATGCGCACCACGGCACGCGGCGTCATCGATACGATCTTCGGCAATCTGGTCTTCGAGCCGCTGATGCGGCGCAACGGCGCGGAACCGTTCTCCCTCTACGGGCTTCTCGCCGAATCGGTGGAGATGAACGCAGAGCGCACCTACGCCGAATTTCATCTCGACCCCGACGCCAGATGGTCGGACGGCAAGCCCGTCACGCCTAAGGACGTCATCTTTACCTACGAAACCTTCGCCGAGAAAGGCCGTCCGCCCTACAGCACGCGCATGGAGCGGATCAAAAAGATTGAAAAAACAGGGGAGCATAGCGTCCGCTTCGCCTTCAACGAGAACTCCGACCGTGAATTTCCGCTGATCGTGGCCATGACACCGGTGATCCCGGCGCATGCGTTCGACCGCGATACGTTCGACCAGTCGACGCTCAAGCCGGTGACTGGCAGCGGACCCTATGTGATCGATGAAGTTATCCCGGGCCAGCGCATCGTCTTCAAGCGCAACCCCGACTATTGGGGGGCCGACAAGCCCTCCATGCGAGGCTTTCATAACTACGACCGCATCACCATTGACTACTTCCTGAACGGGAACGCCCAGTTCGAGGCTTTCAAAAAGGGCCTGTGCTCCGTCTATGCGGGCGCGATCTACACCGGAATGGATGCCACCCAGGTCGCACGAGACTTCGACTTTCCGGCCGCCCGCAATGGCGACGTGGTGGTGAAGGCGTTCGAATCGAAGATACCTCCGGTGGTCACCGGGTTCGTCTTCAACACCAGGCGCGAGATATTCGCCGATCCGAGGGTGCGGCGCGCCCTGTCGATGCTCTACGACTTCGGCTGGGTGAACAAGAACGTCTATGACGGCCAGTACCACCGGACGCTGAGCTACTGGCAGAATTCGGAGCTTTCCGCGCTCGGGCGGCCCATGGACGAAAGGGAGAAGGAGCTGCTTGCTCCCTATATGGACAAAATCCTCCCCACGGTGGCCGACGGCACCTATGGCAAGGATGCCGACAAGGGGGAGGGGCTGAGCCGCGAGACGATGCGCGAAGCCCTCGGTCTGCTTCAGGATGCGGGCTACACGCTCGACGGCGGCAAGCTCAGGGATCGAGAGGGAAATCCCCTCTCCTTCGAGATTCTCATCGTTTCCGCGGAGCAGGAGCGGCTTGCCAGCGTTTTCCAGCGCGCCCTCTCGCGTCTTGGAATAGAAGTCACGCTGCGCATGCTCGACGATTCGCAGATCCAGCAGCGCAAGCAGACCTTCGAGTTCGACATGCTGATTTCGTCGGTCGGCTTCTCGGGCTCGCTCTCGCCCGGCATCGAGCAGATCGGCCGCTGGGGCTCCGAATCGGCCAATGCCGAAGGCTCCTTCAACCTCTCCGGGGTTGCCGATCCGGCCGTCGACGCCATGATCGAGGCGATGCTGAGCGCGCGCGACAAGAAATCCTACGTTGCCGCCGTGCGGGCTCTCGATCGGCTCCTGATCTCCGGCGCCTATATGGTGCCCACGCAGCACAACACGCAGAAATGGGTCGCTTACTGGAACTATCTGGAGCACCCGGAAACAGCGCCGTTGGATGGCTTTGACCTTTCCGCCTGGTGGCGCAAACCGCAGGGGGCTGGCGACTGATGGAACCGAAGATCACCATCAGCGTCGATGTCATCTCCGACGTGGTCTGTCCTTGGTGTTTCCTCGGCCAGCGCAATCTGGAGCGCGCGAAGGCTCTGCTTTCAGATATCGACGTGCCGGTGCGCTGGCGCCCCTTCCAACTCGACCCGACAATCCCGCCTGAGGGGCTGGAGCGACAAAGCTACATGCTGTCGAAATTCGGCAGCCGCGAGCGCATCGACGCCGCTCACGACCGGCTTCGTGAGCTCGGTGCCGCCGCGGGCATCAAATTCGACTTCGAAGCCATAAAGGTCGCGCCGAACACGCTCGATGCGCATCGGGTGATCCGTTGGGCTGGTGGCGCGAGCGAAGACATACAGAGCCGCCTGATCGGCAATCTTTTCAGCCTCTATTTCGAGGAGGGGCAGAATATCGGCGACCCAGCCGTTCTCGTCTCCGCCGCAGAAGAGGCAGGCATGGATCGCGCGGTGGTGGAGTCGCTGCTTCCCTCGCCAGCCGACCGGCAGGAGGTTCAGGCCGAGATTGCGACCGCGCAGAGAATGGGGGTCACCGGCGTGCCATGCTTTCTACTGGAGGGACGCTACGCATTGATGGGCGCTCAGCCTCCCGAATCCTTGGCCGATGCCATCAGGAAGGTGGCACAGGCCAAGGCGAGCGGGGAACTCGCCGCGGACGCTCCGGACCCGCATGACGGCTAAGGAGGCAAAAACCCTTACCTGGCGAGTGGTTAAGGCGCGCGTGCCCGACACGGCGCGCGATGTCATCCGGCTTCACAAGAAGCATCGCGGCACGATCGGGCGCCACGATGTGGTCAAGCTGTCCGCCAACGGGAATTCCTGCCACGTGTCCGTTCTCGGCACGGAAGAGGAAGACGTCATCGAGATGGATCTCGACACTCGTCTCGATCTAGGCGTGATGCACGACCAGACATACGAGTTCTCGCTGACGCGTGCCGGAGTGGTAGGCCAGTTGCGATGGTATCTTGACGCCAAAAGCCCCGCCATCCGGATTCCCGCGTGGCTGGCGTTCTGGTCACTCCTGATGGGAAGCGCCGGAGCCATGCTTGGCCTCCTCGGATTGCCGCTGGCCATTTTCAGTTAGGCCTGATGGCAACCCTCAGGCGGCTTTCTTTTCGACGAGCCGGACAAGCTGGGTCATAATGACGGCCGCGCCTGCAAGGCGCTTTTCCGCCGTCGGCCAGTCGCGGATGAAGACTACGCTCTGATCGGGCCGGATTTTTGCAAGCGGCCCCTGCTCTCCAATGAAGCGAACCAGTGCCGCAGGCTCTGCGAATTCCCGGTTGCGGAAGTGCAGCACCGCACCTTTCGGCCCGGCATCGAGCTTCTCCACATTCGCGCGGCGGCAGAGCGCCTTGATAAAGACGATCTTGAGGAGATGCTGCACTTCTTCCGGCATTGGACCGAACCGGTCGATGAGTTCCGCGCCGAAGGCGTCGATCTCCTCCGTCGTGGTCAGTTCGCCCAGCCGCCTGTAAAGCCCAAGCCGAAGCTGAAGGTCGGGCACATAGCTTTCCGGGATCATCACGGCCGTGCCGACGGTGATCTGCGGCGACCAGCCCGTATCGGCCGCCTCTCCCTCGCCACGCAATTCTGCCACCGCCTCCTCCAGCATCTGCTGGTAGAGTTCGTAGCCTACCTCCTTGATGTGGCCGGACTGTTCCTCGCCAAGCAGGTTGCCCGCGCCGCGAATGTCGAGATCGTGACTAGCAAGCTGGAAACCCGCGCCCAGAGTGTCGAGCGATTGCAGGACCTTCAGGCGCCGCTCGGCCGTGGGTGTTAGCTTCTTGTTGGCCGGCAGGGTGAAAAGCGCATAGGCCCGCACCTTCGAACGGCCGACGCGGCCGCGAAGCTGATAGAGCTGCGCCAGGCCGAACATATCGGAGCGGTGTACGATCAGCGTGTTGGCCGTCGGGATGTCGAGCCCCGATTCGACAATGGTGGTGGACAGGAGGACATCGTATTTGCCCTCGTAGAAGGCATTCATGATGTCGTCCAGTTCGCCCGGCGGAAGCTGGCCGTGCGCTGTCGCCACCTTCAGTTCCGGCACCTGCTCGGCCAGGAACTCGCGCACCTCCGCGAGGTCCGAGATGCGCGGGACGACATAGAAGCTCTGGCCGCCCCGATAGCGCTCGCGCAGGAGCGTCTCGCGGATGACGAGCGGATCGAAAGGCGAGATGAATGTGCGCACGGCGAGCCTGTCCACCGGCGGCGTGGCGATCAGCGACAGTTCCCGCACACCTGTCAGCGCAAGCTGCAGGGTGCGCGGAATAGGCGTCGCTGACAGCGTGAGCACATGCACGTCCGACTTCAGCTCCTTGAGCCGCTCTTTGTGCTTGACGCCGAAATGCTGCTCCTCGTCGATGATCAGCAATCCGAGGTTCTTGAACTGCACCGACTTGCCAAGCAGCGCATGGGTGCCGACGACGATGTCCGCCGTTCCATCCGCGATCGCCTTCTTGGTCTCCGCAAGCTCCTTGCTGCTGACGAGGCGCGACGCCTGCCGCACCTTCACCGGCAGGCCGGCGAAACGCTCACGGAAAGTCTTGTAATGCTGGCGGGCAAGCAGAGTCGTTGGCACGACGACAGCCACCTGGAACCCTTCCATGGCCGCGACGAAGGCCGCGCGCAGTGCAACTTCAGTCTTTCCGAAACCCACGTCGCCGCAGACGAGCCGGTCCATGGGGCGGCCTGAACTCAGATCCTCCAGCACGGCCTCGATGGCCGTCTGCTGGTCTTCCGTCTCGTCATAGGGGAAGCGGGCGGCAAACTCGCCATAAAGCCCGTCGGGCGGCACGAGTTTCGCGGCCGGGCGCATCGCCCGCTCGGCGGCAAGCCGGATAAGCTGACCAGCCATTTCCAGCAGTCGCTTCTTGAGCTTTGCCTTGCGCGATTGCCACGCGACCCCGCCGAGCTTGTCGAGCACGGCTTCGGCTGCATCCGACCCGTAGCGCGACAGAAGGTCGATATTTTCCACCGGCAGGAACAGCCGGTCATCGCCCGCATAGCGGATTTCGAGGCATTCATGGGGAGCACCCGCGGCCTCGATGGTCCTGAGGCCGACGAAACGCCCGATGCCGTGATCGGCATGCACGACGATGTCGCCGGCGGAGAGTGCCGTGACTTCAGAAATGAAATCAGTGGCCTTGCGGCTTCTCTTGGCACGGCGAATCAGGCGGTCGCCCAGGATGTCCTGCTCGGCTATGACCGCCAGCGCATCGGTTTCGAATCCCGTTTCCAGCGGCAGGACGGCAAGGCCGGCCTGACCTTTTGGAAGTTTGGTGAGCGCTTCGAGGCTTTCCACCCGCGTCACGCCGCCCAAACCATGCTCGGTGAGGATCTGGTTGGTTCGGTCTGCCGAGCCTTCGCTCCAGCCGGCAATCAGCACGCGCTTGCCCCCGGCCCGCAGCGCGCCGATGTGCTTCACCACGTGGTCGAAGACATTGGCATTGGGATCGGCACGCTCCTCCGCGAAGCTGCGCCCGGGGTGTGAACCGGCGTGCAGCACCTTTCCGGCTCCCTCCGGCGCCGCGAAGGGCGTGAAGCGGACGAACGTGCGGGTCTCGGCCGCGGCCGCGATCTCGTCGGGGCTCAGATAGAGGCGTCCCGGCTCCAGAGGCTTGTAGGGCACGGCCTCGCCGAGATTCGCACCCTCGCTGAGCTGGCGCATACGAGCCTCGTAGTGGTCCGTCACCAGCGCGTGACGCTCGCCGATCGCTTCCTGCGCCAGGTGATCGAAGACGAGCGGCGCGTCGGGCAGATAGTCGAACAGTGTCTCCAGCCGCTCGTAGAAAAGCGGCAGCCAGTGCTCCATGCCGGCGAAACGGCGCCCTTCCGAAACCGCGGCATAAAGCGCGTCGTCGCGCGAGGGCGCGCCGAAGGCCTCGATATAGTTGCGCCGGAAGCGGCTGATCGTCTCGGGCGTCAGCGTCACCTCGCTTACGGCCTGGAGCGAAACCTCCTTCTGCTGGCCGGTCGTCCGCTGCGTCGCCACGTCGAAAGCGCGGATCGATTCGAGCGTGTCACCGAAGAAGTCGAGACGCAGGGCCTCGTCCCAGCCGGGCGCGAACAGGTCGAGTATGCCGCCGCGCACCGCATACTGGCCGACATCCCGCACGGTCGGCACGCGCTCAAAGCCGCCGAGTTCAAGCCGGCTGATCAGCGCTTCCATGTCGACCTGATTGCCGGGTCTGGCCCGGAATGTCTGCCCCTCCACATGCGCGGCAGGCGGCATCCGCTGCAGCAGCGCGTTGGCGCTGACGAGGATCACCGCCCGGTGAGGCTGGCGCTTCAGCGCGGCCAAGGCCGAGAGCGCGTCGAGCCTACGGGCGGCCGCGTCGCTGCCCGGCGAAACACGGTCGTAAGGCAGGCAGTCCCAGGCCGGAAGCTGGAGGACCGGCAGGCCAGGAGCGGCGAAACGCAAAACCTCGGCAATGGCAGGCAGCCGCTGTCCGTCCCGAAGGACGAAGATCAGCGGCCGGTCGGGCGCGATCTCGCTTGCAAGCTGCGCCAGGGCAAAGGCTTCGTAGCCGTCCGCCACGCCGTCGATGATCACGGAACCGTTCCGGCCGGGCGCAAGGCCGATAGGTGTGACAAGGTCGGTCATCTTGGATCGTATCAGGCCGTCGGTGTTCCGCACGCAGCTCGGATGCGCCGGAAAAGTTGCGTGTCGAAGGATTCAGGCACCTTTGCCTGACCGGTCACCCACGACAGAAGGTCCGTATCGGGCACTTCCAGCAGAGCCTCGAACTGCGAAAGCTCCTCGTCGGAGAGCGAGCCTATATGCGCATCGGCGAACGCACCCAATACGAGATCCATCTCGCGCATGCCCCGCCGCCAGGCGCGAACAAGCGCGCGGCGTCGGCGCGGGTCGAGATCGGCGCTTGAGCGAGTGCTTCCGGTCATTGCCTGTCTTTCGCGGTGAGAAGGGGCATATAGCGTTTCGGCCGGCCGATGTCAGCCTCCGTTGCGGTTTTCATCCGCTTCAGGGTCGCATAATTTCAATCCATGCGCCCGCCTCTTCTCGATCCGCTCTTCGCTCCCGCCACGTCATTGGACGGCATCGGCAATCGCATCGCAGGGCTTATCGCCAATGTGGTGCCCGCAGACCTGACGAACAGATCGCTTCGAGTGGGCGATCTTCTCTTCATCCTGCCGCATTCGCTCATCGACCGTACTCGGCGGCCCGAGGTGGTGCATGCGCCCCACGGCGCGACGGTGACGCTTCAGGTGACGGTTGCGCGCCACCAGCCGCCCCCACGCGGCAAGAAGAACGTGCCCTACCGCGTCTTCGCCTTCGACGAGACGGGCGAGATCGCGCTGACCTTCTTTCACGCGCACCAAGCCTATCTGGAGCGGCTGCTGCCGGTTGGCGCGGAAGTGCTGGTCTCCGGTCGCATGGACTGGTTCAACGGCAGGCCCTCCATGGTCCATCCGGACTATGTAGTGCCCGTCGCGGAGGCCCAGGAGCTTCCCGCACTGGAACCAGTCTACCCGCTGACGGCCGGCCTTTCACCCAAGGTTCTGCGACGGGCCATTCAGCAGGCGCTCACCCGTCTCCCGGACCTGCCGGAATGGCAAAATAGGAATTTCAGGGGCCGCCTCGGCCTGCCGGGCTTCAAGGCGGCCCTTGCGCAGCTGCACGATCCGAAGGGTGCGGAGGATATTTCGCCCGAGGGACCAGCCTGGCGCCGTCTGGCGTATGACGAATTCCTGGCAAGCCAGCTTTCGCTCGCGCTCGTGAGAGCCCGCGCGCGAAAGCTTTCGGGGCGGCCGCTGACGGGGGACGGCAGGCTCATTGCCCACATCAGGAAGGCCCTGCCCTATTCGCTTACACACTCGCAAGAGCAGGCGGTGGCCGACATCCTTTCCGACCTTGCCAAGGAAACCCGTATGCTGCGCCTGCTTCAGGGCGACGTGGGCGCGGGCAAGACGGTGGTGGCGCTCATGGCGATGGCGCGTGCCGCCGAGGCAGGCGGCCAGGCTGCGCTGATGGCCCCCACGGAACTGCTCGCCCGCCAACACCTCGCAACCATAGCCCCTCTGGCGCAGGCGGCGGGTCTCAAGGCGGCGTTGCTGACGGGTCGAGAAAAGGGCCGCGAGCGCGACGCCGTACTCAAGGGGCTGGCCTCCGGCGAAATCTCCCTCGTCATCGGCACGCACGCGCTCTTCCAGGCACAGGTGCGCTTCCGCGACCTCGTGCTTACCGTCATCGACGAACAGCACCGTTTCGGCGTCCATCAGCGGCTTGCGATCAGCGCCAAGGGCGAAGCGCCGGATATGCTGGTGATGACAGCGACGCCCATTCCGCGCACGCTGGTGCTTTCGGCCTTCGGAGACATGGACGTCTCGCGACTGACGGAGAAGCCGGCCGGGCGCAAGCCCATCCGCACCGTAACCATGCCGGCGGACAGGCTAGGCGAACTGATCGAACGGCTGCAACAGGCGATCGCCGGCGGGCAGAAGGTCTACTGGATTTGCCCGCTCGTGGAGGAGTCGGAAGAGCTCGAACTTACCTCCGCGGAAGACCGCTTCGCTGCCCTGGAGAAAATCTTCGGCGAGGCGGTCGGGCTCGTGCATGGGCGGATGAACGCGCGCGAGAAGGACGCGGCCATGAGCGCTTTCAAGGAGGGGAAAACGCGCATCCTGGTCGGCACGACCGTGGTGGAGGTGGGCGTGGACGTGCCGGACGCGACGATCATCGTCATCGAGCACGCGGAACGGTTCGGACTTGCCCAGCTTCACCAGCTTCGCGGCCGCGTGGGGCGCGGCGAGAAGCCGTCATCCTGTGTCCTGCTCTACAAAGCGCCGCTCGGAGAAACGGCCAAGCGACGGCTCTCCATCCTGCGCGAGACGGAGGATGGCTTCCTGATTGCCGAGGAGGATCTGAAGCTGCGCGGAGAGGGCGATCTGCTTGGTACACGACAGTCCGGCACGCCGGGCTTCCAGGTGGCGCGGCTGGAGTTCCACGGCGATCTGCTGGCCGCCGCGCGCGACGATGCGCGCCTGGTACTCGCGCGCGATCCCGAGCTTACCTCGGAGCGCGGACAGGCGCTCAGGATACTGCTTTATCTCTTCGGCAAGGACGAGGCGGTTCGCCTCCTGCGCGCGGGCTGACGACCGCAACCCATAGCTGTCACTGAGACGCGACTAAGCTTGCGGCTTATCGCCCGCCTCGTGCGGCCCGTTCGGCTTGTGCCTCTTTCCAAGAAATTCCTCGGCAAGCGCCTGGGTGGTCTGCTGGTATTCAGGCGATATGAGGCCGGCGGAGATGAGGAGTTTGGCCCCGTCCTCAATCGACATCGAAAGCTCGATCACCTCGCTCTTGCGCACATACATGAGAAAGCCGGTGGTCGGATTGGGCGTAGTCGGCATGAAGACCGCGATCATCGGGTCTTCCTCGCTGCCAATCGACTGCTGAATTTCGCCGCGCGCCTCAGCCGCGATGAAGACGATGGCCCACACACCCCGGTGCGGAAACTCGACCAGACCCACCTTCTTGAAGGTCTCCGACCGCTCCGAAAAGATCATCTCCAGGATCTGTTTCAGCGTCTTGTAGACGGTTCTGATGAGCGGCATGCGGTCGAGCAGATACTCGCCGTAGTGGATGATCGTCCGGCCGACGAAGCTTGCTGTCAGGAACCCTACCAGCGTGATGAGAACGCAGGCGACGATGAGGCCGAATCCCGGCACCGCGAAAGGCAGATAATTGTCCGGGTTGTAGCGGGCCGGAATGTAGGGCTTCACCCAAGAATCGACCCAGCCGATGAAGGACCAGACGATGTAGATCGTGATCGCCAGCGGCGCGGTCACGATGAAGCCCGTCAAAAAATAATTGCGCAGACGGGTCATCAACGGAAGGCACCTCGGACAATGCGGGAAAACACGGCTGCGGCACGCCCGGGACTTTAGCCAAGACAGTTCCGGCCGTCCAGCCATGCGTTGATGCCCGCGGCAGGTGCAAGCCCGCCGAGGCCACCATGCTCCAGTGGGTCTATTCGACGGTCACGGACTTCGCGAGATTGCGCGGCTGGTCGACATCCGTGCCCATCGCGACGGCCGTGTGATAGGCCAGCATCTGTACCGGAAGCGCATAGACGATCGGGGCGATGAATTCCGGCATGGTGGGCATGACGATCGTCTCAAACTTGTCGAGCGACGCACGCGCGGCACCCGCTTCGTCTGTAATCAGGATGATGCGCCCTCCCCTCGCCGCCACTTCCTGCATGTTGGAGACGGTCTTTTCAAAAATGCGGTCGGTCGGTGCGATCACGATGACCGGCATGCTCTCATCGATCAGCGCGATCGGCCCGTGCTTGAGTTCGCCGGCCGCATAGCCTTCGGCGTGGATGTAGGAGATCTCCTTGAGCTTCAGCGCCCCTTCCATGGCGAGCGGATAGCTAGTGTCGCGCCCGAGATAGAGCACGTGGCGGACCTGGGACAGCTCGCGCGCGATCTTCTCGATGTGCCCTTCCAGCCGCAAGGCCTGGGCGGCATAGCGCGGCGCTTCCGAAAGCGCACGGACCATCCTGCGCGCCTCCTCGTCGGAAAGCGTGCCGCGCTGGAGGCCGGCGCGCGCCGCAAGGGCGGCGAAGATCGCAAGCTGGCAGGTGAAGGCCTTGGTGGAGGCCACACCGATCTCCGGTCCCGCAAGCGTGGGGAAGATGCCGTCGCTCTCGCGCGCGATGGTCGAATCCCGCACATTCACGATGGAAGCGATCGGCACTCCCTGGGCTCGGCAATAACGTAGCGAAGCGAGCGTGTCCGCCGTCTCGCCGGACTGAGAGACAAAGAGTGCCGCGCTCGATTTCGAAAGCGGCATCTCGCGGTAGCGGAACTCCGAAGCGATGTCTATGTCCACCGGCAGCCGCGCATAACGCTCCAGCCAGTATTTTCCGATGAGACCCGCAAGATAGGCGGTTCCACACGCCGAGACAGCAAGCCGGTCGATCTTTCCGAAATCGAACGGCATTTCGAAGGCTCTCACGCCACCTTCAGCAAAGTCGAGATAATTGGCGAGCGTGTGCGAAATCACCTCCGGCTGCTCATGGATCTCCTTTTCCATGAAGTGCCGATGATTGCCCTTGTCGACAAGGAAGCTCGTTCCGACGGACTGCTGGCGGGGGCGCTCCACTGGCCGGCCTTCCATGTCGAAGATCTGCATGCCGCTGCGCCGCACGACCACCCAGTCGCCGTCCTCCAGATAGGTGATCGCATCGGTAAAAGGGGCGAGCGCTATCGCATCGGAGCCGAGGAACATTTCGCCTTCGCCATGGCCGACGGCAAGCGGCGGGCCGCTGCGTGCGCCAATGATGAGGTCTTCGTCGCCGCGGAACAGGATAGCGAGCGCGAATGCACCCTTGAGACGCTTCAGCGCCGAAAAGGCCGCTTCCTGAGGAGAGGCTCCGCCGCGCAAGGCGCGCGAGACGAGGTGAGCGACCACCTCCGTGTCCGTTTGCGATGCGAAGACGAATCCTTCCGCCACAAGTTCCGAGCGCAGCTCGGAGAAATTCTCAATGATGCCGTTGTGGACGATCGCGACATCCTCGGAAAAATGCGGATGCGCATTCACCTCATTGGGAACGCCGTGCGTTGCCCAGCGCGTGTGGCCAATGCCGATGAAGCCGCCGAGCGGCTCTTCGGCAAGCCGCCGTTCCAGGTTGACAAGCTTGCCTTCCGCCCGCCGGCGGGCGAGCTTGCCGTGCTCGATCGTGGCCACGCCCGCCGAGTCATAACCGCGATATTCGAGCCGCTTGAGCGCATCCACGATGAGCGGCGCCACCGGCGAGTGCCCGACAATGCCGACAATACCGCACATCCGTCCCCACTCCCGTCTTGCAGTGATCCCACAACCAGATGCCCGCCGCCTTCAGAGGCGCAGGGCAGCGAACCTATAATAGTGCCCTAGCGCCATACCGGCAGCGGCCAAAATACAATTATGGTTTCGGGCCATGTCACGACGCCGCGCTCATTCGATATCCTCGACCGGCGCGGCGGCACCGCCGCTGATCCTCTGCGACAGCGAAGCCTTCATAAACTCGTCCAGATCGCCATCGAGTACGTCCTGAGGGCTGGGGCTTTCAACGCCCGTGCGCAGATCCTTCACCATCTGATAGGGCTGTAGCACGTAGGAGCGGATCTGGTGGCCCCAGCCGATGTCGCTCTTGGCGGCTTCGGTTGCGTTCGCCTCTTCTTCGCGCCGCTTCAACTCCAGTTCGTAAAGGCGCGCGCGCAGCATCTCCCAGGCCTTGGCCCGGTTCTTGTGCTGCGACCGCTCCTGCTGGCAGGAAACCGCGATCCCGGTCGGCAGATGGGTGATGCGCACGGCCGAATCGGTGGTGTTGACGTGCTGCCCGCCCGCCCCGGAAGAGCGGTAGGTGTCGATGCGAACGTCCGATTCGGGAATCTCGATTTCGATCGAATCGTCGATCACCGGATAGACCCACACGCTGGCGAAAGAGGTGTGGCGGCGCGCATTGCTGTCGAAGGGCGAGATGCGCACGAGGCGATGCACGCCCGATTCGGTCTTGAGCCATCCATAGGCATTGTGGCCCTTGATCAGGATGGTGGCCGATTTGATGCCGGCCTCATCACCGTCGTGTATCTCCAGCACCTCGACCTTCATCTTCCGCCGTTCCGCCCAGCGCGTGTACATGCGCAGTAGCATCTGCGCCCAATCCTGGCTCTCGGTGCCGCCCGCGCCGGCGTGGATTTCGAGATAGGTATCGTTGGCGTCCGCCTCTCCCGACAGCAGCAGTTCCACTTGGCGCGAGGCGATCTCACCGCGCAAGGAACGGATTGCCGCCTCCGCCTCCTCTACGATCTGTTCGTCCCCTTCCTCCTCGCCGAGCGCGATCAGCTCAATGTTATCATCAAGAGCCTGAGAGAACCCGTTGACCGTATTGATATTTTCCTCGAGCGTCTGGCGCTCCCGCATCAGCTTCTGCGCTTCCTGCGGGTTGTCCCACAGTTTGCCGTCCTCGGCGCGCGCGTTGAGGTACTCGAGCCGTTTTACTGCCTCGTCCCAGTCAAAGATACCTCCTCAGCAGGCTTATGGCCTGCCTGATTTCGTCGACCAGCGTTGCCGTTTCAGTGCGCATGGCATCCTTCTTTCGGATAGGGATCAAAGTCGGGCGGAACTTATGAACGGAACGGCCGCCTGTAAAGGACAGGCGACCGCTTTGCAAAAGCAATAGGCTGCGAAGGACTCTGTAACGGCAATTTGCCTAGAACAGGCCGCCTGCGCCTGAGGTGATCGCGCGATTGGCCTGGGGCGAGATGGTGTTCGCCCGCTCGCTGTCCAGTTCCTCCATGCCGATCACCCAATAGCTGTCCGCAGGCCCGGTGCCAGGCTTGAATGCCTCCATGATGACGCCGGGCTGGCCGGGCTCGGCGTGCATGCCCGTCTGCCGATCGATAGCGACAAGACGCATGCCTTCCGGCATCTGGAACTCTACCGGGCGCATGTCCTTCAGCGCGTCCTCCATGAAGTCCTTGAAGATCGGCGCCGCGAGCCCGCCGCCCGTCGAACCCTTACCCATCGGGCGCGGCTGATCGTAACCCATGAAGACACCGACCACGAGATCAGGCGTATAGCCGATGAACCAGGCATCCTTCTCGTCATTGGTGGTACCGGTCTTGCCGGCGATCGGCCGGCCGAGCTCGGAAATCATCGTCGCCGTGCCGCGGGTGACGACACCCTGCATCATGGAGGTGATCTGGTAAGCCGTCATGGGGTCGAGCACCTGCTCGCGGTCATCCACGATCTCGGGCTCGCTCTGGCCGTTCCATACCTCCGCCGTGCAGCCGATGCACTCGCGCGTGTCGTGCTTGTAGACGGTCTTGCCGTAGCGGTCCTGTATGCGGTCGATCAGCGTCGGAGTGAACGCCTTGCCGCCATTGGCCATGATCGCATAGGCGGTAACCATGCGCATCACGGTAGTCTCGCCGGAGCCGAGCGACATGGCCAGATGCTCGGGCATGTCGTCATAGACGCCGAATCGCTCGGCATATTCGGCCACCAGATCCATGCCCATATCCTTGGCGAGCCGTACCGTCATCAGATTGCGCGAACGCTCGATGCCCATCCTAAGCGTGGACGGGCCGGCGAAACCACCACCATAGTTCTTGGGCTCCCAGACCTGATTGCCGATCTGGATAGTGATAGGAGCGTCCAGCACCACGGAAGCGGGCGTGTAGCCATTGTCCAGCGCCGCCGCGTAGACGATCGGCTTGAAGGAGGAGCCCGGCTGGCGATAGGCTTGGGTGGCGCGGTTAAACTGCGATGCGGCATAGGAGAAGCCGCCGACCATCGCAAGGACGCGGCCGGTATGGGGGTCCATGGCCACAAGCGCGCCTCCGATTTCAGGCACCTGGCGCAGAATCCACTCACCTCCGCCCTCTTCCTTGCGCTGTACATAGACAACGTCGCCGGGTTTGAGCACTTCGGCGGGGGAATTAGCCTTGACCGTATGGCCGTCCACCACGTGGCGCAGGGCCCATTTCATATCCTCAAGCGCGATCGTGCCGGTCTCACGCTCTTCCGAGAGCGCGCCGGACACCTCCCGCTTAGGCTGCAGGCCGATGCGGACGGACTTGCTGTCGGCTTCGAGCACGACCGCCAGACGCCATTCGGGGACGTCGCTCAAAGCCTCGATATCGCCGAGCGGAGCGCCCCAGTCGCCCGAAACGTCGATCCTGTCGACCGGGCCGCGGAAGCCGCGCAGCGTGTCGTAGCGAATAAGCCCGTCCTGGAGCGCACTGCGCGCGTAAAGCTGCAGTTTCGGGTCGAGCGTGGTGCGCACATAGAGGCCGCCCTCATAGAGGGCATCCTCGCCATAGCGCGCGATGATCTCGCGCCGCACCTCCTCGGTGAAATAGTCGGCGGCGAAGAGATAACTGCCGCGCGGCCGCGGATTGACGTTCAGATCCGTGGCCTTGGCCTTTTCCGCCTCCTCGGCGGTAATGTAGCCATTGGCGTGCATCTGGTCGATGACCCAGTTGCGCCGCTCGATCGCACGGTCGGTATGGCGGAAGGGATGGTAGTTGGACGGCCCCTTGGGCAGTGCTGCGAGATAGGCCGCCTCCGCGATCGTCAAATCCTGGACAGGCTTGTTGAAATAGGAGAGCGCGGCGCTCGCCACGCCGTAAGAGCCAAGCCCGAAGAAAATCTCGTTGAGGTAGAGCTCAAGGATCCGGTCTTTCGAATAGGCCTGCTCAATGCGGAAGGCCAGGATCATCTCCTTGATCTTGCGCTGGATGGTCTGGTCCGAGGTAAGCAGGAAGTTCTTTGCAACCTGCTGGGTGATGGTCGACGCACCCACAAGGCGGCGGCCCGAACCAAGATTCTGCAGGTTGGTGACCACCGCACGCACCAGCCCCAGAGCGTCGATGCCGGGATGGCTGTAGAAATTCTTGTCCTCGGCGGAGAGGAACGCGGCCTTGACGCGATCGGGAATGGCCTGAATCGGCAAATAGAGCCGCCGCTCGCGCGCGAATTCCGCCATCAGCGAGCCGTCGGAGGCATGAACGCGCGTGGTTACCGGCGGCTCGTATCTGGCCAGCACCTCATAGTCGGGCAGGTCCTTCGTGAGGCCACCGATATAGATGGCGACCCCCGCCGCCGCGACCAGGGCGAAGACCACTCCGATGCCGAAGAAATAACCTAGCAGACGTAACATGCGTGCTCCAAAGCGCCAAGGTCCGGCGGCGTCCCATCATCCCGCCTCCGCCCGGCCATGATAACATCATCACCGCGAAGAGGGAAAACCGCCCTGATCGGCCCTACTGCCTTGTCCATGTGGACAAAATGGGGCTGCACCCGGGGCCGAATCGCAAATTGATACGCGAAAAGACCGGTGGTGTTGTGCGGCTGCAACGGTTCTCATCCGCGCGCGCCCGCCTCCGCGAAGATGTTGATCGCCTCAATGATCCGATCCACGGCCTCGGAGCGCCAGGCGGCATCACGCATGAGCTTCTCGTCTTCGGCATTGGACAGGTAGCCCAGTTCCAGAAGCACGGACGGCACATCCGGCGCGCGAAGAACGATGAAACCCGCCGAGCGCAAGGGGTTGCCGACGAGTTCTACGCTGCCGCTGAGTTCACCGAGGAGCGTTCGGGCAAAGCGGATGGAGAAGGCGTGGGTCTCGCGGCGAATAAGATCGATCAGGATGTCAGTGACTTCGTCATCCGATTCCGCCGCCACGAATCCCGCAATCTCGTCAGACAGATTTTCACGTGCCGCCGTGGCGGCCGCCTCCGCATCGGACGCGCGTTCCGACAGGGTGTAAACGGTCGCGCCGCGGAAATTAGGCAGTCGGATCGAATCGGCATGAATGGAAATGAACAGGTCCGCCTCATTCTCCCGGGCGATGCGCACGCGCTCGTCAAGGCGCAGGAAAACGTCGGTTTCACGCGTAAGGGCGACATTGTACTTGCCCATCGCCTCCAGCTTTTTCCGCAGCTCCAGCGCGAAGGCCAGCGTGATCATCTTCTCCTCGATGCCGCTGACCCCGCGCGCCCCGCCGTCGATGCCGCCATGGCCCGGGTCGATGACCACGGTGAAGCGTCCATCCTTGGAGCCCCTTTGCGTCGGCGCCTTAGCGATGCCCGCATCCTCCGGCAGGGCGGGAATGCGTTTGCGCATGGCTGCTTCAAAAGCTTCCTGCGAGGCCGCGGCAATGTCGATGATGATCCTGTAGCCCGGCGCATTCTCGTTCTTGAGCACGTTCAGATCATCGACCGTAAACGGCCCTGACACGGTGAAGATCATGCGCGAATGGCCAGGGCTCATGCGGCCGTAGCGCACCCGCGCCACCAGCCCGCGCGGGGCAATGGCCTCCTCCTCGAAGGAGAATTCGCTTTCGGGAAGGTCGAGCACCAGGCGATGTGGCGCACGCAGGAGGAACCAGCCGATCTCCGGCTCACGGTCGAAATGAATGATGATTCGGGTATGGGTTTGGTCGCCCGCCATGCGGTAGTCGTAGGCAAGCAGCCTCGTTTCGTCGCTGGAGGCGGCAAATGCTGCCGCCGCGAAACAGACAAGAAAACCATGGATGAGCCAAGTAAGGGTCAGCAAGGGCGCAGCCCCGTGAATCCATCGCACGGCAGGCTGCAAATTCCAACGTTGCGACACCAGCAGCAGTCCCCGATTAAGGCCCCTCGCCAAGGCGGTTAGCGGAAGTCTCTGGCTGCTTCAAGGCGGCGATGGCACATTTCGGCGGCAGTGAAATCAGGGTTGCCATTGATTGTGTCAAATCATAAAAGCGGTGGTGAACCATCGTAATGCCCTTCTCTGGGGCCATCCGCTTCCGAGATGCGGCGAAGGGGGCGAGACGTTTCCGAGCCGACGCTGCGCGGGCGAGGACGATGGCTCAAAGGATTCTCTTCAAGGTGTTTGCGGCCTTGCCGAAACCCTGAACTTGAGGAAAGCGGCCGGGAACTCCGTGCCGGCTCTAGTAGAGCGAAGTAGCGGGTCCGATCCATTGGACCTTGGTTGAAACAGTACGGTCGGGCGGTGCGATGGCTGTGAGCGCACTCAGGACGTTACATCGAAACCCCCGCGATCCATTCGCGGCGGTGCGTTCTGCGGATTTGGCCTCGTCGCCGGCAGACCCCAGATTGTCCGGCACCACAAGTCACGCGACGGGAAGGCGCACAACCTTCACCGCCCGTGCGATGCGTGCCGGGGAGACACGACTTTATGCCCAACAAGATGCTGATAGACGCCTCCCACCCGGAGGAGACACGCGTAGTCGTTCTACGCGGTAACCGTGTCGAAGAGTTCGATTTTGAATCCCAGGACAAGAAGCAACTCCGCGGAAACATATACCTAGCCCGGGTCACGCGCGTTGAACCTTCACTGCAGGCGGCTTTTGTCGAATATGGCGGCAACCGTCATGGTTTTCTCGCCTTCAGCGAAATCCATCCTGACTATTACCAAATCCCAGTAGCCGACCGGCAGGCGCTCCTTCGGGCGGAGGCCGAGGAGGCGAAAGCCGCGGACGAGGACGCCGAAGAGCAGGACGCCCATGCGGGCAACGGCAAGAAGCGGCGGCGTTCCCGTTCCCGCCGAGGCTCGGGGGCGGAGGAAAACACGCCCGCCCAGGCCGAACAGGCCCACGGGGACGTGATCGCGGAGGGCGTTTCGGACACCGAAGCCGAGAACGGCAACGGAGCCGAGGAAGAAGGCGAGGTTGACACTGTCGGCGCTGAAGATGCGCTCGATGAGGCGCAGAACCGCCGCCGGCCGATACGCCGCAACTACAAAATCCAGGAGGTGATCAAGCGGCGGCAGATCCTGCTCGTACAGGTGGTGAAAGAGGAACGTGGCAACAAGGGCGCGGCGTTGACCACCTATCTGTCGCTCGCCGGCCGCTATTCCGTGCTGATGCCGAACACGGCGCGCGGCGGCGGCATCTCGCGCAAAATCACCAACCCGCAGGACCGCAAGCGGCTCAAGGAGATCGTCAAGAGCCTGGACGTGCCGGAGGGAATGGGCGTCATTCTGCGCACCGCCGGCGCCAACCGGACAAAAGCGGAGATCAAGCGCGACTACGAGTACCTGCTTCGGCTTTGGGAGCGCGTGCGCAACCTCACGCTTCAATCCATCGCTCCCGCCCTCGTCTACGAGGAAGGCAGCCTGATCAAACGGGCCGTGCGCGACCTCTACAATAAGGACATCGACCAGATCCTAGTGGCCGGCGAGGAAGGGTATCGCGAGGCCAAGGATTTCATGCGCATGCTGATGCCGAGCCATGCGAAGGTGGTGCAACCCTATCGGGACTCCGTCCCCATCTTCGCCCGCAATGGCATCGAGGCGCAGCTCGACAAGATGCTGCAGCCGCAGGTGACGCTGAAATCGGGCGGATACATCATCATCAACCAGACCGAGGCGCTGGTTGCCATCGACGTCAACTCGGGCCGCTCCACAAAGGAGCACTCCATCGAGGATACGGCGCTCCAGACCAATCTGGAAGCGGCGGAGGAGATCGCCCGCCAGCTGCGCCTGCGCGACCTTGCGGGCCTGATCGTCATCGACTTCATCGACATGGAGGAGAGCCGCAACAACCGTGCGGTGGAAAAGCGCCTCAAGGAATGCCTGAAGAACGACCGCGCGCGCATCCAGGTTGGCCGGATCTCCCATTTCGGCCTGCTGGAAATGTCGCGTCAGCGCATCCGCACGAGCGTGCTGGAAAGCACCATGAAGCCCTGCCCCCATTGCGGCGGCACGGGATATGTGCGCTCCGACTCCTCGCTGGCGCTGCTCGTGGTCCGCGCGATCGAGGAGTATCTTCTCAAGGACCCGCGCAACGACATCGTCGTGCGCACGCCCTCCTCTACCGCGCTCTATCTGCTCAACCAAAAGCGCTCGAACCTGATGGAGCTCGAGTCGCGCTTTGGCGTCTCGATCACGATCGAAGTCGACGACGAGCTGGGCGGCCAGCATTACGCGATCGTGAAGGGCCAGCCTTCCACGAAACTGCCCGCCGCGCCTCAGGCGGCGCCGGTGATCTCCGCGGAGGCGGATGAGGGCGAGACCGCCGCTTCCGAAGAGGAAACACACCAGGCCGCACCCTCCGCCGAAGAGGAGGATGGCAGCCATGGCCGCAAGCGCCGCCGCAAGCGCCGCCGGCGGGGCGGCCGTGACCGGGGCGGCGAGCAGGCCGCCGGAGCTGCCGTACAGGAGCAGGTGAGCGAAGATACAGTCGCCAGCCCCGCTGAACCCAGCGAGGAAGAGAGCGCTGTCGCCGCAAGCGATGCGGACGAAGAAAGCGTGGAGGCGGCCGAGGCTGGCGAAGGCGAGAAGAAGAAGCGGCACCGGGGCAAGCGCGGTGGCCGCCGCAACCGCTTAAAGCGGGACGAACAGGAAACCGCTTCAGGCGGAGAAGTTCCGGTTGGCGCACCTGCTGAGGAGGAAACAGCGGAGCCCTCACCTGAAGAGGCCGAATCTGCGGCGGTGGTTGAAGTTGAGGTCGAGGTGGCCTCCCCCGAGCCGGAGCCTGAGCCGGCAATCCAGGAGAAGCCGGCGAGGAAGCCACGCCGGCGCACCAAGAGCGCCCAAGCGCAGGAAGCGGCCGAAGCCGATACGGCGACAGCGGCACCTGAGCCTTCTCCGGACGTTGCCGAGACGGCAGTAGCAGAGGAAGCCGAGCAAGCGAAAAAGAAGCCGCGCAGCCGGCGCAAACCTTCAGAGGAGCAGGCGCCCCTTTCTCCGGAGCCTGTAGTCACCTCGCCCGAAGGCGAGGAGGCGCCCCCGCGAAAGACCGGCTGGTGGCAGCGCCGGAGCTTTTTCTGAGGGCCAACCCTATAAGCGATAGCTGAGCCGCCGCAGGTAAATCACCGCGGCGGCTTCGTTTTTTAGGCGATGGACACATGCGGCGCCTCTGCAAGCAATACCCGCGGCGGTTACTGATCCCGCGTGAAAACCGACTCGCTTAAAACGCGGCTCCCCAATCAACAAAAACCTCGGCCAATTTGTGATCTGACTCCCGAAGGCTGCGTCCGGGATCAGTTCATTTGACCGAGGGTTTCTTATTCGATCTATGGATCAGCCTACTCGGCTTCGACCTTCTTGGCGGCCCTCTTCCTGGGCGCGGCCTTCTTTTTCTCGGCCGGCTTGGACTTCTCCGCCTCGTCTTCGTCGTCAGCCAGGAGCTCTTCGCGGCTGACCTTCTTGTCCGTCACATCGACCTGGGCGAGCAGATGGTCCACCACCTTCTCCTCGAACAGCGGCGCGCGGATGGTGGCCAGCGCCTGCGGGTTCTGGCGGTAGAACTCGTAGATTTCCCGCTGCTGGTGCGGCGGATAGCGGCGCACCGTGTCGATCAGGGCGCGCTGCATTTCATCGTCGGAAACCTGGATGCCGGCCTGCTCGCCAATCTGGGCCAGGACGAGGCCAAGGCGCACCCGGCGCTCGGCCAGCCGCTTGTATTCCTCGCGCGCCTCCTCCTCGGTCGTGTCCTCATCCTCGAAGGTGCGGCCCGCACTCTGCAGATCCCGCACGACCTGCGACCAGATGTTGTTAAATTCGGCTTCGACGAGCTTGGACGGAGCCTCAAACTTGTAGTCTTCGTCCAGCGCGTCGAGAAGCTGGCGCTTAGCCTTCTGACGCGTCATCTGGCCGAACTGGCTCTCGATCTGGCTGCGCACGATCTCGCGCAGCTTTTCCGCCGATTCGAGCCCCAGCTTCTGCGCCAGCTCGTCGTCGATCGTCAGTTCCTCGGCCGCGGCCACCTGCTTCACGGTGACGTCGAATTCGGCTTCCTTGCCGGCCAGATGCTGCGCCGGGTACTCCTCAGGGAATGTGATCTTGAAGGTCTTAGTGTCCCCAGCCTTGAGGCCCCTCAGCTGTTCCTCGAACCCGGGGATGAACTGACCGTGGCCGATCACCACTTCCGAATCCTGGGCGGAGCCGCCATCAAACGGTTCACCATCGATCTTGCCGACATAGTCGATGGTGACCTTGTCGCCCTCTTCGGCCTTGCCGTCCTTCGGCTCATAGGTGCGGGCGGAGTCGGCCACACGCTTGACCTGCTCCTCCACCTCCTCCTCCGGCACGTCATAGACGGGCCGAGTGATCTTGATGCCGGAGAAATCCTTGATCTCGATCGTCGGGATGACTTCGTAGGACAGCGAGAACTCGAAATCGGCCCCGCCCTGAAGGACCTTCTCGGCCTCCTGCTCGTCCTCAGTCATCGTGATCTCGGGCTGCATGGCGGGCTTTTCGCCGCGCTCTTCGAGGATGGTCCTCGAGGAATCGGTGAGGATTTCGTTCACCACCTCGGCCATGAAGGACTTGCCGTAAATACGCCGCAGGTGCTGCACGGGTACCTTGCCCGGCCGGAAGCCTTTCAGCCGCACCTTCTTGCTGGCATCCTGAAGCCGCTCCATCAGGCGGGCTTCCATGTCCTTGGCCGGAACAATGACCTTGATCTCGCGCTTCAGACCGGAATTGAGAGTCTCGCTAACCTGCATTCATCAAACCTTTGTGTTCACTCGCGCCGCGCATCGCAGCCATCATTCGGCCCTGCGGAGGTTCCTGCCGGTGTGCGGCCCGGGTTACAGGTCAATACCTCGACCGCACGACCTGCCACCCTTCCCGTGAAGCGGGTGGTGCGGGTGGAGGGACTTGAACCCCCACGGCTTGCGCCACAGGAACCTAAATCCTGCGTGTCTACCAGTTCCACCACACCCGCTCGAAGGACGCCGCCTCCGAAAGCGCGGGTTCTATATCACCTGCCCCTTGTCTATCAAAGGAAAATTGGCACGAGGAGCCGTTTTCGGCCCGCATACTGGTTCTTTGCCGTGCTGCACTTGCGAAGGAACCCGATTCGGCAGGTTCCTACACGCAAATTTGGCCATCCGATGAAGCCACTCGTTCACTCTTGCGGCAAGATCATGGTGCATTGCACAATATGCAATGCTGCCATGCAACATTGGCACTTCCGCTCGCACCGGCCCGGGATTATCTAACGGGCACAAGATCAAACGAACCAGCCGACAGTGAGTACGACGATGAACCTGATCCGCAATTACCGCAACTGGCGCCGCTACCGGCAGACGGTTAACGAGCTGAGCCGCCTCACCAACCGCGAGCTCAACGACCTCGGGATTTCCCGCAGCGACATTCCGTACGTCGCCCGTAAGGCGATCTAACAAAACGACAGGATTTCGCCAAGGTCTCCTCCTCCCACCTTGGTGAATGCGACCGGCTTTCTCCTCCTCCTCCCGATCGCCGGTCGACCAAAACGACACCCGCCGGTCCTCCTCCCCCGGCGGGTGTTGTTTTTTTTTTGCTTTGCATCCTTGCCCCGTTCACCCTATGTCCGGCACATGACGAAGACACCCATCCACGTGATAGGCGGAGGATTGGCGGGCTCGGAGGCGGCCTGGGCGGCAGCCGAGGCCGGTGTGCCCGTAATCCTGCATGAGATGCGCCCCTTGCGCGGCACTGACGCGCACAAAACCGACAGCCTTGCCGAGCTTGTCTGCTCGAACTCCTTCCGCTCCGACGATGCGGAGACCAATGCGGTGGGCCTGCTTCACGCCGAGATGCGACTGGCAGGCTCGCTTGTCATGCGTGCCGGCGATGCCCATCAGGTACCTGCGGGCGGCGCGCTGGCTGTGGATCGTGAGGGCTTTTCCCGCGCCGTGACGCAAGCCATCGAATCGCACCCGCTGATTACGGTCGTTCGCGAAGAAATCACCGGGCTGCCGCCGGCGGAGTGGGATCAGGTGATCATCGCCACGGGACCGCTCACCTCGCCTGCTCTTGCGGAGGCCATCCGCGCGGAGACCGGGTCTGAAGCGCTTGCCTTCTTCGATGCGATAGCGCCGATCGTGCATTTCGATACGATCAATATGGATGTGGCCTGGTTCCAGTCCCGCTACGACAAGACGGGTCCGGGCGGGACGGGCAAGGACTACATCAACTGCCCCATGAACAAGGAGCAGTACGAGAGCTTTGTGCAGGCGCTGCTTGAGGGCGAAAAGACTGCCTTCAAGGAATGGGAGGGCACACCCTATTTCGATGGCTGCCTGCCGATCGAGGTGATGGCCGAACGCGGACCGGAGACGCTGCGGCACGGGCCGATGAAGCCGATGGGGCTCACCAACGCCCACAAGCCCGATGAGAAGCCCTACGCCGTCGTGCAGTTGCGCCAGGATAATGCACTGGGCACGCTCTACAACATGGTGGGCTTCCAGACGAAGCTGAAATATGGCGAGCAGGTGCGCATCTTCCGGATGATCCCCGGGCTTGAAAATGCGGAATTTGCCCGTCTCGGCGGCCTGCACCGCAACACCTACATCAACTCGCCGGCGCTGCTTGACGGAACGCTGCAGCTGAAATCCCGCCCGGGCCTGCGCTTTGCAGGCCAGATCACCGGCTGCGAGGGCTATGTGGAGAGTGCGGCCATGGGGCTGATCGCCGGGCGGTTCGCCGCTGCCGAGCGCCTGGGCCGCCCCGTTTCGCCGCCGCCGCCGACCACCGCCTTCGGCGCCCTGCTCAATCACATCACCGGCGGGCACATCCTTGCCGACGACGAGCCCGGCAAGCGCTCCTTCCAGCCGATGAACATCAATTTCGGCCTCTTCCCGCCTGTCGAGACGCCGAAGGCGGAGGGCAAGCGCCTGCGCGGCAAGGAGAAATCGCTTGCCAAGAAGCGCGCGATCACGGCTCGCGCGCTGGCCGATTGCCGGCGCTGGCTGGGACTGGAGACGCGGGCCGCCGCCGAGTAGGCACAGCGGCTATCGCCAATCCTCAGTCCTGAGCAGAACGGTGGCCTCAAGATTTTCGAGCCGCAAGGGCGGGCCGGGATCGATGTAGAGGTAGGTCGGGATCAGTTGCAGCGCACGCCCGTCTGCCTCCAGGCGCAACTGTGCCGGCGCATCGACGTCGAGTTGCGCAAGTGCCTCGATCCGGCTGGCAGCGACCGGAAAAAGAGTGCTCTGCCCATCCGCGATTACGACCAGCGCATCCGCTTCGAGCGCGAAGACGATCTCCTTTCCTTCCGGCAAACGGACAGTGACAGGCTCCTTCATGTCGACCGCAAGACGGACAGGCTGAATGACGGTATCGAAGCCTGCCGCGGTAAAGGCCGTTGGCCGGCTGCGATCGTTGAGCGGCAAGGCGCGTCGGTTCGGCCCCAGCCGATCGGGGTCGAGCCCCCATGCTTTGGCAACGGTGCGATACGGATGGCTGTCGCTCTCCAACGCCGATGCCGGAAGTCCTTCGGGCAGAACGCGAGCAAGCGCATCCCGTGCGGCAAGAAAGCTCAGTGCGCCGAGCGCCTCCTTATGGCGCTCCCCTTCCACCGGCGAATTGTTCACGATCTCCAGGAACCGGGAAGCCTGACTCGCGATCGAGACGCCGAGCGCACCCTGCGGACCGAAGCCGCCCAAAATGAGTGCTGCGGCCGGAAGCGCGGCTATCGCCCGAATATCGCCGCGCACACGCGCGAGGAGTTGCAGTGCCAGCAAAAGCGCCGTCACCAGGCCGAAGAGGCCGAGCAGGTAGCGCTCGGGCGTGATACCGAATTCGCCCACGCGCAGCATGAGCGCGTAGGCCAGGAGAACCAAGGGAATCGGCAGAAAGAAAGGCCAGAGCCGGAGGAAGGCGCGCGTGGGCGCCCGCGCCCGGTCGAAGAACGGATTGATGATGATGAGCGCCGCGAAGATGCAGAAGCCGTAAGTGAGCACCAGCCAGCCGATCTGGCCTTGCGGCACCTCGCCGGTCACCGCGATCTTCATGGCATAAAGATGCAGGATGATCGCATAGAGGATCAGGAGCGGCGCCGCCACGAAGTCTCCGAGCGCGCGCATGCCGCGATCCATGAAGCCCTGCAGCGCCTCGCCCGGCGTCTCGTCGAAGCGGTCCGGCAACTGTCCCAGCCCGAACAGCGGCGCGGCGAAGAGACCGGTGGAAAGCCAGACATGGCCGTAGAGATCGTCGGGCACGGGAATGCCGAACAGATAGGTCAGACTCGCTAGGATCGCCGAGATGCCTCCGGCAAACAGAAGCAGCGCAAGGACGCCGAGCAGCACCGCAAAGGCCGAGCGCGCCGCGAATATCCAGAAGGCGGAGCTGTCGCCGCGCCCGATGAACGGGGCAATGGGCACCAGCGCAACGAGGCCAAGCATCACGGCCCATTCAAGCGTGAGAAAATGGTCAGGCAGCGCCAGAACGAGGCAGGCCACGATACCGGCCAGAAGCGCTAGCGGCAGTGTTTTCGCAGACGACACCTTGCGCGCTTCTCCCCTCAGCGTCACGGCCAGACTTGCCGTGGCTCCCGCGACGAGACCAAGCCCCACGTCGAAATTCGTGTCGGAGGGCAGGCCTTGCGAATCCTCGCCGAAAAGGTGGATGTCCGCGGCGACGAGGTTCGCCTGCAGAGCGGCGGCAAGCAGGAAGAGCGTCGTCACCGGAAGGCGCTGGGCAGCTTCGCGCGCACCTGTCAGCATTTCCATGAACACGGTCCGCCAACCCGTATCGGGCCGCCTGCCCTCGGCCGAAGCCGTCATTTGAAACTCCCTCCTACAATGCTCTAATAAAATGGGGGCTGTTGAGCAAAAAAGCAGGGCCGAATTTGGGCTTCCGTAACGACGGGAACAGATCGGCCCAACTGCTACTGGCTCACCAGCCCGAAAGCGCGCGGCGCAGCACCGCCCAGTGGCGGCGCAGCGGGGAAATGGCAGCGCTTTCCTCCATCGGGTCGAAGGCACCGGACTCGATCCGCCTAAGATAGGCTTCCGACAATGCAACGGGCAGATAGGCCGGGCGCAGGCTGGCAGGAAGCGCCCCTGCTCCCTGCCGGAAGGCGGCCAGATGCTCGCGCGCAAGCGCGGCCATGGCCGCAATGGCCCGCTCCGCGCCCTGGCGGTCGTTCCCCGAAACAAGATCGTCGCGTGTGGTGCCTGCGGCTGCAAGAACGTCGCGCGGGATGTAGCATTGCCCGCGCCGGCGGTGGATAGACAGCAGGAGCAGAAGCCCCGTCATGGCCTGCGCGCAGCCGGCGTGGCCGGCAAGGCCTGCGGTGCGCCCAGCCGCGTCGGCGTCGAGCACCAGGGCCGAAAGCTGGATGAGGGCTGAGGCCGTCTCGCCGCAATAGCCTTCGAGATCGGTGCGCGTCGGCATCGGATCGTCGTAGAGATCGAAGAGGCGCGCCTCGATCATGTTGCGAAACGTCTCGATGGGCAGGCGGTGCTGCCGGACCGCCTCAAGAAGCGCGACGGCTACGGGATAGCCGCCCGCGGGCGCCGGATCGTCGGGATCGGCAAGCACGTCGCGCCACCACTGCAGGCGAATCTCGCCCGACATCGGCTCCCGGATACGGTCGCGCACAGCCGCAAGCTCGGCATTGAAGGCATAGAGCGCGAAGAGCGCGCCGCGCTTTTCGGCAGGCGCATAGAGGGCCGAGATGAAGCGGTCGGGATCCGCCCGCCGAACCACCGCCAGAGCTTCGCTTTCGGCGGGGGTCACGCCGGCGCCTCAGTCGACCGCGATTAGCGCCGCAGCGACCGCCCGCTCTTCCGCCAGAAGCACGTTGAATGTGCGCACCGCCGCGCCCGTAGACATGATCTCCACCGCCATTCCGGCAGCCTTTAGGACCTGGCGCAGGTCCGGTGCAAGCGGCTCGAGCCGTTCGCCTGTCCCTACAAGCAGGATCTCTATCTTTTCGGACTCCGCAACTACGGGGGCGAAATCGGCCTCGGTCAGCGTTGGAGGACTCTGCGGCTGCCATCCATGGATTCCGGATGGCAGGAAGAGAAGCGAGCCGCGATGCGACATGTCGGCGAAGCGGAAACCGCCATTGCCATAGGCGTCGATCGGCGCGCGGCTGGGAAAATGCGCCCTGCGTATCTGCATGCCTTCTGCCATCAGGTTGCCGAAACCTGCTTGCCCTCAGCCTTTAGATCTCTAGCTTCGCCAGCCCGAATCTCCTCTTCGGAAATGAGCGGCCCTTTGGCCGGCCGCAGGTTGAAGAAGATGAGCGCCGGGGCAGAGATGAAGATCGACGACAGGGTGCCGATTACCACGCCGAAGATCATCGACGCCACGAACGAGCGGATCACCTCGCCGCCGAAGAAGTACAGCGCAACGAGGGCCAGCAACGTCGTGACCGACGTCATCACCGTACGGGCGAGCATCTCGTTGTCCGAGAGGTCGAGCAGCTGGCCGAGAGGCATCTTCTTGAAGCGGCGCAGGTTCTCGCGGATGCGGTCGTAGATCACCACTGTGTCGTTGAGCGAGTAGCCCACGATCGTCAGCATCGCAGCCACGGTCGTGAGGTCCACCTGGATCTGCGTCACCACGAGGAAGCCGAGAGTAAGGCAGATATCGTTGATGGTGGACATGATCGCGCCGATGGCGAACTGCCATTCAAACCGCACCCACACGTAGATCATGATGCCCGCCATGGCGACGAGGATGCCGACAATGGCCGACCACATGAGTTCATTGGACACCGTCGGCCCCACGACCTCCGTGCGGCGGATGTCGTAGTCAGCCGACAGGATCTGCTGCGCCTTCTGCACGGTTGCATTGCCAGTGGCCTCATCCTCGGCGGCGCCGAGGCGGATCAGGGCGTCAGACGCTTCGCCGAAGCCCTGAACCTGCACCTCGTGGATGCCAGCCTCGGAGAGCTTCTGGCGGATCTCGCCGATGTCGGTCTGGCCGTTCTTCGCCCGCACCTCGATCAGCGTGCCGCCGGTGAAGTCAATGCCGAAGTTCGGCTTGACCGTGAACACCAGCACAATGGAGGCGATGCTGAGCAGGATCGACAGGGCAAAGACCTGCAGGCGCATCTTCATGAACGGAATGCGCGTCACCTCAGGCACGAGGTGGATGTAGCCCTTCGGAACCTCGGTCGGCCTGCTGCGGCGCAGCCAGAATGCCACCACCCAGCGTGTGAAGGTGAAGGCGGTGAACAGCGTCGTGCAGATACCGATGGCGAGCGTTACGGCGAAGCCCTTCACCGGGCCGGTGCCGACCACGAACAGCACGAGCGCCGCGATGAGGGTCGTCAGGTTGGAGTCGACGATCGTCGCCAGCGCGCGCTCAAAGCCAGCGTCGAACGACTTGAGCACCGACCGTCCGAGCCGCCGCTCCTCGCGGATGCGTTCGTAGATCAGCACGTTCGAGTCCACGGCCATGCCAATGGTAAGCACGATGCCCGCGATGCCGGGCAGTGTCAGCGTAGCCCCTAGCACCGACAGGATGGCGATGATCATCACCACGTTCAGAACCAGCGCCAGGTCGGCGATGATGCCCAGGAAGCCGTAGGCCATGATCATGAAGATGATCACGAGCACCGAACCGATAATGGAGGCTGCAATACCCGCGTCGATCGAGTCCTGGCCGAGGCCGGGGCCCACGGTGCGCTCTTCCACCACCGTCAGTGTGGCCGGCAGAGCGCCCGCCCGTAGCAGCACCGCCAGATCATTGGCGCTCTGAACGGTGAAATTGCCGGAGATCTGTCCCGTGCCGCCTAGGATTGGCTCGCGGATCTGCGGAGCGGAGATAACCTTGCCGTCAAGTACGATGGCGAAAAGTCGGCCGACATTCTGCTGGGTCGCCTGTCCGAAACGAGTGGCTCCCCTTGTGTCGAACCGGAAGGTGACGATCGGCTGATTGGTCAGCTGATCGAAGCCGGCCTGAGCATCGACGAGGTTCTCGCCGGAGACGATCACCCGATCCTCGATAATATAGGGTATGGGCGGATTGTCGGTCGAATACATGACCGAGGTGCCAACAGGCGGCCGGCCCTGGATCGCCTCCTCCACCGGCATGGACTGGTCCACCATCTGGAAGGTAAGCCGCGCGGTCTGGCCGAGGATGTCCTTCAGGCGGTCGGGGTCCTGAAGGCCTGGCACCTGGACGAGAATGCGATCGTTGCCCTGCCGCTGAATGACCGGCTCAGTCGTGCCGAGCTCGTTAACGCGGCGGCTTACAACCTCGATGGATTGCTCCACGGCCGAGGAGATGCGGTAATTCATCCCCTCATCCGTGAGAGTGAGACGGAAGAGGCCTGGCTCGGGCTCGCTGAGCTCAAGCTCCCTTATCACGCCGCCGCCGAAAAGGCTGGAGGTGATGGGTTGCGTCAGCTCCTCGAGCGCCTTGCGGGCAGCCTCCACCTCTCCGGTACCCCGGATGCGCACCTGAACCGATTGGCCGGCGGTGGAAAGCCCGGTGTAGCCGATGCGCTTCTCGCGCAGCACACTGCGCACATCGTCTCTCACGCTTGCCAGACGTTCCGAAACCAGCGAATTGCGCTCGACCTGCAGCAGGATATGCGAACCGCCCTGCAGATCGAGGCCCAGCGTCATCGGCCGCGACGGCGCCCAGCTCGGCAGCGAGGCCAGATAGGATTGCGGGATAACATTGGGCGCGGCGTACAGGATGCCCAATATGACAACGAGCCAGATGGAGAACGTCTGCCAGCGCGAGAAATAGAGCATGTTGCCTCGTGTTTTTCGGCCGTTTCCGGCGCTATGTCCCGGTGCCGCCTACTTGCCGTTCTTGTCCGAGACCGGCTCCCCCTTGGTCCGGACTTCGGCGAGCATCGCGCGCAGGGCCGTGACCTTCATGCCGCCGCCGAGATCCACCTCCAACTCAGCATCGTTGATAACCTTGGTCACCTTGCCGACCAGCCCGCCGCCCGTCACGACCGTATCGCCCCGGCGGACGGCCGCGAGCATCTCTTGCCGCTTCTTCATCTGTTGGCGCTGCGGCCTGATGATAAGGAAATACATAATGACGAAAATAAGCACGAAAGGCAGGATGCTGACGAAAACATCCGGTGCTCCCGCACCCGCCTGGGCATATGCCGGTGTCACAAACATGAAGAACTCCCCAAATGCGGAAAGGACTGGAGCGCCGCCAGCCCGCCAAAGTCGGGCGGAATATAGAGGTTCAGCCCCTCTTTGCAACAGTTTGGCGTGTTGTGAGAGCCATCTGCGCAACGAAAATTGAACCGCTTGAAAATCACCTGTCGGTGTGACAGAACCGTACCGTACGGTACTGTTTTTTGCGGAAATGGAACGACGCAATGGCGGAAAAAGCCCTCCAGGCGCTGACCGAAAAGCTCGATCGTTTGATCGAAGTGGTCTCCCGCATGGCTCCTGCGCCCGTGCTGCCGCCCGATTTCGAGAGTGCCGACTGCTTTGTCTGGCAGGCTGAAGACGGCGTGCTTGTGCCCGTTCCCCGCGTCAACCGCGTTGAGCTTGAGCTCATCAAGGGCGTCGACCGGGTGCGCGACATACTTCTCGACAACACCCGCCGCTTCGCTCTGGGGCTGCCGGCAAACAATGCGCTTCTGTGGGGCGCGCGCGGCATGGGCAAGTCCTCACTGGTGAAGGCTGTGCATGCGCATATCAACCGCAACAAGGAAGCCTCGGGCCCGCTGAAGCTTGTCGAAATCCACCGCGAGGACATCGAGAGCCTGCCCCGGCTGATGACGCTTCTCAAGCAGTCAGTGCACCGCTTCATCCTATTCTGCGACGATCTTTCCTTCGACCAGGAGGACACCTCCTACAAGTCTCTGAAGGCGGCGCTGGAAGGCGGCGTAGAGGGCCGGCCGGAAAACGTGATCTTCTACGCCACGTCGAATCGCCGCCATCTCCTGCCGCGCGACATGATCGAGAACGAGCGCTCGACGGCCATTAATCCGTCGGAAGCGGTGGAGGAGAAGGTGTCGCTGTCGGACCGCTTCGGCCTCTGGCTCGGCTTCCACAAGTGCTCGCAGGACGAGTATCTGGCCATGGTCGAGGGCTATGTCACCTATCACGACCTGCCCGTGGACCCGCAGGTGCTGCGCGCCGAGGCCCTGGAGTGGGCGACCACCCGCGGCAGCCGTTCCGGCCGCGTGGCATGGCAGTTCATCCAGGATCTGGCCGGACGCCTAGGCCGACAATTGAAAGATTGAAGAGCGAGCCCCGCCCGCACTTTGCGAGCGGGAGTTCTTGCCAGCGGGAACCGCTTTGGGAGCTGCCGATCCATCAACGCCGCTAAACTGACCGAAAAGACAAATTGACTTGTCTGGCGCGCGGTGGACGATTAAGCAACCGGCAGGCGAATTGCATCCACGCATCGCCGAATACTGGCTGCGGCCTGTGAGCCGCTACGATCCACGGGAAATGCTGGTTATGTCGGCCCTGGCTATGGGCGCGGGCGCGCCCCCGGTCAATCTCTGGCTTTCCGAAGCGCGCGCCACGCTGGCGCTCGCCTGGCCGATGATTCTGACCAATCTGGCACAGACCGCCATGACCGTGACGGACGTGATGATGCTGGGGCGGCTTTCACCGGAAGCGCTCGCCGCCGGAACGCTGGGTCACAATCTCTACTTCATGCCAATCATCTTTGGCCTCGGCCTCCTGACAGCCGCCTCTCCCATGATGGCGAGCGCGCTCGGCCGTAAGCTGCATTCGGTGCGCGAGGTGCGGCGCACGGTGCGTCAGGGCCTGTGGCTCGCGGTGATCGTTTCCCTGCCCATTTGGGCGGTCCTCTGGCACACCGAGGACATTCTCCTTGCGATGGGGCAGGACCAGGAGCTGAGCGCCGAAGCAGCCGGCTATATGCGTGCGCTGCAATGGGCCGCCCTGCCCTTCTTCAGCTATGTCGTGCTTCGCTCCTTCATTTCAGCGCTGGAGCGGCCCCGCTGGGCGCTGGTCGTCGCCTTCCTGTGCGTCGGCTTCAATGTGCTGGCCAACTGGGTGCTCATCTTCGGGAATCTCGGCTTCCCCGCCTACGGCGTGGTTGGGGCCGGAATGGCCACCACGCTTTCCAGCGTCTTCCTGTTTCTCGGTTTGACCGCAGTGGTCTCACTCGACCGGCAATTCCGGCGCTTCAGCATATTCGGCCGGCTGTGGCGGCCAGATTGGCCGCGCTTCCGGTCGATGTTGCGTCTCGGCTTGCCGATCGCGGCCATCCTCACCTTCGAGGTGTCGATCTTCAACGCGGCCGCCCTGTTGATGGGACTGATCGACACAGTCTCGCTGGCCGCACACGCCATAGCCATCCAGATCGCGTCGGTGAGCTTCATGGTGCCAATGGGCCTTGGCCAGGCGGTCACCGTCCGGGTGGGCCGCGCCTATGGTGCGCAGGATGCACTCGCCATCACGCGCGCGGGCTGGACCGCCTTCGCAATGGGCGTCAGCTTCATGGGCTGCATGGCGCTCCTGATGCTTTTCGCGCCACGGCTGCTGATCGCGGGCTTTCTCGACCTTTCGGCACCGGAGAATCAGCCCGTTATCGCCATGGCGGCGACGTTCCTGGCCTTTGCCGCCTTGTTCCAGATCTTCGACGGGGCACAGGCCGTGGGAAGCGGCATGCTGCGCGGCCTGCATGACACCACGGTGCCCATGATCTATGGTGCCATCGGCTATTGGGGCGTTGGCCTGCCCTTGGGCGTCGTCCTGGCCTTTCCGCTGGGTTTTAAAGGGATCGGCATCTGGATCGGCCTTTGCGCGGGGCTCTCCATCGTCGCCGTGCTCCTGGTCTCGCGCTGGCTCGGGCGTGAGCGGCTGCTGCCTTTCGCGGCGTAAACGCCAGCCTCTGCGTCTCCTGTACCGGCGCGAAGCATGTTATGGAGAATACGAAGACCGCAACCCGCCGCACGGCGGAACGGAGCCGCTCATGCTGTCACGCCTTTTCCTTACAGGCGCCATTGTCGCGCTCGCTCTTTCCTCGGCCGGTGCGCAGCCGGCCTATCTCGATGACCGGTCCAACCCGGTGATGCTGATCCGTTCGCTCTACAACGCGATCAACCGGAAGGAATATGCCCGCGCCTACGCCTATTTCGAGGAACCGCCTGCCCCAACGCTGACGGAATACGCTGCGGGCTATGCCGATACAGAGCATGTCGAGGTGGTGACCGGCACGGCGACCTCCGAAGGAGCCGCCGGCAGCATCTTCTATTCGCTGCCCGTCGCTCTCGAGGCGCGCGGCACCGATGGCGAACACCGGATGTATTCCGGCTGCTATACATTCCGCTTCATCCAGCCCGCAGCACAGACGACACCCTACAGGCCGCTTTCCATCGTCCGCGGGGAGATGCAGGAGGGAGAGCCGGCGGAAGGCAACCTGGAAGACCTTCTGCCTCCAAGCTGCGGAGACGGCGAGCCTGTCTCCGTCGATCCCCTGCTTCAGAAGGCCGAACGGATCTTCGAAGCCGCCTATGGAGATATTTGCGACGAGGGCCTCGAAAGACAGCCGGAAAAACATGCGATACGCGGTAGCGCTGACGACGGGAACGAGGCGACTCTCATCCGCTTCCGTTGCGTTCAGGGCGCCTATACGGAAGGTCACGTCTATCTGCTCTATGATGGGAGCGGCACGCTTACGCCCTTGCACTTTGCCCTACCCGAGCTCGAAATCCGCTACGAGAACGACGACCCGGAGGCCGCCGTCGAGGAGATTCGGGTGATCGGCTACAGGGCGTCCTTCATGCTGGCCGATTCATTCTTCGATCCGCAGGAGCTGAGCATCACATCCCACGCCAAATGGCGGGGCGTCGGAGACATCTCTTCGACCGGCAAATGGCTTTACAGGGAACACGACTTCACGCTGGTGCGATATGACGTGGATGCCAGCCGTGACGGCGAGATCAATCCCGAAACGGTCATCGACTACGAGATCGCGCCGTAACATAAGGCGCCCATCACCTGCCTACGTGTACGATTGGCCTATATTCTCCTCCGCGACGCGGAAACCGAAGCCCGCAAACAGCCTCAGGAGATTTGCGGCCGGGCGGCGGGAGGTGAAAAGGGCAATATCCGGGCCCTCCGCTGGGCGGGGCCTGGACAGTTCCTGCGCGAGCGTCAATGCGCGTCTTGCTATCGCTTCGGAGGTATCGATCCAGTCGACCGGCCAGGGCGCTGTCTTGCGCATCCGGTTGACCAGGAACGGATAGTGGGTGCAGGCGAGCACCACGATATCCGTGCGTCGCTCGCCATGTTCCAGGAAGCAGGGAGCGATTTCCGCGCGCACGGCTTCCTCGTCCACGAAGCCCTCACGCATATATTGCTCGGCAAGCCGGGCAAGATTCTCACTGCCCACAAGCCTTACGTGGCACTTTGCGGCGTATTGGGCGATCAGATCGCGCGTGTATTGCCGTCTCACCGTACCGGGTGTCGCAAGCACCGAGACGAGGCCGGAGCGGGTGCGCTCGGCCGCCGGCTTGATGGCCGGCACCGTGCCTACGAAATGCTGGCCGGGATAGGCCGCGCGCAGATCGGAAATTGCGAGAGTGGAGGCGGTGTTGCAGGCAATGACAATGAGCGCGGGCGAAAAGCGGGATATCAGACGGCCGAACAGTTCGATCAACCGCGCCCTAAGCGCCTCCTCTTCCCAGGCCCCGTATGGGAACGCGGCATCGTCGGCCACATAGACATAGGCATGCTCGGGCAGAAGGATGCGCGCCTCCTTGACGACGGAAAGGCCGCCGATGCCCGAGTCGAAGAACAGGATGGGGCCGGAACTCGCGGCAGGCGCAGACATGGCAAAGCCTATCCTTCCCCCTCGCCGGCCTTGCCCTTCGGCTGTTTCGGCGAAAACTTCTCGAGTGACGTCAGCACGCCGCGCAGAACCGCAAGCTCCTCAACGGTGAAGCCCGGTCGCGTGAAGAGCGCCTTCAGATTGTCCATCATCTTCGGCTTCTTGTCCTCTGTGCGGAAATAGCCGCGCTCGGAGAGGACCCGGTCCAGATAGGCGAAGAGGCTGTCGAGATGCGCCCGCGTCGCGGGGGTCTGCTCGGGCGAGACGGGCTTTACGCCCTCCCCGCCTGCTTTCATCCATTCATAGGACATCAGAAGCACGGCCTGCGCGACATTGAGGGAGGCAAAGGCCGGATTGACGGGGAATGTGACGATTCCGTCGGCGGCCGCCACCTCCTCATTGGTGAGGCCCCAGCGCTCGCGGCCAAAGAGAATGCCCGTCTTCTGCCCACCGCCATGGCGCGCGCGCAGTTCTCTGGCCGCTTCCACGGGCCCGCGCACCGGCTTGAAATTGTCGCGGGGACGGGCCGTGGTGGCGAAAAGGAAATGCAGATCGGCAATGGCCGAGGCCACATCGCTGAAGACACGCGCGCCGTCGATGACGTGGTCGGCGCGGCTCGCTGCCGCCCGCGCCTTTTCATTGGGCCAGCCATCGCGCGGATTGACGAGCCTGAGTTCCGCCAGACCGAAATTGGCCATGGCGCGCGCGACCATGCCTATATTCTCGCCGAGCTGCGGCTCGACAAGGACGATCGCCGGGCCATTGGCGATGAGTTCGCGCTGACTGTCCGTACCTGCCATGGGCGTGCTGTTAGCCTCTTCCTGAAAGCAGGTAAAGCGGGCCGTTCAGCGCCTTTGCCAAGCGGCCGCGCAATGCTATAGGGGCGCGGTTTCCTGAAGACGAAGGTCTGTCGGCGGCTGGACCGCCCCTCCGGAGAAAGGCGTAAGCATGGCGAAAATCAAGGTGGACAATCCCGTCGTTGAACTCGACGGCGACGAGATGACGCGCATCATCTGGCAGCTCATCAAGGAAAAGCTGATCCACCCCTATCTCGATATCGAGCTCAAATATTTCGACCTCAGCATTCAGAAGCGCGACGAGACGGACGACCAAATCACCATCGACGCGGCAAACGCCATCAAGCAATACGGTGTGGGCGTGAAATGCGCCACGATCACGCCCGATGAGGCGCGCGTGAAGGAGTTCGGCCTCAAGAAGATGTGGAAGTCGCCTAACGGCACGATCCGCAACATCCTGGGCGGGGTGATCTTCCGCGAGCCGATCATCTGCAAGAACGTGCCGCGGCTCGTGCCCGGCTGGACCAAGCCGATCATCGTCGGCCGCCACGCCTATGGCGATCAGTACCGCGCGACCGACTTCAAGTTTCCCGGGAAAGGCAAGCTCACCATCAAGTTCGTCGGCGAGGATGGCGAGGTCATAGAGCACGAGGTTTTCGATGCACCCGGCTCCGGCGTGGCCATGGCCATGTACAATCTCGACGAGTCCATCCGCGATTTCGCCCGCGCTTCCTTCAACTACGGCCTGCAGCGTGGCTATCCGGTCTACCTTTCGACGAAGAACACCATCCTCAAGGCCTATGACGGCCGCTTCAAGGACATCTTTCAGGAGGTGTTCGATGCCGAATTTGCCGACCAGTTCAAGGAAAAGAAGCTCACCTACGAACACCGGCTGATCGACGACATGGTGGCCGCAAGTCTGAAATGGTCGGGCGGCTATGTCTGGGCCTGCAAGAACTATGATGGCGACGTGCAGTCCGATACGGTGGCGCAAGGCTTCGGCTCGCTCGGCCTCATGACGTCGGTGCTGATGACGCCTGACGGCAGGACAGTGGAGGCCGAGGCCGCGCACGGCACGGTGACCCGCCACTACCGCCAGCACCAGCGCGGCGAGGAGACTTCCACCAACTCGATTGCCTCCATCTTCGCCTGGACGCGGGGCCTTGCCCATCGCGCCAAGCTCGATGGCAACGATGCGCTGGCGAAATTCGCCGCCACACTGGAGCGCGTGTGCGTGGAGACGGTGGAGGCGGGCCACATGACGAAGGACCTGGCGCTGCTCATCGGCCCCGACCAGCCCTGGCTTTCCACCACCGGCTTCCTCGACAAGGTGGACGAGAACCTGCAGAAGGCGATGGCCTGAGGCATGACGGGCAAGCCGCGCCTCTTCGGGGCAGACTACAGCGTCTATGTGCGCATCGTGCGGCTTGCCCTCATCGAGAAGGGCGTCGACCACGAGCTCGTTCCGGTTGATGTCTTTGCGCCGGAGGGGCTGCCCGGCTGGTATCTCGATCTCCAGCCCTTCGGCCGCATACCGGCCTTCGCGCACGGCGATTTCCGCCTGTTCGAGACGACCGCGATCACGCGCTATGTGGACGAGGCCTTTGCCGGCCCGACGCTGCAGCCGAAGGAGGTGAAGCTCAGGGCGCGGATGAACCAGATCGTTGCTGTTCTCGACGCCTATGCCTACCGCACGCTGGTCTGGGACATCTATGTCGAGACGGTCTCGAAGCCGAAACGGGGCGCGGCTGTAGACGAAGCGAAGGTCGCCGCCGCGCTTCCCCGGGCCGCCACCTGCCTTGCCGCATTGACACGCCTCAAGACGGAGGGCCCATGGCTGTGCGGCGAACAGCTCACGCTTGCCGACCTGCATGCAGCCCCGATTTTGGCCTATTTCGTAAAGGCTCCTCAGGGGCTGGCGCTTCTTGAGCAGAATCCCCAACTGATGGACTGGTGGAGAAGGGTCTCCGGCCGACAGAGCTTCAAGGACACCGAACTGTTAAGTTGATCGGACCATTCCAACGTTAACGGGACGCTGGAATGATCCAAGTTTGTCGGCCGCAGTTCCCCGCGAAAACCGGCATCCACTTCTCCCGGGGTTGCGCGAAGCAGCTTGGATAGTCCGAAGCAGCAACCGGCCGCGGCGGGACGCTCTATCCCGCCAGCGCCTCCTTCACCGCGTCGATCGCGGCAGAAGCCTTGCTCGCATCCGGTCCGCCGGCCTGGGCCATGTCGGGGCGACCTCCCCCGCCCTGCCCGCCGATCGCGGCAGAGGCCCTGCGGACAAGATCCACGGCGTTGAAGCGATCCGTCAGATCGTCGGTGACACCGACCACCACGCTCGCCTTGCCCTCCTCGGACGTGCCGACGAAGACAACGACGCCGGAGCCGAGTGCCCTCTTGCCCTCATCCGCAAGCGGCTTCAGGTCCTTGGGCGAAATGCCTGTCACGATCCGGCCCATGAAGCCGACACCGCCGACCTCCTGCCGGCCGGCGCTCGCATCCTGCGCGCCGCCGCCAAGCGCGAGCTTCTTGCGGGCCTCGCTCAGCTCGCGCTCCAGCTTGCGGCGCTCCTCGAGCAGCGTTTCGAGACGGGGAACGACCTCCCCGGGCGCCACCTTCAGCACCGCCGCCACCCGCTTCAACTGGCGCTCCTGTTCGTCCAAATAGCGCCGCGCAGCCGCACCCGTCAGCGCCTCGAGCCTGCGCACACCTGCGGCCACCGCGCCTTCCGACACGATGTGCACCAAGCCGATGTCGCCCGTGGCCGATACATGGGTGCCGCCGCAGAGCTCGAGCGAATAAGGCTTGCCCACCTTTTCGCCCTCAATGGCCGTGCCCATGGAGACGACGCGCACCTCGTCACCATACTTCTCGCCAAAAAGCGCCATCGCACCCGCGGCAATGGCATCGTCCACGGCCATCAGGCGTGTCGTGACCGGTGCATTCTGCAGCACGATGGCATTGGCCATGTCTTCGACGCGGGCAAGCTCTTCGTCGGTCATGGGCTTAGGATGCGAGAAGTCGAAGCGCAGCCGGTCCGGCGCCACGAGCGAGCCCTTCTGCGCAACATGGGTGCCCAGAACCTGACGCAGCGCCTCATGGATGAGATGGGTCGCCGAATGATTGGCGCGGATGCGGAAGCGACGGTCATGGTCGACCCGCAGCGAGACCGGCTCGCCGGTCCTCACCTCGCCCTTTGTCACCCTGCCGAAATGCACAAGCAGGCCTTCGCCCTTCTTTTGGGTATCGGAAACGGCAAAAGCGAAATCCTGGCCTTCGATGACGCCCGTATCGCCCACCTGTCCGCCGGACTCGCCGTAAAAAGGCGTCTGGTTGGTGACGAGCGCCACCTCCTCGCCCGAAGCGGCGCTTTCGACGATGGCGCCGTCCTTAACGATCGCCGCGACCACGCCTTCGGCCTGCTCCGTCTCGTAACCGAGGAACTCGGTCGCGCCCACCTTGTCCTTGACCGTGAACCAGACCGCCTCGGTGGCAGCCTCGCCGGAGCCTGCCCAGCTCGCGCGCGCCTCGGCCTTCTGACGTTCCATGGCGGCCTGGAAGCCTTCGATATCGACGCCGATCCCGCGCTGGCGCAGGGCATCCTGGGTCAGGTCGAGCGGGAATCCATAGGTATCGTAGAGCTTGAAGGCGGTTTCGCCGTCGAGCCGGTCGCCCTCGCCCATGTCGCGCGTGACATCGGAAAGCAGGCCGAGGCCGCGGACCAGAGTCTTGCGGAAGCGCGTCTCCTCGAGCCTGAGGGTTTCGGTGATCAGCGCCTCACCGCGCTGAAGCTCCGGATAGGCTTGCCCCATCTCGCGAACCAGCGCCGGCACGAGGCGCCACATGAGCGGCTCTTCGGCGCCGAGAAGCTGGGCATGCCGCATGGCGCGCCGCATGATGCGGCGCAGCACATAGCCGCGTCCCTCGTTGGAAGGCAGAACACCGTCGGCGATAAGGAAGCTCGCCGCGCGCAGATGGTCGGCAATGACCTTGTGGCTGGCGCGCTGCTCACCTTCGGCACGCACGCCGAGCGCCTCCTCCGAAGCATGGATCAGGGCCCGGAAGAGATCGATGTCGTAATTGTCGTGGACGCCCTGCAGCACGGCGGCAATCCGTTCCAGCCCCATGCCGGTATCGATGGAGGGCCGAGGAAGGTCGATCCTCTCCTGCGCGTTCACCTGCTCGTACTGCATGAACACGAGGTTCCAGATCTCGATGAAACGGTCTCCATCCTCGTCCGGGCTGCCCGGAGGGCCGCCGGGGATATGCTCGCCATGATCGTAGAAGATTTCCGAGCAGGGGCCGCACGGACCCGTATCCCCCATGGCCCAGAAATTGTCGCTGGTGGGAATGCGGATGATACGGTTCTCGGGAAGGCCCGCGATCTTTGCCCAGTATCCCGCCGCCTCGTCATCCGTGTGGTAGACGGTGACGAGAAGCCGCTTGGGGTCGAGACCGAACTCCTTCGTGACGAGGTTCCAGGCCAACTCGATGGCAACGTCCTTGAAATAGTCGCCGAAGGAGAAGTTGCCCAACATCTCAAAGAAGGTGTGATGCCGGGCCGTGTAGCCCACATTGTCGAGGTCGTTGTGCTTGCCGCCGGCGCGCACGCATTTCTGGGCCGTGACCGCGCGGCTGTAGGGCCGAGTCTCCAATCCCGTGAAGACGTTCTTGAACTGCACCATACCCGCATTGGTGAACATGAGCGTCGGGTCGTTGCGCGGCACCAGCGGGCTTGAGGGCACCACCTCGTGCCCGTTCTTTCTGAAGTAGTCGAGAAATGTCGACCGGATGTCGTTGACGCCGCTCATGTTTTGCCTTTTGCGAGAAACCCGCCTGCAACGGGGACAAGAGATCGCAGCCTTTTAGCGCCGGTGCCCTCGGCTGTCCAGAAATCCGCTGCCGGGAATTCGAGCGAATGGCTGCCCGAGAAATACTGGCCACGGCGGCGGGGGAGGTCCGTCAAGACCTACCCCCGCTGCAAAGGCTCTCTCTCGAAGAAATCAGGCAGGCTACCCGGTCTGGGGCAATGGCAAGAGGCGGGATCTGCCGCCTCTTACCCTTCGGCCGCGTCGTCCATCTCCTCGCCGCGCGTATCATCGAGGAACCGCTCGGCGATGAGACCCGCATTCTGCCTCAGCGCTAGTTCGATCTCGCGCGCGATTTCCGGATTGTCGCGCAGAAACTGCTTGGCGTTCTCTCGGCCCTGCCCGAGGCGCTGGGAGTTATAGGAGAACCAGGCGCCGGACTTCTCCACCACACCGGCCTTCACACCCAGGTCGATGAGCTCGCCCGTCTTCGACACGCCTTCGCCATACATGATGTCGAACTCGACCTGCTTGAAAGGCGGCGCCAGCTTGTTCTTGACCACCTTAACCCGCGTCTGGTTGCCGACGGTCTCCTCGCGATCCTTCACCGAACCGATGCGGCGGATGTCGAGGCGCACGGAGGCATAGAACTTGAGCGCGTTGCCGCCCGTCGTCGTCTCCGGAGAGCCGAACATGACACCGATCTTCATGCGGATCTGGTTGATGAAGATCACCATGGTGTTGGAGCGGGAGATGGAGGCGGTGAGCTTGCGCAGGGCCTGGCTCATCAGCCGCGCCTGCATGCCGGGAAGGGATTCGCCCATCTCGCCCTCGATTTCGGCTCGTGGCGTGAGGGCCGCGACCGAATCCACGACGATCACATCGATGGCGCCCGACCGCACGAGCGTGTCGCAAATCTCAAGCGCCTGCTCGCCCGTGTCGGGCTGCGAAATCAGAAGATTCTCAAGGTCAACCCCGAGCTTTCGTGCATAGACCGGATCGAGCGCATGCTCGGCGTCAATGAAGCCGCAGATGCCGCCCTTCTTCTGCGCCTCGGCAATGGTGTGGAGCGCAAGGGTGGTCTTACCCGAGCTTTCCGGCCCGTAAATCTCGATGATGCGGCCGCGCGGCAGGCCGCCGACCCCCAGCGCGATGTCGAGGCCGAGCGAGCCCGTCGAAACAGTTTCGATCTCGACGACCTGGTCGTTGGCGCCGAGCCGCATGATCGAGCCCTTGCCAAAAGCGCGTTCGATCTGCGAAAGCGCCGCGTCCAATGCCTTGGTTTTATCCACCGAGTTGTCCTCTACCAGCCGCAACGTATTCTGAGCCATGATACAACACCCTTTGCTCGTCAATGGAGGCCAGCGCTGCCAATCTCCCAATGTTTTTTGTACCTCTTTTGTTCCGATTTGGCAATAGCCACAAGCCATTGAAAACCAAGGGAAACCCAATTTTGTTCCGAATTTGTTCAAATATGAGGCTACCCGCATGCGCGGGGCGGTTCGGCGCGGTGCCGACCGGCTTTCGCCTGTTCGGAGGCGGGAAGATTCGCCGGAGGGTGCCGTGAGCAGGCCGCGCCTTCTTGCCGCCGGGGGTGCGCATATCGACCGCAGGGGCCGACTTACCGTTGAATATGTAGCGGAGGCCTCCAATCCAGGCCAGATGCGCGAGGATGTGGGCGGCGGCGCCTTCAATGCCGCCCGCTGGGCGGTTCGCCGCGACATTGCGGTCTCGTTGGTTTCGCTGCGGGGCGGCGATGCGTCGGGCGAACGGGTCGCTCTTGCGATCGAAGAGGCTGGCATTGAGGATCTTTCGGCAACCTATCTCGACCGGGCAACGCCAAGCTACACGGCCATCCTCACGCGGGAGGGAGAGCTCGTCACGGGCCTTGCCGACATGGAGCTTTACGAGATCGGATTTCCGAAACAGTTGAGGCGCCGCAAGGTCCGTGAGGCGGCGCGGGAGGCGGACGCGCTTCTTGCCGATACCAACATGCCGGAGGAAGCACTCGCGCTTTTTGCGGGACTCGCGCCCGAAAAGCCGCTCTTTGCCATTGCGGTTTCCCCGGCGAAGGCTCCTCGCCTACTGCCTTCCTTCGGCCGCATCTCGTGTCTCTACATGAACCGCCGGGAGGCCTGCCGTCTTGCCGGCCTTTCTCCGGATGCCGAACCGCGTGCGGCAGCGGAGGCGCTTGCCTCTCTGGGTCTTAGCGCGGGGATCATCACCCGGGGTGGCAAGCCGACCGTATGCTTTGATCAAGGCATGCTGTTCGAGATCGCGCCACCGCCCGTGAGCCGTATCGCAGACGTGACGGGCGCGGGCGACGCGCTCGCCGGCGCGACCGTGGCGGCCCTCATGCGCGGGCTTTCGCTCGCCGAGGCCGTGCGTGAAGGCTTGGCGGCCGCCATGCTGACCGTGGAAAGCGAAGAGGCATCTCCCGAGACCGATGAGGCCGCTTTCCGGGCAGCCCTTGCGCAAGTACCCCAACCCCGCATGCTGACCTGATCAGGAACAGGAGATTCCATGGCCGCCGCCCTGCAGCATATCGACATTCATCCCCGCGTGGCCGAGGCTCTCGCAGCCGGGCGCGCGGTGGTGGCGCTTGAAAGCACCATCATCACCCATGGCATGCCCTGGCCGCAGAATAACGAAATGGCGATGGAGGTGGAGTCACTCATCACCCAGGAAGGCGCGGTTCCCGCCACCATCGCCGTTATCGACGGCCGGCTGAAGATAGGCCTTTCGGCATCGGAGCGCGAAGAGCTCGCGCAGCGGAAGGATGCGATGAAGCTCTCGCGCGCCGATCTCGCCTTCGCCATCAGCCAGGGTCGCACCGGCGGCACCACAGTCGCCGCTACCATGATAGGCGCCCATCTCGCCGGCATCCCCGTCTTCGCGACTGGCGGCATTGGCGGCGTGCATCGCGGCGCCGAAAAGAGTTTTGACATCTCCTCCGACCTTGAAGAGCTCGCCCGCACGCCCGTCATCGTCGTCTCGGCGGGGCCCAAGGCCATTCTGGATATTCCCAAAACGCTGGAGGTGCTGGAGACGCGCGGCGTGCCGGTTGTGGCCTACGGAACCGCCACCATGCCGGCCTTCTGGTCACGCGAATCGCCCTGCCCGGCACCGCTGCGCCTCGACAGCCCCGAAGCGATCGCCGAATTCCAGAAGACGCGTGCAGCTCTCGGCATTCCGGGCGGCATGCTGATCGCCAATCCTGTGCCGCGCCAGATGGAAATCCCGAGCGCCGAAATGGAGGCTTATATCGCCAGGGCCGAGGCGGATGCTGCGGCAGCCGGCATTGGTGGCAAGGCCGTGACCCCCTTCTTGCTGGGGCGCATCCTCGAGCTCACCGGCGGCCGCAGCCTCAAGACCAATATCGAACTGGTCAAAAACAATGCGCGCCTTGCGGCGCGCATTGCGGTTGCTCTTGCTTCCTGAACCTGTTGCCGCTGCGGCGGTTCAGCCGGCGGTCAGCGGCACTAACTTGATTTCCACGCGGCGGTTCTGCGCCCTGCCCTCCTCCGTCGCGTTCGAGGCGATTGGCTGCGTCGGCCCCATGCCGATGACGGCGAAGCGCTGGCTGTTGTTGCCCTGCGCGATCAGGTAATCGGCCACGGCCGCGGCCCGGCGCTGCGAAAGCCGCATGTTGTAGTCCGTGCTGCCGGTGGAATCCGTGTGGCCGATGACGTCCACGAGGGTCTGGTTGTAGCGTCTGAGCACCAGCGCCACGGAGTTCAGCGTCTCGTAGAAGGACGGCTGGATCGAGTCCGAATCGAAGGCGAAGGTGATGTTGGAGGGCATGTTCAGGATGATCTGGTCACCCACCCGGGTCACGCTGACGCCTGTGCCCTGAAGCTGCGCGCGAAGCTGCGCCTCCTGCTGATCCATATAGCCGCCGATCGCGCCGCCGGCGAGCGCGCCGATACCCGCGCCGAGAAGCGCGTTGCGACGGTCGTCGCCGCCTGCCAGAAGCCCGAGGCCAGCGCCTGCCAGCGCGCCCAGGCCGGCTCCCGCCGCCGTGTTCGAAATCTTCTGCTGCCCCGTATATGGATCGGTGGTGCAACCGGCCGTCATAGCCGCAATAAGACCGGCTGCAATCGTCTTCTTCAGCATCAAATCATCCTCTCCTGTCGTTGCCCCCTCCGCGGGCGCGCCGCTGGAATCAGGCTGTCCCTCGCGGTCTCCTTCTAGCACAAATGAGGTGAAAACCGGTATCCGAAGGCCTGACGGGCCTACGGGGTGTCCCAAACCGGTGAAAACGCGTAGTCGCAGATACGTTTGCCGGCTTTGCGCAGCGCGCCGATCGCTTCCATCTCCGCCGCATCGAGCGAGAAGTCGAAGATCGCAGCGTTCTCCGCCAGCCGTTCCTTACGGCTGGTGCGCGGGATGACGGCTACGCCTTCCTGCTGGACATGCCAGCGCAATACGATCTGGGCAGGAGTCTTCCCGTGGCGGGCGGCGGCCGCGGTGACGGCAGGCTCCTCAAGCAGCCCGCCGCCGCGATGGAGCGGACAGTAGGAGACCATCGCCATGCCGTTGGCGCGGCAGGCCGCGAGCACCTTGTCCTGATCCAGATATGGATGATATTCGACCTGATTGGCAACGAGCGGAGCCTCCGACAGGCGAACGGCCTCCTCGATCAGCCGCGTCGGGAAATTGGAAACGCCGATGTGGCGTGTCAGCCCACGCTCGCGCATACGGTTGAGGGCCGGAATGGTCTGGGCCAGCGGAATGTCGGGATTCGGCCAGTGGATGAGCAGGAGGTCCACATAGTCGAGGCCGAGCAGCTTGAGGCTTCTTTCAGTGGAGCGTTCCAGGTCGGCAGGCGCCAGTTCCGTCCACCATATCTTGGTGGTGAGAAAGAGCTGGTCGCGCGGGATGGCCGCATCGCGGATCGCCTTTCCCACGTCGGCCTCGTTCTCGTAAGAGGCCGCCGTGTCGACATGACGATAGCCGATTTCGAGGGCATGGCTGACCAGTTCCGTGCAGGCGTCCCCACGGAGGGTCCATGTTCCAAGTCCGATTGCGGGCATTGCGGCGCCGTTTGCATGCAGTATCTTCATAGCCTCATCCTCATCTTCAGCGGCAAGCTTTCCCCGTTCTTCTGCCGGTCGCCAATTGACGGCGGCGAACAATAGGCGTTTTCGTCCCGTTATCAAATCGCGGTCGGGCACACGCGCATATCGGCTGACAATGGGAGATGGCACAGAGTGCAACCGAAACGAACCCGCATCGAACTCGTGGACGTGGCACGCGGGGTGGCGCTCGTCGCCATGGCCATCTATCATTTTACATGGGACCTGGACTTCTTCGGCTATATCGCGCCGAACACATCCGTCACCGGCGGCTGGAAAATTTTCGCCCGGCTGATCGCCAGTTCATTCCTGTTTCTGGTTGGCGTCAGCCTGTTTCTGGCCCATAGGGAGCGGTTCCGCCTCCGGCCCTTTCTGAAGCGGCTGGCGGTGATCGCGGCGGCGGCGGCCACCATTACGGTCGTGACTTATTTCGTCACGCCCGAAGGCTTCATCTTCTTCGGCATTTTGCACCATATTACGCTCGCAAGCGTACTGGGCGCGCTCGCCTTGCGTCTGCCGATCCCCATCATTCTGGCGCTGGCGGTTTTCGCGATCGCCGCCCCGCACATCGTCCAGGCGCCGTTTCTTGATCAGCCTGTTTTCTGGTGGATGGGCCTGTCGTCGAATGTGCGGCCGAGCAACGACTACATACCGCTGTTTCCATGGTTTGGCGCCGTTCTGCTGGGACTTGCGGCAGCCAAGGCCTCGGCAAGAGCCGGGCTGATCGAGCGGCTCGGAAACTTGAGGCCCACCCGCAAGGTCCCGCTTCTGGCCGCGGCCGGACGGCATAGCCTCGTCTTTTACCTGCTTCACCAGCCGGTGCTTTTCTCTCTCGTCTGGCTGTTTGCGCTGATGATGCCGCCAACGCCCGATCCCGCACAGTTCCTGCAGGCATGCACCGGCGAGTGTGCGACGCGCAACGAAGAACCATTCTGCCGCGCCTACTGCGCGTGCGTGCTCGAGGAAGCGTCTGCGGCCGGGCGGCTTGGCGCGCTTTATTCCAGACAGGCTGATGACGAGACGCAGGCCTGGCTGGAGGATGTTGTCTTTCGCTGCAGCATGGAGAACTATGAATAGGGCTGTCGGAGCGGCTGCCCGGCTGTCATTTCGGAGGAGTCACATGAGCGGATCGTCTGAACAGGCGCCGAGCCGCATCGCCTGGCCACCGATTCTCTATCTGGCGGCCATCGCCGCCAGCATCGTGCTTCACCTCTTGGTTCCACTGCCCTGGTTCGGCTCGCCGCTTGCCGATCTGCTGTTTGCCGCGGGCTGGCTCCTGGTACTTGCCGCTGTATTTCTGGAGGTCGCTGCGATCCGCACTCTACACCGCAGCGGCACGACCATACGCCTGGACAGACGCGCCGAGCATCTCGTCACCAGCGGGCCCTACGCCTTCAGCCGCAATCCGATCTATCTCGGAAACACCGCCATCATGATCGGCGTCGGCTTCATCACGGGAATCATCTGGTTCCTGATCCTTGCGTTTCTCGCCGCCTTCGCGACGCAGAAGCTTGCCATCGAAGCCGAGGAACAGCATCTGGCGCTGCGTTTCGGCAAGAAGTACCGCGACTACCAGAAGAAGGTGCGCCGCTGGGTCTGAACCGATACCTCAGGTCTTCACGCCGAGTTCCGCAAGCCGTTCGACGCAGGATTCCTCGGCACGGTCGAGTTCGGCCAGCGCGTCCTCCAGATCGCGGCGCTTCTGGCGCAGGTGCTGCCGCTTCTCCTCGATCTTTTCGATCAGCAGGTTGAGCTGTGCGACCTCGCCGGGCGGCGTGTGGTAGATCTGGATGATCTCCCGGATTTCGCTGATGGAGAAGCCGAGGCGCCTGCCGCGCAAGATCTGGCGCACAAGATGCCGGTCGGACGGCCGGTAAAGGCGCGTGCGGCCGCGGCGCACCGGCTGAATCAGGCCCTCATCCTCATAGAAGCGCAAGGTTCGCGTCGATACCCCGAATTCGCGCGTCAATTCCGAGATCGTGTAGTAATCCCGCATTCTGATACCGCCCCATCTGTCTCCAAGCGCAACTCTCGTCTGAACTACGTAAAAGTCAATTTTGCGAACCGCCTGATGCCGCACTACGAAAAACAAACACACGGCCTATCATTATGATATCAATATGTTGCCCTCGTAAATTCAAGCTCCGCACCATGATTGTGCCGCCTTAAGATCCTCGACAAACCGGCCGTATTCTGCCTCCGCCGCGTTCTGGTCAGGTAATCGCAGCAGATAGGAGGGGTGCACCGTAACGAGAAGCGATATGCTGTTGAAAGGCACAACGAGTCCACGGTCGCGCGTCACCGCGAGGCGGCGGCCCGTAAGCCCGAGCGCGGCCGTAGCGCCGAGGGCGACGATTAGCTTCGGTTTCACCAGGGCAATTTCGCGCTGAAGCCAGAAGCGGCATTTGGCGACCTCACCTTCGCTCGGCTTGCTGTGCACGCGCCGCTTACCGCGCATCTCAAACTTGAAGTGCTTCACGGCGTTGGTGACATAGACTTTACTCCGATCGATTCCTGCGTCGGCTAGCGCGCGATCAAAGACCTGTCCGGCCGGCCCGACAAATGGCCTCCCCTCCAGGTCCTCATGGTCACCAGGTTGCTCGCCTACAAACATGAGGTCGGATTCGCGCGGTCCCTCGCCAAAAACCGCCTGGGTTGCAGGCGCGTGTAAGGGACACAGACGGCATGCCTCCACTTCCCTGCGCAAAGCGTCGAGCGGTTCCACCTTTCCTGCCGGCTCTTCAACCGCCGCCATGCGCTTCGCCAGCCTTTCGGCATAAGCAGGCGGCGGCTCGGGCGAGCAGGCGTTCATGTCGGTCACGCGCTTGCCCGCATTCCTGACGAGACCGCGGATCGAGGCCGTCTCGGGCATTGTCGCCCAGTGGCGCTTGGGCATCTGCGCCATCATCGCGCTGACACGCAGGCGCGCCGGGTTGAAGGTGGTGCGGTAATAGGCCGTCCACAGCCCATCGAGCACATTGTCATCCACCTTCGGCGGACGCGCCGCCGGCGGACCAAAGGTCAACCTTTTCTCTCGCCATGCGGCGGTACCGTCAGGCGTGGCGATCAGCCAGTCCATATTGTTGAACCTGTTCACGAAGAACGGCGTCGCCAGCCGGAGTATTCGATGCTGCGGTTCATGCCAGGTGGCGAAGAGCTCGGCTCCCTCCATTTCGCACCGGGCGAAACGCACATAGGCGTGCATGCGATAGACATCTCTATCGACGGCCTTGGCATACCGCACCGCGCGCATGGCATCGGAATCGGCGGGATTTTCGAGCAGATGCCGCTCGCCGCGGCTGATACGCCACAGCAGGCGGTAAAGCAGAGCGAAACGATCAGACGCGCGATGGCAAACCACCTTCGGGACAAGCGCGGCAAAGGCGCGGTACCGGCTGGCTCCCCATCATCTGCGGCCATTTCATCGAAGAGCTCTTCGGATTCTCCGCATGCGAAGATGACTTCCTCCGGCGGAAGGCCGCGCGCGAGGCAGCGCCGCGCCGCCTTGCGAAAGTCGTCCTCGCTGCAATCCTGCGGGAGCCTGACGGTCCGCATGTCAGGAAAACGCTAAAGAAAGCTGCCGCGGCGCAGGCACAAGACGCTCCTTGAGCCGGGCATCTTCGATGAGGGCGCCCGGCTTCCAATCGGGCGTCAGAATGAAGGGCTGTACCCGCTTGAGAGAGCCAGTTAGCCGCTTGAGTTCCGCAAGGCGCAGTGTGCCGTGCCGGCGCGCGGCAATGATGCGGTCGGCGGCGCGCGTTCCAATCCCCGGGACGCGCAGAAGCATTTCACGGCTGGCGTGATTGATGTCGACCGGAAAGGCATCACGGTGAACGAGCGCCCAAGCGAGCTTCGGATCGATCGAAAGGTCCAGCATTCCGTCGGGAAGCGCATCGTCCAGTTCCACCAGCGAGAAGCCATAGAAGCGCAGCAGCCAATCGGCCTGGTAAAGTCGGTGCTCGCGCAGGAGTGGCGCTGGCCTGTCGGGAAGCCCAGACGCCGGATGGCCGGTCGGGGTGAAGGCGGAAAAATACACGCGCTCAAGCCTGTAAGAGGCGTAAAGCCGGGTGGTTGCGGCAAGGATATCGCGGTCGGTGGAGGAATCGGCGCCAACCACCATCTGTGTGCTCTGCCCGGCGGGTGCGAAACGCGCGGGCCGTGATGTTCCCATCCGCGATGGCTCAGCGGCAGCCTCAATACTGGCGCGCGTGCGTGCCAAGCCGCGCTTGATATCGAGAGCTGACTTTTCCGGAGCCAGCCTTTGCAGTGCGGCCTCGGTGGGCATCTCGACATTCATCGACAGGCGGTCGGCATAAAGCCCCGCCTCGTCCAGAAGCTCCGCGCTCGCGCCGGGGATGGTCTTCAGGTGGATATAGCCCCTGAATCCGTGCTCCAGGCGCAGCGCCTTTGCAACGCGCACGATATCGCTCATCGTGTCGTCCGCCGATCGCGCGATGCCGGAGGAGAGGAACAGACCCTCGATGCAGTTGCGCCGGTAGAGATCTAGCGTAAGCCGCACCACCTCCTCCACCTGGAAGCGCGCACGCGCCACATTGCTCGAACGGCGGCTGGGACAATAGGTACAATCGTAAATGCAGAAATTGGTAAGCAGGATCTTCAGGAGGGAGACGCAGCGCCCGTCGGGCGTGAAGGCATGGCATATGCCCTGCCCCGTCACGGAGCCGATACCCTTTCCGGCGTTGCGCTTTTCGCCACCGGAAGACGCACAGGAAGCGTCGTACTTGGCGGCGTCAGCCAAAATCTCCAGCTTCTGGAGCAGGTTGAGTGGCATGGCGGCACCTTTGTTCTTATTTTGTTCTCTTATACGCCCATAAGTGTGGCGCTGCAATGCCGCAGGCCGGCCACGTCGCCGCACCGGCTTTACTTCGCTTTTCCGCTATGTTCCGCCTGTCCCGTTCCGGAGACGGCGATCAGACCAGTTCCACCTCGACGACGCCAGGCACCGAGCGCATGGCCGCGGCGATCTGCGGGGAGATACGGTAGCGGTCGGGCAGCCCGATCTCGATTTCGCCCTGCCCGTCTTCCTTGATGACGATCAGGCTCACCTCTCCGTCGCCCTGTTTGACAAGCTGGGATGAGATCGCCGGCAGAGGAGCGGCGTCGCGCAGATAGACGCGCAGCGCCTTCTGCACGCGCCCGGCCTCCTCTTCGAGCGACTGGACCGACTGTATGCGCAAATTGATGCCCTCGGGCCTGTCCTCCGCCGAAACGACGATGACCACTGAGTTGCCCGGCTCCAGAAGATCGCGGTACTGCTGCAGCGTTTCCGAAAAAAGCACGGCCTCGTATTGGCCGGAGGCATCGGAAAGCTGCACGATGCCCATCTTGTTGCCCGTGCGCGTGCGCCGCTCCTGCTTGCCCGTTACCGTTCCCGCCAGGCGGCCGGCCGTGCTTCCGCGCTTCACCGCGGCCTGGAACTCGACCCAGCTTTGCACCCTGAGTTTTTCGAGTGTAGCCCGATAATCGTCGAGCGGGTGGGCGGAGAGATAGCATCCGACCGCCTGGAACTCGCGGTGCAATTTCTCTGCGGCCAGCCATGGTTTGGTCGCAGGCAGATGAATCTTCTGCGGCTCGAGCGCCGCCGCGCCGAAGATGTCGCCCTGCCCCATCGCCGCGTCCTCTGCCGCGCGCGCGGCCATGCCGAGCAGCCGGTCCACACCGGCAAAGAGCGCGGCCCGATCGTGGCCGAAGCAATCGAGTGCGCCAGCCTGGATCAGGCTTTCCAGCACGCGCTTGCCGACGATCCGGGGATCGATGCGCGCGCAGAAATCCTCCAGGCTTTCGAAGGGCTTCTCGTTGCGCTTCTGGACGATGTGCTCCACCGCCGCCTCGCCCACGCCCTTGATGGCCGCGAGCGAATAATAGATGCGGTTCTCACCCACTTCGAAGTCGCGATGGCTCGTTGCGACCGATGGCGAGACTACCTCGATGCCGAGCCTGAGGGCCTCGCGGCGGAAATCGTTGAGCTTTTCGGTGTTGGCCATGTCGTAGGTCATGGACGCGGCCAGGAACTCCACCGGATAATGCGCCTTTAGATACGCCGTCTGATAGGAGACGACGGCATAGGCCGCCGCGTGCGACTTGTTGAAGCCGTAGTCGGCGAACTTCGCGAGCAGGTCGAAGATGAAATCGGCCTGCCCCCTGTCGATCCCGCGCTCGACCGCCCCTTCCACGAAGCGGACGCGCTGCTTGTCCATCTCCGCGCGGATTTTCTTGCCCATGGCGCGGCGCAGGAGATCGGCTTCGCCGAGCGTGTAGCCGGAAAGCTCCTGCGCGATCTGCATCACCTGTTCCTGGTAGACGATGACGCCTTGCGTCTCCTTCACCAGGTGATCGATCTTGGGATGGATGGAGGCGATCTCCTCCTCACCGTGCTTACGAGCGTTGTAGGTCGGGATGTTCTCCATCGGGCCGGGACGGTAAAGCGCGACCAGCGCGATGATGTCCTCTATGCGGTCCGGCTTCATGCCGATCAGCGCCTTGCGCATGCCGGCACTTTCAACCTGGAAGACGCCGACCGTCTCGCCACGCGAAAGCATCGCGTAGGTTTCCGGGTCGTCGTAAGGGATGTTGGAGAGGTCGATTTCGATGCCGCGCCGGCGGATGAGCTTCACCGCCTTGTCTAGCACCGTCAACGTCTTGAGGCCCAGGAAGTCGAACTTGACGAGCCCGGCCGGCTCCACCCACTTCATGTTGAACTGCGTCACCGGCATGTCGGAGCGCGGGTCACGGTACATCGGCACGAGTTCGTAAAGCGGCCGGTCGCCGATCACTATGCCCGCCGCGTGGGTCGAGGCGTGGCGATAGAGCCCTTCGAGCTTCTGCGCGATCTCCAGCAGCGTGCCGACGATCGGCTCCTTCTCTACCTCCTCGGCGAAGCGCGGTTCGTCTTCGATGGCCTTCTTGAGAGGCGTCGGGTTGGCCGGGTTGGACGGCACCATTTTGCACAGCCGATCCACCTGCCCGTAAGGCATCTGCAGGACGCGGCCCACATCGCGCAGCACGGCGCGTGCCTGGAGCGTACCGAAGGTGATGATCTGGGCCACCTGCTCGTGGCCGTATTTCTCCTGGACGTAGCGGATCACCTCGTCGCGCCGGTCCTGGCAGAAGTCGATGTCGAAGTCGGGCATCGACACGCGGTCGGGGTTGAGGAAGCGCTCGAACAGTAGCGAGAAGCGTAACGGGTCAATGTCGGTGATGGTAAGCGCATAGGCCACCAGCGATCCAGCGCCCGACCCGCGGCCGGGTCCAACGGGAATGTCGTGCGCCTTCGCCCATTTGATGAAGTCCGAAACGATGAGGAAGTAGCCCGGAAACTTCATCCGCTCGATGATACCGAGCTCGTATTCCAGACGTTCGACATATTCCTCGCGAGAGTGGCCTTCCGCCACGCCCTTCGCTTGAAGGCGCTTTTCCAGGCCTTCGCGTGCCTGGCGGCGCAGTTCCTCGGCCTCCGCCTTGACAACGGCATCCGCGTCGGCCACGCCGCCCCCAGTGAACCGCGGCAGGATCGGCGCGCGGGTCTTGGGATAATAGGAGCAGCGCAGCGCGATCTCGACCGTATTGTCGAGCGCCTCGGGCAGATCGGCAAAGAGCGCCGCCATCTCGGCCTGCGTCTTGAGATAGTTGTCCGGTGTCAGGCGCCGCCGGTCATCGGCGGCGATCACCGTGCCCTCGGCGATAGCGATCAGCGCGTCATGCGCGTCGAAATCCTCGCGCGCGGGGAAGAAGGCCTCATTGGTGGCCACCAGCGGCAGGTCGTGCTGATAGGCAAGCTCCACGGTGACCGCCTCCAAGGCGCGGTCGTAATCCGCCAGCCGTTCTAGCTCGACATAAAGCCTGTCGCCGAACGTCTCCTTGAGGAAAAGCAATCTAGCCTCGGCGATCTCCGCCCGGTCGGCCTTGAGCGCGGTTCCAACCGGCCCGCGCGGACCGCCGGTGAGGCAGATGATTCCGTCGGCATGCTCGGCAAGCCAGGCCGTGGCCGCATGAGGGGCGGCACCCGCCTCATTGTCGAGATAGGCGCGGCTTACGAGCCGCACGAGGTTCCTATATCCGGTTTCCGTTGCGGCGATCAGTACCAGAGGGTCGTACTCTTCGGTATGCTTGCGCCCGCCCGAGCGTCGCGCCTCCGAAAAAACATCGTTGAACGCGACAGCGAGCTGGCAGCCGATGATGGGCTGTACGCCCTCCTTGGACGCCTTTTGCGCAAACTCCAGCGCGCCGAAGAGATTGTTCGTGTCGGCGATGGCGATGGCCGGCGCCTCATCGTTCAGCGCATGGTTGATAATCTTGCCGAGGGGCAGCGCGCCTTCCAGCAAGGAATAGGCCGAATGAACCCTGAGATGGATGAAATTGCGCTTTGGCCGCCCCTTCATGCGCTCCACTTCCGTTACCAGAGGATCATGCGCTTGCCGTTCGCCCGCCATGCCGGCTCCATACCGTGGACTCATATAGCTCATGCGATTGTCTCGGATCGCGCGCCTGAGGTCGAGTGGGCAGTCCTGTTGGCCACAGAAGTGATTTTGCACAATCGACGAGATGGACATAGCCACAGACGCCCGGACAGGCTTGCAGCGCGCCCCGTTTCCTGAAACTTTCCCATAAAACGGATCAGGAGGAAAACCGATGAAGACCCGTGCCGCCGTCGCAACCGCCGCTGGAAAGCCGCTTGAAATCATGGAGGTCGATCTGGAGGGGCCGCGCGAGGGCGAAGTGCTTGTAGAGGTAAAGGCTACCGGTATCTGCCATACGGACGACTTCACCCTTTCCGGCGCCGATCCGGAAGGCATTTTCCCGTCGATCCTCGGCCATGAGGGCGCGGGCGTGGTGGTCGATGTCGGCCCCGGCGTCACCAGCGTGAAGAAGGGCGACCACGTCATCCCACTTTACACGCCCGAATGCCGGCAGTGCCCCTCCTGCCTGTCGCGCAAGACGAATCTGTGCACCGCCATCCGCGCGACGCAGGGCCAAGGCCTCATGCCCGACGGCACGTCCCGCTTCTCCGTCGGCGGGGAGACGCTCTACCACTACATGGGCTGCTCGACCTTCTCCAACTTCACCGTGCTGCCCGAGATCGCGGTGGCTAAGGTCAACCCGGACGCGCCTTTCGACAAGATCTGCTACATCGGCTGCGGCGTGACGACCGGAATCGGCGCCGTCATCAACACGGCCAAGGTGGAGGTGGGCTCCACGGCCATCGTCTTTGGACTTGGCGGCATCGGCCTCAACGTCATTCAGGGTCTGAGGCTCGCCGGCGCCGATATGATCATCGGCGTCGATATCAACCCGGCCAAGAAGGAATGGGGCGAGCGCTTCGGCATGACGCATTTCGTCAATCCGAAGGAGGTGGAAGGCGACCTCGTGCCCTATCTCATCGACATGACCAAGCGCGGCGCCGACACGATCGGCGGGGCCGATTACACCTTTGACTGCACGGGCAATGTGACGGTGATGCGCCAGGCGCTGGAATCGGCCCATCGCGGCTGGGGCCAGTCGATCATCATCGGCGTGGCCGGCGCGGGCCAGGAAATCTCCACCCGCCCCTTCCAGCTTGTCACCGGCCGCGTCTGGAAGGGCACGGCCTTCGGCGGGGCGCGGGGGCGCACCGACGTGCCGAAAATCGTGGACTGGTACATGGAAGGCAAGATCGAGATCGACCCGATGATCACGCACACGCTGAAGCTCGAGGAGATCAACAAGGGCTTCGAGCTGATGCATGCGGGCGAATCGATCCGCAGCGTCGTCGTCTACTGATCGCAGCGGTGAGCGGGGCGAACACATGCCGCCGGGTTCGCGGCATACGGATTCACGGCATAATTGTCGCCGTCCCCGGCACCGCGATCGTTGTCCTTGCCGCCGGAAGCTGGCTGACGGCGGACAAGCTCATGGCCACGCTCGCGGTCGGCGCGCCGACGGCGCAGGGCAGCGGCTGGCCGGCGCAGCAGTAGCCGGAAGACATGGGCTTTACGGGCGACCCGCACACCGCCTATGGCTCTGATTTCGAGGAGATTCAGGTCCCTACCAAGCTTGGGTGGCTCCGGCGGTGGGCTTTTCCGCCATCATGGTGCCGACATGCGGCGCATGGGCATTCCTCTGGCGGCGCCGCTGGCGCGCAGCGGCCTGTTGGTCACGGCATGGCGGACGGTCTCGATTTCGCGAACGCCGATGTTACCGAAGACTTCGCCGCCTTTGCCGGCCCGCTCTTCCTCTCGCACGGACGCGCCCACAGCATCGTTCCGGTCGAAACGAGCGCTGGGGGCCGACCGACTACTTGCGAACGGGCACCGACCACATCCAGTCTTGGAAGGAGGACCCGGCACGCTACGAAGCCGCACTTCTGGCCTTTCTGCGCAACCTTCCGTAGAGTGGCATCGTGGCAATAAGAAGCGACGCGGGAGGATTGATGCTCTTTCAACCGACGATAGCCGGCAGCCTGCCGAAACCTGGCTGGCTGGCCGAGACCGAAAAGCTCTGGCCGAAATGGAAGCTGGAGGGCGAGGAACTCGAGCAGGCGAAGCGCGACGCCGCCCTCATCTGGATCAAGGAGCAGGAGGACGCCGGCATCGCAACCGTCAGCGACGGAGAGCAGTTCCGCACCCATTTCGTGCACGGCTTCCTGGAGTCGTAGAGGGCATCGACTGGAACCTCAAGACGAAGATGGGCATCCGAAACAACCGCTACGTCGTGGACGTGCCCACCGTGACGGGAAAGCCGAAGCGCAGCCGCCCCGTCCACCGCGACGAAGCCGCCTTCTGCCGCGCGCATACCAGCCGCAAGCTCAAATGGACGCTGCCCGGCCCGATGACGATCTGCGACACGCTGGCCGACGGCCATTTCGGCCGCCGCGCCGACATGGCGATGGCGTTTGCGGAGGTGCTGAACGAAGAGGCGCTGGAACTGGAGGCCGCCGGCGTGGACGTTATTCAGTTCGACGAACCAGCATTCAACGTCTTCATGGACGACGTGAAGGAATGGGGGATCGCCGCGCTGGAACGCGCCGCCCGCGGGCTGAAATGCACCACCGGCGTGCATATCTGCTACGGCTACGGGATCGAGGCCAATATCGAATGGAAGAAGACGCTGGGCTCGGAATGGCGGCAGTATGAGGAGATCTTCCCCGCCATCAACGCCTCCTCGATCCAGCAGGTCTCGCTCGAATGCGCCAATTCGCGCGTGCCCGTCTCGCTGATCGAGCTCCTGCCCGACAAGGTACTGCTGGTCGGCGTGATCGACGTTGCCACCAGGGAAGTCGAGACGCCGGAGAAGGTCCTTGCTACCATGGAGGCGGCGCTCAAACACGCCGATGCGGAACGCATCCAGCCCTGCACCAATTGCGGCATGGCTCCCCTGCCCCGGGTGGTTGCCTCCGGCAAGCTGCGGGCTCTCGGCGCAGGCGCGGAGCTTGCGCGGCAGAAATTTGCCTGATCCGGTGCCAGCAGGCAGGCCGACCATCTATGTCGATGCAGACGCCTGCCCGGTGAAGGGCGAGGTGGTGCGCGTCGCCGAACGTCATGGGCTTCCCGTCGTCTTCGTCTCCAACGGAGGCCTGCGCCCCGCGCGCGATCCTTTGATCCGCCACGTCGTCGTGCCGGGCAAGGCGGATGCCGCGGACGACTGGATCGTCGAGAACGGCGAAGCCGGAGACATAGCCGTGACAGCGGATGTGCTCCTTGTCGCACGTCTGGTGACCAAGGGCCTTCACGTGCTCGGACCGACCGGCCGCACCTTCACACCGGAGACGATCGGCATGGATGTGGCCATGCGAAACCTCAAACAGGATTTGCGCGAAAGCGGGCAGATCAAGGGCTACAATGCAGGCTTTACGGCAAGGGACCGCTCAGCCTTTCTCCAGGCGCTGGAAATAGCGGTAAGACGGGCGCTGCAGCCACAGTGAACCGGCTCGTTTTTCCTATTCATTCTGCCTTGCGGGGGAAGAATATGCCCCTGGCGGTTGTTCTATCGGGCCATCTCCTGCATTCTTGAGACTTCGCTTCACAAAGGGAAACGCCAAACAGGAGGCAAGGACCGGTGCACGACACCGTGAACATCTATTCGCAGAAACCCGATTTTGACACCATGGGAGGCCGCCTGTCGCGAGCGCGCGACGCGGCCGGACTGAGCATCACTGAACTCGCCCGGCGTCTGGGCGTGAAGAACTCGACCTTGCAGGCTTGGGAAAGCGATCGTTCCCAACCGCGCGCCAACCGGCTGGCGATGCTAGCTGGAATATTGAATGTCAGCCCGTCGTGGCTCCTTTACGGGGTGGGTCAATCGCCATCTGATGAGAGCGGCGCGGCGCTTATCGACGCCCTGACTACCAATCTGCTGCGTCTGCGCCGCGCGCATGAGGAGTCCGGGCGGCTTATTGCACAGTTGGAGCGGGAACTGGCGCGCGCTACCCGCGAATAAGAGTGCTGCGCCTGCCAAAAACCTGTCGATGACACAGCAGGCGCGTGACAACGGCTCCTTCCTGCGCTACCTTGGCCACGTCGAGGGCGAAAGCCCTGCGCGTCCGTGGGAGAGAGCAGCAGGAGCTGCCGCCGAAGGGGAAATCGCCCGAAATCTCTCAGGCAAAAGAACCGCGGATGCGTTAGACACTCTGGAAAGTCGGGGTTACCCCGCGCCGAAGGTGTAAGGCATCCTGACAGGGTTCCGGGATGCCGAGTCTCTCAGGCTTCCGACAGAGGGGCACGAACATGCCGCATAAGCGGCGTGCGTGCAGCTTTGGAGGACCGATGAGCGACCTCAGAAACCTTCCCCTTGCGGCGATGCACGAGGAGGCCGGCGCGCGCTTTGGCGCTTTCGCCGGCTGGCGTATGCCGCTCAGCTACCGAGCCGGCGTGATGAAGGAGCACCTTCATACACGAGAAAAAGCGGGGCTGTTCGATATCTCCCATATGCGGCTTTTCGAGGTTCGCGGCCCGGATGCCGCCGCCTTCCTGTCGTGCGCCTGCCCGCTCGATGCCGCTGCTCTCGGAGAGGGCCGGTCGAAATACACCATGCTCCTCAACGATGAGGCGGGCATTATCGACGACCTCATTGTCACGCGCGCGGGCGCGGAGCGCTTCATTGTCGTGGCGAACGCCGGAAATGCCGAGAAAGACCGCAATCATCTCAATGAACTAGCGCGCGATTTCAATGTGGATCTGGAGGTACTCGACCGCGTCCTTCTTGCCCTTCAGGGGCCGGAGGCCGAAAGCGTGCTACTGGGCGCCGGGCTGGATCTTTCCGGCCTCACTTTCATGACGGCTGCCGAGCCGCGCGAGAAATGGTTCACCACTCGCTCCGGCTATACGGGCGAAGACGGTTTTGAGATCGCCCTTCCGCTCACCGAGGCGGAAGGCCTTGTGCGGGCGATCCTTACCGATGAGCGCGCCATGTGGATTGGCCTAGCCGCACGCGACAGCCTTCGTCTCGAAGCCGGGCTGTGCCTCCACGGACAGGATATTGACGAGGCGACGAATCCGGCAGGCGCGGGCCTCCTCTGGGCCATCCCCAAGAAGCGGCGGGAAGATGGCGGGTTTGTCGGGGCCGAGGCGCTGAAGCGCATCATGCAGGACGGCATCAAGGAGGTTCGGGTCGGGCTTAAGCCCGATGGCCGCCAGCCCGTGCGCGCCGGCGCGCTGCTTATGAATGATGCCGGAGAGGCCGTTGGCCGCGTCACATCCGGCGGCTTCGGGCCATCCGTCGGCTATCCCGTGGCCATGGGCTATGTCGCCACGAACGCCTCCGAAACGGGCACACGGCTTGTCGCGGAAGTGCGCGGCAGCCACGTGCCCATTAGCGTACATCCCCTACCCTTTACGCCACATCGCTACCGCAAAGGATAAGAACGGGCATGAGCAAAACTTATTTCACCGAAGACCATGAGTGGATTCGCGTCGAGGGCGAAACGGCCACGGTCGGCATCACCGATTACGCGCAGGATCAGCTTGGCGATCTCGTCTTCGTCGAACTGCCGGAGGTGGGCAAGTCTCTGTCGAAGGGCGATACGGCCGTGGTGGTCGAATCCGTCAAGGCGGCATCCGACGTCTATGCGCCTGTGGATGGCGAGGTGACGGAGGTCAACGAGGCGCTGGTGAGCGACCCCTCTCTCGTCAACAGCGCGCCCATGGGCGACGGCTGGCTCTGGAAAATGAAGCTTTCCGATGAAAGCCAGCTCGGGAACCTCATGGACGAGGACGCCTACAAAGCGTCCATCGCCTAGGAGATTCTGTATGATTGCTCCCTTTGCTGCCCGCCACATAGGTCCGCGGGAGGAAGAGACTCAGGCCATGCTGGCCGCCGTCGGCGCGTCTTCTCTGGACGCGCTGATCGATGAGGCCGTGCCGAAATCGATCCGTTTCGCAGGTCCGCTCACGCTGCCTGAAGCTGCGAGCGAGGCTGAGGCCATAGAAGAACTCGGGCTTCGGCTGCGCGAGAACCGGGTGGCGAAAAGCTTTATCGGGGCCGGATATCACGGCTGCCACGTGCCGCCGGTGATCCAACGCAACATGTTCGAGAATCCGGCCTGGTACACGGCCTACACGCCCTATCAGTCGGAAATCAGCCAGGGGCGCCTGGAGATGCTCTTCCATTTCCAGACGCTGGTGACGGAGCTGACCGGCCTTCCGGTCGCTTCGGCCTCGCTGCTGGACGAGGCGACGGCGGTGGCGGAGGCGGTGGGCATTGCCTGGCGGCATCACAAGTCGAAGCGCAACAGGCTGGTGATCGCCGGGGCACTTCATCCGCAGACGCTCGACGTCGTTCGTACGCGCGCCGAGCCGCTCGGCATCGAGATCGCCGGCGACGGAGCAGACGACAACACGTGCGCGGTCATCATCCCGTGGCCGGACACGTTCGGCGTCTACAGGGATCATTCGGCTCTCATCGCCGAGGCGAAGGCGAAAGACGCCATCGTCATCTTCGTGGCCGACCCGCTGGGGCTCATTCTCAGCGAAACCCCCGCCGCGATGGGGGCGGAGATCGCCGTCGGCTCGATGCAGCGCTACGGCGTGCCGATGGGCTTCGGCGGTCCGCATGCGGCGTACTGTGCAGTCTCGGACCGCCTGACGCGGCTCATGCCCGGGCGGCTCGTCGGCCAGTCGGTCGATGCACACGGCCGGCCGGGCTACCGCCTCGCGCTGCAGACCCGCGAGCAGCACATCCGCCGCGACAAGGCCACCTCGAACATCTGCACCGCACAGGCCCTGCTCGCCAACATGGCGGCGGCCTATGCCATCTGGCACGGACCGGAGGGGCTGAAGGCCATCGCAACTCGTGTCCACGGGCTCGCCGCGCGGCTCCACGCCGCGTTCAGGGCTGGGGGACTTGCCGTCGCGGGCGAGCGGATCTTCGACACCGTCACGGTGATCATTCCCGGCAAGGCCGAGGCCCTGGCGGCGGAAGCCGAGAAGACGGGGCGGCTGCTGCGCGTGTTGGATGCGGACCGGCTGGGCATCACCTTCGACGAGACCTCCACCGAGGAGGACCTCAAGGCCATCGCAGCGCTGTTCGGCGTCTCCGTGCCGGCGGAGGCCGGTCCGCTCGCGCCGGCTGAGCCGCGCGGCAGGCGGTTCCTGACCCAGCCCGTGTTCCACGAGAACCGCTCGGAAACCCAGATGATGCGTTTCCTGCGGCGACTGGCGGACAAGGATCTAGCTCTTGACAGGGCGATGATCCCGCTCGGCTCCTGCACCATGAAGCTCAACGCCGCGGCAGAGATGATGCCGGTGAGCTGGAACGAGATTGGCGGCCTGCACCCCTTCGCGCCGGAATCCCATACAAAGGGCATCCGGCGGATGATCTCGGAACTGGAGCAGTGGCTGGCCGAGATCACCGGCTTCGACGCCGTTTCGGTGCAGCCGAACGCGGGCAGCCAAGGCGAATATGCAGGGCTTCTCGCGATCCGGCGCTATCACCTTTCCCGCGGGCAGCCTAACCGGAACGTATGCCTAATCCCCTCCTCCGCCCACGGCACCAATCCAGCCTCCGCGGCGATGGCGGGCATGCAGGTGGTGGTGGTGCGCTGCACAGAAAGCGGTGACATTGACCAGGACGACCTTAGGGCAAAGGCAGCCGAGTATTCCGACCGGCTTGCGGCGCTCATGGTCACCTATCCCTCGACACATGGCGTGTTTGAGGAAGGGCTTCGCGACATGTGCGCGGTCATTCATGAGCATGGCGGCCAGGTCTATCTGGACGGCGCCAACCTCAACGCGCTCGTGGGGCTCGCCCGGCCGGGCGATATCGGCGCCGACGTGTGCCACATGAACCTGCACAAGACCTTCTGCATCCCGCATGGAGGCGGCGGTCCCGGTGTCGGCCCCATCGGAGTCAAGGAACATCTGAAACCCTTCGTGCCCGGGCATGTGGCCTTCGGTTCGGCCCATGCCGTGTCGGCTGCGCCCTATGGCAGCGCGGCAATCCTGCCGATCACGTGGATGTATATCCGCATGATGGGGCCGGATGGGCTGAAGCGGGCGACGGAGATGGCCATCCTCGCGGCCAACTATGTCGCGGCGCGGCTCAGGGAGCACTATCCGGTGCTTTTTAAGGGACGCAACGACCGCGTGGCGCACGAATGCATTCTTGACACGCGGGTGCTCAAGGAGCGCGCGGGCATCACGGTCGAGGACATCGCCAAGCGGCTTGTCGACTACGGCTTCCATGCGCCCACCATGTCATGGCCGGTCGCGGGCACGCTCATGGTGGAGCCCACCGAGTCTGAACCGAAGAGCGAGCTCGACCGGTTCTGCGACGCGATGATCTCCATCGCCCGCGAGGCGGAGCGCGTCGAGAAGGGGGAGTGGCCGCGGGACGACAACCCGCTCGTCAACGCGCCGCACACGGCCGCGGAGCTGCTGGCCGAAGGCTGGGAGCATCCCTACTCCCGCGCCGAGGCCGCCTTCCCCGCGGGCGGCATGAACTGGGCGGAGAAGTACTGGCCGCCCGTTTCCCGCGTCGACAACGTCGCGGGTGACCGCAATCTCGTCTGCTCCTGCCCGCCCGTGGAGGAATGGGCGCAGTAGCGGCCATTCCCGATCGAACCCTCCCGCGACCGGAGGCGCACGAAGCGTGCGTCTCCGGTTTTTCCTGGCTTCGTGGCATTGGGTGCATATCGATAAAGCCCGGAAGCGTTCGGTGGATGAGCGCCGTTCCACCCCCTTACGGGGTTGCCTCCTGCGAAGGAACGTGTAGCAGGATGCCGGGCAGCAACGGGTGAGCGCCTCCGCCGAGGGCTGCCCACTCATGAACGGAACCGGAACGGCCTTAGCTTTGCCATGGAAACCGTGGCAAACTCGCGAGTGATTCGCGGGGTGCGGGGAAGAACGGAATTTGATGGAAGACACCAACGACCTTTTTGCAGGGCTCGGCTCGGGCGTTGAGCGCGTCGGCCAGGCTGACCCGATTGTCACCACGCGCAAGGCGCAGCGCGCATCCCTATCGCGGGATACGGGCGAAAGTTACAGCGCGGCCGACATCGAGGTGCTGGAAGGGCTCGAACCGGTGCGCCGGCGCCCCGGCATGTATATCGGCGGCACGGACGACAAGGCACTCCACCACCTCTTCGCCGAGGTCATCGACAACTCGATGGATGAAGCGGTGGCGGGGCATGCCACCTTCATCGAGGTCGAGCTTGACGTCGATGGTTTCCTGACCGTCACGGACAATGGCCGCGGCATTCCCGTCGATCCGCACCCGAAATTCAAGAACAAGTCCGCGCTCGAAGTCATCATGACGACGCTGCATGCGGGCGGAAAGTTCGACTCGAAGGTCTATGAGACCAGCGGCGGTCTGCATGGCGTCGGCGTGTCAGTCGTCAACGCCCTGTCGGAGATGCTTGAAGTCGAGGTGGCGCGCGGCCGCAAGCTCTATCGCCAGCGTTACTCGCGCGGAAAGCCGCTCGGGCCACTCGAAAATCTCGGCGAGGTGCACAACCGGCGTGGCACACGCACGCGCTTCAAGCCCGATCCGGAAATCTTCGGCGCGAATGCGAGGTTCGATCCCGCCCGCATCTACCGCATGGCCCGGTCGAAGGCCTATCTCTTCGGCGGCGTGGAAATCCGTTGGAGCTGTGCGCCGTCGCTGCTGAAAGAAAAGGACGAGACGCCGGAAAAGGCCACCTTTCACTTCCCGGGCGGGCTCAAGGATTTTCTTGCCGCCACGATCAAAGATGAATTCCAGGTCACCCGGGAGATTTTTTCAGGCCGTACGGAGAAAGCCAGTGGCCACGGCGCCGTGGAATGGGCGATCACCTGGTATGGCGGCGACCCCTTCCTCAATTCCTACTGCAACACCATTCCCACGCCTGAAGGCGGCACCCACGAACTCGGTTTCCGCGCGGCACTCCTGAAAGGCCTGCGCGGCTATGCGGAACTGACGGGCAACAAGCGCGCGTCGATCATCACCAGCGAAGATGTGATGATCTCGGCCGCCGGCATGCTGTCTGTCTTCGTGCGCGAGCCGGAATTCGTTGGCCAAACGAAGGACAAGCTTGCAACCGCGGCCGCCATGCGGATCGTGGAAAACGCCGTGCGTGATCCGTTCGACCACTGGCTGGCGGACAATCCCGCAGAAGCGTCCAAGCTGCTCGACTGGGTGATTGCCCGTGCCGACGAGCGCCTGAAGCGCCGGCAGGAACGGGAGGTGAGTCGCAAGACTGCGGTCCGCAAGTTGCGCCTGCCCGGCAAGCTTGCCGATTGCACGGCGACGGCCGCGGCGGGTGCTGAAATCTTCATCGTGGAAGGCGACTCGGCCGGAGGCTCAGCCAAGCAGGCGCGCGATCGTGCCACCCAGGCTGTCCTGCCATTGCGAGGCAAGATCCTCAACGTGGCGAGCGCCGGTTCCGGCAAGCTGGCCTCCAACCAGCAGATCGCCGATCTCATCCAGGCGCTGGGCTGCGGCACGCGCTCCAAATACCGCGAAGACGACCTGCGCTACGAGCGCGTCATCATCATGACGGACGCCGATGTGGACGGCGCGCACATCGCCTCGCTGCTCATCACCTTCTTCTATCAGGAGATGCCGCAGCTCATCAAAAACGGCCACCTTTTCCTGGCCGTACCGCCGCTCTACCGGATCAGCCAGGGCGGCAAGACCATGTATGCACGCGATGACGCTCACAAGGACGAGCTGCTGGCGACCGAGTTCAACGGGCGCGGCAAGGTCGAGATTGGGCGTTTCAAGGGTCTTGGCGAAATGATGCCGGCCCAGCTTAAGGAAACGACGATGGACCCGAAGCGCCGCACGCTGCTGCGCGTGGAGGTGCTCGACGATCCTGAGACCACGCGCGATACGGTCGAGGCGCTGATGGGCACGAAGCCCGAGGCTCGCTTCCGCTTCATCCAGGAAAATGCCGAGTTCGTGGAAGAGCTGGATATCTGAGCAGGCTCAGTCTTGGAGTGATTGAGCTCGCAAACGAGGCTTCACGAACTCAATAAACGAGGACCGCTCGCCCGCAATGGGCGGCGTTGACACGGATATCGGCCTCGCCCACCCGAACGCCAAGCGCCGACAGCAGCCCGTAGATCAGGGTGTCGAGCGGCTCGGCCACACCATTGAGGATTTTCTGCACCTGATCTTTCAGCAGAGGGAGCGATGGAAGGTCGAGGCCAAGGCCGAGCCCTCCCAGCTTCAATGCAATGTTCAATTCGAGATCGGAGAGCAGCGAATGCACCAGCGGCTGCACCAACTGCTGCGTGGAAACGGATTTCACGACGCCATCTGCGATATCCTTCGGTGTAAAGGTCAGGCTGGACGGCCAGAGATTGCCAGATCCGACATGAGCAAACCCGGTAATGGAGAGACCCGGCAACGGGAAGCGCAGCGGCAAATCCACCAATTTTCCCGGGTGAAGCGTCGGCTTGCTCCCGAAGCGCCGGAACTCAGCCGGATCGACTTCCGTGATCCATATGTCGAAGACACCGGGTAGCGCCTCAACAAAAACGCGCGAGACCTGTCCGGATACGCATGCGAGCTGCCGAAGCTTTGCCTCCGCATGCCCCACTTCCACATAGATCGGCAGCTGGATGATGTTGCCAAGCACACCACCTGGCCCTTCCACCTTGACGGTGAGGCGCAGCCGGATTTGCGAGGTGCGAACGATTGTTCCCGCTTCGCCTGCAGCCAACCACGGCAGGTTTAGCGGCGGCTCTCCGACGGCTAGGTGCACGTCAACGCCCAGCAAGCCGTCAATGCCCAGATCGGTCCCCACCTCCACCTGCCGCGACCGGTTTGCAACCGTCACGCTCGCGCCGATCAGCTCCATCACGCTTACGGCCGTCTTGAGGCCGGCAGCCTGTCCCTGCCCGACTGAAAGCCGCCCGAGCCGGCCCAGATCTAAAAGCGCGGAGAGCGGGACGCGCAACGTTCCGCCACCCTTCGAGCCCAATAGCCCCTGAAGGGCGACGCGGGCGCCTCCCGACTGTCCGACGCTTGCGGTGAGCGCACGCAGTATCTGGCCGATCGATGCCTTAGAGGCGAGCACCTCTTCATAGGTTCCCGCCGTCAGATTGAGCTCAGCGGCAAGAGCATCGAGGAAGGCGAGCCCATCGACATCGGTATTGATCAATGCCCGGTAATCCGCGGCGCGAAGCGAAAGATCGGCATCAAGCAGCGCGCCGAGAAGAGCATTCAGGACGCCATCCTCCACACTCGCCAGCCGGGAACCCACCGAGATGGCCGCTTCCTCCACCGTCGCAGCCACAGCTGCAGTGGTCATGGTCGGCGGTTCCATAATGGCACTGCCGAAATAGAGGGTGCCCTTCCTGCGGTAGGTCACCCGGACGGCGTTCGGGGGCGTTCCACCAACCGTAAAACGCATCTCCGGGCTCACGTCCGGATCGGCCTTGTACCGGCCGGTTTCGACATAAAGCTCCGAATGGGCGTCGGTGGTTTCGAGCGGGGCCCTGGAGGGTTCTTTATCGCGGATCAGCCGGACATTGCGTTTATGGTTGTCGGTAAAGGTGATGAGCGCGGCGTCGGGCGCGCGCTGCAGGTGGGCGGCGGCCGTGATGGCGGCAAGGTCGGTCAGGGCCTGCGCCTCCCGGCGTTCGAAATAGAGCGAACCCTGATCAACTGCGAATGCCGCTGCCACCATGACAACGGAGAGTAGCGTGGCGGCCATGATGGCTACAGCGCCGGAACGATCACTCGCGAACCGCCGCGCTTGCGCGCAAATCACGCATCGTGCCGCCATCAAATCCCTCCGATCCGGATGGTCGATGACCGGCTTATGATTTCTCCGGGTAGAGGGAGCCGGTCGAGGAGGCCCCAGATTGGCAAGTCCCCGGCGTCATAGCTCAGCGTGACGGTAAACTGCGTCCCGTCCGCGCTGTCGCCGATTTCAATCTGCAGCTTGTCGCGATCGAGGAAAACGTAACCGTTGGTGTGGGTATCCAGAAACCGGGTCACCAGCCTCTCCCGCTCGCCTACGTCAAGCCCAGCTATGGAGATGCGTGCCGCATCGGCGGCGAGCTGCTGGAGGGAGTGCATCGCGCCGAAATAGATGCCGTAGGCGATCATCCCCATGAACAGGAGAATGAAGATCGGCGCGACAAGCGCGAATTCGACCGCAGCCGCGCCGTTGCGGCTGCGCAGAAACCCGTGAGACGTTCTGGCGACCGTAAGCATGCAGACGTTTCTGACAGAAACGCTTTAGGACTTGCTCAACGGGAGTTGCCAGGTAGAGGTTGTATCAGGTTGCGCCTTGCGCGGCAGGCCGGGTGTGCTCCTACGATTTACCGCCGTGGCGTGGTGGTGCTTTCTTGGTATCAGGATCCTCAGCCAGGGAGCCCGAAGCGGATTGCGCATGCAGCTCCCGCAGCTGGTCGCTGGCCTCCAGATAGGCCATCTCGAGCTGAAAAGTCAGCATCTCGAAACGTTCCGCCGCCGTCATGTCACGCAGTTCGCGGACAATGGCCCGTATGTATTCCAATTGTTCGACTTGGCTGCCCAACCGCCAGCCCGCCGTCTGCTGGACGCGCTCTTGGCTACGCATGGAACTACCCCCCTGCCCGGGCGGCTACTTTCTCCGCCCATTGTGCGGCATCGAGGATGGCACAGTTCATCCACAAAAGTGTTAATCGCTGCGCGCGTCTGGTGGCTCGCGAAAATGTGATCGATGCGGCTTACGTGCCAGGGGTCGGGCGGCCGGCCGCGGCACGCGAAATAGTGGTGCGGACGGCGGGAGTCGAACCCGCACGGATTTCTCCGAGGGATTTTAAGTCCCTTGCGTCTACCGGTTCCGCCACGTCCGCGTCCATCCGCTTTTCCAAGCTCCCGGGGAAAAGGTCAACGGGCCGGAGGCAGATTTCTGTTCGCAGACCCGGCCCGTGGAAAGCGGAGGTAGCGGCGCGGCGCTCAAGCCGTTTTGCGGGAATCGCTTTCCTGCAGCGCCCGCGCGCCGATCTTGAGCTTCATGGCGATCTCGGCCAGCCGCTTACCCTGGAAGCGGGCGCCCTCCAGTTCCTGATCGGAGGGGAAGCGTGAGCCGTCGGATTCGGTGGTCGTGGTCATACCGTAGGGCGAGCCGCCGCGAACCGTGTCGTTGCCAGACTGGCCCTGATAGGCATAGGAGAGCGGGACGATCAGCATGCCGTGATGCTGAAGAGCAAGCTGCGCGGAGACGAGCGCCAGTTCCGCCCCGCCATGCTGCGTGGCGGTTGAAGACATGACGGTGGCCGGCTTGTCGAGCAGCGCTCCCTTGGCCCAAAGTGGCCCGGTCTGGTCGAGGAAATTCTTCATCTGTGCGGCCATCATGCCGTAGCGCGTCGAAATGCCGAACACGAAGCCGTCATACTCGGCCAATTCCATCGGGTCAGCGATGGGCGCCTCCTGGTCGAGCTTGTAACCCGCGTTCTTCGCCACGTCGTCGGGCACCAGTTCCGGCACGCGCTTGACGGTCACGTCCGCCCCAGCCTCGCGCGCGCCCTCAGCGGCCGCTTTGGCCATCGCTTCCATGTGTCCCCAGCTCGAATAGTAAAGAACCAAGATTTTGGCCATGTCTCATCTGCTCCGTTGATGATGCGGCTGGTGCGCCGCCGTCATCGATGTAGTGAACGGAACGGACAATGAAACTGCCTGCCTGGCCAACACAGTGTTCACCATTCGCCGTCCGTTGCCGGATGAAGCTGATGCGGCTATCTGACGGAGCGTCAGGAGAAATACGCGATGAGCAAAATCGTTACAGCGGCCATGGTGGTTATCGGCGACGAGATCCTGTCCGGCCGCACCAAGGACCGCAATATCGGCCACCTGGCCGACATGATGACTGCGCTAGGCATCGACCTGAAGGAGGTGCGCATCGTACCTGACGATCAGGCGGCGATCGTCGAGGCGGTGAATGCGCTGAGGGCGCGGAACACCTACGTCTTTACCACGGGCGGCATCGGCCCGACCCATGACGACATCACCGCCGATGCAATCGCAGCCGCCTTCGGCGTTCCCTGCGACTATGACGAGGAAGCCTATCGCCTGCTGGACGAGCACTACGCGGCGCGCGGCATCCCGTTCACCGATGCGCGGAAGCGCATGGCACGCATGCCGAAGGGTGCCGAGCATATCCGCAATCCGATTTCCGTGGCGCCAGGATTCCGGATCGCTAACGTCTATGTCATGGCGGGCGTGCCGGCGATCTTTCAGGCCATGTTGGACGAGGTAGCCCCAACTCTGAAGAAGGGGGCCAAGCTTCTGTCCGTCGCCGTCCCCTCCCCGTTCCCGGAAGGCACGATCGGCGGCCCGCTCGCCGAAATCCAGAGAACCCATCCGGAAACGATCATCGGCTCCTATCCCAAGTATCAGGATGGCTCGTTCTGGACCGAGATTGTGATACGCTCACGTTCGGAAGAAGCTTTGAAGGCAGCCAAGGCCGCCGTCGAGGCAATGCTCGAGAATCTGCTGAACCGGAGGTGATGCTCGAGCGTTGATCTGCGGGCGGGCTGGAGCAGAACGCCTGCCTTGCAGCATGGAGGCATCAAATGACGTGCAAAACGATCCTTGCCATTCTTCAGAGCGAGGCGGATGCGGCGCGCGTGCTGGATTTCACCGTGCCCTTTGCCGCTCGCCATGGAGGCCATGTCATCGGCCTTCATGCCGAGGCGCTGCCCATCATCGTCTCCGCCCCGCTGGGCGGCCCGGTGGTCGCGTTCAATGCTGGCCTGGAGGCTGAAACCGAGGCGCGGCATTCCCGAATGCGCGAGATCTTCAACAAGCGCCTCAGCGCGGAAGGGGTCACGGGCGAATGGCGCGGCTATGAAAGCGTCTCGGGCGATTCGGCCATCTCCGGCATCGAAAGCGCCCGCACGGTGGATCTGGTGATCGCTCAGCAGAACGATCCGGATGCCGACGCGCGCAGCACGGCGAATGTCGAGGCACTGGTGTTTGAGAGCGGACGGCCCGTTCTACTGGTCCCCTACACGTTTTCCGGCCGGAGCCAGCCATTCAAACGGGTTCTGCTTGCCTGGAACGGCAGCCAGCAGGCGGCGCGCGCGGCCTTCGATGCCCTTCCGATGATGAAGGAGGCAGGCAAGGTCGAGGTGCTTACGGTGGATGCGCCCGACACACCGGAGCAGGATGCCAATTTCGCAGGCGCGGCAATCGCGGCCACGCTGGCAAGGCACGGCATAGAGGTTACCATGCGCGCCGAGCGCTCCGCCGGCGACCTCACGCATGCGGACATCATCGCCAACCGCCTTGCGGACTCCGGTGCCGATCTTCTGGTTATGGGAGCCTATGGCCGCTCGCGCCTGTCCGAATTCGTCTTCGGCGGCGTCACCCGGGCGATGCTACGGAGCATGACGGTGCCCACGCTGATGGCTCGCTAGGGGCTTGAAGTGTATCCGGCGGCGCAGTTCGCAATTTGATGCCGCAGGCGGTATAAACTCGAAACAGGACGAGGCAGGAACACGCCCCGCGAACCGGTTTTGCGGAAGCAGGCGTCCGGTTGCCCAGCATCGCGGTTGCGACGAAAGATTGAAAAAGCAGTCCGTTGCGGACAGACAAATCCCCGGCCTGCTTCGACGGGAAACGATGTTTGTCGAAACGGGACCTGATGACTGTTCGAAAGAAAACGGAATTCTGCAAGGCGAGTTCGCCCGAATGGGTCCAGTCGGAGTTTCTGACCCCGGAGCGGCTGGAAAAGCCCGCTGGAAGTGCAGAGTTAGCCGCGCGATATAATTGGCGGGTAGCGGCTCGCAAATAGAGGATGTGCCGGAATGAGCAATGCGGGCACCATTCGCGCCGGTATAGGCGGCTGGACATTCGAGCCATGGGAAGGCACGTTTTATCCTGATGATCTGCCCAAGAAGCGGCAGCTCGAATATGCGAGCCGAAAGCTTCCCACGATCGAGGTGAACGGAACCTATTATGGCACGCAGAAGCCGGCCACCTTTGCCAAATGGGCGGTCGAGGTGCCGGATGGATTCACCTTCTCGCTCAAGGGAAACCGCTTCGTGACGAACCGCAAGGTGCTTGCCGAGGCGGGCGAGTCGCTTTCGCGTTTTCTCGGATCGGGGATCACCGAACTGGGTGATCGGCTTGGCCCCATTCTCTGGCAGTTCGCACCGACAAAGAAGTTCGATCCCGAGGACTTCGAAGCCTTTCTGAAACTATTGCCTGAAAAGCAGGATGGTGTGCCGCTGCGGCATGTGCTGGAAGTGCGCCACCCTTCCTTCGTTACTCCGGAATTCCCGGCCCTTGCGCGAAAGTATCGGGTGGCCATCTGCTACGCGCACCATTTTACTTATCCGGAAATCGCGGATGTCACGGCCGATTTCGTATATGCGCGGCTTCAGCGTGGCCAGGATTCCATTCCGACGGCCTACGCGCTTGCCGATCTCGATGCCTGGGCCGAACGGGCGAAGGTCTGGGCTGCCGGAGGCATGCCGGGCGATCTGCCGCTTGCGGACGAGACGGTGAAGATTGAGGCAAAGCCGCGCGATGTCTTTGTCTACTTCATCCACGAGGGAAAGGTGCGTGCGCCCCAGGCTGCACAGGCACTGATGGAGCGCGTAGGTTAGGCAGACCGCGCGCGGCGTCGCTCGCACATGCCAAGCACCACCTCCGCCGCCATCTCGCCCGAAGGCTTTGGCACTGCCAGGGCCGCGGCCACCTCTGCGAAACCTTCCCGCTGGGCGAGCCGCGTGGGCGTGTCGTCCCAAAGCCGCGGCAAGAGCCGAGCCAAATAGGCAGGACGGACGAACTCGTTGAAAAATTCGGGCACGACCGGCCAGCCAGCGATCAGGTTCGGCAGTGACCCGGACCAAACCTTGATCAGAAGCGGGCCGAGAACGGCGCCGATCGCATCCGTCTTGTAGCAACTAACAAAGGGCACGCGCGCAAGCGCGAGCTCCAGCGCGACCGTGCCCGAACAAGCAAGCGCGGCATCCGCTTCGGCAAAGGCGCTCCACTTGCGTTCGGGATCGAGGATGATCTCCGGCTTCACCGGCCAATCCCCGACCGCAGCCTCGATCAACGGCACCAGATGAGGCACGGTGGGAAGCAGTAGATCGAAGTCATGTTGCGCCGCCTTGAGCGCGGCGACCGTCGCCCCGAAGGGACCGATCAGACGCCGCACCTCGCCTCGGCGGGAGCCAGGCAGGAGGAGAAGTTTCTTCCGCTCCCCCCGTTCCTGGCCGGTAAGCTGTGCAAGTGCGGCCTCTCGGATGTTGGGGTCGCTCATGAGCCGGTGTCCGACGAACGTGCCCTCGGGGCCACCCAGGCGGCGCAGTTCCTCCGGCTCGAAAGGCAGAAGGCACAGCACGTGATCCACATGGGGCCGCATGGCCGCCGCACGTCCCGGGCGCCAGGCCCACACGCTGGGGCAGACATAATGCACGATGGGAATGGATGGATCGGCCGCCCTTATTTTCCTCGCAACCCGCAGCGAAAAATCGGGGCTGTCGATGGTGATCACGCAATCGGGCTTCGAGACGACGATCGCCCGTGCGGTCTGGCCGATACGGCGTATGAGCCGCGGAAGATCCCGCAACACGGCCGAGAACCCCATGATGGCAATCTCATCGGCGGAAAACAGGGACTTGAGGCCATGGGCGGCAAGGTGGCGGCCGCCGATTCCCACGAGCTCGACCGGCCGTCCGCTCAGGCGCTTCAAGGCAGCGACAAGATCGGCCCCGAGCAGGTCGCCGGATTCTTCGCCTGCGACGACGGCAAGTCTAAACGCAGCTCTGTCGCTCACCCTTCCCGTCCCCGCTCAAATCCGACGATGAAAAGGCCGAGTTCGTTGGCCAGCCTCACGGTCTCGCTGCAATCCAGAATGAAGCTGCGCTCCGCCTCCACCGCAATGCCCGCAAGCCCGGCGCTATGGGCATCCCTCACCGTCCGCGGCCCGATGGCAGGCAGGTCGGTGCGCAGTTCCTGGCCGGGCTTGGAACATTTCACCAGCACCCCGCGCGTCTTGCCGGCCAGCCGGCCGTGGCCGCGCAACGCCTTTGCCCGCTGAAGCAGGCCGTCCGTCCCGTCGATATCCTCCAGGGCGACAGTACGCGCGCCAATAGCCACGGCCCCCTGCCCTATGTCGAGCCGCCCTAGAGCGCGCGCGGCAACAAGGCCGGCGGCGATATCCTTCTCATCCGCACGCGTGGGCCTAGCTCTCGTAAGCACGCCTTCCGGCGCAAGAAGTTCAGGCACCACCTCATGCGCCCCCACCACCTTGATTCCATGCGATTCGACAATGCGGACGAGTGCACGCAACAGCCCGTCGTCACCGCGGGCATAGGCTGCGGCAAGGCGAGGAAGCTGCAGGAGAAGGCCCAGGCCAAGACGCAGGTTGCGCAGCGGCGGCCGACGCGTCACGCCGCCGGCCATCACCAGATGCGTGACGCCCTTGCGCTTCAGAACGGGCAATATTTTTCCCAGATCTTCCGGAGCAACCGGGAGAAGGTCATAGCGCTGAGGCGCATCCCCAATTTCGGCTTCGCCTTCGATGGCTACCACCAACGGCCTTTGCCCCTGATCGGCAAGCCCGTCCGCCACATTTTGCGGAAGGAGTCCGCTGCCCGCGATCACGGCAACACGTCCGCCTGTATCGCGTGTGCCGAAGCTTGTGCGTTCAGGCTGCAGCGCCATCATCCGCATCGGCGTCATCGTCGCGCGCGGGAAGCGTCAGATACCGCCTCTCGCGGCTGCCGATGAAGTCCAATATATCGATGACCGGCTTGGAGTCACCGAATTCCCTGCGTGCCTCTTCCATATTCTCTGCCAGGGGACGTTCCGGCGAGAAGATGAGCCGGTAGGCCTGGCGGATGCGCATCAGTTCCGAACGCGGCATGCCTGAGCGCTTCATGCCCACCACGTTCAGCCCGCGCAGTTCGGCGCGATCGCCGACTGCCATGCCGTAGGGAATGACATCGCCATTCACCGCGGCGAAGGCCGCGAGGAAGGCATGATGGCCCACACGCACAAACTGATGCACGGCCGCATAGCCTGACATGATCACGTTGTCACCAACCTCGACATGCCCGCCAAGGCATGCGTAATTCGCCATGCTCACATTGTTGCCGACGCTGCAATCGTGTGCCACATGGCTGTAGGCCATGAAGAGGCAGTTGTCGCCGATCGTCGTCTTGCCGCGGCTGACATCAGTGCCGCGATGGAGCGTGACGCCTTCCCGGATCACGCATCGGCGTCCCACGGTCAGGGTGGTACGCCCGCCCTTGTGCTTCAGATTTTGCGGAGCACCGCCGAGCACTGCGCCGGGGTAGGCCTGGCAGCCGTCACCCAGCGTCGTTCCCCCGAGCACCGTGACATGGCTGATCAGCTCGACATCGTCGCCTATCGTAACGTCCGAGCTGACGTAACAGAACGGGCCGATCCTGACGCGCGCGCCCAGCTTCGCGCCGTCTTCAACAACAGCCGTAGGATGGATGAAAATCTCGGCCGTCATACACTGGGCCCACCCGTCTCCTTATCGTTAGCCGTCATCAGCGCGGATATTACCGCCTCGGCGACCTTTCCTCCTTCGACGATCGCCTCGCAGGAGAACTTCCAGATGCTGCCGCGCTGCTTCAACTTCTTCACATGAATCTCCATCCGGTCGCCGGGAACGACCGGTTTCCTGAATTTCGCACTGTCGATTGTCATGAAATAGACCACCGACGGCTGAACGCCACCCGTGCTGTGGATGCAGATCGCGCCGGCCGTCTGCGCCATGGCCTCGATGATGAGCACGCCGGGCATCACAGGGCGGCTTGGGAAATGCCCCATGAAATGCGGTTCATTGAACGTGACGTTCTTAATTCCGATTGCGGAGTTGTCGCCGTCGATCTCGATGATCCGGTCGACCATGAGGAAAGGGTAACGCTGCGGCAGAAGCTCGAGCAGCTTCAGAATGTCCAGACTTTCCAAACTGGTTGACGCACCGTCAGCCATTCCTCTTGCTCCTATTCCGCTTTCCGTCGACGAGATTGCGCAGCGCGGCGATTTCGCGAAACGCCTGGCGCATCGGCTTGGCGGGTAGGCCCGCCCAGCGCTCGCCCGGCGGCACGTCGTCCATAACGCCGCTGGAGGCGGCAAGCTGAGCCCCCTCACCGATGGTCACATGATCGGCAATCCCGACCCGGCCGCCCAGCACGGCATGGTCGCCAATCTTGACCGAGCCTGAAAGACCACAATGGCCGGCAATAATGCATCCGCGCCCGATCTGCACATTGTGGCCGATCTGAACCAGATTGTCGATCTTCGTGCCCTCGCCGATGACCGTGTCCGTGAGCGCGCCGCGATCGATCGTGGTGTTCGCGCCGATTTCGACATCGTCCTGGATGATCACCCGGCCGACCTGCGGATTCTTTTCCAGACCTTCGGGCCCCAGAAGGAATCCGAAACCGTCCTGCCCGATCTGCGCGCCAGGATGAATGATGACCCGGTCGCCGATCACCGCGTATTGCAAAGTGGCGTTCGCACCCACATAGGCGTCCCGGCCGATGGTGCAGTTGGCACCGATCACCGCATTGGGACCAATGATCGTCCCTCGCCCGATCATCGCGCCAGGGCCGATCACGGCCCCCGCCTCCACGATCACGCCATTCTCAATCTTCGCATCCGCCGCGATGACCGCGCGTTCGGAAATGCCCCGTTCACCCGTCATGGGCTGCGGCCGCGTGGCCGCCGGATAAAGAAGCCGGGCGATCATGGCAAAGGCGTGCTGAGGCTTGGCGGTGGCCAAGATCGCGAGGCCCGCCGGCACGCTTTCGACCATCTCTTCCGGGCACAGCACGGCGGCCGCGTGCAGGGCGGTAAGCTTGCCGATGTTGCGCCGGCCGTCGATGAACACCAGCGCGTCCTCACCTCCTTCGGAAATGGGGGCGAGGCGAAGGATGGAAACCTCCGCATGATCGGCATTCACCAACCGGGCGCCAGTCAAGACGGCGATCTCTCCCACCTTGAAGCGGCGCGCCGGGATAAAGAAATCCGGTTCCTTCATGAACGCCTTCTCATCCGGGCCGCAGCCGGGCCCGGATAAACGGTTGAGCCGCTAGAACCGGGTGGAAATGCCGAAGTTCCAGTGCTGGACGCGGTCGCTGTCCTCCTTGACGACCGGCTCGGCATAGTCGACGCGCAGCGGACCGAAGGGCGAGGCCCAGATCAGGCTGGCGCCGACCGATGCGCGCCACTCCATCTCGGTACCCAAAACGGTTCCAAGACCGGTAAGCTCGCTGTCATAGAGCGTGGCGGCATCGGCAAATACAGCGCCCCTTATGCCCAGGCTTTCCGGAAGAATAGGCATCGGGAACTGGGCTTCCGCGGTCGCGTGGAAATAGGTGGTACCACCGAGATGATCACCGGTAGCCCCATCATACGGACCTATGCCGTTGTATTTGAAACCGCGGATAATGCGATCGTTGCTCTGGAAGTGGTCGAAGATTCGCAGGGACTCGTCGCCGAAGCTGACGATATGGCCGCCCCCCACCGAGAGCATGCCCACAAGGTCGAGCTGCTCGGAAATTGTCTGATAGTAAGCGGCGCGGCCGGTCACCTTCACGAACTCCGCATCGCCACCAAGCCCTGCAACCTCTGCGGTCAGGTTGGCGTAGATGCCCTCACGCGGAAGCCGCGGATTGTCGAGCGTGTTGTAGATCAGCGAGGCACTGACGGAGGATTTGGTCCACTCGCCCTGGTTGATTGCGTCCTGGATGTAAGGTGAAATCGCGACGGCGCCGATACGCTCGTACTCTTCCTGCGTGAAGTTATAGGCAAGCTGCGTGGTAAGAGCCTCGGTGATCGGCAGGCCGAAGCGGACCGTCCCGCCGGTGACCTCGCGGTCGTAAATCCGGTTGCCATCCGCATTCGAGAATTCCCGGGTGTTGCGGAAGATGTCGAAGCCCGCCGCAATGCGCCGACCAAGGAAATAGGGCTCGGTGAAGGAGAAGCTGTAGTCGCGGGAGTCCTCGCCGCCTGCCGCGGCAAATCGGATATACTGGCCGCGTCCCAGGAAGTTCCGCTCCGTTACCGAGCCTTCAACGGTGAAGCCGCCGCTGGAGCTGGACGTGCCTCCCGTGGTATAGCCCGCGCCGATGGAGAATTCGCCGGTCGGCTTCTCCACCACATCCACGACCAGAACCACCTGATCGGGCTGCGAGCCGGGCACGGTGGCGATGTTCACCGTCTGGAAGTAGTTAAGGCCCTCAAGCCGGCGCTTAGCGCGCTGGATGAGGACCTGGTTGAACGCGTCGCCCTCGCTGATGTCGAATTCGCGGCGGATGACATAGTCGCGCGTGCGGTTGTTGCCGCGAATTTCGATGCGTTCGATGTAGGCGCGTGGCCCCTGATCGATCGAGTAGACGACGTCGATGGTGTGCGCCTCGAAGTTGCGATTGCCGCGCGGCGTGACCTCGGCGAAGGCATAGCCAGAGCCTGCCAGACGCTCGGTGAGGCTGATAAGGGACTTTTCCACATCTTCGGCGCTGTAGACGGCGCCGCTGCGCGTCTTCAGCTCGCGCTTGAGGCTTTCGACATCGACGTCGGGAATGGTCGATTCGATGGCGACGTTGCCGAACGTATAGCGCTCGCCCTCGTCGACCACGAAAGTGACGGTGTATTTGTTGTCGACCAGTTCGGCCGAGGAAGAGATGACGCGGAAATCCGCATAGCCGCGGTTGTAATAGAAGCGCCGCAGCGCCTCCTCGTCGGCGCGCAGACGGTTCTCGTCATAGATGTCGTTGCGCGTGAGGAAGGAAAGCGGATTGGATGGCTTGGTCGAGACCACATCTCTCAGACGCCGATCGCTGAAGGCAGAGTTGCCCTCGAATTTGACCGCGGCAATCTTCGTCCGGTCGCCCTCGTCAATATTGAAGATGACGTTGACCCGCCCTTCGCCAAGGTCCTGAACCTCGGTGGTCACCGTCGCCTCGTCACGGCCGATCCGGCGGTAAGCCTCGCGGATCGCCTCCGCATCGCTCTCCAGCAGCGGGCCCGAGAAGGCGCTGCGGGGCTGAAGCTGGATGGCCTGGGCAAGGCTGCGGTCCTTGATCTTGCGGTTGCCCTGGAAGAGCACCTGATTGACGATCGAATATTCCTCGACCGTCACGACGAGTGTGCCGCCGGACTGCGTGATGGAAACGTCCGCAAACAGGCCGGTCGCGAACAGGCGCTTGACCGCCTCGTTCACGTCAGCGCCGGTGAAGGACTGCCCGGGGCGAATGCCCACCTGATCGCGGATCGTGTCCGCGTCCACGCGCCTATTGCCGCGCACCTCGATCCGGCTCACCGTCGCCGCCTCGGCCGAAACCGTAGCGGCGAGCTGAACCGCCGATACCCCTCCCACAACGAGACCTGCAGACAGCGCCGCAGCGGAGGCGGCGTTCATCAATCTGGAAATTGCCTTCATCGGGCCTAAAAACCTTCTGTTCTCGTTGTCCCCAATGCGAGAAAATCCGGACACACGGGCAATCGCTTACCCCTATTACCTCGAATTTCCATACACGCAAGGCTTCCGGTTAATTTGCATTTACCGAAAAGTCGGCCGTGGCATTCCGGCCACGCCAATCGCTCGCTGTGGTAAACGCGACATCAACGGATGCCCGAATCGCCCCCGTTTAGCATCCAAACAGATCGTTCCAGAAAACAAAACCCATAAATACCAACACCATCAGCATCCCCGCCCGATAGACCACCTCCATGACCTGTTCGGGCACGGGACGGCGCAACACTGCCTCCATGGCGTAGAACAGGAGATGTCCGCCGTCGAGCGGAGGTATGGGTAAGAGGTTCAGGATCCCGATGCCCGCGGACAGAAGCGCGACGAGTTGTATGAGCCAGACGAAACCGAGGTCCGCGGCCTTGCCCGCCATATCGGCAATCTTGACCGGCCCGCCGAGCTGGCAGCGGTCCTCTCGCCCGAGCACCAGGCGCTTGAGGAAGGAGCCGGTGCGAAGAATGATGCTCCACGTTTCCTCGACACCTGCGGCCAAAGCTTCGATCGGACCGTATTCGATCCGCCGCGGCTGGCCGAGCGCCTCGTTGTTCACAACGCCGATGACACCGATGCGGATCTTGTTTCCAAGCGCGTCCTCGACCTCCGTCGGTTCGGGCGTGGCCGTGACGGTGATTTGTCTTCCATCACGCTCCAGCACGAAGGACAGCGCCTCGCCGGCTCGGCCCGAAACGATGCGCTGCACATCCCCGAAAGTTTCGATGGGAACGCCATCGACCGAAACAAAACGATCGCCGGGCTGGATGCCTGCTTCAGCCGCGGGGCTGTCAGGCCTCACCTCCGCCACCATCGGCTCGGCCACGAAGCGCCCGAAAACGGAGAACATCACCGCAAAAACAGCGACGGTGAGAAGGAAGTTGAAGAACGGGCCAGCGAAGACGGTGGCCGCCCGCTTCCATACGGGTTGCAAATGAAAGGCCTCGCGCCGCTCGGTTTCCGACAAATCGTCAAGGGCATCGGCGTCGGGCTTGCTGGTCGCGCCCACATCGCCCACGAACTTGACGTAGCCGCCGAGGGGGATCGCTGAAAGTTTCCAACGCGTGCCGCTGCGGTCCGTAAAGCCGAGAAGCTCCGGCCCGAAACCGATCGAAAAGGCCCTCACCCCGATGCCGCACCACCGCCCGACGAGATAATGGCCCATCTCGTGCACGAACACGACGACGGTGAGGACGAAAAGGAACGGCACAATCGTCCCCATCAGGAACGACCCGAAACCAAAAAGGGGAAATGCTACGTCGCCCAAGTTCTGCCCTTGCCTGGATCCGTGCCTAGATACCGCCTCCTGCCAATCTGGAACCAAAGGCGGCAAATCCGTGGCACCGTGAAAGATGCCGTTAGTACGGAGAACCGTCAGCCTCTAGCACCCTTTACCGGGAGAAGAAACCGGCCGGCATGACGAAACCCGAATACATCATCCCGAAAAGATAGAAGCCGAGGGCCGCTGCCACCAGACCATCGATACGATCCATAACTCCGCCGTGGCCGGGAATAAGCGTACCTGAATCCTTCACGCCCTGACGCCGCTTCACCGCGGATTCGAAAAGGTCGCCCGCCTGCGAAACCGCCGAAAGAAGGAGGGCGAGGACCAGAACAGCAGTCAGCGGAAGCCGCACGCCAGCTGCAAGCGCCAGCGCGGTGCCGGCGGCCGCCCCTCCGAGAAGCCCGCCCACCGCTCCGCTCCATGTCTTGCCGGGGGAAATCGACGGCGCAAGCTTGGGACCGCCGAGAGCACGGCCCACGAAATAGGCAAAAATGTCCGTCACCCAAACGACCGCATAAAGGAAGAGTATGGCGAGGAGGCCCGGAAGGTCGCTGCCGCGCAGATGCGCGAGCGCCAGAGCCGGCAAGCTGGCATAGGCAAGCCCCGCTGCATTCCAGGGGCCGCCCGCGGTCAAGAGCCCGGAAAGCAGGACTGCCAGAATGGCCGCCCCCGCAACAGCAAGAGACAGCGGCGGCTCGATTCCCGCCAGCATCGGCGCAAGCACCACGGCCAGCGCAAGCCGGGAGAAGATCGCGTGGGCGCGAACGGGCGGGCGGTGCATAGCCGTCCATTCGTGGAAGACGATTGCGGCCGCGCCCGCCGCGAAAAGCCGGAACGCGAAGCCGCCAAGAAAAGTGACAGCCAGCGCGACAGTGCCCAGCACAAGGGCGGACGCAATCCGCAAGCGCAGGTTCTTGCCGCTCGAATCGGCCTGCGGCTTCCCCTTGCTCATGAAACGGCTTCTTGCGGCGCCAAGCTGCCAAAGCGCCGGTCGCGCCGCTCGAATACGTCAACGGCGGCGGCGAGATCGGCTGGGCCGAAATCCGGCCAGTTGCACGGCAGGAACACGAATTCCGCGTAGGCGGCCTGCCACAGGAGGAAGTTGGACAGACGCAGCTCTCCGCTCGTCCGGATGATGAGATCGGGATCGGGAATGCCCGCCGTATCGAGACGGGCCTCGAAATCCTCCGCGGTAATCTGCTCCGGGTCGATCCGCCCTGCCCTGGCATCCATGGCCAGCGCCCGTGCGGCCCGCACGATCTCGTCACGCGCGCCGTAATTGAACGCGACCACCAGATTCATATTGGTGTTGTTGGCGGTAAGCGCCTCCGCCTCCATCAGAAGCGCTGCAATGTCGGGCTCCAACCCCTCGCGGCTACCTACGATCCGAACGCGCACGCCGTTCTGGTGCAGTTCGGCAAGATCACGCCGGATGAAAAGCCGCAGCAACCCCATGAGATCGGAGATTTCGGACTTGGGCCGTGACCAGTTTTCCGACGAAAAGGCATAGACGGTGAGCCATTCGATGCCCATCTCGCCGGCCGCGCGCACCACACCCCGCAGCGCCTCGACCCCAGCGCGGTGCCCGGCGGCTCGCGGCAGGCCGCGCGCACGCGCCCAGCGGCCATTGCCGTCCATGATGATTGCGACATGCGCGGGCTTCACCTGTTCTTCCCCCTTGTCTCGGCGGCCCGCCCGGCGTGAGGTCAAACCTGCATGATCTCCGCTTCCTTCTCAGCGAGAAGCTTGTCGATCGCGATGATTCTCTCATCCGTCATCTTCTGCACGCGCTCGGACTGGGCATGCATCTCATCCTGGCTGATTTCGCCTTCCTTTTCGGCCTTTTTGAGATGCTCCATTCCGTCGCGGCGAACATGACGCACGGCCACGCGGGCGTTTTCGGCATATTGATGCGCGATCTTTGCCAATTCCTTGCGCCGCTCCTCATTGAGCTCGGGAAGCGGAATGCGCAGGGTAGAACCCTCGACGATCGGGTTGAAGCCGAGATTGGCCTCTCGGATGGCCTTGTCCACCGCCTGAACGAGGCTCTGATCCCACACCGACACGGAAATCATGCGCGGCTCCGGCACGGAGATCGTCGCAAGCTGGTTTATAGGCATGGAGGCCCCGTAAGCCTCGACGTGAACCGGATCGAGCAGATTGGCCGAGGCCCGGCCGGTCCTGAGCGAGGCGATGTCGTGCCGGAAAGCGTTGACCGCTCCATCCATACGGCGGGCGAGATCCTTGAAATCTATACCGTCGGGCATATCATGCCTCCTTGCGCTCACCGATCGGGGCTGGCGCATCACCGACGACGGTGCAAAGCCCCTCGCCGCGCAGAATAGCGCCGAACCCACCCTTTTCGTGTATTGAGAAGACGATTATCGGAATGTTGTTCTCCCGCGCAAGGGCAATTGCGGCGGCGTCCATGACGCCGAGGTTATCGCGCATCACCTGGTCATGGGTGATGCGGTCATAGCGTACCGCATCCTTCACCTTGCGCGGGTCGGCCGAATAGACGCCATCGACCTGCGTGCCCTTGAACAGGGCATCGGCACCGATCTCGGCCGCCCGAAGAGCGGCTGCCGAGTCTGTGGTAAAGAAGGGGTTCCCGGTCCCCCCAGCAAAGATGACCACCTTGCCCTCGTTCATGTAGGCGGTGGCCTGACGCTGCGAGAAGCTTTCGCAAAGCTCCGGCATGGCGATGGCCGACAGCACGACCGCATCGACCCCGATCTTGACGAGCGACGTCCTGAGCGCCAACGAATTGATGACGGTGCCGAGCATGCCCATGTGGTCGCCGGTCACCCTGTCTCCGCCCTTGGAGGCGACCGCCACCCCGCGGAAGATGTTGCCGCCGCCGATCACGACGCCGACCTCTACGCCCAGTTCACGCGCCTCAGCAATATCTGCTGCGATGCGATCGACAACGGATACGTCGATGCCGAAGCCCTGGCTTCCCATCAGCGCTTCACCTGAAGCCTTGAGGATGACACGTCGGTATTTCGGGGAGGTCAAGCCGCTCATCTCCTTTCCGCCTGTGCGGGCAGCAATGCCGAACGCCCGCAGCGGCCTCTACAGTCGTCTATCGCCTACACGAAGGGCATCGCGTTGTCACGCGATGCCCTTTCTCCCGCCCCTCGGGAACGTCAGAAATCAGGACTTGACGGCGGCAGCCACTTCGGCAGCGAAATCCGTCTCGTTCCGTTCGATGCCCTCACCGAGCGCAAAGCGCACGAAGCCGGTTATCGTCGCGGGCGCGCCGATCTCCTTCTCCGCCTCCTTCAATGCCTTTTCTACGGTGAGGTCCGGGTTGATGACGAAGGCCTGCTTGAGCAGGACGACCTCTTCGAAATACTTGCGCAGCCGGCCTTCCACCATCTTCTCGATGATGTTCTCCGGCTTGCCGGACTGGCGCGCCTGCTCAGAGAAGATCGCCTTCTCCCGCTCTACGAGCGCAGGATCGATCTCCGCTTCCGTCAGCGCAAGCGGGCTGGTGGCAGCCACATGCATGGCGACCTGCCGCCCGAAGTTCCGCGCCGCTTCGGCGTCTCCCTCGGTCTCGATGGCCACAAGAACGCCGATCTTGCCGAGTCCCTCCGCCAGGGCATTGTGGACATAGGTGGCAACCGCACCCTTGCCAACGGTGAGTTTCGCAGCCCGGCGAAGCGTCATGTTCTCACCGATCGTGGCGATCGCTTCGCGGATCGTGTCCGCGACCGACTTGCCGCCATCGGGATAGGTGGCATTGGCCACGGCCTCTACGCTGCCGTCGGTACCGAGCGCCACATTGGCAATGTCGCGCACGAGGGTCTGGAAAGATTCATTGCGTGCCACGAAGTCCGTCTCGGAATTCACCTCGACCACAACGGCGCTCTGTGGCTCCGAGGCCACGCCGACCAACCCCTCGGCCGCTGTGCGGCCGGACTTCTTGTCAGCCTTGGAGATACCCTTCTTGCGCAGCCAGTCGACAGCCGCCTCCAGGTCGCCTCCGGTTTCGGAAAGCGCGGTCTTGCAGTCCATCATGCCCGCGCCTGTCATCTCGCGCAGTTGCTTGACCAATGCTGCTGAAATGCTCATCGTCGCCTCTTAAACGAATTCGTTCCAGGGATCCGCCCCCGGAGAAAAGGCCCCGGTCGCAGGACCGTTCCTCAATTGCTATCGGTTTCTACTTCTTCCGAAAGCGCAGGCTCGGAAGCCGCTTCGGCGGCAGGTACTTCCTCAAGCGCGGGCTCGGCCGGCGCTTCCGCGGATTCACCGATATCGATGCCCAGAGCACCCTGCTGGCGCTCGATGCCGTCGATGGCAGCCTTGGCGATCAGATCGCAGTAGAGCGAAATGGCGCGCGCGGCATCATCATTGCCCGGGATCGGGTAATCGACCACATCTGGATCGCAGTTCGAGTCGAGAATGGCGACCACCGGAATGCCAAGCCGGCGCGCTTCCTGCACCGCAATCGCTTCCTTGTTGGTGTCGATGACGAACATCATGTCCGGCGTCGAGCCCATGTCGCGAATGCCGCCCAAGGCACGCTCCAGCTTGTCGCGCTCGCGCTCCAGGTTGAGCCGCTCCTTCTTGGTGAGGCCCTGCGTGTCGCCGGCAAGCATCTCATCCAGACGGCGCAGACGCTGGATCGAATTGGAGATGGTTTTCCAGTTCGTCAGCATGCCGCCCAGCCAGCGCGCGTTCACATAGTACTGCGCGCAGCGCTTGGCCGAGTCGGCCACGATCTCGGAGGCCTGGCGCTTCGTGCCCACGAAAAGCACGCGGCCGCCGCGAGCCACCGTATCGGAAACGGCCTTCAGGGCCTGGTGCAGAAGCGGCACCGTCTGGCTCAGGTCTATGATGTGGATGTTGTTGCGCGAGCCGAAGATGTAGGGAGCCATCTTCGGGTTCCAGCGATGTGTCTGGTGTCCGAAGTGAACGCCAGCCTCAAGAAGCTGACGCATGCTGAAATCAGGCAGAGCCATCCTATTTTCCTTTCCGGTTGAACCTCCGCGGACCGTCAGGCGCATTGCGCCACCGGAGGCGTCAGCCCGGATGTCTCCCGGACTGGAACCCATGGTCCGCGTGTGGAATGGGCGCGCATATAGAGGCACGTGCCTGAAATTGCAAGGCCTGGGTTCGATTTGACCGCACGGGCGCCGCTCAGGACGAGTTATTGCCCCTCTTCGTTTTCGCAATCCGTGTCGGTATCGAAGATAGCAAGATCGGTCAGTTTGGCCGTCATGGAATAATCGGCGTAACGGATCAGCATGTCGCGCTGGATGCCGCTTTCATGGAGCTTGAAGCTGACATTGTAGTCGCTGGTCTCCTCGCCATCAGTCTCCTCGCCGTCGAAGTAGGCGGCAGTCACCGGCCGGAAACGGTCATCCGTAAGCTCGCCTAGAACCTTCCTTTCCGGATCGTTCTGGCCTACAGGCTGGGGCGCACCCACCACCACCGAGACATAAACCGCATCATTCGTGAATTCCGTTCCGTCGAAGATGGCAGTTTCGTAAAAGCGTTCGCCGGCCTCCGCCCTGTCCAGCAATTCGCGGAGCTGCGCCGTGGGAAAGAGCGCCGGCGCGAACGAACGCTTGACCTGCTCAGGCTTGTCGTATTCGACCACGGTGCCCGAAGGCCCGGTGCGCGCTGTGCCCGCCACCTCCGAATCGAGATCCTGGTCGATGAAGGATTTGGTGACGAAGCGGAAGGTCTCGCCCGCCCCATCCTCGAAGCTCGTCACCTGCTGGTCGACAATGCGCAAGGTGCCGCTCATGTCAAAGCGCATGACAATGCGGGATTTCAAGGTATAGCCTTGACAGGCGGAACCGGAGAATTCGAATACCCAGCGACCGGTAAGCTGGTCAATGTCTGAGGTGTCCTCGGCCTCCGCGAGCGCTAGATCGTACACCGCGCGATGCGGCAGAAGGGTTCGGGCCTCCGCCGTGCCGGCAGCGGCGATGCCCATGGCGGGAAGGAAGGCGAGAAAGACGCGCGGCAGGCGCATTAGGCGATCTCCGGTTAGGAACGTTGTATTCGCATCGCGCATGTCAGTCACGGATGAAGTTCGCTCGTGGCAAAACAGAGGCGCTCGTGCAAGGTAGCGAGGTAGGATTAATGGGTAATACGATCGAGAAGCGGCTTCTGGAGCTTGGCGTGGAACTGCCAACAACTCCGGCGGCCGCCGTGGCCAACTACGTTCCCGCCGTTGAAACGGAGGGATTGCTCGTCACCTCCGGACAGCTTCCGATAAAGGACGGCAAGCTGATGGCCATGGGACTGTTGGGACGGGAACTGGGCACGGAGGCCGGCAAGCTTGCGGCCAAATGGTGTGCCGTCAATGTGCTGGCGCAGGCCCGCGCTGCGCTCGGCGATCTGGAGCGCATCCGCCGCATCGTCAAGATCACCGTCTTCGTCGCCTCGACGCCGGATTTCACCGAGCAGCACCTTGTAGCCAATGGCGCGTCGGACTTCCTGGTGGCCGCTCTCGGCGACAGGGGCCGCCACGCGCGTTCGGCGGTCGGTACAGCCGCGCTTCCCATGAACGCGCCGGTCGAAATCGAAGCCATGATCGAAATTGCCTGAGGATCCTATGGTTGACATCTCCTGGCTCAAAGCACGCCCCATCGCCCATCGCGGATTTCATGACATGAACAGGGTACGATGGGAGAACACGCTTGCAGCCTTCGAGGCCGCAGCCGAGCGCGGCTATGCCATCGAATGCGACGTACGGCTTTCCGCCGATGGCGTACCTATCATCTTCCACGACGTATGCTTGGACCGGCTTACGGGCGTGGACGGCATGATCTGGCAGCGGACCTCCGCTGAGCTCACAAGCCTGAAGGTGGGCGGCACGGAGGAGCGTATCCCCACCCTCGCCCAAGCTTTGGAGGTGATCGCCGGACGGGTTCCGGTCGTCATCGAACTGAAAGGCATCGCAGGGCACGATTCGGGCCTTGCGGAGGCGACGCTCTCCTGCCTTTCAGGATATACGGGGCAGGTGGCTCTCATGTCCTTCGACCACTGGATCATCAGGGAGCTCGGCAAGATCGCGGCCGAAATTCCGGTGGGGTTGACGGCGGAGGGACGTTCCGTAGCGGCTATAGAGGCGCATTTTTCGATGCTTGCCAACGGGATCAGCTTCGCCTCCTACTGCGTGGATGATCTTCCCAATCCCTTTGTAACCTTCCTGCGCGAGCGGCTGTCGATGCCCGTCATCAGCTGGACCGTATGCAATGAGGAAGGCGTGGAGCGCACATTCCGCTACGCCGACCAGATGACATTTGAAGGATTCGAGCCGCCGGCGGAGTGACGAAACGTTTCACTTCACCTACGTTTCAGCGCAATGAGGACAGGAGGCGACATGCAGAGCGAGGGGGCGGCAACGCTCACCGTGGCGCAGAGCCTCGACACCTTCACGCCCGAGGAATGGGCGAGCCTTTCCGGCACCACGCGGGAAGGCTCGGAGCCCTATAATCCTTTCGTCTCCCGTGCCTTCCTGAAGGCACTGGAAGACAGCGGCTGCGCCACCGGCAAGACGGGCTGGCTCGGTCAGCATCTGCGGCTGGAGAGCGCCGACGGGACGCTGCTCGGCGCGGTTCCGTGCTACCTGAAATCCCACAGCCAAGGCGAGTACGTTTTCGACCATGGCTGGGCCGACGCCTTCGAACGCGCCGGCGGGCGCTACTATCCCAAGCTTCAGGTCTCTGTGCCTTTCACGCCTGCAACGGGCCCGCGCCTCCTGGTAAGCCGCAACGCACGGCCGGAAGCCGTGCGCTCCGCCCTTGCCGAAGGGCTCCGCACGTTCGCGGACCGGTTGGGCATCTCCTCCGTGCACGTGACCTTTGTGCTGCCCGAAGACATGGCCGCTCTCGAGAATGCCGGCTTCCTGAGACGCACCGACCAGCAGTTCCACTTCTTCAATGAAGGCTACGCCTCGTATGACGAATTTCTCGGCACGCTCGCTTCGCGCAAGCGCAAGGCGCTGAGGAAGGAGCGGCGCGCCGCGCTGGAAGCGGGCATTGAGATCGACTGGCTCACGGGCTCGGACCTGACGGAGGCGGTGTGGGATGACTTCTTCGCCTTCTATATGGACACCGGCAGCCGCAAATGGGGGCGGCCTTATCTCAACCGCCAGTTCTTCTCCCTGATCGGGGAGACGATGGCCGAGGACATCCTGCTCGTGATGGCGAGACGCGGCGGGCGCTACATTGCCGGCGCCATCAATTTCATCGGTTCCGATGCGCTTTATGGCCGCAATTGGGGTTGCATCGAGCACCACCCCTTTCTGCACTTCGAAGTGTGCTACCATCAGGCCATCGAATTCGCGATCGCCAAGGGGCTCAAGCGCGTGGAGGCAGGCGCGCAAGGCGAGCACAAGCTTGCGCGCGGCTATCTGCCGGTCACCACCTGCTCGGCCCACTACATCGCCCATGCAGGCCTGAGGCGCGCCGTCGCCGACTATCTGGAACGAGAGCGCCGCGACGTGGCGGCCATAGGCGAGATGCTGGCCGAACATGCACCTTACAGGAAGGGCCCATGAGCGGCGGCGGTGGGCTTGACCGCGCCTGCGACAGGTCACAAAGGTTGACCCGGACCAACTGAGGAGACCGAGATGGCGACCAGCGCCTATGACGAGCAAAACCCGTTTGCCAAGATCCTGCGCGGCGAGCTGCCCGCGCACAAGATCTATGAGGACGACCAGACGCTCGCCTTCATGGACATCATGCCGCGCGGCAAGGGGCACTGTCTTGTCATCCCCAAGAGCCCCGTGCGCAACATTCTTGACGTTGACGATGAGACGCTCGCCGCGGTGATGCGAACCGTCAGGAAGGTGGCCCGCGCCTCCATGAAGGCGTTCGATGCTCAGGGCGTAACGATCCATCAGTTCAACGAGCAGGCCGGCGGGCAGGTCGTGTTTCACCTGCATGTCCATGTCATCCCCCGCTTCGAGGGCGTGCCGCTGCGCCCGCACACCGGCGAGATGGAAGACCAAGAGGTGTTGGCGCAGAACGCACAGAAAATCCGCGATGCGCTGAAGGCTTGAGGCGGGCGCTCCGTGCAGATTCCCGTTCTTGTCATCAACCTGGACCGTTCGCGGGACCGATGGGAAGCGTTACAGGCCCGCGCGGCTGCTGCGGGATTTGTGCCTGAACGCGTGCCGGCTGTAGATGGCAATGCGATCGATCCTGCCGACTGGAAGGATTTTGACGCGAGAAGATTTCGTCTCTGGCATGGACGGTACCCAATAGGGGGGGAATACGGGTGCTATATGAGCCATATGCGCGCGCTTGATCGTGTCATCGAGGCCGGCTGGCCCTTCGCCGTCATCCTGGAGGATGATGCGGATTTCCTCGCCGATCTCGTACCGCGCATCGAGGCTTTGGCACGACTCGATCCCGCCCCCGGTGTCGTGAAGCTCTACAACCACCGCATCAAAGGCTTCGTGGCCAAAGCGAAGACCGAAGCGGGAGACGTAGTCGGCCGCTGCATTCACGGACCGCTCGGCTCAGCAATGGGCTATCTCGTCTCGCTTTCCTCCGCCAGGACGTTGCGTACCGCCTTGCTGCCGATGTTCTTGCCCTATGACATTGCCCTTGAGCGCGGCTGGGCGCATGGGGAAAGCGTTCTGACGACGAAGGCCCCTCTCCTGCGTGGTGCCAAATCGGCTTCCACGATCTCCCCCGCCGGCTACAGTCAGACAAAGCTGCCCTTGTTGATGCGCCTGCCCACGGCTCTCTTCCGCGGGCAGGACTATCTGCGCCGCGCCGTCTACGCGTATGCAGGTTGAGGGCGGAGTTCGCCCTCTATAGCCATGTCCGCGCTTTGACGAAACCGCTCCTCTGGAGACGATAGAAGCAATAGAAGCCGAAGGCTGCCGAGAACCACATATAGGATTCACCCAGCGCAAGGCGGACATTCGAGTTGGTCAGGATGGTCATGCAGAAGAAGAGGAGCACGCCGAGATAGGCGTGTAGGGCTGCAGGATCGATTAGACCTTCGCGTTTGGCGCGCCAGACCTGTCTGATCGCCCAGATGAAGAGTGCCGCGTAGAAGGCGAGACCCACGATTCCATAGCGGATAGCGATCTCCAAATAGCCATTGTGGAGTAGATTGAATGCAGTGTCCGGATAAGTGCGCGTTTGCCACGCGTAAAGCCAGGTGACGCCTTGGCCAAAGATCGGCTCTTTCATCCAAATCAAAATGGCGCTGGCCCAAAGCATCAGGCGTTCACGGAAACTGGCCGGGGTTGAAGAGTCCTGAATCGCACGATCCATGCTTTCAAGCAGGCCCGCGCCCCCGGACATGTCCGAGATTATTTGCGCGGCAGCCCGTGCCGTATCCCCGGCCACAACCCGAATGCCATCCCAAGCGAGGAAAGTGCCAATCACGGCCGCAATAAAGACGATGCCCGCCATCAAGATGAGCACTCGTCTGGCAGCACCATGGATGGCCACGATGAGAAAGAGCTGAACAGGAAGCGCGACAGCCAGCGATAGCCAGACACCCTTGGATCTAAGGGCATAGATATTGATCAAGCCAACGAGAAAGACCGCAGCTGCAATAAATGCGTAGCCGATCCTCAGCTCGAGTTGCAGGTTCTGCGCGCGCAGGAGGTAGCTTGCAAAGGATAATATGCAAAGCACCATAATACCATTGGCGATAGCCGCATGAATCGGGTTGTCGTGAAGGACAAAACTGGCGCGGCGCCCTTCTGCGATCGCGGCAAAATCAGCTGAAAACAGAACGGCCACGAAGCTGATGAGGATGAATGCGGAGACTGCAGTCCAAGGTCTGCGAATATACGCCAGAAGGGCGAAACCTGATAAAGGGTAAAGGAAGGGAAACAGGTAGATGCCTTCCGAAGTCCCAATCCCTTGTTCCGGGTACACCATAAAGTCGAAGACAAATCTCAGAGCGACGTAGATCCCCCACCCCAAGCAGAGCAGCCCCATATAGCCGCCGCGAATCCCATCCGGCCTGCTAAACTCATCGCGAAAATACCTTATCGCGGCCGGGATCAAACATACACAGGCCACGTACCTGTAAGCATCCCATTCGGTCCATACGGCTGAAATAAAAACGAGAAGCGCTCCGCATCCGATCAGCTCCCGTGCAAATTCAATCGAGGCGGACAGATCGCGCTGCTTGATCGGCAATGGCTTACTCATAGACGGATATCACTTCTGGCGGTCGCGAGCCGGGACTGAGTCAGTTCGGTTACGCTTGCTTCTGGTTTGGAGAGCCGAAAACTCTTATCCTGAAGAGAGCAGTGGAAGATCATTGAACGCTGGCATGGCTATATCATCCCTGTGTCAGCAACATGCCCGCACCGAGTGCAATTTCGCCGATCGCGATGCCAACGATAACGCGTTTGCCGAAGGCGAGATAGGCCAGAAAGCCGATGAGCGCGGCCAAAATCCTGAAAAACAGCGGCACAGCCGCGAGCGCCCCATTCGGGAAAACCACGAGATTGGCTATCACCGCGGCGACGAGAGCCGTCGCGATCGAGCGTACGAACACCAGTAGTTCGGAATCCTCAGAGATCCGCCCGCCCAGATACACGCCCAGAAAGCGCCAGAAGTCGGTCGCCAGCCAGCCTGCCACCAGAATGAACAGATAGGGCCACCACCAGGCCTCGATCGCTGAAAAGCTCACGCCCGGCCGCTCCGCTTACGCAAAATATGCAAGACGAAGGCGGCGCTTCCCGCAACCAGCCCAGTGGCAAGGAGATCAAAATCGGGAACGAGCACGTGAAAGAGCGGTCCGAGAGCGAGGCCGAACACCATGGCCACATGGCCGGCCCGTTCCCGCGCCGAGCCCCAGAGGGATGTGAGAAAGTACATCGGCGTCAAAAAGAAGAGCGCCGCCGACAGCTCCGAGGGCAATCGCGCCGCCACCAGGAAGACGATCGCCACCACAACCATGGTACCGGCCAACAGCATTCCGCCAAGCCCGGCATAGTAGGTGGTGCGCATCGGCCGCGGCACATACCGCAGCTGCTCCATGGCGAGCACCCATGAGGTGACGGCGACGAAATGAGAAAGCGCGTAGAGCACCCAGGCCGGCGTTCGCGGGCCGCGCAGCTCCGGCATCAGGGCAACGACCATGGGCCCAAGCCGAACCGAGGAGAGGGCCACGGCTATACCGGTAGGCAGAAGACCGTTGCCGGCGATGATCGACCCCACCAGCACCACCTTGCCCGGCAAGGCCCACATCACGCCCGTCATGAAGACGGTCTGCGCCAGCGTCAGCCCTGCGTCGCGCGCCAGTCCCGCAAACCCGACGAAGGCGCTCGCCAGGATCAGGCCGGGAACGGAGAAGGCGGCACGGACACCGCGTCCGAACCATAATATCCGCTCGCTGCCGCGCACCACCGGCTCTGTCTTCCGATCATCCATGACGCCGCCGGATAGCACAGCCGGCGCCGTCCTGCGAAGACGTTCGGCAGCTTTTCTGGTGGCGTTATGGCGGAAATTCTTACAGCCAGAAAACAGGAAGGCGCGGGTCTATAGACTCGCGCCTTCCTGAGTAGTCTGCGCAGATTGCCTAATTCTTGCGCGGCAGCTGCGGAACGAGACTGCGCTTCGGGGGCTCCCGCAGTGCTGGCGGTTGCTTCGCCGCCTTTGACTTTGCCTTGCGCGGCGCACTGCGCTTTGCCGTGGGCTTGCTTGAAGACGGCGTTTCGCGTTTCGGCTTCACTGGCGCGTCGTCAGGGATCGTTTCGAGCTTCAGCCCGGTCTCGCCCGCTTCGTTCGTCTCGACCGTCACCTTCACCGTGCCACCGCGCTTCAGCTTGCCGAACAGCACCTCCTCGGCGAGCGGCTTCTTGATGTGCTCCTGAATGACGCGGCCCAGCGGGCGGGCGCCCATGCGCTCGTCATAGCCCTTCGCGGCAAGCCAGGCGACGGCCTCCTCCGACAGATCGAAGGTAACCCGGCGCTCGGCAAGCTGCGCCTCGAGCTGCATGACGAATTTCTGCACCACCTGATGGACCACCGGCTCCGGGAGCGGAGCGAAGGGAATGATCGCGTCGAGCCGGTTGCGGAACTCGGGCGAGAACAGCCGGTTGATCGCCTCCATGTCGTCGCCTTCGCGTCTGGACGAGCCGAAGCCGATCGCCGGCTTCGCCAGATCCGCCGCGCCCGCATTGGTCGTCATGATGAGGATGACGTTGCGGAAGTCGATGCGCTTGCCGTTGTGGTCGGTCAGCTTGCCATGGTCCATGACCTGCAACAGGATGTTGAACAGGTCCGGATGTGCCTTCTCGATCTCATCCAGAAGCAGCACGCAGTGCGGGTGCTGATCGACGCCATCGGTCAGCAAGCCGCCCTGGTCGAAGCCCACATAACCGGGAGGCGCGCCGATCAGGCGGGAGACGGTGTGCCGCTCCATGTATTCGGACATGTCGAAGCGCAGCAGCTCGACACCCAGCGAAGTGGCAAGCTGCCGCGCGACCTCGGTCTTGCCCACGCCCGTGGGACCGGAGAACAGGTAGGAGCCGATCGGCTTCTCCGGTTCGCGCAAGCCTGCGCGGGCCAGCTTGATCGCCGAGGCAAGGGCCTCGATCGCCTTGTCCTGACCATAGACCACGCGCTTCAGCTCGGCCTCGAGACCCGCGAGCACTTTCTCGTCATCCGCCGATACGGTCTTCGGCGGGATGCGGGCCATGGTGGCGATGGTGGCCTCGATCTCCTTGACGGTGATCGTCTTGCGCCGCTTGGATTCAGGCAGAAGCTTCTGCGAGGCGCCCGTCTCGTCGATTACGTCGATCGCCTTGTCGGGCAGCTTGCGATCGTTGATGTAGCGCGCAGACAGCTCCACCGCCGCCTTTATCGCCTCATTGGTGTAACGCACCCGGTGGAAGTTCTCGAAATAGGGCTTCAGCCCCTTCATGATCTCCACCGCGTCCGCCACGCTCGGCTCGTTGACGTCGATCTTCTGGAACCGGCGCACCAGCGCGCGGTCCTTCTCGAAGAACTGCCGGAACTCTTTATAAGTGGTTGAACCAATGCAACGGATCGCGCCCGAAGAGAGCGCTGGCTTGAGCAGGTTCGAGGCATCCATGGCGCCGCCGGAGGTGGCGCCCGCGCCGATCACTGTATGGATCTCGTCGATGAACAGGATGGCACCCGGGAAATCCTCGAGCTCCTTGACGACCTGCTTCAGACGTTCCTCGAAATCGCCGCGATAGCGCGTTCCGGCAAGCAGCGTGCCCATGTCTAGGGCGAAGATGGTGGCATCGGCCAGCACGTCGGGAACCTCGCCATCGACAATGCGCTTGGCGAGCCCCTCGGCAATGGCCGTCTTGCCCACGCCGGGATCGCCCACATAAAGCGGGTTGTTCTTCGAACGCCGGCACAGAACCTGGATGGTCCTGTTGATTTCCGCCTCGCGGCCAATCAGCGGATCGATCCGCCCTGCCCTCGCCTTGGCGTTCAGATTGACGCAGTAGGCAGACAGCGCGTCCTGCTGCTGCTTCTTCTTGCTGCCCTCTTCCGTTTCCGCGCCTGCCGCACCGGCCTGATCCTCGTCAGCGCCGCGTGGAGTGCGCGTCTCGCTGGCGCCCGGCCGCTTGGCGATGCCGTGGCTGATATAGTTGACCGCGTCATAGCGGGTCATCTGCTGTTCTTGCAGGAAGTAGGCGGCGTGGCTTTCGCGCTCGGCAAAAATGGCCACGAGCACGTTGGCGCCAGATACCTCTTCCCGGCCGGACGACTGCACATGGATGACAGCGCGCTGGATCACACGCTGGAAGCCAGCGGTGGGCTTTGAATCCTCGTCATAACCGGTGACGAGGTTGTCCAGCTCGTTGTCGATATAGTCGGTGACGGTGCGCCTCAGCTCGTCGAGGTCGACATTGCACGCCCGCATGACTGCGGCCGCGTCATTGTCATCGATGAGCGCCAGGAGAAGATGCTCCAGCGTAGCATATTCATGGTGGCGTTCATTGGCATAGGTCAGCGCCTGGTGAAGCGCACGTTCCAGGCCCTGCGAGAAAGCCGGCATTCAATCCCTCATTTCTTCTCCATCACGCATTGCAACGGGTGCTGATGCTGACGGGCAAAATCCATGACCTGAGCCACCTTGGTCTCGGCCACTTCGAACGTGTAGACGCCGCACTCGCCGACGCCATGATTGTGGACGTGCCACATGATTTTGGTCGCGGTCTCATGGTCCTTCTGGAAGAACCGCTCCAGAACGTGAACGACAAACTCCATCGGCGTGTAGTCGTCGTTCAATAACAGTACGCGATACAGGCTCGGCTTCCTGGTCTTTGTCCTGGTGCGCGTGATGACTGCTGTGCCGCGCCCGGTGTTGTTGCCCTCGTCGTCCCCACGGCTCATCCGCAAAGCGTCGCCTGGCATTTCACTCTCGCCGATCTTCGACATTCCCATTTTCGTTGCGCACCCATCGGGCTGCAACATGTAGGTAACCTGGAGATGATTTTAAGCCCTTCTGTCGTGCTGACAATACGGATTGCGCGAGCGCGGCGGTCAAAAATTTCGGCAAAGCCTGGTCCGCTCGCCTTGACACAAAGGACGCCTTACCGGAGGGGCAGACCAACCGGAAACCCCACGGCGCATATGTGGGGCATGGCGCACGCCCTGTCCAGTGCCCGCCGTCATTCCGGCGGGCAATGCTAAAGCCCCATCGCGCAGGCTGGGCCTCAACACGGCTTAAGTGAGAAGCTAGGCTGTCGCCATCAGGCTCGCATTGCCGCCTGCGGCGGTGGTGTCCACGCACACAGCGCGCTCATGCACATAAGCGGCGGGATAGAGAAGCTCGCTCACGAGCGGTACGATCGCCCCCTCGCGCTTCGCCAGCGCACGCCGCAAGGCGGCCATCCAGTCGAGCGCGCCGCTGGCCGCGACGAGATCGATATCAAGTTCCTGCAATGCCTCCGGCAGGAGCGTTCCATCCCCGGCCGCTAGGGGAAAGCCCCTGCCAAGCAGCGGCTGCAGCGTGGCTTGCGCATTTGCGCCGACCGCCAAGACCGCGTTGCCTGCGGCGAGAGCCTGGATCACCTGCGCGGCAAGCGCATCTCTTCCTGCGCCAAGACACAGAACGCGGCCGCGCGGCAAAAGCGCGTAGGCGTTGGCTTCACCCGTCGGCCCAGGCAGGTCCACCGGCCCATGATCGAGCGCAGCCGCGGCGGCAAGCGCGTCCGGCCAGCGTCCGCGCAAAGCCTCCCGCAGAGCGACAATGCGGTCGGCACGCTTAGCCCAGCCTGCGGCATCAGGCATCAAGCCTGCAAGCGTCTCCGCACCGATCGCGGGGCCATCCGCTGGCCGCTCCTCGGCTCCGCTGGCGCTGCGGCGGAAGCGGCGGAGATAGAGCGGTCCGCCGGCCTTGGGTCCGGTGCCGGAAAGCCCCCGCCCGCCAAAGGGCTGCGAGCCGACCACTGCGCCGATCTGATTGCGGTTGACATAGATGTTGCCCGCGCGGACTTGGTCGAGCACCTCCTGCACGCGCGCGTCAATCCGCGTGTGGAGCCCGAAGGTCAGCCCGTAACCCTTTCCATTGACTTCGGAAATGACTTTCGGCAAATCCTCTGCCTCGAAGGTTGCCACATGCAAGACGGGGCCGAAGACCTCGCGCTCCACCTCATCGATGCCGCTCACCCGAAAGGCGGCGGGCGGTACGAACCGGCCGCCCTCGGGCGCTTGCGTCTTGGCGATAAGGCGGCCCTTTTCTTCCATCTCGCGGCAATAGCGGGTGATGCCCGCCATCGCCTCATCATCGATGACGGGGCCCACATCGGTGGAGAGCCGCCACGGGTTGCCCACGGTGAGCGCCTGCATGGCACCCTGCAGCATCGTCACCATGCGTGCCTCCACATCCTTTTGCACATAGAGCACGCGCAGTGCCGAGCAGCGCTGACCTGCGCTCTGAAAGGCAGATGCCAGAATGTCGCGTACGGCCTGCTCCGGCAGCGCGGTGGAGTCGACGATCATGGCGTTGATGCCGCCGGTCTCGGCAATCAGCATGGCGTCCGGTGCGGCCGTTTCGGCAAGCTGGCGCTCGATGAGGCGGGCAACTTCCGTGGAGCCGGTGAAGCAGACGCCCGCAATGCGCGGATCGGCCGTCAGCGGCTGACCTACAGCGGGGCCGTCACCCGGCAGGAGATGAAGCACGTCCCGTGGGACCCCTGCCTCGTGCATGAGGGCAACCGCGCGGGCGGCGATCAGGCAGGTTTGCTCGGCAGGCTTCGCCACGACGGCATTGCCGGTGACCAGAGCCGCAGCGATCTGCCCGGTGAAGATAGCGAGCGGAAAGTTCCACGGCGAGATGCAGGCGATCACGCCGCGCGCCTCGGTATCGGCCTCTGCGCGCGGAGCCATATCCGCATAGTAGCGCAGGAAGTCCACCGCCTCGCGCAGCTCCGCCACGCTGTCGGCCACGTTTTTGCCTGCCTCGCGAGCGGTGAGTGCGAAGAATTCCCCGTAGTGTTCCTCATAGAGATCCGCGATGCGGCGCAGAATGTCCGCCCGTTTGGTCACAGGGCGGGCAGCCCAGGCAGGCTGTGCCGCAGCCGCGAGGGAGACAGCTTCCCTCACCTGCTCGGCGGAGGCATCGATCACCGTACCCACCACCTCGCCGGTGTGGGCCGGGTTGAGCACCTCGCGCGCCTTTCCCTTGCCCTTCGCCCGTGTGACAGGTGCCGCCTGCCAACGGTACGGTGGGAGGAAAGGCTTTCGAGCTTCCTCTATAGCGGCCAGGGTCACGGGGTCGGTAAGGTCGAAACCTTTTGAATTCTTCCGCTGCGGGCCGAAAATGTCCGCCGGCCGCACGATGGCGGGATTAGCGGCCTCCTCATTGGCTTCCGCCGCCAGGAAGGGATCGCGCGCGATCTCCTCCGCGCTCACCTCCTCGTCGACGATCTGGTGCACGAAAGAGGAGTTGGCGCCGTTTTCCAGGAGCCGGCGCACCAGATAGGCAAGCAGATCCTCATGCGCGCCGACCGGGGCATAGATGCGGCAGCGCGTACCCTCACGTCGGCGGACGATTTCATGCAGCGCCTCGCCCATGCCGTGAAGGCGCTGAAACTCGAACGCATCACGGTTCTCGGCCAATGAGAGAACGGCGGCCACCGTGTGGGCGTTGTGGGTGGCGAATTGCGGATAGATGCGGTCCGTCATGGAAAGAATCTTGCGCGCGCAGGCAATGTAGGAAACGTCCGTATTCACCTTGCGCGTGAAGACGGGATAGCCTGCAAGGCCCATCACCTGCGCCCGCTTGATCTCCGTGTCCCAATAGGCGCCCTTGACGAGGCGGACCATGATCCTCCGGTCCAGTTTCCGGGCGAGCGCGTAGAGCCAATCGAGCACGTAAGGGGCGCGCTGGCCATAGGCCTGTACGACCACGCCGAACCCATCCCAGCCTTCAAGCGAGCGGTCAGACAGCACCTTTTCAATCACATCGAGTGAGAGGTCTAGCCGGTCGGCCTCCTCTGCATCGATATTGAGGCCCATGCGCGCGACACTCGCCTCCCGCGCTAGCGTGAGCAACCGTTCCGCCATGTCCGGCAGCATGTTCTCGCGCTGAGTGGCTTCATAACGCGGATGCAGCGCCGACAGCTTGACGGATATGCCCGGATTCAGGCGGATGTCGTCGCTCCTGGCCTCTCCCTTGAGCGCAGCAATCGCCTTTCGGTAGGCCTCGAAATAGCGCTCCGCGTCCGCGCTGGTGCGCGCGGCCTCGCCAAGCATGTCATAGGAGTAGGTGTACCCCTTGGCGGTCTTGTCCCGCCCTCGCCGCAGCGCCTCGCCGATAGTGCGGCCGAGTACGAACTGTTCGCCCATTTCGCGCATCGCAGCGGCAACGGCCGCTCGGATGACGGGCTCGCCGAGACGGCGGACCATGGCGCGCAGGGTCGCTTCGACGCCTTCCCCGGAATCGTCGAGCACCCGCCCGGTCAGCATCAGCGCCCAAGTGGAGGCGTTGACGAGAATGGAGGCGGATTCGCCCGAATGGGCCGACCAGTCGTGCGGGGCAATCTTGTCGCGGATGAGATCGTCTACCGTCTCGGCGTCGGGTACCCGAAGCAGCGCCTCGGCCAGGCACATGAGCGCCACGCCTTCGGCGGTGGAGAGGCCGTATTCGGCGAGAAAGGACTCCATCAGATGCCGGTCCGATCCGGTCCGCACGGCCCTGACAAGCTCGGCCGCATGCGCGCTGATCGCTTCACGGCGGGGCAGTGACAGGCCTGCCAGATCGATCAGCCGTGTCAATGATGCGGCTTCGTCTGCCAGATAGTGCTTCCGGATCTCGTCGCGTAAGGAACGCAGATCGGGCACGGACATCGGAGCCTCCGCTTGCCTTTCGGGACGGTACACTTCATACCATATGGGAATTGTCGGGGCGGTCTGAAGTGGCGCTGTTGTTAGGCAAAACTGGCTGAAATATTCCTCCAAAGATCATCGTAAATCGTAGAATCAGCGCTGTGTCAGATCGATTGGACCGTATCGACCGCAAAATCCTGGACACTCTGGCGAAAAACGGCCGGCTGTCCGCCGCCGAGCTTGGCCGCCGCGTCGGCCTGACCAAGACGCCGGTGCAGACGCGGCTGAAGCGTCTGGAAGAGGATGGTTATATCCGGGGCTATGCCGCCATCATCGACCATGACCGCCTGGGCGAAGGCCACGTCGCCTTCGTACAGGTTACACTATCCGACACGCGTTCCGCCGCTCTGGAGGCCTTCAACAGGGCAGTAGGGGACATTCCCGAGATCGAGGAATGCCACATGATCGCGGCGAGCTTCGATTACCTCCTGAAGGTCCGTACGAAGGATATCGCAGCCTACCGCCGCGTCCTGGGCGAGAAGATTTCAAGCCTGCCGCATGTCTCGCACACCTCGACCTTCGTCGCCATGGAGACGGTGAAGGACCGGTGAGGTCTAAGCCTAGCCTTCTGAGGCGCCCGAGGCTGCGCTCATGTCCATCCACATCGGCTCGAAGATGTGGCCGTCGGGGTCCGCGAAGGTACGGACATACATGAAGCCCAGTTCCTGACGCTCGCTGACATCGGCTCTGCCTCCCGCAGCCGCCGCAGCCTCGGTGATCTCGTCCACCGCGGCGCGGCTGTCGCGCGAAAGGGCAATCAGCATGCCAGTGCGCTCATGGGCATCGGCAATCGGTTTACTGGTGAAGGTTGAGAAGTACTCGTGCGTCAGCAGTTGGAAGACGATTGTGTCGGACCAGACCATAGAGGCAGCGTTCTCGTCACTGAACTGCTCGTTCTTCTGGCAACCAATGGCTTCGTAGAAACGAATCGAGGCAGCAAGGTCCTTCACCGGAAGGTTCAGAAAGATCATTTTCGGCATGGTTTCGTCCTTCAATCTTTGACGCCTGCGCCCCCGCAACCACCGCAACTTTCCGGGGTGTCAACGCCCAAAGGACGCCCGAGCGAAGCGGAATCCGACACTTGCCAGCAGGAAACGTCTGGCCGGAATTGAACGCGAACGTAACACGCCCCTCACACGATGGCGAATGCCGTTGGCCAGCTTCCTGCAACGTGCTATGCGCGGCTGTTCCATTACAGAGGGCTAGAGTATGAGGAAGGGCGGCGTAGTGTCGATCGGCGAGTGCATGCTGGAGCTTTCCGGCGGGAAGAACAGCAACTGGCGCCTCGGCTATGCCGGCGACACCTTCAACACGCTTTGGGCCATTCGGGCGCTCACACCTGAATCCATGCCGGCCGACTATGTAAGCGCCTTCGGGGACGATCCCTTCTCCGTTCAGCAAAAGGCATTCTTTGCGGAAAACGGCATCGGAACGGCTGCAAGCCCGGTCATCCCCGGACGAAGGCCCGGGCTTTATGCGATCACGTTGACGGGGGCCGAACGCTCGTTCACCTATTGGCGGGCCGATTCCGCCGCGCGCCTGCTTGCCGACGACAAGGCCGCACTGAAAAAAAGTCTGGAAAACCGGCGACTTATCTATTTTTCCGGGATAACTTTGGCAATTCTCGAGGAGGACGCGCGCAAGACGCTGTTCGCGACGATCCGGGAAGCGCGCCAATCGGGCAGCCGTATTGCCTTCGATCCCAATTACCGGTCGCGGCTTTGGACCGCGGAGGACGCCGCGCGTGCGGCGTTCGACAAGGCGCTTGCGTTGTGCGACATCGCATTGCCCACCTTCCCTGACGAAGAATCTCTTTATGGCGATGCCGACCCGCAAGCCACCGTGCGCCGCATGCGGGATGCCGGCGTCGGCGAAGTGGTCGTCAAGAACGGTTCCGACCCGGTGGTCCTCTTCGCGGACGGAAAGGAATCGGTGATCGGAGCGGAACCGGTCGCAAACCCGGTCGACACCACCGGCGCGGGCGATTCCTTCAATGGCGCGTATCTCGCCGCCCGGCTCGCGGGCGATGCTCCAGAGGCGGCCGTCCGCCGCGCCCACCGCGTCGCAGCGGCGGTGATTCAGGTGCATGGCGCGCTTGCGCCGTTTGAGGTCCTGCGCGAAGCCTTCAATCAGTCATAGCGGCTGGCAATCTTGGCGATCTCCGGTGTGCTGGGGCGCCAGCAGTGTGGCCAGCGCGATGCGTCATCACCTTTGCTGATTACAAAGATCAAGTTTTTATGACTGCTCTCTGGAATTGTTCTAATCTTTAGTCCATATTGAGAGCGGAGCCCGGTTCCGTCGCAACCGGGAATGCGAAAGGACCGCCATGCGTCTGACCCGGCAAACGAACTATGCGATCCGCATCCTCATGTATTGTGCGGCCAACGAGGGACGTCTGAGCCGCATTCCGGATATCGCAAAGGCCTATTCGCTGTCCGATCTGTTCCTGTTCAAAATCCTTCAGCCGCTGGTGGAAGCCGGGCTTGTGCAGACCGTGCGCGGCCGCAATGGCGGTGTGCGGCTCGCCAAGCCCGCCGAGGAGATAAGCCTCTTCGACGTCATTCGCGTCACGGAAGACAACTTTACCATGGCGGAGTGCTTCGAGGCGGATTCGGACTGTCCGCTCGTTGACAGCTGCGGTCTCAACCAAGCCCTTCGCGAGGCGCTGGGCGCCTTCTTCGAGGTGCTTTCTTCCTACTCCATCCGCGACATCGTGGATGCGCGGCCCAACATGCGCGACCTGCTCGGCATCGAGGCGTTGCCGGAAATTCCCGCTACGGTCACTTAGTCGGACCGGCTGAAACTTTCCCGGAATTGCTCACAGCAGACCCCTACTCTTCCGCGGTCTGAGGCAGCACGAAAGGCGTTGCGCCTTGAGGCACGACGCCCACTTTCAGCGCGCAATCGAACACATCGGACAACAACCCGTTCCGCATCACGTCCGCCGGCGTTCCGGCTGCCACGGCACGGCCGTTCTTCATGACTACGGCGCGATCGGCGCAGGCGGCCATCAGGTTCAGATCGTGCAGAACGGCAATCACGCCGCCGCCCTCCCCGGCAAAAGCGCGGGCGATCCGCATCACAAGAAGCTGATGCTTGATGTCGAGGCTCGAAACGGGCTCGTCAAGAAGCAGATAGCGCGGCTGGCCGTCAAGCACCGGCTTCCAGACCTGGCAAAGCACGCGCGCCAACTGTACACGCTGCTGCTCGCCTCCTGAAAGCTCCTGGTAATAGCGGCCGGCAAATCCCGCCAGATCGACCCTGGCTAATGCGCGCTCCGGTAGGCTCTGCTCCTGGTGGGGAAGCGTTCCGGAGTGCCCGCCGAGAATCCCGAGCCGAACCACTTCGCGCACCGTGTAGGGAAAGGACAGGCTTGCCGCCTGCGGCAGCACGGCGCGCAGCGCCGCCGCTTCGGCAGGCCGCATCGAAGAGAGCTCCCGCCCGTTGAGTGTAATGCTGCCGCCATAGGGCAGATCGCCTGAAAGCGCCTTGATCAGCGTCGATTTTCCCGAGCCGTTTGGACCCACCACGGCGGTCACCTCGCCGGGCCGGGCGGCAAAGTCCACGCCGCTCAGGATGAGCTTGTGGCCGATGGAGACGGTGAGGCTGCTGGCTTCGATCATGAATTCTGCTCACAGATCGAGAACGCCGCGGCGGCGCAGAAGCACCCACAGGAAGAAGGGCGCACCGAAGACCGCCGTGACGATGCCGATGGGCAGCTCCGCCGGCGGGACGATCGTGCGGCTGACGGAATCGGCAAGCAGAAGCAGGCTTGCGCCCAGAAGCGCCGAGGCCGGCAGCAGGAAGCGATGGTCCGGGCCGATTATCAGCCGCAACAGATGCGGCACCACGATTCCGATGAAGCCGATGCCGCCCGAGACGGCGACGGAGGCGCCTGTCGCCGCCGCTACCGAGAGAATGGCGGCTGCCTTGAGGCGTTGGACCGGAACGCCCAAATGGCGCGCGGAAGCCTCGCCCAGAGCCAGGGCATCGAGGCCGCGCGCAAGTAAAGGAGTAGCCACGAACGCGAGAGCGATGACCGGCCCGGCCGCAAGGATTTTCGTCCAGGTGGCGCCGCCGAGCGAGCCGAGCGCCCAGAAGGTGAGATCGCGCAGCTGCCGGTCATCCGCGAGATAGACAAGGATTCCGGACAGCGCACCGGAAAGCGCCGCCAGAGCAATGCCGGCAAGCAGCATGGTGGCGATCGAGGTCTGGCCGCGCCGCGTGGCGACACGATAAAGAAGCAGGGTGGTGGCCAGCCCGCCGCTGAAGGCCGCAAGCGGCAGGGCATAGATGCCGAACAGCGACACCACGGGACCGAGCACGGTGCCGCCGAGCACGATCACCGCAATTGCGCCCAGCCCGGCGCCCGCGGAGACGCCGACAATTCCCGGATCGGCAAGCGGATTGCGGAACAGGCCCTGCATCAGCGCTCCCGAGACGGCCAGCGCCGCTCCCACAAGGATGCCGAGTGCCGTTCGTGGCAGACGGATTTCCTGAATAACAATCCGGTCGCGCTGGGACAGAGTGTCTTCCGGCACCAGCCCCAGCCACCATTTGACCACCGCTGTCAGCGAGGCATCGGAAGCACCGGTGGCTACGCTGAGGCTTGCGACGACGACAAGCATGGCCGCAAGCACCAGAAGCGCTAGCCGCGCCCGCGCCGAGCGGTCACCCTCAGGCACGGCTTCCAAGCGCCGGAAGAGGATCGTTCGCGCAGACAGCATGCTCACTTCACTGCCAGAGGCCCATAGAGAGCGGCGGCGAGTTCCCGAACGGCTCCGGCCGTGCGTGGACCAAAGCCAAGCAGATAGCTTCCATCCATGCGAATGACCGCGCGCCTTTGTCCGGCGGGCGTGGCGGCGATGGCCACGTTCGAGAACAGCTCAGCATCACTTATGTCGAGATCGCCGCCGCGATCCATCATCAGGATGACATCCGGCTGCGCCTCGATGATCGCCTCATCGGATACGGGCTTGTAGCCGGAGAACGCGTCCATCGCGTTGAGCCCGCCGGCCATGCTGATGATACCGTCCGCGGCCGTGTCCGTGCCTGAGGCGAGAATCCGGCCGCCCTGCAGGCTCAGAATGAAAAGCACGCGCTTGCGCTCGGCTATACGCTCGGTCAGACCCTCCGCCGCCGCGATCTCGCTCGCCACCTGAGCAGCAAGACTTTCTGCCTTTCCGTTCTGCCCAAGCGCGGCGCCGACATAGCGGATCTTCGTCAGGATGCCGTCGCGATCAAACTTTTCCGGCACCAGCACCAGAGGTACGCTCGCTTTTACAAGCACGTTCATCGTTTCGGGCGGCCCGCTGCCTTCCAGCGCGAGGATGGCGCTCGGGGCCACGGAGAGAACGCCTTCCGGGGCAAGCTGGCGCATGTAGCCGATATCAGGCAATTCGGCAGCCTCCGGCGGAAAGTCGCTGGTCGTATCCCGTGCGATCAGCCGCTCCTCCTCGCCCAGGGCATAGACGATCTCGGTGAGCGAGCCGCCGATCGTGACAAGGCGAGAGGCGTCCTCAAAAGGTTCGGGCAGATCGTATGCAGCCCTCACCGGTACGGACAGAAAAAGGGCGGCCAGCAGGAAGCTTCCGAGGTTCAATTTTCGTAGCATCGGAGTCCTATGCCGCTGTGGCCCGCGGCAGGCGGGGAAGGCCCTCCATGAGCGTGCGCCAGTCGGAGCGCTCGTCTTCGCCCTCATGCCTCTTGCCGAAGAATTGGATGATGAGATGACCCGCCGCGTCATAAGCCTCCAGCGAGGTGACATGGCCGTCAGAATTCGGCTTGCGCACCGCCCAGACCTCCGCGATGTGGTCGAGCCGCAGATGCAGGTGGAATGTCGGGTCCATCACATTAAGCCATGGGCCCATCGACTTGACGTTTGCGATCGGTCCGGAGTGAATCTGTATGCAGCCCCGGCTGCCCACGAAGCACATGATGGGGATGCGGCTGTTCACCACCTGCTCCATCATTATCAGCAAAGAGCCCGCATCGATCTGCCAGGCGAATTCCTCGCCGATCATGCGCACCGCCTGCTGGCGCGAAAGCTTGAGCGCCCGCAGGATACCGACAAACTGATGCACGTCCTGCATGGCGCTCCAGCGCTCCCGCAGAGTATCGGCAACCGCCTGCCCACCTTCCTGCGCGGCCTCGCCAGGCTTTATCTCGCTTACGCTGACGCCGGGCGTCTGGTCGGAAGCGGCCAGCTCTTCCACCAGCTTTCTGTAGGCCTGCAGATTGGATTCAGGGCGCAGATGCACCTTGTGGACAGCATCGCCCGATTGGTCGAAGAACTGCAGGCTGTGGCGTACCTCCTCGCCATCGCGTTTCTCCACCGCGAAGGCATGCGCCCAGCGCGAGGGGAAGATCCTGAGATCGATTTCGTCCCCGAGCACGACGGCGTTGCCGCTGGAGACGGATACGGACGCCTTCTCATAGACGCCTATCTTTTCGTGCACCGCGCTTTCGTTGCGCGTCAGCGCCATCACGGTTCCCACCGCCTCCATGCCGGTAAGAAAATCTGCCACGCGAGGCTCGATCCGGACGGCGCCAGAACCGCAATGCGCGGCTACCAACTCCGCCTCCGAAATGCCGAGAACGCGCGCAAGATCCCGCTCGCGCATCTTGGGATTTTCGGCGCGCTTCCTGCGGATATCCTCAGGCGCCAGTTTCGCTTCGACGGTCATGGTCCCCTCGCCTCACTTGTTGAGAATGAGCTTGCCCTGTTTGGTGATCCTCAGGCGGTAGAATGCGCCTGCATGTTTGATGGCAATCTCGGTGGTGCCCCGGAAAAGCTCCTCGCTGGTGACGGTGCGCACGGCAGGCCCTTCGCCGAAGCGGTCACGGTCTCCCGTTTCCCGCACCGGGTTTGAAGAGCCCGAGGAGAGATGTGTGTTCACGTCCGATGCCCTCCGTTGGCGCCTGGCTGGCAACATGGCTGGCTGGGCGGCGTCGTGATTGCGATCTGATTTGTTGACACCAATAATCAAGTTAATTAGGAAGCGCAATACCGGACTAATTCACTCAACTTCGCCCGCGGGGGCGCGGCAAGCCAGCAAGCCCGACTTCAAGGCCAGCCAGCATAACGCCGGAAAATCTGGGGTTTTGCATGAAAGGGCTTCCCGCTCGCCATATGAGGGCCGCGCTTGGCGGCGCGGCCGTTCTGACCATCTCTTCTGTTCAGGGGCTTTCCGCACAGGAGGCCCAGAATCAGGCGCAACCCACAGGCACGACGCTGCTTGACAGAATCACGGTTGTCAGCCGCACGGACGAGACGCCGATCGAGACTATGGCCTCCATCAGCCATATAGGAGAGGAGCGTCTGGAGCAGCGTGTGGCAACCACGCCAAACGATCTCCTGTTCGGCATTCCAGGCGTCAGCATCTATTCCGACGGGCGGCCGTCCGTCAGCAATGTCAACATTCGCGGGCTTCAAGATGCCGGCCGCGTTTCCGTGATTGTCGACGGCGCGCGTCAGAATTTTCACAAGGCCGGCCATGAGACCCCACGGGCGTTCTGGATCGACCCCGTGCTTCTCAAGCAGGTCGATGTCATCCGCGGGCCCAGCGCCAACACCTTCGGCTCCGGCGCCATCGGCGGCGTGGTCTATTTTCAGACCAAGACCGCCGAGGACTTTCTGCACGAAGATGAAACCTACGCGCTCTCGACCACGGCGCGCTATGAATCGAACGGCTCCGGCTGGACCACGAGCGCAACGGGCGCATACCGCTTCACTGATAGCGCCTCGATCCTCGGCAACATCGTCTGGCGCGACTACGGAAACTATGAAGATGGCGCCGGCAACATCGTGGACTATTCCGGCTTCGACGTGCTGAGCGGCCATATCAAGGGAACTTTCCGACCGACCGACCTCAGCGAACTGAACCTTGGATGGACTGGATCGCAGAACGAGTGGTCCGGCGACGACGAGACGGACAACGAGCTTAAGGACCAGAAATTCACCGGGGAGTTCAAGATCACGGATGAGGAAGAGAAGTGGCTCAACCTCAATGTGAAGGGCTCGTTCAACTCAATGGGCCTTACGGAAACTGAAGCTGGTGTGCCGACCGACTATGATCTTCGTACGTCGAGCTTCGACATCTGGAACACGTCATACTTTGAGACTGGCCCCGTTGAGCACGAACTCACCGTTGGCGGCGACTGGGTGTATGATGACTTCACCTCGGACGAGGCCGGAAGCCCTGATCTCTTCAATCCCAATGGCGAGCGCACGTTATGGGGCGCCTATCTCCAGGACAAGCTCACCTATGATTGGCTGGAGATTGTGGCCGGGCTGCGGTACGACGCCTACGAACTGAAGGCATCGGACGAAAGCTCCGGCGATCGCATTTCACCACGCATCAGCGTCGGGGTATCGCCCTTCCGCGATGGACTGCTCGCGGGGTTGCAGGTCTACGGCTCCTACGCGGAAGGATACCGAGCGCCAAATATCTCGGAAGCCTTCATCAGCGGCATTCACCCTAGCGCTTTTTCTTTTCGCTTCCTGCCTAATCCCAGCCTCAGGCCCGAGACCGGCAAGACTTGGGAAGCCGGCCTGAATTATTCCCAAAGCGGCCTGCTGCACGTCGACGACGACTTGCGGCTCAAGGCGGCCTATTTCCATACCAATGTGGAAGATTTCATCACGACCCAGATGGTGTTTGGCGCACCCGGATGTCCGCCCTGCTTCCAGTATCAGAATGTGTATGCCGCCGAAATCGACGGCTTCGAGCTCGAGGGCTACTATGACGCCGGCCGGTTTTTCGGCGGGCTGAGCCTGTCGGTCATTGACGGGCATGAAATCCAGCAGGACGGCACCCGGACCGCGCTTTCCACCATTCCGTCCACCAGCATCACCGCCGATCTCGGCATGCGCTTCCTGGAGGAACGTCTCACCATCGGGGGCGAAGTGCAATTCAACGAGGCGCCTGAGGGATCGACCTTCGCGGAGAACTACACGCTAGTGAACATTTACGCCAACTATCAGGCGACGGAGAATCTGCGGTTCGACTTCCGCATCGACAACCTCTTCGATGAAGAATACGTCGTCCCGCTGGTCGACACATCCGACGGGGTTTTCAGCCAGCCCGGCCTGTCGGTGAAGGTTGGTGCGACGCTTCGCTTCGGAGGCTGACCATGACCCGGCGGTCCACAGGCTGGCTTGCGGCAATGCTGCTGGCGTGCACCGTGCATGCCACTGCCCAGGAAGGTGAAGAGCCTTCCCTCTCCATCGAACTCAACAGCCTCGCACCCGTCGAGGGCACGTGCCGGCTGACCTTCGTCGCGACAAACCGGCTGGGAGAGGACATCACGCACGCCGCCTATGAGGTGGTCCTGTTCAACTCGGAAGGCCTGGTCGAGCGGCTCACGGTCCTCAACTTCAGGGAACTGCCCGACGGGGAAACGCGGGTGCGTCAGTTCGATCTGCCGGACGTGGAATGCGACCAGCTCGGGCGTATTCTCGTCAATGGCGGCGCCGTCTGTGACGGCGTGGAGGCTGGCCTCTGCATGGACAGCCTCAAGGCCACGACACGCACGGACATTGATTTCGGCAAGTAGCAGCAAGCCAAGCCAGCAAAGGATGAGCACGATGCTTCAGGGAGTGGTTGACGCCATCGTCACCTTCATCGATCTGGGCGGCACGGTGGTTGCCGTGATCCTGCTTCTGTCGGTCTTTGCGCTGGCGCTCATCCTCCTGAAGTTCGCGCAGTTTTGGCGCGAACAGGTGGGTCGGCACCGCCGGGCGGAGCGAGCACTCCATGCCTGGTTCCACAACGGCTATACCGAGGCGCGGGGCATTCTCGAGGCTGACCGTTCGCCGGTGGGGAGCGCGCTTTCGGCGGCGATGCGGCTTGCCGCGCCGCGCACCGTGTCCAAGGAAGCCATCGAGGACGAGGTGGCGCGCATTGCCCTTTCCCGTCTGCACGGTCTGCAGCGTGGCTTCCGCGCTCTTGACGCGGTGGTTCAGATTGCGCCGCAGCTAGGCCTGTTCGGCACGGTGCTGGGCATGATCGAAGCCTTCCGCGAGCTTCAGGTGGCGGGCAACGCCGTGGACCCGTCGCTGCTTGCGGGCGGCATCTGGGTCGCGCTGCTCACCACTGCCGCAGGCCTTGCGGTGGCCATGCCAGTATCGCTGGTGCTGACGTGGTTCGAAACGGTGGTGGAGAACGAACGCGTGGCGATCGAGACCATGACCAGCGCCGTTCTCAGCCACAACGCGTTCCATGGCCGGCCACAGGCGGACAGGGTCATAAGGGAGGCCACCTTGGAGATCGGCCATGCGCATTGATCTTCCCGTCCGTAGGCGGCGGCCGCTTTCGCTTACGTCGCTCATCGACATCATCTTTCTGCTCTTGCTCTTTTTCATGCTGTCCGCCACGTTCACGCGATTTGCCAAAGTGGAGATCTCAGCTGGAGCGGCATCGGCCCACGCGGCTGTTCAGGCGCCCGACATCCTCATCCGCCTTGCATCCGACCGGTGGCAGATAAACGGCCTGCCCTTCACCCACGAGGAAGCTCTGCCGGAGCTGAAGCGCCTTCAGGATGCAGGTGCCGCAAAGGCCGTGCTCGTGGTGCGCGACGGCGTCACCTCGCAGGCATTGGTGAGCGCTCTTGAACGCATTCGCGACGGAACAGGCCTTTCGGTAACGGTTGCGAGGTGACATGCTGCGCCTATCTCGCCCCCTACCCCCGCGCCAGCGCGAGGGCACCATCGCGCTGATCAATGTGGTCTTCCTGATGCTGATCTTCTTCCTGATCGCGGGTACGCTGGCGCCGCCGATGGAGGCCGAAATCCGCCTGATCGAAACGGTGATGGCGGAGCAGACGGAACTGCCCCATACCCTGTTCGTCACCAGCGAGGGCGAGTTGCGCGAGGGCGGTCGCACGGTCGATCCGGCCTCCTATGTGGCAAGCTTGAAAGCGCAGGGTGGGGAAACGGAAGGCATCGAAGTGAAGCTCGCGGCGGATCGCGAGCTGCCCGCGGTACGACTGATAGATATCGTCCGCGCGCTGCGCGAATCCGGTGCGGACAAGGTTAGCATCATCACGGAGCGCAGCACGGAATGATGAAGCGGCCTTGGGAGTGGGGCTCGGCACTCGTGCTTTCCTGCGTCCTGCATGCGGGAGCCGCCGTCTTCATGCTCCCGGGAGAGCCGGACGTGCAGATCGCGGGCCGTCAGGGCGGCGAGATCGTCCTTCTTGGCAGCGCTTTTATGGACCTTTCCGCCGCTGGCGCGTCTTCAGAACCTGTGGAGCCTGTAACCTTCCCTGCAGCGTCAATCGAACCGATTGCGCGTGATACGGCGACCGAGCCTGTTGAGGCCGCATCCTCCCTGCCGATCGAACAGGCGCCCGTTCCGCCCGCCGCCCCCCTCTCACCCGAAGTTTCCCAGCGGGCGGAACTGACGGAGCCGGAGCGGATCGAGCCCGCCGAAGCGGCGACGAACACGCCCGCAGAGCCCGAAACCGCCGCGATCGAGCCGCTGGCGCCGATCGAGACCGCCGAAGAAGCCATAGCGATGTTGGACGTACCGCGGCCCACTCCGCGCCCGCATTACGAACCGCCCAGGAGAAATGAAACTGCGGAAGCAAAGGCGGTTCAGGCGCACAGGCAGGCCGCGCAGCCTCCAGCCCGACGCCGGCAGACACAACGGCCAGCCGATTCCGGTGGCCGGGACAGCCATGATGCAAAGCGCGGAGCCGCCGATGGAGCCCGCGCCGGCGCGGGTCGCCGTGGCCTAGGCAGTACAAACCAGTCGGGAAACGCGGCCCTGTCGAACTATCCCGGCAAGGTGGTCGCCAAGCTGAGGCGCGTGCTGCGCTATCCCCGTGAGGCGCAGAGGGACAGAATTACGGGCGAGGTGCGCGTCTCCTTCGTCGTCGCCGAAAGCGGAGCTGTCAGTAGCATTCGCGTTGTGGCGAGCTCGGGCTATCCGGTGCTCGATCGCGCGGCTGTTGAAACAGTGCAGCGGGCCGCGCCCTTCCCCGCCATTCCGAAGGAGGCAGGCCGTTCATCCTGGCCATTCACCGTGCCGCTCGCCTTCGTCCGATAACCCAAGAATAATTTATGCCCGAGAGGAATGGGATGCTAAAGCTTCATGAACTCGCCGAGATGCGCGGAGACGGCCTCAGGCCCCAGCTGCGAGACCTGTTCGCCCGTTCGGAACAAAGCGCCGCACGCCATCTCAATCTCGCCGTGATTCACGACAACAGAGTGTCGGGGCCCCATCCGCAAGCGCGGCTTGATGGGGAGATTCCCGGCAGTGTCGTCCGTTTTCGCCCCCGCTCTTCCCTGCGGTAGCGGCAGAGCGGCACCCATGTGCAGTCAGTCAGGAGGACGAGCATGTTCATTGCGATGAATCGCTTCAAGGTCGCCGCGGGGTCCGAAGAGGCCTTCGAGGCGCTCTGGAAGAACCGGGATTCCAGTCTGGCCGAAATGCCGGGCTTTGTCGGTTTCCATCTTCTGCGCGGTCCGCGCAATGCCGAGGAGGGCTATACGCTCTATGCCTCGCACACGCTCTGGAAGACAGAGGATGACTTCGCCGCATGGACAAGGTCGGAAAACTTCCGTAAGGCGCATAGAAACGCCGGACAGAACAAGAATCTCTACAAAGGCCCGCCTCTCTTCGAGGGCTTCACCGTTGTTGAAGGGGCTTGATCCCTCACGCCGCGTTTGCCGCCTGTTGCGTACCCGTCCTGTAAAATCTGTGTCAAATGCACCGCGAATCCGAATTTTTCCATCAAGCGTTACCAAACCATAACGAATTGGTAACGCCACCCACCCTAGGCTCATCGATAACGGTTTGCAGGCGCCTTTGCCTGCGAGAGCAATAATCGATGGTCATGGGTGTGGTTGTGCGTCGGGCATTAGCGGTTTTCACCAAGCCAACAGGTCAACTCCTCCAGCTTGCCGTCGCGTTGTTCACGGCAGCGGCGATCCTCTCGGCGACAGCAGCGTCGGCCTCGGCCAATCCGAAGTATGCAGGCATTGTGGTCGATGCGAAGACGGGCAAGGTGCTTTACGAGGATCACGCCGATGCGCCGCGTTATCCGGCTTCGCTCACGAAAATGATGACGCTCTACCTCATTTTCGAGGCGCTTGAATCCGGCCGTCTGTCCAAGAATTCGCCCATCACCTTTTCGCGCAACGCCGCCGCCGAACCCCCGACGAAACTGGGGGTTCCGGCGGGCAAGAGCATCACCGTGGAACAGGCGATCCTAGCGCTCGTCACCAAGTCCGCAAACGATGTGGCCACGGCGGTGGCCGAGACGCTGGGCGGTTCAGAGGCGAATTTCGCCCGTATGATGACGAACAAGGCCCGCCAGCTCGGCATGACATCGACCACATTCCGCAACGCTCACGGTCTGCCGAACAGCGAGCAGAAGACCACGGCGCGCGACATGGCGCGGCTGGGTATCGCGCTGCGCGATCATTTTCCGCAGTATTACGACTACTTCTCCACGCGCTCCTTCACCTATGCCGGCCGGAAGATCGGCAACCACAACAATCTGCTCGGCCGCGTGAAGGGCGTTGACGGCATCAAGACCGGCTATATCCGCGCTTCCGGTTTCAACCTCGTCACTTCGGTGGCTACGGGCGGCAGGAGCATCGTCGCCGTCGTGATGGGGGGCAAGACCGCGCGCTCACGCGATGCGCATATGGCGGAACTCATCCAGCGTTACTTGCCCAAAGCCTCGACCGGAGCGGATAACTATCTGATCGCCAAGGGTCCGTCTACGCAGCCCGTCAGAGCGGCCGCCATCGACCTGCCGGCCAATGCGCCGCTGCCGCCTGCCCGCCCCGAGCTTCCGGTTACGGCCTATGCGCAGGAGGATACCGTCGCTGCGAAAGTGGCGCTGGCGGAAGCTCTTTCCGGTGAAGGCGATTATGACCCGCTCCCGACCGCGTCCACGCCCGTCAGCGGCTGGGTCATTCAGGTGGCCTCGACTCCGACGCAGCAGGATGCGCGCCGTGTGCTGGAGCGCACTGCGGCTCAGGCCCCCGGCATTCTAGCCAACGCCATACCCTTCACAGAGACCTTTGAGCTGAAGGGTCAGATCTATCACCGCGCCCGCTTCGGCGGCTTCGAGAGCAAGACGGCGGCCTGGGATGCCTGCGCCTTGCTCAAGAAGCAGAACGTCGACTGCTACGCCGTCCAGAACTGACGGCAAGGGTGGCAGAACCCGAGTATGGCGACAGGGGACTAGCGGTGATCCGACAGGAGAACATCACGCGCTTCGTTGATGCGCGCGGCCAGAAAGGCCGAACCTCCCATATCGGGGTGCAGGCGCTGCATCAGGCGGCGATGAGCCTTGCGGATCTCCGCCGGGGCCGCTCCCGCTTCAAGACCAAGGACCTGGTAAGCCTCCTCCTTGGACATGGCGCCCGAACGTGGCGCGCTTCGCTCCCGCGCGTTCTCGTGCGCGTCCGTGCTTTCACGCCAGAGGGGAAAGCGGCTATCAAGATAAGCTTCAAGTAGCTGCAGGCTCTCGCCATCGCCCGCGAGTTCCCGCCGCAGACCGAGAAGCTCTTTCAGGCTCATCCCCGCAAGCGCCCTTCCCTCGTACCGCCCCGCCAGTACAACGCCTGAAAGGGCACCCGTATCGTGGTCGAGTTCCATTTCCAGCGCGGCGGAGCGGACACTCGACTTCTGACCGGGTGAGGGCTTTGGGGCACTCCGGAATCTGCCTGAACTGAGCCAGGCAGCAGCGCCGGAAAGGAGCACGCCGCCCAGAGCCGCCCTGCCGGCAAGAAGCAGCACCACGCCCGCAAGCCCCAGGAGAGCGGGACCCGTCAGCCGCACGGCGGAGGCGATACGTGCTGGGCTTGCCTGCGTGAAAGCGAAGGCTGCGAGCGCGAGAAGAAGCAGGATTGCGAGAAGCGCAATCAGATACGTCATCTCTTGCGGCCGCTCAGATGCTCGATCATGAGGTGATCTTCCGCCCGGCCGCGCGCCTCGAGCGCCGGCAGACCGCCGGTTGCATAGACGGCCACCGCGCCCAGCAATTTCGCCAGCGTGCCGGCCGATGCCCGGTCGAAGCGGAACCATGCACCGTGCGACAGCCGTGCGATTTCGCGGAAGGCTCTCGTGGCTGCGGGGTCCCTCCCCTCCTGAAACAGGAAAACCGGAATGCCTTTGAGGCCCAACTCGCCCGCGCGCTGCGCCAGCTCATCGACGCTCTCTTCCACCGCATCCCCGATGAAGACGAGCGCATTCACGCGGCCGCGCGCATTCTCCTTAAGGCCGTGCGAAAGGACCTTGCCGATCTGCGTTCTCCCGCCCCGGCACTCGATTCGCGTCATCAGCCGCTTCAGTGCCGCAGTATCGCTGACGAAGCGGGAAGCGGCGCACTCGCCGAAGCCCCGATAGTAGACAAGCTGCACGTCGAGCCGCCCTGTCCTGCCCACGGCATCGAACATCTCGGCCTGGATTTCGCAGGCAAGATCCCAGGTAGGCTGGCGGCTCATGGTGGCATCGAGCGCGAGGATCAGACGCCCGCTTTCCTTTCGCGCCTGCGCCAGTGCGCGCGCCTGGCGCACGAAAGCTTCCACCACCCCCACATCGGAGCGGGGTGTGGAAACATCTGCCCTCCTCCCGGCGTCGACCGGCGCCCTCTTGTCTTTCATAATCAGAAGATGTGCTTCCGGACGGCCTCTGGCAAGCCCGCACGAAAAGCTAGAGAAGGCCAAGCTCCGTCAGCTCCCGGCGCAGATGATCCGGCAATCCAGCCGCGTCCGATCCCATGCTCAGATCGGGGGGCGCATCCTCCGGCTTGAGGTAGCGCCAGCCCTGGAAGGGGCGGCGCGGCTGCCACTCCGTGCGGATCACCGTCGGCTCAAGCACGAGCCGGCAGCGCGAAACGCCCTCCTCGTCCATGAAGGGGTGGATGTCGAGGAGCCGCTGCCGGCACTGGAGCATGCCCTTGATCACCCAATAGAGGGAGCCGCCATCCAGCAATTCCTCGATCTGCTTGGGGATCATGCGGGTGACGTGATGCTGCTCGACCGGCTCTCCGCGTCTCCGCTTTTCCTCAAGCCGGTTGGCAATCCAGGACTCCAGATCCTCCGGGCTTTCGCAACCGACGCAGAGCTTTATCAAATGAAGTGCCATGGACCGTTTCTAGGCTGCCTCTACGGCTGAGGAAAGGCCTTGCCGAATCATCCACAAGCGCGGCCGCTTGCGCTTCAACACTCCACCACGTTCACCGCGAGGCCACCGAGGCTCGTTTCCTTATAGCGTTCGTTCATGTCGAGGCCGGTCTGGCGCATGGTCTCGACCGCCGCGTCGAGCGAGACGAAATGCTTGCCGTCGCCCTTGACCGCCAAGGAGGCTGCCGTGACTGCCTTCACCGCACCCAGCGCATTGCGCTCGATGCAGGGCACCTGCACGAGGCCTGCGACGGGATCGCAGGTCATGCCGAGATGGTGCTCTAGCGCGATCTCGGCAGCATTTTCTACCTGCTCGGGCGTGCCGCCGAGAACCGCAGCGAGCCCGGCCGCAGCCATTGCGGAAGCCGAGCCCACCTCGCCTTGGCAACCCACCTCGGCGCCGGAGATGGAAGCGTTGTGCTTGATGATGCCGCCCACCGCGGCCGCCGTGAGAAGGAAATCCCGGATGCCCTTGCGGTTCGCATCCACGTGGAACTTCTGCCAGTAGCGCAGCACCGCAGGCACGACACCCGCGGCTCCGTTGGTGGGCGCTGTGACCACACGCCCCCCGGCGGCATTCTCCTCGTTGACGGCCATGGCATAGACGGAAAGCCAGTCGTTGGCGGCGAGCGGGTTCGGGCGGTTGTTGCGCCACTCCTCCTGAAGCTTTTCGTGGAGCTGGCGCGCGCGGCGGCGCACCTTGAGCCCGCCCGGCATCACGCCCTCCTGCCTGAGCCCCCGATCAATGCAGGCGTTCATCGCTTCCCAGATGCGATCAAGCCCCGCATCGAGCTCTGCCTCGCTTCTGTAGACGAGCTCGTTCGCCCTCTTCATCTGCGTAATCGAAAGACCGCTTTGCGCAGCCATGTCCAGCATCTCGCGAGCATTGGCAAACGGGTAGGGCACGCTGCGGTCAACGGCTGGGCTTTCACGCTCCTTGAGCGTCTGCACTTCCTCCTCAGAAACTACAAAGCCGCCGCCCACCGAATAGTAGATTCGCCTCAAGAGCAGCCGGTCATCGGCGTCGAAGGCGCTGAAGGCCATGCCGTTCGTATGTCCGGGAAGAGTGACCTTGCGATCGAAGACGAGGTCAGTCTCCGGGTCGAACCGGTACCCGGGATGACCCGGCGGCGACAGCCGCTTCTCCTGCCTAATCTTGTGGAGGACTTCGTCCGCCGTGTCCGGATCGACGCTGGCCGGCGTAAGCCCCTGGAGGCCGAGAATTACCGCCCGGTCGGTGGCGTGGCCAACACCGGTAAAGGCCAGCGAGCCGTGCAGGCTTACAGAAAGGCGCGAAACGGCCGCTCCGGCCGGGCGCGGCCACTCCCCTTCCGCGATCTCGCGCAGGAAACGCTCGGCCGCCACCATCGGCCCCATCGTGTGGGAGCTCGAGGGACCGATGCCGATCTTGAAAAGATCGAACACGGACAGGAACATGATCAACTCCAGCTGCGATTTATCGCAGCAATGCGCATGATACGCCTCATATGCGTGTCAGGGAGCGACATCACAAGGGCAAAACAAGAGGCAAAAACAAAGGGGGCGCGGCCATTCGGCCGCACCCCTCTTCTGTCAGAACCAACGTGCTTTTCAGCTTGCTGCGATTACCGTGACCGCGTCACCTCCGGCAAAAAGCCAGGCCAGCAGGATGATGCCGGCGAGACCGAGGCTTGCCTTGACGGCAACGCCCCAGCACGACTTCTGAACGGTATCGTCCATGGAATTCTCGTGTTTCATTGCGCTGTGCGATGACTTTGTCATAAGCCCGTCGCGGCAGCCCGAATAGCCCTACACCGGTCCCGTGGCAACAGAAAAAGCGGCAGGAAACAGGCAAATAAGCGTTTAAGTCGGTTAAATTTAAGCGATCAGTTAACATTTCCAAGGGGTTAGCTGAAAGGCGCCGGTTACGAAATTTCAGGGATTATGGCAGGAATGGGGCTCACTAACCCGCCTGCGCGGGACTACCACCAGCGCCGCGGCTCGAAGCGGCCCGCAGCCTGTTCGATGACATAGGCCGTCCGGAACAACATCTCCTCATCGAAAGGCCTGCCGATGAGCTGCAGGCCGAGCGGCAGCCCCCTGGAGTCGAGACCGGCGGGCACGGCAATACCCGGCAGGCCCGCCATGTTCACGGTGACGGTGAAGATGTCGTTCAGATACATTTTCACCGGGTCCTCATTCATCTCCTGGTCGGCGATGCCGAAGGCGGCGGACGGCGTCGCAGGTGTGAGTATCGCGTCAACACCCGCCTCGAACACCTGCTCGAAATCGCGCTTGATGAGGGTCCGCACCTTCTGCGCGCGCAGATAATAGGCATCGTAATAGCCGGCCGACAGGACATAGGTGCCAATCATCACGCGACGCTTCACTTCCCGGCCGAAGCCTGCGGCGCGCGTCTTCTCGTACATTTCCGTGATGTCGCGGCCGGGCACGCGCAGCCCATAGCGCACGCCGTCATAGCGGGCGAGGTTGGAGGAGGCCTCCGCCGGCGCGACGATGTAATAGGCCGGCAAAGCGTATTTGGTGTGCGGCAGCGAGATGTCCACGATCTCGGCCCCCGCCTCGCGCATCCATTCGATGCCCTTCTGCCACAGCGCTTCGATCTCGGCGGGCATGCCGTCGACGCGGTATTCCTTCGGAATGCCGATCTTCAGCCCCTTGACAGACTGGCCGACCGCCGTCTCGTAGTCCGGCACCGGCCGGTCTACCGAGGTCGTATCCTTCGGATCGACCGAGGCCATGGATTTGAGCAGGATCGCCGCATCCCGCACGTCACGGGCAATCGGCCCCGCCTGGTCGAGTGACGAGGCGAAGGCGACGATGCCCCAGCGCGAGCAGCGCCCATAGGTGGGCTTGATCCCGACGGTCGCGGTAAAGGCTGCAGGTTGGCGGATGGAGCCGCCCGTGTCCGTGGCCGTGGCGCCGGCGCAGAGCCATGCGGCTACCGCTGCGGCCGAGCCGCCCGAGGAACCGCCGGGCACGAGATCCTTGTTGCCGCCCTCCTCGCGCCACGGGTTCACCACCGGACCGTAATAGGACGTCTCGTTGGACGAGCCCATGGCGAACTCGTCCATGTTCAGCTTGCCGAGCATGACGGCCCCGTCCGCCCAAAGATTGGCGGTGACGGTGGATTCGTAGCGCGGCTTGAAGCCGTCGAGGATATGGCTGCAGGCCTGGGTGTGTACCCCCTCGGTCGCGAACAGGTCCTTGATGCCGAGCGGCACGCCCTCCAGCGGCCGCGCCTCACCCTGCATGATGCGCGCGTCCGATGCCTTGGCCATCTCGCGCGCCTTGTCGGCGGTGACCGTCACATAGGCGTTAAGCTTTTTGTTCGCCGCCTCGATGGCGGAAAGATAGGCCTCGGTCAGTTCGAGCGCCGTAAATTCCCTGGCACCCAGCTTGGCCCGGATTTCGGAGATTGTGAGTTTGGTCAGTTCGGTCATGAAATCGTCCGTTCAAGCAACAGCCGGCTGGGCGGTAAGGTTCTTTTCGTAGAAGACGGACCATTGGGAGTCCGGATAATCGAGCACGGGGCCGCAGCGGGTGAAGCCCGCGCGCTCGTAGACGGCCCAAGCGGCGGGATGCCGGTCGCCGGTCTCCAGCACCAGCTTCGTCAAACCCTCTTGACGCGCAAGCGCCTCGATATGGGCAATGATCATGCCGCCGGTGCCGCGCCCGCGATGGGAAGGACGGGTATACATGCGCTTCACCTCGCCGACGCCGCCTTCATGACGGTGCAGCGCGCCGCAGGCCACAGCCTGGCCCTCATCACGCGCCACGAACAGCGTCGTGGCGGGCGTTGCCATCTGTTCCGACGTCATGTGAAAGCAGAACTCGGGCGGCGTCAGCGCCAAAAGCTCCTTGTTCAGTTCCGCAATCAGCGCGCGTACGTCGTCCTGCAGCGGTGTTTCCGCGGCGATGGCGATGGGCATGCCCTACTCCACCACCTTCGGCACGAGGAAGAAGTTCTCGCCGCTCTGCGGCGCGTTGGCGACGATATCGTCCGCCTTTCCCCCGTCGGTAACCTCGTCCGACCGCATCTTCATGGCAATGGGGATCACCGAGGTCATGGGCTCGACGCCGGATACGTCCACCTCATTCAACTGCTCGACAAAGCCGAGGATGGCATTGAGCTCCCCGGCCATACGCTCGAGGTCTTCCTCCTCCACGGCAATCCGGGCGAGTTTTGCCACGCGCCGTACGGTCTCGGTGTCAACGGACATCGCTTTCCTTCCTTGGCAGCAACGCTGGTGGCTATAGTCGCGCCCGGCGCCCTACGCAACAGCGATCGCGGCCGCCCGGCTAGAGTTCCACCGGGCTGCCGCGCTCGGGCACAACGACCTTTATTTCCGTTCCTTTCAGGCCCTTCACGAACTTGTCGGCCGTCTGGTCGAGCAGCGGGAAGGTTCCGTAGTGGCACGGAATGACGGTCTCGAAGCTGAAATAGCGCCGGCAAGCAAGCGCGGCCACTGCGCCGCCCATGGTGAAGCGGTCACCGATTGGCACGATGCCGATCTGCGGCTGGTGCAGCTCCTGAATAAGCGCCATGTCGCCGAAAATATCGGTGTCGCCCATGTGATAGAGCGTCTTGTCGTCCGGGAAGTGCAGGACCAGTCCGAGCGGATTGCCCAGATAGACATTTGCGCCGCCTTCCTGGGTGAGCGAGGAGGAATGGAGCGCATTGACGAAGGTGGTTGTGAAGCCGCCGCAATCCACCGTTCCGCCGTGGTTGCCGGGATTCACCTTCTCGATCCCCTTGTCCGAAAAATAGGTGCAGATTTCGGCATTGGCGACCAGCATGGCGCCGGTCTTTTTCAGGATATCGAGGGCATCGCCGACATGATCGCTATGGCCGTGCGTGAGCAACACGTGCGTGATACCTTCGGCGGGTCCTTCCCATCCGCCGTTCCAGGTGGGATTTCCAGAAAGAAACGGATCGATGAGGATTCTGGCATTGCCAGCCTCGATCCGGAAGGCAGAATGTCCGTACCAGGTTATTTTCATTCAAACACTCCTCGATTGTCCGACCGTTGAGTGAAGGATAGAACGGCTGGCAACACTGTCCAAGGTGGATTGACCCGTTGAGTGTGGTTTCGATCGAAGAGCTGGAGGAAAAGCGCCCGGTGGGCCGGCCGCTGGCGGGCATCGATCTCGGGACGAAGACCATCGGCGTGGCGATCTCCGATCTCGGACTCTCCTTCGCCGTCCCGCGGACGGTGATCAAGCGCAGCAAGTTCTCTGAGGACGCGGAGGCGTTGCTGCGTCTTCTGTCTCACGAGAACGCTGGCGGTGTGATCGTCGGGCTTCCGGTCAACATGGATGGCACAGAGGGGCCGCGCGCGCAATCCACCCGCGCTTTCGTGCGCAATCTCATGCCGAAGACGAACCTACTGTTCGCCTTCTGGGACGAGCGGCTTTCCACGGTGGCTGCCGAACGTATGCTGATCGAGATGGACGTTTCGCGCAAGAAGCGCGCGGAGCGCATCGATTCGTCAGCAGCCGCCTTTATTCTACAGGGCGCGCTGGACAGGCTTCAGGCGCTGCGGGCCCACATCCACCGGTAGCCGCGTTCGGCAAGCCGCTTGCAAACAGCCCTTCTCTGGCGGAATGCGAAGAAGGCGAAGATGATGAGGCTGTCGATCAGGCAGCCCTGCGCCATGAGTGCCGGGAGGGTCGCAGGCTCAATCCCGAGGATATTGCCGTAGAACTCGAAGACGAGACGGTTCGCCTCGCGCGTCAGCATGCGCTCGCCAACATCCATGAGCGAAAGGTAGTACCAGCCCCAGAAGAACCCGAGCGGCAACGCCCAGAAAAACAGGATGTAGCGCACGGCACCTCCCTTCGTCCCTTCCGTGGGCACATCCAAAGTGGCTCCGCCGCGACCGGCGCGCAACTGCAGGCTTGCGTTAACCTTAATTGCGGGCGGGCAGGCAGTGGCCCTCAGAGCGCTTCCGGATAGAGCACGTCGATGATGGCTGTGGCATCGTGACGGGCGTCGAGCATGCCATAGGTGGCGCGCCATTGACCGGCAAGGCGCGTCTCGATGAAGGCATCAGCAACCCGTCCGGCGCCCAAGCGTCTGAGTTCGGCGGCGGCTGCCGCCAGCGCCAGCTGCTCTACGAGTATGCGCGCCGCCCCCTCGTCGCTCTCGCAGACGCGCATCGCCGCCCTGAGCACCTCGACCGTCCTGCCGCCGCTCTTGCCGAGATCGCCGCCGATGCCTTCCAGCACCGCCTCGAACAGAGCGCCGTTGCGCGACAGAACGCGCAGGACATCGAGGGCCATTACGTTGCCCGAGCCCTCCCAGATCGCATTCACCGGAGCCTCTCGATAGTAGCGGGCAAGCGGCCAATCCTCCACATAACCGTTGCCACCCAGGCACTCCATGGCTTCATAGATGATGGCAGGCGCGATCTTGCATACCCAGTATTTCGTCACCGGCGTCATCACGCGCGCATAGGCCGCCTCGGCGCGATCTGCAGCGGCCACGTCGAAAGCACGGGCAAGCCGGAAGGCGAGCGCCGTGGCCGCGGCAACATCAAGGGCGAGGTCAGCCAGCACGCGGCCCATCAGCGGCTGTTCCACAAGCGCCTTGCCGAAGACCTTGCGGTGGCGCGTGTGATGCACCGCCTCGGCAAGTGCCGCCCGCATCAACCCGGCGGAGGCAACGGCGCAATCGAGCCGCGTGAGCGTCACCATGTCCATGATGGTGCGAATGCCGGCTCCGGGCTCGCCGACCAGATAGCCCAGCGCCCCATGGAATTCGGCCTCGGAAGAGGCGTTGGACCGGTTGCCGAGCTTGTCCTTCAGGCGCTGGAGGAGAAGGCCGTTTGCGGACCCGTCATCGCGGAGCCGGGGGACGAGGAAGCAGGAAAGGCCATCCTTCGCCTGTGCCAGAACCAGAAATGCGTCACTCATCGGCGCGGAGAGGAACCATTTGTGCCCGGTGATGCGGTAAAGCCCGTCCCCCGCTGACTCGGCATAAGTCGTATTGGCGCGTACATCCGTGCCGCCCTGCTTTTCCGTCATGCCCATGCCGAAGGTGACGCCGGGCTTCTGGGCAGCCGGGCGATTCGTGTGATCGTATTTGCGGGAGATCACACGCGGCGCCCATGCGCGGAAAAGGTTGGGCGAGACCATCAGCGCCGCCAGCGCCGCATTCGTCATAGTAAGTGGGCACAAATGGCCGCATTCCAGTTGCGCCATCAGATAAAAGCGCATGGCTCTTATCTGATGGCGCTGCCCCTTTTCGTCCGCGCCATCCTCCCAGATGGAGGAATGGAGCCCCGCCCCTGCGGAGCGGCGCATCAAAGCGTGATAGGCAGGATGAAATTCGACTATGTCCACCCGCCGGCCGTAGCGGTCGTGCGTTTTCAGCACCGGCACCTGGGTATTGGCCAGGCGCGCCAGTTCCAGAGCCTCCTGCGCGCGCACGAAGCGCCCCAGCACCTCCATCTCCTTGCGCACGGACTCGGAGAAGGCCTCACCGAGCTGGATCAGCAGCGGGTCGGACCGCCACGCGCTGGTCCCGCTGATGGGGGGAGACTGATTCAGAACCTCCTGATCCACTGAAGGATTTCCTCTGCCCTTGCGGCTTCGGCCGCACTGCCGGAAGATCGGCGGTTGCCCCGTCTTGTATGGGATACACATTATGTACGACGAACTTAACCGCTTTGCCTCTCGAAGGAAAATGGCCGGGGAGAAACCACGCACAGGCTTTTGCACGCTTGCGGAGATCATCGCAGCCGCCTATAGCAGCGATCCGAGATGACCGACGCGCCGGCCTTTCCCCTTTTTCCGCACCGCCATCTGCTTGGCATCAAAGGCCTATCGCCGGCCGACATCGAGCTACTGCTCGACCGGGCCGATGCTGCCGTGGCCATTTCCCGGCAATCCGAAAAGAAGAGGAACACGCTGCGCGGGCGCACGCAGATCAACCTCTTCTACGAAGCCTCGACGCGCACTCAATCCTCCTTCGAACTGGCTGGCAAGCGCCTCGGCGCCGATGTCATGAACATGTCGGTGGCAAGCTCGTCCGCCAAAAAGGGCGAGACGCTGCTCGACACGGCGATAACGCTCAACGCCATGCGCCCCGACATTCTGGTCATCCGCCATTCGGCGGCGGGCGCCGCTGCCCTTCTGGCACAGAAGGTGACCTGTTCTGTCGTCAACGCGGGCGATGGCGCGCATGAGCACCCGACGCAGGCACTGCTCGATGCACTGACAATCCGCAGGGAAAAGGGGCGGATCGGCGGCCTTGTTATCGCCATTTGCGGCGATATCCTGCATTCGCGGGTAGCGCGCTCCAACATTATCCTTCTCAATGCCCTGGGCGCGCGTGTCCGGGTGATCGCCCCGTCCACGCTGCTCCCTTCAGGCATCGAGCGCATGGGGGCCGAATCCTTCACCTCCATGGCGGAAGGGCTCAAAGGTGCTGACGTCGTCATGATGCTGCGGCTTCAGCGTGAGCGCATGGCCGGCTCCTTCGTGCCCTCCACCCGCGAATATTTCCGCTTCTTCGGCCTCGATGCGGAGAAGCTGAAAGCCGCGAAGGAGGATGCGCTCGTGATGCATCCCGGCCCCATGAACCGCGGCATCGAGATCGCTTCCGATGTGGCGGACGGCCCGCGCAGCGTTATCCAGGAACAGGTGGAAATGGGCGTGGCCGTGCGCATGGCGGTGATGGAGGCATTGCTGGACCCGCGCCGGAACGAGGATGCCGCATGAGCGCGACCGTTTTTCAGAACGCCCGCATCGTCGATCCCTCGCGCGCCATCGATGAGATCGGCACGGTCATCGTGGAAAACGGGACCATCCGCGCGGCCGGTGGCAATGCGCTGGGCCAGGGCGTGCCGGACGGCGCAACGGTTGTCGACTGCGCGGGCAAGGCCATCCTGCCCGGGCTTGTCGATGCCCGGGTCTTCGTCGGTGAGCCGGGCGCCGAGCATCGCGAGACGATCGCCTCGGCGAGCCACGCGGCGGCGGCGGGCGGAATCACCTCCTTCATCATGATGCCCGACACGGCGCCCGTTATCGACGATGTCGCGCTGGTAGAGTTCGTGTTGCGCACGGCACGTGAGACCGCCTGTGTCAACATCTATCCCGCCGCCGCGATCACCAAAGGGCTGCAGGGTGACGAGCTCAGCGAGTTCGGCCTCCTGCGGGCGGCAGGCGCCGTGGCCCTGACGCAGGGTCGGCGGACGCTTGCCAGCGCCCTTACGATGCGGCGCGCGCTCACCTATGCGCGCGACATGGGGCTCGTCGTCGCCCATGCGACGCAGGATCCCGACCTCACCTCCCGGGGCGTCATGAACGAGGGACTGCTGGCGAGCTGGCTTGGTCTGCCCGGCATTCCGCGCGAGGCGGAGGCCATTCCGCTCCAGCGCGACCTGATGCTGGCGCGCCTTACGGGCGCGCGCTACCACGCCGCCGAGATCTCCACCGCCATGTCGGCCGAGGCCGTACGGCGCGCGAAAGAGGAGGGAATCCAGGTTACCGCAGGGATCAGCATCAATCACCTCTGCCTTAACGAGAACGATGTCGGGGAATATCGCACCTTCTTCCGGCTCTCGCCGCCGCTTCGCGCGGAGGAAGACCGGCTCGCCATGGTCGAGGCGCTGAAGGAAGGCACCGTCGACATCATCGTTTCCTCGCACGATCCGCAGGACGTGGACACCAAGCGCCTGCCCTTCGAGGAAGCCGCCGCCGGTGCGATTGGGCTGGAGACGCTGCTTGCCGCCGCACTCAGGCTCTATCACTCCGGGGATGTGCCGCTGTTGCGACTGGTGGAAGCCCTGTCCACCGCTCCGGCACGGCTCTTCGGTCTGCCGGGAGGCACGCTACGGCCCAGCGCTCCGGCCGACCTGATTGTGGTTGATCTCGAAGCGCCCTGGATCGTGCGCGAGGCGGATATCCGCTCACTGTCGAAGAATACGGCCTTTGAGGGTGCCCGCATGCAAGGCAGGGTCTTGCAAACCATGGTTGCAGGCCGCACAGTATTCTCAGCCTGATCTTGCGGGAGATCGATCGCCCATGGACATGACAAGCTGGCCGGCTATCCTGCCCTACCTCCTTGTCGCGCTCGCCATCGGTTATCTTTTCGGCTCGTTTCCCTCCGGCCTCGTGCTTACCCGAATGGCTGGGCTCGGCGACGTGCGGCGGATCGGCTCCGGAAACATCGGCGCGACCAATGTGCTCCGCACAGGCAGAAAGGGGCTTGCCGCGCTCACGCTTCTCTTAGACGCGCTCAAGGGCACGGTGGTGGTGCTTCTGGCCGGCCGCTATGGGCAGGACTATGCGGCCGCCGCCGGCCTCGGGGCCTTTCTGGGCCATCTTTTCCCCGTCTGGCTCGGCTTTAAGGGCGGCAAGGGCGTGGCGACCTATCTGGGCGTGCTTCTAGCGCTCGCCTGGCCTGGCGCCCTGCTTTTCGCCGCCGTCTGGCTCCTGGTCGCGTTCATCAGCCGGTATTCGTCGCTGGCCGCACTAACAGCCGCCGTTTGCGTGCCGATTGCGCTCTACGTCATGGGCTACAGCCAGGTGGCCCTGCTTTTCCTGCTTATGAGCGTGTTGGTGTTCTTTTCACACAGAGCAAATATCGGCAGGCTGATACAGGGCAAGGAATCCCGTATCGGGGTCAACGGATGAGCAGGGGCCTTCAGCTCGACGACCGTCAGCGTCGCGCCTGGCTGCGTCTCATCCGTACGGAGAATGTGGGGCCTGCAAGCTTCCGTCAGCTTATCAACCGCTTCGGTTCCGCCGAGGCGGCACTTGCCGAATTGCCTGAGCTTGCGCGCAGAGGCGGGGCACGACACATCCGAATTCCCTCCGAGGAAGACATCGACGCCGAGCTCGAGGCGGCGAGCAGCATGGGCGCCCGCTTCATCGCCTTGGGCGAGGAGTATTATCCGCCCCTGCTCGCACGTGCCGACTATCCGCCGCCCCTGATTGCCGCGATGGGCAACCTCGATCTTCTTTGCCGGCCCGCGCTCGCGATCGTTGGCGCGCGCAATGCCTCGCTCGCCGGCGTTAAGATGGCCCGAAAGCTGGCGAGGGAACTGGGACAGGAAGGCTATGTCATCGCCTCGGGGCTTGCCCGGGGCATCGACGCCGCCGCGCATCAGGGCAGCCTCGAGACCGGGACCATTGCCGTTTTTGCGGGCGGGCTCGACCGCCCCTATCCCCCGGAGAACGAGCCGCTGCTTGCCGAAATCGTCGAACGCGGGGTTGCGGTTTCGGAAATGCCTTTCGGCTGGACACCGCGCGCGAAGGACTTTCCGCGCCGCAACCGTATCGTCGCGGGCCTTGCCTACGGCCTTCTGGTGGTGGAGGCGGCAACCCGCTCCGGCTCGCTGATCAGCGCGCGGCTGGCGGCGGAGATGGGCAGGCTGGTCTTTGCCGTGCCGGGTTCGCCGCTCGATCCGCGCGCGGCCGGTACGAACAGGCTCCTGAAGGAAGGCGCTACGCTGGTTACCGAAGCGAGCGATATCCTTCAGGCGGTCGCGCCACTGGTGGGCCGGCCGCAACTGCCGGACAATTTTGCGCAGGAACCCTCGGAGGTGGACATGACAACCCCTGCCCCGGGAGATGACGATCGTGCCAAGGTGCTGGAAGCACTCGGCCCAACCCCTGTCAGCACCGACGAAATCATCCGGCACACCGGTCTGCATCCCGCTCAAGTGGCGCTCATTCTGCTGGAGCTTGATCTTGCCGGACGTCTCGAGCGCCACTCAGGCGGCGCTGTTTCTCTTGTCATGGGTAGCATCTGAAGCGGCGCTGGCGGCCACGTATGCCATGTCGCTGGCCTCGATGCAGGCCATTTCGATCAGATAGGCGAGCATCTCACAGCCTTGCGTCTTCGCCATCGGATAGAGCTGCTCAAGCATTGCGCGTATATAGTCGATTGTTTCGTTTCGCCCGATCTGATCCTTCATTTGGCCCATGCGGCTTGTTCCCCGTTGCCCTCTAGCAATGGGGCATCCGCCCCCGGCTGCCACCGGTCGCCTCACCGGGCCGCCATGCCCGCCTGTCGCCTGCCCCTAAATGCCCTTTCTCCTTGGGACCCGGAGGCGACCATATACCAAACTTATATACAAATAAATGTAGAAATTTTGCCAATACAACCAAAAATTGCTGGCGGCACCGGACAACAGATTCGCATGAGGCCTTGACCGCAAGGGAAAGCGCAGCCATGTCACGTGCTGGCCGGCATCGCGCAGGGGCCACGCATGTCCCGCCACTTAACCAAGGTACCGTCAGTCAATGGATGTCGTCATCGTCGAGTCGCCGCCCAAGGCGAAAACAATCAACAAATATCTGGGCAAGGACTACAAGGTTCTCGCCTCCTTCGGCCATGTGCGTGACCTGCCGGCCAAGGACGGCTCCGTGCGGCCGGACGAGGACTTTGCCATGTCCTGGAGCACCGACAGCGCATCGGCCAAGCGCCTGAACGAAATCGCCAAGGCCGTCAAAGAGGCCGACGGCCTGATTCTTGCCACCGACCCCGATCGTGAGGGCGAGGCGATCTCCTGGCACGTGCTGGAGGTGCTGCGCCAGAAGCGGGCGCTGAAGGACAAGCCCGTGCGCCGCGTGACCTTCAACGCTATTACCAAGAACGCCGTGCTGGAGGCCATGAAGTCGCCGCGCGAGATCGACGCCTCGCTGGTCGATGCCTATCTCGCGCGCCGCGCGCTCGACTATCTCGTGGGCTTCACGCTTTCGCCCGTGCTTTGGCGCAAGCTCCCAGGCGCCCGTTCGGCCGGCCGGGTGCAATCCGTCGCGTTGCGGCTGGTCTGCGACCGCGAGGCCGAGATCGAACGTTTCGTGCGCCAGGATTACTGGCTCGTCGCAGCCCTTCTCGACACGCCGCGCGGCGAAACCTTCGAGGCGCGCCTTACTGAACTCGACGGCCGAAAGCTTCAGAAGCTCGACGTCAAGAGCCAGGAAGAGGCCGACAGCATCAAGGCGCTGCTCGAAGGCGCCTCCTATCGCGTTTTGTCGGTTGAGGCGAAGCCGACGCGCCGCAACCCCGCGCCGCCGTTCATTACCTCCACCCTGCAGCAGGCGGCATCCTCGCGGCTGGGCTTTTCCGGATCGCGCACCATGCAGATCGCCCAGCGCCTCTACGAGGGCGTGGATATCGGCGGCGAGACTACCGGCCTCATCACCTATATGCGAACGGACGGCGTGCAGATGGCGCCGGAGGCGCTCGAACAGGCGCGCCAAGCCGTCGCCCGGACATTTGGCGACCGCTATCTGCCGGACAAGCCGCGCTACTATTCGAGCAAGGCGAAGAACGCTCAGGAAGCGCATGAGGCCATCCGTCCGACCGACTTCTCGCGCACACCCGACGAGGTGCGCAAATATCTCGATCCGGACCAGGCGCGCCTCTACGAGATGATCTGGAAGCGCGCCATCGCCAGCCAAATGGCGGCCGCCGAGATCGAGCGCACCACGGTGGAGATCGAGGCTGCCGGGGCCGACCGCAAGGCTGTGCTCAGGGCCGTCGGCTCGGTGATCCGCTTCGACGGTTTCCTCGCAGCCTACACGGAGGTGAAGGAGGACGACAGCGAAGACGGTGAAGACACTCGCCTCCCCGAGATCAATTCCGGCGAGACGCTCGCCCGTAGGGCGATCAATGTAACGAAGCATACGACGGAGCCGCCGCCGCGTTACACGGAGGCAACGCTCATCAAGAAGCTGGAGGAGCTTGGCATCGGCCGACCCTCCACCTACACCGCAATCCTGAAGACGCTCGAAGACCGCGATTATGTAACCATCGAAAAGCGCCGTCTCGTGCCGCAGGCCAAGGGTCGCGTCGTTACTGCATTCCTTGAGAATTTCTTCCGACGTTATGTGGAGTACGACTTCACGGCCGACCTTGAGGAAAAGCTGGACGAGATTTCGGACGGCAAGCTTGCCTGGAAGGACGTTCTGCGCGACTTCTGGACCGAGTTCTCTGGCGCGGTCAACGACATAAAGGGCCTGCGCGTCACCGACGTGCTGGAAGCGCTCAACGAGGAGCTTGCGCCCCTGCTTTTCCCGCCGCGTGAGGATGGCGGCGATCCCCGCCTCTGCCCTAGATGCGGGGCGGGCCGGCTGTCGCTGAAGCTTGGCCGCTACGGCGCCTTCGTCGGCTGCTCCAACTATCCCGAATGCGGCTACACGCGCCAGCTTGGCGAAAACGGAGCGGAAAGTGGCGATGCCGAAGCAGGATTGGACGGCCACAAGGTGCTCGGCACGGACCCCTTCACCGGCGAGGAGATCACGCTGCGCTCCGGCCGCTTCGGCCCCTATGTGCAGCGCGGCGAAGGCAAGGAGGCCAAGCGCGCGAGCCTGCCCAAGGGATGGACGCCGGACAGCATCGACCGCGAACGCGCCATAGCGCTCCTGTCGCTGCCGCGGGATGTGGGCCCCCATCCTGAAACCGGCAAGATGATTTCCGCCGGCATCGGCCGCTACGGCCCCTTCCTGCTGCATGACGGTACCTATGCCAATCTTGAATCGGTGGATGATGTCTTTTCCATCGGGCTTAACCGGGCTGTTTCGCTGCTCGCAGAGAAGAAGGCGAAGGGACCGCGCGCCCGTGCCACGCCCGCCGCACTCAAGGAACTCGGGGAACATCCCGACGGCGGCGTCATTACCGTTCGGGACGGTCGCTACGGCCCCTATGTGAATGTCGGCAAGATCAACGCCACGCTTCCGAAGGGCAAGGACCCGATGTCGCTGACCCGTGAGGAGGCGCTGGAGTTGATTGCTGCCAAGGCTGGAAAGACCGGCAAGAAATCAGGACGAGGCAAAGCCAGGAGCTGAATTTGGCCCGCAGGAATCCCAACCGCGTGCAGGCGGGTGGCGGCAGGGCTTCCCGCCTGCCTTCGCGCGACGATCTCCTGCGCTTTATCGCCGAGAATCCGGACCGCGCGGGCAAGCGCGAGATCGCCAAGGCGTTCGGGCTGAAGGGCAGCGACCGCATCTGGCTCAAGGACATGCTGCGCGAGCTTCAGGACGAGGGGCTGCTCAAAAAGAAGCGCCGCAGGCTTCTGCGCCCGGGTGCCCTGCCCCACGTGGTCGTTCTCGACATCTTCTCACGCGATGCGGAGGGCGGCCTTCTTGCCCGTCCCGCTGAATTTGACGGCGAGGACGGCGGCCCCGTTCCTCTGGTGGCGATCCGCAGGCAGAGGGCTGGCCGCACGCCCGCCGCGGGCATTGGCGACCGGGTGCTTGCCCGCGTGTTCCCGAATGGAGAAGACGAGAAAGGTCCTGCCTATAGCGGCCGGGTGATCAAAGTCTTCGAGAAGCGAAGGCGGGCCGTTCTCGGCGTTTTCCGTGAAATGGCGGACGGTTCTTTCCGGATCGAACCCGTTGAGAGGCGTCAGCCAGAGCTTATCGTGGACGCGGCTTTCCGCGGCGAGGCGCGCGAGGGCGATCTGGTCGAGGTCGAACAGGTCTCGGAGAGCCGCTACGGCCTGCCGCGCGCGAAGGTTCTGGAGGTGGTGGGCTCCATCGCTACGGAGAAGGCGGTTTCGCTGATCGCCATCCACGCCCATGAAATCCCGCATATCTTCCCGGAAAGCGTGCTCAAGGAAGCGGAAGCAGCAAAACCGGCCAGCATGAACGGCCGCGAGGATTGGCGTAACCTGCCGCTCGTCACCATCGATCCGCCGGACGCTAAGGACCACGATGACGCCGTGTTCGCCGAGCCGGACGAGGACGAGAAAAACCCGGGCGGCGTGATCGTCACCGTCGCCATCGCCGATGTCGCCTACTATGTCCGTTCCGACTCCGCGCTCGACCGAGAGGCGCTTAGGCGTGGCAATTCCGTCTATTTCCCGGACCGCGTGGTGCCGATGCTGCCCGAGCGCATTTCGAACGATCTATGCTCGTTGCGCGAAGGTGAAGACCGCCCTGCCCTCGCCGTCCGCATGCGCTTTTCGGCGCAAGGGCGGAAAATCGGCCACTCCTTCCATCGGGTGATGATGCGTTCCGCCGCGCGCCTTTCCTACGAGCAGGCGCAGGCGGCGATCGACGGCAGACCGGATGAAAAGGCGAAGCCGCTTCTGGATACGGTGCTGCGCCCCTTGTGGGATGCCTACGCCGTGCTCGGACGCGGCCGGAGCGCGCGCGAGCCATTAGAACTCGACCTGCCGGAACGCAAAATCCTGCTCAAGCCAGACGGCACCGTCGACCGCGTCATCGTGCCGCCCCGTCTGGACGCCCACAGGCTGATAGAAGAGTTCATGATCCAGGCGAATGTCGCCGCCGCCGAAACGCTCGAAGCCGCCCGCCAGCCAGTGGTCTACCGCGTGCATGATGCCCCCTCTCTCGCCAAACAGGAAGCCTTGCGAGAATTCCTGGCGTCACTCGGGATTTCGCTTGCTCGCGGGGCGGCGTTGAGGCCTTCCCAGTTCAATGGCATCCTCGCGCGCGTGGCCGGCACCGAGCACGAGCAGCTGGTCAATGAGGTGGTTCTGCGCTCGCAGAGCCAGGCCATCTATGCGCCGGAGAATATCGGGCATTTCGGCCTGAACCTGCGCCGCTATGCCCACTTCACCTCACCGATCCGGCGTTATGCGGATCTCATCATTCATCGCGCGCTGATTTCTGCGAAGGGTTTCGGGGAAGACGGGCTGCGCCCGCAGGATGCCGAGCGGCTGGAGGAGATTTCCGCTCTCATCTCGGCCACCGAGAGGCGCGCTATGGCGGCCGAGCGCGAGACCGTTGACCGCCTGGTAGCGGAGCATTTGGCGGGTCGCACGGGAGAGGAATTTTCCGCCCGTATTTCCGGCGTGACCAAGGCCGGCCTGTTCGTTCTGCTACCGGAATTCGGGGCTGATGGATTCGTTCCCATTTCCTCGCTCGGCGACGATTACTACCACTTCGATGAAGTCCGGCATGCGCTGGTTGGGCAAAGAAGCGGGGGAGGCTACCAGCTTGGCGATGCCGTGGAGGTGCGGCTGGTCGAAGTGGCTCCGCTTGCGGGAGCCATGCGCTTCGAAATGATGAGCGATCCGAATCGCCTGCCAGGCTCGACGCGATCGCTGCACAAGACCAGGCGCAGTATCGCGCGTGCATCGAGAGGCAAGGAACGGTCGCCCGGCAGGGGCAGGAGACGGTGATGGAGCAAAGAGTTTTCGGCGGCGGCAAAGCAAGCGAAGCGGAGCCGAGGTCGGTGTATGAATCCACGCGGCGCGGTTTCTTCGGCCATTGCCCCTGTTGCGGCCGCGGTCGGCTCTTTCGTGCCTTTCTCAAGACGGTCGAGTGCTGCCAGGAATGCGGCGAGGAGATGCACCATCACCGCGCGGACGACCTGCCGGCCTATCTTGTGATCGTCATTGTGGGGCACATCGTCGTCAGCGCGTTCATGACCGTGCAAGCGGTCACCGACTGGCCGACATGGGCACATCTCGTTATCTGGGCGCCAGCTACCCTTGTCCTTTCGCTCGCGCTTATTGGCCCCGTCAAAGGCGCGGTGGTGGGGCTGCAATGGGCGCTCAGGATGCATGGCTTCGGCGGCGAGAAAGACATGCTCGATTCCCACCCCGAGCTTTGAGATCATGGCGGAAGCCGAGAGGCTGGAGCACGGGGAAACGGCTACGCCCGAAGGGAGGAGGCACAACGCCGCATCCCCTGCCCCTGTCAGGCCACGCGACTCTGCCACGCTCATCCTGATCGACTGGCGCGGCGGCGAGCCTTTCGTCCTGATGGGAAGGCGGCATGCGCGGCACGCCTTCATGCCTGGACGCTTCGTCTTTCCCGGCGGACGCACCGATCCCTCCGACAGCCGCATTACTGTTGCAAGCGACCTCCATCCGGCGGAGGCGGCGAGGATCGCCGGCAGCGCCAGAGATGGACGTGCCCGCGCGGCGCGGGCCAGGGCCAGGGCGATCGCCCTTTCCGCGCTGCGGGAAACCTACGAGGAAGCCGGCCTTCTTGTCGGCCGCAAGGCTGACTTTGCGACAAGAAGCCCGCAATGGCAGGGCTTCGCCAAGCATGGCATTCAGCCTGCTCTTGACGGCCTGCGCTATATTGCCCGCGCGATCACGCCGCCAGGGAACGTGCGCCGCTTTGACACCCGCTTCCTCGCTGCTCGCCGGGATGAGGTTGCCGTCGAACTTCCGAGTCCGCCCACCGAAGAGCTGGAGGGCATCGCCTGGCTGCCAATCACGGAGGCGCTGCGCCTCAACGTCGCCGCCATTACGCGCAGGGTCCTCGAAGAGCTCGGCAAGCGGCTTCAGAGAGATCCCACGCTTTCGCCTGGCGAGCCCGTGCCCTTCTACTTCACGCGCGGCGGCAGGTTTCGCAGGGAGATGCTATAGCGGCCGGAGCGCGGCGAAGTTGCCACCTCATATGTCCTGAACCCGGACACGGGCTTGACATTCCAGGTATTGTCTTTATGTCTCGCGCGAGTTTTCGCGCGCCTGTTGCGATCGCTGCTGCCAGGCTCGCCCATCCAACCGCAGATACGGACGCACGCCCATGGCCAAGGCCACGACCATCAAGATCAAGCTCCTGTCGACGGCCGACACCGGCTTCTTTTACGTCACCAAGAAGAACAGCCGCACGATGACGGAGAAGATGACCAAGCGCAAATACGATCCCGTTGCGCGCAAGCATGTCGAGTTTCGGGAAGCGAAGATCAAGTAACCTTCCCCCGCATTCACAATGCGTGTCTCGCGGCGCCTTTCGAGGCGCCGTTTTTGCTGGTGCCTCAGGCATCCGGCTCCCCGCGGCAAAAAGCCGGCCCCTTTTCCAATCCGATCACGCGAAAAAGCGCTGCCCGCAGTAAGAGGCAGCGCCACAGTGTGAATTATGCTTTTGAGATTTCGGGGGCCGGTCGGCTATCTGGCAGCGGTACGAGGAGGCCACATAACGCCAGCGCCAACCGGCCAACCCCACGACCCAGGAGATGCGGCGGACCTGAGCATCATGGGGTATCGGGGATACGGAACCTCTTAGCCTCGTAAGTTCCGTCCACCACCGGTTGCGACACTCGCGCAACTGGCCTCGAAAATCAATACTTACTTAACCATCCCGGATGGACAATTTAACATTAAGGTAAATTTCGTGATCGACCGCCACCCGCCTAGGTCAGGCTGCGGGGGCAACGACGCGATTCCGCCCGCGGGTCTTGGCTTCATAGAGGGCCATGTCGGCGCGCTTTATCAGAGCCCTGACGGTATCTTCACCCTCGCGCCTTGCAGCCACTCCCAGACTGGCTGTGATCGAAATCGGTGGGCGGCCCTCCCCAATGTGGAACGGGCTTTCCGCGATCTGCCGCCGGACGCGCTCAGCGACCTTCTCGGCGATGGCAAGTTCGGTCTCCGGCATGACGATGACGAACTCCTCGCCACCATAGCGGCAGACAAGATCGATCCCGCGCAGGTTCCTGCGCAGCCGGCCGGCGAACTCCTTGAGCACCGCGTCTCCCGCGTCATGCCCCAAGGTATCGTTGATGGCCTTAAAGCGGTCCACGTCGGCAAACATGACGGACAGAGGCCGCCGGCGGGCCACTGCCCGGTCGAAAAGGGTCTGAAGATGGCTGTCGAGATAGCGGCGATTGTGCAGGCCGGTCAGCGGATCGGTAACGGCCATCTCCACCGTGCGCGCGACGCTGGAGCGCAGCCCGTCATTGTAGCGTTTGCGGCGGATCTGCGTGCGCAGACGCGCAACCAGCTCCTGGCGTTCTACTGGCCGCAGCACATAGTCGTTCACTGCGAGCTCCAGCCCCCGGATCACATACTCCTCGTCCTGCTCGTCCGCGAGAAGGATGATGGGCACGAGATGCGCACGCTCCAGAGCTCTCAACTGCGCGCACAGCCGAAGCGGATCGTATCTGGACGACCGAGTGGAGACGATGACGCATTCAAATGCCCCGCCGGCGGCACGCTGAAGCGCGGCTTGCGGATCGGCGGCGACCTCCACCTCGAAGTGGCCGCGCAGAATGCGTTTGATCTGTGCTCCGGAGGCCTCGTCTTCCTCCACGAGCAGCACGCTCGGCCTCTCGTCAGTGTCACCAATCTTCTGCTGCAGCAGCTGCTCGATGCCAATATTCCGCGTCGTGGCAGCGCGAAGGCGCAATTCGTCGGTCAGCGCCTTCAGCCGCGCCAGGCTCTTGACCCGCGTAAGCAGTTGCAGGTCCTTTACCGGCTTGGTGAGAAAGTCATCCGCCCCGGCTTCGAGCCCTCGCACGCGGTCGGCCGGTTGGTCCAGCGCCGTGATCATGATGACCGGAATATGCGTGGTGGAGGGATCGGCCTTGAGGCGCCGGCACACCTCAAAGCCGTCCATGCCCGGCATCATCACGTCGAGGAGGACCACATCGACCCTGCTCACCTCGCAGATTTCGATGGCATCCGGCCCCGAGCGCGCGGTTACCACGTCGTAATATTCCGCCAGAAGGCGCGCCTCGAGCAGCTTAAGATTGGCGGGAACGTCGTCGACCACGAGAATGCGCGCAGTCATGGCCGACGGTCCCTCCCTGGTCGCCCCCTACGGACCATTACGCGTCACCGAGATAGGATTTGATCGTTTCGATAAAGCTCGGGACCGAGATCGGTTTCGAGATATAGGCCTCGCAGCCGCCCTGGCGGATGCGCTCCTCGTCTCCCTTCATGGCGAAGGCGGTGACGGCGATAACCGGAATCGTATGCAGCTCGTCATCCTGCTTCAGCCACTTGGTGACCTCGAGCCCCGAAACTTCCGGAAGCTGAATGTCCATGAGGATGAGGTCGGGGCGATGGTCGCGCGCAAGTTCGAGCGCCTGAAGACCGTTGCGCGTGCGCACAGTCTCATAACCGCTGGCCTCAATAAGGTCGCGGAAGAGCTTCATGTTGAGCTCGTTGTCCTCGACGATCATGACCTTTTTCGGCATGGCACCCCGCACCGTTCAGCGCTGTCGTGACGTGTGACCAAGCACTTCAGCTATTTCGCTTCAGGCTCTCTTGGCACGATCTGCCTTACGAAAAGGGAAATTCTTCCCTTCAAATTGAAGGCATTGCCCTTGCGTGCTTGCGAACTCTTTATACCGTCCTTATGGCACCATCATCGTTACGGACGCAACACCGGGAGCAGCCACCATGGGGAGGGATGACGCCGAAACCATCGCCATCCAGGCGCTTTCCTTCATTGCCGGCGACCCGGAGCTTCTGCCCCGCTTTCTGGCGATAACGGGGATTGACGCGGGCCAGATCAGGCAGGCTGCGCGGGAGCCCGGATTTCTCGCCGGTGTGCTGCAATTTCTGCTCGCCCACGAGCCGACGCTGATGGCCTTCACCCAGGCGAGCGGTCTTGCGCCGCAGGAGATCGCAGCCGCGCACAGGGCGCTCCCCTTCGGCCAGGAGGATTGGGATATCCAGCCATAGGAGACCAGCGCAGAGTCGTCCTCTCGCTTTTCTTGTCGGCGCGCGCGGGATGCCATATGCTGCTGTTCCCTATGCGTTCCAGATAAATCGACATGGTCGTCAACGCCGCTGTGCCAGGCATCTGCCGCGACTGCCTCTACCGCACCGGACCGGGCGAGCGGCGCTGCCGAGCGTGCGGCAGCCCGCGAGTTCTGCGCCACCCGGAACTGGAGACGCTTTCCCTTGCCCATATCGACTGCGACGCCTTCTACGCGGCGGTGGAGAAGCGCGACAATCCCGAGTTGCGCGACAAGCCGGTCATCATCGGCGGCGGCAAGCGCGGCGTTGTTTCCACCGCCTGCTACATCGCCCGGATCAAGGGGGTGCGCTCGGCCATGCCGATGTTCAAGGCGCTCCAAGCCTGTCCCGAGGCCATCGTCATCAAGCCGGACATGGAGAAATATGCGCGCGTGGGCCGGGAGGTCCGCGCCATGATGCTGGCGCTCACGCCGCTGGTCGAGCCGCTTTCCATTGACGAGGCCTTTCTCGACCTCTCGGGCACCGAGCGCCTGCATGGAGCGTCGCCTGCCATGGTGCTCGCCCGATTTGCCCGGCAGGTGGAGGAGGAAATCGGGATTACGGTTTCCATCGGTCTTTCCTATTGCAAGTTCCTGGCCAAGGTGGCCTCCGACCTTCAAAAGCCGCGCGGCTTTTCCGTCATCGGGCGGGCGGACGCGTTGACTTTTCTGGCCGAGCAGCCCGTCACGGCAATCTGGGGCGTGGGGAAGACCTTCGCCGCCACACTTTCCGCAGACGGCATCCACACCATCGGCCAGCTTCAGCACATGGAGCGTGCCGATCTCATGCGCCGCTACGGCACGATGGGCGACCGGCTTTACCGGCTCTCCCGCGGCCAGGACGATAGGAAAGTGGAGCCGCGCGGGGAAGCCAAGAGCGTCTCGTCCGAAACCACCTTCGACCGCGATCTTTCCCGTGTTGATGATCTCCTGCCGATCCTGCGGGCACTGAGCGAGCGCGTTTCGGCACGCCTGAAGAAGGCGGGCATAGGCGGGCGCACGGTTGTGCTCAAGCTGAAGACGGCCGATTTCCGCATCCGCACGCGCAGCAGGCAACTGGCCAATCCCACCCGGCTTGCCGACCGGATCTTCTCGGCAGGCTTCGACATGCTGAAGCGCGAAGCGGACGGCACGATGTTCCGCCTCATCGGGATCGGCGTCAGTGATCTTACGGATGCGGCATTGGCCGACCCGCCGGATCTCGTTGACCGCCTGTCGTACAAGCGCGCTCTTGCCGAAGGCGCCATCGACGCCTTGCGCGAAAAATACGGCCGGCAGGCGGTGGAGACCGGCTATACCTTCGGCCGCGGCAAACGCCTGCGGCCGGAGGTGGAGGATTGAACCCCGTAGGACAGCCGATAGTCGGCCCTTGGCTCTATTGCAACTACCTCCCAGCCCGGTAACGCTGGGCGCGTCAAAAAGCGGAAGAAGCTATGCTCACGCCCATGCCTGAAGCCGGTGAGCGCCGGCCGGACGACCTTTATTCCTGGCTGCGCCTCGGATTGTGCGTGGCGCTCGCCACTGTGGGCAGCGTGGGCATGTGGGCCTTCATCGTCGTCTTGCCCTACGTGCAGGCTGATTTCGCGGTGGAACGCGCCCAGGCGTCCCTGCCCTACACGTCGGCCATGATCGGCTTTGCCTTGGGCAACGTTGTCATCGGTCGCTATGTGGACCGGTTTGGAATCGCCTTGCCCGTGGCGCTTGCGGGCGTGGCACTCGCAGCGGGCTTCGCGCTCTGCGCGCTTTCCCAGTCCATCTGGCAGTTCACGATACTCCAGGGGCTGGTGGGGCTCGGGGCTTCGGCCACCTTCGGTCCCTTGATTGCCGACATCTCGCACTGGTTCGAACGGCGCCGCGGCATCGCCGTGGCGGCGGTCGCCAGCGGCAATTATCTGGCCGGCGTGGTCTGGCCAACCGTCATCAAGCTCATTCTCGAGAGCGGGAGCTGGCGCCTGGCGTTCGTCGTCATCGCAATCGTCTGCATCGTGATGATCCTGCCCCTGACATTCATGCTGCAGGCGGATCCGCCCGAGGCTTCGAGTGCGGCGGCAGGCCGGGTCAACGGCTCCCGCCCCGGGCGGGGCGCGAGCCCATTCTCGCCTGCCGTTCTGCAAGGGCTGCTGGTCGTGGCGGGCCTTGCCTGCTGCGTGGCCATGTCCATGCCGCAGGTGCACATCGTCGCCTATTGCGTCGATTTGGGATACGGGGTTGCGCGCGGCGCGGAGATGCTGTCGCTGATGCTAGCGGGCGGCATCGTCAGCCGGCTTGCCTCGGGCATGGTCGCCGACGTCATCGGCGGCGTGCGTACGCTTCTCATCGGCTCGGTGCTGCAGGGCCTGTCACTCGCCCTGTACATCCCCTTCGACGGGCTCGCGTCGCTTTACATCGTCTCGCTAGTGTTCGGCCTGGCGCAGGGCGGCATCGTTCCCTGCTACGCCATCATCATACGCGAATACTTGCCCGCGCGCGAAGCGGGGCAGCGGGTCGGTATCGTCGTGATGGCGACCATTATTGGCATGGCGGTGGGCGGCTGGATGTCGGGCTTTATCTACGATCTCACGGGCTCGTATCGGGCTGCGTTCCTCAACGGCATAGCCTGGAACGTGCTCAATGCGGCGGTGATGTTCACGATTCTGCTGCGCTCGCGCCGCCTCGCCTCGGCAACGGTCTGACAGCCGATCAAAGAAGCCCGAACCACCAGGTGGCGAGGCCGAGGAAGGCGAAGAAGCCGACCACGTCCGTAATGGTCGTCAGGAAGACAGAGGAAGCGACCGCCGGGTCGATACCCAGACGGTTTAGGAGCAGCGGGATAAGGATTCCGGCAAGCGCGGCCACGAACATATTGATGATCATGGCCGCAGCGATGATTCCCCCAATGGTGACGCTGTCGAACCAGGTGCCGGCGATGAGGCCGATCAGGGTGGCGAAGACGACGCCATTCAGCAGCCCCACGCCGATCTCGCGGCGGATGATGCGCCAGGCATTGTGAGCGCCGAGATCGCCGGTGGCGAGCGCCCGCACCGTCACGGTCATGGTCTGCGATCCCGCATTGCCCCCCATGCCCGCGACGATGGGCATGAGCACAGCGAGCGCCACCACCTGCTCGATGGTCGCGTCGAACAGGCTGATGACGGAGGCGGCAAGAAAGGCGGTTATGAGGTTTACCATCAGCCACGGGACGCGGGAACGCCCCGCCGCCAGCACCGAATCGGACAGTTCCTCGTCGCCCACGCCGCCCATGCGCAGGAGGTCTTCTTCCGCTTCCTGCGTGATGACATCCACCACGTCATCGATGGTGAGCACGCCCACCAGCCGATCGTTTTCGTCCACAACAGCGGCCGAGAGCAGGTCGTACTGCTCGAATATTCGTGCGGCCTCCTCCTGGTCCATCGTGGCGGGAATCGCGTGTCGCGTCTCGTGCATGATGTCTTCGATCTTGACCGAGCGCTGCGTGCGCAGGATCCGGTCGAGATCGACGGCGCCCACCAGCCGAAACGTGGGGTCGATGACGAAAATCTGCGAGAAGGAATCGGGCAGGTTCCGGTCTTCGCGCATGTAGTCGATCGTCTGGCCCACGGTCCAAAAAGGCGGGACAGCGACGAACTCCGTCTGCATGCGCCGGCCGGCCGTCTCTTCCGGATACCCGAGCGAGCGGCGCAGGCGCACGCGCTCGGTGAAGGGAAGCTGAGCTAGGATTTCCTCCTGATCCTCGGGATCGAGGTCTTCAAGGATGTAGACGGCGTCGTCCGAATCGAGCTGCTGAACGGCCTCGGCAATCTGCTCGTTGGGCAGGCTTTCCACGATGTCGAGGCGAATCGCCTCGTCCACCTCCGTCAGCGCCGTGAAATCGAACTCCGCGCCCATGAGCCGGACGAGCGCCCGGCGCTGCTCCGGCTGGAGTGCTTCCAGAAGATCGCCGATTTCCGACTGGTGCAGCGAGGCCACACCCTGCTTGAGGGCGGCGGTGTCACCGTCGGCTATGGCTGCGCCGACGCGAGCGAGAAAATCCGGCGAAATCACGCCGTCCTCGTCATAGATGCCGCGCTCCGGCGCTTCGGCCGGGCCGCTGTCATGCGCTTCGGTCTCCGGCTCGCTCAAGGCGCTCTCCTTGCGTCGACGTGGCGGCGAATGCCACCTCTACAGTATCCCCCAAAAATCTGAATCGATTTTCGGGAGGCACGATGCGCAGTTTCAATAGCTTATAGCGATCGCTTCGCAAACGCGCGGTGCGCACACCCGCCGCAGCGATAAAAAGCCCGCGGGCGGATGAGTCGCAAGGGTTTATTGCCACGCGGGTTGCGTTCGATAATGGGCGTTAGCGCCTTGGGGACGGTTATGTGTCCCACGGCCTTCTGAAGAGGGACACCCTACATTGAAAATAAAGTAGGATTTCAAGGGTTTGGTGCGGTCGAGAAGACTCGAACTTCCACGGGTTGCCCCACAGCGACCTCAACGCTGCGCGTCTACCAATTCCGCCACGACCGCTCGTAACGAAGGGCCGGCTCGATCCGGCAGGGGGCATGTAGCAAATCGCCTGCCGCGAAACAAGACCGCCGACGGGTGAATTCGCGCAAAGATTTGCGCTTCATCCCGCGCCGGCCGGAGCGCAGCCTAAACCACGTTCTGAACCAGAAGCCCGATGCCAACGCTGACGGCGAGGGCCAGTGTTTCCTCAGGCGTAGGTAGGATTCCGAAAAGAAAATCCGCCACCAGCATCGCTGCCACGAAACCGATGGCACCTCCAAAAAGCTGGCGCAGTGTCATGCCCGTTTCCTTGTTGCCATTGGCATCCGGCCGGCATTTTACGCGGCGCGGAGACTCGTTCAAGCCGCTGTGAATCCCCAAGTGATTGCGCACAATTGAGCCCTGGTCTGTTGGTGCGGGCTTCCCGCCGTCGCGCGTGCATCAGTCCTTTGCGACCCCAGTGATGCTCACAAGTGCGAACAGGTGCTATAAGTGTGATGGCACACTTAACTGCTTGGGAGAACGCTGCCGAGATACCCATCCGCGGCTGGTCTTTGCGGATCCTTCCTCCCTCTAATCAGAATCGATCGCACAGCGGCATGAACCAGATAACCCCAGCTTCCACCTTTTTTCCGCAGGACGGGTTTCCTCCGGTGCAGTGGCGGATCGAAAAAGGCCTGACACCCTATGATGCAGCCCTGTCCGTCATGGAAGCGCGCGCCGACGCGATTCGTGCCGGGACGGCGGACGAACTGGTCTGGCTGGTCGAGCACCCGCCCCTCTACACGGCCGGCACGAACGCCGACCCGCGCGACCTGCTCCAGCCGGACCGTTTTCCCGTCTACAAGACCGGGCGCGGCGGCGAATACACCTATCACGGGCCCGGGCAGCGCGTCGCCTATGTCATGTTGGATCTGAAGCGCCGCCGCGAGGACGTGCGCGCCTTTGTGCGCGCGCTCGAGGAATGGATCATCCGCGCGCTCGCCCGCTTTAATGTGAAGGGCGAACGGCGCGAGGGGCGTGTCGGCGTCTGGGTGGTGCGACCGGACAAGGCGCCACTTCCTGACGGCGCACCCATGGAAGACAAGATTGCCGCGATCGGCATCCGCCTACGCCGGTGGGTGAGCTTTCATGGCATCGCGGTGAATGTGGAACCGGAGCTATCGCATTTTTCCGGAATCGTGCCGTGCGGTGTCTCCGGCTTTGGCGTCACGAGCCTGGTGGATCTCGGCCTGCCGGTGACACTCGAGGATTTCGATGTGGAACTGAAGCAGGCCTTTGAGGAGGTTTTCGGGCCGGCCAATATGTTTCAGGGGGGGCTATTGGAAGGAGTACTTTAGATGGTTTTGGCACATCGGCGAGGTGCCGCCGGCGCATTGATGCTGGCGCTCTTCCTTTCAACGCCCGCTTTCACGCAGCAGGCTTCCGACACGGTCGCCCCGGAGATCGCCAGCGGCGTGGAAGAAAAGGAGCTGGTTTCAGCCAGCAAACAAATGGTCGTGGCTGCCAATCCGCTTGCAGCGCAGGCAGGGCTCGACGTGCTGCGCCAGGGCGGCAGCGCGGCCGACGCGCTGGTCGCGGTCCAGACCGTGCTTGGCTTGGTGGAGCCGCAATCTTCCGGGCTTGGCGGCGGCGCCTTCCTCGTCTGGTACGATGCGCAGACGGGTGAGATCACTACCTTCGACGGGCGGGAAACCGCGCCCATGGCCGCTTCGGACGACCTCTTTCTTGAAGACGGCGAACCCATGGCTTTCTTCGACGCCGTGATCGGCGGCCGGTCGGTGGGCACGCCGGGTGTCGTGCGGCTAATGGAAGCGGTACACCAGCGCTATGGAAAGCACGAATGGGCAGATCTGTTCGAGTCCGCCATCGAACTTGCGGAAGCGGGCTTCGAGGTCTCCCCGAGGCTTCACACGCAAATCGCCGACGACCGAGGCAAGCTGGACCAGGAGCCTGCCGCGCGCGCCTATTTCTATGATGAATCCGGCGAGCCGATTGCCGCGGGCACGATTCTGAAGAACCCGGATTATGCAGCCACCCTGCGCACCATTGCCCAAGAGGGCGCGGACGCCTTTTATACCGGCGACATTGCGCAAAAGATCGTGGAGGCGGTGCGCAACCATCCGACCAACCCGGGCCTTCTGTCACTGGAGGACCTTGCATCCTACGAAGTAAAGCAGCGGCCCGCCGTTTGCGTACCCTATCGCGGGCTTGATGTGTGCGGAATGGGGCCACCCTCCTCCGGCGCCCTCACCATCGGGCAAATCCTCGGCATGGTTTCCCACTTCAATCTCGCCGCACTCGGCCCTGACGACCCGGAAAGCTGGCGCATCATTGGCGAGGCCACACGGCTGGCCTTTGCGGACCGCGATATGTACATGGCCGACAGCGATTTCGTCTCCATGCCGCAGGGGCTGCTGAACGCCAGCTATCTGGAGGAGCGCGCCGCCCTCATCCGCCGGACTACGGCTCTGCCGGCGGAGGAAGTGAAGGCGGGAACGCCGCCATGGGACAAGGCCGAGTTCCGCCTCCCCGGCATCGCTCCGGAGCTTCCCTCCACCAGCCACTTCGTCATCGTCGACGAAGAAGGCAACATCGCCTCCATGACCACCTCGATCGAAAGCGGCTTCGGCTCGCGGCAGATGGCGGCGGGCTTCCTGCTCAACAACCAGCTCACGGACTTCGCCTTCTCGCCCCAAAACGGCGGTGAGGCGGTGGCCAATCGTGTCGAGCCCGGCAAACGCCCGCGCTCGTCCATGTCACCGACGATTATCCTGAAAGAGGGTAAACCCGTCTTCGCGCTGGGCTCGCCCGGCGGCAGCAACATCATCCCCTATGTCGCCAACGCCATCATCGCGCTCGTGGACTGGAAGATGGACATGCAGCAGGCGGTTTCCCTGCCGCATCTTTCCAACCGGTTCGGCACTTACGATCTGGAAGCCGGCACACCGGCAGAGGAGCTAGCCGACGACCTGCAGGCGCTCGGTTTCGAGACACGTGTTACGGAACTGAACTCAGGCCTGCACGGTGTCGCCATCACGCCGGACGGCCTTCAAGGCGGCGCCGACCCGCGACGCGAGGGCGTGGCTGTCGGTGATTAAAGCGGGATGGAGCCGGCGGCCTTCTTACGTCATCCCCGCCGGCGGAGCGAGAACCGGAACCCAGAAGGCAATGGCGCTACTGGTTCCGGAAAACCGCTGCGCCGCTTCCGGGATGATGGTGGATGGCGGGCACCCAAAAAACTGAAAAGCCGGGACTGGCCCGGCTCTTCTCCTCGTAAAGCGATTGCTTTGCGCGTCAGTTGACGGCGTCCTTGAGGCCCTTACCCGCCGAGAACTTGGGCACGTTCCGCGCCGGAATCTTCACCTCCGCACCGGTCTGCGGGTTGCGGCCAGTGGAGGCTTCGCGCCGCGACACGCTGAAATTGCCAAAGCCGACGAGCCGAACGTCGCCGCCCTTCTTCAGCTCTTCGGTGATGACGGAGAAGACCGCGTCCACTGCCGACTGAGCATCCCCCTTGGAAAGGTTGGCCTTGTCGGCAACGGCGGAGACTAGTTCGTTCTTGTTCATAAACAACAAACCCCTTCCTGATTACCGCCGGATAGCGACTCAACCGGCGAGTTTGCAGTCTATGAAGAAGTTTATGGCTCACCAAGTGCGAAATGCGACATGACAAGGGAAAAAGCGCGGTTTTCCGCGGTTTTCAGTAAAAAAAGCCGGCCCAAAATAGGCCGGCTCGCATTCTGGTGCCTTCAGGACCGGTTCAATGGGCGACGGTCTGCTGCCCCGCTTCCTCGCCCACCTCTACCTTGGCGGGAGTTCCAACCGGTTCCACCCATTCAATGGGTTCCGGCTTGCGCACGAGCGCGTGCTCCAGAACCTCGCCGACACGGCTGACCGGGACGATCTCCAGACCGTTCTTCACGTTCTCTGGAATATCGGCCAGATCCTTGGCGTTTTCTTCCGGGATCAGCACCTTCTTGATGCCGCCGCGAAGCGCCGCGAGCAGCTTTTCCTTCAGGCCACCGATCGGCAGCACCCGTCCGCGCAGCGTGATCTCGCCCGTCATGGCGATGTCCTTGCGCACCGGGATGCCGGTCATCACGGAGACGATCGCCGTCACCATGGCCACGCCGGCCGAAGGTCCATCCTTGGGCGTCGCGCCTTCCGGCACGTGCACGTGGATGTCCTTCTTGTCGAAGATGGGCGGCTCGATTCCGAAATCGACAGCGCGAGAGCGGACATAGGATGCCGCCGCAGAGATCGATTCCTTCATCACATCACGCAGGTTGCCGGTGACCGTCATCTTGCCCTTGCCGGGCATCATGACACCCTCGATGGTCAGCAGCTCGCCGCCAACCTCCGTCCAGGCAAGGCCTGTGACCACGCCCACCTGATCCTCGCCCTCGGCCTGGCCAAAGCGGAACCGCGGCACGCCGAGATACTGGGACAGGTTCTCCTCGGTGATCTCGACACTCTCCTTGCCCGTCTTCAGGATCTCGGTGACGGCCTTGCGCGCCAGTTTCATCAGCTCACGCTCAAGGTTACGCACGCCGGCCTCCCGCGTGTAGGTGCGGATGATGGTCTGCAGTGCGCCGTCGGATACCGAGAACTCGCCGGGCTTCAAGGCATGTTCGCGCACGGCCTTGGGCAGGAGATGCCGCTTGGCGATCTCGACCTTCTCGTCTTCCGTGTAGCCGGCGATACGGATGATCTCCATCCGGTCCATCAGGGCCGGCGGAATGTTCAGCGTATTCGCCGTCGTCACGAACATCACGCTCGACAGGTCGTATTCGACCTCGAGGTAGTGATCCATGAAGGTCGAGTTCTGCTCCGGATCGAGCACCTCAAGCAGCGCCGACGAGGGATCGCCGCGGAAGTCCATGCCCATCTTGTCGATCTCGTCGAGCAGGAAGAGCGGATTGGACTTCTTGGCCTTTCGCATCGACTGGATCACCTTGCCGGGCATCGAGCCGATATAGGTACGCCGGTGGCCGCGGATCTCCGCCTCATCCCGCACGCCGCCCAGCGCCATGCGCACGAACTCGCGGCCCGTAGCGCGCGCGATCGACTTGCCGAGCGACGTCTTGCCGACTCCAGGAGGGCCAACAAGGCACAGGATGGGACCCTTGATCTTCTTCTGCCGGCTCTGGACCGCCAGATACTCGATGATGCGCTCCTTGACCTTTTCCAGACCGTAATGGTCGGCGTCGAGCACCTCCTCGGCATAGGACAGGTCGATGCGCACCTTGGAATTGTTCTTCCAAGGGATGGACAGCAGCCAGTCGAGATAGTTGCGCACCACGGTCGCCTCCGCAGACATAGGCGACATGGTCTGCAGCTTCTTCAGCTCGGCTTCCGCCTTCTCGCGCGCCTCCTTGGAGAGCTTCGTCTTCTTGATGCGCTCCTCGAGCTCCGTGATCTCGTTGCGGCCATCCTCCCCCTCGCCGAGTTCCTTCTGAATGGCCTTCATCTGCTCATTCAGATAGTACTCGCGCTGCGTCTTCTCCATCTGGCGCTTGACGCGCGAGCGGATGCGCTTCTCCACCTGGAGCACGGAGATCTCGGCCTCCATGAAGCCCATGGCCTTTTCCAGGCGCTCGCGCACCGAGAGCGTGGCCAGCATCTCCTGCTTCTCGGGGATCTTGATCGCCAGATGCGAAGCGACAGTGTCAGCGAGCTTGGCGTAATCCTCGATCTGGCTCACCGCGCCCACAACCTCGGGCGAAATCTTTTTGTTGAGCTTCACATAGTTCTCGAAGTCGGCGATGACGGAGCGCGCCAGCGCCTCGATCTCGATCCGGTCCTCGCTCGGCGCATGAAGGATCGTGGCATTCGCCTCATGGAAGTCCTCGCGCCCTGTGAAGCCGGTGATCTTCGCGCGGGCCGCGCCCTCGACAAGCACCTTGACCGTGCCGTCGGGCAGCTTCAGCAGCTGCAGGACGTTCGCAACCGTGCCGACGTCGTAAATCGCGCTGGGCTCCGGATCGTCATCAGCCGCATTCATCTGAGTCGCCAGCAGCACCTGCTTTTCGGCGCTCATCACCTCTTCCAGCGCTCTGATCGACTTCTCGCGCCCCACGAACAGAGGCACGATCATGTGCGGAAACACCACGATGTCGCGCAGAGGCAACACCGGAAACAGCATTTCGCCGGAAGTCTTGTTTGCTTCTGTCATTTTTTGTGCCTTTCAAGCCGCAGCCGCATAGCACCGGGGCCGCGGAGATCACAATTGGAAGGCCACGTTTCGCCCCTGAAGGCTTGCCATCTGCAACACCAATTCCGGGAAACGAAACCGCCACCGCTTGCTCCTTAAGTGGAGGCGATGGCTGCCAATATCAAGGGCGCGATTCAGCGGGCGGACCACTCGCAATGCGACGCTCGGCATCGCTATATCGCCTTTCCGCTCGCCTCTGGCTCCGCTCACGCGCTGACGCTGCCTTTTTCCTTCTCGCGCTCGGCGTAGATGTAAAGGGGCCTCGCATTGCCGGCCACCACCTCGTCGGAGATGACGACCTCCTGCACCCCCTCAAGCGCCGGCAGTTCGAACATGGTGTCGAGCAGGATCGCCTCCATGATGGAGCGCAAACCGCGCGCACCCGTCTTCCGCTCGATGGCCCGCTTGGCAATCGCCCTCAGCGCGTTCTCGTGGAAGGTAAGCTCCACATTCTCCATCTCGAACAGGCGCTGATACTGTTTGACGAGCGCATTCTTGGGCTCCGTCAGAATCTGTACCAGCGCGTCCTCGTCGAGATCTTCCAGCGTCGCCAGCACCGGCAGACGGCCGACGAATTCGGGGATGAGACCGAACTTCAGCAGATCCTCCGGCTCCACCTGACGCAAGAGCTCACCGGCGCGGCGGTCTTCAGGCGCAGACACATTCGCGCCGAAGCCTATGGAGGTCTTGCGGCCACGATCGGAGATGATCTTTTCCAGCCCAGCGAAGGCGCCGCCACAGATGAAGAGGATCGAGGACGTGTCGACCTGCAGGAACTCCTGCTGCGGATGCTTGCGCCCGCCCTGGGGCGGCACGGATGCAATCGTGCCTTCCATGATCTTTAGCAGTGCCTGCTGCACACCCTCGCCTGAGACGTCACGTGTGATCGAGGGATTGTCGGACTTGCGCGAAATCTTGTCGATCTCGTCGATATAGACGATACCGCGCTGCGCCCGCTCGACGTTGTAGTCGGCCGCCTGCAGAAGCTTGAGGATGATGTTTTCCACATCCTCGCCCACATAGCCCGCCTCCGTCAGCGTGGTGGCGTCCGCCATGGTGAAGGGCACGTCGATGATGCGCGCCAGCGTCTGGGCAAGCAACGTCTTGCCGCAGCCCGTCGGCCCGATCAGCAGGATGTTGGATTTGGCGAGTTCCACATCGGTGTTCTTGCCCGCGTGGGCGAGCCGCTTGTAATGGTTGTGTACGGCCACCGAGAGAACGCGCTTAGCGTAGTTCTGGCCGATCACGTAATCGTCCAGAACCTTCATGATCTCCTGCGGGGTCGGAACGCCCTCGCGCGACTTCACCATAGAGGACTTGTTCTCCTCGCGGATGATGTCCATGCACAGCTCGACGCATTCATCACAAATGAAGACGGTCGGGCCTGCGATCAGCTTGCGCACCTCATGCTGGCTCTTGCCGCAGAAGGAGCAGTACAGCGTGTTCTTGGAATCGCCGCCGCTGTTGCTGATCTTGCTCATATCTCACGTCCTTTCAGTACCACCGACGCTTTTATCACGCCGGACGAGCGAGCAAGGATACATGCATCCCCGCCGCTATGCTCCATAACCCGCTTTCCGTACGAAATACAAATCGGAAAGCGTGTCATCGAATCCCCTCGAGAGCCTAAGGCGCCGATACTCAACATAGGCTTAACCTAGGCACTTGCCAGCGCTTAGGAAACAGGAAATTTCGGCGGAAGTAGTACTGCGCCCAGCTAATTTCGTTCCGCTGCCGGGCGGAGTCGCGCTGGCTAGGTGGTCGCCGGCCCCTCAAGGGCCTCCCGCGAGGTAATGACCTTATCTATTAGGCCGAACTCCCTCGCCTCCTCGGCATTCATGAAATGGTCACGGTCAAGCGTACGCTCGATCGTGTCGTAATCGCGTCCAGTGTGCTTCACATAGATTTCGTTCAGCCGCCGCTTCAGCTTGATGATGTCCTGGGCGTGACGCTCGATATCCGAGGCCTGGCCCTGGAAGCCGCCGGAAGGCTGGTGCACCATGATGCGCGCATTGGGCGTGGCAAAGCGCATGCCCTTGGCGCCGGCGGTCAGAAGCAGCGAGCCCATCGAAGCGGCCTGGCCGATGCAGAGCGTGGAGACGGGCGGCTTGATGAACTGCATGGTGTCGTAAATGGCCATGCCGCTCGTCACGATTCCGCCGGGCGAATTGATGTAGAGCGCGATCTCCTTCTTCGGATTCTCGGCCTCCAGGAACAGAAGCTGGGCACAGACCAGAGAGGCCATGCCGTCTTCCACCGGGCCGGTGATGAAGATGATCCGCTCCTTGAGGAGCCGCGAGAAGATGTCATAGGCGCGTTCGCCGCGGTTCGTCTGCTCGACGACCATCGGCACAAGGTTCATCGCGGTCTCGACGGGATTGGCCATTGAAGGGTTACCTTTTCGTTCAGTTCGCGTCCTTTAGGGGCGCAAGGTATCCATACCGTGCATTGCCGATATAGGATGCAGCCTCGTGCCTGCGCAAGGGCGTTGCGTAAGGCCGCGCATGGTTGATGCTGCCTTTGTTCCGGCCGCCCACCTCAGGAGGCAGCCAAGAGCAGGCCGAAACCGACTAGAATCGCGCCGAGCCCGCGCGTGATCCAAGCAAGAAGCCCGGTGCGCTGAGCCGCTCCCGCCATGCCGGCGCCGAGCAGGCAGAAGCATCCCGCGGCAATCCATTCGAGCGTGAGAGAGACCGCCACCATTTGCGCGAACTGCCGCGCGAAACCCGCCTGACCGGGCGTGACGAATTGGGCGTAAAAGGCAGTGGCGAAGAGAATCGCCTTCGGATTCATGATGGCGACCAGAAATTCCGCACGCATGAACTGGTAGAGGCTGAGCGGTTCGCGGCGCGGTCCCTTCCCGATTCCCATTTCCGTTCCTGCCGAGCGCAGAAGTCGATAGCCCGCCCAGGCAAGATAAAGCGCGCCGCCCCATTTCAGTGACGCAAAGGCGACCGGCGAAGCCGCAAGGAGAAGGCTGAGACCGGAGCCTGCCGCAAGAAAGATGAGGAGATAGGCAGGGTAACGCCCGAGCGATGCGAGGTGCGCTGCTTTGTAGCCATGCGTCAACGAGCGTGAGAAGGCAAGAACGTTGTTCGGCCCGGGAGAAAAATGCACCGGCAGCGAAGCGATGATGAAGGTCAACCACAATTCCGTAGACATAACGTCCTCCCTCCTTGGGTAGACGCCATGATTCAACAGACAGCCGGAGCATGTCCTTGCGAAGATTGCTTGTGTAGCTGCCCGTTCAGCTACAAAATGCCAATCGACCGGCGCATTTTGCGCATCCTTCAGGAGGACGGACGGCTTACGAATGTCGAGCTTGCCGATCGTGTGGGGCTTTCGCCCTCGCCCTGCCTGCGTCGCATAAAGCGCCTGGAGGAAGAGGGCATTATCAAGGGCTATCGCGCCGTGCTCGACCGCCGGGCCGTTTCCCTGGGGCTTACGATCTTTACCGAGATCAAGGTGGACAGGCACACGCGCGCCAACGCCGACGCGCTGCAAAAGGCACTGGAGGCCATACCGGAAGTGGTTTCCTGTCACATGGTTTCGGGCGCGCCGGACTTCATCGCCGAGATCGTCGTGCCAGATCTGGCTGCTTACGAGGCGCTTCTGACCAACGTTCTGCTCGAACTTCCGATGGTGGAGGACATAAAGTCGAATTTTTCCATGCGTGCGGTGAAGACGGATGGCCCGCTTCCACTATCTCCGGATTGATCCCATTGGATACACGGCACCGCGTGTCGCCTTGCGATCTCGCCGTCTCTCACACATCTTTAAAGCTCGCATGGCGGAAGGGAGAAACGCATGGAACAGGCCGCGCCGGCGCTCGACATTGAAAGCTATTTCCTCCGCATCGGTTATGACGGGCCGCGCGAGCCGACACTGGCTACCCTGAAAGCCCTGCATCTCCACCATCCGCTCGCCATTCCGTTCGAAAATCTCGATCCGTTTCTGCACCGGCCCGTCAAGCTCGATCTGGCCGCGCTGCAGGAAAAGCTCGTTTGGGGAAAAAGAGGCGGCTATTGCTTCGAGCAAAACCTGCTTTTCATGGCCGTGCTGCGCGCATTGGGCTTCAGGGTGACGGGCCTTGCCGCCCGTGTGCTCTGGAACCGGCCGGAGGATGCGCTGACCCCGCGCACCCACATGCTGCTGCGGATAGACTTCCCCAATGGCGCATGGATTGCGGATGTGGGATTTGGAGGGCTGACACTAACCGCACCATTGCGTCTTCAGCCCGGCCTTCTTCAGGAAACCCCTCACGAAACGTTCCGTCTCGACGGCGACGGCGACGGCTTCCGCATGCTCGCGCTTGCGGGCGGAAAATGGCGGACGCTCTACCGCTTCGGGCTGGAGGAGCAGTTTCAGGTCGATTACGAGATAACCAACTACTACCTCGCCCATAGTCCCGCATCGCATTTCCGGAATTCGCTGATCGCCGCCCGCCCAGTCCGGAATGGGCGCTATGCGCTCTTGAACGCCCGCCTCAATGTCTATGGCGACGTAAGCGACGCCCCACGGGACCTCGCCTCGGTCGAGGAGATCGAAACCGTTCTGCGTACCATCTTCGGGATCGCGGTGCCGGACGTGGCGAATCTCGCCCGCGCGCTGCAGCGCGAATCGCTTCTGTAGACAGCGAAGCGCTCAGCACGCCCGGCGGGCCGCAAGAGCGGCGCGCCCTATCTGACGCTGCCATGGCGAACGGCTACGACAAAGGCAGGATAAAAACGGCTTGTGGGAGGTCTACGACACAGGCAGCGGCGCCGTCGTCAAAATTGACGGCCTGCCTCTGGCAGGATTTGACGAAAAAGAGGCGGATGAGGCGGTCGAAAGGCTCCAGGCAAGGGATATATATCGCCCGAATAAAAGCCCCGGAACGCCATAACGCGCACACGCTTTGTACGTCGTTTGAGGAGCAATTCCCGGAAAGAAAGCACCGGATTTCCGCCCGGAATTGCGAAAAACAAAACTTGGATCATTTCAGCGTCATGAAAACCTGAATGATCTCAAGGAAGGCACATCATTCCCGGTCGTGCTCATCATGAACCAACCAGTTCGTGGGGTTCAGGAATTCCAGAAGGCGGAGCTGGCAGTTCGGGCAAAGTTCGTATTCCGCGTCCTGTATGGGCCTCCCCTCACGAGGTGTGATCGTGATCCTGATCCATCTTAGTTCGTCAATCTTTCGCTCTTTGCTCCGAACGCCGCATCCTTCACAGGTCCACTCGCGGCTCAATGTTCCTCCCACTGGTTTATTGGTTTCATACTGGCATTGTGTGCGGTTTTTGGAAAACCTCCTGCTCTTCTACGTTAGTACATTAGAATTGGTACGTGAGAATTGGAGAATTTTGGGGCCAAGGGTTCCTCAAGCTACTTCTCTGTTCGTCACAGTTTGTAGGCATCCTTCGCGGCCTGATAGCTCAGATATGCGGCGATCTCCCTCGCGCTCGCTTTCGACAGCCGGTGCTCGGCAACCAGAAGAGCGAGAAAGCGGCAGACCTCGCGGCGCCACAGGTCATGGCGTGCGGGGATGGACAGGAGGGCGCGCGTATCATCGTTGAAACCGGCGAGATTATAGAAGCCCGCCGTCTCCACAACCTGATCCAGATAGCGCCGGATTCCATTGGAGCTGTCGTGGAACCACCAGGGCGGGCCGATGCGCAGGCTCGACCAGTAACCCGCCATGGGCGCCAGCTCCCGCGCATAGGTGCTTTCGTCCAGGGTAAAGAGGATTAGCCGGAAGTTTTCAGCATTTCCGTAACGCGAAAGCAGCGGCGACAGACCGTTCACGAAGTCGGTGCGCATGGGAATGTCGGCGCCCAGGTTGGGACCGCGCTCGGCCATCAGCACCGGGTCAGTATTGCGCCGCGAGCCGGCATGGATCTGCATCACCATGCCGTCCTCCGCCGACAGGCCGGCCATTTCCGTCAGCATCTGCGCTCGAAAGAGCTCCCTGCCTGCCGCATCGAGCCGCCCTGCAAGCGCGTCATCGAGCAGCTTCTGCTTGTCGGCGGCCGGAAGGTCTGCCGTGGCTGCGCTCGGCACGCCATGGTCCGTAGCGACCGCCCCCATCTCGCGGAAAGCGGCCCTACGCTTCCTATGCGCCTCGATCAGCCCCTCCCAGCGGGCCGTATCCTCCCCCGTTATCTCGGCAAGCCGTACGATGTTTTCGCGAAAACCGGGCACATCCGGATCCGTTACGTCGTCCGGCCGGTAAGTAGTGCGGATACGACCGATCAGACCCTTCTCCTTCAGAGCGCGGTGATGCGTAAGAGGATCCAGCGCAAATTCGGTGGTGGCGATCACCTCCACATTGGCCCGGTCGAGCACGGCAAGCGGAAGAAGATCGGGATCGGCAAGGCGCTTGTTGATAAGATCGTATAGGGCATCCGCATTTTGCGCCGAGAGCGGCTCGGTGAGGCCAAAGGCGAAGTTGAGCGAGTGATCGATCCACATGCGCGACGGCGTACCGGCGAACAGGTGGTAGTTGGCGGCAAAGAGACGCCAGGCTTCCCTGCCCTCCGCCACAGGGCGGCCGTCCTTGCGCGGTACTCCCAGCCGGTCGTAGGAGATGCCCTGGCTCTGCAGCATTCTGAGCACGTAATGATCCGGCGTCAGGAACAGCGCCGCGGCATCGGTAAACGGCCGGTTTTCCGCGAACCAGGCCGGATCGGTGTGCCCGTGCGGGCTGACGATGGGCAGGTTTGCCACGCTCTCATAGAGCTCTCGCGCAATACTGAGCGCAGGCCCCTGCGGAAAGAGCCGGTCAGGATTAAGAAAGTCCGAGCCTTGTTCCTCGCGATGCATGCGCCTCATCCGGAAATGGAGATCAAGACAGGCAGAAAGAAAGGCAGCGGTATTGCGGCTGCCAAAGCACTCCCCTTGCGGCAATCACATAGGCCGCAAATCACCCGTCCATATTGGTCCCCGTCAGCATCGTCCGGCCCCGATGGCCGGATCGAACCCTCTGTTCTTGTGGTCGGCACAATCGTCCGCGTCAAGAGGAGGATAGGGTCCCAAAGGCATTCCTGTGCATCAAAAGCCGGTGAAGGTGGGCAACAGACGCCTTTTCATCGCCATGAAGCTCGCCTACCAATCCACCCATGATGATGTTCGACCGCCGTGCACCGTTTCTTCCACGCGTCTTTGCCGCGTTTTTTGCTTTCGCTTACGGGCTTTCCGCCGCCATACCGGCCGCGCAAGCGCAGGGCCGGATGCCGGTGGTGCGCGACGCCGAGATTGAGGCGCTGGTCGCTGAATATGCCGCGCCCATTCTCCAGGCCGCAGGCCTTTCGCGCTCCGGAATCGAGATCGTGCTTGTCAACGATCACAACTTCAACGCCTTCGTGGCGGGTCGACGCATATTCATCCACACGGGCGCGCTGATGACGGCGGAGACGCCCAATCAGATCATCGGCGTCATCGCCCACGAGGCCGGCCACATCGCCGGCGGGCACCAGCACCGGCTGCGCGAACAGATCGCCCGCGCGCAGACCATGGCGGTGGTGGCTGCGCTGCTTGGGGTGGGTGCCGCTGCCGCCGGGGCGGCGGCCGACATTGGAGGCCTAGGCGGCGCGGGCGCCGGGCTTGCTGCCGGCGGTGCCGAAGCGGCAAGACGCAGCCTGCTGGGCTACCAGCGCACCGAGGAGATTACCGCCGACCGCTCGGCAATCGAGTATCTCGAACGCACCGGCCAGTCCGGACGCGGCATGCTGGAAACCTTCGAGCGCATGGCGGGCAGCCTGGCGCTGGCGGGCGTCAACACCGACCCGTACCAGCTCAGCCATCCGATGCCGCGCGACCGCATTGCCAATCTGAAGGTCCTTGTTGAGCAAAGCCCTCACTACAGTCGCCGCGATCCGCCTGCCCTGCAGCTCCGCCACGATCTGATGCGGGCGAAGATTGCCGCCTATACGGCCGGCCGCAACGCTGTCGACCGCCTTTTCCGCAACGATCCGAATGGCCTTCCGGCGCTTTATGGACAGGCGATCCTGAGCTATCTTCACGGCAACCCGCGCGACGCGCTCAACAGGATCGACCGGCTGATCGCCGCCCAGCCATCCAACCCCTACTTCCATGAATTGCGCGGCGAGGCCCTGATAAAGGCAAACCGCCCGCGCGAGGCGGCGGAGGCTTATGCGAAAGCGATCAGCCTTTCCCCTTCGTCCTCCGGTCTCCTGCGGGTGGGCTATGGGCAGGCGCTACTTGCAACCGGGCAGCCCGATCTGGTGCGGAAAGCGGCGGCCGAACTCAAGAACGGCCTCGCGCGCGAACCGGAATACGTCAATGGCTACCGTTTCCTCGCCCAGGCCTATGGGCAGCTTGGCGATATCGGCGCCGCGGAGCTCGCCACCGCCGAGGGCTATTTTCACGCGGGCGCCTATCGCGACGCGAAGATGTTCGCCGCGCGGGCGCAGACGAAGCTGAAGCGCGGCTCGCCGGAATGGTTGCGTGCGCAAGACATCATCGACTTCCGGGCGCCGCGCGGATGAGAAGCTTGATCCCCTCCCTCCCGGGGTGCACAAGACCGGGATGAAGCGAAAAAGTGGCAGCGGGCCGATTTGGCAAGGAACAACCCCATGAAGAAGATTTTGATCGTTGCGGGGGCCGTATCGGCCCTCGCTGCTTCCGGTCTCGCAGCAGCCGGCCTGTCCACTGCGAGCGAGCGTCAGAGCGAGGCAACCGCGGCCACGAACCGCGCCGAGATCGAGGCCATCGTGCACGACTATCTGCTCGCGAACCCGGAAATCCTGATCGAGATGCAGACGGCACTCGAACAGAAGATGCGCGAGCAGCAGGCTGCCGCAAGCCGCCAGGCGATAGCGGAGTCGGCGGACCTCATCTTCAACAGCGAGTATGACGGCGTGATTGGCAACCCCGACGGCGACGTCACGGTGGTGGAGTTCTTCGACTACAATTGCGGCTACTGCAGACGGGCGCTCTCCGACATGGAAGCGCTGGTGCAGAGCGACCCGAACCTACGCTTCGTGCTCAAGGAGTTCCCCATTCTGGGGCCTGAATCCCATGAAGCGCATGTGGTCTCGATGGCATTCCGCGAACTGATACCGGAGAAATACGGCGAGTTCCACCGCAAGCTCCTGGGCGGCGGAGGCCGGGCGGACGGCGAAAGCGCGATGAAGATCGCGCTGGAACTCGGGGCTGATGAAGCCCAGTTGCGCGAGCGTATGCGCGATCCCGAGATCGAAGCCGCGTTCCGTAAGACTTACGAGCTTGCCGACCGGCTGCAGATCACCGGAACGCCCTCTTATGTCATCGGCCAGGAGGTAGTCTTCGGGGCGCTCGGCAAGGATCATCTGAGCGAGAAGATCGAGAGCGCACGTCAATAGCGACGCCGTTAAGCTTCCTGCCTCGATTTTGGACGGCTGCGCCCTTTCCGACAGGTGGCAAGCCGACTATAGAAGGCGCAAAGCGGGTCCGCAGGGAAATGCGATGACGAAGACGATCTATGTGCTGAACGGTCCGAACCTGAACATGCTCGGAAAGCGCGAGCCTGGCATCTATGGCGGCAAAGCCCTGGCCGACGTGGAGGCCGACTGCCGCGCGCGGGCCGAGGTGCTTGGCGTCGCCATCGAGTTCCGTCAGTCCAACCACGAGGGCGTTCTGGTCGACTGGATTCACGAAGCGGGTGAAAAGGGTGCGGCCGGCATCGTCATCAATCCCGGCGCCTATGGCCATACCTCCATCGCGCTTCATGATGCGATACGCGCGGTAAGCCCGCTTCCTGTCATCGAGGTTCACCTTTCAAATATCCACGCCCGTGAACCGTTTCGACATCAATCCATGATAGCGCCGGTCGCAAAGGGTATGATATGCGGCCTCGGCCCGATCGGCTACATGCTGGCGCTGGAGGCGCTGGCAGCGCGCGCTTGAGCAGTTTTACCGGGGCGAGGCAGGACGGAAGAACATGGCAATAAAAAAGAACGACTTTGACCAACAGCTCATCCGGGATCTGGCGAGCATTCTCGATGAGACCCGGCTCACCGAGATCGAAGTCGAGGTGGAGGACGGGTTTCGCATAAGGGTCGCGCGCCAGTCGCCCGTGGTTCAGGCCACCGTCCCGGCTCCCCAGCTTGCTGCGCCCGCTGCCGTCGAGACGCAACCGGCACGATCAACCGCGCAGGAAAGCACTGCCGAGACGCCGGACCTTACCAAGAACGCCGTCTCCTCGCCCATGGTTGGCACAGCCTATCGCGCCCCTGCCCCTGGTGCAGATCCCTTCATCGAAGTGGGTCAGACCGTGGAGAAGGGTCAGACATTGCTCATCATCGAAGCGATGAAGACGATGAACCAGATTCCCTCACCATATGCCGGCGTCGTCAAGGCGATCCTGTTCCAGGATGCGCAGCCGGTCGAATATGGCGAGCCTCTGGTCATCATCGAGTAGGACGGGCGATGTTCCAGAAGATCCTGATCGCCAATCGCGGCGAGATCGCGCTCAGAATCCTGCGCGCCTGCAAGGAGCTCGGCATTCAGACCGTCGCGGTCCACTCGACCGCCGATGCGGACGCCATGCATGTGCGGCTTGCCGACGAGAGCGTGTGCATCGGCCCGCCACCTTCCCGCGACAGCTATCTCAACATTCACCAGATCCTCGCCGCCTGCGAGATCACGGGCGCCGATGCGATCCACCCAGGTTACGGCTTCTTGGCGGAAAACGCCAAGTTCGCGGAGATTCTTGCGGCCCATAACATCACCTTCATCGGCCCATCGGCCGAGCATATCCGCATCATGGGCGACAAGATCGAGGCCAAGCGCACTGCAAAGCGTCTGGGCATTCCCGTCGTGCCGGGCTCCGACGGGGCGGTGCGCGACGAGCATGAGGCTAAGAGGATCGCCGCCGACATCGGCTATCCGGTGCTCATCAAGGCATCCGCAGGCGGTGGCGGACGCGGCATGAAGGTGGCCCGTAGTGAAACCGAGCTTTCGCAGGCCCTTTCCACCGCGCGTGCGGAAGCGGGCGCCGCCTTCGGCGACGATGCGGTCTATCTCGAAAAATATCTGGAAAAGCCGCGGCACATCGAAGTTCAGGTGATGGGCGACGGCGCCGGCAATGCGATCCATCTGGGAGAGCGCGACTGCTCGCTGCAGCGCCGCCATCAGAAGGTGTGGGAGGAGGCGACCTCCCCCGCCCTCAATGTGGAGCAGCGCAACCGCATCGGCGAGACCGTGGCGCGCGCGGTAGCCGATCTCGGCTATTCGGGCGCCGGAACCGTCGAGTTCCTGTACGAGAACGGTGAGTTCTACTTCATCGAAATGAATACGCGCCTGCAGGTCGAACATCCCGTCACGGAGGCCATCACCGGCATCGACCTTGTCCACGAGCAGATCCGCATCGCCTCGGGCGGCGGGCTTTCACTGCGGCAGGACGAGGTGCGTTTCCACGGCCATGCGATCGAGTGCCGCATCAACGCGGAGGACCCGCGCACCTTCGTGCCCTCGCCCGGTACGATCACCCATTTCCATACGCCAGGAGGCCTGGGCGTGCGCGTCGATTCGGGCGTCTATTCTGGCTATCGCATCCCGCCCTATTACGACAGCCTGATCGGCAAGCTTATCGTTCACGGGCGCAACCGGGTCGAGTGCATGATGCGACTGCGGCGCGCGCTTGACGAATTCGTCGTCGACGGCATCAATTCGACCTTGCCACTTTTCCGCGACCTGGTCGGCAATATTGATGTGGCCAATGGCGACTACGATATTCACTGGCTGGAGAACTATCTCGCTCAAGGCCGGTAGCGCGGCTGCTTCGCGGGCACGACGATGACGCGCCCATTTGCGCCTGGTTTCCGCATTCCGCCGGACTTGCTCCTGCGGGCCTATGCGACAGGCGTGTTCCCAATGGCCGAAAGCGCAGACGACCCGGAAGTCTTCTGGGTGCGGCCGGAGATGCGCGGCGTCATCCCGCTGGACAAGTTTCATGTCCCGCGCAGCCTGAAGAAGCTTCTGCGCCGCAAACCCTATGAAATCCGCTATGATCATGATTTCGCTGGCGTGATTTCAGCCTGTGCGGAACCCGGACCAGACCGGCAGGAAACCTGGATAAACGAGCCCATCCGCGAGGCTTACACCCGGCTTTTCGAACAAGGCTATTGCCACACGGTGGAGGCATGGCAGGAGGGGCGCCTCGTCGGCGGCCTCTACGGCGTCACGCTTGGCCGCGCCTTCTTCGGCGAAAGCATGTTCACGCGCTCGCCCAACGCTTCCAAGATCTGCCTCGTGCATCTTGTCGAACGGCTGAACGAACGCGGCTTCACGCTGCTCGACACGCAGTTCACCACGCCGCATCTGAAGCGCTTCGGCGCCATAGACGTTCCCCGCCGCCGCTACGAGCAGCTTCTGGCGGAGGCGCTGGAGGGAAGCGCGAAGTTCTGAGCGGTTTTGAGCGAGAAAAGCGGCGGGGTCAGTCCGTCTCCGGCGGCGGGACGTCCGAGCTTTGCTTGCAGGCCTTCAGCCACACGTCGTAGACGGCATGCTCGATCGCATTGAGGCCCGGGCTTTCGGCAAACATCCAGCCACTGAAGATTTTCCGGATATCCCGGTCGAGTGTGATTTCATTCACCTCGACAAAGGCGTCCGTCTTCGGCTCCTCCGTCTCGGGCGACGAATAGCACACGCGCGGCGTGATCTGGAGCGAGCCGAACTGCACCGTCTCGTCCATATAGACGTCGAAGACGGTGGTGTTGCCCGTTATCTTGTCGATGCCTCCGAACTCGGCGACCGGATTTTTGATGCGTTCGGTTTGGGCCTGGGCCGGGCCAGCCGCCCCCGCGGCAATAGCCGCCATAAGGACCGCTAGTACCGCTTTTGCGGAAAAACATCTGGCTCGTCTCATTCCGCGCCCTGCTCCTTCATCCGAGCTGCAACTCTTCGCGCCTAATTTGCGATTGTGGCGAGAAATGAGGTTCCGGACAGTTTCCAGAGCCTTCATAAAGAAGGTTCTCAGCTGGGTGTCCAAGCGTCGTAGTCGCCGGTAACCCGCGGCCGTCCTTCCTTCGCGAGCACCGAGCCGCGCGGACGATAGGCCGCGGGCGTACCGGTGAGATTGGGCTTGTGCGGCTTCTGCCACTCACGCGGGGTGTAGTCCTCCTCGGTGGGGGGCCTATCCACCTTGTGGTGCAGCCATCCGTGCCAGCCGGGCGGTACCATGGAGGCTTCCGAATAGCCGTTGTAGATCACCCAGCGACGGGTGCGGCCCTCCGAATCCGTGCCGCCCTGATAGTAGACATTGCCGAATTCGTCCTCGCCGACGCGCTGGCCCTTGCGCCAGGTGTGAAAGCGCGTGCCGAGCGTCTGGCCGTTCCACCAGGTAAAGAACTGCAGCAGGAATTTTTTCATTGCACTCCTCAAGGGTGCGCGGATCGTCAACTGGTTGCCTTATGGCCGCGCTCCGGCCGGATGGCAAGGGCCCGCGCGCTTTCGTCGCCTCAAAGCTTCAGCTTGAACCCGACATGGCTCTTGGCAAAGCCTAGCCGCTCATAGAACCGGTGGGCGTCCACGCGCACGGCATTGGACATGAGCTGAACCTGACGCGCGCCAGCCCTGCGCGCTTCCTCGATGGCGAAGCGAATCATTGCCGCACCAATGCCGCGCCCGCGCAGGTCAGCGCGCGTCTGCACGGCCTCTACTGTCATCTTGAGGCTGCCGCGGCCAGTGAGCGTTCTCGTCAGCGTCGTCTGGAAGGTGCCGGCCACCTCGCCTGCAAGCTCGGCCACATAGAGCCTGTCATTAGGGCTTCGTTCGATCTCTTCAAAAGCGGCGAGATAATCGCCGGCTGCGACCGGGTCGGAGGTATCGCCATGCCCGCCGAGCGAGTCAGCGGCAAAAAGCGCCACGAGGGTAGGAAGGTCCTCGCGCCGGGCGTGCCGGATCGTCACCTTTCCGCCATCGGGCAACACGGCGCTGCCGGCTTCGCTCATTCGATGCCGAGCTTCTGCTTCACGAGCGCGTTGACCGCCTGCGGATTGGCCTTGCCCTGGGTCGCCTTCATCACCTGGCCGACGAACCAGCCGGCGAGCGTCGGCTTGGCCTTCGCCTGCTCGACCTTGTCCGGATTGGCGGCGATCACCTCGTCCACGGCCTTCTCGATCGCCGCGGTGTCGGTGACCTGCTTCATGCCGCGTTCTTCAACGATCCGGGTGGGGTCGCCGCCCTCGTTCCAGACGATCTCGAACAGGTCCTTGGCGATCTTGCCGGAAATCGTGCCGTCCTTGATCAGATCGATGATGGCGCCGAGCTGATCCGGCGATACCGGCGTCTCCTCGATGCTCTTGCCGTTCTTGTTCAGCGCGCCGAGCAGATCGTTGATGACCCAGTTCGCAGCAGCCTTGCCGTCGCGGCCCGCGGCCACCTGCTCGAAATAATCCGCAATGGCCTTTTCGGACACGAGCACCGATGCATCATATTCCGAAAGCCCGAAGCTTTCCATGAAGCGCGCCTTCTTCTCGTCGGGCAGCTCCGGCAGATCGGCTGCAAGCGCATCCACATAGGCCTGATCGAAGACGAGCGGCACGAGGTCCGGATCGGGGAAGTAGCGGTAGTCATGCGCCTCCTCCTTGGTGCGCATGGAGCGTGTCTCGCCCTTGTTGGGGTCGAACAGGCGGGTCTCCTGCTCAACCTTCCCGCCATCCTCCAGAATCGCGATCTGCCTGCGGGCCTCCGATTCGATGGCTTGACCCACAAAGCGGATGGAGTTGACGTTCTTGATCTCGCAGCGCGTGCCGAAAGGTTCGCCCGGCCGCCGCACGGAAACGTTCACATCGGCACGCAGCGAGCCCTCTTCCATATTGCCGTCGCAGGTGCCGAGATAGCGCAGAATCGTCCTTAGCTTGGTCAGGAAGGCCTTTGCCTCTTCAGCCGAGCGCAAATCCGGCTTCGAGACAATTTCCATCAGCGCGATGCCGGAACGGTTGAGGTCCACATAGGACATGGTGGGATGCTGGTCGTGCAGGCTCTTGCCGGCGTCTTGCTCCAGATGCAACCGTTCGATGCCCACCCTGATTTCCTCGAAGCTGCCGTCCCGAGCGGGACCGACGGAGACGATCACCTCGCCCTCGCCCACGATCGGCTGCTTGTACTGCGAAATCTGATAGCCCTGCGGCAGGTCTGGGTAGAAATAGTTCTTACGGTCGAAGACGGAGCGGTGGTTGATCTTCGCCTTCAGCCCCAGCCCGGTGCGGATCGCCTGCTTGACGCATTCCTCGTTGATGACCGGCAGCATGCCAGGCATGGCCGCGTCCACCAGGCTGACATTGGCATTGGGCGCGGCCCCGAATTCGGTGGAGGCGCCCGAGAAGAGCTTGGCACGGGAGGTGACCTGGGCGTGGATCTCCATGCCGATAATGACCTCCCAGTCGCCGGTGGCGCCTGGGATGAGCCGCTTCGGATCGGGGGTTCGCGTATCGATAATCGTCATGGGCCGTGAGGAAAATGCGCAATTAGGATTGCGGCTCTCGCTAGACCAATCATGCGCATGTGGCAAGCCGGAGCTGTAGGTGGCCGAAGCAACGCACTCGCATTAACGGGCCGGGACGCCTCCGCTTCGCGGACTGAGGAAAGAGAGCGGCGGCCACTCAGGACCGCCGTCCGGTCAGGCCGCCCTCTATGCCCGGGCCTCGGCCAGGGCCTTGAGATCGGCCGGCTTCAGCTCCACCGATTCGCCGCAACCACAGGCGGACGCCTGATTGGGATTGTTGAAGACGAACCCCGTGCGCAGCCGGGTGGATTCGAAATCCATCTCCGTGCCCAGCAGGAACAGCGTGGCCTCCGGCGCGACATAGACGTGAGCTCCGTTGTGCTCCACATGGTCGTCCTTCGGGTCGGGCTCCGTCACAAGATCGACGGTGTATTCCATTCCCGCGCAGCCACCCTTCTTGATGCCCACGCGAATGCCCTTGGCCCCCTCGCGGCTGGCCATGATTTCGCGTACCCGCGCGGCTGCGGCGTCTGTCAGGGTGATGACTTGGAATCGGCTCATCGGTTTCTCCGTCGAGCGGGCCAGCAGCCCGCTATAAACGTCCTACCTGGAGTTAGTCTCTCACGCTTTCCGTTCAATGCCTACTCGGTATCCGCTATGCCGGCATCGGCGCAATCAATACCACCCGAGCGCCACCTGAGCTTCCTCCGACATACGGTCGGGCGTCCAGGGCGGATCGAAAACCATATTCACTTCGACATCGCTGACGCCTTCCACGGACCTGACGGCATTCTCCACCCATCCGGGCATTTCGCCGGCCACGGGACAGCCGGGCGCCGTCAGCGTCATATCGATCTTCACCGAACGGTCATCCTCGATGTCGATCCTGTAGACCAGCCCGAGCTCGTAGATGTCGGCCGGAATCTCCGGGTCGTACACCGTCTTCAGCGCGCTGATGATGTCGTCCGTCAGACGCGCCAGTTCGTCCGGCGGTATGGCACTGCTCTGGACGGCGTTGCCTTCGCCCACTGACTCCGCCTGGTTCAGTTCGGGTTTCCGGTTTGTCTCTTCCATGGCTTCACCCGAAGAATTTGCGCGCCTTGTCAAGCGCCTCCGCGAGCACATCCACCTCGGCCTTCGTATTATACATGGCGAAGGACGCGCGGCATGTGGAGGTCACGCCGAAGCGCTTTAAGAGCGGCTGAGCGCAATGGGTGCCGGCACGCACGGCAACGCCTGAGCGGTCGATGACCATGGCCACGTCATGGGCGTGGATGCCCGCAAGCTCGAAGGACAGGATCGAACCCTTGCCCGGCGCAGTGCCGAAGATGCGCAGCGAATTGATCTGTCCCAGCCGCTCGTGGGCGTAAGCCGAGACCTCGGCCTCGTGCGCGGCGATCACGTCGCGGCCAACCGTCATGATGTATTCCAGCGCCGCACCCAGCCCGATCGCCTGCACGATGGGCGGGGTACCGGCCTCGAACCGGTGCGGCGGCTCGTTGTAGGTGACGTTGTCTAGCGTCACATCCTCGATCATCTCGCCGCCTCCCTGGAAAGGCCGCATCTCCTCGAGACGCTCCCGCTTGCCGTAGAGCACGCCAATGCCCGACGGCCCGTAAAGCTTGTGGCCGGTGCAAACATAGAAATCGCAGCCAAGCGCCTCCACATCCACCGGCAGGTGCACCGCACCCTGGCTGCCATCCACCAGCACGGGAATGCCTCGGGCGTGCGCGATGCGGACGATCTCAGCGACGGGCGTTACCGTGCCCAGCACATTCGACATGTGGGTGATCGCAACGAGCTTCGTCCGCTCGCTCAGACACTTCTCGAATTCCTCGATGGAGAAGCTTCCATCGTCCACCACCGGCGCCCAGACCAGCTTCGCACCCTGCCGCTCGCGCAGGAAATGCCAGGGCACGATGTTGGAATGGTGCTCCATGACGGAAAGCACGATCTCGTCGCCCTCGCCGATCCGCGGCATGGCGTGGCTGTAGGCAACGAGGTTGATCGCCTCCGTCGCGGACTTGGTGAAAACAATCTCCTCCGCGCTCTTGGCATTGAGGAAGCGCCGCGTGATTTCCCTCGCCTTTTCATAGGCTTCGGTCGCGGCGTTGGAGAGAAAGTGCAGTCCGCGATGCACATTGGCGTATTCGTTGGAATAGGCATGGGTAACGGCGTCGATCACAGCCTTCGGCTTCTGCGCCGAGGCGGCGTTGTCGAGATAGACCAGCGGCTTGCCGTGGACCTTGCGCGCCAGGATCGGGAAATCGCGGCGGATCGCCTCGACGTCGTAGGTTTTGCTTTCAAGCTTCTGGTCCATATCCGATCCTATCTGGCGCCCGATCAGCGCAGCCTGTTCCCCTTCATCACCCGAGTTACTCGGGATCTCCCCAACATGGGAATGAAGGCCGCGGGATATTCCGCGGCCTATGGGAGGGGCCTACCCGTGCTCCGCGAACCAGGTGTTGAGCCTGGCTTCAAGCGCGTCGACCATTTGTTCATTTTCCAGTTCCTCGACCACCTCGGCAAGGAACGCCTTCACCAGAAGGCCACGCGCCGTCTTTTCATCGATGCCGCGGGCCATTAGGTAGAACAGATGATCGGCCTCGATTTCCGTCACGGTCGCTCCGTGGCCGCAGGCCACGTCATCGGCGAAGATCTCCAGCTCCGGCTTTGCAGAGAAACCGCCTTCATCCGACAGGAGAAGCGTGTTGCAGGCCATCTTGGCGTCCGTCTTCTGCGCGTGACGCGCCACACGGATCTGCCCCTGGAACGCCCCTTCGGCCCGGCCGGTGACCACGTTGCGGATGGTCTCGGTCGAGACCGTGTGCGGCGCGGCATGATCGAGCACCATGGTCACGTCGCAATGCGTGTCACCCGCTAACAGGTTCACGCCACGCAGGCGCAGCTCGGAGCCCTCGCCTTCCGCGACGATGCGCAGTTCCTGGCGCACGAGCTTGCCGCCGGAATTCATCACGAAGAGCGTCACTTTCGCCCGCTTGCCCATGGTGAGGCTGATGCGGCCGAGATGGTTTGCGCCCTCCGGCTGCTCCTGGAGGATGAGCCAGAGCACCTCGGCATCATCTTCCACCTGCAGGTGGCTGACGGAGCTGACGAACGCATCGCCCTCGCCCGCCTGCCGCTCCACAAACGTAGCTTTCGCGCCCTCCCCCACCGTTACGGCAAAGCGCGTGTGGACCTGTCCCCCGGCCTGAATGTTCTGGAGCTCGATCGGCGCTGCCACCTCGGCTCCGGCGGGAACGTCCACCACAAAGCCATCGGCCGCAAAGGCCGCATTAATGGCGGAGACCGTGTCGTCCGATCCCTCCAGCCGGAGAAGCGGGGCCAAGCTGCCATCGGCAAGCCTGTCGGCGACCTTCGAAACCGCAACGCCGTCGATTGCCAGCGGCGGAGTGGCCACTCCGTTTAACACGGGGAGAACGAAGGAGCCTTCCAGCAGCGGCGCGCGCGGTGCCGCAGGTCCGCCCGCATCGAAGGACGGGACGGCCGAAAGCAGCCGGCGAAGATCCGTATAGTGCCAGGCCTCGACCTTGCGGTTCGGCAGGCCGCGCTGAAGCAGCAACACCGCTTCCTCGCGCCTCTCCGCAACCTTAGCGTCACCCGGAAGCTTTGTGCCGCGCTCTGCGAAAGCGGCAAGCAGTGCTTCCTCCGCAGCCGTCCGCTTTATCTGTGTCTGAACATTCATCGCCAGCCCCTCAAGCCGCTTCGCCGACGAGGCCGGCGTAACCGTTCTTCTCAAGCTCGACAGCCAGCTCCTTGTCGCCGGAGGTCGCCACGCGGCCGCGATAGAGAACATGCACCGTGTCGGGCACGATATAGTCGAGCAGGCGCTGATAGTGCGTGATGACGACGATCGCCCTGTCCGGCGAGCGTAGCGCGTTCACCCCGTCCGCCACGATCTTCAGCGCGTCGATATCGAGGCCCGAGTCGGTCTCGTCGAGAATGCAGAGCTTCGGCTCCAGAAGCTTCATCTGCAGGATCTCGGCGCGCTTTTTCTCGCCGCCTGAAAAGCCGACATTGAGGGGCCGCTTGAGCATGGCCATGTCCATGCTGAGCGATTCGGCCGCGGCGCGCACCCGCTTCATCAGCTCCGGAATCTTCAGTTCCTCCTCGCCACGCGCCTTGCGCTGGGCGTTCATGGCCACCTTTAGGAATTCCATCGTGGCAACGCCCGGTATCTCCATCGGATATTGGAACGCGAGGAAGATGCCGGCGGCGGCGCGTTCGGCCGGGTCCATCTCAAGGATGGATTCTCCGTTGTAGAGGATGTCGCCCTCGGTGACCTCATAGTCCTCGCGGCCGGCCAGCACATAGGACAGCGTGGACTTGCCGGAGCCGTTCGGGCCCATGATGGCGGCGACTTCGCCGGCCTTTACCGTGAGATTGACCCCGCGCAGGATTTCCGTGCCGTCCTCGGCGATGCGGGCGTGAAGGTTCTTGATTTCGAGCATCTCTTCTTCCTGTAAGAACTCATACGTAGCTGCGCACGTCGCGCAGCTCATAGTGTTGCGAACGCTGATCGAAGCGTTTCAGAACGGCACGGGCCGCGGCGGGTACGTAACAGGCCTCATAATCCTCGCCGGCAAAGGCCTTTACGCTTTCAAGCGAGTCGAACTCCATGATGGTCACGAACTCTGTCTCGTCCTCAAGAGCGCGGCGAAGCACCTCGAAGCGCCGAAGGCCGGGGATATTCTTGCCTTCGATCTCCTTCATCACCTCGCTGCGCAGCAACCGTTCGTACTCGTCCGCTCGGTCGGGCGTGGTGTAGCCATGCCAGACGCGCTTGATCATCCGACCGAGCCCTCGAGGCTGATGTTAATGAGCTTCTGCGCCTCGACAGCGAACTCCATCGGCAGTTCCTGGATGACATCCTTGACGAAGCCGTTGACGATGAGCGCGATCGCCTCCTCTTCCGGAATGCCGCGCTGCATCACATAGAACTTCTGATCCTCGGAGATCTTCGAGGTGGTCGCCTCGTGCTCCACTTTTGCGGTCGAGTTCTTGGCCTCGATGTAGGGCACCGTGTGGGCGCCGCAGTCATTGCCGATGAGCAGCGAGTCGCAGTTGGTGAAGTTGCGCGCGTTCTCGGCCTTGCGGTGGATCGAGACCTGGCCGCGATAGGTGTTGTTGGAGCGGCCGGCAGAAATGCCCTTGGAAATGATCCGGCTCGACGTGTTCTTGCCGAGATGGATCATTTTGGTGCCGGAATCGATCTGCTGATGGCCGTTGGAGACGGCGATCGAGTAGAACTCACCGCGCGAATTGTCGCCACGCAGCAGGCAGGACGGATATTTCCAGGTGATCGCGGAGCCGGTTTCCACCTGCGTCCACGAAATCTTGGAGTTCCTGCCGCGGCAATCGCCCCGCTTGGTGACGAAGTTGTAGACGCCGCCCTTGCCTTCCGTATCGCCGGGGTACCAGTTCTGGACCGTCGAATATTTGATCTCCGCATCGTCAAGCGCGATCAGCTCGACAACGGCCGCATGAAGCTGGTTCTCGTCACGCTGCGGCGCGGTGCAGCCTTCCAGATAGGAGACATAGGCGCCCTCATCGGCAATGATGAGCGTGCGCTCGAACTGCCCCGTGTTCCGCTCGTTGATGCGGAAGTAGGTGGACAGCTCCATCGGGCAGCGTACGCCCTTGGGCACATAGACGAAGGAGCCGTCGGTAAAGACCGCCGAATTAAGGGTGGCGTAGAAATTGTCCGTGGGCGGGACTACAGAACCGAGATACTTCCGGACGAGCTCGGGATGTTCGCGTATTGCTTCAGAAATCGAGCAGAAAATGACGCCGGCCTTGGCCAGCTCCTTCTTGAAGGTGGTCACGACCGAGACGGAGTCGAACACCGCGTCCACCGCGACACGGCCAGACTGGTAGACGTTGTCGCTCGCGCCATCGCCGTCCAGCGTGCTCGGTTCGCCCGATCTGCGCACGCCCGCGAGGATTTCCTGCTCGCGAAGCGGAATGCCGAGCTTCTCATAGGTGCGCAGAAGCTCGGGATCGACCTCGTCAAGTGAGCGCGGGCCGGTCATGCCCTTCGGCGCGGCGTAGTAGTGGATGTCCTGAAAATCGATCTTAGGATAGGAAACGCGCGCCCAAGTCGGCTCTTCCATAGTGAGCCAGCGCCGGTAAGCGGCCAGACGCCATTCGGTCATCCATTCCGGCTCGCCCTTCTTGGCCGAGATGAACCGAATGATATCCTCGTTGAGCCCCTTTGGTGCCTTGTCGCTTTCGATCAGCGTCTCAAAGCCATACTTATACTGGTCCACATCGATACGGCGGACCTGCTCGATGGTCTCCTGCACTGCAGGCATCAGCATTCTCCATTCATGCCGGAGTCAAGGTCCGGCCGTTTCAAGACTGGCAAGCCGCCCTCTATCTAGGGAGGACGGATGCCGAATTCACGTGCGCCTCAGAAAATATGTGTCATTTACTCCATTTTTTCCTTGCGTGCCATTACACCACCTGCCGGCTTCAAGCGGCGGCCGCCCTTTCCTTTCGTTTTGCCGCGATCTTTTTCAGCGCCTCTGCAAAGGCTTCGACCTCCTCATCCGTCGTCGAAAGCCCAATGGAAACGCGCAGCGCTCCCACCTGATCGCCAAACCCCATGGCCGCGAGCACATGGCTGGGACCCACCTTGCCTGACGAACATGCCGAGCCCGCCGACAGCGCGATTCCCGCCAGATCGAAGGCGATCTGCGCCGTCTCCGCCTTCATTCCGGGGATCGAGAAAAAGATCGTATTTGGGAGGCGCGGAGCGTTGCAGCCGTAGATCATCGCGCCCGGTACGGCTTCGCGGATGATTGTCTCCAGCCTGTCGCGCCGTGCGCGTACGGCGTCCATATGGGCAAGGCCCGCGGCCGCCTCGCGCGCGGCAGCACCGAAACCGGCGATACCCACCACGTTCTCAGTACCGGCTCGGTGCCCCTTCTCCTGCCCGCCGCCGCCAATCAGCGGACGCGGCATCATAAGATCGCTGACGCCGACAATGGCACCTACGCCCTTGGGTCCGCCGATCTTGTGCGACGATAGGATAAAGAAATCAGCATATCCTGCTGAAATATTGAGAGGAATGCGTCCGGCCGCCTGCACGGCATCCAAAATGACTGTGGCACCCGCCGTCCGAGCGATCCGGCCAATCTCCTCGAAGGGCTGGATTACGCCGGTCTCGTTGTTCGCCGCATGCACCGCCACCAGCGGAAGCCCCCGCTCCCGATCATGGCCGGCAAGCGCCCGCTCTAAAGCGTCCAGGTCTATGAGACCGTCGGCATTCACCGCAATTTTGTAAACCACATCGGCCGGAAAGCGGCCGCCAGACAGGATGCAGGGATGTTCCGCAGCCGACACATAAAGCCGGCCGAACCTGAGCGGCGCCCGCCCCATGGTCCATTCCGGCGACAGGAGCGTGGCGGCGGCCTCACTCGCGCCGGAGGTAAAGACCACGTGCTCGGGCTTGGCGCCCACAAGCTCGGCCACATCGCGCCGCGCAGCTTCAACGATCCGCCGGGATATCCGGCCTTCTGCATGGACGGAGGACGGATTGGCGGCATCGAGCGCAGCCACCATCGCCTCACGCGCCGCGCTGAGAAGCGGCGCGCTGGCATTATGGTCCAGATAGATGCGCTCTTCTGCCATGTCCGTCCTTGCACCATCTGCCGCGAATTGCGACCCAGACAGCGTTATTTCCTTGAATTTCCAAGGCAAGCCATCCTATCTACCGGCTCGCCAGGGGCAGCACGCCGCCCCACTTTTGAACAGTTCTAAACTAGCTTCTATGGAGGCAGCTGCGCCGCGTCAAGACCCGCCCGTGATGATTTGATCGTGGCGGCACGACCCGGCAGCGAGTTGGAGTGACCATGCCCGAAGTGATCTTTAACGGACCTGCCGGCCGTCTCGAAGGCCGCTATCAGCCGTCGAAGGAGAAGAATGCGCCCATCGCGCTCATTCTGCATCCGCATCCGCAGTTCGGCGGCACAATGAACAACAAGATCATCTACGATCTCTTCTACCTGTTCCAGAGCCGCGGATTCACCACGCTGCGCTTCAATTTCCGCGGCATCGGGCGAAGCCAGGGTTCCTTCGATCACGGCACCGGCGAGCTATCGGATGCGGCCGCCGCGCTCGACTGGGTACAGTCCCTGCATCCCGATTCGAAAAGCTGCTGGGTTGCGGGCTATTCCTTCGGCGCCTGGATCGGCATGCAGCTTCTCATGCGCCGGCCGGAGATCGAGGGCTTCATCTCCGTCTCGCCGCAGCCCAACATCTACGACTTCTCCTTCCTGGCCCCCTGCCCTTCCTCCGGGCTTATCATCCATGGCGGGGCCGACCGAGTCGCGCCGCCCGCGGACGTGCAGGCACTTGTCGACAAGCTGCAGTCGCAGAAGGGCATCACGATCACGCAGAAGACGATCCCCAACGCGAACCATTTCTACAGCAACATGGCCGACCAGCTTATCGAGGAGTGCGCCGACTATCTGGACCGGCGGCTGAGGGGCGAGCTGGCCGAACCGCGCCCGAAGCGGCTAAGATGAGCCTCCTCGCGCTTGTCTGCCCTGGGCGGCGGTGTTAAACGCCGCTCGTCTTTCAGCCAGTTCCCCATACGGGATCGTCGAGAATGCAACGGTTCAAGTCCGATTTCCTGCGCGTGCTTTCCGAGCGTGGCTTCATCCACCAGATATCCGATCCCGAAGGGCTCGATGAGGCGGCGGCAAGCGGAACGATCACCGGCTATGTCGGCTACGACGCGACGGCGACCAGCCTGCATATCGGCAATCTTATCTCCGCCACCATGCTCTACTGGCTGCAGGAGACGGGCCACCGCCCGATCGTGTTGATGGGCGGCGGCACCTCGATGATCGGCGACCCGTCCTTCCGCGACGAGCAGCGTCGGCTGCTTCCGCCCGAGACGATCGCCAAGAACATCGAAGGCATACAGCGCATCTTTGGGCGTATCCTGCGCTTCGGGGACGGGCCGACCGATGCGTTCATGGTCAACAATGCGGACTGGCTTCTCGAACTAAACTATGTCCAGTTCCTGCGTGACGTGGGGCGCCACTTCTCGGTTAACCGGATGCTCTCCTTCGAGTCGGTGAAGCAGAGGCTCGACCGCGAGCAGTCACTCTCCTTCCTGGAATTCAACTACATGATCCTGCAGGCCTACGATTTCGTGGAGCTCAACCGGCGCTACGGCTGCATCCTGCAGATGGGCGGCTCCGACCAGTGGGGCAACATCGTCAACGGCATCGAACTCGGCCATCGCATGGGCAGGCCCCAGCTCTATGCGCTAACGACGCCGCTTCTCACCACCGCGTCGGGCGCGAAGATGGGCAAGACGGCGAGCGGAGCCGTGTGGCTCAACCCGGACCATTTCAGCCCCTATGACTTCTGGCAGTACTGGCGCAATACCGAGGATGAGGACGTCGAGCGCTTCCTGAAGATCTTCACCAGGCTGCCGCTTGACGAGATCGCCCGGCTGGCCGCGCTGAAGGGCGCGGAGATCAACGAGGCCAAGAAGGTGTTGGCGACGGAGGCGACGGCCATCGTGCATGGCCGCGAGGCTGCCGAGTCCGCCGCCGAGACCGCGCGCAAGACCTTCGAGGAAGGCGCGCTTGCCGAAAGCCTGCCCACCGTGGAGGTGCCGCGCGCCGAGGTCGAAAGCGGCCTGGGCGTGCTTACCGCGGTCGTTCGCGCTGGTCTTGCTGCATCCAATGGCGAAGTGCGCCGGGCGATCGCCAACAACGCCATTCGCATCAACGACCGTCCGGTAACGGACGACCGCGCTATCATCGGCGCGGACGATGTCACGGCCGAAGGGGTGATCAAGGTTTCCTTCGGGCGCAAAAAGCACGTGCTCTTGCGTCCGGTAAGTGAATAGACAGGATACCGGCGCGGCTTCTGCCGAGGTGTTTCAGAAACAGGCTCGGATGGCATCGAGCCTGTGGCACTTACCCGCTTACCGAAATTCGAAAAGCTCCCGCAGGAAGCCGGGCGCAATGGCGGAGATTGGATTTACCTGCAGTTTCGGATCCTCGAACTTGCCGGAAAGCCGGTAGGTGATGCCGATCAGGCCGCCGTCACGCCCGTTGCCGAGAATTTGCCCGATCAGCGGAATCTCGCCGAAAATCCGGTTGACGCCATAGATCGGCATGAAAGTGCCGGTGATGTCCATATTGTCATTGGCGTCGTAAAGCGTGCCCTGGAAGGTCGAGCCGATCAGTGGGCCGCGCAGCACGCCATTGGCAATGGCAAGGCTTCCCCTTCCCTTCGTCAGAAAGGCACCCGCACGCTCGAACTCGACGCGCGTGGCATCGACCCTCCCGCTCGCGTCCGGTGTGGCGGCCACCAGAGAGCTCATGCGTGGCTCATTGACCAGCCAGAAGTCGCGGATGTCGATGCGGCCGGAAAGCACATCGCTGTCGCTTGCGCCCTCCAGTGCCAGGCTCAGCTGTCCGCCTTCCATGTACTTGTAGATATCGAGAAAGCGAAGGACAGCGCCCGCATTGTCGGAACTGGCCCTCACCACGTGGCGATCCCCTTCTACGCTCTTGGTCAGGGTGATCGAGCCGTAGCGGTCCGCCGCCCCGCTAACCGACAGCCGGTCGGGCCGGTCGCCGCCTGAGGCATAGGAAAGCTTCACCTGCGCCAGGCTCTCACCGTTGAAACCATAAGCCTGGCCGAGCGTGGCATCGACCCGGACGCTGCCCGCCTGCCCTTTGGGAGAACCGCTGGACGACGATCCTGAGTCTTCCTCCAGCGCCCGCTTGATGATGCCGCGTGCATCGATCGAGGCGCCCTCCACCAGAACGGCATAGCCGACGCCGTCACGTCGGATCATGGCCGCATAATCGTCGCCGCGGTTGAAGCGCACATGGTCGAGGCGTGCTTCCTCAAGCTGACCACCAGAAAGCCGCACCAGACCGGACACGGCGAAGCTTTCGCCGCGTAACGAAAAATCCGAGAGTTCGACCGTCCCGCCATCCGCATCCATCTTGAAGCTGGCCGAGGCTGGAATGCCAGGCCCCTTGCGCCAGCCGATCCAAGGAACGGTCAGGCGCGCGCGGTCGAGCTGGACGGTGATGTTCGTCCTCTCACCGGGCAGTTCGTCATAGACTACCGTGAACGGCCCGGAGACAAGCATCCCCAGCCCGGGGAACAGCCTGTCCCGCGCCGCATCGTTCATCTTGAGTTCGACGTGACGCACGCGTTCCACGCTTGAGCCGCCGAGCGGCTGAAGCAGGCGAAGGCTTGCGGGCACGCCGTTCAGCTCGGCCTCGGCGACGATCTCCGCGCGGTCGGGCTGGATCAGCAGTGACCCCGATGCCGCGTCGATCTTCTGCCCCTCGATCGGCCTTGAAAGCGACAGATCCGTGTAACGGAGATCGACCTTCCAGCCGAGATTCGACGCGGGAATGCCGTTTTGCAGGGGAATGTCCGCGTTGATGTGGCCGGACATATCGCCGGAAATGTCGTCCGGAGCGAGGTCGTGGAAGCGCGAGGCGTCTATCGGCTCATAGGAGGCGAGCTCCACAATGGCGGATGCCTCGCCGGACACGTCGATCGAAAGCTTGCCTATGCGGGGCTTCAGATGCGCGGAATGGATGGTGAGGGTTCCGCCGCTGGCATCCACACGCCGCCCGCTCGGCATGTAGATGGTGCCCGATTCGAGTTCGACCCTCACATCCGTCCCGCGGAAGGCGACGGAGCCTTCCCCGTTGCGCACCGGCGGAAGGCGCCCGGCAATGTCGAACCGCGTGCCGGACAGATTGAAGCGACCATAGACCTCCTCCGCCGACAGCGGCACCCCGTTGCCAAGCCGACCGGGAGGGACGATCAGCCGCAGGCTGCTTTCCCGCACGCGGCCGCCGAAGACGTTTTCCAATGTCCAGCGGCGCGCTCCGGCGGCGGCAAACCATGGCCAGAACTGCTTGGCGTGCGCGGTCGGCAGATCGGCCACATATAGGGCGAGCGTAACGCCTGGGGCCATGCCGGCGGGCATCGTCAATGCCGCGCTGGCCGTCACTTCCCCTCCGGCGGTGCGCATGTCGATCCGCTCGGCGACCATACGCCTCGCCAGAGGCTCGAAACGGCCTGCAATCCGCATGGTGAAGGGCAGCGCCGGCTCTGGCGAGTCGACCGGCGCGATCAGGGAGCGGCGCGATACGAGATCGATGCTGTAGATTGCCGGGCCGGCACTTTCCGCCGGCTCCGTGGGCGTGATCCTGCCTTCGAGGTTGATCCGCGTGCGCCCGATGGAAAGCATGAGCTCGGGGACGGAAAAGGCCTCATCCCCCTCGTTGGAGGCAAGCCGGGCAACGGCGCTGTTGACCAGGATTTCGTCGCGGTCGAAACCCACAAGCGTATTGGCAAGCCGCACCTCCAATTCCAGCCGGCCGCGATCTTCGCTCCCCGTCTCCCGTCCGGTCAGCGCCAGCTCGAAGGCGCCCAGCGCGCGGATGAGTCCCGTCCCGGCCTTGCTGGCGGAATCGTCAGTCTCTGGTGCAGCAAGATTGAAGGCAAGGCGTTCGATGCTTTCCCCATCGGCCGACCGCTGAGCCTGTCCGTCGAAGACCACGCTGCGGTCGCGATAAAGCGCGGAGCCTTCGAAGGTAATTTCCGCTTCGTCCGAACGCTCAAGCTCCAGCTCTTCAATGCGGAGGTGGGGCTCATCGCCATCGTCGGGGAGCAGGCTGATGTCGGTAAGGCTGACCCGCGTGAGCCCGACATTCCGCGTCATCGCGAAAGCACGATGAACGCTGTCAAAAACCGCGCGCTGGAGGGTATCGGGATGGATGACTTCGCCCGCGGCAAGCAGCGCGGCAAGGCCGCCTCCCGCAGGCAGGCCTGAAGGCGAAAAAGCCGCTTCCGCCATGGCCACCCGTGCAAGCTCGACCCGGCCGTTCAGAAGCGGGATCGCCCTCAGCCCGAAATGCAGAGTGCCGGCCCGGGCGATCGGCGTGCCGTCATCGGCCCTTGCGATCAGCACGTCGCCGATTTCCAGCGCAAAGAAGCTAGTCCGGCCGGGCACCAGACGCAGCCGCCCCAGAGTGACGTCGACATCAACGCCAGCAATCTGCTCGATCGCCTGTTCCGCCTGCCTCCGCAGCCGCTCGTTGCCGATCGCATCAACGCCGACCAGATAGAGAAGGCAGCTCGCCACGATTACGAGCGCGGCAAGCGCGAGAAACGAGCGCAGGAGAGCGCGCCTAAGCCGGCGCATGCGCGAGCGACACAGGCGGTGCGGCGGCCGGCGCGCCGAGGGAAACCGGTCCAACGCGGCAATTTCCTCGCGTCGGAAGCGCACCAGTTCGTGTTCTCGCGTGCCCTGCTCCACCGATATTCCCGTCGAGGCCTGCCGCCGGCATGGACGAATCCCGCCGCCGCATTATAACCGGTCCCCACTGAATGGGCCGGGGCTTGCCGAAGTATTCAAGAATTTACTGAACGCCGGACTAACCGAAGAGGAAGGTGAGAAAATGACCGTTCTCGAGAAGGGAATGAAAGCGCCTGATTTCGAACTGCCGCGCGACGGAGGCGGCACACTGCGTCTGTCGCAGCTTGCAGGGAAACCCGTCGTTCTCTTCTTCTATCCCAAGGACGACACGAGCGGGTGCACGGCCGAGGCGGTCGCCTTCTCGCAGCTGAAACCGGATTTCGCTGCGCTCGGAGTGGAGGTCGTCGGGATCTCGCCCGACAGCGCGAAGAGCCACGACAAGTTCAAGCAGAAGCACGGGCTCACGGTCGCGCTCGTCTCCGACACGGAAAAAACCACACTGCAGGAATATGGCGTCTGGACCGAAAAAAGCATGTACGGCCGCCGCTATATGGGCGTGGAGCGCACGACATTCTTGCTTGGACGGGACGGGAGCATCGCCGAAATCTGGCGTAAGGTGAAGGTGCCCGGCCATGCCGAAGCCGTATTGGAAGCGGCAAGGGCGCTGATCGGGAACGCGCCGCAGCAATAGGCAGAGCGCAGCAACCGTTCTCGGCGAAAACGTTTGTTAACCCTAACGGTATGTAATCGGTTTCGGCCAATTTCGGTGAGGACGGCGCGAAACTGTGAAGCAGGCGTATCACACAGGCGTTTTCGGCAGGCGCAGGGAACTCCCCACCGTCATCATCGCCCGGGGCGAGCACATCCGCTATTTCAAGGTGCGGCCGTGGATGATCGCACTTGCCGGCTCTGCGGCCGCTGCTTTCCTTCTCGTCACGCTGGCGGCTGCGACCTACTTGACGCTGCATGAGGATATCGTCAGCGCGGCGCTCGTCCGCCAGGCACGCCTGGAGCGGGCCTATGAAGAGCGGATCGCCGCGCTGAGAGCACAACTCGACCGCGTCACGAGCCGACAGCTTCTGGAGCAGCAGCTCATGCAGCGCAAAATGGCAGAGCTGGTGGAACGGCAGGAACAGCTCACACGCCAGCAGAGCCGCCTGAGCCCGGTGCTCGAGCGCGCTGGCGAACTGCGAGCGGACGAACAGACGATCCCGGTTCCCTCGCCCCGCCCGGAGATACGCGCGGGCCTAACGTCAGAAAAGTTCGGACTACCCACTGTTGCAAGCGCCTATTCCCAGCCTGAGGAGAAGGCACAGGTGCCTTGGCCTCTGCGTCCGGGATATGGCGAATCCGGGACCGCGGAGGAAACGGAGGAGCAGGTTCTGTCCGCCATCGACCGCTCTCTGGACGATCTCGAGGCAGACCAGCTCGCGCGCATCGGCAGCCTGACTGAAACCGCCTATCAGACCACGGAAGCCATCAGTGCGGCGCTCGATGCGGCGGGAATCCCGATCGCTGAGGACTATGGCGTTGAACCCGCCGGCGGTCCGCTGCTCGCTGCAGTGGGCGCCCTGCTGCCCTTCGAAGAGAAGGTACGCGAGCTGGACGAGGCGCTCGACCGGCTGGAAAAAATCAAGCAGACGGCGCGCCGCATTCCCATCGCCAATCCGCTCCCTGGCGCTGCGGTGACAAGCAGCTTCGGCATCCGAAGCGATCCCATTATCGGGCGCCCGGCACACCATTCCGGGTTGGACTTCAGGGCCGAATACGGTGCGCCCGTGCGGGCGACGGGCAGCGGCACAGTCATCAAGGCAGGCTGGAACGGCGGCTACGGGCGAATGGTCGAGATCGACCATGGGAACGGCATCACCACCCGTTACGCGCACTTAAGCAAGATCATGGTCCAGGTCGGCGCCCACGTCGAAAAGGGCGGGATTGTCGGCCGAGTTGGCAGCAGCGGCCGCTCGACCGGCCCGCATCTGCACTACGAGGTCCGCCGCAACGGCCGCGCGGTCAACCCACTGACCTTCATTTCCGCCGGCCGGCGCATCCAGAAATATCTTTGAGCCTTCAGCCTCCCTGTGTGAGCGATGGGCAAAAGCACAGGTGGATTGACAAGCTCAGCCGGCTATCCTGATACGATCCCGCGCTTGCGCCCCGAGCGGCCTTCCAGCACGAGGCGGTAGAGAGGACAGTCACCAGCATTCACTCGAAAGCGAAAGCCGTGCACGCTTCCATCATCAGGGCGGCGGTCCATGTCGCCTCCATCTTCGCGCTCTACATGGCCGGCGTGATGCTGATCCCTGCGGCCGTTGACCTCTACTACGGCCACAGCGACTGGCAGGTATTCGCGATCTGTGCCTGCGTCACGGGCGCTGGCGCATTGACGATCGCCGCCGCGACCCGCGACCGCAATCCGCTCCGTTCGACACGGCTCGCCTTCCTCGTCGTGGTTCTTCTATGGACCACGCTGAGTATCATCGGCGCGTTGCCCTTCTATACGGCCTCGCTCAATCTGGACCTGTCCTCGGCCATATTCGAATCCGTTTCCGCGACGACGACCACCGGTGCTACGGTGATTGCCGGTCTGGACGCGCTGCCGCCGGGCATCCTGCTGTGGCGGTCGCTGCTGCAGTGGATGGGCGGGCTCGGCGTCATCGCCCTCAGCCTATTCTTCCTGCCGGTGCTTAATGTCGGTGGCTTTTCCTATTTCCGCATCGAATCGACTGACATTGAGGAGCGGCCTTTCGATCGGCTGGCCAGCTTCGTGCGGGCTCTCATTGCGGTCTATATGTTTCTGACAGTGCTGTGCGCCATCGCCTATGCGGCAGCGGGTATGACCCCCTTCGACGCGATCAACCACGCGATGACGACGGTATCGACCGGCGGCTTCTCCACTCATGACGCCTCATTCGGGTATTTCGGCAATTCAGCCGTGCTGTGGGTGGCCGCGATCTTCATGATCCTTGGCGCCCTGCCCTTCTCGATCCTCATCCTTTTCATCGTACGGGGCAGGCTCGATGCCCTCCGCGATCCGCAAATCCGGCTCTTCCTTGCCTATACGGCCGCTTTCGTATTCGTCGTGGCCATCCACCGCCGCGTTATGGACGGCGTGCCGTTCGGCGAAGCGCTGACCAGTTCCGCCTTCAATTTCATCTCGATCATCACCACCACAGCCTTCGTCAGCGAGGATTACGCAGGCTGGGGGTCGTTCGCGGTGATGGCGGTGTTCTTCGCGACGTTTCTCGGCGGCTGTTCCGGCTCGACTTCAGGCGGCGTGAAGGCCTATCGCTTCCTTATCCTTGGCCGCATGCTGCGCAACGGCCTCCGCCAGCTGGTCTACGGGCATTCGGTGCAGCCGCTGCGGTACGGTGCCCGCGTCGTTGACGAGGAGATGCAGCGCTCCGTCGTCCTGTTCGTCATCGCCTTCCTGATCGTCTGGATCGGTGGCAGCCTGGCACTTGCTGCAGGCAATCTGGATATGGTCACGTCGCTGACGGCAGCTCTCGCCGCCCTTTGCAACGTCGGCTTGGGCTTCGGCGGCGTCGTCGGGACCGCCGGCGATTTTTCGGCGTTCAGCGATTATGCGCAATGGATCATGGCGGCCATCATGCTTCTTGGCCGCCTTGAAATCCTAGCTGTGTTGGTCGTCTTCACGCCTTCCTTCTGGCACAGCTAAAGGGCATCAGCTACCCGGGGCTCGCAGCTTCTCCACCTTCTGAAGTGCTTCCTGGAGATGGGCATCCCGGCCGTAAACGTCCGGATGATAGGAGATTCCGCTGCCGTCCGGTTCCGGCCATGCGGTGAAGTAGCCGACATAGACGGGAATTGCTTCCGGAACGTCCTGACGCGAATTGCGTCCCTGGGCAATTCTGCGCCCCACCTCCTCCTCGGAGACGCGGAGCACAGCGGCGGCCATGGCGCGCGGCTCCTGCAGGCGCACACAGCCGTGGCTGAAGGCGCGCATGTCACGGGCGAACAGCCCCTTGTCCGGGGTGTCGTGCATATAGATGTCATGCTTGTTAGGGAACATGATCTTTAGCTGCCCGAGCGCATTGCCCGGCCCCGGCTTCTGCCGCACGCTGAACGGAATATTCGATCCGTAGGCTGCCCAGTTGATGGCCGCGGAGGGAATACGCCGCCCGCGCGCATCGGTCACTTCATAGCCGGCCCGGTCCAGATAACCCGGATCGCGGATAAGCTGCGGCAGCTTTTCGTTGATCAGGATCGAGCGCGGCACGCCCCAATAGGGGTTGTATTCGACATATTCGATCTTGTCGTGAAAGAAGCTCGTCTGATTTGATCGCGAGCCCACCACGGCACGCATCGACAACCGCACTTCGCCATTGTCGATGAAGCTTGCTGTGAAGGACGGCACGTTAATCATGACCCGAGTGCTGCCCAGGTGAGACGGGTGCCAGCGCAGCCGCTCTAGGGACAGCAGCACCTTCTCGATGCGCGCGGCGCGGGACTCGCCGGCAAGCGCACTGACCGTACGCTGGCCAATAATGCCGTCCGGGTTGAGTTCATGAAGCTTCTGGGCGGCCTTGATGACCGGAACCAGTTCACGCGCGTAGGTCTCGCTGCCGCGGTGAGCCGTAAGAATGTCGCCGTATTCGGCGAGGAAGGCCTCGTCCGCATCGCGCTCGATGATCTGAAGGATCTTCGGGAACTCGCTGTGGCTCTCGCCCGGCCGCACAAAGGTTTCCGGATCCACCACGATCTCGCGCTCCGCGCTCGCCCGCAGAGCCTTCAGCTCTTCCCGAAGCGCGGCATAAAGCTCGTTCTGCGGATGCAAGGCCTTGAGGTAGCGCGCCGGGACTGGCGTTCCGGCGAGCACTTCCAGCACGCGGCGCTCTTCAAGGGGCTTGGTCGGAAAGTCGTGATAGCCCGACAGCTTGTTCGGGTTCACGCGACCCAGATGCGCATCGCGCGCATAGCGTAGCGCCCTTGCCGAAAGGGTAAGCTCGAAGCGGGCCAGTTCTGCCATTCGCTCATCCGCGGCGCCGGGCTCGTCCAGCGACGGCGGGCTGACCACGTAATCGGTCTCCTGAAGGCCGTAATCCGCAGCGTCGGCAAGCACGTCAAGAACGGCTTTCGCCCGCTCGTTTGGCCCGTTTTCATCCACCCAGATGAAGTTGGGATTTTCGGCGTAATAGTCGACAAGGGCGGCGGCGATCTTCTTTTCCGCCAACAACTCGAAATCGGTGAGCCGCGCGACCGCCCGGGCGAAATCCGTATCCGCCTGCTCCTTCGCCTCGTCCCCTTCAAGCGCGGCGGCAAGGCTGACCAGATCCAGTTTCACCGGCGCTTCCGGCGTGTAGTTGTAATAGGACGGCGAAGAAACCTTCGGCACAACCCGCACGGCGCCCGTGGTCTGCGGCACGGGTGCCGGTTCAACATATTGCCGGGCGGCTCTGTTGCGGCCAAACAGCCTGTCGAACAGATACTGCTCGGCATTTGCCGAAGTCGTTCCTCCGGTAAGGGCCACCGCAAGCGCCAGGGCCGACAGGCCGGTTCTGGTTGCGATTTTTCCTGCCATTTCCTGTCCCCGCGGTTCGTGCGACAATGATCCGAGCCTGTACCCCTCTCGCCTGCGTCCTTGGGAGGTGCGCCGGCAACCGATCGATCAAATTATACTGATTCAGTAAACCAACGCTAAGCGACGGCGTTCCAGCTCCGGCAGCTTATCGCAAGCTTCATCGCCTTATCGTAAACAATTCGTTACCAACGGAATGCACGACTTGCTACCTATGTTCATCTTCCTATCAGGCGCCGCGACTCAATCCTTTTTCATCCAGTTCGCGCAGATAGTCCTGCCACAGCTTCTCGCCCTCGAGCCCGAGCCGTGCCAGATAGCTCCAGCTGTACAGTCCCGTTGCATGACCGTCATCGAATACTATGCGCACGGCGTAATTGCCGACCGGCTCGATCTCGGAGATCGCGACATTCCGCTTGCCCGCGACCGTCACACGCTGCTCGGGCGAGTGACCCTGCACTTCCGCCGAGGGCGACAGCACGCGCAGCATCTCGGCACTGATCTGCATCGGCTCCTCATCGGGGAAGCTGACGGTGAGAAGCTTCCGGTCCTTCGAGACCCGCAATTCGCTTGGTGGTTTCATGCTTTTCCTCCGCCCTTGACCTACGCTAGCCGGCGGCCGATGGAAAGCGCTGATCTCGGCCGTTGCCGTTCGCGATGGACAGGTGGTAGGCTATGGGCTTGACGGAATGCGGCCCGGAGCCGGCATGCTTCGAGCATGGGGTGCGCGACAAAGGATAGGAAATGACCGCCAGCATGATCGATCCCTTCGGCCGCGCGATCACCTACCTGCGGGTGTCGGTAACGGACCGCTGCGATTTCCGTTGCGTCTACTGCATGGCCGAGGACATGCACTTCCTGCCCAAGAAAGATCTCCTAAGCCTGGAGGAACTCGACCGCCTCTGCTCGGTCTTCATTGAAAAGGGCGTGCGGCGTCTGCGGCTCACCGGCGGCGAGCCGCTGGTGCGCAAGAACATCATGCATCTGGTACACCAGCTTTCGCGGCATCTGGAAAACGGCAGCCTCGACGAGCTGACGCTCACGACGAACGGTTCACAACTCGAACGTTTCGCCCCCGAACTGGCGGATTGCGGCGTGCGCCGGGTGAACGTCTCGCTCGACACGCTTGACGCGGAAAAGTTCCGGGCGATCACCCGCTGGGGCATTCTGGACAAGGTGATGCGTGGCATCGACGCCGCGCAGGCAGCCGGTCTTAAGATCAAGATCAACACCGTGGCGCTCAGGGGCTTCAACGAGGATGAAATCCCTGAGATGATGCTGTGGGCACATAACCGCGGCATGGACATGACGGTGATCGAGACCATGCCGATGGGAGAGGTCGATGTCGACCGGACTGACCAGTATCTGCCGCTTTCCGAACTGAGGGCGCGGCTGGAGCGCCGCTTCACGCTCACCGACATCCCCTACAAGACCGGAGGTCCCGCCCGCTATGTGGAAGTCGCCGAGACCGGCGGGCGCCTGGGCTTCATCACGCCGCTCACCCACAATTTCTGCGAAAGCTGCAATCGTGTTCGCGTCACCTGCACGGGAACGCTCTACATGTGCCTGGGACAGGAGGATGCGGCCGATCTGCGCACGCCCCTCCGCACCTCCGAAGGCAACGAACTGCTCTCGCAGGCCATTGACGAGGCGATCTCCCGCAAGCCCAAGGGGCACGATTTCGTCATCGACCGGCGCACGCGCCGCCCCGCTGTCTCCCGCCACATGAGTGTGACGGGCGGCTGACAAGCATTTTCCCCTGATCTGGCCCGATTGCCTTGCGGTCGCGCGGACCGTAAGGCTGGCTTACGAAATCCAGCAACGGAATCGAAGTGGCTCTCTCTCCCAATCTGCGCGGCGCGCTGTTCATGTCGATCGCCATGGCCGGCTTTACGATCAATGACACGCTGATGAAGTCCGTTTCGGCCTCCATGAACATGGGGCAGGCGATGCTCCTGCGCGGCATCTTTGCCACGGCGCTCCTGCTTCTTCTGGCCGCACGTGAGAACGTTCCCATGCGCCCCGGAATGCTCATGCAAAAGCATGTCCTGATCCGAACTGTGGGTGAGGTGGGTGCGACCGTCACCTTCCTGCTGGCGCTTTTCCAGCTTCCCCTCGCCATTGTTACCGCCGTGCTGCAGGCGCTGCCTCTGGGCGTCACGCTGGGCGCGGCGCTGATCTTTTCCGAGCCTGTCGGGTGGCGCCGCTGGGGCGCAATCATCGCCGGCTTCCTCGGCATCCTCATTATCGTGCGTCCCGGTTTCGAGGGCTTCAGCGCCTGGTCGCTATGCGCACTCGCCTCCGTGGTCTTTTGTGTCATACGGGATCTGGCGACTCGCCGCATACCGCGCGCGGTTCCAACCTCCCTTGTCTCGACCGCAACATCGGTGTCCGTCACGCTCTGCGGTGCGCTGCTGGTGCAGCCATTCGGCGGTTGGACACCGGTCACCCTGTCGGACACCGCGCCCCTCGCCGCTGGCGCAATTGCACTCGTCTTCGGATATCAGTTCATCATCGCCGCCATGCGCGAAGGCGACATCTCCTTCATAGCACCGTTCCGATACACCGGGCTGCTCTGGGCAATCATTCTGGGCTACATCGTCTTCGGCGACGTGCCCGACGCGGCCATGCTCGTCGGCGGGGCGGTTGTCGTCGCCTCAGGCCTCTATGCGCTCTACCGCGAGCAGGTGGTGGGCAAGAAACGGCCGATCACCGAAAGCACCGGCCCGGGGATGGCACCGGATGGCACATGAGGAGAAGCGCTGTCCCCGCATTCCGCAAACAGGCATAGACAGGACATGACGGCCGTTCGCCCCTTCGACAACACGACACCGCCCCATATCGTCACGCTGGTGATGGCAGCCGCGACAGCGGCTCTCGCCAGCAACCTGTTTCTGCCCTCGCTGCCAGGCATGGCCGACTATTTCGATGCGGATTACGCCATCGTTCAACTCACCGTATCGGGCTATCTGGCCGCTACGGCGGTGCTGCAGCTTGGCATAGGCCCCGCCTCTGACCGCTTCGGACGCAGGCCCGTCATGCTTGCGAGCTTTGCCGTCTTCACCCTCGCGACGCTCGCTGCCGCGTTTGCGCCAACCATAGAGGTTCTGCTTGCCTTCCGCGTGCTGCAGGCATTCGCAGCCTCCGGCATGGTGCTGTCGCGCGCTATCGTGCGCGACACGGTCGAAACGAACGAGGCGGCCAGCCGCATCGGCTATATCACCATGGGAATGACCCTGGCACCGATGATCGGGCCATTCGTAGGCGGCTTGCTCGATGAGCTTTACGGCTGGCAGGCAACGTTCCACCTGCTGTTTGCCTTCGGCATCCTGTCCTTCCTCGTGGTCTATTTCGACCTTGGCGAGACGAACGCTCACCGGTCGTCCAGCATCGCCGCGCAGTTCCGGAACTATCCCGAACTCCTCAAATCGCGCCGCTTTTGGGGATATACGGCCACGGCGAGCTTCAACGCCGGTGCCTTCTTTGCCTTTCTAGGCGGCGGACCCTATGTCGCCACGGAGCTTCTCGGCCTGTCGCCCTCGGCCTACGGAATGTATTTCGCCTGCTGCTCGCTGGGCTATGCCATCGGCAATTTCCTGACCGGCCGCTATTCGAAGGCGATGGGGATCAACCGGATGATGCTGACCGGAACCCTCATCTGCGTTGTAGGCATGGTGTTGTCTGCCCTCCTGTTCTGGGTGGGCTTCTACCATCCTCTTTCGCTGTTCGGACCCACGATCGTGCTCGGCCTCGGCAACGGCATGACCCTGCCGACCGCGACCACAGGCATGGTCAGCGTCCGTCCCCATCTGGCGGGATCGGCTTCTGGCCTCGGTGGCGCCCTTCAGATCGGCGGAGGCGCGGCGCTGTCGGTGCTCGGCGGCGCACTGCTGACACCCCAGTCGGGACCCTACCCGCTTATCTTCGTGATGCTGACATCTTCCCTTTGTGCCACCGTGGCCGCGCTTTATGTCATACATGTCGCACGCAAGGCGGGTGAGATTTAGACCTTCTATGGTGAGACCATGAGCGGGATCGCAGGCGTCATCCTGGCCGGAGGCCGATCGGCACGCATGGGCGGCGGTGACAAGTTCCTGCGCCCCCTCGCCGGCAAGCCGCTGCTTGCCCATGTGATCGAACACTTGCGCCCTCAGGTGGATGCACTGGCGATCAATGCCAATACCGATCCTGCCCGTCTCGAACGCTTCGGCCTTCCCGTCATCCCCGATACACTGACAGGAATGGGGCCGCTCGGCGGTGTGCTGGCAGCATTGCGCTGGGCACAGGATCTGCCGCGCGGATACACTCATGTGGCGACGGTTGCCTGCGACACGCCCTTCTTTCCCCGCGATCTGGTGACCAAACTGAGGGCTGCCGCCGATGCGTCCGGAAGCATTGTTCAGGCGCTCTCCAGCGGCCGGGTTCATCCCACCTTCGCGCTCTGGCCGGTCTCGCTCGCCGGTAAGCTGGAAGCCTTCCTTCAAAACCAAGGCGCGGCGTCCATGCGGGCCTTTGCGGGCGAGCATCACCCGGCGGTAGCCGTCGATTTCGCGCCCGGGGCTGGGCAGGATCCCTTTTTCAACATCAACACGCCCACCGATCTGAAGGCGGCCGAGCAGATGGCGGGGAAAGCACCAAGATGAAGATTTTCGGCGTCACCGGCTGGAAGAACTCCGGCAAGACAACGCTCATGGAGCGCCTCGTGGCCACGTTCGCTGACAGCGGATATCGCGTTGCCACGGTCAAGCATGCCCATCATAGCTTCGATGTGGACCAGCCTGGCTCGGACTCCTTCCGCCATCGCGCAGCGGGTGCTTTCGAAACGGTCGTGGTTTCATCCCGGCGTTGGGCGCTCATGCACGAGCTACGCGAGGGTGAGGACGAGCCGGCTCTGTCTGAAATCCTCGCAAAGCTGTCGCCTTGTGACCTCGTCCTTGTGGAGGGCTTCAAGAACGAACCCCATCCCAAGATCGAGTGCCGCCGTCTGGAGGCCAGAGACCGGACCCCGCTCGCAGGCACGGTGACCGGTATCGTCGCCGTCGCGAGCGATCATCCGGTGACCGATTTGCTTCCCGCTTTCGACCTGGACGATACGGAGGCGATCGCGAGCTTCATTGCGGCATATCTCCATCTGAAATCCACGCTCTAAGCTACCTTTATGGTTGCAATTTTATCGCCAGGAATGGGAATATCGTTCCAGGCCCTCGCACCTGAGTGGAAAGTGCCGGGGCGAAAACGTGACAGAGAGGAACATTGATGCGTACCACACGGCGTTTGGCGTTGTTTTCGGCGGCTTTTCTCGCCCTTGCGGCGGGCGCGGCACACGCCCAGGACGGAACCAAGATCCGGATCGGCACCGAGGGCGCCTATCCGCCCTTCAACTACACCACCGCCGACGGCCAGCTCGCCGGCTTCGACATCGACATCGCCCGCGCACTGTGCGAGGAGATGAAGGCGGAGTGCGAGTTCGTTACCCAGGATTGGGATGGCATGATCCCAGCTCTGCAGGCCGGCAAGTTCGATGCCATCATCGCCTCCATGTCGATCACGCCCGAACGGCTGGAGCAGGTCGATTTCACGGACAAGTACTACAACACGCCGCCGGCAGTTGTGGTGCCCAAGGATTCCGACATCCAGGGCGTCACCCCGGAGGACCTTGCCGGCAAGACCATCGGCGCGCAGGGTTCCACCACCCACGCGAACTATGCCGAACTCACCTATACGGAAAGCGAAGTCCGGCTTTACCCGACGGCCGAGGAATATCAGCTCGACATGGGCAATGGCCGGCTCGACGCCGTGGTTGATGACATCATCGTCCTCCAGGAGTGGCTGAACACGGAAGAAGGCGCCTGCTGCCGCGTGGCCGGAACGATCACACCGGTCGAGGAGATCCATGGCCCCGGCGTCGGCATTGCCATCCGCAAGGGCGAGGATGAGCTGCGCGAGCGCTTCAATGCCGCGATCAAGGCCCTTCGCGAGAACGGCAAATACAAGGAGATCAACGACAAGTATTTCGATTTCGACGCCTATGGCGAATAAACGACATCGAATGTCACAATCGTTCTGCGGCGGGAGAAATCCCGCCGCATTCCATAGCTGAACCGCCCGATTGCCGGACCCTGACGCGATGGAAAGCGTCCTGACCATATTGAGCTTCGGTCCCGAGGGCTGGGGTGACGACATCGCCACAGGCATGATGGTCACCGTCAGCCTGGCGCTTGCCACCCTCCCTTTCGGGCTCGTGGCCGGCTATGCGATTGCCCGCGGCAAGCTGCTTGGCGATCCGTACCTGCGCGCCGCGGCCGATATCTACACCACCATCTTCCGCGGCCTGCCGGAGCTCTTGACGCTTTTCCTCGTCTATTACGGCGCGGGAATTGCCGTCCGGCAGGTGATGCGCCTTGCGGGTGCAGACACCGCCATCGAAATCAATGCCTTCGTGGCCGGCATGATCGCGCTCGGGGCGGTTTTCTCCGCCTATGCGAGCGAGGTTTTCGTCTCGGCCTTCAAGGCCATCCCGCGCGGCCAGTATGAAGGCGCATACGCCATCGGCCTTTCTCACCGCCGCACCATGCGTCTCGTCATCTGGCCGCAGCTTATCCGGCTGGCGCTGCCGGGGCTTTCCAATCTGTGGATGATCCTGCTCAAGGATACGGCGCTCGTCTCCGTCATCGGGCTTGCCGACATTCTTCGCCAGACAAGCATTGCGGCGCGCGTCACCAGAGAGGCGTTCCTGTTCTTCTTGGTCGCCTGCCTGCTCTATCTGATCCTCGCGCTCCTTTCCTCGATCGTCCTGTCAGCGATCGAGCGCCGCGTGACAATCGAGGGGGCGCGGCAATGAGCCTTTCTACAAGCGCCGAGAGCGCCCGCGAGCTTCCGCCGCCAGAACTCGTCCGCCGATGGACGCGCGCGCGCGTCGCCGGAATCGCCCTTCTGGTGCTGTGGGGGCTCGTCGGCCTGGGCATCGTGCTGTTTCTAGTCACGTCCTGGAATCCGGATCTCTTCTGGCGCTACGTCCCGCGCTATCTTTCGGGCCTCTGGGTGACGATCCAGCTTGTGGCCATCTCCATGGTTGCGGGGGCGCTGCTTTCAATACCGGTCGCCATCGGCCGCAACTCGAAAAACAGGATCGCCTCCGGGCTTGCCTATGCCTTCGTCTACGCCTTTCGCGGCACACCCCTGATTGCGCAAACCTTTCTGGTCTATTACGGGCTGGGCTCCTTCCGTCCCCAGCTCGAGGCTGTGGGCCTGTGGTGGTTCTTCCGCGAGGCTTGGTACTGTGCTCTCTTCGCATTCACGCTGAACACCGCCGCCTACCAGGCCGAAATCCTGCGCGGGGCAGTCGCGAGCGTGGGGCGCGGCCAGTGGGAGGCGGCAGCAGCTCTCGGTCTCTCCCGCCTGACGACGCTGCGCAAGATCATCCTCCCGCAGGCGTTTCTGGTGGCGCTGCGCCCCTACGGCAATGAGCTGATTCTGCTGATTAAGGGTTCGGCCATCGTCGCCATCATCACGGTCTACGACCTTATGGGCGAGACGCGGCGCGCTTATGCCGGCACCTTCGATTTCCAGACCTACATCTGGGCAGCACTGATCTATCTCGGCATGGTCGAGATACTGAGGATCGCGATCGAGCGCATCGAACGCCGGTTGACTCGGCATCTCGGCCGTTGAACGCTGAACCCCAAACCAGGAGGAAGAGCCATATGGCACAGGTTGCATTCATCGGACTTGGCGTGATGGGCTACCCCATGGCGGGGCATCTAAAGAACCGGGGCGGCCACGAGGTTACCGTCTACAACCGCACGGCCGCCAAGGCAGAGAAATGGGCGGCGGAATATGGCGGCGCGACAGCGCCCAACCCTGCGGAGGCCGCGAGCGGAAAGGACTTTGTTTTTTCGTGCGTGGGCAATGACGATGACCTGCGCTCCGTCACGCTCGGTCCCGACGGCGCCTTCCAGACCATGAAGGCCGGTTCCATCTTCATCGACAACACCACCGCCTCGGCGGAGATAGCGCGTGAACTTGCGGCGGAAGCGGAAAAGCGCGGCTTTGGCTTCATCGACGCGCCGGTTTCCGGCGGTCAGGCGGGAGCGGAGAACGGCGTGCTCTCGGTGATGTGCGGTGGCGATCCGGCGACCTTCGAGCGGGCGAAACCGGTGATCGAGGCGTTCGGGCGGACCATTGGCCTGATGGGACCCGCAGGCGCGGGCCAGCTTACCAAGATGGTCAACCAGATCTGCATTGCCGGCCTGGTCCAGGGCCTCGCGGAAGGCATCCACTTCGCCAAGAAGGCGGGCCTCGACATCGAGAAGGTTATCTCGGTCATTTCGAAGGGCGCGGCCGGCTCCTGGCAGATGGAAAACCGCTACAAGACCATGAACGAAGGCAGGTACGATTTCGGATTTGCCGTCGACTGGATGCGCAAGGACCTGGCCATCTGCCTCGCCGAGGCCAACCGCAACGGCGCCAAACTGCCGGTGACGGCCTTGGTCGACCAGTTCTATAAAGAAGTCCAGGCTATGGGTGGACGGCGCTGGGACACGTCCTCGCTGCTCGCACGTCTCGAAAGATAGGGGAACGGAGAAAGGCCTTGGCGAATCTTCGCTTCGCGCCCGTGACGAAGCAGAGCTGGCCCGATTTCGAGGCGCTGTTCGAGGACTCCGGCGGCCCGAAATATTGCTGGTGCATGGCCTGGCGCGACATGCCGAACCGCCAATCCGCCACCAACACGGAGCGGAAACAGGCGATGAAGTCCTTTGTCGAGACGGGTACGCCGGTCGGCATTCTCGCCTATCTGGACGGCAAACCGGTCGCGTGGTGTTCCATTGCGCCGCGCGAAAGCCTGCGCCGGCTCGCTCCCTGGCAGGACGATGCCGAGCGAAATGTCTGGGCCATCGTCTGCTTCTTCATCAAGCGGACCCACCGCCGACAAGGCATTGCCTCCGCGCTGCTCGACGCGGCATTGGAATATGCTTTTGCCGAAGGCGCCAGCGCGGTCGAGGCCTCTCCTGTGGAGCCGGATTCTCCTAGCTACCGCTTCATGGGCTTCCGCGAGATGTACCTCCGGCGCGGCTTCCGCGAGCTTGGCATGGCGGGTTCACGCCGCCATGTCATGCGGCTGGACCGCGCTTAAGCTTATGCCGCCGCCGGGCTTGCCGGCTCCTTGTCGAGGACGAGGTAGTCGAGCGGAAGCTCGGTCGTGTATTTGATCTGCTCCATGGCGAAGGCCGAGGAGACGTCGCGGATTTCGATCTTCGAGATGAGCTTCTTGTAGAAGGCGTCGTAAGCGGCAATGTCCGGAACGACGACCCGTAGCAGATAATCGACCTCGCCGCTCATGCGGTAGAATTCCACGACTTCGGGAAATTCCTTGATGACCTCCGAGAAGCGGCGCAGCCATTCGTGGCTGTGGACGTTGGTGCGGATCGATACAAAGACGGTCACTCGCGCATTGACCTTGGCGGGATCAAGCAGCGCCACCCGCCGCTTGATCACCCCCTCTTCCTCAAGTTTCTGGATGCGCCGCCAGCAAGGGGTCGTCGAAAGCCCCACCCTCTTTGCGATATCTGCCACGGCGAGCGTGGCGTTCTCCTGCAAAAGGCGCAGTATCTTGCGGTCGAGACGATCCATCGAAAACTCCAGGAAATTTTTTCCAAGCGTAGTGCTTATGATGGCTCTATACAGGAAAAATTTTCTCACGCAAGTCGAAAAGGCTCTATGTGAGGCGAGCGCAGTTCCAGGAGAGTGGAGCCGGTTGTCAGCCGGAATTGCGCGACCTCAATAGCTTGGATCCTCCTGTGTTTGGACACACAGAAGGCATCCAGGTCATATCCGCGCCTGGATTTCCCGTTTAAGAACGGGCAGCAATTCCTTCTCAAACCACGGATTTTTCTTCAGCCACGCCGTGTTGCGCCAGGAGGGATGCGGCAGGGGCAGCACCAGTGGCTTCCTTTGAGAGGCGAAAAACGATCGCCACTGGAGCACGGTTTCCGTTACGCTCGCGCCGCGATTGCGGCCGAGATGCCAAGCTTGGGCATATTGTCCGACCGCCAACACCAGCTCGATCTGCGGCATCTCGGCCATCAGTCGGGCATACCAGATCGGCGCGCATTCGCGGCGGGGAGGCAGATCGCTGCCTTTGTCGTCATAGCCCGGAAAGCAGAAGCCCATCGGCACGATGGCGAATTTGTCTGGGTTGTAGAATTCCACACGGCTCACGCCCATCCAACCGCGCAGCCGGTCGCCAGAGCGGTCGTCGAAGGGCAACCCCGAGGCGTGGACCCTCGTTCCCGGCGCCTGGCCGGCAATGAGTATTCGGGCCGCCCTCGAGGCGACCACCACCGGGCGCGGCTCGTGCGGCAGCGGCTTGCCGCGCGGATTTTCGATGCAAATCCGGCAGGCACGGATCTCCCGGAGCAAGGTTTCGAGCGCGTCTTCCATGGAATTCATTCGCAAGGATTGCTTTTCAGGCCGAAGCACTTGGGCGCGCGGCCACTTCGTCATACCAGCGGCGCACATGGTCGAGGTCCTGCGGCAATTCAATATGCGCAGGCTTCATGAACTGCACCGCAACCAGACCGGTGATGTCCGCAATGGTAAAATGGTCTCCCGCGATGAACGGGCGTCCGGCCAGTTCGCGATCGAGAAAGGCCAGAAATTCCAGAGCCTTGACCTTGTTTGCCTCGCCCCACTCGGGAATCTGCGGGACTTCCCACGTCTTCATGGCCGGGTGCAGGTGGCGGAAAGCCGCAGCCACCGCCATGAAGAGGCCAAACTCCACGCGCCGCTGCCACATCTCCACACAGGCGGTGCTAAGGGCGCCGCGGCCGAAGAGCGCAGGCTCAGGATGAAGCGCCTCGAAGTACCGGCAGATGGCGACGCTTTCGGCGATCACCGTGCCGTCGTCAAGCTCGAGAACGGGCAGCCGCTGCAGCGGATTGAGGCGGGTGATCGTTTCTCCGCGATGCTCCAGATTGCCCATATCCACCGGCACCAGAGGCACGCTCACTCCCTTCTCCGCAAGGAAAATGCGCACACGCCTCGGGTTCGGAGCCCGGCCGCCATCATAAAGCTTCATCGCCTATACCTTCCTCTTCGCTGCACAACGACATGGTTCGCAGCGACCACCCCCTCTCAGGAAAGGCCGCCGCCCCAAAGGAGCTGCCGCAGCAAACCCAGCAACCGCATAAGCCAATCGTGGCGCGCTTCCTCCGGCGCCCGGTTGTCCGCCCGCCAGTCGCTTGGCGCCTGGAAGCTGCCAGCCCACAATCCTTTCGCCGCGCTTCTGGCTCTTACTTCGGCATCCTCATAGTCACCATAAGCAACCGCCCAACCCGCTTCCACCATCATACGGCCGAGATCCCGCCCATCCGCCTCGCAGCGCGCCAGCAGCCTTCCGTAGCGGTCACGCTCCCGGCCGGTGCAGATGACCGTCTCGCCTGAGATCAGGGCCACCAGCGCGGACCGTGCTTCCCTCCCGCAAGCATATCGATTGCCATGTCTCGTGCATTCCTGCGCAAGCTCCGGCGCGTCGATGCCGCGAATCCGGATACGCTCATCCAGGATCGTCAGGCTGTCTCCGTCGGCGACAACGGCCCTCCCCGCGATCTGCTGCAGGGCAGCCCTGTCCAGCCGCTCTGTCGCCAACGCAAGAAGCGCAAGAATCGCCACCGCAAGCACCAGATCGGCAATGTGATGGAAACGACCTTTTCTTTGCCGGCTATCTACGCGTCCTGACCTTTTCTGCACCTGACTGAAGGGTCTCTTAAGCATTCGGTCATACAAGTTCTTGATCGCAGAGACGTCGTGAAGCGGGCAATGTCGCTCAATACCGGCCAGACGGTGAACAAATTTATAGTGGATCGCACCAGGGCGCATCGCGACCGGGAAGTGATCCGCACGGTGCGGCGTACGCGCGACCGCCTTTCCCAGACGGTCGGCAATCCCGACTTCGACCGAGAAATGATGAAAATTCACGCCAGCGCGATCATTGCAAGCGCCCCTGCCATTCTGCTTCTGGTTCTGGCAATCGGAGGGGCGGGCTTCGCCTTCGGCCTGCTTACCGACATGCTGGTTTGGGCCCTCCTGATAGGAGGCAGCTTTACCGGCCTGTTCCTTTTGTCCCGGCGCGTGGAGAGGCTCGCGCTCGCTGAAATGGACGCGAAAAGGCTGCAGATGCAGTACCTAGCCTTCCATTTCCTCAGCGGCATCGGCTGGGCCTATCTGGTGGCCTTGGACTGCCCTCACTGCAGCGTCGCCTATTTTCCCGCCCTCCTTGCAATCGTGCTTCTGATGGCGATTGCGGCCACCGCAGTCATCGCTTCCTCGCTGCGCGGCGCGACCATCGTCACCTTTGCCCTGCCTGTGGCAACTTATGCCGTTCTCCATGCCGCTCTGCCGCTCGACGTGGAGTCGATCCTTGCGGTGCTTCTCGTCGTGTCCCTGCCCTTCTTCAGCTATGTGGCGCATCACCGCAATCAGGTCTCGGTGAGCCTGCTCTCATACCGCAGCGAAAAAGACGCGCTGATTGCCGAACTGGAGACGGCCAAGGCGGTTTCCGACGAGGCGCGCCGGCGCGCGGAGGAAGCCAACCTGGCGAAGTCGCGATTCCTGGCCTCCATCAGCCACGAACTGCGCACGCCTCTCAACGCCATCCTCGGCTTTTCCGAAGTGATGGCGAAGGAGGTTCTGGGGCCGATCAACAACCAGACCTATCGCGAATACGCCAACGACGTGCATGAATCGGGCAAGCATCTGCTCGAACTCATCAACGAGATTCTTGATCTCTCTCGAATCGAGGCGGGGCGCTACCAGCTCAACGAAGAACCGCTCGATTTAGCCGAGGTGGTGCGGGAATGCTGCCGCATGATGGCGCTCAAGCTGCGCTCGAAGGACATCCGGCTTGTCCAGCAGTTCGAGCCGGTGCTGCCACGGCTGCTGGCCGACGAGCGCGCTGTGCGCCAGATCACCCTCAACCTGCTTTCGAACGCCATCAAGTTCAGCCCATCAGGCGGTGAGGTACGCGTGCGCGTCGGATGGACGGCGGGCGGAGGACAGTATCTCGCCATAAAGGATGACGGCCCCGGCATTCCGAAGGAAGAATTGCCGGTGGTGCTTTCGGCCTTCGGTCAGGGATCAATCGCCATCAAGAACGCCGAGCAGGGCACGGGGCTGGGCCTGCCCATCGTCCAAGGACTTGCCGCGCTCCATGGCGGCACACTGGAGCTGAAATCGAAGCTGCGCGAAGGCACGGAGGCGATCGTGGCCTTTCCGGCAACCCGTGTGATGGAGGAACTGCCGGCCATGCCCACCGCGCACGCGGCGGGCGGCGCCCGCGCCTGATTTATGTGCGAGCGCTAAGCCCAGAAGTCTGCCTAAGACGCGCCTCTGCCGCACCGGCGGAGATTTCGCCAGCGGCCTTAACGAGTTCTGCCGCAAGGGCAGCGCCGATACCGGGTATGCCGAAATCCAGAACGGGCTCGAGGCCGATCCGGGCGGCAGCCCGCCTGTGCGACGGGCTGGTGACGCCCGCAAGCAGGCAGTGCGAAAGTGCAGCCGGTTCGAGCGCGTGGAGCACCGCCGCTGCGGCGGTCGCGGAAAGTCCGTCGAGGATGACGGCGACCTTCTGGGTGCGCGCGGCGAGGATGGCACCTGCGATCGCCGCGATCTCGCGGCCGCCGAGTCGGCGCATCGCCTCAAGCGGATCGCGCAGATGATTGGCGTGGACGCTCAACGCCTCTGCGATGATCGCGCGCCCGGCTTCTCCGGCATCCTCCCATCCCTCCTGTTTGCCGCTGCCAAGCGCTGAGAGCAGCGCAAGGGCCGAGACGTCGCCGGAGCCGTCCACGGTGCCAAGGCACAAGAGGTCAGCGCCGGTCGTTAGAACCTCCATCCCGAACGCCATCGTCGCGGCCGCCGCCCGTTCATCGAGTGCGGGGGCCTGCGTGATGTCTTCAACGGGAATCTCAAGCGCCAGATCGAACACGTTGAGGCCGAGATTGCCCGACGCGCATAGGCTGCTGATGGGAGCAGCGCCGGCCGCGATGGCCTCGATTCTCGCCTGCAATGTGCCTATGTCGCCCCCGCCGAGGCGGCGGGAAACGGCATGCGTTCCGGCAAACAACGCCACGACCGGCTTCGCCACGCGCGCGGGCACGTGCCCCGTAGCTGCCGCGAACCATGCCGCAATATCCGTGATCCGGCCGAGCGCCTCGGGCGCGAGATCGGCACGCACCTGATCCGCCGCAGACGCATCCGGCGGCGGCGGGCGGCCGGCCAGCGCGCGAAAATCATCGAATGGAAGACCGCTTGTCATGATACCTGCTTCATCCGAGCTCACGGCATAACGGTGCTTGCCGCCGCTGGCAATGCCGCCCCGATGCGGCACTTGCGTTCCAGCGCGAACCGTCCCATGTGGAACGCGATGACGATGATCGAATCTCCCTGCATTCTCGTGTGCTCGGTCGACGAGAAGACCGGCTACTGCTTCGGCTGCGGCCGGACGCGGGCGGAGATCGCCGCCTGGCTGACGATGACGCCCGCAGAGCGGCGCGCCGTCATGGAGGAACTTCCCGCGCGCCTTGTCCAGGTCGAGCGGCGGCCGCGCAGGGAAACGCGCCGCGCCCGGCTGGCGCGCGAGCGTACCGAGAGGTCTTGAGGCCATGCAGCTGTTCTGGATCAGCCTCGCTGTCCTGGGAGCCGGTCTGATCCTGCTTGTCGCCAATCACGACGCAGGCAGCGTCTTCGGCATCGAGAACAACGCTTTCGCCTCGCTGCTTTATCTCGGCCTGTGGGCGTCGGTGCTCGTCGTCGGGGTTCTGGGTTCAAGGCGAGGCCTGTCCCACTCCCTGCGCGACCTCGCCTATTGGATGCTCATCCTGCTCGTCCTGATGACCGGCTATCAGTACCGGTACGAATTGCAGGATGTGGTAAGCCGGCTTACGGCCGGTCTTGTTCCGGGCAGCCCGATCACCCTATCCGGCGGCTCGCGGGCGAGCGTGATGCTCGAAAAGTCGGCCAACGGGCTGAACCGCGCCGGGATTGCCGGAGGCATTTTGGTTTGAGTCACGCTGCCATGGCCGGCTCTTCGAGCATAGCGTAGT